>CAVZQD010000001.1:0-617374 GCA_963777335.1 uncultured Solirubrobacterales bacterium
TCTCGGGAAACACGGGCACCTTTGGCCTGGGGCGGACCGGCTCGCCCGGCAGCTCGACCCGGTGCTTGAGCGCCACACACAGCAACGTCAAGGGCGAGACGAACACCACGCCGGTGTAGCTGCCGCGGTGCGCGAGCTTGCGATGCGAGCGATCGACCCAGCCCCAGGTCTCGATCAGATCGAGGATCGCCTGCTCCTCCCAGGACAGCAGCCGGTGAACGGCATCGCCGACCGGACGGCCGTCCTCCAGGCTCCCCGTCTCGCGCAACCGCTGCCGCCAGCGGTGCGCACGAACGTCCTCGATCTCAAGCACCCGGCACGCCCTCGTATGCGCCCACCCGCCGGCGACCGCACCATCGATCAGCCCCAACAGCTCGAGCTTGGTCTCCGCGCTCACGCGCGCGGGAACCGGGCCGAAAAGCCCGAGCGCTGCTTTCCCCGGTGCAACGTGAGCTCGACCGCCATCTCCTTCAACGCCTCCGAGAGACGCTCGTTCTCCCCCAGCGCCGCTTCGAGCTCGACCTGCTCCGGCGACGCCGGCCGTCCCGGCTTCGCCGACGCGAACGCCGCCAACGCCGCATCCCTTCCCAGCGCCCGCAACCGCACCACCGTGCTCACATCGACGTTCCACTTGCGGGCCGCGTCGGCCTGCGAGAGCTCCTGCGAGGTGACCTCCAGAAAGATCTCCCACTTCTCCTCCGGCGTCAGCTGCCGACGACCGCGCGGCTTGCCGTTCTCCATCATCATGTCCTCCTGGGTCAAGGCCCCACAAGCCTCCCAGGCTTGGCAAGTTTTCGGTCGCGATCTCTATCGCAAGCTCAGACGCAAACCAGCGTGTACCGACTCCGCATCTCGCTCGACACGAGATATCCGGGGATTATTGCGTCGGCCGCTACCGCCGTCGAGCGTGTTCGGTCCGTCCGTGCTCATGTGCAGCGATGCAAATGGGAACTACGTTGAAGTCAATTCCTATTGGAAACCTTGGCCGTGCCTACTGCCACAGCACGCCGCAGGGAAGAAGCAGGACCGCAGGATCGAGTTGACCGCATGGCAACGCGGCTTGGTCGACCGCTGGCCGAGGGAGTTGCTGCGAGGGCTCGTCCACTCGGATGGCTGCGCTTTCAGAACACTGGTCGCTGTAACTGGATTCACCCGCGGTACAAATTCACGCAGGTCTCCGACGATATTCGTCGTATTCTCTGCCACACGTGCGATTTGGTCGGCGTGCGCTGGACGGCGTCAGGCAACCATACGTCTCGCGCAAGGCCGACGTGGCGATCCTCGACGAGTTCATCGGACCCAAGCGGTGACGCGCGTGAACGTCGCGGTGAGTCCCGAGCACCCGGCCCCGACCCCGGGCTAAAGCCAGCCCTTCTCCTCCGCCACGCGTACGGCCTCCGCGCGATTGCGGGCGTCGAGCTTCTGCATCGCCGAAGAGAGGTGGTTGCGGACGGTTCCCGGTGAGAGGTAGAGCGCCTGCGCGAGATCCGCGACGGTGGCGTGCTGGCGGGAGGCGACAAGCACCTCGTGCTCGCGCGGGGTGAGCGGGCTCTCGCCCTGGCTGAGCGCCGCGGCGGCAAGCCCGGGATCAACCACGCGCTCGCCGGCGACCGCCCGCCGGATCGCGGCGGCCAGTTCGGTCGCCGGTGCATCCTTGAGCAGGAAGCCGGCGGCGCCGCCTTCCATCGCGCGGCGTAGATAGCCCGGACGGCCGAACGTGGTCAGGATCAGAATCCGGCAGCCTGGAAGGGCGCGGCGCAGCTCCTCGGCCGCGTCGAGGCCACTCGCCCCCGGCATCTCGATGTCGAGCAGGGCAACGTCGGGCGCAGCCGCGGTCGCAGCGGCGGTCACCTCGTCGCCGCGCGAGACCTGCGCGACGACCTCGATGTCGGGTTCGAGATCAAGGAGGCTGGCGAGCGCTCCTCGGACCATCGTCTGATCCTCGGCGAGCAGGACGCGGATCACGCGTGGGAGACCGGGACGATGACCGCGAGCCGGTAACCGCCGCCGGGCACCGGACCCGCCTCGATCCGGCCGTTCAGGAGTCCCGCTCGCTCGCCCAACCCCGCAAGCCCATGCCCACCGACGGAGCGGAAGCTGCCGCTCGCGCCGGTGGCTACGGAGGTCGGGACGCCCGCGCGGCCCGCCTCGCCGGCGCCGTTCGCCTCGCCGGCGCCGTTCGCCTCGCCGGCGCCGTTCGCCTCGCCGGCGCCCTTCGCCTCGCCGGCGCCGTTCGCCTCCGCCGGCGCCTTCGCTCGCCGGCGCCGGCAACGACGCGCTCGCCACTCGCCACGCCCGCGTAGCTTGGGACCGCCGCGTAGTCACTGACCTCGGCGCCACCGCCGTCGTCGACCACCTCGACCGTGGCGTCGGTGAGGCTGGCGCCGATCTTCATCGTGCAGTGGCGGGCGCCGCTATGCCGGATGACGTTCGTCGCGCCCTCCCGGACCGCCCAGGCCAGGACGGCCTCGACGGCGGGATCGAGCGACACCTGAGACTGCTGGACGTCGGCCTCGATGCCGGCTGCCGACAGTGCCATGCGTGCGCCGGCAAGCTCGCCTTCGAGCGTCGGCTGGCGGTAGCCGCTGACCGCCTCGCGGACCTCGCCCAACGCTGTCCGCGCCACTTGCTCCAGCTCGGCGACCTCCCTGGCGGCGTCGTCCGGCCCGTCGGCGAGCAGCCGTCCGGCGAGCTCGGCCTTTAATGCGATCACCGACAGCGAGTGCCCGAGCAGGTCGTGGAGATCCCGTGCGAACCGCTCCCGCTCCTCGGCCACGGCCATCGAGGCGAGCTCGGCCCGGGCCTCGTTGAGCTCCATGTTCCGGACGCGCAGGTCGCGCATCACGAGCATCAGCATCCCGATGCCCGCCGAGCTCGCCACGAAGCCGATGACGGTGCCGCCGTCCGCGCCACCGGCCGCGGTGCAGACGCCCGCAAGCACGGCGCACGCCACCACCGCCCAAAAGCCGGCGGCGGTCACGAGCGCCGCGCACGCCGCGCAGTATGTGAACAGGAAGCCCCAGCCCGACGCCTGGAAGATCGTCAGCGCTGCCGAAACCGCCAGCATCAACGCGAACAGCAGCAACGGCGTCGGCGTCCGCGGGTGGCCGCGCCAGTGCAGGACGAGGGCCACGTAGGCGGCGACGAACACAGCGGCACCCGCGATCACGAGGATCTCCTCGAGCGGCGTCCCCTTCTTGCCGATCGCGTTGGCGAGCGGAAAGACGATGAACGCCAGCCATATGACCGCGGCTACCGCCCGTACGGCGTGTGGGTTGCGGTTGTCCAGCGGCGAGAGCCCACCGTTCGGCGGGGTCTCGCCGCCGGCCAATCGCAACCCGCCAAACCGCGGACGCGAGCGGCCCGCCGCCGGCGAGGCGGCGGCGGAGCCACGGGCGTTTCCCTCGTCAGTCATCGCACCTCGCCCAGCCGCCTCATCGCACCTCGCCCTGCGGCCGGCGCAGGAACCGCAGCATCAGGAAGATCCCGACGACCGTCCAGATCGCCAGCACCTGCAGGTCCTGGCCGTTCAGCCCGGCGCCCACGGTCCGAGGATCGAACGCGTGCTGCAGGCCGTCGGCAAGCGCCCGGATCGGGAAGATCTTGGCGATGTCGATCAGCGCCTTCGGCATCCCATCCGTAGGGAACCAGATGCTCGAGATGAACGTCAACGGGAGGATCACGAGGTTCACGACGACGGGCGCGGCTTCCGCGTTCGGGATGAAGCGGGTGATCCCGATCCCGAGCGCGGTGAACGCGGCCGTTCCCAGCGCCAGCGTCAGCAGCAGGCCGGGAATCGTCGAGGCGCGGACGTGGACCCCGTACGCGACAGCGCCGAGCGCGAGCGTGAGCACGGTCATCAGCAGCACGATCACGAGCGTCGAGCCGATCCGCGCCGCGACGTACGCCCAGCGCGGCAGCGGCGTGCCCTGCATGCGCTTGAGCACTCCCTGGTCGCGCAGGATCGCGGTGCTGATCGCCATGTTCACGAACGTCGTCGCGATCACGGCGTAGGCGAGGATGCCCGGCACGAAGAACACGTCATAGGGAATCCCGCCGCGGGTCGAGATGTGCGCGCCCTTGTCGAGCGACCCGAAGATCACCAGGAACATCAGGGGGAACACGAACGTGAAGATCCCACGGCCGCGGTTGCGCCAATAGGCGCGCTGCTCGTAGCGGATCTGCCACGCGACCAGACCGAGGTCGCGCTTCAGTGACGGTGTGGCTACAGCACTCATCGAGCTACCTCCTCCGAGGAGTGAACCTCAGCTTGATCGCCGGATCCGTTACCCGTGAGCTCGAGGTAGATGTCCTCGAGCGTCGGCTGACTGACGGAGAAGTGACCCAGGTCGACGTCGTGGTCCAGCGCCCAGGTGGTGATCCGCTGCGCGGCCACCACCGGCTCCCTGGTCACCACGAGCACGCGATCGCCGTCGAGCGAGCGCTGCTCGCACGGGATGTCGGGCAGATCGCCGAGCGACCACTGCACCGGGAGCGAAAAGCGGATCTCGGCCGGCCGCAGGTCACGTCCGCCGAGCTCCTCGGGCCTCCCGATGGCGATGATCTGGCCGGCGTTCATCACCGCCACCCGGTTGGCGAGATGCTGTGCCTCGTCCATGTAGTGAGTGGTGAGGAACACGGTCTTGCCGAGGTCGCAGAGCGAACGGATCGTCGACCACGCCTGTCGCCGCGCGCCGGGATCGAAGCCGGTCGTCGGCTCGTCGAGGAAGATCAGATCGGGCTCCCCGACCAGTGCGAGCGCGAGGTCGAGCCGCCGGCGCTGGCCGCCTGACAGATTGCGAGCCCGCGTGTCGCGCTTCTCCCCCAGCTCCACCAGCTCGATCACCTCATCGATCGGGCGGCGCCGACGGTGATACCGGCCGTACATCTCGACCAGCTCAAAAACCGTCAGGTCGTTCTGCACGCCGGACTCCTGGAGCACGATGCCGACGCGTTCGTGGAGCTCGCGCTCCCCTCGCGCCGGGTCCATCCCCAGCACCCTGACTTCACCGTGAGTGCGCGTGCGGTAGCCCTCGAGAATCTCGACGATCGATGTCTTGCCCGCCCCGTTCGGTCCGAGCAGACAGAACACCTCACCCCGCCCGACCTCGAAGCTAACCCCGCGCACAGCTTCCACCTCGCCGTATGACTTGCGCAGATCGCGCACATCGATGGCGAGTCCATCTGTCTGTGTATAGGTCGTTGTCATGTCAGGCAGCCTAGGCCGCAGCGGCGGATCGCGTAAGTGGTGCACGACCGAATTCCGGCATGACAAACGTCACGGGAGATGGGTGGCGCCGCGGTGGTGTGGTGCGGTGAGAGGGAGCCGCCGGCGCCGCGGCGGCGTGGTCCGGTGAGAGGGACCCGCCCGCGTCCCGCGTGGATTACGGCTCCTTGTTCCAGAGCTGAATTACTTCGGTCTCGCGCTCGTACCCGAGCACACATAGCGCGCCGGCGCTGAGCACGAACCGCGCGCCCTGAGCCGCGTCGAACTGCAGCCACCGCGCCGTCAGGATCCGCAAGATGTGACCGTGGGCGAACGCCAGCGCGTCCCCGTCGTCGGCGCCCGAACGCATCCTCTCGATCGCGCGATCGGCCCGGGCGCCGACCTCGTCCGGCATCTCGCCTTCGGGGCAGCCGTCGCGCCACAGGCTCCACCCCGGATTCTTCTCGCGGATCTGGGGTGTGGTCAGGCCCTCGTAGTCACCATAGTCAAATTCACGCAGGTCCTCGCAGATCTCTGCGCGGTCGGCGAAGCCGGCGATCTCGCAGGTCTCGCGAGCTCGCCGCAGCGGGCTCGTCAGGACCAGCGCGAAGTTCCAGGGCGCGAGCGCGGGTCCGAGCCGCTCCGCCCGTTCTCGACCCTTGTCGGTCAGCGGCAGGTCTGTGCGGCTCGTGTGCTGGCCGCTCAGACTCCACTCGGTCTCGCCATGGCGAACCAGGACTATCGGCATCCCCCGTACCCCCCAAAGCCAGCCGGCGGCTCAGGCGTCGGCGGCGTCGTAGGCCTCGCGCGCGATCGTCTCGCGCGCCTCCTGTTCGTCGAGCGACGACTCATCGCCGTGCTCGGACTCGTGGTGCGTCTGCATCTGGCGCAGCAGCTCATCGTCGGTCGCCGCGGACAGCGGCTCGCCACAGGCGTTGCACTCGATCACTCGCTTGGTCATGAACCGCTCACTTCCTCTGGGCTTTCAAAAATTGCGTGTTCGCCCGCGTGCCCCGCGTCGCGCCGGCCTCGCTCACTTCCTCTGGGCTTTCAAAGATTGCGTGTTCAGCCGCGTGTCCCCCGCGCCGACTTCGGCCTCGACTTCCTGCGCGGCGAGCAGTGCCGCGCCGAGCACCCCGGCGCGGACGCCGTGCCAAGCCAGCCGGATGTTCGTCCGTCGTCCGAGCCCCGGCACCACGTACCCGCGCGCCACCCGCTTGGCCGTCTCGAGCAGCCACTCGCCGGCCCGTGCCGCGCCGCCGCCGATCACGACCTCGTCAGGGTCGAACGTGTTGATCGCGTTCGCGATGCCGATGCCGACCCGCTCGGCCCAGGCCTCGATGATCCGCTGCGCGACCGCGTCGCCCTCCTCGGCGGCGTGAACCGCTTCCGGGCCCAAGACCGGCTTCCCCTCCGCCTTGAGCTTCCCCAGCGCGGACCTCGGATCCGACGCGGCCGCCTCGGCGACGAGGCGGTCGAGGGCGTGACCCGCCGACACGTACTCGAGCGACCCGGGCTGCGGGAAGCGCGTTGGGGCGGGAACTGCGGAGCCGGAGAGGTCGACGCCCACGAGCGTGTGTCCGAGCTCCCCGGCGCCGCCCGTCGAGCCTCGGTAGATCCGCCCGCCGAGCACGATCCCTCCCCCCACCCCGGTTCCGATCGTGATCATCACCAGGTTGTGGGCGACCAACCGAAGCTCGGCGTCATGAGCTTCGGCCAGGGCCGCGACCGTCGCGTCGTTGTCGACGAACACCGGCACCCCGAGTCGCTTGCCCAGCACGGACCGCAGCGAGACGTCCTTCAACGGTATGTTGACCGACGATACGACGGTTCCGGTATCGAACTCGACGATCGACGGGACGCCGATGCCGACGGCGACGAGGTCGTCGCTCCGGATCTTGTTCACGATCGCGACGAGCTGGTCGATCAGCGCGCCGCTCCCGGAGCGGTCGGTCGGGAGCAGCACCGACTCTCCGAAATGGCGCCCGACGAGCGGCGCGACGGCGACCTTGGTGCCCCCGAGGTCGACGCCGATGACCGAGGTCATGTCGTGCCCGCCCCAGAGGATCCCAGCCGACTCGCGGCCGCCGGGTCGAGCAGCACCTTGATCTCCTTGGCGAGTGGCACCAGCAGCGACGAGGGTACGTGCGGGTCCGGCTTGGCCTCAGAGCCGAAGGCTGCGGCCACAGCATCCGCCTTCGACTGTCCGGTCGCGAGGAACACCACCTGTCGAGCATTGACCAGCCGCGGCAGGGTCATCGAAACGCGCGGAACAAAAGGCTCCAGCCCCGCCTGCTCGACCCCCACCACCATGCGCGACCGCTCATCCAAAGAAGCCTGGTCCGGGAACAGCGACGCACAATGGCCGTCTGGCCCGATCCCGAGCAACATCAGATCGAACTGCGGCGACCCGGCCTCGCGAAGCTGACGCTCGTAGTCCGAAGCCCCATCACCGGGCCCGAGCTCCCCCTTCATCCGATGGATCGCCGGCAACCCGACCTCGGCGAGCGCGTCGAACATTGCCGCCTTGGCCATGCCGTAGTTGGAGCGCTCGTCGTCGGGCGGCACGCACCGCTCGTCGCCGAACCACATCGTGCTGCGCGTCACGTCGATCCCGACCGTCCGCACGGCCGAAGCGAATTCCTGGTAGGCGATCCGAGGCGTCGAGCCGCCCGTGAGCACGATGTGGCCGCCCCCCGCGGCGACGCCCACGAGCATGGCCGAGCACGCACGGCCGGGATCGTCCACGACCTCTATCTCAACCGGCATGCGCGGAGAATCCTCTGGCAACGACCAGCGCGGGGGCGTAGGTGGGGTCTCGCAGCAGCGCCTGCCGGACCCCCTCCCCCAGGATCCCGCCCTCGCCGCGGGACGCTCCCAGCACGAGCCACCTGTGCTCGCCGTGCCCCGCGATCGCTTCGTGGGCACGGAGCCCGCCGTCGGCCCGGTCGAGCGACAGCGCATACCCCTCGGCGGTCACGGTGATTCCCGCGAGTCCCGGTACCTCCTGCTCGGCGGTCTCGAGCCTGATGTCGATGTATCGCGAGGTGGCAGTGTAGGCCCGCCCGTGCCATCCGGCGCCGTTGCCCGACACCAGCGGCCGGGTATCCCAATGCAGGCGGGACGCGAGCCACCCGGCCAGCAACAGCGCGCTCGCGGTCGAACTCGTCTGGTGGCGGATCGTGAATCCCTCGATCGCCGCCAGCGAGGACCGGCGCGCGGGCGGGTCGAAGCTCGCCGCCAGGCGCTCGCGCCAAGGCGTGGTGCGCAGCCAGGCAAGGTCGACGACGTAGGCGCGGGTCAGCTCCTCTTGGGCGCGCGCAAGCGCCTCGTCCGCATCGGGCGGGTCGTCGGAGTCGAGCAGCATCACGTCGGTCATCCCCCGCAGGGCGCAGATGGCATCGTCGTGACCGTGGGGGCACCACAGCACGGTCGGGAGCTCGGACACGACGACCGGGTCGACGATCGTCTCGAGCCCGGCGAGGTGCTCGGGCCCCATGTCGATCTCGACCGTCTCGCGCATGACCCCGATACCACCCGGCGAGTCCTCGTAGCTCATCACCGCGACCGCGTCGAGCGTGTCCCGTCCCTCCTCGACCGCGCACAGGATCGTGCGCGACGCGTGGTATCGCCCGACCCGCTCGAGCCGGTTGGCGATCTCGCCTTTCCAGGAGCGGTCGACGACGACCACGAGGTTCAGCACGCGGGCGGGAGCCAGCGCCTCGTTGGCGGCGTGCCGCTCGCGCAGCATCTCCCGCAGCGCTGCCTCGATCGCGTCCGGATTCGTGTCGCGCTCAGACCAGAGGTCTTCGCTCACAGCCGCCGCCACTTGCGGTCGCCTTCGAGCAGCGCGTCGGCCTCGACCGGTCCCGCCGATCCGGCCGGGTACTGAGGTATCGGCGACGTCGTGTCCTCGCGCCAGGCGGTGAGGATCGGGTCGATGATCCCCCACAGCGCCTCGATCTCGTCGCCCCGGGTGAACAGCGTCGCGTCGCCGCGCATCGCGTCGAGGATCAATCGCTCGTACGCCTCGGGCGACTCGGACATGAACGAGGTGCCGTAGCGGAACTCCATGTTGACCGGGCGGATCCGCATCGTCGCCCCGGGGATCTTCGCGCCGAGCGACACCGACACGCCCTCGTCGGGCTGGACCGTGAGGATGATCTGGTTGGCCTGGACCCCGACCGAGCCGCTGCTCTGGAACGCGATGTGCGGCACAGGCTTCAAAGTGACCGCGATCTCCGTGATCTTGCGCGCGAGTTGCTTGCCGGTGCGGAGGTAGAACGGGACGCCCGCCCAGCGCCAGTTCGAGACGTGCAGTCGCAGCGCGGCGTACGTCTCGGTGCGCGAGTCGGGAGCCACGCCGTCCTCGTCGTGGTAGCCGACCACGCGCTTCCCGCCCACCGTCCCGGGGCCGTACTGCGCCCGGACGGACATCGAGGGAACCTCGGAGACCGCCGGCGGGACGATCCCCTCGAGTACCTTGAGCTTCTCGTCGCGAACCCGGTCGGCGTCGAACGCGGTCGGGGGCTCCATCGTCAGCAGCGCCAGGAGCTGCATCATGTGGTTCTGGACCAGGTCTCGCAGCGCACCGGCTCCTTCGTAGTAGCCGGCGCGGCCGCCGATCCCAATGTCCTCGGCGGCCGTGATCTGCACGTAGTCGATGAAGTTTCGGTTCCAGACCGGCTCGAACAGCGCGTTGGCGAATCGCAGCGCCATCAGGTTCTGGACGGTCTCCTTGCCCAGGTAGTGATCGATCCGGAACACCTGGGACTCGTCGAACACCTCGAGCACCTCGGCGTTCAGCGCGCGCGCGGACGCGAGGTCGTACCCGAACGGCTTCTCGATCACGATCCTCGTCTCCGCGCGCTCGCAATGCGCAAGACCGGCGGTGCCGAGCTTGCCCGCGATCACCGGGAAGAACTGGGGAGCGGTCGACAGGTAGAAGACGCGGTTGAGCGGCTGGCCGGCACGCTCGTCGAACTCGCGCAAGGCCGCGCCGAGCTCGGTGTACACGCCATCATCGTCGAACGCGCCTGGCACGTAACGCATCTCGCTGAGCAACCCGTCAAGCACCTGCGCGTCAGGCCGCCGGCGCGAGAAGCGCCCGATCGACTCTCGGGCCATGTCCTGAAAGTTCTCGTCCTCCTGGTCTCGCCGGGCCACGCCGATCATTTCGAACCGCTCGGGCAGGGCTCCCTCGTGGGCCAGGTTGTAGAGCGCCGGCAGCAGCTTCCGGTGCGCCAGGTCGCCCGTGCCACCGAAGATCACGAGCGCCGTCGGTCGGACCGGGAGGCGCTCCAGACCCGCGATCAGCGGGTTGTCCTGGGTCGATTCCGCAGCGACGGCAGTGCTCTGCATACGCTCAGCTCCTCTCGAGGATCGCTTTGATGCGGTCGGTCAAGGCACGGACTGCCTCGGCTGGGTCCCCTTCGACCTCTACCCGCTCCGCGGGCAGATTCCGCGACCGCAACGTCTCGAGATCGCCGGCGGCCTGTGCCGCGATCAGCGTCCCGAACGAGTAGCCGGCGCCGGGGATGTCCGCGTCGCGCCGTGGCGTGTCGACGATTTGCAAAAACCGCCCGGTCGACGGGCCGCCCTTGTGCAGCTGGCCGGTCGAGTGCAAGAAGCGCGGCCCGTATCCGAACGTCGTGGCCGCCCCCGTGGCGGAGCGGATCGCCGCGCGCAGCTCCGCGATCGCCTCGTCAAACGCCGGCGACGGCGCCACGTACCCCGTGATCGCGACGTAGTGCGGCGGCCGGGCATCGGCCAGCAGCGCTCGCAGCTCGTCGTCACCGGCGACGGCGATCGGCGCGACCGAGCCGGACGCGAGCACGCGCGCGGTGTTGTCCTTGGCCTCCTGCACGTTTGGTTGGTCGAACGGGTTGATCTCGAGCACCCAGCCGGCTACGGCGACCGCGAACTCGGTCAGGAAGAAGATGCGGCCGAGGTCGGCGGGGCCGTGGGCCGGAAGCGTAACGGTCGGGTGGCCGGCCGCCGAGATCTGATCGATCGCGGCGTCGAGGCGCTCCTCCGGGTGCTCGAGGTTGCGCCGGTACACGAACACCCGGTCCTCGCCGTAGACGTCTGCCGTGTCGCCCAGCGGCTCATCGACGATCGGAACGATCCCGCGCCCGTGCTTGCCGGTCGACTCCGCGACGAGCTGCTCGGCCCACAACCCGAAGCTCTCGATCGGCGGCGAGATCAGGAACGTCAGCTTGTCGCGGCCCCGGCGCGCCAGCTCTCCGATCACGGCGCCGAACCACAGGCCGGAGTTCGATTCGCTCGAGTCGTAGTGCGCGCACATCTGCTCGGCCACCTGGCAGCGGTGTAGCAGCGCCTCGATGCTCACCCCCATCAGCGCCGCGGGCACCAGCCCGAAGTAGGAGAGCACCGAGTAGCGTCCGCCGATGTCGGGCGGGCCCCGGAAGCACCGGCGCAGACCGTCGTCCGACGCCAACCGTTCCAGCGGACTCCCGGGATCGGTGACCACCACGAACTGGGATGGCCGCGCGAGTGCCTTGAAGTAGCGGTAGTGCGACAGCGTCTCGATCGTCGACCCGGACTTCGACGAAACGATGAAAAGCGTCCGCTCCAAATCCACAGACTCCTGCACGCCGAGGACCGCGTCGGGGTGGGTCGAGTCGAGCACGGTCAACCGGAGTCCCCCGAGGGAGTCCTCCGCTAGCCGTCCGGGCCCGCGTTCTGATCGTGATGCTTGGCCTCCGTCCGCGCCTGCCAAGAACGACCGCCGGATCACCTCGGGTCCCAAAGACGACCCCCCCATACCGAGCAACACGGCGTCGGTGAACCCGTCGGCACGGCACGAATCGGCGAACGCATGCAGATCCCCGGCGTGCTCGAGCATCGGCTCGGACACGGTCAGCCACCCCAGGCGATCCTCGATCTCCGGCACGCCCGGCCCGCCCCACAGCGACGCATCACGCCGCCACACGCGCTGCGCGACGTTCTCGGCCACGGCCTGCCGGACTCGCTCGGCGACCGGCGGCTGGAGCAGCATCGGGAGCCGGGCGTTGATCCGGCTCGGGCGGCCCGTCACCACCGCGGCGCGCTGCTCCTCGATCCCGGCGAGCAGTCGGCTCATCGCCTCCTCGAACTGCTGAACGCCGTCGACGAGCAGCTCGTCGGTGACCTGATCCATGTCGATGCCCGCCTGCGCCAGCGCGGCGAGATCGCCGCTTGGATCTTGCTCGCCGGTGGGTCCGGGCACTGTGCCGTGGTCGGCGACCGCGAGCAGCGTCGCCAGCGGCATCGTGTTGACCGTGTGCGGGGCGATCAGGCCGTCGACGTACATCGTGTCCGAGTAGTGCGGGTTCTTCGTGCCCGTCGAGGCCCACAGCGGCCGCTGCACCACACCCCCCGCAGCGACCAGCGCATCCCAGCGAGCGCCCGAGAACAGCTCCTTGAACCGCGCATACGCCGCGCGCGCGTTGGCCAGCGCCGCCGTGCCGGCGAGATCGGACCGGCCCAGCCGGTCGAGCCGCCGATCGACGTTCGTGTCCACGCGCGAGACGAAGAACGACGCCACCGAATTGACGTCCAGCGACCGGCCCTCGGCATGCCGCCGTTCGAGCGCGCGGATGTACGCGTTCGCCACCTCCTCGTACGCCTGGACCGAGAACAGGAGGGTGACATTGACGTTGATGCCCTCGTACAACGCCTGCTCGATGGCGGGCACGCCCTCCGGCGTCCCCGGAATCTTGATCATCACATTCACACGGTCGACCCGCTGCCACAACGAGCGGACCTGTTCGAGCGTGCCCTCGGTGTCGTGCGCGAGCTCGGGGGCGACCTCGAGCGACACGAAGCCGTCCCGGCCGCCGGAATCGCGGTGGACGCCGGCGAGCACGTCGGCGGCGAGCTGCACGTCGCGGATCGCGATGTGCTCGTAGATCGCGACGGAATCCAGGTTCTCGCGGGCGAACGCCTTGAGGTCTTCGTCGTAGTCGGTCGAGCCGAGGATCGCCTTTTCGAAGATCGCCGGGTTCGAGGTGACGCCGCGCAGCGATTCGACCTCGACCATGCGTCCCAGCTCTCCCCCCTCCACCATCGACCGGCGAATCTGATCCAGCCAGACGCTCACGCCCGCCTCGGTTATCGCTGACAACCGGGGATTGAGCTCGGTGATCGTGCTCACGGTCGATCCCTCGTTTAGCCCGCCTCGGATCCCGACGTGCTTGAGCGCGCCCGCTTCACGGCGGCGCGCCCGGCATCGGCGACGCGATCGGGGGTGAAGCCGAAGTGCTTGTAAAGAGTGCCCGCAGGCGCCG
Organism: uncultured Solirubrobacterales bacterium; assembly: GCA_963777335.1. Taxonomy (GTDB): domain Bacteria; phylum Actinomycetota; class Thermoleophilia; order Solirubrobacterales; family Solirubrobacteraceae; genus Palsa-465. Next base: position 13,498 of record CAVZQD010000001.1, read on the forward strand.
AGGCGCCGAATCCCTCCATCCCGATCGCCTCGCCAAGGTCGCCGACCCAGCGATCCCAGCCGAACGTCGCCGCCGCCTCGAGCGAGACCCGGGCGCGCACGCCGGGCGGGAGCACGCTGTCTCGGTACGACGCGTCCTGGGCGGCGAAGTTCTCCATGCACGGCATGCTCACGAGCCACGTCGCGATCCCCTCGGCCTCGAGCGCGTCGGCGGCGCGGGCGCAGATGTGAACCTCGGTCCCGCTCGCGATCAGGATCAGCTGCGGCGGCTCGGGCTCGTTGAACGAGTAGCGGAGCACGTAGGCGCCGCGGTCGATCGCGTCCGCGGGCACCGCCGACGGGTTCCACGTGGGAACCCCCTGCCGGGACAGGACGAGCGCGGTCGGGTGATCGCCCGACTTGATCGCATAGTGCCAGGCGAGCGCGGTCTCGTTCGCGCCGGCCGGCCTCACCACCCGGAGCACCGGCATCGCCCGCAGCCCGGCGAGATGTTCGATCGGCTGGTGCGTGGGGCCGTCCTCGCCGAGCCCGATCGAGTCGTGGGTGAACACGAAGATCGACGGCAGGTGCATGAGCGCGGCAAGCCGGATCGAACCGCGCATGTAGTCGCTGAACGTGAAGAACGTGGCCCCGAACGCGCGCAGGTAGTGGAGGTTCATCCCATTGACGATCGCGCCCATCGCGTGCTCGCGGATCCCGAAGTGGAGGTTGCGGCCCTCGTAGGCGCCGGCCTCGACGCTGCCCCCGTCGGCGATCAGCGTCAGCGTCGACGGTGCCAGGTCGGCCGATCCGCCGACGAGCTCGGGCACGTTGGCGGCCGCCCACTGGATCACGGTCTCGGACGACTTGCGGGTCGCGGTCATCGAGCCCGAGGTGTGGAACTTCGGGACCTCCCGGTCCCAGCCTTCCGGCCGCTGCCCCGAGATCAGGCGCGAAAGCTCCTGCGCCAACTCCGGATGGGCCTGCCCGTAGGCATCGAATCGCTCGCGCCACTCGGCCTCGAGCTCCTCGCCGCGCTCGACGCACCGGCGGAAGTGCCCCCGCGCCTCCTCCGGGACGAAGAACGGCTCCAGCGACGGCCACCCCATGTTCTCCTTAGTGAGCTTGACCTCCTCCTCGCCGAGCGGCGAGCCATGGGCGCCGGCCGTGTCGTGCTTGTTCGGGCTGCCCTGGGCGATATGGGTCCGGACGATGATCAGCGAGGGGTTGTCCTGCACGGCGATCGCGTTCTCGAGCGCCCGCTCGAGGTTGTCGAGCCCGATGTCCTCCTCCAGGTCCTGCACGTGCCATCCGTACGCCTCGTACCGCTTGCCGACGTCCTCGGTGAAGGCGAGCTTGGTGTCGCCCTCGATCGAGATGTGGTTCCGGTCATAGAACGAGATCAGCCGGCCGAGGCCGAGGTGACCGGCGACCGAAGACGCCTCGCCGGAGATCCCCTCCTCGAGGTCGCCGTCGGAGGCGATCACGAACGTCCGGTGATCGACGATCTCGTGGCCGGGACGGTTGAAGCGCGCGGCGAGCATCCGCTCGGCGAGCGCCATCCCGACCGCGTGCGAGATTCCCTGGCCGAGTGGCCCGGTGGTCACCTCGATGCCGGGAAGGTCGCCGTACTCGGGGTGCCCCGCGGCCATCGAGCCGAGCTGGCGGAACCGCTCGAGGTCGTTCTCGAGACTGACGTCGTACCCGGCCAGGTACAGGGTCGAATACAGAAGCATCGACGCGTGCCCGCACGACAGGACGAAGCGGTCGCGGTCTGGCCACTTCGGATGCCGCGGGCTGTGGCGCATGACCCGCGTGTACAGCACGTACGCGACCGGCGCCAGCGCCATCGGCGTCCCCGGGTGCCCGGAGTTCGCCTTCTGCACGCCGTCCATCGACAGCGTGCGGATCGTGTCGACGCACAGCCGGTCCAGCTCGGTGGCGGTATCGGTCGCGGTCACCGGCGGAGCATAGCCCGATCGTTCGCTCGGACAGAAACGCGCGGTGAATTCACCCGAACAGCACGTCGAAGTGCTCGTACTCCTCGACCGGCACGTGCCGCACCTCCGCGACAGCGTCGGCCAGCGGCACCATCTCGACCTTGGTCGAACGCAGCGCGGCCATCATGCCCCACTGGCCGTCGTGCGCCGCGTTGATCGCGGCCAGCCCGAGTCTGGTGGCGAGCACGCGGTCGAACGCGGTCGGGGTGCCGCCGCGCTGGACGTGTCCGAGCACGGTCGCGCGCGTCTCGAAGCCGGTCCGGCTCTCGATCTCGCGCTCGAGCGCGTACCCGATTCCGCCCAGCCGGGGATGCCCGAACTCGTCGACCGACCCGGTCTGGGCGACCGGCATCGTCCCCTCCTTCGGCATCGCGCCCTCGGCCGCAACGACGATCGAGAAGTATCGGCCGCGGGCGTGACGCCGGCGGATCAACCGGCAGACCTCGTCGATGTCGAACGGGACCTCGGGGATCAGGATCACGTCGGCGCCGCCGGCCACGCCCGAGTGCAGCGCGATCCAACCCGCGGTGCGGCCCATCACCTCGACCACGAGGATCCGGTTGTGGCTCTCAGCGGTCGTGTGCAGCCGGTCGATCGCTTCGCTGGCGATGTGCAGCGCCGTGTCGAAGCCGAACGTCACGTCGGTGCCGCCGAGATCGTTGTCGATCGTCTTGGGGACGCCGATCACGTTGACTCCGTCGTGGTGAAGCCGGTTCGCCACTCCCAGCGTGTCCTCGCCGCCGATCGCGATCAGCCCGTCGAGACGGAGCTTCTCGAGCGTGCCCCGGATCCGCTGCGGGCCGTCGTCGCGCTTGTACGGGTTGGTGCGCGAGCTCCCGAGGATCGTGCCGCCCCGGGGGAGGATCCCGCGCGTCGACTCGATCGTGAGCTCGGCGTGGGAGTCCTCGAGCACGCCGCGCCAGCCGTCTCTGAACCCGGTGATCTCGTCACCGTAGCTGTCGATCCCCTTGCGCACGGCCGCGCGGATCACCGCGTTGAGCCCCGGACAGTCGCCGCCGCCGGTGAGCATTCCAATGCGCATCGGCGGACATCCTAGGGATCCGCCGTCGCGCACCGCGTGCGCGTACGGAACTCCCGGAAATCGATAAGTTGGCTCGAGTCGATGCGGGGAGCACGAGGCCCAGCATGAAGCTGTCGTCGGTCACGCGGAACATCCGGGACCGCGACCGCTGGCTGTGGGTCGGCGCCGGCCTCGGCGCGCTCGCCGCCGGCGGCGTGATGCAGGCGGTGCACGTGCGCCGCATCTCGCACGACCCCGAGCATGACCCGCTCGGCGCGCCGCCCGAGGGCCGAGTCCGGCTCGTCGAATCAGCCGATGGCACGATCCTCCACGCGGAGGTGTTCGGCCCCGAGGACGGCGCCACCGTCGTGCTGATACACGGCTGGACCGAGGCCCTCCAGTACTGGATCTACGTGATCCGGGCGCTGTCCGGGCGCGGCATTCGCGTCGTCGCCTACGACCAGCGGGGCCACGGCAAGAGCGAGTCCGCGAGCGGAGGCGATTACGAGCTCGACCGGTTCGGCGAAGACCTCGAGGCGGTGTTGACGGCGTGCGTCCCCGATGGACGGCGCGCCGTCGTCGCAGGCCACTCGCTCGGGGCGATGTCGATCGTCTCGTGGGCCGACGACCACGACGTGAGCCGGCACGTCGGCGCGACCGTCCTCCTGAACACGGGCGTCGGGGACCTGATCGCCGAGCAGTTGCTGTTCCCGCTCCCCCAGGTCGCGCGGGTGCTCAACCGGACGGTGGCGACCCGCGGCTTCCTCGGGAACAAGGCGCCGCTCCCGCGCTTCTCGACACCGCTGAGTTCCGCGGTGATCCGCTACGTCGCGTTTGGCCGTGACGCCTCCCCCGCCCAGGTCGCGTACTACGAGCGGATGCTGGTCACGTCCCCTCCGGACGCACGCGCCAAGACCGGGATCGCGATGTCCGACATGGAGCTCCACCACTCGCTCCCGCGCCTGACGGTCCCGACGATCGTGATCGCCGGCGCTGAGGACCGCCTCACCCCGCCATCGCACGCGCGGCGAATCGCGGCCCAACTCCCACAGCTCCGGCGCCTGGAGATCTTGCCCGACACCGGCCACATGGCGCCGCTCGAACGACCGGATGCGGTGATCGCCGCCGTCGTCGAGCTGGTCGCGCTCACGTCCGAGCGCGTTGTCGTCTGACCGCCTTTGGCACAGTGTTGGGGGTGGGAGTCAGCGCCGTGCCCATTCCGTCGTCCGTTTGTCACGTGCTGAAAGAGGATCCCGAGCTCGCGGATGCGGTTCCCCCCGAGCGCCGGCAGGAGGCGATCGAGGACTGCACCGCCCCGGAGCTCCGGATCCGGCCCGGGGCGCTCGCCAGGGACGGATCGCTCGGCTTTCGCGGAGGAATCGGCGTTCTCGTGCTCAGCGGTCTGATGATCCGGCGGGTCGGCATCGAGGGGCGATACGGCGCCGAGTTGATCGGCGAGGGCGACCTGCTCCGCCCCAGCGCCGACGCTGCCACCGTTCACGCCAGCGATCCGCGTACAGGCTCGGACCCGAACTGACCGTTGCACATCGACCCGTACATCGTCCTCGGGAGCGCGATCATCGGCCTGCTCGTCGGCATGACCGGTGCCGGCGGCGGTGCGCTGATGACGCCGATGCTGATCCTGCTGTTCGGGGTGACCCCGGCGGCGGCGATCTCGAGCGACCTCGTCGCCGCCGTCGTGATGCGACCGTTCGGGGCCGGCGTCCATCTCCGCGCGGGGACGGTGAACCTGAAGCTCGTCCGCTGGATGGTGATCGGGTCGGTGCCGGCGGCGTTCCTCGGCGCATACCTGTTGCACGTGCTCGGCAACTCGAAGTCCGCGCAGACGCACATCGAGACCGTGCTCGGCATCGCCCTGCTGATCGGGGCGAGTGCGATGGCGCTGCGGTACGTGCTGGATCGCCGCTCCGGCCAAGACCGCCTCGGCGTCGTCCACGACCTCAGGCCGCGCCCGCTTCCGACGGTCTTGATCGGCGTTGTCGGCGGCGTGATCGTCGGCATGACCTCGGTGGGATCGGGATCGCTCATGATCGTGCTGCTGCTGTTCATCTATCCGGCGATCGGCGCCAACCAGCTCGTCGGCACCGACCTGACACAGGCGGTGCCGCTGACGCTAGCCGCGGCGATCGGGGCGCTGATCTTCGGTCACGTCGTACTCGACGTGACCGGGTCGCTGATCATCGGGAGCGTTCCGGCCGTGCTCGTGGGGTCGATGCTGTCCTCGACGATCCCCGACCGCTACGTCCGCCCCGCGATCGCGTTCGTGATCTTCGCCTCCGGCCTCAAGTACGTCGGGCTTCAGACCACCGCGCTCGGCTGGACGCTGTGCGCGCTCTTGTTCGCCGGCTGCGGAACGTGGCTGTACTTCGCGCGGCCGTGGCAGACTACGCTTCCGGAGGCGCCCACCAACGGAGCGCACCCTCCGGGGCTGGTCGCCACCCTCGACGGAGAGCAGCTTGTCCGCGATCGAGAAAACTGACGTCCCGGTCGCCGGCGGAACGCTGGCGACGTTCCGGCTGGGTCAGGGGCCGGACCGAGCCGCGCCAGTGGTCGCGGTCCACGGCATCACCGGCAACAGCCACTGCTGGCTCGCGGTCGCCCGCGCGCTTGACGGCAGGGCGGAGCTCATCGCGGTCGACCTGCGAGGCCGCGCCGCGAGCAGTGCACTGCCGCCGCCATACGGCATGGAGGCGTACACGCGGGACCTGCTCGCGGTGCTCGACCACTTCGGACTCGAGCGGGCTGTGCTGGCCGGCCACTCGCTCGGCGGCTATGCAGTGGCCCGGTTCGCGACCGACCACAGCGACCGGGTCTCGGCGGTCCTGCTCGTCGACGGCGGCCTGTCCGCGCCGCTACCGGACGACGTCGACCCGCAGGCTGTCGTCGCCGCCGTGCTCGGGCCCGCGCTCGCCCGGCTGAAGCAGAGATTCGCCAGCCGCGAGGCCTACCACGACTGGTGGCGTGCCCATCCGGCGTTCGCCCACGCCGACATATCCGATCCGGACATCGTCGCGTACGCCGACCACGACCTCGTCGGCGGCCCGCAGGAGCTGCGGTCCTCGGTCGGCGAGGACGTCGTGCGCGCGGACGCCTCGGAGATGCTCGAGCTCGGCAAGCCGGCACTCGCGCTCGAGGTTCCAGCCGAGCTGTTGTGCGCCGAGCGCGGCATGGTCGACGATCTGAACCCGATCCAGCCCGCGGCGGTCGTGGAGCCGTGGATCGGCGCGGCTCCGGACCTGCGGCGGAGCGAGCGCGTCGCCGGCGTCAACCACTACTCGCTCGTGATGGGCGCGAAGGGTGCCGGCGAGGTCGCACAGGCAATCGTGCGCGCCTTGCAAAGTCAGCGCGCCGATCCTGGCCTACGATCCGCTGGATGAGCACGCCGGAGACTGATGCTGCGCCCCCAGGCCGACTTTCTCGCCACTCGACCCCCCCGCCGCGCCGAATGGCGATTCGCTCGGCTCTGGCACGACTTTCTCGCCGCTCGGCGCCGGCCTCCCGCCGAGTGGCGACTTAGTCCGAAGTCACGGTTACGTCCGCGCGCTCGCGCGCCGGGCGCCTTCGGCCAGCGACCCCAGCTTGGCCCAGCAGATGTCGGGGTCGATCGCGCCGAACCCCGACCAGGTGCCAAAGCCGCAGTCGGTGCCGCCCATCACTCGCTCCGGCCCGACGATCTCGGCGAAGGTGAGGATTCGCTGGGCCACGAGCTCGGGGTGCTCGATGTAGTTGCAGGTCGAGTCGAGCACGCCGGGGACGAGCGTCTTGTCGTCGGGGATCGCGGCGTCGCGCCACACCGCCCACTCGTGCTCGTGGCGGGGGTTGGCCGCCTCGAACAGGATCGTCTGCGGCTTGGCGCGCAGGACCACGTCGATGATCTGCTCGACGCCGATGTCGAGGTGGTGGGGGCCCTCGTAGTTGCCCCAGCACAGATGCAGGCGGACCCGGTCGGCCGGCAGGTCGCGCAGCGCATGGTTGATCGCCTCGACATGGCGGGCCGCGGAGGCGACGAACTCCTCGTCGGAGTTGTTGCGGTACATGATGTGGCGGCCCATCGCCAGATCCGGGGCGTCGATCTGGAGCATGAACCCGGCGCCGACGATCGCCTCGTACTCGGTCTTCATCGCCTCGCCGATCGCCTCCAGGTACTCGTCGATGCTTGCGTAGTACTCGTTGGGCTGGAACAGCGCGATGATCCCCGGCGAGGGCGCGTTCATGAAGGCGCCGGCGACCGGCTGGCCTTCGATCGCGCCCGACAGGCGGGCGAGATCCGCCTCGACCGGCTCTCGGTGCTCATACGTGATCGGGCCCCGGCAGATCGGGCGCAGGTAGCGCGCGCTCCCGCCCTCGTCCGCGAGCCGCTTCATGTAGCGCGGGTAGGCATCGAGGTCCGCCGGCGTCGCGCGCGGCACGTCACCCACCTCGAACCCGCTCAACCGGTGGCGGATGTAGGTCGCGTAGCCGATCTTGCTCATCTCGCCGTCGCTGACGAAGTCGATCCCGGCGTCGATTTGGTGTTGCACGCGGTCGTTGACTGCCTCCTGCAGGAGCCGGTCGTACTGCTCGCGGTCGACGTCCTCTCCGCGGTCCTCGGCGAACACCAGCCCGACGAGCTCCGGCGGCCTCGGGAGGCTGCCGACATGGGTGGTGAGGATGCGGCTCATCTACCAGATCTCCTCGAGCAGCTGGAAGATGGCCTCCGGAGGCGCCGGCCGAGGATTGGCCTTTGCCGGCGCGCGGTCGGCGATCGCCTCGGACAGCGTCTCGAGGTCCTCGCGCGGCACGCCGTAGTCACGCAACCGGGTCGGGCCGGCGAGCATGCCCAGCTCGCTCACGCGCGCGACGGCGTCACCGTGATCCATCGCCTCCCCCAGCCTCGCGATCTCCGCCGCCGCCACGTCGGCGTTGTAGCGGAGCGCCGGCGGCAGGCAGACCGCGTTCATCGTCCCGTGGGCGAGTCCGTAGCGGCCACCGAGCGCCTGCGCCATCGCGTGGCCGAGTCCCATCCCGGCGTTCAGCGCCTCGCCCGCGTGCATCGCGCCCTCGAGCAGCCGCCGGCGCGACTCGGGGTCGCTCCCGTCCTCCACGACCGCCGGCAGCCAATCCGAGATCAGCTTCGCGCCCGCGAGCGCCGCCCGATCGGTCTCCTCACTGCGGCCCGGCGAGTACAGCCCCTCGGCGCAGTGCGCGAGCGCGTTCATCGCCGAGCCCGCGCTCTCGCCCGCCGGCAGCCCGAGCGTCAGCGACGGGTCGTAGATGATCGCGACCGTGCGCGCGCCGCCCCCGCCGCGCTTGGTCCCGGCCTCTGGATCACGCATCCCGAAGCCCTGGGTCCACTCCGCGCCGGAATACGTGGTCGGGATCGACACGATCGGCAGCCCGGTCTCGCTCGAGACCGCCTTGCTGGTGTCGATCGCGCTGCCGCCACCGAGCGCGACGAGCCCGTCCGTGCCGGCGCTCGCCTCGGTCGCCGCCCGCACGCCGGCGATCTCCGCGTGCGGCCTGGCTCCGTAGAACCGGTGCGCCACCGGGACGTCGAGGTCACGCCACCGCTCGGTGCTGATCAGCAACGGGTCGCGCACCGACAGCTCCTCGAGCACGCCGGGCAGCTCATCGAGGCCCCAGCGGACGATCATCCGCGCTCCGTCATCACCGGCGATCAAATCAGATTAGGGCCGCCTCCGGCGGCGTCCATGGGGCCATGCGGCCGGGCATCCGTGCCCGGCCGGGGGATCGCGTCCAGCCCCGCCGGGCACGGACGCCCGGCGGAACCGGTCCCACGGACGCCGAGCAAGCGAGGCCCAAGCTAAGGACACCCGTCAGAAGTTTGCCCGGCCTGCAAGCGCCGCATCCCCGCGAGCCACCGGTCGTAGTCCATCGCCTTGCGCTGGAAGAACGTCAGCACCTCGGGGTGGGGCAGGATCAGGAACCGCTCGGCGTCCACGGCCTCGATCACAGCGCCGGCGACATCGTCGGGCTCGAGCACGGCGCCGGCGGCCTTCACCACCCGGTGGCTCAGCTCCTCGCCCTGGAGCATCGCGGTCCTCACCCCCATCGGGCACAGACAGCTGACCCGGATCCCGCGGTCGCCGTAGGTGACCGACAGCCACTCGGCGAACGCGACCGCGGCGTGCTTTGTCACCGCGTACGGCGCCGAGCCGATCTGCGTGAGCAATCCCGCGGCCGACGCGGTCGTGACGAAATATCCCTCGCCGCGTTCGAGCCAGCCCGGCAGCAGCCGCCGCGCCGCCAGGATGTGGGCGCGAACGTTGACGCTGAACGCGAGGTCCCACACCTCGTCCGGCGTGTCGACCGGGTCCTCGCCGATCGCCACGCCGGCGTTCGCGAAGAACACGTCGACCGGGCCGAGCTCGGACTCAACCCGGGACAGCAACGAGCCGAGCGCCTCCTCGTCCGTGACATCGGCGGCCACTGCGAGGTGTCCTTCGGCCAGCTCCTCTCCGACGCGCGTCAGCGGCTCCGGCGCGAGGTCGGTGACCGCCACCCGAGCGCCTTCGCCGGCGCAGCGGAGCGCGAGCGCGCGACCGATTCCACCGGCTCCCCCGGTGACTACGACCGTGCGTCCGCCGAGCTTCATGTGGTCGCGCCCGGATCTGTCAAATCAATTGAAGGTGTGGGTCAGAAGCGAGTCGATTATCCGGTTTCCCGCTCAACGGCCGTGGGTACGACTTGGCGAGGAGCAGAGGAAAAGTACGGGTGTGCCGATGAGTTCTACCTCTAGGTCTGGACAAACGCTGCGCACGGTCGCGCCGTCGGCCGGCGAGATGACCCCCAAGTCGATCCTGGCGCGGCTGGACCGGATCAGCGTCTGGTCGCTGCCGTTCATCTTCATCGGGATCATCGGGACCGGCTTTCTATTCGCGTTCTACGACGTGTTCGACATCAACGTGTCGTTCATCCAGAGCTGCGTGGCGCTCAAGCATGGTTGTACTCCCGCCAACGCGGTGACCGCGCTCCGCGTGCCCGTCGTCCTCAACCTGTCGGGTTATGTGATCGGCGCCCTCCTCCTGGCCCCGATCTCCGACCGCATCGGCCGTCGCAACATGCTGCTGTTCACGATGGTCCTCACCGGCCTGGGTTCGCTGTACAACGCGTTCGCCCCCGACTACACGCAGTTCGTGCTGGCCCGCGTGATCACCGGCATCGGCGTCGGCGCCGACCTCGCGATCGTCAACACGTACGTCGGCGAGGTCGCCCCGCGCCGCAACCGGGCGCGGTGGATCTCGATCATCTTCATCATGTCATCGCTGGGCGCGCTGCTGGGCATCTGGCTGGGATTGTTCCTGACCACCAGTCCGGCCCCGTGGCCGCACGGCATATCGTTCGCCCAGGCCGGCCCGAGCTTCACCGACGGCTGGCGCTGGATGTACGGGGTCGGCGCGCTGCTCGCAGCGATCGGCGTCCTGCTCCGCCTGGAGCTACCCGAATCCGCCCGCTGGCTGGTCGGACAGGGGCGGCTCGAGGAGGCCGACAAGGTCGTCGGCGACATGGAGGTCGTGGCCGCCAAGCATGGCCCGCTGGCGCCGGTGCCCGAGGACGTCCCGACCGACCATCTGACCCCCGAGCGTCGCCTTGGGTTCCGAGCCCTGTTCAGCGAGCGAGTGTACGTGCGCCGGATGGTCCAGCTGCTCGGCGTGTGGTTCCTCGCATACGTGACCGTATTCGGCTTCTCGGCCGGCTTCACATCGATGCTGGTTTCGCTCAAGTACCCGCCGCCCGAGGCGGGCTTGATCACGGCGGTCGGCGCGTTCGGGTTCCTGGCCTGCGCGCTGTTCGCGGTCGCGTTCGCCGACCGGATCGAGCGCAAGCTCTGGCTCCCGATCGGCGCGGTGATCACGGTCATCGGCGGCGTGATCGTCGCCGAGGCCGGGACGAGCAGCCTCGCCATCGCGTTCATCGGGTCCGCAATCGTGTTCTTCGGCTTCAACATCTGGGTACCGCCGACCTACACGCTCTCCACCGAGAGCTTCCCGACCCGCGCACGCGTCACCGGGTTCGGCGTGGTCGACGGCGTCGGACATCTCGGCGGCGGCATCGGCGTGCTCGTGATCGCGCCCCAGATCCCCAACATGACCGTGCTCGAGGCGATGCTGGTCGTGTCCGGGTTCCTCGTTCTGGCCGCGATCGTCGCCCAGTTCAGCCCCAACACGCGCGGCCGCTACTACGAGGAGATTTCACCCTGACCGACGCCGGGGTGAACTGCGCGGTGCGGCTGGTTCCGCCCCCGGTCCCAGGACCGCCGCACCGCGCTCCGTTCAACTGGTGAGGATCCGGCGTCGGCGTCGACGCGGGCGAGCACGCTGACCATGTACTCGATGTGCTCGCGCATTGCGCGCTCGGCGCCGCCCCGCTGATGGCGGCGGATCGCTCGCACGATCATCTGGTGCTGGGCGACGATCTGGTCGCCGTCGACCGCGCTGCCGACGTGTGCGATCAGCGACGGCTGGAGCACGTCGAGGATCCACCGCGTGAACGTCATCAGCAGATCGTTGCCGGCGGTCACCGCGATCGTCTCGTGGAAGCGCGCGTCGGCGAGGCGGAACTCGTCGCCGGCCGGGTCTTTCCCCACAGCATCCGCGATCGCCTGTGTGAGCGCGGCGATCGTGTCCTGGTCCGATCGCTCGGCCGCCATCCCGGCGAGCGGGACCTCGAGGAACATCCGGGCCTCTAGCAGCTCGCATAGCGTGACGCTCTCGGACTCGAGCATCGCCGCGATCGATTCGCTCACGTGATGGCCGATTCCGGCGTTCGGGGTGTTCTCGACGAACACGCCGCCGGCTCGACCCTTCTGCACGCGGATCAGATGGGACCCGGCCAGACGGCGCAGCCCCTCGCGCAACGTCGGGCGACTGACCCCGAATTCCCGCGAAAGCTCATGCTCGGTTCCGATCCGATCGCCCGGCTTGAGCCCTCCACGCTCGATGTACAACCTGATCGCACGAGCGATCTGCTCGCTGGCGTCCGCGTGGACAACCTCGAACCGCGGGGCGTTCCCTGCGCCGGTCGTAGCTGTCATTGCCCCAGTGTATGGGGCCTCATGCAGCGGGCGACGGGGCGGGCTGCTTGACCTCCTCGGGGATCATCGGGCCCTCGCCCGATGGGTCGGCAATCCCCTCCTCGAGCCACCGATAGCGCCCGTCCAGGAGGCGCGCGGCCGCCGCCCGGTTGGCGTCGTCGTCGTTGTCCCAGAGCTGGCCGAACAGGGTCTCGACACGCAGCTTGGCCTGGATGCAGAACAGCTCGGCGAGCTCCTGCGCCCCGGTCCGACGATCGGGCCGCTCACGCCCGATCGTGTCCGCGTACGCCGCGGCCGCGGCCATCGCGAACAGCTCCGCGCCGATGTCGACGAGCCGTCCCAGGAAGGCCTGCCGGTATTCGAGCTTGGCCTGCCAGCGAGTCATGGCGTAGAAGGTCGAGCGAGCCAGCTTGCGCGAGGACCGCTCGGCGAAGCGCATGTACGGCGCGAGCACGCCGAACTCGTCGAACGAGCTCGGCACCTGACCCTTGCCGACCGCGAGCTGCGGCAGCCACTTGGAGTAGAACAGCCCGGCCCGGCGCGCGGACGCGAGCCTGTCCTTGAGCTCGCCGCCCGGCTCGAGCAGGTCGCCGGCGACCTTCAGGTGCTGGTCGACCGCCTCACGCGCGATCAGCAGGTGCATGATCTCCGTCGAGCCCTCGAAGATCCGGTTGATCCGCATGTCGCGCAGCGCCTGCTCGGCCGGCACCGGCTTCTCGCCGCGCGCCTTCAGCGACGCGGCGGTCTCGTAGCCTCGGCCGCCGCGAACCTGGATCAGCTCGTCCAGCACCTTCCACCCCATCTCCGAGCCGTACAGCTTGGCGATGGCCGCCTCGATCCGGATGTCGCTGGACTTGTCGTCGGCCAGACGGCTGGCGACGTCCAGCATCGCCTCCAGGCCGAACGCGCTCCCGGCGATGAACGCGACCTTCTGGGCGACCGCGTCGTGCTCGCCGATTGGACGGCCCCATTGGACGCGTTCGCTGCACCACTCGCGCGCGATCTTCGTCGCCCACTTCGCCATCCCGACGCAGATCGCCGGCAGCGCCAGCCGCCCGGTGTTCAGCGTGGTCAGGGCGATCTTCAGACCGTCGCCCTCGCGCCCGATCCGGTTCTCCTCAGGTACGAACACCTGATCGAGCCGCGTCACCGAGTTCTCGATTCCGCGCAGGCCCATGAACGCGTTGCGGTGCTCGACGGTCACCCCGTCGCTGTCGTAGGGCAGGACGAACGCGCTGATCCCGCCGCGGTGGCCGTCGCCCTTGGGCACCTTTGCCATCACCACGACGATGTCGGCGATCGCGCCGTTCGTCGCCCACAGCTTTTGCCCGGTCAGCTCGTAGCCGCCGTCGACCGGGGTGGCGGTGCTCGCCATCCGCGCCGGGTCGGAGCCGACGTCGGGCTCGGTGAGGAGAAACGCGCTGATGTGATCCCTGGCGACCAGCGGCAGCCACTTCCGCTTCTGCTCCTCGGTCCCGAACAGCCGCAGCGGCTCGGCGACGCCGATCGACTGATGGGCGCTGAGCAGCGCTGAAAGCGATGCGTGCCAGACGCCGGTCAGTATCAGCGCGCGGTTGTAGTAGAGCTGCGAGAGGCCCAGCCCGCCGTACTCCTCGGGCACTTTCATCCCGAGGGCGCCCATCTGCTTGAAGCCCTCGATCACGGCGTCGGGGATCTTGGCGTCGCGCTCGATCTCGAGCGGGTCGACCTCGGACTCGAGGAACTCGCCCAGCCGGGCCAGGAAGCGCTCGCCCTTCTCGACCGCCTCGGGGTCGAGCGGCGGCTGCGGATGGATCAGATCCAGGCGGAAGTTGCCCAGAAACAGCTCCTTACCGAAGCTCGGGAGCTTCCACTCGGATTCGCGCGCCGCCTCGGCGACCTCACGAGCCTGTTTCTCTGACACGTTGCTGGACACGGGTGTTCTCCTCTGCGACGGTTCAGTTTCAGTCGTTCTTTGTGACGCTACCCGAATATCAGGAGGAGTAGGTGAAGCTCAGCGCGCGCAATCAGCTGCCCGGCACGGTGACCAGCATCATCAAGGGCGAGGCGATCGCCAACGTCGTCCTCGACGTGGCCGGTCAGCGTGTCGTGGCGTCGATCACGGTCGAGGCGGTAGGCGAACTCGGGCTGCAGGAAGGCAGCGCCGTCACCGCGATCATCAAGGCCTCTGACGTGATGATCGCCACCGACGCGGGCTGACCCCGCCGCATACCGCGGTCGATAACTCGGAGCCCGGGTCAGCTATGGTCCGGCGCGCGCACGTACAGCGTGCCGCCGGGTCCTGACGTCCGGATGTGCAGTCGAGGCGCTCCTTCGGGGGGCGGCCGCGACGGCGGCTCGATCACCTGGCTGGCGAACGGCGCGCTGCCTTCCACTTCGAGCTGGACCCCCGCCGGGACGAGCACGGTGACCGTACCGAACAGGTTGTAGATGTCGAGCTCGACCTCCGGACCGGCGAGCCTGGCCTCGCGCAGATCGAGCACGATCGTGCCGAATAGCGAGCGCCAAGACGAGCGCTCGGGCATCTCCCACGAGCCGCGGCGGACCAGCTTCGAGAAGAGGGCTCGATGCTTCGCGTGAGTGATCACCGCCGGTACCGGAGCCTGCGCCGGCAGGTCGACGGTCAGCTCCGCCAGATCACGATCCGTCCGGGCCAGCTGGGCGCGGCCGACGCGATCGCTGAACTCCTCGAGCGTCAGGCGCCCGCTCACCACGGCGTCCCGGAGCAGCACGATGCTGTGCTCGCGCTCCTCGTCGCTGACGCGGATCGCCGGAAGGTCGGACCGATCTTCCATCGACCATGCACGGTAGACGACCGCGGTGGTCGCCGGCTATTCGGAGTCGAGGTAGGTCACGACCGCCAGCACGCGGCGGTGGTCGTCCGGCGAATGCGGGAGCTGGAGCGTGCCGAAGATGTTCTTGATGTGCTTCTCGACCGTGTGCTCGGAGACGAACAGCCGCTCGGCGATCGCCCTGTTCGAACGGCCCTCGGCCATCAGCGCCAGCACCTCGCGCTCGCGGTCGGTGAGGCGCTCGAGCGGGTTATCGGCCTGCCGGCGCCGGCCGACGAGCTGGCTGACGACCGCGGGATCGAGAACCGATCCGCCCTGCCCGACGCGACGCACGCTCGCCGACAGCTCGTCGAGGTCGGCGACGCGTTCCTTGAGCAGGTAACCGACGCCGTCGGTCCCGCTGGAGAGCAGCTCGATCGCGTAACGCGCGTGCACGTGCTGGGAGAGCACGAGGATGCCGATCGCGGGGTGCGCTTCCCTGATCGCCTTCGCCGCGCGCAGGCCCTCGTCGGTGTGGGTCGGCGGCATGCGGATGTCGACGATCGCGACGTCGGGCTCCGAGCGGTCGACGAGCTCGAGCAGCTCTTCGGCGTCGGCCGCGACCCCGACCACCTCGAATCCGGCCTCCTGCAGCAGGCGCGCCAGACCCTCGCGGAGGATCACCGCGTCGTCGCCGACGGCTACGCGCACGGGATCCGCGCCGTCAGTCGCGTGCCCCGCCCGGGCGGGCTTGACATCGTGAACTGGCCGCCGAGCGCCTCGACCCGGTCGGCGAGGCCGCGCAGCCCCGATCCGGGTCCGATCGCGGCGCCGCCGATCCCGTCGTCGGCGATCTCAACTGTCAGCGTGTGCGCGTCGTACGACACGTCGACCCTGATCTCGCTTCCGTGCGAGTGCTTGACCGCGTTGCTGATCGCCTCGCTCGCGAAGTAGTAGGCGGCGGTCTCGACCTGGTCGGGGAGGCGGACGTCGAGGTCGACCTTGAGGTGCGCGGGGAGACCGGCGCGCCGGCACAGCTCCTCGAGCGCGACCGGAAGCCCGCGCTCGACCAGCAGCGTCGGGTGGATGCCCTGGGTCAACTCGCGCAACTCCTCGAGCGCGAGCGTCAGCGCGGTTCGCGCCTCGCGCACGATCGGTGCCGCGCCGCTCTCCTGCGGGGCCAGCTTGGACTCGAGCAGACCGAGCGACATCGCGATCGACACCAGCCGCTGCTGCGTCCCGTCGTGCAGGTTGCGCTCGATCCGACGCCGCTCCGCGTCCGTCGCTTCGACGAGCCTCCCGCGTGATGCATTGAGCTCCACCAGCCGCGCGCGCAGCTCCGCCTGGAGCCGCTCGTTCTCGAGCGCGAGGCCCGCGGCGGCGCACACGGACTGGACGAGTTCCGAGTTGTGCTCCAGCGCAGGATCGTGCAGCAGCATCGCGATCGGCGTCCCGTCCCGCTGGACGAGCGTCGAGCGCCGGCGGCTGTCGGCGCCGTGCACCTCGACCGGGCGGCCGTCGCCCGTCACGTACCGAGCCTCCGCCGGAAACCAGTACGCCAGGTCGAGCGACGGGTCGCCGAGCGCCCGGGCCAGCGCCGCCCGCAGGTCGCCGGGTTCGGTCGGGCCGCCCAGCTGGACGACGAGCCCGGCGACGCTCCCGCGCGCGAGCGTCCGCCTGACGAATGTGGCCACGATCGCGATCGGCAGGAGGGCGAGCGTGAAGAACCAGATCTTCGCCGGAGTCGAGTGGAGCGGGTTGCCGAGGATGTCGTCGATCACCGTGAACGCGAGCGCGAGCAGCCCCACATTTCCGGCCAGCAGCACCCCCGTGACCTCGCGTCGCTGCGGACGGCTGGCGCGCAGCCATCGGATCGTCAGCACCGCCACCGCGGTCATCGTCAGGATCGCGCCGATCACCCGTTGTAGGCTGAGCAGCGCGAGCGCCAGTCCGTTGTCGTGGAGCACCTGGATTAGGTTGTGTCCGCAGTCGCCGCCGCATCGCAGCCCGGGTCCACCCCCGAACAGCATCGCGAACACCTGCACTCCGAGCGCGACCGCGACCGCTACTACGACGAGCGATCGATCGAGCGTCCCCCGCAGCTGTCCCGAGGGAAACGACAGCACGATGTAGATGAAGCCGGCGACGAACACGTACTCGACCGCGACCCCGACCGTGTACAGCGGTGCGCTCGTGGCCTCGCTCAGGAGCCCGGCGAACCACACGAAGCCGGTCAGCACCATCAGCGGGCCGAGGCGGTTGTCGGGCCTCGCGCGCCATGACGCCAGGCCGCTGCCGATCAGTGATACGCCGACCCACAGCGTCAGGTACGGCCCCGGCTCCGTCGGCCGGCCGGCTTTCGCGTTGGCCGCGAGCCACGTCGCGCCCGCTCCGGCGACAATCGCCGCCGCGACGAGCAGGAATAGCTTCGCCCTCATGCCGGGTGGGATTGTCGCGTCAATCGGCCGCCGTGACCAGGGCCGGCCGTGGCTCTTGTGGGGTGCGCGGGTGGTCGTGGCCCGCGCCCTCGACGGTCGCCCGCGGCAGCCAGGCGAGCCAACCCGGCAGGTACCAGTTGCGCTCGCCGAGCAGCGTCATCGTCGCCGGCAGCAGCACGCCGCGCACCACGGTCGCGTCGAGGAGGACCGCGACGGCCAGCCCGACGCCGGCCTCCTTGAGGTCGAGCGCGCTCGCGGTGCCGAACAGCGAGAACACGCCGACCATCACGAGCGCGGCGGAGGTGACCACGCCGGCGGTCCGCGAGATCCCGTGGCGGAGCGCCTCGTCTGTGCTCATCCCCGAGTCGACTCCCTCCCTCACGCGGCTCAGGATGAACACGTGGTAGTCCATCGACAACCCGAACAGGACGACGAATAGGAAGAGCGGCAGCCACGAGATGATCGCGCCGTCCGAGCGGAAGTTGAGCACGCCCTGGGCCCAGTGGTGCTGGAACACGAGCACGAGCACGCCGTAGGACGCGCCCACCGAGAGCAGATTGAGCACGATCGCCTTGAGCGGAACCACGATCGAGCGGAACGCGACCAGCAGCAACACGAACGCGAGCGCCAGCACAAACGCGACGACGTACGGAACTCCGTGCCTCATCTGGTTGGTGAAGTCGACGTCCTCCGCGGTGTCACCGGTCACCGCCCAGTGGAGGCCGGGGACCCGCCCGAGCGTCTCCGGCATGAGCGTGCTGCGCAGGGTCTTGACGGCATTCCGGCTCGCGGTGTTGTCGCCAAAACCCGTGAGCGGCAGGCCGAGGACAAGCGAGTTGCCATCTAAGCCGAGCCCGACCTCGAACGGCGGGTGGGCGATGCCTTGGCTGCTTGCGAGTGCCTCGAGGCGCTCGACGCCCTGGCGGACGGCCCTGCGCTCGTTCGCCGGCCACGTCGCCACGACGAGTGCGGGCGACGACGTGCTCGGGAACTCGCTCGTGATCTGCGCCGCCAGGTCAGACTGACTCGCGGAGGAGAGCGCCTGCGAGCTTGGCTTGGCCACGTGCAGCCCGAACGCGGGGACCGCGAGCGCGATCAGGAACCCGCCGGAGAGGCAAGCGGCAAGCACCGGGCGGCGCATGACGCGGCTGACCACACCCGCCCAGAAGCGCGATTTGCCGGCAGTCGCCAGCTGCGGGAGGAACGGGATCCGGCCCCGATCGACGCGCGGGCCGAGGAGCTGGAGCAGGGCCGGCAGGACCGTGACCGACCCCGCGACGGCGCACGCCACCACGACGATCGTGCCGGCGGCGATCCCGTTGAAGATGTCCGAGCCGACCACGAACTGGCCGGCCATCGCGATCGCCACCGTCGTCCCGGCGATCAGGACCGAACGGCCCGAGCTGCGCGACGTGCGCTCGAGCGCTTCGCGCGTGGAGGCGCCGCGGAGGCGCTCCTCGCGTGAGCGGACGACGTAGAACAGCGCGTAGTCGACCCCGACCGCCATCCCGATCAGCAGCACGACCGTCTTGACGCTGTCGTCGAGCGGGAACACGTGGCTGATCGGTCCGAGCAGTCCGAACGCCGCGATCACGGCCGTGGCCGCCAGCAACACCGGCACGAGCGCGGCCACGAGCGCGCCGAACGAGATCAACAGCACGAGCAGCGTGATCGGAATCGACAGCTGCTCGGCCCGGTGCAGGTCGTTGCCGCCACCGGAGGTCGGGTCCACGACGAGCGCGCTCACGCCTGAACGCGCCCTCCCGACGGACGCGATCGCCGCGTCGACGGGGGCCTCGTCGAACGGCCTCGTGACCGTGGCGCTCACGAGCGCCGAGTGCTGGTCGCGTGCCACCGCCACGCTCACGCCGCTCCCGATCGCGGCGCGCATCGCTCGGTCGACTGAGTCGATCGCGGTCCGGAACGCCGGCGACCCAGCTGGGAGCGAGTCACTGTGCAGATACACGTACTCGTTCGGTGCCAGCCCGAGCCGGTGCGAGTCCATCAGCGCGTAACCGCGCGCCGACTGCCCCACCGCGCCGTTGTCGAGCGGCTTGGAACCGGTCAGCGAGAGGGCGAGCACGGCCGCGACGACGAACGTCAACCAGGCGGAGATCGCGAGCACGGGCCGGCGCGTGCTCCAGCGACCGATCGCGGTGGGTGAGAAGCGCTTGATCATGCAGCGAAGCCTGAACCCGTCGAGCCGCGCTGAACAGCCGGGGGGCCGGACTCTTGAGAGGTAGGGCTAGCCGGTACGGGTCGGTTCGTATGATCCGGTGATCGTTCGCGACGCCCGCCTTCAACGCACCGACGTGCGCGGTGCTCGTCGTCGGCGCGCGGGCCCCACAACTATTGATTGAGGTCAGCGATGATCTGCACACTCACCGCCCGCCGGCTGAAACCGGATAGCTATGAGCGGTTCCGCTCCGCGTGGCAGCCCGGCGACATCGAGGCCGCCCAACGAGCGGGCTGGCGGCGCATCTATCACTGCCGAGACGTCGCCGATCCGGACGTCGTGATCTCGTTCGGGCTGTTCGACGGCACCCTCGAGCAGTTGCGTCAGGCCCAGCAGCAAATGGGCCGTGGCGAGCAGGTCGACCGGATCGGCCCGCACGTCCAGGAGGTGCTGCTCGACGGCTCATACGAGGTCATCGAGGAGATTGAATCCTGATCACCGCGGACACCGCTTCTCTCCGTGGCGGCACGCTCGGGCGGTCCCCGTCACGGCTTGGGTGCGGCGCGGCTGGACTGCATTCATTGCTCCCCACTGGAGCGCGTGACCCGGCAGTATTCGGTTTGCGATGGGTCTCGTGAGACGTTCAGGGTTTTGGTCGGCCGAGCGGTTGCGTCCAGCTCTGGCATCGTCCTCGAGGACCCGTAGGAGTTGTGCCGCGGCCGTTGGTCGTAGTGCAGGATGATCGGTTGAGGGGAGAGACATCAATGGGTTCATACCTGATTCGCGGGGCGCATCTGCTCATGCCGGCTGGCGACAACGGGGAACTCGTGGTCGGCGATGTGCGGATTGACGACCGGCACATTTCCGATGTCGGCGTGGGGCTGTCGGGCGAGGGGGCTGAGATCATCGACGCCGCTGGCATGATTGCGATGCCCGGTCTGATCGATTCGCATCGGCATTGCTGGGGCTCGATACTTCGCGGCGGCGCGTGTTACGGCGACCTCAGCGCGTATTTCGTCACAAACGTGTTCACCTATGGGGCGGCGTTCACGCCCGAGGACAACTACGCGAGTATTCGCTTCGGGATGGCCGAGGCCGTCGACAGCGGAATCACCGCGGTCCACGCTTGGGAGCACAATCTTCAGACGCCGCAGCACGCCCGGGCCTCCCTGCAGGCGCTGCGGGAGTCAGGGATGCGCGGGCGATTCTCGTATGGGCCCTCGGCCGATCCGGAGTCTCCCCGATCGTTCGCGCTCGGGACCGAAACGATCGACTTCGAGGACATCCTCCGCTTCCGCGACGAGGAGTTCTCACCGCCCGACCGGTTTGACCTTGGGATTGCCGCGCGCGGCGTCGAGTTCTCTCGGGAGGAGGTGTGGAAGGCGGAGTTCGGGTTCGCCCGCCAGCACGGCCTGCCGATTACCGCCCACTCGATGATGACCGCGCACGATGTCGAGGAGCGCCGAGCGGTCCAGATCTATCACGAGCACGATGCGCTTGGTCCCGACCTGCAGCTTGTGCACTGCATTCGCGTCAACGAAGAGGAAATCAGGTGGCTGGCCGACTCCGGCACCCACGTCTCGATCTCGATCATGTCCAATCTGCGCTGCGGTATGGGACTACCGCCGGTGCTTGCGATGACCCGCGCCGGCGTGCCTGTCGCGCTGTCGATGGACACGATGGGCGCCAGCGACAACTCCGACATGTTCGCGGCGATGCGCGTCACGCTGGGCATCGAGCGCGCCAAGGCGGACGACGGCTCAGCATTCCAGCCCGCGGAAGTGCTCCACCAGGCCACCGCCGCCGGCGCCGCCTACCTCGGACTAGGCGGGTTGACGGGCATTCTGCGCAAAGGCGCCCTCGCCGACGTCATCCTGCTGCGCGCGACCGACCTCAACATGGCCCCGCTCAACGTTCCCGACGGTCAGGTGGTGTTGTGCGCCCAACCTGCGAACGTCGACACGGTGTTCATCGACGGGGAGCCCCGCAAACGTCACGGCGAGCTCCTCGGGCTCGACCGGCGACAGCTCGTCGCCGAGGCCACCGCCGTGATGGACGCCCTCAAGGAACGAACTGGCGTGCCAATGGCGTGATCAACGGCACCCTGCGATCCACAAATTTCGAAGCAGGCGGCAACCTTTACGCCTGACCGCGGTAGCGGAGCATCTCGCGCTGGCCGCTCCGGGCCGAGCGAAGAATCGCGTCGCAGACCTCCGCCGCACGGTAGCCGTCCTCGAAATCGGCCCCGTAGGGACGCACCTCCTGGCCGGTGGCGATCGCGTGCAGGAAGTGGTGGATCTCGTGCACGAATGTGTGTTCCCACCCGATGATGTGGCCCTGAGGCCACCACCATTTGATGAACGGATGGTCGGCCTCGGTGACCAGCACCTCCCGGAAGCCCTGCGCGCGGCGGCCGGGGATCGAGTCGAGCAGATGGACCTTCAGCTCGTTCAGCCGCTCGAGGTCGAACGCGATCGAACCCTTCGATCCGTTGATCTCGAAGCTCAAAGCGTTCCGGCGCCCGCGGCAGAAGCGGGAGGCTTCGAGCGTGCCCACCGGTCCGCCCTCGAACTCGACGGTCGATTCGAACGCGTCGTCGACGTCAACCGTGCCGCCGGGTCGTTCGGGGATGAACGTACGCGTGATCGCCGAGACTGCGGCGATCTCGCCGACCAGAAAGCGCGCCAGGTCGATCACGTGCGCGCCGAGGTCGCCAAGCGCGCCCGAGCCGGCCTGTGCGGCGTCGAGCCGCCACACTCGCTCGAACGCCGGGTCGATGATCCACTCCTGCAGGTATCGGCCGCGGAAGTGGTAGATGTCGCCGAGTTCACCCGCCTCGAGCATCTCCCGCGCCAGACGGACTGCCGGCACGAAGCGGTAATTGAACGCGCACATGTGCTTGACCCCGGCGGCCGCGGCAGCCTGCCAGATCTCATAGCTCTCGTCCGCGGTGCGCCCGAGCGGCTTCTCGCACAGGACGTGTTTGCCCGCCTCGGCGGCGGCAGTCGTGGGCTCGCAGTGGAGGTGGTTCGGCCCCGAATTGTCGAACAGCGCCACGCGCTCGTCCGCCACCAGCTCGCGCCAGTCGGTCACCGCGGTCTCGAATCCGTACCGGCGCGCGGCCTCGGTGACCGCGTTCCGGTCGCGGCCGGCGATCCCGATCAGGCGCGGCCGCAGCGGTGGCGGCCAGGTCATGTAGGGCAGCGTCTTGTACGCGTTCGAGTGAGCCTTGCCCATGAACGCGTAGCCGAGCATCCCGATGCCGATCTCCTCGGAGGTGCTCACTGCCCGCTCCGCTGCATCGCCCGGTCGAATACGAACGTCGACGGCTCGAAATCGGTCCGGCGCACGAACGCGAGCGCATCCTGGGCCCCCCACTCACGGTCCATGCCCGCGTCCTCCCACTCGATCGACAGCGGGCCCTGGTAGCCGATCCGGTTCAGGGCGCGCAGCAGCGATTCGAAGTCGACATCGCCGTGACCCGGAGAGACGAAGTCCCACCCCCGATCGGCCTCCCCGAAGTTGAGGTGGCTGGCCAGGATCGAACGGCGCCCGTCCAGCCGCCTGCGCGAGTCCTTGACGTGAACGTGGTAGACCCGATCGGCGAATTCCTCCACGAATGCCGCGGAGTCGAGGAACTGGTGGGCGAAGTGGCTCGGATCGAAGTTGAGCCCGAAGCCGTCCCGGTGCCCGATCGCCTCCAGCGTGCGGCGGGTGGTGACGAAGTCGTAGGCGATCTCGGTCGGGTGGACCTCGAGGCCGAATCGGACCCCCTCGCTGTCGAACGCGTCGATGATCGGGCTCCAGCGCTCGGCGAAGTCGGCGTAGCCGCGGTCGATTTCGTCGAAGTCATTGGGCGGGAACGAATACAGCAGGTGCCACACCGATGAGCCGGTGAAGCCGTTTACCTGGGTCACGCCGAAGGCGGCCGCGGCCCGGGCGGTATCCCGCATTCGCTCGGCGGCCCGCCGGCGAACGCCCTCGGGGTCGCCATCGCCCCACACCTCGGGCGGGAGCACCGCTTCGTGGCGGCCGTCGATCGGATCGCACACCGCCTGGCCGACGAGGTGCGCGCCGAGCGCCCAGCAGCGCAGGCCGTGACGCTCGAGCAGGGCCCGCTTCTGCTTCACGTAATCGGGCTCGCCGACGGCGCGATCGACCTCGAAGTGATCGCCCCAACACGCCAGCTCGAGGCCGTCAAAGCCCCAGCTCGCCGCCTTGGCCGCCAGCTCCTCGAGCGGCAGGTCCGCCCACTGGCCGGTGAACAACGTGACGGGTCTCGCCATATCAACCTCCTTTACGGGTGTACTGGTACGGCTTGCCGATCTCGCCGGCACGGGCGGCGGCGTGACACTACACTCCGCCGCCGTGGAGTTCGAGGGGCGCACGGCGCTGATTACGGGCGGCGCGGGAGACATCGGTTCTGCCGCCGCTCGGAGGCTGCAGTCACGCGGCGCGCGGGTGGCGACGCTCGATCTGGGTCCGACCGCGCTCGACGGCGTGCTCGGGCTGACCGGCGACGTCAGCCGCTCCGAGGACGTCGACGCCGCCGTCCAGCGGGTCGAGACCGAGCTCGGCCCGCTCGACATCCTGGTCTGCGCCGCCGGCGTGAGCGGCGAGTCCCTGCGTACCACCGACGTGCCCGACGAGGAGTGGCACCGCGTGTTCGCGATCAACTCCGACGGCGTGTTCTTCGCCAACCGCGCCGCCGCCCGCGTGATGATCCCGCGCGGGTACGGGCGGATCGTCAACGTCGCCTCGATCGCCGGCAAGGAGGGCAACCCGATGGCGGCAGCCTACTCGGCCTCGAAGGCCGCGGTGATCGCGATGACCAAGTCCATCGGCAAGGACGTGGCCGAGACGGGCGTGCTCGTCAACTGCATCGCGCCGGCGGTGATCCGCACCCGGATGCTCGGCGACATGAGCGAGGAGCACGTCGCCTACATGGTCGAGCGGATCCCATTGAAGCGGATGGGCGAGCCCGACGAGGTGGCGTCGCTGATCGCGTTCCTGGCCTCTGAGCACTGCAGCTTCTCCACCGGAGCGACGTTCGACCTCTCCGGCGGCCGTGCCACGTACTGATCTGAGAGGCGGCGATGTCTGAGGAGCGATGGCTGATCACCGGCGCGCTCGGGTGCATCGGCACCTGGTGCTGCCGGGAGCTCGTGCGCGATGGTCATGCGGTGATCGCCTATGACCTCGGCCGTGATTGGCCGCGGGCCGAGCTGGTGATGACGGCGGAGGAGCACGATGCGGTTGAGCTGATCAACGGCGACATCACCGATCTGGAGGCGCTGGAGCGCGTGCTGGCCGCGCGCCGCGTCACTCACATCGTCCACCTGGCCGCGATGCTGGTGCCGCTGGCCGCCGCCGACCCCCCGCGCGGCGCGTCGGTCAACGTGGCGGGGACGGTCAACGTGTTCGAGGCGGCCAGGCGGAACGGGCTCGGCGGGCTTGCCTACGCGAGCTCGGCGGCGGTGTACGACCGCGCCGACGGGATCCGGGTCGCCGAGGACGCCGACGGCCACCCGATGAGCCATTACGGCGTGCACAAGCAGGCCAACGAGGGCGCGGCCCGCGTGTACTGGCTCGACGGCGGGATCGCCAGCATCGGGCTGAGGCCCCACATCGTCTACGGCCCCGGGCGCGACCACGGGATGACCGCCGGACCGACGCTGGCGATGGCGGCGGCCGTGCGCGGCGAGCGGTACGAGATCCCGTTCGGCGGCCGCGCCCAGTTCCAGTACGCGCCCGAGGCGGCGCGGAAGTTCATCGACGCCGGCCGCGCGGCCGGCGGCGGCGCCGAGGTCCGCAACCTCGGCGGACCGTCCGAGCACGTGGCCGCCGTGATCGCCGCGGTCGAGGCCGCGCTGCCCGAGGCGGCCGGAACGATCACCTACAAGGAGGACGTGCTGCTGGCGCTGCCCGAGGAGATGGAGGCTCGCTCCCCGGTGACCACGCCGTTGCGCGAGGGGGTCCGTGAGACGATCGAGCGGCTCCGGCAACACCTCGGGAGCGCTGGTAGGGTCGAACCATGAGCGACCGGACCGTCGTGCTCGTGGGGACGCTGGATACCAAGGGCGATGAGTACGCCTACCTGCGCGACCGACTGAAACGGCACGGCGTCAACACGCTGCTGGTCGACGTGGGCACCGTCGGCCCGCCTCGCACCGAGCCCGACATCACCCGTCAGGAGGCGGCCGCCGCCGCCGGCGTCGACCTGGACGAGCTGACTCGGGCGCGGGACCGCGGCCGGGCGGTGAGCGCGATGGCGCGGGCCGCGGCGGCGGTGGTCCGCCGGCTGTACGACGAGGGACGGTGCGCCGGCGTGCTGGCTGCGGGCGGCTCGGGAAACACGGCGATCGCCACGCACGCGATGCAGGTGCTGCCGGTGGGGGTGCCGAAGCTGATGGTCTCAACGGTCGCGGCCGGCGACACCCGCGACTACATCGGGGGCAGCGACATCACGCTGATGGCATCGGTGACCGACGTGGCGGGGATCAACTCGATCTCCGGCCGGATCCTCGCCAACGCCGCCGCGGCGATGGCGGGAATGGTCACCGCGCCACCGGTCGAGCTGGCCGAGCAGCGTCCGCTGGTCGCCGCCACGATGTTCGGCGTCACCACCCCATGCGTCACCGCCGCGCGTGAGTCGCTCGAGCAGCGCGGCTACGAGGTGCTCGTGTTCCACGCCACCGGCACCGGCGGCACGGCGATGGAGGCCCTGGTCGAGTCCGGCTTCATGACCGGCGTGCTCGACATCACGACCACCGAGCTGTGCGACCGGCTGGTCGGCGGCGTGCTGGCCGCCGGACCGGAGCGGCTCGAGGTCGCCGGACGGCACGGGATCCCGCAGGTCGTCTCGCTCGGCGCGCTCGACATGGTCAACTTCGGCGCGCGCGACACCGTCCCTCCGCAGTTCGAGAGCCGCAACCTGTACGTCCACAACCCTTCGGTGACGCTGATGCGCACCACGCCGCAGGAGTGCGCCGAGCTCGGCCGGATCATCGCCGGCAAGCTGTCGGGCGCACGAGGGCCGGTCGCGCTGTTCATCCCCTTGAAGGGTGTCTCGGCGATCGACGTCGAGGGCGGCCCGTTTCATGACCCGGACGCCGACCGGGCGCTGTTCGAGGCGCTGCGCTCGAACGTGGCCGCGAACGTCGAGGTGATCGAGCTCGAGCACAACATCAACGACCCCGAATTTGCCCAGGCGATGGTGGACAAGCTGCTGGAGTTCCTGCGGTGACCGGCGAGGAGGCCCGCCGCCAGCTGCGCGCCACGCTCGAGGGCGGCGGCGTGGTGATCGGCGCCGGCGCGGGCACAGGGCTGTCGGCCAAATGCGCCGAGGCCGGCGGCGCCGACCTGATCATCATCTACAACTCCGGGCGCTACCGGATGGCCGGCCGGGGATCGCTGGCCGGGCTGATGCCGTACGGCGACGCCAACGCGATCGTGCTCGAGATGGGGAACGAGGTGCTTCCGGTGGTCAAGGACACGCCGGTCCTGGCCGGAGTGTGCGGAACCGATCCGTTCCGGCTGATGGATCGCTTCCTCGACCAGGTGCAGGCGGCCGGATTCGCCGGGGTGCAGAACTTCCCCACGGTCGGACTGATCGACGGGGTGTTCCGCGCCAACCTCGAGGAGACAGGGATGGGGTATTCGCTCGAGGTCGAGATGATCGCGCTGGCCAAGCGCCGCGGTCTGCTCACCGCGCCGTACGTGTTCGACGCCGAAACCGCGGAGGCGATGACGCGCGCCGGCGCCGACGTGGTCGTGCCCCACATGGGCCTGACCACGAAGGGGACGATCGGCGCCCACACGGCACTGACGCTCGACGAATGCGTGCCGCGGATCCAGGACATGCACGATGTGGCCAAGGCAATCAGTCCGGAGGTGATCGTCCTCTGCCACGGCGGTCCGATCGCCGAGCCCGAGGACGCGCGGTACGTGCTCGAGCGGACTCACGGCGTCGTCGGGTTCTTCGGCGCCTCGAGCATGGAGCGGTTGCCGAGCGAGGTGGCGATGACCGAGAACATGAAGCGATTCAAGGCGATCCATGCCTGAAAGGAGAAGAGCGGGATGAGCAAGTTCGTCAAGAAGCGCGACGTCGAGGACGAGCAGTTCGACTGGGGCGTGATCGGTTGGCGGTGCGTTCCGGCCACCGGCGCCAGGCAGATGGTGGTCATGGACGTAACGCTCGAACCCGGCGAGGGACACGACTTCCACCGCCACCCCGGCCAGGAGGAGATGATCATCGTCAAGCGCGGCCGGATCACCCAGTATCTGGAGCGCGACTCGACAACGCTCGAGCCCGAGGACTCGGTGTTCATCGAGGCCGACGTCATCCACGCGTCGTTCAACGAAGGCGATGAGACCGCCCACCTCCAGGTGATCATCGCGCCGTCACTCGGCGAGGGCAGCGGATACGGGCTCGTCGACGTGTCCGACGAGGAGCCGTGGGCCTCGCTGCGACGCGAGAAGGTGTCGTAGCCCCGCCGTCAACGAAGGTCGCCGGTCAGCAACGACGGGTTCTCGATCAGCTCGACGACATCGCCGACCAGCGCGGCGAGCGTATGCCCGTCGAGCACGCGATGGTCACCCGAGACCGCGAGGGGAACGATCGGCCGCGCCACGACCTCGCCGTCGCGTACCACCGCGCGTTCCTCCAGCTTACCCACGCCGAAGTTGACCACCTGTCCCGGAGAGATGATCGGCGTGCCGAGCCACACCCCGAGCGCGCCGTAATTGTTGACCGTGAACGTGCCACCGGTCACCTGTTGGGGCGCCAACCGGTTCTCCCGGGCGGCGCGCGTGAGCTCGGCCACCTCGAGCGCGATCTCGGTCGCCGACTTGGCCTCCGCGTGGTGGACAACCGGCACGACCAGTCCCTGAGGCGCGGCGACCGCCACGCCGATGTTCAGCGACGCCCGCAGCGTGATCTCCTCCCGCTCGAGGTCGATCGAGGCGTTGGCGTAGGGATGGCGCGGGAGCACCGCGGCGACCATCTTGACGATCAGCGGGGTCAGCGTCATCGCCCGCGCCAGCGCCTCGTCGCCGCGGCGACGCGCCCGCTCGCGCAGTCCCCGCTGTGTGGCGAGCAGCGCGGCGGCGTCGACCTCCCGGGAGTCGGTCATGTGCGGGATCGTCTGCCAGGACTCGGTCAGCGCGCGGGCGATCGCGCGGCGAGTGCCGCGTAGCGGGATGACCTCGTCGGCGCCGCCCGGGCCCGCGGCCGGCGAGGGGGAACCGGCCGGCGAGAGGGATGCGGTCGGCGCGGACGCGGCGGCGGCGATCGCCGCTTGTACGTCTTCCCGGGTGATCCGTCCGTCGGGACCGGTCCCGGCGATGGCCGCGAGCTCGAGCGCCGCTTCCTGGGCGAGCCTGCGCACCGCCGGCGAGGCCAGCGGGCGTGACGGCGCGTCCCGGGACGCGCCGTTGCCGACCGCAGCCGGCGAAGCGTGGATCGGCGGGACGGGCCCGTCGCCCGCCGGCTCGAACACCGCGAGCGTCGTTCCCACAGCGATCGTGTCGCCCGGCTCGCCATGGCGTTCGAGCACGACACCGGTGGTTGGGCACGGGATCGTCACGATCGCCTTGTCGGTCTGGATGTCGACCAGCGGCTGATCCTCGGTCACGCGATCGCCGACCGAGACGTGCCACTCGATGATCTCGCCGGCGTCGATGCCTTCCCCGACGTCGGGCAGCGCGAGCTCGACCGGCACGGTTACCTCTCCCCGGTGACGCGGCGGACGGCGTCGAGCACGCGTTCGGCGCTCGGGATGTAGTGCTGCTCGATCGAAGCGATGGGGTAAGGGGTGTCGTACGCGGTCACCCGCCGGACCGGCGCCTCGAGCGACCAGAACGCCTCCTCCTGGATCGTCGCCACCACCTCGGCGCCGAACCCGCCGGTCAGCGGCGCCTCGTGGACGACCACCGCTCGCCCGGTTCGGGCCACCAGTTCGGCGAGCGAGGGGACGTCGAGCGGCACCAGCGTGCGCAGATCGAGCACGGCGCACGAGATACCCTCGGCGCCCGCCAATTCCGCCGCCTTGTCCGCCACGGTGACCGCGGCGGACCACGCGATCAAAGCCACGTCGGTGCCGTCACGGATCAGGCGCGCAGAGCCAAACGGGACCGTGTACTCGTTCTCGGGGACCTCATCCTTGATCAGCCGGTAGCCGCGCAGCGGCTCGCAGAACAGCACCGGGTCGGGGTCGCGGATCGCCTCGGTCAGCAGGCCGCGCGCGTCATACGCGCTCGCGGGCATCACCACCTTGAGCCCCGGCGAGTTGACGTACTTGACCTCGTGGGCGTCGGAATGCAGCTCGGGCGTGCGCACGTTGCCGCCGAACGGTGCCCGGATCACGATCGGCATCTGGTAGCGCCCCTGCGAGCGGTACCGCATCCGCGCCACCTGGCCCTCGATCTGGTGAAACGCCTGGCTGCCGAAGCCGAGGAACTGGAGCTCGGGGACCGGGACCAGTCCGCTGGCCGCCAGCCCGACGGCCGAGCCCACGATCACCGCCTCGGCCAGCGGCATGTCGACGACGCGGTCCTCGCCGAACCGCGCCTGCAGTCCATCGGTGGCGCGGAACATGCCGCCGTTGTGGCCGATGTCCTGACCGAGCAGGATGACCCGTTCGTCGCGCTCCATCTCATCCGCGAGCGCCGTGCGGATCGCCTCGACCATGTTCATCACCGGCATCAGCGATCACCCACCGAGCGTGGCATCAGCGATCACCGACCGAGCGCCACTGCCCCTCGACCCGCCCCGGCGGGCGGCCGTAGACGTGCTCGAACAGCTGCCCGGCGTGGGCCGGCGTCGACGCCTCCGCCGCCCGCACGGCGGCGTCGACCTCCTCGCGGATCGAGGCCTGCATCCGCGCCTCGGCGTCGTCGTCGAGAAGCCCCCGCGAGCGAAGATACGTCCGGACGCGCGTGATCGGATCGAGTTCTCGGTGGGCACGCAATTCCTCGGGGTCCATGTACCGCGTCGGGTCGTCGGCAGTGTTGTGCGGCCCGAGCCGGTAGGTGCGTGACTCGATCAACGTCGGTCCCTCCCCCACGCGCGCCCGCTCGACGGCACGGCGCGTGACCTCGTTGACGGCGAACAGGTCGTTGCCGTCCACCAGCTCGCCGGGGAAACCGTAGCCGGTGGCGCGCGCGGCGAATGACGGGGCGGCCGTCTGCTTGCGCACCGGCGTGGAAATGGCCCAGCCGTTGTTCTGGAGGAAGAAGATCACCGGGGCTCGACGCACTCCGGCCAGGTTCATGGCCTCGTGGACGTCGCCCTCGGAGGAGGCTCCGTCGCCGAAATAGGTCAACACGCACGCGTCAGCCCCCTGGTGACGCAGACCCCAGGCCAGCCCTACGGCATGGGGTACCTGCGCGGCGAGCGAGATCTGTATGGGGAGGATGTGCACCCCCTCCTCCATCCGGTTGCCGACCGGATTGCCCATGAAATACAGGAGCACCCGCTCGAGCGTGTGGCCCTGACGGAGCATGGCCGGAAGCTCGCGATACTGCGGGACCACCCAATCACGGGCCGGGTCGAGCGCCCAGGCCGATCCGACCACCGAGGCCTCCTGCCCCGTGACCGGTGAGAACGTCCCCAGGCGGCCCTGCCGCTGAAGGCTGAAGGCGCGCTCGTCGAACGTGCGGGTGAGCAGCATCAACCGAAACGCCGCCAACAGGTCGTCGGGCGCCAACCCCGGCTCGTACCCGTCCTCGACCGTGCCGTCGGGGCGCAGCCGGCTGAGCGGCGTAGGCCCGGCGAAGTCGGCCTGCGTCGTCGTCGCCACGTTCACCACATCAGATGACCGGGTTGCGAATCGTGCCGATGCCGTCGATTTCGATCTCGACCACGTCGCCGGACCGCAGCCACACGGGTGGCTTGCGCATCGAGCCGACGCCGGCGGGCGTGCCGGTGGCGATCATGTCGCCGGGCTCGAGCGTCATCACGCGGGTGAGGAAGGCGACCGCCTCGGCCACACCGAACACCATCAGCGACGTGTTGGCCTCCTGCAGGGTGTCGCCGTTGACGCGGGCCCGGATACCGAGCGACTGGAGGTCGTCGATCTCGTCCATCAGCACGAGCGCGGGGCCGCACGGAGCGAAGGTGTCGATCGCCTTGCCCATCGTCCACTGGCTGACCTCCATCTGGAGGTCGCGCGCGCTGACGTCGTTCAGGGCCATCGCCCCGGCCACGCACCCGAGCGCCTCGGAGACGTCGACGTCCCGGCAGCGCCGGCCGATCACCACGGCCAGCTCGGCTTCGTAGTCGACCCGCCCGCTGGCCGCCGGCGGCGGCACGATTTCGTCGTAGGGACCGATCAACGAGTTGCGGAATTTGGCGAAGAACAGCGGTTTCTCCGGCAGGTCCATGCCCGTCTCGGCCGCGTGATCGCGGTAGTTCAGACCCATGCAGAGGATCTTCTCGGGGTCGGGGATCGGCGGGCCGAGGCGCAGCTGGGAGAGCGGCATGCCCGACGATTCGAGGTCCTCCTGCGCGGCCTGAGCGATTGCCGCTCGCTGCTCCGGGCTGGTCTGGATGACCGCTCGGTTGGACGTCCAGTCTCGATCCTCGTCGCTCCGGGCCTGGCGTGCGGCGGCCTCGGTGTCGAACACGGCCTCGCCGATCAGGATCCCCGAGCGCCAGCCGCCCCCGCCCTCGTAGGTGACGAGCCGCATCAGCGCACGGACCGGGCCAGGAGCTCGATCGGGTGGACCATCGGAACGGGCCGTTCGAGGTAGCGGCCGATCTGGATCAGACAGCCAGGATTCGCGGCGGCGATCACGTCGGGGTTGGTGGCGGCCAGGTTCCCGGCCTTGCGGGCGCCCAGATCGGCGGCCGCGTCCGGCATCAGCATGTTGTAGACGCCCGCCGATCCGCAGCACAGCTCCCACTCCGCCGCCTCGACCAGCTCGAGCTCCGGGATCGACAGCAGCACCTCCCTGGGCTGCCGGCGAATGCCCTGCGCGTGCGCGAGATGGCAGGCGTCGTGGTAGGCGACTCGCAGTGGCATCGGGCTGCGCGGCGCGCGCGGCTCGATCTCGGCCAAGAACTCGAACACGTCCTTGACCTTGGCGACGAACTCGTCGTCGCCGATCAGGTGGGCGTAGTCCTTCATCCCCGACCCGCACCCGGCCGCGTTGACGATCACCGTGTCGTAGCCGCCAAGCGCGCTCACCGTGTCCCGGGCACGTTCGCGCGCCGCCGCCGCATAGCCGGTGTGCAGCTGCAGCGAGCCGCAGCAACGCGGCTCGCGCGGCGCGTGGACCTCGTAGCCCTCCGCCGCGAGCACCGCGACCGTGGCGCGGTTGACCTTCGAGAAGAACACGCGCTGGACGCAGCCCTGGAGCAGCGCCACGGTGCCGCGCCTGGGGCCCCGGGCCGGGGTAACCTCGGGTAGGCGCTCCCACATCGCCCGTAGCCGGACCTCAGGCGTCAGCTCGGCCATCCCGCGCAGCCGCCGGAAGCGGCTCGGCAGCAGGCGCTCGCCGCCGAGCCGGCGCTGAAGCGCCAGCAGCGGCAGCATCGCCCGCAGCCGTCCGGGGTGCGGGAACAGCTCGAAGATCAGCCTCCGGAACGCCCGGTCGGCGAGCGAGCGGTCGTGGTGGCGCTCGATCTGCGGCCGCGTCTGGAGCAGCAGCTGGTCGTATTTGACCCCGGACGGGCACGCGGTCACGCAGGCCATGCATCCCAGGCAACGATCGAGGTGGGTGACCATCTCCTCTGAGAGCTCGGGCTGTTGGTGCCCGAGCTTCATCAGCTGGATGCGGCCGCGCGGCGAGTCCATCTCCTCACCCCAGAGCGTGTAGGTGGGGCAGGTGGGCAGGCAGAAGCCGCAATGCACGCAATCGTCGAGCAGCTCGACCGCGGGAGCCCGCTCGCTGTCCCAGACGCCGCTCGCAGTTCCCTCCGCGCTCATATCCCGCTCACGTACCGGCCGGGATTGCAAATCCGCCCCGGGTCGAACCGCAGCTTCACCCGCTCCATCAGCGCCGTCGCCGGGGTGTCGGCGACCCCCCAGGGGTCGACCTCCGCGCGCAGCGAGTCGGGCGCGTCGAGCAGGACGCACGGCCACGGTGCGAGCGCCGTGCGCAGCCTCTCCAGTGCTTCGGGCGACGGCTCGATCGCCGCCCAGCCGAGACCGGTTCCGGCGCGAGCGACCACGCTCCGGGCAGCGCCCAGCAGCCGCTCGAGCTCAGCCGGAGGAAACGACACCCGGACGATCGCGCCGCCGGCGGTGGCCCGCTGAGCACCTCGCTGCTCGGCCCACAGCCGATCGTCGTCGTCGATCAGCTCGCACTCGAGGCCCTCCTCCCGCAGCACCCGGGCAGCGAGCTCGCCGCTCGTCTCGCACGCGCGTCCCGCCGCTCGGGCCAGCACGGCTCCCGAGCCCTGGTCCCAGGCGACGTCGAGCGCCTCGAGTTCGGACGGATGCCGGCGCAGCGCGGCGGCGCCGGCGCTCAGTGACGCCGCCTGGTCGCCGCGCCCGGCGACAGTCACGGTGCGCGGCGCCACCGGGTGCAGCCGCACGATGACCTCGCAGATCACCCCCAGGGTGCCGAGCGCCCCGCACATCAGCTTGGCCAGGTCGTAGCCGGCCACGTTCTTGATCACTCGCGAGCCGGCGCGGGCGACGGTGCCGTCGGGGAGGGCGACCTGTATCCCGAGCACGAGATCCCTCGCCGCGCCGAAGCGATGCCGGAGCGGACCGGAGTCCGACGTCGCGAGCACGCCGCCGACCGTGGCGCGGCTGTCGGGATCCGGCGGATCGAGCGCGAGCCGCTGCCCGGCGGCGGCGAACGCCGCCTGGGCCGCCGACAGTCGGAGGCCCGCTTGGAGCACCGCGGTGAAGTCGTCCTGGTTGTGCTCGACCAGCGCGTTCAGTCGCTCCGTCGACAGCTCGACCTCGGGCGGCGCGCCGATTGCCCCCCACGCCAGCTTCGTGCGCCCGCCGACCGGCCGGATCACCTGGCCGCGTGCCAGCACCGCCGCCACCTCGTCCGCCGAGCGGGGCGTCTCCACCGGCAGGCTCAAAAGCGCTCCGCCAGTCCAGCGGTCTCGAGCGGGTGGACTCGATACGGACCGGGTACCTCGCCGCACAGCCGCGGGGAGGGCATCACCTTGCCGGGATTCGCCAGCCCGTCCGGGTCAAACGCGCAGCGCAGCTTCTGGAACGCCGCCAGGTCGGGCTCGGCGAACATGCGCGTCATGTACTTCTTCTTGTCGACGCCCACGCCGTGCTCCCCGGTCAACGAGCCGCCGGCATCGAGGCAGGCATCAAGAATCTGCCCCGACAGCTCCTCGGCCCGTGCCGCCTCGCCCTCCGCGTGGCCGTCATAGCACACGAGCGGATGGAGGTTGCCGTCGCCGGCGTGGAAGACGTTGGCGACCTTCAGGCCATATTCCTGCGAAAGCGACTCGATCCGGCTGAGCACCTCGGGTAGCTTGGTCCGCGGCACCACGCCATCCTGCACGAAGTAGTGGGGCGAGATGCGCCCGGCCGCGGGGAAGGCGGACTTGCGCATCTTCCAGAATAGGTCGCGTTCCGCGGCGTCGCGCGCGATCCGCAGCTCGGTGGCGCCGTGCTCCCGGCACAGCCGCTCGACCTCCTCGAAGTGGGATTCGAGCTCGGCCTGGGAGCCGTCGAGCTCCACCAGCAGCGCCGCTCCGGCGTCCTGGGGCCAACCGGCGTTCGCCATCTGCTCCGAGGCGTGGATCGAGAGCGAGTCCATCATCTCGATGGCGCCGGGCACGGTGCCGCCGCTGACGATCGCCGACACCGCCTCGCCGGCCTCGCGTACACCTTCGAAGAACGCGGCCAGGGTCCTCACCGCCGCCGGCGCGGGCACGACCTTGAGCGTGATCCGGGTGGCGATTCCCAGCGTTCCCTCCGAGCCGACGAACGCCCCCAGCAGGTCATAGCCCGGCGGCTCGACGGCTTTCCCCCCGAGCTCGACGGCCAGCCCGTCGGCGAGCACGATGCGCAGCCCGGTCACGTAGTTGGTGGTGAAGCCATATTTGAAGCAGTGGGCGCCGCCGGAGTTCTCCGACACGTTGCCGCCGATCGAGCAGACGATCTGACTCGAGGGGTCGGGCGGATAGAAGAAGCCGGGCGCGACCGCGTGTGAGACCGCGATGTTCGTCACTCCGGGTTCCACCACCACGCGTTGGTTCTCTAGGTCGACCTCGAGGATCCGGCGCATCCGGCTCAGGGCGATCAGCAAGCCGTTCTCGATCGGAAGCGCTCCGCCGGACAGCCCGGAGCCCGACCCGCGGGCCACCCACGGCACCTTCAACTCGTGACAGGCGCCCAGGATCTGCTCCACCTGCTCGGAGTTCCCGGGGAGCACCGCCACGGGCGGAACCACGTGGAAGTGCGTCAGCCCGTCGGACGCGTAGGTGTAGAGGTCGTCGCGGTGGACGAGGACGTGCTCGGACCCGCAGATCGCGCGTAGCCGCCCGACCAGCTCACGGTACACCTCACGCTCCACGCACTAATGTATAACAGCGGCGCCGTGCCGACGGGGATCTGAGCATGCGCCGCCGGTCAGGGTGCAGACTGGCGGCCGGGAGCGTCGTTGCCGGTCGACGGTTAGTATCCCGGCGAGGAGAGGATGGCGCTGGCGCTGACGAAAATGCTCGGGGGGACCGGCCGATGATCGTCGAGATGCGGGAGTACACGCTGCAGTCCGGCACGGTGCCGGAGTACCTGCGCCTGTACGAACAGGAGGGACTGGAGATCCAGCGTGAGATCCTCGGTCATCTCGTCGGCTACTACTCCACCGAGGTGGGGCCGGCGATCCATCAGGTCGTCCATCTGTGGGCGTATGAGAGCTTCGACGACCGGGTGGAGCGCCGCCGGCGTCTGGCCGCGCATCCTGGCTGGCAGTCGTTTCTGAAGAAGGTCCGCCCGATGCTGCTCGATCAATGCAACCGGATCATGAATCCGGCGCCGTTCTTCGAGCCGGAGCTGCGCCGGTGAGCTCGCTCGACGGCCAGGTCGCGATCGTCACCGGGGCGGCTCAGGGGATCGGGCGCAAGATCGCCGAAGGGCTGGCGGGCGAAGGCGCCCGTGTGGTGATGGCTGATGTCCGCCGTCCCGACGAAGCGGCGTCCGCGCTGGGCGGGGTGGCGGTCGAGGTCGACGTTTCGGACCCGCAGGCCTGCGAGCGGATGGCCCAGCGGGCCATCGAGGCGCACGGGCGGATCGACGTGCTGGTCAACAACGCCGGGATCTGGAGTTCGCTGGTTCCGACGCCATTCGAGCAATTGTCGGTGGACGAGTGGCGGCGGGTGTTCGACGTCAACGTGCTCGGCATGTACCTGGCCACCCGGGCGGTCACGCCGCACATGCGCCGGGCCGGGCGCGGGCGGATCGTCAACATCGCCTCGGGGACTCCGTACAAGGGCGTGCCGTTGTTCATGCACTACGTGGCCAGCAAAGGTGCGGTGATCGCGATGAGCCGGGTGATGGCCAAGGAGCTCGGCGGCGACAACATCCTGGTCAACACGGTCGCGCCGGGCTTCACGCTGTCCGACGGCGTGATCGAGAACCGGACACAGGTCGAGCAGCTTCAGGAGGTCTCGGTCAAGGCGCGGGTGCTGGTTCGCGACCAGTATCCCGAGGACATCGTCGGCGCCGTCCTGTTCTTCGCCTCTGATCGGGCCTCGTTCATCACCGGACAATCGCTCGTCGTCGACGGCGGCGCGTACTTCAACTAGTGGCCCACTAGTGCTGCTCCAGGTCGTCGAGCACCGCATCGCCGCCGGCGAGATCCTTCCGCTGGCAGCCGTGACGCGGGTGCTGTACCGGGTGGACGGCAACGAGGCGCGCCACGAGCCAGGCGAGTGCTCGCTGAGCGGACCCGCCCACGTGCTGTCGTTCGAGCTCGTGGCGGCCGCGGCCGACCGCGCGCTCCTGAGCGCGCCGGTGGAGCTCGACGCGGGCGAGGCGCGGCTGATCCGCTGCGACCGCGTCGACTTCCCGCCCGGCGGCGTTGCCTACCTGCACACCCACCAGGGGCCTGGCATCCGGGTGCTGTTGCACGGATCGATCCGCATCGACACCGGCGGGCATTCAAGCCGCTACGGCCCGCTCGAGGCGTGGTTCGAGCCCGGTCCCGAGCCGGTGTTCGCGGCCGCCTCCGAGACCGAGCCGACAGCGTTCGTTCGCTGCATGGTCCTCCCCGGCCGGTTGCGCGGCAAGAGCTCGATCCGCTACGTCCGCGAGGAGGACGCCGAGAAGCCCAAGCCCCAGAGCTACACCGTGTTCGTCGACGAGCCGCTCGAGGCGGCGTCGGCCGAGCGGTGAGGACCGGCGGTAGGCTCCTCGCCGATCAGCTCGTGCGGCAGGGCTGCGAGCTCGCCTTCTGCGTGCCCGGCGAGAGCTACCTCCCGTTGCTCGACGGCCTGTACGACCACCGGGAGCGCGTGCGGGTGATCACCTGCCGCCACGAGGCCGCCGCCGCCAACGCCGCCGAGGCCACCGGAAAGCTGACTGGCCGCCCCGGCGTCTGCATGGTCACCCGCGGCCCGGGCGCGGCGCACGCCTCCGTCGGCGTGCACACCGCGCGTCAGGATTCGACGCCGATGATCCTGCTGGTCGGCCAGGTGGCGCGTAGCTTTCGCGGTCGCGAGGCCTTTCAGGAGGTGGAGCTCGAGCAGGTCTTCGGCTCGCTCGCCAAGGCCGTGATCGAGATCGACGACCCGGACCGGATCCCCGAGCTGATCGCCGGCGCGTTCACGCTCGCCACCGCCGGCCGCCCCGGCCCGGTCGTCGTGTCGCTGCCCGAGGACGTGCTCTCCGCCGCCAGCGAAGCGCCCGACGCCGATCCCTACACCGCCCGCGAGCCGGCGGCCGATCCCCGGGATGTGGCCGAGCTGCACCGGCTCCTTGGCGAGGCGGAGCGACCGTTCGTGCTCGTCGGCGGCGGCCCCTGGGATCCCGACTCGTGCGCTCGGCTCGCGACCTGGGCTGAGGCGGCGGGGTTGCCCGTCGGCGCCTCGTTCCGCCGTCAGGACGTCCTCGACAACGAGCACCCCTGTTACGTGGGCGACGTCGGTCTCGGCGTCAACCCGCGGCTCGCGCGCCGGATCGCCGACGCCGACATGCTGATCGCGCTCGGCCCGAGGCTCACCGAGATCGAGACCCAGGGCTATACGCTGCTCGTCCCGCCGGTCCCCAGCCAGACGCTGGTCCATGTCCATCCCGACCCGCACGAGCTCGGCCGCGTTTACCAGCCGCGACTCGGGATCCTCAGCGGCGTACGTTCGTTCGTCGCCGCCGCCGATGCGATCCGGCCGGCGGGCGAGCGGCGCTGGGCGGACTGGAGCGCCGGGGCGCGGGCCGACTACGAGGCCTGGTGCTGTCCGGCGGCGTCCTCGGGCGCGGGCGTCGACCTGCGCGAGGTGGTGCAGTTCCTCCGGCGCGAGCTGCCCGACGACGCGATCGTCTGCAACGGCGCCGGCAACTACACGGTGTGGGTGCACCGCTTCTTTCGCTACCGCCGCTGGGCCACGCAACTCGCGCCCCAGAGCGGCGCGATGGGCTACGGCATCCCGGCCGCGCTCGCCGCCCAGCTGCTCCGTCCGCGCTCGCCGGTGATCGCTTTCGCGGGCGACGGCGACTTCCAGATGTCCGGCCAAGAGCTGGCCACGATGGTCCAGGAGCGCCTGCCGATCGTGGTGCTCGTGGCCAACAACGAAATGCTCGGCACGATCCGGATGCATCAGGAGCGGCGGTTCCCCGAGCGTGTGATCGGAACCGATCTCGTCAATCCTGACTTCGCCGCGCTGGCGCGGGCGTATGGCGCTTACGGCGAGCGCGTCGAGCGCTCGGAACAGTTCCCGGACGCCTTCGCGCGCGCGCGCGCCGCCAGTGGCCCGGCACTGCTCGAGCTGCTCACCGATCCCGACGCGTTGACGCCGGCGGCCTCTCTGAGCGACACGCGCGCGAAAGCCAAGGCGGCGCGCTGACGTGCCGGCCGCGGCGAGCGAGCTGGCGCGCGCGGTCGGTTCGGGCGAACTGGACCCGACGGAGGCGGTCGAGCGTGCGCTCCGCGCGATCGAGGCCCGCCGCGACCTGAACGCCGTCATCACGGTCTGCGCCGAGGAAGCGCTGGCTCGCGCGCGGGCCGGCGTAAGCGGGCCGCTGGCCGGCGTGCCGCTGCTGGTCAAGGACGTGTTCGACACCGCGGGGGTGAGGACGACTGCCGGATCGGGGATCTACGGCGAGCGCGTCCCGAGCCGGTCGGCCGCCGCGGTCGCGACCCTCGAGGCGGCCGGCGCGATCGTGGTCGCGAAGACCAACTGCGACGAGTTCGCCTGGGGGGTGACGGGCCAGAACCACTTCTACGGCGACTGCGCCAACCCACGGCGGCCGGGTCGAATCGCCGGAGGCTCGAGCAGCGGCAACGCCGCCGCGCTGGCCGCCTGCATCGCGCCGCTGGCGCTCGGCAGCGACACCGGCGGTTCGGTGCGGATGCCGGCCGCGTGCTGCGAGATCATCGGCATGAAACCTCGCCTGGGCAGCCTGCCGACCGCCGGCATGTTCCCGCTGTGCCCGAGCTTCGATACGGCAGGCCTGATGGCGCGGACGGTCGCCGACTGCGCGCTCGCGTACTCCGCGCTTACCGGGCGCCCGCCCGCCGAACCTGATCTCAGCAAATTGCGCGCCGGAGTGCTGACCGCGCCGCCGCCGCTCGCTCCCGACGCGCCCGCCGCACCGCCCGACGAACGGGCACTCGGGCTGGCTGGGCGGGTGGAGGAGCTCGGCGTCCGTTGCGAGGAGGTGCGGCTGCCGGTGCCGGAGGCAAACCTGTGGCCGATCTTCTACGCCGAGGCCGCGCAGTCGCACCGCGACACCTTCCCCGCGCGGCGCGAGGAGTACGGGCCGACGATCCGCGCGAAGCTCGACGATGCTCAGCGCGTCGACGCAGAAGCGCTCGCCGCCGGATACCACGCACTGACGAGCTGGCGCCGGCGGGCGCAGAGCGAACCGCCGGTCGATCTCCTCCTCTGCCCCACGCTCGGCCTCACCGAGATCCCGGCCGGCGACGTCGACGAGCTCGAGATCAGGGTCCCGTTCTCGGCCTACACGCGGGTGTTCAGCTTCCTCGGCTGGCCGGCGATCGCGCTCGGCGGGATTCAGATCGCAGCGCGCGAGCCCACGGCGATGTTCGCGGCTGCGGTGGCGTGGGAGCGCCGCTACGGCGCGCCGGAATAATCGACGGCGTCGCTCACTCCCCACGCGACCGTCCCGGGCGGAAGCGCCCACAGGCCGCGTAGCCGGGCGGCCGGCCCGAGCCGGACGCTCACGCCGCGCCGGAGTCGGCGCCGCTCGGCAAGCGTGGGCGACGCCCCCGGTCGCGGCGCGTACCGGCACTCGCGTAGCTTGCGGACGTACTGCGCGGCATCGGCGCCCGCGTGCAGGCCGATGATCGCCTCGATCCAGCTGAGCGTCGCCGTGGGCGGTACCGCATAGCCGAGCCGGCGAAGGGCCCGCACAAGCTCGGAGGCAGCCACCTCGCCGTCGCCGGCGAGGCTCCGCCGCAGCCGCACCAACCCGCTCAGCCAGCGGACGACGAGCGCGACCACCGCGGCCAGGGCGAGGAACGCGACGACGCCGGCGACGACCAACGCGAGGCCGGGGCCACCGGGAGGGGGCCGCCGGCGGGTCCGATGCGCCGCCGGCGCCGGCAAGGGGGCGACCGTTGCGGCAATGGCCTGCATCTGGCTTTCCGTCGCGGCGCGTTGGCTGGTGAACAGCGGGCGCTGCGGAGCCGCGGTCACCCGGGGAGGCGTCGGGTCGAACGGCACCCAGCCGATCCCGCTGAAGTACACCTCGACCCATGCATGAGCGTCGACGGCGCGCACCACCCACTGACCCGCCGCGGCGTCGTAGGCTCCCGGGAGGAAGCCGGCGGCGATCCGCGCGGGGATCCCGTCCATGCGCAGCATCAGCGCCATCGCGCCCGAAAACTGCTGGCAGTAGCCGATGTGGTCGGTGAACAGGAACGCCTCGAGCGGGTAGCGCCGCACCGGCACCTGCTCGTCGTAGGCCTCGTTGGCCTGCAGATAGCGCTCGATCGCCAGCGCGACGTCGTAGGGGCTCCGTCGTGCGCCGGCCAGCCGCCGCGCCAGCCGGTACATCGACGCGTAGGGCGAGGCGAGGACCCGGCGCTCGTCCCGGGCGGTGACCGTCGAGTCCGCGCCCGAGCCCGGAAGCGAGAACGCGATGTAGCGCCCGTAATCGGCGGGAATGGTTCGCGGCGCCGAGCGCAGCTCCGCCGGCGTCGGCGCCGGCACGTAGGACATGACGGTGTAGGTGGCGCCACGGTGAAGCGGCGCCTGCGTCGTCGTGACCGTCCCGTCCGGCTCGTACTCCACCGGCGTTCGGATTTGCACGCCCGCGGTGACCCCCTGCTCGGCGGGCAGAAGGTTCGAACGCAGGTCAGCGATCGTGAACCGGACGAACCGGTACCAGCGGTCGTTCAGCGGCAGGGGAAGATCGCCGTCGCTCGGCGACGGCGTATCCGAGCGCACGAAATGGATGCCGTCAAAGCGCTCGAGCGTCGTCGTCTTCCACAGCTGCGGCCGGCCGGTGCTGACCGTGAACATCGTCCGCTGCGAGCGCGACCACCGGAGCGGGCCGTACGTCTGGTCCCAGGAGAAGCTGATTCCGTCTTCGGCTACCCCCAGCAGGTTCCAGCCGCGATACCCGAGCCACGCGTGGTCGGTGGCGACGGCGGCGGTTGCCAGCGCTGCCGCCGCGCCCGCGGTCGCGAGCCACGCCAGCGCGGCCGCCGCGCGCCGCCGGTGCCAGGGCGGCGGGCACCACCACGCGACCACCAGCACCAGCACGAGCAGGCCCTCGACCGTGACTGAGCCTCCGTCGGAATCGAGCAGCCCGAGCACGTAGATGAGCAGCAGCAGCACGAGCGCGGCGAGGCGGCGGACCCGCGCCCCCACGGCCGCGAGCCGTCCCTGCCCGCGCGGCGGCCAGAATGCCAGCGCGGCGGCGGCGACGGGCCCCAACACCAGCACCAGCAAGAGATCGAGTTGGGTCCAGCGGTCGTCTCCGGCGTACGGCCAGAGGGTGCTACCGATGGCCGCGGAGCCGGCGTGCAGGTGCCTGGCCAGAATGCCCCATCGCGCCGGCGCGAGCAAGTCGACGGGTACGCCCGCGATCACCGCCCCGACTCCGAGCGCCAGGACCACCGCCACCGCGCGCGCGGCGGTCCGGCGCCGGCCGCGTAGCGCGACGAGGATCCCGGCCGCCGCCACGGCGATCGCCGCGAGACCCGCCGCCCGCGCCGCGGGCGCCGGCTCCTGCACCGCGACGTACCGCCAGGCGGCAAGCGCCGTCAGGCCCGCAAACGCCATCAGCCGCCAGCCGCTGTCGCGATCGAACACCGTCATCTCG
Source organism: uncultured Solirubrobacterales bacterium (assembly GCA_963777335.1). Lineage (GTDB taxonomy): Bacteria > Actinomycetota > Thermoleophilia > Solirubrobacterales > Solirubrobacteraceae > Palsa-465. The sequence continues at coordinate 56,372 of CAVZQD010000001.1, forward strand.
TCACGCGCGCGGATACCATGCTTGCGGCACCGGCACCGGCACCGGCACCGGCACCGGCACCGGTAAGACGGTATCCCCGGCAGCCGGCGACCGTGAACCCAAGCGGCCACTGCGGCTGAGGATGCGGCGAGATCGCGTAGTGCACGGGCGCCGCGCCCCAGGTGGGCGCAACAGCGGCGCTCACCCACAGGATCGTGCCGGCACCCGAGGCCGCGCTCAGCGCCGGCTCGCCGGCTTCGGGGCCGAGCAGGGCCAGACGGACGTGCGCCTCCGGGAAGCCGCTGAGATCGCCGCCGATCTCCACCGGGCACCGGTCGCCCGGCAGCAGCAGCCCGCACCCGCCACCGCGGGCCAGATGGACGCATAGCGATGCTGCCGCCCGAACGGCCCGATCGAGCGCGTCCAAGTTCGCCGGGTCCCGCGGATCGATCACCACGAGCGGCATGCGCTCGGCCTCGGCGATCAGCCGCCGCTCCATCAGGACGCCCGTGCGCGCCACCGTCGGCCAGTGAATCCTGGAGGCCGGCGTGCCCGGCCGCAGCGGCTGCAGCGAATCGACGTCGGTCGCGCCGGCGGCCTCGCCCGCGCGAGCGCCCGGCAGGTGCCCCGCACCGTCCTCGAGCTCGATCACCTCCACCGGCTCGAGCCGCGGCAGCACGAGCACGGCGTCGGCTTCGGACGCCACGGTCCGGCGGCAAAGACCGAACGGATCCCCGATCTCGAGCGCGGCCGGCGCCAGTCGATGGCGCCCCCGACGCGGCATCCGGGTGGCCGCGGACATGTTGCCGGCACCTCCGCGAGAGACGGGCAGCGTCGGACCGCCGGCCCATGCGCGCAGCTCCGCCCCGGGCATCGGCACGTGACCGCGAATGACCCGCACGGTGACCCGCACGTCATCGTCCTCGGGCAGGCAGGACCGGTCAAGCGTTCGGACCACTCGCGCTCCCTGCGCAGCGAGCCAGACCCAGCCCATGGCCAGGGCAGCGATCAGCGCCAGCGCCAGTCCGGGGATCCACAGCGGAGTGGCGGCGAACGCGGAGGCGACCAGGCAGAGCGCCAGACCAAGCACGAGCGTGCCGACGGCGCGGCTCACAACGCGGGCGCCGCCTCCAGCGCGTCGTTCAGCACCTCGGCGCGGTCGATCCCGGCAGCGACGGGCGCGAGCACCAGCCGGTGGGCCAGCACCGTCGGCACGAGCGACTGAACGTCATCGGGCAGCACGTGATCGCGTCCGGCGAGCGCCGCCAGCGCCTTGGTCGCCTTGACGAGCAAGAGGCCGGCGCGGGGGCTGGCCCCGAACGAGACCCGGGGATCCCCACGAATCCGGTCGAGCACGGTGACCACGTAGCGGAGCAGCCGCTCGCTCGTGTGGACGCGGATCGCGGCGTCCTGTGCGGCGATCACGTCGGCGACGGAAGCCACCGGCTCGAGCTCGAGGACGCGGTCGCCGCCCGCGTGCTGCGTGAGCATCTCGATCTCACCGCGCGTCGACGGATACCCGAGCGAAACCCGAATCATGAAACGATCGAGCTGGTTCTCCGGCAACGGGTAGGTGCCGGCGTACTCGATCGGGTTCTGCGTCGCCAGCACCACGAACGGCCGGGCGAGCTCGTGGGTCGCCGCGTCGACGGTGACGTGCCGCTCCTGCATGCACTCGAGCAGCCCCGACTGCGTCTTGGGCGGCGCCCGATTGATCTCGTCGACCAACACGAGGTTGGCGAACACCGGGCCGGGCCGGAAGTCGAAGCGCGCCTCCCGCTGGTTGAACACGTTCGTCCCGATCACGTCGGCGGGAAGCAGATCCGAGGTGCACTGCACGCGGGCGTAGGCGGCGTCGATCGAGCGGGCCAGCGCGCGCACGAGCGCCGTCTTTCCCACCCCCGGGTGATCCTCGATCAGCACGTGCCCCTCGGCCACGAGCGCCACCAGCACGTCGCGCAGCGCCCGTTCGGGGAGCTTGACGGCCAGCGCGACATTCTCGCCGATGCGTGCGGCGAGTCCCGCCACGTCCACCGGATCGAGCTGATCGGCCATGTCCATCGGTCGTGGCGATCTTACGCCCCGCTCGAAGTCCCGCCTGACCCTCGCCTGACCCTCGCCGGGCTCTGGCCTGACGGCTCGCCGGCGAGGCGATCGTCTACGCGCTCAGCGGCTCGACGCCGAGGTAGCGGCGCTGGAGCTCGGGATCGGACGTCAGCTGGTCCGAGCTCAGCTCGGTGGCGATCTCGCCGCCCACCATCACGAGATGGCGCTCGGCGATTGCCGTGGCCACGCCGAGGTTCTGTTCGACCAGCAGCACCCGAACGCCCTCGTCGGCCAGTCGGAGGATCGTCTCGACGAGCTCGTCGATGATTCGGGGCGCCAGGCCCTCCGACGGCTCATCCAGGATCAGCAGCTTTGGATGCACGAGCAGCGCGCGTCCGATCGCCAGCATCTGCTGCTCGCCGCCGGACAGCTGGGTGGCATCGTTGCGCCTGCGCTCGGCCAGCCGCGGGAACAGTTCGTAGATCCGCTTGGCGTTCCACTGCCCGTTGCCCTTCCCGCCGCCGATGATCCGGAGGTGCTCATCGACGGTCAGCGACCCGAACAGGCGCCGGCCTTGAGGCACCAGCGAGATGCCCGCGCGAGAGATCTTGTAGGAGGCCTTGCCGAGGAGCTCGAGCCCGCCGAACCGGATCGAGCCGCTGACGGTGGCCGGCGGGATGCCCATGATCGCGTGGCACAGGGTCGTCTTGCCCATGCCGTTGCGGCCGATGATCGACACCGGCCTGTCTCCGACGGCGAAGCTGAGCCCATGGAGGACATGGGCCGGGCCGTAGTAGCCGTGAAGGTCGTTGACCTCGAGCAGCGCGGCCTCACTCATCGTAATGACGCTTTCCGAGGTAGAGCTCGTGCACGGTCTCGTTGGCGCGGATCTCGGCCGGAGTGCCCTCGACGATCACCCGGCCTTCGTGCATCATCGTGATCCAGTTAGCGACCCGCAGCGCGACGTCCATGTCGTGCTCGATCAGGAGCAGCGTGACGTCCTCCGGCAGCGTGAGCAGCAGCTCGGTGAGCGTCACGCGCTCGGCGCGCGAGAGCCCGGCCGCCGGCTCGTCGAGCATCATCAGCTGCGGTTGCGAGACGCGCGCCATGCCGATCGACAGTTGTCGGCGCTCGCCGTGGGAGAGCTCGGAGACCAGCGCGCCGAGGCGCGGCTCGAGCCCGACCTCGCGCGCGGCCTCGCGCGCCCGGGCGCGCAGGGGCGCGTCGCGCTTGCTCGAGCGGAAGGGGAAGGTGTGACCGGTGCGGACCCCCAGCGCCGCCAGGTAGATGTTGTCCTCGACCGACAGACCGACCAGCACGCGCGATTGCTGATAGGTGCGGGCGAGGCCCATCTTCGCCCGGGTCCGGGCCGGGCTGTGCGTGACGTCGGCGCCGAACAGCTCGATCGTTCCCTCGGTCGGCGGGAATTCCCCCGCGATCACGTTGAACAGCGTCGTCTTGCCGGCGCCGTTGGGGCCGAGGATCGCCCGCCGGTCCCCGCGCCGGATCTCGAGGTCCACGCCGTCGACGGCGCGCAGGCCGCCGAAGCGCCGGCCGACCCCCCGGAGACGGAGGATCGGCTCGGCGCCATCGGCGGTGTGGGCTGCTACTCCCACGTCAGTGCGGCGGTCAGTGGAAGCTGACCGACTGCTCCTTGCCCTGCCACGGCAGGGATCGCTTCGTGCACAAGGGCTGGCCGCGGCCCGGCGACGGGGTCGTCGGGCTGAACGTTCCACCGAACGTCTGAGTCACGCCCGGGACCTTGTAGATCGTCTTTACGCCGGTTCCGCTGACCTGGGCGATGTAGTTGGTAATGATCGCCTGGCGGTTCTGATCCAGGGTGATCGGGCCGTACGGCGCGTCGGGCAGCGACGTCTTGGCCAGCGCCGCGTGAAGCGCCGCCTGGCCGTTCGAGAGGTCGCCGTGGACCGACTTGAGCGCCTCGTCGAGCGCCCACGCCGCGTCGTAGTAGTTGACCGTGAACACGCTGCTGGCCAGGCCGGCCAGCGTGCCGGGCGCGGGCAGCGAGTTGGTCTTGTTCGGATACGCCTGCTTCAGCGCGGCGATGTATGCCGCCGCGTTGGCCGAGGTCGTGTCCTCGTTGGTGGAGGTGCCCTCCACTGCGCCCGCGTCACCCGCGTGCACTGCCGCGATGGTGGCCGGATCGCCGAGGAAGATGTTCCCCGCCAGCGTGTTCTTCTTGAAGGCCCCGCGGGCCTGGACGTACTGCTTGAGGAAGTCGAGCAGACCGGCCCCGCCGACGGCGCTGAACAGGCCGTCGAACTTCTGCGGGATCTGCGCGATGTACGACGAGTAGTCGGTCGTCCCGAGCGGCGGGTAGATCCGCGTCACGGTCCCACCGTCGGCGCAGAAGTCCGCGATGAACCCTGCCGCCGACGTCCAGCCGAACGCGTAGTCGTCCATCACCACGACCGCGTTCTTCCAGCCGAGCTTCCGGTACGCGTAGTCGCCGACGCCGGCGCTCCACTGCGCGCCGTCGCCGTTGAAGCGGTAGAAGTTCGGCGAGCGAACCTTGAGCGTGGCGTCCTGGGCCCCTGAGGTCCCGTTGATGAACGTCTTCCCCGGCTGCGTCTTCGAGTAGTTGGCGACCGCGATTCCCTCGTCGCCGGACAGCGGGCCGATCACGACCTGCGCTCCGTCCTGCTCGACCAGGCGGCGGACCTCGGACAGCGCGCTCGCCGCCGTGTCGTTGGCGCACCCGTAGCCGACGATGTTGATCGGGTGACCCGCGATGGTGCCGCCCGTGATCCCGTCGCTGGGGACCGGCCCCTTCGGCTTGGCGCCGTCGTGCGCGATGAAGTACGCCTGAGCCCCGCCGATGTCCGAGTTGTACCAGGCGCCGAAATCGCCCTGGCAGTCCGACAGGATGCCGATCTTGAGCGCGTTCGTCGAAGCGCTACTCGACCCGCTGGAGCTGCTGGTCGTGCCGCTCGCGGCCGCGCTGCTCGTACTGCTGCTGCTCTTGCCCCCGCACGCCGCGATCCACAGCGCGCACAGGACAATCGCCGGTATGACGGCGAGCCGACTGCTCGGCAATCGTCTGAGTCCTCTCTCCAACCTCGTCACCTCCTCAGCGACGTTTCCGTTCTGGGACTGGGATGTCCTTCCGTATGACGCTCATGCCCCCTGCCGGCCTGAGCTCGGCGGCCCACCGGCCGCCATGGTTCCCGCGTTCTCCGGCGTCGCCTCGGCGGCGGGCACAGCCGCCGCCGTGGCCGGCTCGGCCTCGCGGCCGCGCCGCGTGACCACCGCCGACACTTTCTGGCCGATGCCGATCAACCCGTCTGGCGAGAGCAATACGATCAGCAGGAAGACGAGCCCGATGATCGTGGCGAACCGACCGGGATTCAGCCACAGCCCGAGCGTCGGCGTGTGCTGCCGGGCGTAGTAGTCGATCAGCGAGTACGCGAGCGCTCCGATCCACGCCCCCTCGAGCCGAGACAACCCCCCGATCACCGCGATGATCAGCACCGCGATCGTCTGCTGGATGTTGATCGAGCCGGGTGAGATCTGGGTGTTGAACCACACCGAGAGGATCCCGGCGATCGAGGCCACGAACGCGCCGAGAGCGAAGGCCAGCGCTCGGTGCAGGGCGACGTGATAGCCGAGCGAGCTCATCCGCCCCGGGTCGTCGCGGATGCCCTGCAGGGCGAGTCCGAACGGCGTTCGGATCACGTAGCGCAGCATCAGGTACACGGCCAGCGAGCAGCCCAGACACGTGTAATAGAGCGGCGAGGGATCGGTGATGGGATCTCCGAGGTACCCAGGGTGCGACACGCTGCGGATGCCGCCGAACCCGCTCAGCTGGGTCACCTGGCCGAAGAAGTAGAACACGAACAGCGACAGCGCCAGGGTGATCATCAGGAAGTAGATGCCGTAGCTGCGCGAGGCGATCGCCCCGAACAGCAGGCCGACCAGCACTCCCACCAGGATTCCGAACAGGACTCCCAACCACGGCGTCCAGCCGAGGTTGAGTCCGCCCTCGCTGTTGATCGTGTGCACGACGTTGCCCATCGCGAAGCCCGCGATCCCGTAGATCGCCACCTGCGCGAGCGAGGTCATCCCGCCGTAGCGGTAGAGGAAGGTCAGGCTGACGGCGGCGATACCGAGCCACAGGGCTTGCGTGAGGATCTGGCTGAGCCAGAAGACGTCGAAGATCGAGGGCGCGATCAACAGCACGATCGCCACGGCGGCAAGCAGCGCCCAGCTGATCAGGGCGGCTCCGCGCGGCCGCCAGGATCTCGCCGCGGGCGTGCTCGCCACCGTGCTCATGCTGCTCTGCCGAACAGGCCGAGCGGGCGGACCGCCAGCACCGCGATCACGAGGATGAACGACGTCAGCACGCCGTAGTTGCTCAGGTCGAGCGAGCCGAAATGGAGGTAGATGGCCGAATAGGACTGCACCAGCCCGAGCAGCAGCGCGCCGATGGCCGCGCCGACCAGGCTCCCCATGCCGCCGATGATCACCACGATCAGCGCGTCGAGCAGGAACTGCGTGTCAAGGCCCGGCCCCACCGAGATCATCGTTCCGCCGAGCACGCCGCCGAATCCCGCCAGCATCGCGCCGAGGAAGAACGCGCCCGCGAACACGAGCTGGACGTTGACGCCGAGCGCCGACAGCATCGCGCGGTCGTCGACGCCGGCGCGGATCGTCATCCCGAACCGCGTGTGCTTGAACAGCAGGTACAGCAGCACCCCGATCACGATCGCCGAGCCGAGCACCACGGTGATTCGGAAGAACCCGTAGCGCAGCGCGCCGATCGTGATGCTGTTGGGCCAGCTCGTCGGCTGCTGGATGCTCTCCACGATGCCTCCGTAATGCGCGACCATCTGGTCGGCGAAGATCACCGAGACCGCGATCGTGATCAGCGCCTGGCGGAGGTCCTGGCCCTGGTTCCAGCGGAGCAGCACCTGCTGGATGGCCAGACCGACGAGCCCGATCACCAGCGTCGCGAACGCCAGCGGTACGAAGAAGCCGGCGATGCTCGTACTGGTCGCCCCCCCGAGCGAGAACTGCGAGCCGGCGCTCCCGTACCAGTGGGTCTGCGCGACGTACGCGACGTAGCCGCCGAACAGGTACAGGGAGCCGTGGGCCATGTTGACCACCCGCATCAGTCCGAAGATCAGCGTGAAGCCGGCGGCCACCACGAAGTAAAGGGCCGCCGAGGTGACGCCGTTCAGGGTGACCTGGATAAAGGTCGTGCCGCCCTGGCCGGCCTTGATCGCCAGCCACACGACGACGGCCAGGCTCAGGACACCCAAGATTATCCGGGGCGCCAGCACGCCTAGCTGTGCCCGCGGCGACGGCCGCCCCACGGCGACGCTCACTCTCCCTCGCTCCTCCTTGTATGCGATGCGCGCTCGAACATATCCGACCTCCCGGCGCCACGCAATAGCGACCGCCGCGGTTGAACCCTCCCTAACCCTCGCCTAACCGTTCACGTTCCCGGGCGTCGGGCGCCTCGAGGTACAGCCGCGCCGACCGTCCGACAGCATCCTGGGGCACCACGTCCTCCAGCTTGACGATGTCGGTCACGATGCTGCGGTTTAAAGTCGACGCGTCCCGACAGTTGACCTCGACGAGGTTCCCGGCCGGGTCGCGCAGGTACATCTGCGCCTCCCCGCCGGGCAGCTCGACGATCCCTCGCATGAACGTCTCGTCGTCCCGGATCTCGAGCTGGCGCACCTTGACGTAGGCGGCCTCGAAGTCATCGACGTCCATTCCGAAGTGCTGAAAGGGCGCCGGATCGCCACGCCCGAGCAGGTGCAACTGCTGGTCACCCAACCGCAGCCAGGCAACTTCGAGACCGGCGAACTTCGGCGCCGGCAGGCGCTCCATCCCGAACACCTCGGTGTAGAACTGGACGGACGCGTCCAGATCCGTGGCGGTGATGCTGACGTGGTTGATACCGGTCGCCTGCATCGGCTCATCCGCTCCGCGCCTGCGCCACCGCTTCGACCTCCAGCCGCGCTCCCGGCACCGCAAGGCGACCGACCTCGACGAGCGTGCTGGCCGGGCGGACGTCGCCGAACACCTCCTGGCGCACGCCGTTGATACGCGGCCGATCGTCGATGTCGAGCAGGTACACCGTCACCTTCACGACGTCCGTGAAGCCCGCGCCGGCGGCCGCCAGGACCATGCCGATATTCGCGAACACCTGCCGAGCCTGCGCGACCACGTCCTCACCCCCGACGAGCCTGCCGTCGGCATCCACGGGCACGCACCCGGACACGAACAGCATGCCGTTCGCCTCGACGGCGTCGGTGTAATGGCTGATCGGCTCGGGCAGCCCCGCGACACGGTATTCCCTGCGCATGCGTCAGCCGGCGCCCGCGCGAACTCGCGCGCACCGGGCGCGCCTTCGCAGATGTGTCGCTGAACCCATCTCGCCGTGCCCTCGCGCGGCACGCTAGCGGCTATCTGGACTTAGGGCAAATATGTGTTTCCCTGACCGTCCGCCATACTCGAGCGATCGAGCCTCAGTTCACATCGTTCGAGCGGCTGCCGAGCTTCGAGCTCGCCGCCGGCGTCACCGCGAAGGCCCTGCTCGGCGAGAACGCGATGCTGAACCTGGTGGAGCTTGCGCCCGGGGCCGTGGTCGCGCGCCACAGCCATCCGCACGAGCAGCTCGGGCTGATCCTACGCGGATCGATGACCCTCAACGTCGGGGACGCCGAGCACCTACTGGAGGAGATGGACGCCTTCGCACTCCCTGGAGGGGTCGAGCACGAGGGCATCGCCGGACCCGACGGTGCGCTCGTGCTCGACGTGTTCCAGCCGGTGCGCGAGGACTACGCCCGCCGCGCCGCCGAGGCGGCCGGGGGCGCGGTGCGTTAGGCGGCTTCAGGCCGCCGCACGCGCTCCCAGTGCTTGCACCACGTCGTCGGTGCTGACGACGCGGCCGACGTTGGTGACGGCGTAATTCAGCGCCGCGTTCTGCCACTCCTCGCCGGTGGTGGAGGTCCCGTCGGAGACGATCAGGACCTCGTAGCCCGCATCCGCGCCGTGGCGCGCCGTGTGCTCGATCGACATGTTCGTCCACGCTCCCGTGATCACGATGGTCTCGGCGCCCAGGCCGCGGAGCAGGACGTCCAGCCGGGTGTTGTAGAACCCGTTCATCCGCATCTTCTCGACGAGGTGGTCGCCCGGCTGGGGCTCGAGCCCGTCGACCGGCGCCGCACCCCACGACCCGCGGACCAGCGCCCCCGCTTCCTTGACGCCCTGGAACAGCGGAGCGTTCTGCTTGAGCCCCGCCGCCCCCTCCTCGACGATGTAGTGGATGTGGATCACCGGCGTGCCGCCCGCGCGCGCCGCCTCGGCGAGCCGGGCCACGTTCTCGACCACGTTCTGGCTCTTGGCGTGCGCGGGCGCGCCCGATTCGGCGAACGCTCCGCCTTCGATGATCACGTCGTTCTGCAGATCCTGGATGATCAGCGCCGACCGCGTGGCGTCCAGGCGCAGCGGTTCTTCGTTCACGTGAGTCCTCTCTCTCAGTGGTAGGGCAGCTTGGCCGAGGCTACCTTGGTGCGGACGCGGTAGAGCGAGGTGGAGCTCGGCATGTACAGGTCCTTCCACTCGCTGCCGCCCCAGCCGATGTTGCCGACGTTTTCCGGCACCTCGATGATGCCGAGGTGCTCGGCCCCCGGCGAGATGACCCAGACGCCGCCCGGCCCGGTGACCCAGATGTTGCCGCCCTCATCGCACTTCATCCCGTCCGGGATGCCCTCCTCGATCACACCGCTCCCGATGCCGTCGAGGAACAGCCGGCCGTTCGTCAGCGTCCCGTCAGCCCGCACGTCGTAGACCCGGATCAGCGCCCGCGGCGTGTCGTTGATGTACATCAGCGACTCGTCGGGCGAGAAGCACAACCCGTTGGGCTGCTCGAACTCATCCTCGGCCACCACCAGCTCCGGGTCGCCGCCGCCGGCCGCGATCCGGTAGACGCCCTGGAAGCTCAGGTCCTGCTCCCGTTCGATCCCGAATCCCGGAACCCGTCCGAAGATCGGGTCGCTGAAGTAGATCATCCCGTCCGAGCGCGTGACCACGTCATTGGGACTGTTCAGCTCCTTGCCCTGGTAGTGGCTGGCCACTGTCTCCCGCGTACCGTCCGGCCGCTCGCGGACCAGCGATGACGTGACGTGCTCACACACCAGCAGGTTTCCGTCGGCGTCGTAGACCATGCCGTTGCACTTGTTGCTCGGCCGCATGACCTCCTCGACGCCGTCGCGCTCGCTCCAGCGCCGGCGCACGTCGCCCGGCATGTCGCTGAACAGCAGGTAGTTGCCCTCCTTGTTCCAGATCGGCCCCTCGGTGAAGGTGAAGCCCGTCGACAGCCGCTCCACCTCGGCGTCGGTGTCGATCAGCTCTTCGAGCGCCTTCGACTTGACGTTGATCGCCAAAGTAACCCTCTCTCCTTTCTGGCCCCGATGCCTGCGGGCGCGATACTAGTGGGCCTCACCTCAACGTTCCACCCGTCGGTTCGGCCCGCTAGTGATGGCGAGCGGTGAGGTCGAGTTGCGGAGCGCCTATGAGTCGTGGCGGCGATCGATCGAGGCCAGGCTGTCGGCCAGCCGTTCCAGGCTCGCGATGTTGTGACCGGCCAGGAACCGGTCGACGTAAGGCAGCGCCGCCTGCATGCCGGCGCCGAGCGGCTCGTAGTCGACGTGGCCCTTGAGCGGGTTCACCCACACGACCGCGTACGCGGTGCGGGCAAGCCTCGCCATCTCGCGGCGCAGCAGCTCGGGGTCCTGGCGCTCCCACCCGTCCGAGACGATCAGCACCACGGCCCCCCGCGACAGGCCGCGCCGACCCCACTCGTCGTTGAACGCCTTCATCGACGCGCCGATCCGAGTCCCGCTCGCCCAGTCGACCACGGTGGCCGCCGCGGCGGCCAGCGCCTGCTCGGGATCGCGGGTGCGCAGGGCGGCGGTCAGCCGCGTCAGCCGCGTCCCGAACGCGAACACCTCCACGCGACCGGCCTCGACCACCGCATGCATGAACAGCAACAGCGCCCGGGTGTAGGACTCCATCGAGCCCGAGATGTCGCACAGCACGACCACGCGGCGGGGTACTTCGAGCCGGCGGCGGTAGCTGCGCGAGATCGGCTCGCCGCCGGCGGCCAGCGAGCGGCGAGCCAACCGCCGCAGGTCGAGCTCGGTCCCGCGGCTGTGCGGCCGCATCCGCCGAGAGCGCCGGCGCGGCCGCGCCATCGCCAGCTTGCGCATCAGCGCGCGCGCCTGGGCAAACTCCTCCGCGGTCATGGTCGCGAAGTCCCGGCGGCGCAGCACCTCGAGTGCACTCGAGCCAATCTCGAGCGGGTCGGGATCGTCGCGACGGTCGGCGCCGCGGATCGGGTCCCCGCGCGCCGCGAGACCCCGGCGCGGCGGCTGGGTGACCGCGATCCGGGCCTCGGGCAGGACCGGCGCGCGCAGGAACCAGGCCGCCCACGCCCGGTCGAACGGCTCGATCTCCTCAAACCGGGTCACGAGCGTGGTGCGGAGCGACCAGTACACATCGTCGTGGCGGCCGAGGTCGACCGCGTCGAGCGCGGTCAGCGCATCACTCAGCCGTCCGGGACCGACCTCGAGTCCGGCCTCGCGCAGGACCCGGCCGAAGGTCACCACGTGGCGGACGAGCGCGTCAGCGCTCAGCGCTGCGCCTCCTCGAGCAGGCCGGCCAGCGTCTCGTCGCGCACGAGCTCGAGGTCCTCGTAGTACTTGAGCACCGACCCGAGCGTCGACTGCACGAGCTCGGCGTCGAGCCCCTTTCGCCCGAGCGCGGCCAGCGCCTGCGCCCAGTCGACTGTCTCGGCCACGCCCGGCGGCTTGGCGAGGTCGAGCCGGCGGAGACCCTGTACGAACCGGACGGCCTCGGCGGCCAGGCGGTCGGCCACCTCGGGCACGCGCAGGCGCACGATCTCGACCTCGCGCTCGAGCGACGGATGGCCGATCCAGTGAAATAGGCAGCGCCGCTTGAGCGCGTCGTGGAGCTCGCGAGTGCGATTCGAGGTCAGGATCACCACCGGCCGCGCGTCGGCCGTGATCGTCCCGATCTCCGGGATCGTGATCTGGAAGTCCGATAGCAGCTCGAGCAGGAACGCCTCGAACTCGTCGTCCGCACGGTCGATCTCGTCGATCAGGAGCACGACCGGTTCGCTCGAGGTGATCGCCTCGAGCAGCGGCCGGCGGATCAGGAACTTCGGCCCGAACAGCTCGTCCTCGACCACGGCGCCGCTTTCCTGCACGGCGCGGATGTGGAGCAGCTGACGGGTGTAGTTCCACTCGTAGACGGCGTGCGCGACGTCGAGCCCCTCGTAGCACTGAAGCCGGATCAGGCGCGAGCCGAGCACGGCCGCGACGGCCTTCGCCGCCTCGGTCTTGCCGACGCCGGCCTCGCCCTCCAGCAGCAGCGGCTTGCCCACCTTGAGGGCCAGGAACATCGCCGTGGCGAGACCCCGATCGGGCAGGTACGAGGTCCCCAGCAGCGCCTCTTCCAGTTGCCCTATGTCGCGGAACTCCTCCACCCGACTTATCACTGTAGCCTTGGACGCCCCGACGGGCCGACGTTACAAATGCCGCGACGGCGGGGAGTCTCAGCGTTACACGGGAGAGGAGAAGTTTGTTGGCCAGTGACACGCAGTTGTCCATGCCGGCGTCTCCCGCCGAGGCGGTGGAGGCGTTCGGCGACGGGCGCGACGTCACCGTGTTCGCCGGCGGCACGATCCTGATGCCGGAGATCGCCTACGGCCGTTATCCCAAGCGGGGACGCACGCTGATGCTCTCGGGCGCCGGGCTGGACGAGATCAGCAGCGGTGACCCGGTGCGGATCGGCGCCATGACCAGGCTGTCGGCGGTCGCGGATGCCGGCATCGAGCCGCTCGCCAGGGCGGCCGGTGACGTGGCCGACCACGAGATCCGAGCTCAGGCCACGCTCGGCGGCAACCTGTGCGCAACGCCGGGCCCGGCCAGTCCGCGAGGTGATCTCCAGGCGGCGCTGCTTGCCGTCGGCGCGCGGGTGCGCTGCGCGGGCGCGGACGGCGAGCGGGCCGAGACGATCGACGAGTTCCTCGCCCGCGACGACGAGCCGCGGCTCGTGCTCGCGGTCGAGTTCGACCGGCCGCGGCGGGCGGCCTACCTGTCCCAGCGCAGGCGGCACGCGCACTCCTATGTGGTGATGGCGGTGGCGTGTGCCGAGACGAGCGACGGGGTGCGGGTCGCGGCGTCAGGGGTCGCCCCGCGGGCGCTGCGGCTGCAAGGCGTCGAGCGGGCGCTGGCCGACGGGGCTACGCCGAGTGACGCCGCGCAGCAGGCGACCGATCGGCTCGAGCCGCCCGACGACGCCCTGGCGTCGTCGTGGTACCGCGGGCAGGTCCTCCCGACACTGGTCAGAAGAGCCCTAGAGCAGCTGCGAGGAGGCTGAGGATGGAGTTGAACGTCAACGGCGTCACGCGCGCCGTCTCGAGCCCGCCGCTGACCTCACTGCTGGACGTCCTGCGCGAGGAGCTCCAGGTGCTGAGTCCCAAGGCCGGGTGCCAGCAGGGCGGCTGCGGGGCGTGCACGGTCCTGATCGACGGCGAGGCGCGCCGGTCGTGTCTGACCCCGGTGGCAGCGGTGGACGGCGCCGCGGTCACGACGGTCGAGGGGCTCGGGGCCGCAGGCGATCTCTCGCCCGTTCAGGCCGCGTTCCACCAGCGGTACGCCGCCCAGTGCGGCTTCTGCACCGGAGGCATGATGATGGCCGCACACGCGCTGATCGAACGGGCAAACGGCGAGCTGACGCGCGCACAGGTCACCGAGGCCTTGAGCGGTCACGTCTGCCGGTGCACGGGCTACGTCAAGATCGTCGACGCGGTGATCGCCGCCTCCCGGGGCGAGGTCGACCTTCGGGCCGTGGACGACATCCTGGTCCCGCAGAGGGGCGAGCCGGAAATCGAACCAAAGGGGTCACCAGCATGAAAGCGGTTGGGGCAAGGCTTCCCCGTTACGACGGGCTCGCGCATGTGACCGGCCGGACCACGTACGTCGACGACGTGCGGGTACCCGGAACGCTGGTCGCCAAGGCGTTGCGCTCGCCACACCATCACGCCGCGATCACGCGGCTCGACACCAGCAGGGCGGAGCGGCTGCCCGGGGTGCGCGCTGTGGTCACGCACGCGGACGTTCCCAAGAACGTCTACGGTCACCTCGAGGCGCTCGGCGTCCCCGCCGATGAGCCGCTGCTCGCCGACGGCGAGGTGCGCTACCGCGGCCAGCCGATCGCCGCGGTGGCGGCCGAGGACCGCGAGACGGCACACGAGGCGCTCGCCGCGATCGAGATCGAGTACGAGGAGCGCCCGGCCCTGTTCGACATCCGCACGGCGCTCGATCCGGGCGTGCCCGAGATCCACCAGTGGGGGAACGTCTATCCCCACTTCGGGCCCTACAACCACCGCCGCGTGCGCAAGGGCGACGTCGACTGGGCATTCGACAAGGCCGACCTGATCGTCGAGGGCGCCTACCGGCCGGCGGCGATCGAGCACTGCCCGCTCGAGACCCAGACCGCGCTCGTGGTCCCGGAGCCGAGCGGCCGGCTCACCGTCTACACCTGCACGCAGGCCATGTACTTCTCGCTCGGCGTGCTGGCCGCTCATCTCCAGGTGCCGCTGAACCGGTTCAAGCTGGTCGGCGGCACCGTCGGCGGCGGGTTCGGGGGCAAGGTCGACACCGCCTCTGAGACGATCGCCGCGCTGCTGGCGCTGAAGTCGCACCGTCCGGTCAAGTGGCGCTGGACCCGCGAGGAGGAGTTCCTGGCCTCCTCGACCCGGGCTCCGTGGCACATCGAGATTCAGGACGCGGTCTCCTCCGATGGGTGGCTGCTCGGGCGGCGGATGCTGACCTTGCACGACGCCGGCGCCTACGCCCGCTTCTCGCCCTACGGCCTCACCAAGCACGCCTTCCACCACACCGGCGCCTACACGATCCCCAACGTCCGCTTCGACGGGTTCGTGGTGTTCACCAATCGGGTGCCGACCACCGCGATGCGTGGCTTCGGAGTCACCTCGGTGTCGATGGCGGTCGAGCTGCAGATGTCCCGGATCGCCGAGCAGGTCGGCATGAGCCCCTGGGAGCTGCGGCTGAAGAACGCCAACCGGATCGGCGACACGACCGCGAACCGCGTCGTCATGCAGGACCCTTCGACGGTCCCGGTGACGCTGGCCGCGGCCGAACGCGTCGGCGAGGAGCTCGGCTCCGAATACCGGGCGATGACGCCCGAGCGGCGGACCGGCGAGCTGCTGCCCGAGCACCTGGTCTCCCAGCAGGCGCCGGAAGGCGCCCACGTACTCAGCAACGGAGGAGGACGCGCCTGATGGCCACGCACGAGGGTCGCGGCTTCGCGACGATCGAGTATCCAACGGGCATGAACCAGAACGGCGACCCGAGCCAGGCCTGGATCAAGCTCAAGCCGGACGGCCGCGTCGA
Source organism: uncultured Solirubrobacterales bacterium (assembly GCA_963777335.1). Taxonomy (GTDB): domain Bacteria; phylum Actinomycetota; class Thermoleophilia; order Solirubrobacterales; family Solirubrobacteraceae; genus Palsa-465. The sequence continues at coordinate 71,875 of CAVZQD010000001.1, forward strand.
CGTGTTCTCGGGCACGGTCGACATCGGGCAGGGATCCAAGACCGTGCACACCCAGATCGTGGCCGACACGCTCGGCGTGCCCTACGACTGGGTCACGATGGACAACAGCAACACCGACTCCTCGGCCGTGTGCACCGGCACGTTCGCCTCCCGCGGCACCTTCATCGGCGGCAACGCGGTCCGGTTCGCGGCAGAGCAGGTGCGCGAGCGGGTTCTGGACATCGCCTCGCGCGAGCTGGAGATCGATCCGGGCGACCTCGAGATCGCCGACGGCGAGGTTGTCGCCAAGGGTGCCCCCAACCGCAAGATCTCGGTGGCCGACGTGGCCGGCGCGGCAACGTACAACTACGGCGAGCTGATCTCCGGGCAGGGCACTGCGCTGAAGCCGTTCGCCGAGGTCAACGACGACGACGGGTCGGTCACCGTCGAGCCGCACTCGGCGGTGTCGTACGCGGCGTGCGTGGCCGACGTCGAGGTCGACGACGAGACCGGCGAGGTGACCGTGACCCGGCTGGTTCAGGTCTACGACGTCGGCCGCGCGATCAACCCGGTGCTGGTCGAGGGCCAGATCGAAGGCGGGGCGATGATGGGGCTCGGCCTCGGCCTGCTCGAGGAGTGCTATCCCCACTACCCCTCGCCCGAGCACCGCGGCGAGCAGTTCGGCGCCTACCTGGCGCCGTCGATGGAAGACCTCCCCGACCTCGACAACGTGATCCTCGAGAACCCCTCCGTCGACGGCCCGTTCGGCGCCAAGGCGATCGGCGAGATGGCCAACAACGCCCAGCCGCCGGCGATCACGGCGGCGATTCACGACGCCGTCGGCGTCTGGGTGACCGAGTATCCGGCCACGCCCGAGCGCGTGCTGCGGGCGATCCAGAGCCGCGCCGAGCCGCGCCGGGAGGGCAAGCGGGTGATCTACGATTCCGAGATCTCGCTGGAGGCGGTCTCGAGCAGCGGCGGTTCCGGATTCCGGGAGGTCGAGTGAGCGCCTCGCCGTTTCAGAGCTGGGAGGGCCGCGAGGAGCTCTCGCTGTTCCCGCATGTGAGCCTGCAGTCGTTCGGGGGCGATCAGGTGCTTCTGTGCCGGGTTCGCTACGAGCCGGGCGCCGAGGTCCCCGCCCACTCGCACGAGCACACCGAACAGCTGATGTGGATGCTCGAAGGCTCACTCGAGATGACGGTCGGCCCAGAGAGCCGGGAGATCAGCGCCGGCGACGTGGTGGTCGTCAACCGTGGGGTCGAGCATTCGCTGCGCTCCGAAGGCGGGTGTGCGTTTCTCGAGGCGCTGTCCCCCGTACCGCGCGATCACGTCGCCGATCCCGAGCGGGATCTCGTGCTCGGGGCCGACGCGCGGCCGTTTACACGTCGAGCGCTGATTCGTCCAACGAAAAGGAAGGTCTCTATGCCCATCGTCGAGATCAAGCTGTACGACACTCGCATCAACGACGACACGGTTCCGAAGCTGATCGAGAAGGTCACCGACGCCGTCGTCGAGTGCACGAGCGAGGAGATCCGCAAGGAAACCTGGGTCGTGGTCGAAGGCATTCCCAAGAAGCAATGGGGCACGGGCGGTAAGCCCCACGCCTGAACGCGTCGAACCGGCGCTACGCTGGCGGCATGGCCGCCGGTACCTCCGAGATCCGCGGGTCGACGACGATCGTCGAGCTGCTCAAGCGGTTCCCCGACGGGCGCGCCGCGCGGCTGATGTCCGACCTCAACTGGGCGTGCGCGCACTGCGGCGGTGCGTTCCACGAGCCGCTGACGATGGCCGCCAAGCGCCACGCGCGGGATCCGATGGCGGTGCTGGTCGCGTTCCGCGCGCTCGAGCAGGACGGTCCCACGCCGGAGCAGGTGGACGCGGCCCGGCGGATGGTCGAGTAGCCGAGCGCCTCGTCTTTACGCGGCGCCTGATCCCGGCGCCGTGATCACGTTCAGCGAGCCCGAGCGGAACGGGCGCTCGTCGATGCGGACGTTCTCGTAGCCGGCGTCGCGCACGGCCTCGATTACCTGCGCCGGCGCGGCCAGCGCCCGCGGCAGCTCGTCGGCGGCCAGCTCGACGCGCGCGTGATGACCCAGGTGGCGGACGCGGAGCACGCGGTAGCCGAGCGCCTTGAGCGCCTGCTCGGCGCGATCGATCCGCGCCAGCGCGGCCGGGGTCACCGCGGTTCCGTACGGCAGGCGCGAGGCCAGGCACGGCGAGGCGGGCTTCTCGGCGCTGGGGATGCCGAGCTCGCGAGCGAGCGCGCGGACCTCGTCCTTGCCGACCCGGGCCTCGAGCAGCGGGTGGCGGACGCCGTGCTCGGCGGCGGCGCGCAGGCCCGGTCGCCAGTCGCCGGCGTCGTCGGCGTTGGCCCCCGACAGGACGGCGGCGTATCCGGCGGCGCGCGCCACCGACTCGAGCCGCTCGTACAGCTCCGTCTTGCAGTGATAACAGCGGAATCGATCGTTGCGCCGGTACTCCGCGCGGGCCAGCTCGTCGGTGGTGATCAGACGGTGGGCGATGCCGACCGCGGCGGCGACCCGCCGGGCGCCGTCGAGCTCGCCGGTCGCCAGCGCGGGCGAGACGGCGGTGACGGCCACCGCGCGATGGCCGAGCGCCCGGGCGGCCAGCGCCGCCACCAGGGAGGAGTCGACGCCGCCGGAGAACGCCACCACGGCGCTTCCCATCGGCCGGATCGCGCTTTCCAGTTCGGCGATGCTCGTCATCTCAGCTCGTGCGCCGCGGCGAGGGCGGCGGTCCAGACCGACTTTACCGGCGCCCCGATCTGCCGCGCGACGGTGGCGCAGTCGTCGTGCTCGGGAGCGACATTGATGATCCGCCCGTCGAGCCGGCCCAGTTTCACGCGCACCGCGCGCCCGTCGACCGTGACCGTCCGCTGTTCGCGCTCGAGCTCGTAGCGCCGGCGGCGATCGACCCGCACGCCGAGCGCCGTCGTCTCCTCGAGAATCGCTCGTGCCACCGCCTGCTCGGCCGCCGGGCGCGCCAGGGCCGAGAGCACGAATCCCGGGCGTCCCTTCTTCATCGCCACCGGCGCGGTCCACACGTCGAGCGCCCCGGCGGCCAGGCAGCGCTCCACCGCATCGGGGACGAGCTCGGGGTTGATGTCGTCAAGGTTCGTCTCCAGCAGCACGACGTCGTGCTCTACCGACTGATTCTCGGACGCGTCACCGAGCAGCACCCGAACCACGTTGGCCCGCTGCGGGAAGTCGGCCGTGCCGGCGCCGTAGCCGATTGACCGCAGCGTCATCGCCGGCACTGCGCCCCACCCATCCGCGAGCGTGGCCGCGAGCGCTGCGCCGGTCGGCGTGACCGTCTCAGCTTCGACCTCGACGCCGAACACGGGGGCGCCCACCAGCAGCTCGGCGGTCGCCGGCGCCGGCAGCGGCAGAATGCCGTGCGCCACTTTGATCGTTCCGCGGCCGATCGGCAGCGGCGAGCACACCACCCGCGCGACCCCGAGATTGTCGAGCAGCGTCAGCGTGCCGACGACGTCGATCAGAGTGTCTACCGCGCCAAGCTCGTGAAAGTGGATGTCCTCGGGCGCAACGCCGTGGACGGCGCCCTCGACCTCGGCCAGGCGGACGAACACGGACAGCGACCGCTCCCTGACGCGATCGGAAATTTCGGCGGCCTCGAGCTGCCCCCGGATCGAGCGCCAGCTGCGGTGTGAGTGGTGTTGCCCGTCCACGTACGGGTGGTCGGCGCGGACGTCGAGGTGAAGCGCCGCGATTCCATGCCGCTCGACCCGCCCGAGCCGCAGCTCGACGCCGTCGAGTCCGAGCTGCTCCGGCACCACCCGGAGCGCGTCCTCCGAGGCGCCGGCGTCGAGGAGCCCGGCGATCAGCATGTCACCGGCCAGCCCGCCTGCGCAATCGAGGTAAGCGATCACTCGCGGCCCCGCGCGATCCGCGCCGCGATCGTCCCGGCGCCGAAGCCGTCGTCGATCCCCACCACGGCGAGCGACGCGGCGCAGGAGGTCAGCATCGCGCGCAGGGCGGTCCGGCCACCGTCAGCCACCCCGTACCCGACCGAGGTCGGCACGCCGATCACGGGCGCGGCCACGAGGCCGCCGACGACGCTCGCCAGCGCCGCGTCCATGCCGGCCACCACCACCACGCAGTCTGCCCGCCTGAGATCGGGCAGCGCGGGGACGATCCGGTGAAGGCCGGCCACGCCGACATCCTCGTGCACGACCACCGAGGTGCCGAGCAGCTCCGCCCGGATGCGAGCCTCGTGGACCACCGGCCCGTCGGAGGTGCCGGCGGAGACCATCGTCACCACGCCGCGTGGCTCCGGCGTTCCGCGCTCGATCCACACCAGCCGCGCCAGGGCGTGTTCGCGGGCCCGCGGATAGACGTCCAGCACCGCCCGCCGGGCCGCGTCGTCCGCGCGGGTGACGAGCACGCTGCCGGCCCCGCCGTCGACGAGCGCCGTCACGATCTCGGCGATCTGAGCGGAGGTCTTGCCGTCGGCCAGAACCGCTTCCGGCGCGCCCTGCCGGAGCTCGCGGTGGACATCGGCCCGGGCGAATCCCAAATCGCGGAAGGGCAGATCCGCGAGCCGGTCCAATGCGGCGCGCGGCTCCACCTCGCCGCGACGCACCGACTCGAGCAACTCTTCCAGGTCATCGCGCAAACCGGGCATCCGAGGGTAGGTTAGGGGCATGTGCGCGAGGGACGCCGACATCTGATGGTCCTCGGGCGGGCGCTGAGCTGGACGGCCGCGCGTTATCCGGAGCGGATCGCGGTGGCGGGCGAGCGGCCGCTCACCTACGCCGAGTGGGACCGGCGGACCAACCGCCTGGCGCGAGCGCTGGGCGGCCTCGGGCTCGAGAAAGGGGAGCGGGTGGCGATCGTCGCCGCGAACGGCGAGCCGCTCGGCAGCACCCATCTCGCGGCGCAGAAGCTCGGCGCCGCCTCGGTGCCGTTGAACGTCCGCTACGCGCCCGATGAGCTCGCCTACTGCCTGAAGGACTCGGCGCCGGCCGCGGTGCTGAGCGACGACAGCACGACCCAGCTGGTCGCAGCGGCGCTGGAGCGGCTCGAGGGTCCCGTACCGGTGCTCGTCCACGCCGGCGATGATCCACCCGAAGCCTGCCGCCACCGGTTCGAGCAGCTGATCGACCGCGCCTCCGATGGACCGCTCGACGTCGAAGTCGGACCGGACGAGATCAGCGTGATGCTCTACACCGCCGGCACCACCGGCCGGCCCAAGGGCGTGCCGCGGCGCCAGCACGCCGAGGTCCACGCCGGCATCGCCCACAATCTCCAGGCCCGCTACGGGTTCGGCGAGTCGACGCTGTGCGCGATGCCGATGTACCACACGATGGGCCTGCGCTCGCTGGTCGCGATGGTGCTGATCGGCGGCAAGATCGTGTTCCTGCCCTCGTTCCGGGCCGGCCCGGCGCTCGAGACGATCGAGCGCGAGAAGCTGACCGCGCTGTACCTGGTGCCGACCGCGTACTGGGCGCTGCTTCACGAGGGTGATCCCACGCAGGCCCGCGGCACGGTGTCGAAGCTCGCCTATGCCGGTGCGGCGATGACCAAGAGCCTGACCGAGCAGCTCGCCGACGCGTTAGCACCGCAGGTGTTCATCAACCACTACGGCTCCACCGAGGTGTACACGTTCAGCGTCGAGGCCGACGCGGCCGCCCGTCCCGGCAGCGCCGGGCGCCCCGGTCTGTTCACGCGGCTACGGCTCGTCGAGCCCGACCCCTCCCGCCGGGTGGGTCCCGCCGAACAGGTGGAGCCGGGCGAGACCGGCGAGATCATCGCGTCGCTTCAGTCAGACGAGGCGTTCGCCGGTTACTGGCAGCGTCCGGACGCCGACGAGCGCGCGCTGCGCGACGGCTGGTACTTCACCGGCGATCTCGGGGAGGTGGACGAGGACGGCAACCTGCACGTGTCGGGGCGGATCGACGACATGGTGATCAGCGGCGGCGAGAACGTGCATCCGCTCGAGGTCGAGGATGCGCTTGCGCGGTGCCCCGACGTGGGCGACGTCGCGGTGGCCGGTGTGCCCGACGACAGGTGGGGCCAAGCGGTGACCGCGTTCGTGGTGCCGGCCGGCGGCGCCGGCGATCCCGCCCGGCAGGCGCGGGCGATCGCCGAGTGGACGCGGGGTAAGAGCGGCCTTGCCGGGTACAAACGGCCGAAGCGGATCGTGGTCCTCGACGCGCTGCCCAAGAGCCCCGTGGGGAAGATCCTCCGGCGCGAGTTCGTGGCCGGGAACTACGAGCCGCGTGCCGAGGCGGAACCGTGACCATTACCGAGCCTGTCGCTCCGCCGGCGCCGCGGTACGTCGGCGCCGCGATCGAGCGGATCGAGGACCCCCGCCTGCTGGTCGGCCGGGGCACGTTCATGGACGACCTCGAGCCGGTGCCCGGAACGCTCGAGGCGGCGATCGTGCGCAGCCCACACCCACACGCCCGGATCACCGGGTTCGACGCGGCTCAGGCATTGCGGGCTCCCGGCGTCCGGTGCGTGCTCGGGCCGGCTGAGATGGCCCGGATGCCGGCGTTCCCGTTGACGATCAAGACGCCGATGCCCTACCGCCCGGCGGCCGTCGACCGGGTCCGCTACGTCGGTGAGCCGGTGGCCGTCGTGGTGGCCACGAGCCGCCACCTGGCCGAGGACGCCGCGGAGCTCGTCGAGGTGGGTTACGAGTCGCTTCCGGCCGTGGTGGACGTGCGGGCGGCGATGGAGCCCGCGGCGCCGCTGCTCCACGACGAGGCCCGGACGAATATCGCCACCGACCGAACGCTGGCGTTCGGAGACGTCGACGCCGCGTTCGCGCGAGCGGAGCACCGGGTCCATGGCAGCTTCTCGTTCCCGCGCTACTCCTCGACGCCGATCGAGACCTACGGAGTGGTGGCGCGCTGGGAACGCGAGGGGACCGGAGATTGGGTCACCGCGTGGTGCAACTTCCACGGGCCGTTCACGATGCAGCCGGTGATCGCGGGCGCGCTCGGGCTGGCGCCGGGGCGGGTACGCCTGATCGTGCCCGAGGACATCGGCGGCTCGTTTGGCATCAAGTCCGGTGTGTACGCCTATGTGGCGCTGATGGCGATTGCCTCCCGGCACGCCGGCGCGCCCGTGCGCTGGATCGAGGACCGGATCGAGCACCTGCTGGCCTCCTCGGCCGGCAATGATCGCGAGATGGAGTTCGAGGCGGCGGTCGACCCGGCCGGACGGATTCTCGCGCTGCGACTCGACCTGATCGACAACGTCGGAGCCTATCTGCGTCCGCCGGAGCCGGCGACCCTGTACCGCTGCTTCGGCAATCTGACCGGCGCCTACGCGATCGACGCGGTCGGGCTGCGCTCACGGGCGGTGGTGACCAACAAGGCACCGACCGGGCTCAACCGCGGCTTCGGCGGCCAACAGCTGTACTTCGGATTGGAGCGGCTGATCGACAAGATCGCCGCACGGCTGGGGCTCGATCCGGTGGAGCTGCGACGACGCAATCTGATCGAGCCCGACGCGTTTCCGTATTCGACGCCCACCGGGGGACAGTACGACTCGGGGAACTATCAGGCCACGCTCGATCTGGCGCTCGAGCGCTCGGGGTACGAGGAGCTCTGCCGGCGCCGTGAGGAAGGCCGTGCCAAGCGACGCCTGCGGGGAGTCGGGATCGCCACGATCGTCGACCCGTCGGGGACCAACCTCGGCTACGTCGGCGTCGCCACGCCGCCGGCGGAGCGGCGACCGGGACGGGAGAAGTCGGGCTCGACCGAGCACGTGCGGGTGGCCGTGGATGCCGGCGGCGAGGTGACCGTGATGCTCGGGTCCACACCCCAGGGCCAGGGTCACAAGACGGTAGCCCGGCAGGTGGTGGCCGATCGCCTCGGAATCGACTCAGAGCACGTGCATGTGGTGGTCGAGATGGACACCGCAACGACCCCCTGGACCGTCTCCTCGGGCAGCTACAGCAGCCGCTTCGCCCCGCTGACCACGAGCGCCGCGATCGCCGCCGCCGATCGGGTGGCCGAGGTGCTGCGACGCGCCGCCGCCGTGCTCCTGGAAGCCGGCGCGGACGAGCTCGAGCTCGCCGACGGGCACATCCGGGTGGCCTCTGAGCCGAGCAGGGCAGTCCAGTTCCGGCACGCCGCCGGCCTCGTGCACTGGGATCCCGGGATGCTCGACGGCGAGGCGCTGCTGTACGCCGACGCCGCCTTCACCCCGCCGCAGTCGACGCACCCAACCGCCAACGACCAGATCAACTCGTCGCTGTGCTACGGCTTCGTCGCCGACATCGTTGCCGTCGAGGTCGATCCCGAGACGCTCCAGGTCCAAGTCCAGGCGGTGACCTCTGTGCACGACTGCGGCACCGTGCTCAATCCGTTGCTCGTGAGCGGCCAGACCAGCGGGTCGATCGCCCACGCGCTCGGCGGCGCCATGCTCGAGGAGCTCCGCTACGGTCCGGACGGGCAGATGGTGGCGGCGTCGTTCATGGACTACCTGTGTCCGACCGCGGCCGAGCTGGGATTCGAGCTGAATTTCGATCACACGGTCACGCCCTCGCCCAACACCCCGCTGGGCGCCAAGGGGGCCGCCGAGGGGAGCACGATGAGCATCCCGGTGGCGCTGGCCAACGCGGTCACGGACGCGCTCGCCCCGCTCGGCGTCGAGATCGACCGGCTGCCCGTCCATGGGAGCGTGATCCACGACTTGCTGGCCAACCGAGAGAAGGGAGTGAGCTAGTGGCGCTGACCGGAGGCGAATTTCGCTTGGATCGAGGACACGACGGACGGGTGGCCGTGCTCACCCTGTCGCGCCCGGAGAGGATGAACGCGATCACCTGGGAGATGCGCGGGCAGATGCTCGAGCGCTTCCGCGAGATCGACGCCGACGATCAGATCCGAGTCGTGGTGATCCGCCAGGACGGCGAGCAGTTCAGCCCCGGCGGCGACATCCCGGGTTTCATGGAGGTGGAGGCGCACGAGTTCATCGACCTCGGCCACAACCTCACTGCCCCCGCTCGGAGCCCGAAGCCCGTGATCGTGGCGATCGACGGGTACTGCTTCGGGGCCGGGCTGGAGCTGTCGATGGCGTGCGACATCCGGGTGGCGACTCGCCGCTCGCAATTCGGTCAGCCGGAGATCCGGCTCGGGATGATCCCGGGCAGCGGCGGCAGCCAGCGGCTCGTCCGGTACCTGGGCCGCTCGCGCGCCAAGTACTACATCATGACCGGCGAGCGGTTCTCGGCCGAGCAGGCTCACGACTGGGGGCTGCTGGCCTCGCTCACCGAGGACCGTGAGGGGCTCGACCGGGAGGTTGAGCGGATCGTCGAGTTGCTGCTCGGCTACTCGCCGCTCGCGCTGCGGATGGCCAAGGAAGTGATCGATGCGGGCGCCGACGGGCCGCTGGCCACCGGGATCGAGCTCGAGCGCAAGGCATATTCGCTGCTGCGTGCCACGCACGACTTTGCCGAGGGCGTGGACGCCTTCGTCAACAAGCGCAAGCCGGAGTTCACCGGGTCCTGACTTGAGCGCCGCGAGATGAAGGCCGCGCCATTCCGCTACGAGCGCCCCCGCGAGCTGGTCCGCGCGCTGACCCTGGTGCGCGACCCGGAGGCGAAGGCGCTGGCCGGCGGGCAGAGCCTCGTGCCGGTGATGGCGATGCGGCTGGCTCGCCCGCGGCTGCTGGTCGACCTTGGCCGGATCGACGGACTCGACCGGATCGAGCAGCGGGATGGCGAGCTGATCACCGGGGCGATGGTCCGCCAGCGCACGCTCGAGCACCGGCCGGGCTTGGCCGCCGAGCTGCCGCTGGTGGCAGCCGCAATCCCGTTCGTCGGCCATCGGGAGGTCCGCAACCGCGGAACGGTCGGAGGCAGTGTGGCCCACGCGGACCCATCGGCGGAGCTCGGGCTCGTGGCGGCCACCTTGCGGGCCCGGATCGAGGCGCGTGGTCTCGACGGATCGCGAGAAATCGCCGCGGAGGAGTTCGTCACCGGACCCTTCCAGACCACGCTCGAACCGGGCGAGCTGCTGACCGCGATCCGGTGGCCGGTCGCCCAGCCTGGCGACGCCTATGCGTTCGAAGAGGTGGCCCGTCGCCACGGCGACTTTGCGCTGTGCGGCGTCGCGGTGCACGTGCGACGGGACGGCGCTGCCCGCGTCGGTCTCCTCGGGGTGGCTCCGGCGCCGGTCGTGCACGAGGTGTCAGAGGACTGGCCGGCCGGCATCGACGCGGTCGCCGAACGGCTGGCCGACCAGGTCGATCCGCCGTCCGACATGCACGCCAGCGCCGGCTACCGCCGCCGGCTGGTCCGGGTGCTGGTGGCGCGCGCGCTGCGGCGAGCGCTGGCGTCGGAGACAGAGCGGTGAGCGAGGTCACGCTGACCGTCAACGGGACCGAGGTGACGCTCGACGTGGAGCCGCGGCTGAGCCTCGTCGATGCGCTGCGCCACCGGCTCGGGCTCACCGGGACGCACGTGGGCTGTGAGCACGGGGTGTGCGGCGCCTGCACGGTGCTGGTCGATGGGGCCGCCGTGCGCTCGTGCCTGATGTTCTGCGTCCAGGCGGGCGGCAGCGAGGTCACCACCGTCGAGGCGCTTGGCGAGGTCGACGATCTCCATCCGCTGCAGGAGGCCTTCCGCCGCCACCACGGCCTGCAGTGCGGATTCTGCACCCCCGGCTTTCTGATGAGCAGCTACGAGCTGCTCCGCGACGGCACCGGCGACGGCGACCTCGACGAGGCGCAGCTGCGGCACGAGCTGTCCGGGGTACTCTGCCGCTGCACCGGGTACGCCGGGATCGTGGCCGCGATCCGGGAGGTGGCCGAGGCCCACCCGCGCGGCCTTCCCGCGCCGAAGGCGCTCGGCCGGCCGATCACCGTTCGGCAGCCGGCGCCCCCGCTGGGTGAACGCGACGCGCTGTCGGCCGCGGCGGCGCTCGACGCCCGCGGGGTCGGCCCCGGCGCGCCGGGCGCCGCCGGCGGCGGACCGGTCGAGGTGCCGGTGCCAGAGGGCGAGCCGAATGAGATGATCGAGGTGACCACCGGGATCTCGCCCTCGCCTGATGAGACGTGGGAGCTGCTGTCGGATTTCATGCGGATGACGCGCTGCATGCCCGGCGTCGAGCTCGACACAGACCACGGCGAGGACACGTACTCCGGGCACGTCGGGGTCAACCTCGGTCCGATGCGGCTCCGGTTCGCGGGGGCGGCGCGAGTGCTCGAGCGCGACGAGGAGGGGCGCCGGCTTCGCGCGGTGGCCGCGGGACGCGACGTATCGGGCAGCGGCGTGCAAGCCGACGTCACCGTCACCGCCGACTCCACAGGAGGTGGCGCGGGAACTTCGTTGCGCGCGGAGGCCAAGCTGTACCTGAGCGGTCGCGCGGCCCAGTTCGGCCGTTCGCTGGCCGGCGACGTGAGCCGCGGGCTGTTTGAGCAGTTCGGGGCCTGCGTCGAGCGGACGCTCACCACCGGCGAGGAGGCGACACCGGGGCAAGTCTCGGGATTCGCGGTCGCGCGCCGCCTGTTCGTCGCTCGCCTGCACGCGCTACTGCGACGGCTGCGCCCCGGGAAAATAAAGTTGTAGACGACAACGCCACGGAGGAGAGGACATGGCCCACCTGAACATCCCGTTCGAGTCGCTCGACCCGCTGACGATCGGCTCTGCCGACGACGAGAGCAAGGTCTATCGCGAGGAGCTCGCGCTGGAGGTGCCGGATGCGAACCTGCTCGCCGCGATCTATCCGGAGGAACCCCGGCCGGTGGACGACGCCAGCGAGGCCGCCCGCGCGGCGCTGGCGGACCCGATCAGTGGTCCTTCGTTCCGCGAGCTGGTCGAGGGCGGCAAGAGCGTCGCGGTCGTAATCGACAACCAGTTCAGGCCCACGCCGACCTCGAAGCTCTTGCCCGCGGTGTTCGACGTGCTCGAGGAAGCCGGCGTCTCCGACGCCTGCGTGATCACCGGCAACGGCAAGGTGTTCCCCCTGTCGGAGTCCGACGTGGAGAAGAAGGTCGGACGGGAGAACCTCGACCGGATGGCGCGTATGGGGATCGGCTTCTTCCAGAACGAGCCGCGGAACGAGGACGCCTACACCTACCTTGGGGTGACCTCGCGCGGCACGCCGGTGTGGGTGCACAGCGAGGTCGTCAAGCGCGACGTGATCATCGCGATCGGCCACGCGCAAGCCAACCATTGGGGCTACGGCGGCGGCGGCAAGCTGATCATGCCTGGCGTAGCCAGCGACGAGACGATCGAGTCCAACCACTGCAACTTCACGATGTCGCCGCAGACCCACTATGGCGCGTTGGCCGGGCCGATGCGGTCGGACATCGACGAGATCGCAACCATGACCGGGCTCGACTACACCATGAACGTGCTGCTCGACACGCGCGGGCGCGTGCTCGAGATCGTGGGCGGGCCGCACCCGCAGGCGCATCGGCAGGCGATCGAGCGCTTCAACGAGATCTACGCCTACGAGAATCCGGTGGCCGACAAGGGACAGGCCGACATCGCGGTTTGCGGCGTGTTCGCCCCCACCGATCACCTGTTCTTCCACACCGGCTGGGGCTGCATGTCCTCCGACTTCGTGATCAAGGACGGCGGCACGATCATCTACGCCTCCCCCTCGCCGGGCGTGCACACAGAGGTGGGCGACTTCCCGGGGCTTGCGCTGATGGATCTGATGAAGCCGTATATGCCGCCCACGGCCGAGAATTACCAGCGGGTCCTGCGCGACATCCACCACCGCAAGATCCAGATGTGGGCGGGGTGCATATGGGTACCGATCTATGAGGTGATGACGCGCAAGCACCTGACGCTCGTCACGCTCGAGGAGAACCTCGAGATGGCGGCCGAGATCGGCATCGATGCCACCACCTCACTGGAGGAGGCATTCGGTTCCGCGCTCGAGCGCCACGGGCATGACGCGAAGGTGATCGTCCTGCCGTACGCCCGCTATCAGCTGCCGCGTAACGCCGTGCGTCTCGAAGCCGAGCCACTTCGCTTCCCGCAGGAGGCGCTCCGTTGATCGGGCGTTGATCGCTGAGGACCCCGGTAGCCGACTCCGCCGGCTTCAAGAGAACCGCGGACCGCGATCCGCACCCCACCGGGCCCCGCCGGCGGATCGGGCCGCTCCTGGACCTGAGGGACCTCGGGGGCGCCCGTGCCTGGTGATCACCACGGCCCGCATCGCACGAGGACTCTATGGTCCCAAGCACCGCGAATTCGCACCGATCCCCGCGGGTCAGCCCGGGACCTCGCGCATGGAGGTTGATGCCCAGGGCCGGTGGCGACAGTCAGGGCATGATGGGGTTTGATGAACCCGAGCGAAGACGATCGGCCGGACGCGTTGCACTGGTGGACGGCGCGGCGGCTGGCTGCCGCGATGCGCGCCCGTGAGCTGTCGGCGCGGGAGGTGATGACCTGGCATCTGGAGCGGATCGAGGCGGTTAACCCGCGGGTGAACGCGATCGTCACGCTCCGGCCGGACGCGGCGCTCGCGGACGCGGCCGTGGCCGACGAGCGAGCCGCAGGGGGTAGTGAATCGCTGGGGCCGCTGCACGGGCTGCCGATCGCGATCAAGGATCTCGAGGACACGGCCGGGATCCGCACGACATACGGCTCGGCCGCGTTTGCAGAGAATGTGCCCACGGTTGACAGCCTCGTCGTCCAGCGACTGAGAGCGGCCGGGGCGATCATCCTCGGCAAGACAAACACGCCCGAGTTCGGTGTCGGCTCGCACACATTCAACGAGGTATTCGGCGCGACTCGCAATCCGTGGGCGCTGGACCGCTCGGCGGGCGGCTCGAGCGGCGGAGCAGGCGCCGCGCTGGCCGCCGGCCTGATCCCGATCGCCGACGGATCCGACCACGGAGGCAGCATCCGCAACCCGGCGTCATTCAACAACGTCGTCGGCCTGCGCCCGACGCCGGGACTGGTGCCCGACAACGGTAAGAGCGACGTGTGGGACGTCGCCTCGGTCGCCGGGCCGATGGCCCGCACCGTCGGTGACCTGGCGCTGATGCTCACCGCGATCAGCGGACCGGACCCCCGCTCCCCGCTCTCGCACGGCGACCCGGGTACATTCGCGGGCGAGGTGCGAGGTGACATGGCCGGCTTGCGTGTGGCATGGTGCCCGGACCTTGGAGGGTTGCCGATCGAGCCCGACGTCCTCGGAGTGCTGGTCGGCGCCCGCGCGCGGCTCGAAGCGCTCGGCTGCGAGGTCGACGACGTCGACCTAGATCTCCGCGCGGCCGACGAGGCGTTTGAGACGTTGCGGGCGGTCGCGTTCGTGCGCGCGTTTGCGCCGATCCTGCCGACGCTGCGCGAGACCTCAAAAGCGGCGCTGTTGTGGAACATCGAGCAGGGGATGGCGCTCGACGGGTCGGCGGTAGCGCGGGCGATCGCGGCCCGTTCGGCGGTGTTCGTCACTGTCGCCGAGCTGCTCCAGCGATTCGATGTCCTGGTTGCGCCGGCGGCACAGGTGGTGCCGTTCACGGTCGATCTCGAGTATCCGGCCCAGGTCGCCGGCGTCGCGATGCCCCACTACCTCGGTTGGATGCGCGTATGCTCGCGCATCACCGTCTCCGCCCATCCCGCCGTTGCCGTTCCCGCCGGTTTCACCGACGCGGGACTGCCAGTCGGAATGCAATTCGTGGGTCGCTACCGTGACGACCGGCGCCTGCTCGAACACGCCGCGGCCTGGGAAGCCGCGACTCGGCTGACCGAACGGCATCCTCTCCTCGACTAAACGGTCCGACCGCGCGCCCGCGTCGGCCCGAGAGACGTATCGGATGTCGCGTGAATCAAACCGCGCCGCGTGGACCTGGGCGACACACGTCGCTGCTTTCGCCATCCATGCAGCAGCCCGGCCACAGACTGCCGCCTCGGGTGGCCGCGAACCCGGAGGAGGAGTCTGGAGGCGCCGTGTCAAGTGCTCGGGCGGCCGCGGCTCTTCGACTGGGACAGGCGGTAGCGGCAGGATCCTCGAAAGGACGCTCGGCGCGATCGCGTCTAGCCGGCCGCGCAGATCTGAGGTACACCGTGTCGGCGAACGAGCGCGCGGGGCCCCCCGGTCGCCTCGCGCGCGGTTTGGGCTAGGCCTTCGTGAACGCCACCGCGCATCGCGGCTTCTCGTCCGTCGCCCACGAGACCGCGATGCTTCGACTCCCGCTCCGGAAGTGTGCCGGGTGAGCCGAACGCAGAGCTCGACGCTCACCCGCCATGACGCTCCTCGATCACCTCATACCATGTTGTCTCTGACGGACGCGACTGCAGTCCCTCGAGCCGCTCGCGGGTCTCCCGGAAGGCATCCTCGCCGTGCCAGGACTCCCACGCGGCGCGGCTCTCCCAGGTGCCGACAATGGTGCGCAGCATTCGGTCGTTGATTGCCCGAAGCAACTGACCTCCAATCCACCCGGGCTGGTCCCGGGCGGCGCTCAAGCGCTCGTACATCGCGGCATCCCACTCCTGTGCCGCAGGCTCGTCGCGTAGCGACGTGATGCGCGATGACGGTCACGGCCATAACAAGCTCCTTTCGATGCGGGGATCTCATCGGTCCTACCCTCGGTTCCCGCGCGACTCGGGTGCGTTGCCGGCGCGGCAATGAGGGATGCGCGGCGCGAAAGCAGGGCCGTGCCCCTTGTCGGGTCCTGACTCGCTCGCGCCAGCTCTCTGCATTCATGGCGAAGGAGCCGATTGCGACCGACGAGGGGCCGCTCCTGCCGATCGTCCTCCCTGGCAGCGGGGTTAGCTGGATTCGAGCGGTGAGTTCGGGGCTTTTTGCTCGTCGGCGAGCAGGTGTCTGGTCGCGGGTCGCTGGGTGGGCGGGACGAGCCGTCCAGCGGTTACGCCTTCTCGTGCGGCAGCTCGAGTTCGTCGTCTCCCTCCAGTGCGTGCTGCTGCTGTTTGTGCGGTTCGTTCGACTCCAGAGCGTCGGCGTCTCCAGACACATCGTCCTTGCGGCCTTCTTTATAGGCATGCAGCGGGGTGTCCGGGATTGTCTCTTCGTCGGCCTTCGTGTTGCCGTCTTTGTCGGGCATAGCGCTCTCCTGTCCCTCCGGGTGATGGTTACTTTGTCGATTACCCGACGGCCGGGCAGCTACACGCAACCCGTGCAGGTTCGAACGCGGCCCCGCTGTCGAACGGGCCTCGCCCGGCCTCGCCTCGAGCGGACCTTTGGAAATCGCTGAAGTGCGCTGTCGCGGTCGGATCGGTGGCCGCGTCGACTGACTGGGAAGCGCCTCAGTTGAGGGCGGGCGATTCCCGGCTCGGGCGCCTGTGGTCCGCCTGCGCGCGTCGTGGTTCCGCGCGGCTCTCTCACTGCCGGACGGGCTGTCGGCGAGTGGGGTGGCCAGTGCCGGCTCGCTGAGCGGGCTTCCTACGGCTACCCGCCGTGCCTCAGACAGTCGGATTGGCGGTCGCGAGCTTCGAACGGACGAGCACGAGCGGCGCGTCAGGGTCGTGGGGACGGAATCGCGGGAGGGTGAACTCGCCGATGCTCCATCGCGGGCTCTCCGCCTTCGTAGCCGCTAGCCGCTCACCGTGTCCTGAAGGCCTGTTGTGGCGAGGTGCTGGCGGAGGTGCTCAACGGAATCAAAGACAATCGTGGCGCCAGCCTCTATCAGTTCTTGCTCTGAGAAGCCGCCCGTGAGGACGCCGATGCTGGGGAGGTTGGCGCGGGTCGCGGCCTTGCAGTCCCAGGTGCTGTCGCCGATCATGACCGCCGGTCCTCCCCCTGCCTTCTCGATCGCGGCGTTGACGATGTCGGGCTCGGGCTTGCTCTCTTTGACGTCGGCAGATGTCGTGTAGCCGTCCACGAACTCTTCGGCATCGAGCAGCTCGATGTAGCGCTCGGCCTCCTTCTCTTCAGCCGAGCTAGCCAAGATCACGGCGTGACCGGCCCGTTTCAGGTCGCGTAGCAGCTCGCGCGCGTCCTTCATCGGCTCGACTTCGTCGATCATCTCCGTATACAGCGGATCCACGGCGGCGCGCAACGCCTCTCCGAGCTCTCGCTCGATCTGTTCGCCCGCCAGCATCTCCACCACGCGATCGCTGCCGATGCCGATCGCGCGGTGGACCTGCCAGATCGGCATCACCACGCCGTGCTGGCGAAAGGCTCGATACCACGCAAGTGCGTGCTGATAGTTGGTGTCGACGAGCGTTCCGTCGATGTCAAAGATGGCTGTGAGAGGCATACGGTCCGATCGTTGAAAGCCGGGCGACTGGTATGCGGCGAGAGACGTCCAGGGGCTCCGCCGTCCTGACAGCGGCCTCGGACGGTTCGATCACGCAGCGGCGTGAGCGTGGCTGAGGGCCCGTCTGCTCGCCACGAGGCGTTCGCGTTCCAGCAGGTCGTATTGGGTCTGAGCACGGTCGATCAGCTCGTTGAGATCGATCGACGCAATCGCGGGATGCTGATCGGCGACCTGAGCCAGCGCCCTCCACAGGCTGAGCTTTCCTAGGACGCCGAGGGCGAGGCTCTCGATCGCCATTAACCTGCCGAGCTGCGGCTCGCCGGACGTCAGACCCGCGAACTTCGCTCGGCTGGCCTTCTCGGTAACCCACGCCCCGGCTTGCTTGACGGGACTCTTGGCGGTGTCCATCCGCTGCATCAGTCCGATCAGCGTTTGGCGGTCTTCCTCGATCTGCGGGGCGAGAGAATGCATCAGCTCACCCAGCGGCGTGTTCTCATTCTGATCTTGGATTTGCTCGGCGAGATCACTGCCTAACGTCGCACCGGCGAGGTGATCGTTGAGGTAGACATCCATCGGTTTGTCGGCCATATCGGCTCCTTCGTCCTTCGGACGAGTGCTCACGGCGGTTTGGTCTCACCGATTCCATACCCAAATCTCGTTGGATTGGACCTCCCTACGCCCACCTTCGCCCGATGGCTGCTCGTGTGGCGACGGCGACCTAATTCAGCGGGGCTGCCTGTATGGGCCACTGTGGCGCGTGCCGGCCGATCGGCTGACCGTCCTGTTCGGGGCGATGGCGGACCTGGACGGGTGGCGGCGGGGGTGCCGGCGGTGTTCGCGTTCCCCCTGCTCCCGGGGGGCGTTCCGGATCGGGGTGCTGGTGCTCTACC
Organism: uncultured Solirubrobacterales bacterium; assembly: GCA_963777335.1. Taxonomy (GTDB): domain Bacteria; phylum Actinomycetota; class Thermoleophilia; order Solirubrobacterales; family Solirubrobacteraceae; genus Palsa-465. Next base: position 89,918 of record CAVZQD010000001.1, read on the forward strand.
GCGACCATCCCAGCGGGCTTGACCGTCGGAGTCGGCTCGGACGTGTGCAGGCGCGCGCCGATGAGGATGTCTTGGCGCTGGCGTCCGCCGCGACTCTAATGCCGGGGTGCATCCGTGACGGTGGTCTCATGACTGTTCAGCCAGTGGCGGCGGTCCGTACCGCCGACGAACGTGCTGGGGATTTCGATGCCGCGGGTGACGCGATGGCAGGGCGCGACGATGGGGATGGGGTTGGCGCCCATGATCCGGCCGAGGTCTCGAGCCGAGCCGGCGGTCGGGAGGTCGGTGTAGGAGCGGTGGCCGGCGTAGGGGATTGATTCGGTTGATCTGAGCGCGGGCGCGCCGGATGACTCCAGGAACGCCCAGTCGATGACCCACTGCACTCGGTCGGTGTTGCCGGCGAAGTAGTCGCGGAGGTTGGCGGCGGCGTCGGCGAGGTGGCGGCGGGCGGCCTGGCTGCCGCGGCGGCTGGTGGCGTGAGCTTGGAGCGCGTCGAAATCGCCGTGTCCTTCGAACGCGACCCGGGTCAGGCCCTGGGGGGTGGCGGCGAGCAGCAGCGGTCCGAGTGGGCCGTCGAGGCTGGCGGTGGCGACGCCGGGCGCGGCGAGCGTGTCGGCGGCGGGCCCGGACCGTGTGATGGCGCGAGCTCCGGCTTTGAGACCGGCGGCGTAGTCGTTGCATTCGGCGCAGATCCCCTCGGCGCGCGTGTCGACCCGCTCGACCGAGAAGCCGGGGTCGGTGATCTCCCCGGGGCTCTGCAGCCCGCTGTGGAGATCGAAGGTGCGCAGGCACAGGCGACAGCGAAAGTGCGCGTGATGGGTGGTGTTCGTCTCGTACCGCACCGGCTCGGGCGAGCCGGAGGCGGACAGGAGCCCGAGCTCGCTGAACTCCGCGAGAGTGGCGTAGACCGTGCCGCGGCTGAGATCGGGGACTGTTTCCACTGCGCGGGCGTAGACCTCGTCGGCCGAGAGATGCTCAGCGGGGCCGCTGCGGAATACTGCGAGGATGGCGCGGCGCTGGGGCGTGCTGCGCAGCCCGCGAGCGCGCAGCAGCTCTCCGGCTTTGTCTGAGCGCGGACCCATCGGCGCATTCTCGCGCCTAACGAGGATGGTTGTCGCCACGAACGGTGGGTACTAGAACGGACATAGTCTTATCTAGAACCTGTAGTACTTGACCTATCGAGGAGCCATACCGTGATTTTGCGTATCGATCGACTGCAGACCGAGCTGCCGCCGCCGTCTGATCCAGATCCCATCGGCGCCTCTGCCGTCCAGGAGTTGTTGGGCGGCAAGTACGGCGAGATGTCGACGTTCATGAACTACACGTATCAGTCGTTTAACTTCCGCAACCGCCAGGGCGCCCGCCCGTTCTATGACCTGGTGGCGAGCATCGCCGCCGAGGAGTTCGGACACATCGAACTCGTCTCGACCGCGATCAACACGATGCTGACCGGCGCGACCGACGGCCAGCCCGGCGAGATCGGCGACCTGACCGGCGTCAAGGCCGTCCGCAACACCCAGCATTTCATCGCCGGCGGCGCCGGAACGCTCGTCCAGGACTCAAACGCCAACCCCTGGAGCGGCGACTACGTGTTCGCGTCCGGCGATCTGATCGAAGATCTCACCCACAACTTCTTCTTGGAGACCGGCGCGCGGAACAACAAGCTCAAGGTCTATGAGATGGTCGAGCATCCCGCCGCCCGCGCGTTGACCGGCTATCTGCTGGTCCGGGGCGGTGTCCATCAGGTCGCCTACGCGCGGGCGCTTGAGAAGTTGACCGGCGCTGATCTGATGAAGCTGTTCCCCTCGCCGCGGATCCCGACCGACAAGATCCCCGAGTGCCAGCCGCACATCAAGCGCGGCGAGCATCTCAAGCTCTACCGCTTCTCCCCCGAGGACTTCCAGGAGATCAAGGCGGTGTTCAACGGCCCCCATCCCGAGACCGGCGAGGACCTCATGATCGCCGAGGAGATCTCACCCGAGGGCGCGCCGCCGTTCGACCTGCCCTCCCAGCCCGCGGTGTTCGCCCCCGGGCCCGACCCCGAGATGCTCGCCGAGGTGTCGGCCAAGCTGCGCAAGGCCGCCGGCCTTCCCAAGAAGCCCACCGGAGTCGTCGCCAACGACGGCAAAGGCAAAGGCAAGGGCGCGGTCAAGAGGGTCAAGGAGGCCGTCGGTTAGGGGCGCATCCCGCCCGTGGCGCCCCGCGACGCGGGGCGCCACCGAAGCCGCGGTCACGCCCGCCAATATCCACGAACCAGGAGATGCAATGGCAGAACTAACCCATCTCGACGAAAAGCTGGCGGAAGTCCTCGGCCTCGCCCAAGCCGCCCAGGCCGCCACCAAGAAGGTCGCGACCCTCGCCCGCCAGGAGAAGGACACGGAGTTGCTGGAGCTGTTGGAGCGGATGGGAGACGAAGCGGCGAAGGTCGAACAACGCTGCGATGACGCCGCCGGCACCCGTGAGGGCATGAAGACCGCGATCGCTGAGAAGGCCCGGGAGACCAAGGTCGAGGTCGGCGAATTCATGAAGACCTACCTCGAGGACGCCGAGGCCCTGGACGGCCTGGAATTCCTCAGCATGGCCGAGGCCGGCGAGCTGGCGCACTGGGAAATCCTCGCCACGCTCAACGAAACGGCCGACGACAAGGACATCGCCGACGCCGTCGAGTTCGCACTGCCGCTCCAGCGGTCTCATGTCGATGCCGTTCGCGAGCAGTCGCTGCGCCTGGCCGCCGAGGAGGACCCCTCAGAACCTGCTTAGCTCCCGCTGCCCCGCGGGTGGGCGATCGCACCGCTGCGTATCGCAGCAAACCCGGGGCGAGCGTGCCTCGACCTTGTCGGCGCTCCCACTGGGTGCTGCGGAATGCTCGAACACCATCACGTCAAGTCTCGACGCGGGCGAGGTTGGTCGCACAGATCACGGCAATACCCCTATCGCGGGGCGGTCGCTACCCACGGAGCGTGTGCTTGAACCTCAGATGCGCGTGATTAAGCTCACCCACCACGAACGCGGGTTCGTCTATGTTGAGAGGACCAACTATCGAAATGGATCAGATGAATAGTTCACAACAGAAGGTCGTGCAGTATCTCAGCGAGGCGCGCGCCACCGAGAACGCCCTGGTTCGGGTGCTGCAATCCCAAATCGCCATGACTCCCCAGGGGTCATACCGCTCCGCTCTGGACAAGCACCTCGAGGAGACCCAAGGGCACGCCAAGAAGGTTGCCGATCGGCTGGCGGCCCTCGACGGCGGTTCCAACCCGATCAGCGCCGTGTTCGGCTTCTGGGAGGACCTGATCGGGCAGACGCTTGCGTTCGGCAAGATCCCGCTGGATCTTCTGCGCGGCTCTGGCGGCGAGGAGAAGGTGCTGAAGAACGCCAAGGACGCGTGTGCCACCGAGGCGCTGGAGATCGCCACGTACACGGCGATCGAACGGCTAGCGCGTGCCGTCGGTGATGATGAGACGGCCGATCTCGCCCAACGCATCCTCGCCGACGAGGAGCGGATGCTGGCACGCATCGTGCGCGAGATCCCGAAGCTGACCGATGCGGTGGTCCGCGCCGAGGTCAAGGGCCAGCCGTCGTATGACATCGCCACCACCGGAGCGGGCGAGGCGATCGAGGAAGCAGGCGCGGCGACCGAAACCGCCGTGCGCAAGACTAGGGCCGCTGCCAAGCGCACCGCTCGGCAGGCGCGCAAGGTCCCGGGCGTGGCCCAAGTCGAGGGTCAGGTCAAAGGCGCCGTCGCCGGAGCAGATGATCTCGCGATCGCGCGCTACGACAGCCTGACGGCGGAGGAGATCACCGCCAAGCTGCCCGGGCTCTCGCAGATCGACCTGGCCAAGATCGACTCCTACGAGCGCAAGAACGAGAACCGCACCACGATCCTCAGCCGAATCACGACCCTGCGCGGCAACGAGCCGTGGCCGGGGTATGACGAGCTGACCGCCTCCGAGGTGCAAGCCGTGCTCGCCGAAGGCGACGACGAGCGCGTCAAGGAGGCCCTCTCCTACGAGCGCGCCCACAAGGACCGCGCCGGCGTCCGCACAGCCGCTGAACGCGAACTGACCAACGCCTAAGCGCTCCACCGATTCCTTCACCGCCCGCCCAGGAGCGGGCGGAGGAGGAATCGTGCCTCCCTCGTCTCCGTTGCCCCTGAAGTACGATCGCGTTGTGGCGGTCGTGCGGGTGCCGGGCGGCGAGCTGTTCTACGAGGCCGAGGGCGACGGGCCGAGGGCGACGGGGTTGCGGTCGTGCTTGTGCACGGGCTCGCGCTCGACGCTCGCATGTGGGATGACCAGGTGTCTGCGCTCAAGGACATCGCAAGGGTGGTCCGCTACGACGTCCGCGGATTCGGGCGCTCCAGCCGCGACGCCGATACCTCGTACTCGCACGCCGATGATCTCTGGCGGCTGCTCGACCACCTCGAGATCGACAAGGCGGTGCTCGTGGGGCTCTCGATGGGCGGCCGCATCGTGGTCGAGGCGACGCTGGCTGCACCCGAACGCGTGCGGGCGCTCGTGCTGCTCGACGCCGTGCTCGACGGTGTGCCGTGGGATCCGGAGTCCGAGCGTGGCCTTCAGGCGATCGGCGAAGCGCTTCGCTCCGGTGGTCTGGACGAGGCGAAGGCCGCGTGGCTTCGCCACGACTTGTTCGTCGCCGCGCAGCGCATGCCGGACGTCGCGCGCCGCCTCGCCGAGATGGTCGGCGACTACTCGGGCGTGAACTGGACGGGCGCGGACCCGCACGCGCCGCGCCCGAACACGATCGAGCTCCTGGCGACGATCTCCGCGCCGACGACCGTTGTCATCGCCGAGCTGGACGTTCCCGGTTTCCACGAGATGTCCGAGATCCTGGCCTACCGGATCGCTCACGCGCGCAAAGTCACGGTTCCGGGCGTCGGGCACATGGTCAACATGGAGGCGCCGGAGGCAGTGAACGCGCTGCTGCGAGGGGTGGTGCTCGACCGCTCCGTGGCCTGACGACGAGCCCACCGGAACGAGCGGAGCCCGCTTCGGCGTCGGCACGAGATCAACGGCTTTCGTATCAGACACCGCTAAGCGCGGTATCCAGGGCCGACCAGAGGCAGCGCGGGGACCAAGCCCAACCTGCTCTACGGAGATAAGGTGCGCCGCGATGAAGATCCTGGCGCTGTATGACATTCACGGAAACCCGGATGCGCTGGACGCGGTGCTCGCCGATCCACGGGCGGAACGTGCTGATGTGGTCGTTGTTGGCGGCGACGCCGTTCCTGGCGCGCGAGCTCGCGAGGCGATCGATCGTCTCAACGAGCTTGCTGTTCCGGTCCAGTGGGTGCGCGGCAACGGAGAGCGCGAGGTGGCCGCGGCCGTCGCGGGCCCGCCGGGATTGGGATCGGACGCCGAGGACCTAGCTGCCAGCACCGCAGAGGTCACCGCTGCCGAGCTGGGTGCAGCCCGGGCGCGTCAGCTCGGGGAGCTGCCGCTTACCCAGACGATCGACGGGGTGTTGTTCTGCCACGCCAGTCCTCGACGCGACGACGAGATGCTTACCCGTCTATCACCGCCGGAGCGGTGGGTGAAGGCTCTTACCGGCATCGACGCCGCATTGGTAGTGGGCGGCCATACCCATCAGCAAGATGATCGCGTCGTGGGCAGCATCCGATTCATCAACGCGGGCAGCGTTGGACTCCCCTACGAGGGTGACGGCGATGCTCGTTGGCTATGGATCGAGAACGGCGTTCCCCAGCTGCGCTTTACCGCCTACGACCACGTCGCTGCTGGCAGGCGGATGCTGGACACCGGCTATCCCGACATCGAGTCGATCGAGGGGTCGCTGATCGAGCCGGTCGAGGCGATAGTCGTCACCCGCCTCTTCGAGCAGCAAGCCAGCGACTAGCTGGCCTCAGTAACGACCTGCTCTCACGATCCTGCGAGCATCCGGAGCGCGGCCAGGTTCATCCTCGTTGGCGGGGTCGTGTGCGGTGTGCGAGTCGGAGATCCGCCTGCTCGCGGCTCCGCGCTACGACCTGCACCGCCTGGGGTTCTTCTTCACGCCGGCGCCGCGTCACGCCGACCTGCTGATGGTGACCGGGCCGGCCGTCCGCGCCGCCGACAACCTGCTCCTAAAGGCGTACAACGCCACGCCGGACCCGAAGGCGGTGATCGCGGTGGGGGCGTGCGCGCTCGGCGGCTTCTACTCCGAGGACCCGCTCGTGCACGCCGCGGTCGTTCCCGTGGCCAGCGTGGGCGGGCATGACACCGCGTTCGATCTGTCCGAGGGCCAGTGGATCGCGAACGGGCTCGACCGCATCACCGGGCTGAAGAGAAAGCTTCGCGGGTCCCGGTTGCCGATCGTGCTCGGCTTCCCGTTCGGCCTGACGATCGAGACCATTCCCACGCACCTTCCGCTCCCAGCAAAGATTCGCACCGAGCTGCTGGACCCCATTCGCGTCGATCACGATCCGGAGCGGGTCAACGATCGCAAGTACGTCAACTCGATCTATCGCGAGGTTGAATCCGCGATCCAGGACGCCATGAACCGACTCGCCAAACAGCGGCGGTTCCCGATCTTCGGCTAGCCAGGGGCCCAACAAGTCCGCACGGTGTCGACGGCGCGCCGCGCGTCACGTTCTCGTCGGCACTCCACGGCCGCCTGAGCCATGAGCATCCCCGTCGTCAAGCGCAGGACCCCTGTTCTGCTGCCCGCGCCTTCGGCGAAGTTCCGCGCGTATGAAGCGACTACGCGCGATCGCCCGAACCGTTGCCCCGGGCGAGCACGATCCGACGGCCTGAGACGGTCCAGGCACGGATCTGAACCCAGTGCGGCTTGGGGCCGGGGGCCCAGGGTTTGAGTCCCAAACCGTCCAGTCGGCGGACGACGCTCTGGTTCGTGATCTCGTCGGTGACGCCCTGCATGATCACGCTCCACCCCGTCCGCGAGCCCGCGTCGATTCCGTCGATCTCGAAGGCGGCCTGGGCGGATCGCACCAGCGCGTGGAACTTCGAACCGGGCGGGGTTCGGAACACCACCGACTGCGACCGCTGGTCGAAGAGATAATTAACCGGGCGGATCACCGGTGGGCCGCCCTCGCGCATGCTGACCGCCAGCCGGCCGAAACCGTGCTCCGCGAGCAGGCGCAGGCACTCCTCGCGCGAGAGCTCGAGCATCTCGCCCGCCGGGCCATCTTCTTGGGTCGGTCCCCCCCTGCCCCGGCCGTGTGCTCCTCTCGCCCCTCCGAGTCCGCGCTCACGTGGTCACCTTACCCTGTGGGCGCCTCACCTGCTCGGCCTCCTTCTGAAATGCTCGCCAGCAGCGCTCCCATTCACCATGATGGGGTCTGACCGAGGCGAGACGCCGGACGAGTGCACGCACACGGCGCTCTTGCTCGAGTGCGGGCAGGACCCGCGTGCGCGCGCGCTCGTACGCCTTGCGGTTGGACCCACTCGGTGGCGCGCCAGACGCAGATCCCCAGACAGGGCTGCGGGGCGTCGATTCCTCCGCACTCACCGCACCACCACGTGAGCTCCGCCTCGGCGGGCACGTTGGCGTTGCTCCTGTCGATCGCGGGCGTCGAACGGAGCACGTCATCGACCCTTCCAGCGAGCGCGATCGTCCGACGGCAGTGACGGCGGTCAGCGCGCACTCAGCGGCACAGCTCGACCGAGGTGATCGTGCCTCGCCAATAGCTGAAGGGGCCGTCGGGTAGCTCCCAGCGGACCTCGCCGCGCGTGGGGACATGCAGACCGGCGAGATCGCGGTATTCGCCGTAGATGCCGATCCACGGCGTGACGGCGTTGCCCGCCTCGACCCGAGGACGCTCGGCTTCGGTCTGCTTGAGCTCTCCGGCATCGTTGAAGATCAGCCGCACCGCGATCCTCTCGCCATAAACACGGGTGGCGACCTCGATGGTGTGCACGCCCAGCTCTTGCCACTCGAGCTCCCGATTGGCAATCATCGCGTGCGGCACCCACACGATCTCAGCCAGATACCGAAACGCCTCGCCGCGGGCGAGCTCGCGTCCGCGTCTGCGGCGGACCGGCAATCCGAGCGCCCGCACCTCGAGCCGCCCTTCCTGGCCGTCGTAGCTGTCGGTGACATGCAAGGCGAGGGGACCCAGCAGCGGAAAACGGGCCTTCCATGCGAAGGCCACCTTCTCGATCGTGAGCTCCTCCGTCGCCTCGAACCGGCGCGGCGACGCGCCCGGTTTGAGCACCATCTCACCGACCTGGTGGATGCGCACGGCCCGGTACGCCCGCGGCTCATCTTTCAGAACGCGCCGGGCGTAGTCGCGGACCAGCATCGGTAGCGAACCCAAGCTCATCTGATCTTCGCGCCGCGGATGATCTCAGGATGGCGCGTTGGGCCGGGGCGGCAAATGCACTCCGGAAGCTCGGAACAACCACTCTTCGTACAGAGTCTGCGCCCGCCGGCGCACCGGCAGCGCTATCTATGCTGAGGCCCCACCGGGTCGCTTCGCGCGACCTCTCCTGACCAGATGAGCCCGGCACTGGACGACGACAAGCTCCGCCGCCCGCTCGACGTGGGCCGGGCACTCGTGTCCGAGTTAGACACGGAAGCCGTTCTCCAGCGGATCCTCGACGAGGCGCGAGAGATCACGGGCGCCCGGTACGTCGCGCTCGGCGTCCTCGAGCAGCGAGGTCAGCGGGAGCGCTTCCTAACAACCGGGCTTGGCCCGGAGCTCCGTCGGGCAATCGGCACGCTGCCGCGGGGCCGTGGCGTGCTCGGGGTGCTGATTGAGGATCCCCGACCGCTTCGGCTGGCCGACGTCGGAAGCCATCCGAAGAGCTTCGGCTTTCCTGCGGAGCATCCACCGATGAAGAGCTTCCTTGGGGTGCCGATCCTCATCAGGGGCCAAGCGTGGGGAAACCTATACCTGACCGACAAGGAGACCGGCGCCAAGTTCACAGAGGCCGACGAGGAGGCGGCGGTTGTGCTGGAGCAATGGGCAGCGACGGCAATCGAGAACGCTCGCCTCTACGAGACCAGCGAGCGGCGACGCGACGAGGCTGAGCGGGCGGTGCTCGGTCTGCGCGCTGCCCGTGACATCACCGATGCGATCGCCGGAATCGGGGAGCTCGACCGCGTGCTGGAGCTGATCGTCAAATGGGGCCGCGCGCTCGTCTGTCCGGCGACGTTGGCGCGTCATCGGAATGCGACAGGTGTTGGCACTGGCGGCGACACGTTTGTCAACGGCCGGCGGTGTCGAGGGCGAAGAGGTCGAAGGGGTTGAGCCAGTGGAGGATGGAGCGTCCGTCGAACGCTGGTCCGTCAAAGTGGTCTCGAATGTCGGGTCCGTCGGTCCACATCGATGTGGGGGCGTCAAACGCGGCTAGGGCATCCTCGATCGTCTGCGTGGATATTCGGCCCCAAGCCGTGCGCGCGAATTCCCGCCTCGCCGCTCCGCGTCGCCGCGCGCTCTGGTGGACGGGTCCCTCGCACAAACGCGCGGTGCAACGTCCGCAACGACGGCAGCTCCCGCCCCGCCTCGGTCAACTCGCGACGAACCGCGGCGACGTTCCCGTGCCAGCGGAGGTACGCCTGGCGCAGCTCGTCGTCCAGCCGCGACTGTGGGCCGCACTGACGTGGAAGGCCAGTCGCCAGCCATCGCCGCACTGACCGCGGAGAACATCCAAGCACCACCGCCGCCTCGCGAACAACCTGGCCCGTCAGTACTCCCGACTCGTCCTGCTGAGACCGCAACGCCGCCAGCACGCGCTCGCGAGCGCGAACGCTCAAATCCCGAATCGGTTCCGACTGCGGGTGCGTAACAACCTCCACCAGCAACCTACCGCGCACCCAATGGCCCCTCGAACGCGAGCCCGCTCCCTGCGGGGAAAACCAGAGGGCTGGCGCCGGAGCTACTTGGCTCTTGAGTTGGCGGGCTTGGCCAGGTGGCGGTAGATCGTGGGTCGGCTAACGCCAAACTCGGCAGCGATCTGCGCCACGGTATGGGCCCGCTTACCGTCTTTGTCGGTCTCGTCGTACATCTCGCGCGCCAGCTTGACCTGGCGTGATCCGAGCTTGGGCTTCTGCCCGCCGGTGCGCCCGCGGGCGCGGGCGGCGGCCAAGCCATCCATCGTGCGCTCAGACATCAGGGCGTGCTCGAACTCAGCAATCGCGCCGATGATCTGAAAGAACAATCGTCCGAGGGCCGTCGAGGTGTCAATCCCCTGATCTAGGACGACGAGGTCGACGCCGCGCTGCTCGAGCTGCTTGGCGAGCTCGATGAGATGTTCCAACGAGCGGCCAAGGCGGTCCAGCTTGGTCACCACCAGCTGGTCACCTGGCCGGTTGGCCGATAGCAATGCCTTGTCGAGCTCCGGCCGGCGCGCGAGCTTCCCCGACGCCGTATCCACGAAGATCTCATCGCACGCGGCCGCGGTCAGGGCGTCGTGTTGCGCCTCGGGACGCTGATCGCGGGTCGACACTCGGCCGTAGCCTTCCTCATCAACGGAGCGTAACGGAAACCCCCGACGGCATTACATTGCCGCGTACACGGCAAGCGTTACAAGACGACGACAGGGTTAGGCGGTCATTGGGAGCACGGCCATGGGGTGGCGTGACAGCCGGGGAGTTGGGCGTCCAGATCCTCGACGTCGTCGTCATGCCCGCCGGGGCGTCGGAGATGCGCGGCGATGCGGACGGCGAGAGGGTCGCAGCCGACAGTGGCGAGGTGTTCGCGGAGCAGGTCAGATGCTCGCTCGGTGTTGCCGGTGGCGGCGGTCCGGACCACCTCGATGTGGTGGCGTTCCCAGTTCATCTGCTGGCGACTGGGATCTTCGCCGGCGGCTCCGGTGATGGCGTCGAGATCGGCGATGCCTAGCCCGAAGGCCGGGTCGGCGTTGACCGCGAGGCGCAGCGCCGCGGTCGCCCGGGGGGCATCGAGGGCTCGCTGCGCTTGGCGGTAGAACCCGGCCGCCCGCGGGCTTGTGGTTACCACACGGCCGTGGTCCTCGACCGCCGGCCCGGTATCGGTCAGACGATCATGGTGGCTGCGGGGTCGGCGGGGCGTTGGCTTCATGATCGCCAGCTTGCCCGGGTGACCTGAGGCGCCGCTGAGGTGATGCTGAAGGCGACCGCGCTAGGCGGGCGGCGAGCGCGGCGACATCTGGCTCGTCGGTCAGGGACCGGTAGCCCGGACCGCAGCCGCGCTGCTGGGCGAGGGCGAGGAATGCGTTGATGTTGGGGGACGTCGGGTGGGTGATCGCCTTGACTGCGGCCACGGCGGTATCGGCGAGCAGTTGAGTCGCCGGGTCGACGCTGACGGATGCGGCTTGGGCGGCGTCGGCGAGTTGCGGACGGGCGGCGCGGCGAACGGGAATCGCCCCGCCGACGGACGCAGCTCGGGCGGCGTTAGCCGCGAAGACCGTAGCGTCGTCTGGGTCGCCGGCGGCGAGCGCCCACCATGCCAAGCCAACGAGCACCAGGGGCTGGCCAGCGGGAAGACCCGCCTCTCGATAATGACTGTCTGCCGCCTCGAGCAGCGCGCGCGACCGCGTCAGATCGCCGAGACGACGGGCGACCGCCGCCTGACCGACCATGGCGTCGGCGGATAGCCACGGGTTGAAGGAGCATCCGATTGCCTCGTCGTACAGGCGGTCGGCGAGGGCGTCGTCGCCCTGCCTGGCCCGCAGCCCGGCGAGAGCGACAAGGCCGAACGGCACGTAAAGGTGCTGTCCCGTCGCGCGGCATCGCTCTAGGAGCGCTTCGTAGGCGACCGAGGCCTCGTCGAGATCCCCTCGGGCCTCGCCGATGCCGGCAAGGGCGTTCAGCGGAGAGACCACTAACAGGACTTCCCCCTCGGCGTCGAACCGCTCGAGACTGGAACGGGCGGCCAGCTCCGCGTCCTCCAGGCGCCCGAGCGACGCCAGGTTCCACGCGACGATCAGGTCATGCGCGGCGAGCAGCCACCCGTGACCGGCCGCTGCCAGCAGGTCGCGAGCCTCGCCCAACAGCTCGAGTGATCGTCCGAACTCGCGCGTCCGCACCAGCACCGTCGCACACACCACCAGACCGTTCGCCAGGCGACCCCGGTCGCCGCTGGCTCTCAGGTCAGCCACGGCCTGCTCGCATTCAACAGCGCCCGCGGCCGGGCTGGACGACATCCCCACGCAATAACCGTGCCAGCAGTGCGCGGTCGCGGCGAGCTCGCCTCGACGGGCCCCCTTCACGTCGAGGGCGTCACCGAGCCAGCGCGCCCCCTCCGCGAAGTCGGTGGTGATCCACCACAGCCAGGCCATCCCCGACGCCAGCGCCAGCGCCCCGTCAGCATCGCCGCTGGCGATGAACCAGTCGAGCGCGGCCCGCAAGTTGCCCAGCTCGGAGGTCAGACGATCTCGCCACATCGGCCCAGCCGCGCCGCGCAGACCCTCGTGGGCTTCCTCCGCCATCTGCCGGTAATACGCGCCGTGGCGGGCACGCATGGCGTTGACTTCGCCGGAGTCGTCGAGACGTTCCCGGCCGTACTGCCACAGCGTCTGGTGCTGGGTGAATCGGGTCTCGCCAGCGGCGTCGGCCGCGGTGACGAGGGATTTGTCGACCAGTCGGCTGACCAAATCCAGGATCTCGCCGTGCGGGACTCGGTCGTCGGCGCAGACCGCCTCGGCGGCTGTCAGCTCACAGCCGCCGGAAAACACGGCAAGCCGGGTGAATAGGACGCGTTCGTCATCGAACAGCAGGTCGTAGCTCCAGTCCACCACCGCCCGTAGGGATTGCTGGCGTGGCAGGGCGGTGCGGGCCCCTCCGGTGAGCAGCCGGAAGCGATCCTCGAGGCGTTGCGCCATCGTGGCCAATGTCAATGCGCGCAGGCGGGCAGCCGCGAGCTCGACCGCCAGGGGCAGGCCATCCAGTCGACGACAGATGTCCTCGATAACCAGGCGGGTGCGTTCGTCTGCGGTGAACCCGGGACGGACCGCTCGGGCGCGCTCGACGAACAGCTCCACCGCGGCCGGCGGCGCCAAACCGCCGACCCTCACCAGGACTTCGCCGGGAACACCCAGCGGCTCGCGGCTCGTGGCGATCAACCGAAGCGTGGGGACCGATCCGACAAGGGTGTCGGCCAGGGCGGCCGCCTGACCGATGACGTGTTCGCAGTTGTCCATGACAATGACCAATGAGCGACCGGCCAGGTGGCGCACGATGAGCTCGGCCGTCGACCCCGCAGGCTGAGCGCCCGGGACTGTCAACGCACTCGCCCCGAGCGCGACGGCTACGGCGGGCGCCACCCCATCGGGTTCGGAGACGCCGGCCAGCTCGACCAGCCAGGCGCCATCTCGGTGCTCGTCACGCAGGGCGACGGCCGCCTCCACCGCCAGACGGGTCTTGCCCGCTCCGCCGGAGCCGATCAGGGTCACGAGCCGGTGCGAGCGGATCGCCTCGCGCAGCTGCTCCAGCTCGTCGCGGTCAATGAACCGACTCAGCTGGGCTCGCAGGTTGCCGTTGGCCGCCGGCCCGGAAGACATCGGCACCCGGTCCGGGGTTGGCAGAGTCAGCGCGGGGTCCTGGGCCAGGACTCGGGCCTGCAGTTCTCGCAGGGCGCGCCCGGGTTCGATGCCCAGCTCGTCAACTAGCCGGTCGCGCGCTTCGGTATAGGCGCGTAGGGCTTCGGCTTGGCGCCCGGCCCGGTACAGAGCGAGGATGAGCAGCTCCCAGAGCCGCTCGCGCAGCGGATGCTCGCGGCACAGAGCCTCGAGATCGACGATGAGCTCTTCATGGCGCCCCAGCACCAAATCCGCGCCGGCGCGGGCTTCGATCGCCTCCAGGGTCAGCTCGTCCAGATGCGCGCGTTGGACGTCCGCGAAGCCGGCGTAGGCGAACTCGGCCAGCGGCTCTCCCCGCCGCAGCGCCAGCGCCTCGCCCAGCGCCGTTGACGCCAGCGCCACCTCGCCCGCGTCCACGAGGCGCCGTCCGGTGGCGACGAGCTGCTCAAAGCGAACGACATCCACGTCATCGGGTCCGATCCTGAGGGCATAGCCCGCCTCGGACGTGACGATCGCCGCCGACCCCAGGCTCCGGCGTAGCTGGCCGATGTGTGCCTGCAGGGCGTTGGCCGGGTTCGCCACTTCCCCGTCGCCCCAGAGGTGGTCGATCAGCCGGTCGGCGCTGATCGGCTTCCCGTGATGCAGCGCCAGCAGGGCCAGCAGCGCCCGTTGCTTGGCGCCGCGGACTGGCACCACCACGCCCTCTTGCACCGCTTCGAGCTCGCCGAATAACCGCACCTCCATAAGCCCAACCGTACGCCCCTCCGGCGCCGTCGGCCGATCGGTCTCACTGCTCTGGCGTCATGTCGCCGATCGGCCCACCTCAGCGCCGCGTCAGCCTCACCTCAGGCCCCGAGCGCAGGCTTCCGTCCAACACCAAGGGCAGCGAGGAAAGGAAGAGCAATGATCGAGGCGCAGCAACTGACGAAGCGATACGGAGAGACCGTCGCAGTCGACGAGGTCTCCTTCGTCGTCCAGCCGGGACGCGTGACCGGGTTCCTGGGCCCCAACGGGGCGGGCAAGTCGACCACGATGCGGATGATCCTGGGCCTGGACACGCCGAGTTCCGGCTCGGTACTGGTCGGCGGCAAGTCCTATCGCGAGCTGAACGACCCGCTCAGGTCGGTCGGTGCGCTACTGGACGCCAAGGCGATCGTCGGTGGCCGGAGCGCCGCCAACCATCTCAAATGGCTAGCCGACAGCAACGGCATCGACCGCCGCCGCGTCAGCGAAGTGCTCGACATCGTCGGCCTCAGCGAAGTGGCGGGCAAGCGGGTCGGGACGTTCTCGCTCGGCATGAGTCAGCGGCTCGGGATCGCTGCCGCCCTGCTCGGCGACCCCGACACGCTCATCTTCGACGAGCCGATCAACGGTCTTGATCCCGACGGCATCGTCTGGATCCGCAACCTGATGAAGAGCCTGGCCTCCGAGGGGCGCACGGTGTTCCTCTCCAGCCATCTCATGAGCGAGATGGCCCAGACCGCCGATCACCTGCTCGTCATCGCCCAGGGTCGCATCATCGCCGACGCCGGCACCGAGGAATTCATCAACCAAAACGCCGCCCCAAGCGTCCGCGTCCGAGCGGTGCAGCAGACCGATCTGGCCGACGCTCTGACCGTGGGCGGCGGCGCGGTCGAGCGCTCGGCCGACGGTGCCCTGCTGGTGACCGGCCTGGACTGCCTGGCGATCGGCGCCGTCGCGTGTGCCCACGACATCACCCTGTACGAGCTCGCCGCGTCCCGAGCGTCACTGGAGCAGGCGTTCTTCGAGCTGACCCGAGATGCAACCGACTACCGCGCCGGCGAGCCCGCCGGCGCTACCCAAGGAGCCTGATATGACCACGACCACCTACACCACCCCGGTAGACGCAGGACCGGCCACGTCGATCAACCGGCACCTCAAAGGCGAGTGGACGAAGCTACGCACCCTACCCTCGACCTGGCGCACGGCCGCGTTCGCCGGGGCCCTGGCCGTCGGCTTCACCGCCGCCGTCGACCTCTCACAGCTCAGCCGGCACAGCATGAGCGCCCAGCAGTACCAGAGCTTCGACGCGACGAGCGCGTCGCTGTTCGGGGTCATCATCGCCGCCACCCTGCTCGGAGCGCTCGCCGTGCGCACCGTCACCGCGGAGTACGCCACCGGCATGATCCGCGCCACCTTCAGCGCGATGCCGGGCAGGCGACTGGTGATCGCGGCCAAGGCCGCGACCGTCGCGGCGTTCGTGTTCCCGGTAGCGCTGCTGGTCGATATCGCCGGTTTTGAGCTCGGCCAGCGGATCTTCACGGGCGACCATCTGCAGGTGGCCCTCAGCCATCCCGGCGTCCCGAGGGCGATCGTCTTCGGTGCCGTAGCGGCCAGCCTCATCGCGATCATCGGCGTCGGCCTCGGCGGCGTCATCCGCCACACCGCGGGCGCGACCACCACACTGACACTGATCATCGTCGGAGACGTCATCCTCGGCCAGCTGCTCCCGGCCGGCCTGCGTCAGTACCTGCCCGGAACCGCCGCCCAGGCGGCCATCACGGTGCACCGCTCCGCCGGGCTGCTCACCCCGAACGCGGCCATTGCAGTCCTCGGCGCATACGCCGCCATCGCCCTCGCTGCAGCATTGATCCGGGTGGCACACCGAGACGCCTGACCAACCTGATAAAGGCCCTCAGAGGTATTACCTGAAGTCGCCCCGGACGAGCCTCGCAGACCCGTCCGGGGCGCTCGGCCAGCGCGACAGGTTTCTCTGACCCCGAGACTCACTATTGACCGACTGCTCCCTGGCCCAATCGGCGCGCTCCTGCCCCGGTGGGATTCGTAGCGCGACCCCCGTGGCGTGTCCCTGCGCCCGCTTTCGTTCGACGAGAAGCGTTAGCGGGGTCGGGTCGTCAGCGGTCTCGGATTGCCCGGAATATGGGGACTCTCGGGGCCATCCCCGCGGCTCGCTCAGCGGTCCACGATGTACAGGCGAGGCGAGCGGGCGCAGGTAAGGTCAGTTGCGTGACTGTCGTCGTGCTCACGGGAGCTACTCGCGGCATCGGGCGAGCCGCGGCGATCGAGCTCGCTCGGCGAGGAGCCGAGGTCGTCCTGGTGGGACGCGATCCTGAGCGCGTCCGGTTGGTCGCTGAAGAAGCCACGACAGCCGGTGGCGGTGGACGGGTCTACGGGCACGTGTCCGACCTATCGCTGATGTCCAACGTCCGGGTGCTGGCCGACGAGATCCGTGGGCGCTACGAGCACGTCGACGTCCTTGCCAACAACGCGGGGGCCCTGTTCGCCTCGCGCAAGGAGACCTCTGAGGGCTTGGAGCGGACCTTCGCGCTCAACCATCTCGCGCCGTTCCTGCTTACGAACCTGCTGCGAGACCGCCTGGCCGGCGGCCGCGTCGTGACCACCGCGTCCGGCGCGCACCGGTCCGGGCGCCTGGACCTCGACGACCTGCAATCGGAGAAGTCCTACTCGCCGCGCGTGTACGGCACCTCGAAGCTGTGCAACATCCTGTTCACCCGCGAGCTGGCCAGGCGCGCGCCGGAGCTGACCGCCAACTGCTTTCACCCCGGCGTCGTTCGCACCGGCTTCGCCAAGAACGAGAACGGAATCTGGAAAGTCATCGCCACGCTGGGTGCGCCCTTCCTCCGCTCCCCGGAGCGCGGCGCCCACTCGCTGGTGTGGCTCGCCCTATCCGACGCCGCCGCCGCCCTCACCGGGAAGTACATCCAAGACGAACATGTGGTCGCCCCCAGCGACCAGGCCCAGGACGACAACCTCGCACGGAGCCTGTGGGAACAAAGCGCCCAGCTCGTCAGCCCGCCCGACGACGCGCGCGCCTAACCCCCCGGCGCAGAGACCCTCTTCTGTCATCTCTCGGGCTTCCAGCCCTGACCCTCGAGAGTCCTCGTTTGCGCGGCAAGCGCAACCGTCGGGACCGCTGATTCGCCACCGTGGCGCGCCGGTCGCGCTCGTGGCGAATTGGAGGTCGCACTACCACACCCGGCCTCAGATCCGCTCTCCTCACCACGCGGTACTTCCGCCCCGCCGCAGAGGAGCAGTCACGCGACCGGGCGCGGCGGACGGCTGCACCTCGTCGGTTCCAGGAGGCAGCTCGAGACCGGCGCACACTTCTGCTCCGGCCGGGTCGTTAGCAGCGATCTTGCAAGCAGCGGGAGGTTGGGCGGGCGCGCAATTGGCGAGAACCGGGGAAGCTTCGGCCGCCGTATGACTCGGCGTCTTCCGTCATATGAGCGCGAAGCAGGGCGCGCAGCGAGGCCAATGTGAGGCCTGCCCGCCGCCTGCTCCCGCGAAATTGCGGGTCTTCGGCGACGTCTGCCCCGAAGACGAGTAGGTCGACCAGGTGGAGAGACGCGCTGATGGCGAGGAGCGGGGAAGGCGTGGTGCGTGGGTCGGACGTGCTTTGTTCGCCGTGCGGGCGTGGTGGCGCGATCTCGGCTCGGCCTGGTCAACCCGTGGGTCGAGTTCTGAGATCAACCCGGGGTTCAACCCTGAGGCCGACGACAGGCGGGCGTTTGAGGCAGATGATGGCGCCTATGACCATTACGGATTACCTCATCAATGCAGTGTTTGTCGTTATTGTCTTTCGTCAGGCTCGGGAGCGCGAGCTTGATCGTCGTAGCGTGATCATCCCGCTGGCGATCGTCGCGTACGTCGCCCATCTGTATGTGCACTCGATCCCGACCGCTGGGAACGACCTGGTGCTGATTGGCGCGCTCGGAGTCGTCGGCCTTGCGCTCGGCGTTGCCAGCGGTTTCGCTACGCACGTCCGTGCTGGCGAGAATGGTCTCGCGGTCGCGCGGGTGGGCTGGATCGCCGGGGCGCTTTTGATCGCGGGGATCGGCTCGCGGATGGTGTTCGCGTTCGCTGTCTCGCACGGCGCGCATCACGCGGTCGCCAGCTTCAGCATCGCCCACCAGATCGGCGCGGCCGCCTGGCCGGTGGCGCTGGTGATGATGGCGCTGCTCGAGGTCAGCACTCGGATCGCGATCGTCCAGCTCCGTGGCCGCCACGCGATGCAGTCCAGCGTCGCGATCCCGGCCGCGGCGTGAGAGGCGACCTTCCCCCGTCGCACTCTCCGGCCCGCTCCTGGCGGGCCGGATCGCGTTCTATCGTCCCCACTCGGTGACCCCGGCCCGTGAGGGGATGAGCGGCGGCCGCGGACTGGAGGGACTGCGGGAACGGATCGAGCGGGCCGGGGGCACGATGTCGGCCGGCCCGACCGCCGCGGGCTGGCGGGTCGACATCGAGGTACCCGGATGACAATCCGCGTCCTGATCGCAGACGACCAGCCGGTCGTGCGCGACGGACTGGCGATGCTGCTCGGCCTGATCGACGACGTCGAGATCGTCGCCACCGCTGCCGACGGAATCGAGGCGGTCGAGCGGGCCCGCGCTGAGCGGCCCGACATCGTGCTCATGGACCTACGGATGCCGCGCCTCGAAGGGGCGGACGCGACCCGCCAGATCCTCGCCGCGCTCCCCGAAACGCGCGTGCTCGTGCTAACGACCTACGCCGATGATCGAGTTCCTGTTCCCCGCGTTGCAAGCCGGCGCGCGCGGCTACCTGACCAAGGACGCTACCGCCGAGGAAATCGAACACGCGATCAGGGCGCTGATCGCCGGCCACACCCACCTCGACGCCGCCGTCCAGCAACGACTCGTCACCGCCGTCCTCGATCAGACTCCGCCGACACCCCTCGGTGAGCCAATACCGGCGTCAGCGCCCAACCTCCCGGACCAGCTCACGCCACGCGAGATCGAGGTGATCAAGCTAATCGCCGCCGGCCTCTCGAACAACGAGATCGCAGACAAGCTCGTCCTCAGCAACGCGACCGTCAAAACCCACATCAACCGGATCTTCTACAAGACCGGCGCCCGCGACCGCGCCCAAGCCGTCCGCTACGCCTACCAACACGGCCTGGCATAGGGCCCAACGCCGCAATCGGCACGCACACCTGCTTCGGCGACGGCACAAGCATCCCCCAAGGTCGCGGCGTTCCCCGCTCAGCGCGGGATCCGCGCCTTGGCCCTGCCTCCCCGGAATCGGGGAAGCGGGCCAACCCGTTGGCGACGGTGCTCAGTTCGTGCCGACGGGGCAGTCTCTGGGCGCGTCCGTGGCACTCGTTAAGGCCGTGGCAAGTGGCCCGGAGCAGCACTCCCCGGTGCGTTATCGGGCGCTCGCGGAAAGGATCGTGGCATCGCGCCGGAAACCCCAGATCGTGCAGTAGACCCCGAGGAACAGCTCGCACAAAATCTCCGGGATGCTCAAGACCCCTTGCAGTGCGTGCAGCGGGCTACTCGGTTGGTTGCCGGTGAACATCACGGCCGTCCCGGACACGATGATCAGCAGGCGCGCTGTCACGTAGCCGAGCGCCAGTTCCTCGTTCTGTCGTCTAACGATCGGGAAGATCACGACCGCGGTGCCGATATTCGCGATGATGAGCACCAGCTCCAGCAGAGCGCCGAGCAAGACCTGCGTGTCGTGTCCAGCACCGACGATGTACCGCTCGGGATGTCTGAGCACCGTCTCGTAAAGCGCCAACGCCGAGATTGACGTGACGAACGTGATGAGGTAGAGCACGCCAAACCAACGGTCGCTTCTGGTCTAGCGATCCTCGTGGACCCCCTTTTCCCCCCGGTCGTTAGCGAGCAGGCGAATTCCCACACCGCGACCTCGACCGAGCAGAAGGCAAACCTAACGCTCAAGGCCCCATCGTTTCAATCCAGATTCGGGCGCGGGGGACCGGCGACTCGAAGCCAGGACGCTGACACGTCCAGAGGCAGCCTGACCTCCACTCCAACACCGGAGGCGTCGCGCCGCAACCATCGATACGCAGCGGTCTCGGCAGCGCTGCTCCTGTTGAGAGGCTTCAGCAGCGCCGACCGCGGTCGGCAGCGCACCGCTTTCCTCGCGCGACGCGCATCTCGCCCGCCCTGCCACGAGTCTCGAAATGCGCGGCCAGCGGGGTGCTTCCAGCTCCGGAGCCGGCCGCTGAGGCGCGGAATCCGCGCGCATAGGAGGTCTGAGCCGCGCGTCGAGCTCGGACCTGCTTTCCATTTGCGGGCCGCTGGGTTTGTCGTGCTCGGCGACACCTGCATTGACCCACAGGCGGTACTCGTCGCCGGCGCTCCCCCGGAGTAGTTCTGCTCGGGGTACGCAGTCGGGTTGGAATCGTCGGCGTGACGGGCCGTCAGCTCGGATCGCCGAGTGCTGTCGCGCAAGTAGGGGCCCTGCCGTTGATCCACCTCGGCGACCATTCCTCCTGGAGGAGGGAGTAGCCGACCGTGTCCAGCCATCGACCGGATCGATGTAGTGACTCTCGGACTGCGTGGAGTTCGCGACGCATGCCGACCCGGTCCATGAGACGCCAGGAGGTGGCGTTGTCGAGGAAGCAGTTCGCGGTGACCCGGCGCACGCCGAGGTCTTGGAAGCAGTAGCGGAGGAGCTCACGCACGGCTTCGGTGGCGTAGCCGTGGCCGCTGTGGGCGGGATCGAGGATCCAGCCGAGCTCGGCCTGGGTGTCGTGGGCTTGGTCGGCGACATCTAACTGGGCCGAAGCGTCGGCGCGGCGGAGCATGAAGTCGCCGATGACTGGGGCGGCTGCGCTGTGGCCGAGAGCGACGATGACCGTAGTCGCGAGACGGCCGGGCTCCGAGAACAGCTTGCGGTAGCCGTCGAGGTCGGCGGGGCAGCCGGTGAGCCACTCGTTGACCGAATCGACCTGGCGGAACTTCCAGGTCGGGTGGGTGTCGTCGGCCGTCGCGGGACGGAGGGTGAGCCGCTCGGTATGCAACGGGCGCTCGAGAACCGACCGCGAGACGGGTGCACGGCTGGTACGGAGCTCGGTGATGACGGCACCGATGTCGCGCAGGCCGGCGAGTACACCGTGGAGTTGAGCTTGGTCGGCGATCGACCCCGTGATGGTGGTGGTGCCGTCGTTCCCGCGGGTCAAGTTTGGCTCTCCGAGCCGGGCTGACCAGTGGTCGTCGAGGTCGCCATGGACGCGGATCGCGTATGTCATTGGTGCGGTGTTCATGAGAGGGCTCGAGCTTGCTGAGGGACCGGAACGGTGTAAACGACGGCCGGGCCGCTGGCGAGCTGGATCAGTCGCAGCGTCCCGGCCGTGCTCGGGGCTTGGTGCTCAGTGGGTGACCGGCTGCGCGGTCCACGTCGTGGCCGGGGCGTCGACGGTCTGGGCCTGCCGGCGCTGGTCGCGCCACAGCGAGACGCCGAGGCCGATCAGGGCGACGCCGGTGGGCACCGCGAACGGACGGCTGTAGGACAACGGCAATGCGGCGAGCGACAGGGCGGAGACGGTGCCGTAGGCGAGCAGCACGGATGCCCAGCGGGCCAGGGCGCCGGCGCGGAACAGCGCGATGCCGAACAGCAGGCCGCCGAGCGAGTAACCCATGCCGGCGATCAGGAACAGGCCCTGCCACGCTGCGATACCGCTGCTCGCGCCGTGAGCCATCGCGCCGTTGAGGACGTGCTGGACGTAGACGGGCTTCGAGTGGGCGAGGGTCGGGAGGTAGTAGCCGATCATGCACTCCTGGACGAGCATGGCGAGGAAGCCGACGCTCACCAGCGAGTAGCCGACGCGCCCGAGGCGGCCGAACTGATCGCGATGGCGGACGAACATGCCGGCGAGGCCGACCAGCGCCAGGGCGCAGAACAGAACCTTCGCGGTCATGCGGATCGTCATCTCGCTGGTGACGAGGTGGGCGACGTCGGCCGGCGGGTGGTTGATCTGGACGCCGATGAAGATCGCGCCGGCGGCGGCGGCGCAGAGGCCCGCGATCGCGGTAAATCGGTTAGGGGTGGTGGTGCTCACGTCGGACTCCTTTGTGTCGGTTGCCGGGCGGGGTGTCCGGCGATGTCGACAACTTAGGAATCGATGTGGTGAGCGCACATCACACGATGATGTGATTGAGGGTGGTGATTCCGCCGCGGAGCGGTCAGAGAATGCCGAGGTCGATGGCTCGACGTACCGCGGCGCGGCGGGTGTTCACGTCGAGTTTGCTGAAGATGTGCTTGGTGTGGGTGCGCAGCGTGTTCACCGAGATGTACAGGTGCCCCGCGATCTCTGGGCCGCTGAGTTCGGTCGCGAGAAGGCGCAGCACCTCGCGCTCGCGCTCGCTGAGCTCGTCGTCAGCGTCTCCGGTGGGCGCTGGCGCCGGCGGTCTGTGTGAGGCGGCCAGCAGATGATCGGCGTGCGTCCGCACCTCGGGTTCTGCGGCGCGGGCGAGCTGTCCGAGGAGCCGCGCCATCGGCGGTCCCTCGTCGAGGAACAGCCGGCAGTAGCCGGCCGGCACCCCTTCGACGAGAGCAGCAGACAGGTCCGTCACGGCCGAGTCCGTCTCGCCGTGCGCATGGTGTGCGAGCGCCCGCACGATGCCCGCCTCGATTAGGGTGCCGTCGCGGCCTGCCGCTTGCGCGGCATCGAGGACCCGATCAAGCAGGTCGAGCGCCTGGCGAGGGTCACCGTCGGCGATCAGCAGCCGGGCGAGGGTGAGCTGGTCGTACTCGGCCAGGTAGGTCGCGGGATCGGTCGGCGCGACCCCGCGCTCGTGTGCCCACGCGCGCGCGTCATCGAGGCGGCCCTGGATGATCCGGACCCGCGCTCTGGTTGCGGCGATCGGCCGGATGTCCGGGAAGTAGCCGGGCAGGAAGAGCGGCTCGGCCTGGTCGAGCATCGCGACCGCGCCGTCGAGGTCGCCTCCCGCCCGTAGCAGCGCGGCGTTCGCGGTGTACCAGCGGTGACGGTTCTCCAACAGCGACGCCCGGTCGCCGAGCTCGCGAGCGACCTCGAGATGCTCCGCGGCCGCATCAAGGCTGCCCTGCTCGCGCAAGGCGTCCGCGAGGCCGACGTGCAGGTCGCCGGTGGTGGAGAGCACGGGGCCCGGGTGGCTCTCGGCCGCGGCCAGCGCGCGTTCGTAGAGCCGGCGCGCCTCGACCGGGCGTCCGCGCGCCAGCCACAGGTTCGCCAACACGACGGTCCCACCGAGCTCGTCCGCGAGCATGCCGGCCGCGTGCAGGCTGGTGACCGCCTCAGTGAACGTGTCCACAGCCGTTCCGAGGTCGCCGGCGGCCCACGCCGCGAGACCGAGGAACCCGGCGGCAGCACCGCGCGGAAAGTGGTCCTCTGGTCCGGCCAGCATGAGCGCCCGGCGTGCATGTGCGACGGTGCCGTCGACATCGCCCCGAGCCTGTGCCACCGAGGCTCGGTAGACGGCAATCATGGTTGGGAGCGAACGGACCTCAGCCTCCCGGTCCGTCGCCGCCTGGACCAGCGGGCCCGTCGGGGGAACCGTCAACCGCGGCGTCGTGTCCAGGCCAGCCTCGGCGGCGTCGAGCCACGCCTCCACCCCGTCGAAGTCGCCCTGCGAGAGCCGGCTCCAATCGCGGTAGGGACGCCAGTTGCCCGACGCCCCCCGCACAGATCCCAGCGTGCGCGTTAACGCACTGGGCTCCTCCCTCGGGTTTTGGCGTCGAAGCGCTGGTTGGGCCAGGGGTGAAGGATGCGGGGTTCCGGTAGCCATCGCGCAGCGAGGCGGTCGATCCGCTTCCAGGTGATCCGGCCTTTCTGACTGCGGCGTGTGAGCGCCGATCGCCAGTGCCAGATGACCCGTCGTCGGAAGCCGCGCATGGCCTCGCTGTTGTCGGGCACTGCGTAGTAGTTGTAGTGCCCTTGCAGGACGCTGGCGAGCCAGCGTCCCTGTTCAGGGATCGGGTGATGCATCCTTCGGCGCATCTCGGTCTTGACCGATTTGAGCTTGGCGTGCATCTTCTTCTTGCTCGTGACCCGCTTGAGCTTGAACCCTCCGCTCCTGTTGGTCGCGCAGATATGCGTGAAACCTAGGAACGTGAACGTTTCAGGCTTCCGGAGCCCACGACGCTCTCGTCGCTCGGAGGCGAACCGTCCGAACTCGATCAGCCGCGTCTTCTCCGGATGCAGCTCCAAACCGAACTCAGCGAACCGCTCGCGAAGATCGGCGAGGAACCGCTCGGCGTCCTCACGACGCTCGAAGCCCGCCACATAGTCGTCGGCGAACCGCACGAGAATCACGTCCCCCCGCGCGTTACGCCGCCGCCACTGGTCGGCCCACAGGTCAAACACGTAATGCAGGAAGACGTTCGAGAGCAGCGGCGACACCGATGCCCCCTGCGCCGTTCCCGCCTCGGTCTTTGACCATTCCCCGTCCTCGATGACTCCCGCGGCCAGCCATTTCTGGATCAGCCGCAGGACCCTTCTGTCCGCGATCCGATGCTCGAGGAACTTCAGAAGCCACGATTGGTCGAGGCTTCCGAAGCAGTCGCTGATGTCAGCGTCGAGCACGAAGCTCACCTTCTTGTGCGTGATCGCGACCGAGAGCGCATCCAACGCGTCATGCTGCGAGCGCCCCGGCCGGAACCCGTACGAGAATCCGAGAAAGTCCTGCTCGTATGCGGCATTCAGCACCTCGACCACCGCCCGCTGCAGGATCTTGTCCTCCAGCCCGGCGACCCCGAGCGGCCGAAGCCGCCCGTCCGCCTTCGGTATGAACACCCTACGAGCGGGCATCGCTCGGTAGGCCCCTCTCTGAACCCGGGCGTGCAGATCGCGAAGGTTCGCTTCGAGATCCAGCCCATAGTCCCGCCACGTAACCCCGTCGACCCCCGGGGCGGCGTTCGGGCTGATCGCCCGATACGCCTCCCGCAAACGATCAACGCTGACGTGATGAAGGAGCGCGGTGAACCGCACATCCCTGTCCTTCCGCGCCACCTGGCGCACACGATCCAGATCGCTTGACACGCCCGGTCCGGCACTGCGTCCGGGGCGTGTTTCACCGGCCGTGTTCCCCTCGGGCAGGCCCCTTCCCTCCACCACCTCCGCCCCCGGTTCCCCGGGCTTGTTCGGCGGCTTCACCGGTAGTACGGGCCTGTCTGACTTCTCGTGATCGTGCATCGAGGGATTACCGCCTAAGCGTTCCCCTCGCGGCCCGACCGGCGCTGATCTGCCACCCCGCGAACCATCCAGGACGGGGCATCACCAACAACCAGCGGGCGACCACGAGATCTCTCGGTTCTCGTGCATGGAGCTTGTCGTACGTGCCTGGGATCTCTGACCGCGCAGGGTCCACCAGCGACTCGCCAATAGCGCCGCCAGCAGTCTCGCCTTCCGCCATGGGGACGACGTCGGCACCCTGGAATCAATGTTGTTTCGCGGCTCAATAGCCCCGCCCGTACGCCCCCTGTCAACGCTTCGCTGCGCCCTCGCGGGACGCCAACGCATGACTCGGGGCCAACGTGATTGGCTGGATCTTCGTCGTAGAGCTCTCTCATCTCCTGCTCCATGCCGGTTTATCCCGACGCTTTCCCCCATGAACATCGCAAGCAGCGGCCGTCGACGCACGACATCGTCAGGCAGCGCGACCAGCCAATCGCGGAGGATGCGGTCCTGGCGCCGTCGCCGCATGTCCGCCAGGCTGAGCTCGACGAGATCGGCGGCGTGCTCGTGATCGCCGCTCACGATCGCGTGCCGAACGGCATCGCGAAGCAGCCCGTTTTCCGCGAGCCATCGGCTGGCTGCGGCGTGCAGCTCACTGACGCGGTCGGCATGCCCGGCGGCCAGACGGGCGCGCAGCGCGTCGGCGAACAGGTGGTGGTAGCGATACCACCGCCGCTCGTCGTCCAGCGCGACGACGAACAGATTCCCGCGCTCAAGGGTCTCCAGCATCGCCTGACCGTCGGAACGACCGGTCAGCGCGTCACAGAGGCTGCCCGTCATCTCGTCTAGCACGGAGCTGTCAAGCAGAAACGCGCGGACCTCCTCCGGCTGCCCGCCCAGCACTCCTCAACGAGATAGTCGAGCACGAACCGATGGCTGCCGGAGAAGGCCGCGACGAACCCAGCGACGTCTCCAGACCCCTCGGCCGCGGCGGCATGGGTCCGGGCCGACAGCGCGGCCAGCTGCAACCCCGCCGCCCACCCCTCGGTGCGCGCCTCGAGCGCGGCCACGAGCGCTGGCTCCAGCTGCAGACCCATCACCTCGTTGAGAAATGCCTCGGCTTCCTCGGGGGTGAATCTGAGGTCCGCGGCCCGGACCTCCACGAGCTCGCCCCGCGCCCGCAGACGGGACAGCGGCAGCGGAGGATCAGCCCGAGTGGTCATCGCCAGCGTGACCTGCGGAGGCAGGTTGTCCAACAGGAAGGCCACCGCATCGTGGACAGCGGGCCCGTCGATGACGTGGTAGTCATCGAGCGCCACCACCGTGGAATCAGCGAGGACGTCGAGATCGTTGATCAGGCTGACCAGCACGGCCTCGGTTGGCGTCGATCCGCCGGCCTCCAACAGGGCGAGCGTGTCGACACCCACCTCGGGGTCCGCGACCTGAATCGCGGCCACGAGGTGGATCAGAAACTGTCGGAGGTCAGCGTCGCCTGGGTCGAGAGCCAACCACGCCACCCTGCACCGCGACTCCGCGGCGTCCGACAGCCACTGCGCCAGAAGCGTGGTCTTGCCGAACCCAGCCGGCGCCGCGACCAGCACCAGCCTCGCCCCCTCGCCTCCGCCGACACGTAGCCGATCGGTGATGCGGGCGCGCGCCACCAGCCGGCGACGAGGCGAAGGCAAGTGCAGCTTGGTGCCCAGCACAGCCATTCGGTCAGGGTAGGCCCGCTGGTGCGCTCAGCGGACGAGCGGCCACCTGCCCGCCACTCACGTTCGAGCATGGCGTAGACGCGCGCCGTGGTCCACTCGGCCTTGAACCAGTCCGCCTCGATCTGACGCGACTCGCAGCGGAAGCCGAGACGACCCAAAGAGGTTCTGCACCGCCGTATTGCGGTCGTCGACCTCGCCGAACACGCGGTGCATGTGATGGACCTCGAACAGGGTCGAGACGAGCGCGCCGTGGGCCTCGGTCGCCAACCCCGACCCCTGGTGCTCAGGCGCAAGCGTGACGCCCACCTCGGCGGTCGCCGGCTGGCCCGCAAGGACGCGGACGGCGCAGTCGCCGACGAGCTCGCCGCTCGCCCGATCGAGCGCGGCGACCTGCACCCACGCCCCGGGGTGCCGAAAGCTACGTCGGCCTGCGCGGCCAGCAGCGCCTCCGCGTCGTTCATCGCATACGTGGGGTCGGTCCCATGACTGGTACGGTGCGACGTCGGGGTGCGATCGGTACGCGACGAAGGCCCGTAGGTCGTTCGCCTGCACCGGCCGCAGCCGCAGGCGCTCAGTTGCGGTGATCTCCATCATGCGGCGCCACCGACGGGCTCAAAGAAGCTCGCCCACCCTGGAGGTCGGCACGCCGGCCTCGAGGATTGGCGATGGCCTGAACCCCTTCACGAGCGGATAGATCCCGAGCGACAGCTCCCAGACGAACTCCGGGATCGTCGCGATGGCCTGCACCGAGCCACCTCTGGGGATCACGTCAAGCACCACCCCGAGCCCCGTAATGCAAACGAGAGGGCCGGCGATGAGCCCAACACCGCCAGGCCTCGCGGCATGAGGCCGGACCGGTACATCATGTAGCCAAGGATCAGCCCATTCCCAACGCCGACAACGAAACCGGGACCGAGGTATGAAGGTGGTCTTGCAACTCAGTGGCGGCACGGTGGTTCGGCGGCGGGCCGGCGTCTTCGCCCGCGACAGCGAGCGCTCAGGCGCCGACCAAGCTTACGGCGAGGACCAGCATCAGAACGTGATCAGCACGCGGCCGGCGCTGGCGCGCTTGCCGGACCGCGGGTCCTCGCGAGTGAGGTTCGGCGCGGCGCTACAACCGGCACTCTGGGCTCCCGGCCTGGCGTACGGCACCGAGCCCGTGGCGGATCAGATGTGCGAGCGGTGCGACGATGGCTCGCTCAGCCCGCGTCCGGGCGGAACACGAGTACGAGCACGCGGAGGGCAAGGACGCCGGCGAAGACGAGCAGCGAGTAGCCGATGAATGCGTACAGGGTGACCCTGTGGGTTACGTTAGGCCCGCCGTGAAGGCCGAGCATCAGTACGGCCATAACGCCAAGGGTGGCGGCCAGGAAGGTGAGCACGAGCTGATGGATGAGCCCGGTCAGGTATCTGCGGTCGCTCTGGTTGGCTAGCAGGCGGACGTTGAGGCCGAGTCGCCCTTGCTCGAGCGAGCCGCCGATCCGGTCCAGGCGCCGCGGCAGCCGGCGCAGCATTGGCATCAATGAGATCAGCTCGTCGGTGGCGCTCTGGCGCAGAGCTTCGGGGGTCAGCTGCTCGGCGAGATAGTCGGTCGTGAAGCGGCGGGCCTCGGCGAGGATGTCGAACCCGGGTGCGAGCTGCGTCAGCGTGCCCTCGATCGTCGCGAGCGCGCGGAACGCACCCGCGATCTCTGGCGGTACCGACAGACCGTGCTCGGCCACGAGCCGGAACAGGTCGGTGAACATGCGCGCATCGGGGGTGATCCCGGCGCCGACGTGTCTGGCCATGAAGACGCCGAGCGCCCGCTCGAGCGCCTGCTCGTCGAGCTCGTCGGGCCGCTGCACGACCTCCAGCAACGCGTCGTGTAGCGCCGCCGGATCACCACGATCGACCGCCAGCAGGAGGCGCTGCAGCGCGGCCCTGAGCCCGGCGTCGATCCGTCCGACCGAGCCGAAGTCGAGCAGCCCGAGCCGCCCGTCCGCGAGCAGCAGCACGTTGCCCGGGTGCGGGTCGGCGTGGAAGATGCCCTCGATCATCACCTCACCCAGCAGCGTGTCGAAAAGGACGCGCGCGAGCGCTCGGCGATCGCCGATCTGCTCGGTGGCTGTGAGCTGCCCCAGCGCGCGGCCCTCGAGGCGCTCCATCACTAGCACGTTCGCGGTGCACAGCGGCGGATAAGGCTTCGGGATCCGAACCGACCCGTTGTGACCGCGTGCGGCGGTCGCAGCGGCGACAGCGGTCATGTTCTGAGCCTCGATCCGCAGGTCGAGCTCCTCCCTGAGCGCGTCTGCGAAGCCGTTCGAGAGGTCGACCGCACCCACTCCCCGACCCCAGCGCGTCGAGCGCTGCAGACGCATCGCCAATCGATCGACGATGTCCAGATCCCAGGACACGACAGTCTCGATGCCCGGCCGGCGAACTTTGACCACTACCTGTTCACCGGAGTTGAGCGTCGCCGCGTGGACCTGCGCGATCGAGGCGGCCGCGAGCGGCGTGTGGTCAAAGGTTGCGAATACCTCGTCGACCTCGGCGCCGAGCTCGGAGCGCAGCACCTGCTCGACCTGCGGCCACGGGACCTGCGCGGCGTCGTCCTGCAGGCCGCTCAGCTCGTCGGTGAACTCACTGGGCAGAAGGTCGCGCCGCGTGGCCAGGAGCTGGCCGAGCTTGATGAACGTGACACCGCCGTCCTCAAGCGCGAGGCGCAGCGAGCCAGCGAGCTGAGCCCGGCCGTCGTGGGTCTGCAGCTCTGAGCGGCGTGCGCCTCGCAGGTAGGGAAGCATTCCGTGGCGGACCAGGATCCGGCTGATCTGCGAGTAGCGACGGACCCGTCGCGTCCGCTTGCGCAACCCCCGGATCACATACCGCGGCCCGGGCATCGTTCCGCTCGGCACCAGCACCTCGGCGATCACCAGCACGAGCATCCCGATCAGCAGCGCGATCGCAACCCCGAGGATCACGAACCACACCGCGGGAACGAACGACCAGCTCCCGTTGTGCTTGACCAGCGAGCTGCCGATCGCCGTGACGATCGGCGAGGCGACCACCAACGCGACCAGCCCGCCGAGCAGCGCCCGCAGCGGCGAGAGACGCAGACCCAGCAACCGGCGCACGGCGAACGCATACACGAGCACGGTCAAGACGACGCCTATGACGAAGACCGGGGCTGAAACGGCGATCATCCAGGCCCCACCGATCCGGTTGCCCGCGCCGCAGCAGCCCGAGTTCGTCCGCCCGAATCGGCGTCCGGGTCTGGCAGGCACGCGGATTCTCTTGCCCGGGCGTCCACGAGCACGTTCAGTAATGCCTCGGTGATGAGGACTTGCCCGGTGCGGGCGGCGAGCGCCTCGTCCACGTGCTCGATTCCGCGCCACTCGTTCGCGAGCAGCGACAGCGTCGTGCGATCCGGGCCGCCGAGCATCGCGGTCGTGCTTGATCCGCCCAGTACCTCGCCATCCTCACGGACCCCCGGCCCACCCCGGCAGGGCGCAGCTAGGGCTGCAGGCTGAACGGCGGGTAGCGGTCGGTGATCAGCAGGAGGGCATACGCCCCGACGCGGTTGTGCCAGCGGATCACGCCCTCGATGTAGTCGAACAGTGAGCGCGGGTAACGGCCGGTGAAGAGGATCGCGAACCACGCGCCGATGGCGGCGAAGAATGCCCCGATCGTGAGGAACAACAGCACGATGTAGTGGGGAATGGCCAGCAGCCACTTGACCAGCGGAAGGCCGCGGCTGAGCTCACCTTCGGCGTCGGGATAGGGAAAGTCGAGGTGGACGGCCTGCTGCTCGTCAGTGGAGGGGTAGCGGTCATCCATGAGCGCGAAGTAGACCGCGATCCGGTTGCTGAAGCGGCTCAGCTGAAGGTTCCAGTCATACCACCATCGCGGGTACTTCTTGCGGAATAGCAGCATCAGCACCACCGGGATGAACAGCACACCGATGCCGCCGCCGGCGTACCGGGCGTTGGTACCGGTACTGAAGCTGCCGCCCTCGATGGTCGCGGCGAGGATCGCGATCGGGATGACCCAAAAGATCCGCAGCGCCGAGCTCAGGCGGTCGAGCTCGCGGTCGGGATAATCGACCGAGAACGTCAGCGGGTAGGTGTGGCCACCGCTCGGCGGCATTCCGCCACCCGGTGAAGGCGCGGGTGTCTGTCCTGAGCCTTCCATCGCCCGCGCTTTCGGCGCGGCCAGCCGGTTTCCTGCCGAAGGCCTTCGTGCTCGCCGGCACGGCGCGAAGCAGTTGAATGGACCGGCGCACGTAGATTGCACCGGAGGGCCGCTGGCGCGCGGTTGATGCGCGAGCGCCGGGATGTCGGCGACCCGACTTCGGCTCCGGGCGCGCCGCGGCCGCCCACAGGGCCTCGGTCACGTGAAAGCAGGTGCTGGCCGTCATCGCCGCCGCGCCCCGCTCATCGCCAATCTCGAGCCTCGCCGCGAGCAGGTGCGCCCACCGGCGTGACGGCCGACGCGATACACCTGGTTTCTGCCGACAGCACGGCAGACGAGTCTCTTCCCTACTTCCTGTGCTCAGCAGGGAAGAGGTCGCGCGCCCTCGTTTGCGCGGATAGCGCGCACGCGCCAGAGCGTCGTGCTTGCAAGATCGCTGCTAACGATCCGCCTGGAGCAGAAGTGCACGCCGGTCTCGAGCTGCCTCCTGGAACGGACGACGAGCATCAGCGCTCCCGGCCGCGAGGCGGGTGGCCGCTTAGCCGGGACTTTGCAGAAGCTCCTGCCTGCCTGCCTGCTCTGCTCGCCCAGCGGTACTTCGTCTCGGAGGTCCTCCTGATGCGGGCCCTTTGCGCGGCCAGCGTGGCCGACGCCGCCCGCTTCCCGGGCGCTCCAATGCCAAGACATGTCGCGGGCGGTGTCAAGTTCGTGTCGCCCGACACTCGTCGACGCGGCACCGTGCTGATCATGCTGCGTGAAGGCGATGAGCTGGTCGTTGCGGCTAGCGCCGGTCACGTCGATCGGGCGGAGGGACATCGGCTGCCGGTCACCGGCTCGACCTCGGGTCAGGTGCTCGAGCGCGGAAGACCGCAGCGGATCGAAGACGTCTCCTCGCAGCTGCGCATCACACCCGATCGGCTCGCGTGCCAGACGCGCACACGGCCGTGCTCGTGCCAATGCTCCACCGTGGCAAGGCAGTAGGTGTGCTGGCGGCCTTCGACCGTGGAACCGACGGCGCACCCTTCACCGCCGAGCACGAGCAACTGCTCCGAACGTTCGCATCCTCAGCCGCGAACGCCGTCACGATCCACCGAAGCGTCGAGGCCGACCGGCTGCGGGCCACCATCAGCGCCGCGGACGCGGAGCGCGGGCGGTGGGCGCGAGAGCTGCACGACCAGACGCCGCAGGCGCTCGGTGGCCTTCGAGTCCTCCTCGCGTCGGCGCTCCGCCGCGGCGACGCGGATGCGCGAGAGCACGCCATGCGCCAGGCGATCGAAGACATCGAGCTCGAGACCGAGAACCTGCGCGCGATGATCAGCGACCTGCGACCGTCGCTCCTCGATGATCTCGGCCTGGGGCCGGCCATCGAGGCGCTGCTCGAGCGCCGTCGCTACACCGTGGCTTGAGGTCGTCGAGGAGCTGTCGCTGCACGATCTGGGAGCGCCGCTAGATCCGGAGTTCGAGACGACCGTCTACCGGCTGATTCAGGAGGCGCTCACCAACATCGCCAAGCACGCACAGGCGCCCACGGTCCGGATCAGGCTGAGCACGGACAACGGCTTCATCGCGGTCGAGGTGCAGGATGACGGGATTGGATTCGATACCGAGGCACGTACCTCGGGGTTCGGCCTCGCCGGGATGCGCGAGCGTGTGCACCTGGCGGGCGGAGGTCTCGAGCTGCGCTCGGATCCGTGTGGCACTCTCGTGCGTGCACGCCTACGGGTTCGTCCGGCGAGCGTGGATCGATCAGGCGCCGAACATATGGCGTCATAGCGCGAAATGCGCCATCTTGCCAGCTCGGCCCGCGACGACGCGAGGCCCCGCTCGCACAAGCGACGACACTCGCAGTCGCGGGAACGGTGTTGCCACGGGCGGTGGCTCCGCTCGTGTAATCGCAAACGACGCCGGTCGCCAAGTTGGGGCGCTCGGTTGCAGCCTGGCGATGCGTTGCGGAAGCGCGGCCGACCAGGTCTCATCCCGCGGACGACCAGCGATACAGATGCGTGCGGCGTGACGAGGCTCAATCGTGAATCGAGACGCGGCGCGGCTTCGGGTTTGCAGAAAGCAACTGTGCTCCGGCTCGGATGTACCGTGGCGCGAAGCATCATCTCGTGATTCGACCGGGGACTATCCGGCACGTTCGGTAGCCGTCGGCTGCAGCCCGTATCGTCGCCGACGATGCCCGGGAGTGATCGTGTGCACGAACGGCGCAGCGCTGCGGCGCTCGCTCGCCACTACCACGATGCGGAGGGTCTCTCGATCGGGAGATCGCCCGGCGGCTCGGGCAGGCCGAGGCCACCGTCAAGGCTTACCTCTACAACCCGTCTGATGCAACAAAGGGCCCAGTTGGGAACGGGAGGCCGAGCCAGGAGGTCGCGAGCTCCGGAGTCACCCGCCCGCCGCGGCGTCACGAGGAGAGGTCGTGCCCCGACGGACGTTTTTTCTGCGCTCGGCCGGCTGTCCAGCACCGCCGGTAGGCTTGGGGTGCTCATGCTCGACCGGGTCACGGAACGGCGCCGCGCGGCGCAACTCGCCCGCCACTACCGCGACCAGGAGGGTCTGTCGATCGCGGAGATCGCTTGTCGGCTGGGACGCGCAGACGCCACCATCAAGGCGTATCTCTACGATCCAACCGGCGATAGGGCACGCGCGGTCAAGGCGCGCTACCGGGGAGTGTGTCGCGGCTGCGGGGCGCCGACCGCGCCCCGGAGCGGCAAGGGCGACGCCTATACGTATTGCAAACGCTGCCATCCCGGCGCGATTGCGCCGCAATGGACCCGGGAACGGGTTCGCGAGGCGATGCGCGCATGGCGAGCGCGCTACGGGGCTGCGCCGTCGTCCTACGACTGGTCGCGCACCCACACGCGCCGGCGCGGCGGCGAGGCGCTCAAACGACTACAAGCCGGAGAATGGCCCGCGCCGTCGACTGTGATCGATCTGTACGGGGCCTGGGCGGCGGCCGTCGCGGACGCCTTCGGCGCCTGAGCGTTCGGGCGTCAATGCCGTTGACATACGAACGCGGGTTGCCGCTTGGCCGCCTGTGAACCGGGGGCGGCTATGGTCGCCGCGACGCTTCTGCCGTTGCGTCCGTCGGGAGGCGCGACGCCGCGAGCCCGCGGTCGTCTGTCAGCAGCCGTCCGTCGTACGGAGGCCCAAGTTCGGGGACAGCCGGCGGTCACGGCCAGGCGGTCGACTGACTATCGGAACGGTGGCGGAGCCATCGTGAGCACCGGGCGCCGCCTGACGCGCGGCCCGTCGCCAAAGAGCTCGTGAGCTCCGCGACCGGCCGCGATCACAGCAGTCGTCACCGGCACCAATGGCCGACGGCTGCATCACGCCTTTACCGGTCACGACCGCGCGGTGGCCGCTTCGGTGCAGGTTCGGTACCGGAGGCTCCGGCGCCGAATCGGCGCTCAGCCGCTTGCAGTTCGCGCGAAGCCGGTTAGCGCCGGGCGCCTCGGGCTGGCTCGATCCGGCGGCCGACCCGGACCCTGGGCCGGGGCGGCGGGTGGGCGCTTGTGACGAGGCACGGGGCCGACCAAATGTGGCCAGTTGTCCTGCTTTGCTTCGGACCCAAGAGCTTCGCCGGCTTTACCTAATCAGGTCGTCAAGAGCGGCAACAGCGGCACCCGCCTCTGTGACGCGCCGCGTGGAGCGCTCGTGCCGAGGAGTACTTCCAGGGCATCGACTGGCTAAGACCCGTAGCGACGGCTCGTCATCGACCGCCGCCGAATGCTTAAGCAGCTGTCAACGAGCTCGACGGAAGCGACCTCGGGAATTGCTGCAGGAGAAGGAGCGTCCACCACCTGGACCTGACTTCACCAGGTGAGCGTGCCGACCGGCCCCTTGAAAGGCCCGACGAGGTCGTCTGTGATCCACCCGCCGTAGAAGTCGCTCTGCTGGGCCTGCACGCGCTTGTCATCTAGCCAGGCAGCGTCCACGCGGCCGGGGTAGAAGGCGACGTGATCACGCAGCGCCTCGTACCCGGGCGAGGGATTCGGGTAGGTCCAGGCGACTGACTTGAATCGCCGGCCGTCGATGGCCGCGTCCAAGTAGTGCGCCACGCCCTTGAATTCGCACCACGTCGAGCGAGCGTGACCTTTGGCCAGGAGCTCCTCATACACGTCGGTGGGAGGGATGTAGATCGTTGGCGGGTGACTGGTCTCGAGCACGCGCAGCGCGCGGGTCGAGTCGGCCAGTACCTTGCAGGCCAGCTCGACCCGGACGCGACGCTCGCAGGGCACGACGGCCGGCGGGCGGGGGTAATCCCAGACTCGCTCCATCGTCAACTCGAGTCGTCCGGCGTGTCGCTGGCTGCCAACGCCGCCGGCTGTTCGGAGTAGCGCTCGTGGGTGCGCGGCATGGAGTCGGCTTCAGCTTGCCGGTACCGCGTCTTTTCGTTGCGGCGAGGGCGGCTGGCCTCCACCAGCCCGCCGAGAATGAGCCACAAGAGGATGATCCCGATGCGGGCGGGACGCGAGCCGAGGAGGTGTTCGAGGGCTCTCACGTAGGCGCAAGTTCGGGGTCTTCTGCGACGGCGCGTCGGAGCGCTTGGTCGAAACTGATTGGCTTGATGTCGAACAGCGCCATTCCGGAGGGGTCGGTGACGACCGTTGGCGTGGAGAGTCCTTCGATCAACGGTCTTGCCACGCCGGCGTCGACCGGTGTGACGAGCCCGATCCACAGTGAGGAGAGCCACGGGGTGATCAGCGGCACGGGAATCCGCGGCCGGCGGCGGATGCCGAGGACTTCGGCCATCCGGTCGAGCATCTCGCCGTAGGTGAGCACGTCGGGGCCGCCGATCTGGATCTCCCTCCCCGCCGACGCTTCGACTGTCAGTGCCTCGACCAGGTAGCTCAAGGTGTCGTCGATCGCGACTGGCTGGGTCGCGTTCTTCAGCCACGCCGGGGCGATCATCGCAGGGAGTCGCTGGACGAGGTAGCGCAGCGTGCGATAGGACTCGCTCTGCGGGCCAACGACCATTCCGGCGCGGATGTACGACAGCGCGGGGCCATACTCTCGGAGCGCGAGCGCGGTCTCGTGCCGGCTGCGTAGGTGCTGGGACTGCGGCTCGTCACCGAGGCCGCCGAGGTAGATCACGCGCTCGATCCCCTCCGCGCGTGCCATGCGGGCAAAGGCGGTGGCGGCGGCGCGCTCGCTGGCCGCGAAGTCCTTGGGTCCGCCTCGACCCATCGAGTGGATCAGGTAGTACGCCGCGTCCACCCCGCGGCCTGCGCCGCGGAGCGTTTCCGGGCGCAACACATCGCCCTCGTGCAGATCGAAGCCTTCGCGCTCGAGGTGGCTGGCGCGACTCCCGCCGCGGTCGCGCACCAGGCAGCGCACCTCCCGCCCCGAGCTTGCCAGCCTGGCGGCGAGGCGAGCGCCGATGAACCCGGTCGCGCCGGTCACGAGCACGCGTGCGCTCATGTCGCGGTCGCGCCGGACGACCGCTTCGGCGCGAGCGCAGCGGCCAGCCGCTCGGCCTTCGGGTCCGCGAAGCCGCCGACTTCGCTGGCAAGCACGCGGCCGGAGCGCTCGACGATCAGCACTGCGATCGTGTCAGTGCCGGCGAGCCCGAGGTTGTCAACGACCTTCCGGACGTCGGTATAGACGGTGATCGTGCGGGCGCGGGCGGCGGCGTCCGGGATCCCCCGCGCCATGCCACCGTCGATGAACCACCGCGCCGGACCGTACATCGACGACAGCACCGGCAGCTCGTACACGGCGACGTCCGAGCGCCGCTGCTCGAGGTCGGTCAGCCACGGCAGCCATTGATCGACGAGGCTTTGCTGCTCGCGGCGGAAGGCGACGACGAGGACGTTGTGCTGCTTTGCGAGATCGCCCGGCAGCTCGTACTCCTTGCCGTCGAGAGCGCGACCGGCCAGTGGGCTCAGCGTCTGCGGCGGCGAGGGGGCGAGCGTGGCCCTGAGACCGGCGAGGGCGCGATCGCCGACCCGGTTGAACGCGAGCGCCAGGAGCGGGTCGGCGATCCTGAGCGGACCCTTCAGCGCGAGGTCGGCGTCGTAGGTGACGCGCGTGCCCGCGGCGGTCGACCCGAACGTGAGCCTGTCCCGCGAGACCACGGTGGCGTTCTTGCCAAGGAAGGTCACGGCATGCGGCGGGTCGTACTCGACGATCCGATAGGTGAGCTCGTTCTTGCGGCCGAGGAACTCGGCAACCAACCGAAACTCGGTTCCCTCGCCCACCGCCGCGCCGTTCACACGCTCCGCCTCGACCACGCCCGGATCCCATTCCCTGGTTGACGAGAAATCGCTGAGGTAGGCAAATACGTCCTCGCGGGGTTGCTGGATGTCGATCGATGCTCGGTAGTGGGCCATCAAGCTTCTCCTTCTGGAATGGAAGTCGACGCGGTCGGAACGGACGGGTTGTGCAAACCGCTGAGCCGTACGCACTCGGCCCATAGCCGCTCGCGCTCCTGCCGCGTCTCCCGTGCACATCGCAGCCGGTCCGTGGGACGCGGTCGGCGGTCGTGCCAGAAGCGGCCGGAGCTGCGGCCCGGTTCGGCGGCGGCACCGAGCCAGACGATCGTGTCGGCGCCCTGCGCGGGCGTTCTGAGCAGCGGTCGTGTCACCTTGTAGAACCGTGGCAGCGAGGATCGGAGGCTGGGGGTGTCCGACCACCCCGGGTGCATCGAGTGGACCACAACGCCGGTGCCCGCCGACTGCTTTGCCCAGATCTCGGTGAGGATGACCTCCGCGCGCTTGGTGCGCGCGTACACCTTCGGCCCGTCGAACTGCCCCTGGTCGCTCTGCAGGTCATCAACCCTGAGCTTCTGCATGTACATGCCACCAGAGGACACGTTGATGATGCGCGCCGGGGCACTTTCCTCAACCAGTGGGATCAGCAGGTTGGTCAGCAGGAACGGGCCGACGACATTGGTCGCGAGCGTGAGCTCGATCCCATCGACCGAAACACCGCGCGCTTCGGTCATCACCCCGGCGTTGTTGACCAGCACATCGAGGCGCGAAGCCTGATCTCGAAAGCGTCCAGCGAACTGCCGGACCGACTCGAGCTTACTGAGATCGCAGACCCCCACGTGCACGTCGCCGTTACCGGACCGCTCGACGATCCTCATGCGCGCCTGCTCGCCGCGCTCCGGGCTGCGGACGACGAGCCAGACCGTCGCGCCGAGACGTGCAAAGCCCTCAGCGGCAGCCAGACCAAGCCCCGAGCTCGCGCCCGTGACCAGCACCACCTTGCCCTCCATCCGCTGCAGTTCAGACGCGCTCCAACCCCGGCTGCGAACCCGATAGCCGACGTTCGTATAGCCGGCAACCACCATGCGGTCGAGCACGTCGTCGAGCAGCGGAGTGATCATGCGCTCAGCGAAAGTTCGGGCTGCTGGCTCTGGCCAGAGGCTGTCCGGTACTCGCGTGAGGTGATCCGGGACCGGGGCTTGGTTAGCAGCAGCTGGACGTCGCAGATCCGCCGCTCCGCGAAGCCCGCTTCGCAGTAGGCAAGGTAGAGCGTCCAGAGCCGGCGGAAGCGCTCGTCGTAGCCCAGCTCCGCGAGCGCGGGGACATGGGCGGTGAACGTCGTGCGCCAGCGCCGCAGCGTCTCGACGTAGTGCGGCGTGAGGTCCTCCAGTCTCACCGCCTGCATGTCGGTCCGCCGGGCGAGGCTGCGGGCGATCACCTCGAGCGACGGCAGGCATCCGCCCGGGAAGATGTAGGTGTTGATAAACGACTTCGATGCCTTCTCGACCTCGTAGGCGCGGTCGTCGATCGTGATCGCCTGCAGGAGCATCGCCCCGTCGGGAGCCAGCAGCTCCGAGCACTTGGCGAAGAACGTGCCGATGTGCCGCCATCCAACCGCTTCGATCATCTCGATCGAGACGAGCTTGTCGTACCGGCCCCGCAGGTCGCGGTAGTCCTCCATGAGTACCGTGACCCTGTCTTCCAGCCCCGCGCGGCGGACCTGCTCGACGGCGTAATCGTGCTGCTCGCGCGAGATCGTGGTCGTGGTCACGTGGCAGCCGCGGGTGGCGGCGGCGTAGACGGCGAACCCGCCCCAACCGGTTCCGATCTCCAGCACGCGGTCCTCGGGACCGAGGTCGAGCCTCTCGCAGATGCCCTCGAGCTTTGCGCGCTGAGCCTGTTCGAGCGTCATCCCCTCGTGCTCGAACACCGCACACGAGTAGCTCATCGTCGGATCGAGCATCCTTGAGAACAGCTCGTTCCCGAGGTCGTAGTGGGCCGCGATGTCACGGCGGCGGCGGCGCTTGGTGCTGCGGCGCACAAGCGTCCTGGCACGCTGCGTCGGCCAACGCAGCGGCGCGAGAAGCGTGCGGAGCCGATCGAGGCCGGCGGCGTTGCGGGCGGCCAGCCTGATCAAAGCGACCAGATCCGGCGAGTCCCAGAGGCCTTGGGCAAAGGCTTCGGCCATCCCGCGGCTGCCGCGCAGCAGCTTCGGCCACGTCCGCGGGGAGTCGATCCGGACGGTCGCGGCGGGCGGCCCGGAGCCGTACACGCGCCGCTCGTCGCCCTCGACGACGATCAGGCTGCCGACCTTGATCCGCCGCAGCAGAAGCGACACGAGCCGACGAGAGGGCCAGATGATCATGCCCGTCCCGCCCGCAGATGGGGGTGGACCGGCACGCCCGCGAGCTTCAGCCCCACCGCATGCGCGTAGATCAGCGCCAGCACCCGGCCCGTCGCGAACGGGTACCGGGCGGTGATCCTCGCCATCGACGCCCGCGTCAGCTCCCGGCGGCGCAGCGCGAGCGTCGCGTCGAACACGGTGGCGCCCGCGCGGCTCGAGGCGATGTGGACCGACAGCGTCCGGCCGGGCACGGCCGCCCGAGCGTCGTAGCGATGATCCATTCCCATGAACGGCGACACGTGTAGCGCCTTGTCGAACTGCCCGTCGAGCACCGCAGAGTCGGGCTGTTTGCCCTGGATGACGTAGGCGTGCCGCTCCCCCCAGGGAGTGTTCGTCACCTCCGCGACCAGCGCCTGCACGCGCTCACCGCCCGGCTCGAAGCAGTAGTAGAAGCTGACGGGGTTAAAGCAGTGCCCGAACGAGCGCAGCTGCGCAAGCAGCCGGATCGGGCCCTCGGTCCGCGCACCGGTCTGATCCTCCACCACGTCACGCACGGCGCGGTGCAGCGGCACGGCGGGATCGCCGAGGTAGTCGCGGCGACGGAACCGCACCAGTCCGGGCCGGCGCGCGATGAGCCGACCGTCAAGCAGCCCCGGGAGCTCGTCCAAGTCGAGATAGGCCAGCGCCAGCCGATGGCTGAACTCGCGCCGGGGGTCGAAGCGCCGGTGGCGAATCGTGCCCTCGTAGATGCAGCTCGCGCTCACAGCCACGCCCCGAAGCGCTCGCCGACCCGCAGCGCGCTGACGACGCCGTCCTCGTGGAACCCCCATCCCCAGTAGGCGCCGCAGAAGTGCGTCCGATCGCGCCCGTCGATCTCACCCACCCGCGCCTGCGCCTTGATCCCCGCGGCCGTGTAAACCGGGTGCGCGTAGGGGATCGTGCGGATCACGTGAGCCGGGTCGATCGCCTCGGTGCGATTTAGCGTCACGCAGAACTCGCGCTCAGCGCGCAGCGACTGAAGGCGATTCATGTGGTAAGTGACGGTGCTCGCGGGCTTGCGCTCGGCGAGCAGGTGATAGTTCCAGCTCGCCCACGCGCGCCGACGGCGGGGCAGCATCCGCACGTCGGTGTGCAGCACCGCCTCGTTGGGCTGATACGGGATCGCACCGAGGATCTCATGCTCACGATCGCTGGCGTCGCATAGCAGCGCCAGCGCCTGATCGGAGTGGGTCGCCAGCACCACCTCGTCGAACCGGTCTACCTCACCACCACGCGGCTTGACCAGCACGTAATCAGGGTGGCGCGTGACGGCATCGACCGGCGTGCGGAGCCGCAACCGTTCGCCGAACGGGCGCGTCAGCGCTTCCACGTAGCGAGCCGATCCCCCGCGAACCACCCGCCAGCGAGGCCGACCTCGGAACGACAGCATCCCGTGATTGTCGAAAAACTCGACCAGGAACCGCGCGGGAAAGCTCCACATTTGGCGCGGATCGGTCGACCACACAGCTGAGGCCTGAGGGACGATCAGCCGCTCGATGAACGCCCGCGAGAAGCGATGACGCTCCAGCCAGTCTCCAAGCGAGACGTCATCGGCACGATCGCCAAGCAGCTCCCGGGCGGCATGGTTGAACCGACCCAGATCGGCAATCATGCGGTGAAACCACGGGGTCAGGAGGTGCGCGCGCTTTGCGAACAGGCCACTGGGAGACGCACTGCTGTACTCGAAATCCCCCATCCCGTCGCTGACGCTGAAACTCATCGTCGACCGCTGCGAACCGACCGCCAGTCGCTCAAGCAGCCGCTCGAAGTTCGGATAGTTGCGGTCATTGAACACGATGAACCCGGTGTCGACCTGATGCGTCTCGTTCGGCGTGTCGACCCGGACCGTATTCGTGTGCCCGCCCGCATAGCCATTCGCCTCGAACACCGTGACGTCATGCGCCCGGTGCAGCAGATGCGCCACCACCAGCCCCGAGACCCCGGCACCTACCACAGCAACCCTCATCTCAACGACCAACCCCGATCGAACCGCACCCACGGCTGAGATACGCCGGCCGATGCAACTGTACGAAGCATCTCGGTCGTGGGGTTCAAGCGCGAAAACGAGCTTGACGCGGCCGGCGAGACGGAGCTGGCGAGGGCGAGCACCGCGATCCCTTGGACCGAGTGGCGCGTCGTCATCGCCGTGTTGGCGTAACCCAGTCCGCGTAGTGTCGCGTCGGGGGTGGTGTCTGGATAGATGAGCGTCGTCATGCGGTCGCTGGTTACTGCCCCGTGTCCGGGCGCCGCGCGTGCGGCGCCCGGACAACCGTGGTCGGCGCGAGGGAGGTTGGTAAGCGCGGGATCAGCACCCGGTCGATGACGTGGATCACGCCGTTAGAGGCGCCGACGTCGGTCTTGACGATGCGCGCACCCTCGATCGTGACGTC
Source organism: uncultured Solirubrobacterales bacterium (assembly GCA_963777335.1). Taxonomy (GTDB): domain Bacteria; phylum Actinomycetota; class Thermoleophilia; order Solirubrobacterales; family Solirubrobacteraceae; genus Palsa-465. Next base: position 132,192 of record CAVZQD010000001.1, read on the forward strand.
GCCGTGGCTGACGCGAATCTTCAGCGATTGACCGTTCAGGGTCTTCACCGACCGCAGCTTGACCAGCTTGGCTGCGGTCACGTCGCCGCTGAGGACGTGGTAGAGCAGCACCGCGCGCAGCTCCGCCCGATTGTGCTCGAGCGCCGCGAGCGTCGTTTTCGGAACCTTCGCGAACGCCGCGTCGGTCGGTGCGAACACCGTAAACGGTCCGTTGCCCTCGAGCGTGCCGGCCAGGCCGGCCTCTTTGACCAGCGCGACCAATGTCTTGAACTGGCCGGCCGCGACGGCCGTCTGCACGATGTTCGCCTTGCTGGTGGCTTGCGCCGAGGCCAGCGGCACCAGAGCCGGGAGGGCGGCCACGGCGATCACCGCGGTCAGCAGGAACCTGCGAATTTGTCTCATTTCCGTCTTCCTCTCAGATGCCCGCGGGGAGCAGCACGCGGTCGACGACGTGGATGATTCCGTTCGAGGCCTCGATGTCCGCGCTGATCACGCGGGCCCCGTCGACGTGGATGCCGCCGTCGGCCGACACGGGCAAGTCCTCGCCTTGAACGGTCGGTGCGCTGGCCAACCCGGCCGCGTCGGCAGCGGTGACCCGGCCGGGCACCACGTGATAGGCCAGGACCCTGGCGAGCTGGGCGGGCTCGGCCAGCAACGAGTCCACCGATCCCTCGGGCAGCTGCGCGAATGCCTCGTCGTTGGGGGCGAAGACCGTGAACGGGCCCTCGCCCACCAGGGTTGGCTCCAGGCCGGCGCGGTCGATGGCGGCGATCAGGGTCGTGAACGTACCTGCATCCCGAGCGGTCTCGACGATGTTCTTCTTCATGCCTACTCCTTTGATGAATGGGTCTTGATCACGCGGCCACTACCGGGTCGCGGTCTGCGTCTGACAGCGTTTCCTGCTCACGTGCAAGCTTCTGCGCCGCCGCGTAGCGGCCATCGAGCACCGCCGCGTAGAACAGCAGCGCCAGCGCCGCGCCGACGATCAGCGTTACGAGCACGCCGACGACGAACAGCCCGGGGGTGCTCATCGCTCGCTGCGCCGCAGCACGAGTCCGCCGAGCGAAAGGATCGACGGAACCCAGAGCCCGACGAAGATGCCTTGCTGCTTATCGCCGCCGAACCAGAGCACGACTGAAAGCACGAACGACACGAACGCCGCCAGCAGGATCAGCGCCCGCGCACCCGCTTCGGGGCGAGCCGTAACGAGCGTTTGGACTTTCTCCATCGATCACCTTCTCCTTGAACAGACACTGTACAAAGACTGGACGATCGTAACGGGCAGAGCTGCCTTTTGTCAAGGGTTTGTCGAGAGTCTGTATGTTTAGTGCGTGGACACCGCCCGCGGACCACTACGGATCGGCGAATTCGCCCGCCGCGTCGGCGTCAGCCCAGAACTGCTCCGCGCCTGGGAGCGGCGCTACGGACTCCTGCAGCCGGTCCGCTCGTCGGGCGGGTATCGGCTCTACACCGACGAGGACGCCGAGCGCGTCGCCCACATGCGCCGCGCGCTCGACGACGGGCTATCAGCCGCCGAGGCCGCGCGTGCCGCGCTCGAGCGCGGCCAATCCTCCGAGGGCCTGCTCGAAGACGCCGCGGCGCGTCTGCTCGCCGCGATCGAACGCTACGACGAAGCAGCCGTGCACGCCGTCCTCGACGAAAGCTTCGCCGCGTTCGGGTTGGAAGCCGTCCTAGGCGACGTGATCCTCCCAACGCTCAAACAGGTCGGAGTGGCCTGGGAACAAGACACACTCGAGATCAGCCAGGAGCACTTCGCCAGCAACCTGATCCGCGGCCGGCTGCTCTCACTCGCGCGACTCTGGAGCCGTGGCGGCGGACCGCTTGCGCTGCTCGCCTGCGCACCAGGAGAGACACACGACATCAGCCTGCTTGCCTTCGGCCTGCTCCTGCGCTCGCACGGCTGGCGGATCCTCTTCCTCGGCGCCGACACGCCAATCTCGACACTGGCACAAACGGCCAAGACAACGCTGCCCGCGCTCGTGGTCCTCACCAGCTTCGACCCAGCCCTCCTCCAAGCCGAGAAGACGGCACTACGCCGCCTTGCGAAGATCGCGCCACTCGTGCTCAGCGGCCCCGGCGCATCAGACACGCTCTGCACCCAGCTCGGCGTACGACGATTAGACGGAGACCTCGTCGATGCCGCCAACGAGATCGCGCACACCAGAAATGACTGAGTGCACCTTCCGCGCCGCGTACCCCATGACTTGAACCCGCGCCGTCCAACCAGATCCGGCGACTGCCCGCGGGCCCGAGCAACTCGCCGCGACCGGGTACCGCCTACCCGATTCGCTGCGCTGGTAGCACCGTCACAAGCACCCAGCTCCCCGTTCGACGCCGTGCGTCTGCTGCAGCCGATCTCGTGACCAAGGACGCCGGCGTTAACCACGCTTTCCCTCGTTTGCGCGGAACTCGCGCACGACTGACAGCACGGCTCCCGCCAGATCGCGGTCGAGCCGGCGACGAGAATCGGGCGAGTGCTAGCCAGGTTCGGCCTCGCTGCCAGCATCCGGACGGCCGCGCGGACCGGTGCCGACGCTTCGCAAACGACTGGAAGCATTCACGATCACCCGTCAGGAGCATGGCCAACGGCTACCGGTGTCGGACACATGCAGCCACGCATCATGGCCGGGGTAGATACCCGCGGGACACCGATTGCAGGTCTCGACCGCGAGGCCCGCGCGTCGCGCTACTCGCCAGCGCTCGCGACGCGGCGCGTCGTTCGACCGTCAGCCGTTGTGCCGACCAGCGCGGAGTTCTGCTTTGGCGGGAACTCAGGTGGGACGCCGGCGCCGGCTCCGCGGTCGCGAAGGTGCTTCCGATCGCCTGACTCGCGCAGACCAGCAAACACCCCGGCGCTGTCGCTCTCATAGATCAAGCAGACGCCAGCGCGAGCCCTCCGATCTCTTCCCGGATGGACGTCCTTTGCACCAGTGAGCTTGCGGTCACCCGATGCGCGGGTGCGGCTCTTCTGAAGGGACGGAGTGTGACGTGTCATGTGGCTGGGATGGTGTGGTTGTGGTAGCGGGCTTCGTGGACGTGGTGGTGTTCTTGGGTGAGGTGGTAGCGCCAGTATTCCTCGAAGTCGCCGTTGGCTTTGATGGCGCGTAGTTTCAGGATTGCTTCGGCGCCGGCGAGTCCCCAGCGGGCTCCGGTGAGGTCCATTCGGTCTTTGACCAGATGGCGGCAGGCGCCCTCGACGATCCCGGTCGCGATCGGCCAGCCGTTGATGAGCGCGGTCGGGTAGTCGAGGTAGGGAGCCTTGTTGGTGAGGTAGGCAGCGGCTTCGTCGGCGGGCTGGCGACGGGTGCCGTGGAGGCGGGCGTTGGTCGCTTGGCGGCGGATGCTGCCGGCCACTTTGCGGGCGTGTCCTTCGAGCACCCGTATCGCCTGGCGGTGCACCCACCGCGCGGCCGCCTGGTCGTCGTTGGGGTGCAGGCAGGCGGCGGCGTTCCACAGGTATTGCAGGACGTGCACGAAGTCGACGACGATCGTGACCTTCACTTCGCGTTTGCGGGCCTCGAGTTTGATCCGCTCGATCTGGTGGTTGGCGCCGTCCACCAGCGCGATCCAGGCGCGGCGGTGCTTGGGGTCGCGGCGCTCTGCCTCGTCGAACACGCGGGCGATCACGGCCGCCGGGGCAGTGACGACGCTGGCGCACAGCCATTTGTTTCTCGCGACCGGCCCCGGGGCGGGCTCGTAGCCCTCCGGTGCCGCGGAGGCGAGGATGTCGACCACGGTGCGTGGCGCCGCCGCCGCGTCGTAGACCGCGCCGATCTCCGCCATCCGCTTGCGGTATAGGCGATCGTCGCCTGACAGCCGGGGCTTGGGCCCAGGGCCGGCGCGGGGCCTGGCCGGAGCGCGGGTGCGCAGCGCGTCGGGGCGCATCACGATCCCCTTGCCGTCGGCCGAGAGCACCAACAGATCCCCGGGCTTGGACCTGGCCGGACGCCGGTCCTCGTAGAAGGCCTCGAAGTCCATCGCAGCCAGGGAGGCGAGCTCTTCGACCTGGCGTTTGCCGAGCCGCTGTCCGGTCTGGCGGCCGATCGCAGCCACCGCGTCAGCGAAGCTGCCACGCGCGGCCTCCAGCGCGCACAACTTGCGCAGGCCATGCGAATGGCGCTCCACGGGCAGGTTCAGCGTCGCGTCGGCGGGATGGAGGTTCCCGACCCCCGGCGCCCGATACGCCAACCGTTCCACCGACACCGTCCCGAACACCGTCTCCAACGCCCGAGTGTGCCCAGTCTCGACCCGACTGCGCGCCACGCCCTCATCGCCGACGACCTGCTCAAGGCGCTGCTCGCGCACCGCCCGCAACGCCAGATGATCATCCAACAGCCGCCGGAAAAGCTCCCGACCCTCACGGTCAAGCTGCTCCTCAAGCTCCGCGTGCGACAGACCGGCAGCGTCCGCTCCATCCAGAAAGCTCACGAGCGACTCGAACTGGTTCCGGCTACAAGCAAACGCAGCGGCCCCAGCCGAATCGCCCAAGCGGCGGCCGCCGCCCCCTTCCCCTGCCGCATCTTCGCTGTCAGCCTGCCCGGCAGGCAGGACTTCACCGCCCGAGGCGTAAAATTCGCCACAACGGGTGTCGAGATCGGCGGTCACGCTGGCCACCTCCGTGGTCGACGTTAGACAGAGCAACGCCGACTTCGACACCCGACATATCAGTCCTCACCCCAGCCCCGCGGGTCCCAGCAAACGCGCCGAACCCTCAAACCCCCAGGCGGAGCACCCTAAACGCGCGTCAACCCGGCCAATCGTCGGCCAACAGCCCCCACAACACGCTGACCGCGCGCCCACTAACAGGTCAAACCCCCAGGCATCTACGGGGCATTTACTGTCAGTTCAGCCAGTCACGAAGGTCCCTTCAGAAGAGCCGCACCCTTCGGAGAGCTCGGCCGTGGAGCGCTCGGCGGCGTGCTCGCTAGCCGCACAAAGCAAGGCGCTCGTCGATGGCGATGAGGTGCTCGTCACCCTCGCTGGCCCCTGGGCGCCTGGTGGGTGCCGGAGCCCGGTGAACTCAGCTCGCCATTGTGGCGGCTTCGGCGGCGTCGGATAGGCGCTCTTCGGCGGAGCTGATGTGAATGTCGAGGTCGCGGGCCGCTTTGATGGCTGCGCGTCCGAGCGCGTTGGCGTAGGTGGGGAATGAGAAGGGGACGAGCGCGAGTTGCTCGACGGTCATGTTGGCTGCCATCGCGATCGCGGCTAGCTGAGCGAGTTCGACGGCGCGTTCTCCGACGATGTGACAGCCGAGGATGGTGTGGTGCTCGCGGTCGGCGATGAGTTTGCAAAAGCCGGTGAGGCGTCCGTCGATGATCGGTCTTGGCAGCGAGTCGAATCGCTGGGTTGCGATGAAGACCTCGCGGGTTTGGCGGGCCGTCGTCTCGGTGAGTCCGACGGAGGCGTATTCGGGGTCGGTGAAGCTGCCGAGGGGGCTGACCTCAGCTGGCAGGGCGGTCGTGGCTCCGAGAACCGCGTTGGTGGCCGCCAGGTACGCCTCGCGAGCCGCCTCGTGCACGACCATCACGTGTCCGGTGACATCGCCGGCTGCGAAGATGTGCGGCGCGGTGGTGCGAAGCTGAGCGTCCACCTGCACGTAGCCGCGCTGGTTCGTCTGGACGCCGGCGGCGCCAAGCTTGAGTTCGGCAGTGTTGGCAATCCAGCCGACGGCGACCACTGTGAGCGTGGTGTCGACGTGGTGTGAGGTGCCGTCGTGTGCGTAGGTCAGTCTGACTCCGCCGGGGACGGGCTCGAGGCGGTCGATCGTCCCGGCGTTCTCGAGGATCTCGATCCCGGATGCGGCGAGCGCTTCGCTGACCGCGGCCGAGACATCCTCGTCCTCGCTCATCAGGATCCGCGGCGCGGCCTCGAACAGCGTGACCCGTGTCCCGAAGGCGTTGAAGATCGAGGCGAGCTGTACTCCGGTTGCGCCGGCGCCGATGACCAGCATCGACGGCGGGGCGGTCGAGAGGGTCCAGGCGTCGCTGTGGGTGGAGGCCAGCTCGAAGCCGGGGAGGTCGAGTCGGCGTGGCCTGCCGCCGGTGCAAATGACGCTCTTCGAGGCGTGGAGGCGTGGGGCGTGCTCGGACTCGATCACGTGCGGTTCGACGAACCGCACGAAGCCGGCGTGCTCGTGGAGGGTGACTCCGGACTGTTGCAGATCTTCTCGCAGCAGCGAGTGCGTGCGCACGTCGCTGGTGACCTCGCGGATGCGGTCGAGCAGCCGCCGATAGTCGAGCTCGGGTTCGCCGGCGGTGATGCCGTAGCGCGGGAGCTGGGCGGCTTCGCGGATCAGCCGGGCGGCGTGCGCCAACGTGCGGACCGGCACCGGTCCGTCGTTGGCGGCCATGCCCCCGAACTCATCGCGCGTAACGAGCGCGGTTCGCGCTCCGAGTCGCGCCGCGCGAAGCGCCGCCACCACACCGGCGGGTCCGGCGCCGATCACCACGACGTCGAGGGTCGTGGCGCCCGATGAAGTCACGCTGACGATTCTCCCGGTGAGGGTGGTAGCTGGCGTCGTCCGTTTTGGATGACGCAGGGTCGGCGGTGCTGTGGGAGTGTTAGCGCAATGCGAGCGATCACGGCGGTGCCTGGCCAGCGGGGAACTGTGAGTCTCGAGGACGTTCCCGCGCCGGCGAAGGAGGACGGGGCTCTGCTGGTCCGTGGGCTCGGGATGGGCGTGTGCGGCACGGACCGTGAGATCGCCGAGGGCGGATACGGCGAGGCCCCAGCGGGGGAGAGCAAGCTGATCATCGGCCACGAGAGTCTGGGCGAGGTGCTCGAGGCACCGGCCGGTTCGGGCTTTCGTTCCGGGGATCTGGTCGTCGGGATCGTGCGCCGGCCCGATCCGGTTCCGTGTCCGGCGTGCGCCGCGGGCGAGTGGGACATGTGCCGCAATAACCGGTTCGCCGAGCGCGGGATCGTCCGCCGCCACGGATACGGGAGCGAGCAGTGGCGCGTCGAGCCCGACTTCGCGCTGGCGATCCCGACCGCGCTGGGCGAGTTGGGCGTGTTGCTCGAGCCGACGTCGGTGCTAGCGAAGGCGTGGGATCAGGTCGACCGGATCTCGCAGCGCGCGTTCTTTCTTCGCGGGCGGGCGCTGGTCACGGGCGCGGGCCCGATCGGGCTGCTGGCGTGCCTGCTGGGTGTGCAACGCGGGTATGAGGTGCACGTTGTCGACCTGGCGACCGAGGGTCCCAAGCGCGACCTGGTCGAGGCCCTCGGCGCGCACTACCACGCCGGCGACGCCGCGGATGTCGACGCCGACGTCGAGGTCGTGATCGAGTGCACAGGTCTCGGCGCAGTCGGACGTTCGGCCGCGCAGCGGGTCGTCAGCGGCGGGATCATTTGCCTGACCGGGATCATGAACGTCGAGCCGCAGTTCGACGTCGACGCGACCACGATGAATCGCAACGCGGTGCTGCGCAACCTGGTGCTGTTCGGGACGGTGAACGCCGGGCGGCGCCATTGGGAGCAGGCCGTCGACGCGCTCGCGACTGCCGATCCGGACTGGTTGCGGGGGATGATCACCCGGCGCGTGCCACTCACTCGCTGGACCGACGCGCTGGAACGCCAGCCGCAAGACATCAAAGTCGTCGTCGATCTCACGGCGTGACTGCCTCCGGCGCGGTTCCGTGGTCGGCCACGCCGGGGCGGCTCAGCGAGGGCCCGCGGTGGCACGAGGAGCGCCAGGAGCTGCTGTGGGTCGACATCCTCGGCCGACAGCTACACCGCGGCACGCTCGGCGGCGACGGAAGCCTCGACCACGTGGTCACGATCTCGCTCGACCGGCACGTCGGTGCCGTCGCGCCCGCGCTGGGAGGCGGATACGTCGTCGCTGCAGGCCCGGGGTTCCTGTTCGTCGATGAGGACGGGTCAATGGTTGAGTTGACCCAGCCCGAGGCCGGACGGACGGACGTGCGCATGAACGACGGAGCGTGCGACGCGCAGGGACGGTTCTGGGCCGGGACGATGGCCTACGACGAGTCGCCCGGCGCCGGCGCGCTCTACCGCCTCGAGCTCGACGGCAGCTGCACCACCGTGCTCACCGGTCTGACGATCGCCAACGGGATCGGGTGGAGCCCGGACGGCAGCACGATGTACCTGAACGACAGCGGCACCGGCTGCCTCGACACATTCCGCTTCGATAACGACAGTGGGGCGATCACCAACCGCTGCACGCTCGTGCGCAGCGACGAGCCCGGCGTCGTGCCCGACGGGCTCACGGTCGACGCCGAGGGTGGGATCTGGGTGGCGTGGGGCGGCGGGGCCGTCAACCGCTACGCCCCGGACGGGTCGCTGCTCGCCAGCCTTGAGCTGCCGGTCGAACGACCAACCTCGTGCGCCTTCGGCGGCCCCGACCGGGCGACGCTGTTCATAACCACCGCCCGGGAAGGACTCGACGACGACGCCCGGGCCCGGCAGCCCGACTGCGGGCGAGTGTTCGCGATCTCCGGCCTCGGCGTACGCGGGCTCCCGTGCCAGCCCTACCTCGGAAGGATTCCGACGCCCGCGCCCACACGGTAAGAGCTAAGCCGTCGCGATGAAGCACACGTCGATCGACATCTACCTGGTGGTCGACACCTTCCTGCTGCTGCTGATCGGGATCGGTCCGAAGATCGCCCTCGTGCCCTTTGTGGAGATCACCGCCCCCCTCGACGGTGCAACCAAGGCCCTGATCGTCCGCAAGATGCTGACCACCGCCGCCGTCGTTGCCCTGATCCTCGTCGGGCTCGGCGAGTTCCTCTCCAGGCTGCTTCACTTCTCGACCGGCTCGCTCTCGATCGCCGGGGGAATCATCCTCTTCATCATCGCGATCACGATGGTCCGTGGGAATGCGAAACCCGACGGCAACGGGGCCGTCACGGGACGCGATCCGATGCGCATCGCCGTGTTCCCGCTCGCGATCCCCTACCTCTTGAACCCCGCAGGGATCGTCGCACTCGTGACCCTCTCCGCCGAGGCCGACTCAGTCGCCGTCTTCGCCATGGTCCTCGGCGTCCTCGCCGTGGTGCTCGCCATCGACGTGGGCGTATTCCGGCTGGCCAACCGGGCTAGCGACCATCTGGACGAAAGTCGCATGCTCGTCACCGAGAAGATCTTCGGCATCCTGCTGGCGGCACTCGCCGTCCAACTCGTACTCGACGGCCTCGACAGCGTCGGCATCATCCACCTAACCGGTCACTGACCGGCGGGCACCGGCGAGACGCCGCCACGAGCGTCCGCCACACCGCTCCACCCTGCCCGCGTGCCGTACCGCCGACCAAAGGCCAAGTTGGCTTGCTCTGCGCGCTGGCTGAACGTCGGGAAGCCGCAAGCACAAAAGCGGCCACGACGGCGTCGACACTGGCGCTTCCGGTTCAGGCGTGGAGCAGCAGCGTCCGCGCTGGGAAGCGAGTGATCGGTCACGAGAGTCCTGCACTGCGTCTTGTCATCCGCGCGAGCATTCGACCGCAGCGCACGGCACCCCCGCTACGCGCGGAAACCGCAGGCGGCCTTTGCGTCTGCTTGGTCGTTGCTGGGCTGGCGTGTCAGCGCCGCGTGGGGACGCCGGCGGGCCTCTGGTCGATCAGGCGACGCTCGGCTAGGAGTGTCTCGAGTGCGTCGAGCCAGGCTGCGTAGTAGGCGGTCGCCGGCGACTCGTCCTGGCTGGCCGGGCGAGCCGCGATCGCGCTCGCGAGGTGGCGCCGGAAGTCGGCCCACGGCACGCCGAGCCGGTCGAGCGCGACCACGGCCATGCCAAGCGCCCGGCCCTGCCAAGGCTCATCGAACACGAGCTCGCCATTATCACGCGGGAGCGGCGCCGCGTCGCCGAGGGCGGCGTCGACCGTGGCCAAGTCGCTCGCTCGTCCGCTCACCTGATCGCCGGCTGGTTGGCGGTGGGCACCGCCGTCCCGATCATGCAGTCGCGAGTGACGATTGCCGCGAGCTTGTCATCGCTCCAGCCGTCGGTGGCCTCCGGCCGCACTGGGAGCACGAGATAACGGACCTCCGCGCTCGAGTCCCAGACTCGGATCTCCACGTCGTCGCCCAGCTCGAGCCCGAACTCGCGCAACACCGCACGCGGCTCCGAGACGGCTCGCGCGCGGTACGGCGGGCTCTTGTACCAGGTCGGCGGCAACCCGAGCACCGGCCACGGATAGCAGGAGCAGAGCGTGCAGACGACCATGTTGTGGACGGTCAGGGTGTTGGCAACGACGACCATGTTGTCGCCTTCAGCGCCGCCGAATCCCAGCTCGGCGATCGCTGGCGTCGCGTCGGTCAAGAGCCGCTCCCGATACGCCTCGTCCAGCCATGCGCGAGCAACGACCTTGGCGCCGTTCTGTGGCCCGACGTCGTTCTCGTACAGCTCGACCACGGCGTCGATCGCGTCGGTAGAGACCAGACCGCGGTCGGCCAAAAGCGCCTCGAGCGCCTGCGCACGGAGCTCGACCGCCGACGCCGGCCGAGGATGGTGATGGCCGTGACCCTCGCTCACGCCGGCTCCAGGTAGCTGTCCCACAGATCGAGGGACACCCTCCAGGCGGGCTCGTCGCCAGGCCCCCACAGTTCCTCCGAGCTGAACGCGACCGAATACACCGGCTCAGGGTCCACCTTCTCGCCGTACACCGCCCGATCGGGCACGCGGTCGGCGCCGCGCACAGCCTCGACCACCCCAACCGCCCCACGCACGTACCGCGGGCAGCGCGTATGACCAGGCGGGTGCATCCGCTTGACACGAACGCGCTGGCCGAGGCCGAAGCGAGCCTCCTCGGGCGGCGGGTCCATCGGCATGCGCGTTCGCAGGTCGTCGAGCACACGCTCGGCCATCGTCGCGTCCTGATGCTGGGGCATCGCGTCGCCAGCTCTGAGGCGCTCCATCATCGCCTCGACGTCTCCCGGCGCGATCGTCCCCTTGCGAAGCAGCCGCTGCTCGGCGCTGTACAGCCAGCGCTCGTAGTAAGAGGCAGCCAAATAACGGGCAGGATCCATCTCCTCGCGCACCGGGCGGCCCCCCGGACCCGCGCCGAGCCCCTCCAAGCCCACCAGCATCTGGATCGCGAAGACACGCGGCTCCCACCGCTCGTGATAGGCAAACTCATCCCCGGGCTCGACGACCTTCCCGAACCCGTGCATCCCTCCCATATCGTGAACGCCGTCCACGTGGCCACCAGCGTAATCGAACGGCCGGGAACCCGGAACCCGTCAGACCGCCAGACCGCCAGACCGCCAGACCTGCATTGGATAACCCACGGGTCTTCCGGCGACCCGCAGCGATCGTTCCGCTTTGCGCGGAAAGGAAGGTCGGCACCGGCCACGGAATGCGACTTCCCGTGCCTGGCAATGCCTACGCAGCTATGGCTTCAGCGATCGCGAGCGCGACGAGAACTGCGCGCTCGCTATCGCGTGGAAGCACGCGCGCGGGTGACTCACGACACGAGATCGAGCACTCGGTCGGCCGTGGCGACTGCTGCTCTCCCAGAAAGCACGCGTCCGGACTCGCCCCACCCTCGCTCGTTGCTGGCTCGTGCTTTCGCCCAAAGGCGCTCGCCCGGGACCCGAAGCTAGACCGAGAGCGCCGGCTCCTGCATGGGCCAATCCCGGTCGCCAGTTTGGACGACACGCAAGAGGCCGCGAGCTTCAAGGCCGGCTACCGAACGCCCGCGAAGATGCGGAAGCCGCACCGTGCTGGACCAACGTTGTTCCCGCCGGGTCCTCCCGGCCGCGGCATGTCCGGAGTCGCGACAGGTGCGCAATCCCCGAGGTCGGTTAGCGGGGACGACGTCGCCGGTCGCGATACCAAGAGACATGGCCTCCGGTCGATCTTCGCCGGCGTATGACCGTGTGGTCGAGCGTCGCCGGGCGGTGGCGCTGGCGCGACACTTCCGCGACGAGGAGGGCCTCTCGATCGCTGAGATCGCCCGCCGGCTGGGACGCGCAGAGGCGACGGTCAAGGCGTACCTGGCCGACCCGTCTGATGCTAACAAAGGGCCCAGCTGGGAACGGGAGCCGAGCCAGGAGGTCGCGAGCTCCGGAGTCACCGCCCGCCGCGGCATCACGAGGAGACGTCCTTCCCCGACGGACGTTGTTCTGCGCTCGGCCGGCTGTCCAGCACCGCCGGTAGGCTTGGGGTGCTCATGCTCGACCGGGTCACGGAACGGCGCCGCGCGGCGCAACTCGCCCGCCACTACCGAGACCAGGAGGGTCTGTCGATCGCGGAGATCGCTCGTCGGCTGCGACGCGCAGAAGCAACCATCAAGGCGTATCTCTACGATCCAACCGGCGATAAGGCAGGCGCGGTCAAGGCGCGCTACCGGGGAGTGTGTCGCGGCTGCGGGGCGCCCACCGCGCCACGGAACGGCAAGGGCGACGCCTACGCGTATTGCAAACGCTGCCATCCCGGCGCGATCGCGCCGCAATGGACACGGGAACGGGTTCGCGAAGCGATGCGCGCATGGCGAGCACGCTAGGGGCGGCGCGGCGCCGAGGCGCTCAGGCGACTACAAGCCGGAGAATGGCCCGCGCCGTCCACTGTCATCGACCTGTACGGGAGCTGGGCGGCGGCCGTCGCGGACGCCTTCGGCGGCGCCTGAACGTTCGGGCGTCAATGCCGTTGACATACGAACGCGGGCTGGCGCTTGGCCGCCTGTGAACCGGGGGCGGCGATGGTCGCCGCGACGCTTCTGCCGTTGCGTCCGTCGGGGACGCGCGACGCCGCGAGGCCGCGGTCGTCTGTCAGCAGCCGTCCGTCGTACGGAGGCCCAAATTCCGGGCCGCCGGCGGTCACGGCCACGCCGTGAGCGCGACGATCGCAACCAGTGGGGGAAGGCATCGTGAGCACCGGGCGCCGCCTGACGCGCGGCCCGTCGCCAAAGAGCTCGTGAGCTCCGCGACCGGCCGCGATCACAGCAGGTCGTCACCGGCACCAGATGGCCGACGGCGCGGCTGCGAGGGCCGACGCCGCGTCAATCGCTTCCCCGACGACCAGAACCCCGCCGCGCCCAGCATCCGCCTTGCTAGGCGACGAAAGCTCGAGTGGTCATCGACGATGAACACCCTAATCGCCACGGGGACATCATCCCACCGTCCGCCTCAGGGAGATCCCTGAAGTTCACCCCATCTCAGGGGGTTCCCTGACGACCATTTGAGGGCCGTCCCGGTACGTTTCACCGTACTCGCTCTCGACCCACTCACGGGGGTGGCAGGTCTCGATGCAATCTCGGCATTTCACTCTGATCCTCACGTCCGCGCTCGCGCGCGCCAGCGCCGGGCGTGGTTCACCGCCGCGTACCGCGCCGCGGCCTGCGCCGCCAGGTCCGCCAGGGCGAGCGCCGGACATGATGCGGTAGTGAACGGGGAGCGGATCGAACCGTTGTCGTCGTGGGGTGGGTTCGCGATGGCCGCGCGTCGGGATGGCGGTCAATGCTCGACAGGTGTTCGCGTACCGCGGTGGGTGACGCGACTCACCGGCCGAGCCGAACCCATCCAACCGATCGACCTCCCGTCGGTACGGGCTTGCCCAAGATCGTGGGGATCAGGGTCGGTAACGAGACACGCCAAGTCCGGTGAAAAGAGGGACTCACCATGACAAGACTGCGTATCACGCCCACGGTCGCGGTTGCGCTCGCGGCCTTGGTACTGGCGGCGGCCGGTGGCGCATACGCCGCTGTACACGCCTCGTCGTCGACGATCAGCGCATGTGTGCACCACAAGAGCGGCGTCTTCTATCGCGCGGACACGTGCCACCCGCGCGACGCCCAATTGACCTGGAACGTGGCCGGGCCACCGGGCCCGGCCGGCGCCCAGGGACCGGCAGGCCCGCAAGGGGTCACCGGCCCGCGGGGAGACCCTGGCGTGACGACCGGCGCTCAGAGCGGGGGCAACGATCCGCCCGCGCTCTCCGGTGGGCCGAGCGCGTCGCAGACCCTCACCGATACGGTGCTGGCGACCAGCCAGCCTGGCAGCGTGTTCGTCGTCGGGCATGTTGAGCTGCAGGTTGACTGTGGCCCATTGCTTTGCAGCTTTGCCGTTGGCTTGTACGTGGACGGCCTTCCGGTACCGGGCAGTGCGCGCGCGGTCGATCTTGGCGTGTTCGACTCGAGCGAGGAGAGCTTGGAGTTGTTGGCGTGGCGCCCGGCGTGGCAGGCGTTCACCACGTCACGATTGGATTGCGCTCGTTCGTCCGCCTCCCGTCGATCACGGTCGGCAGCGAGACTCACTCCGCGGCGATCGCTCTGGGCGGCTCAACAGAAGGCTCCTCATGAAGAGGCTGCATCTCACTCCTTGGAGGGCAGTCGCGTTCGTGGCGCTGGTCGCGGCAGCGTCAGGAGGCGCCTCCGCCGCGGTGTCCGTCTCCTCCGGTTCAATCGCGGCGTGTGCACGCCATGCAGGCGGCGTGCTCTACCTCGCGGCCAGGTGCGCAAAGCACGACGAGCGGCTGAAGTGGGCGATCACAGGCCCGCCGGGCCCTAACGGCGCTCGGGGCGCTCAGGGCGCTCCGGGCGCTCCGGGCCACCGGGATCGCCTGGCGGGCCGGCGAGCAAGCTGTTCGCCCAGGTCCGGGGCGATGGCACGCTCGCTGCCTCGAGCTCAGGCGTTCAGACGGCCAGGGTGCGCGTTGGCCAGTACTACGTGAACTTTGGCCAGGACATCACCGATTGCGTTGCGCTTGTGCAAGAGGGCGGGGTTCCGGCCGGCCCAGGCGGCTCCACTGGCAATGGGGACGGGGCAGCCCACGCCAACATCTTCGGCGCTGGGACTAGCTTCTCCAATGGGTTTCCCTCAGGCGACACGGTGCTCGTCTCGACGACCAACCAGAGCGGGCTGGCCGACTCCGCGTTTCAGATCGGGGTGCTGTGCTGAGCCCCTCGCCAACCAGGATGAGATCGCATCCAATTCAATAGAAAGGGACGTGACGAGGATCAGCTACCTACTCGACAACCTGGCGCCGCAAACCGGGAATCGGTTCGCCGGCTTAGAAGCCTGCTTCGACGAGACGACCTTCCGCCACCTGACCGCCGTCGGCATCGGGCCGGGATGGCGGTGCTGGGAGGTCGGCGCCGGAAGCGGCTCCGTGGCGGGCTGGATGGCGGACCGCGTGGGTAGCGAGGGCGCGGTGTTGGCGACCGATCTGAACGTCGACTGGATCCGCTCCAATATCTCTCCGAGGGTCGAGATTCGACTGCACGATTTGACTTCGGATGAGATCCCCCGGTCGGCCTACGACCTCATTCACGCGCGATTGGTGCTCGGCCATCTTCCCCAGCGCGATGCGATCATCCCGCGACTGGTGTCGGCGCTTGCGTCCGGCGGATGGTTGGTGCTCGAGGAGTTCTTCGATGCCTTCCCCGGCTGCCCGGAGCCGAGGACCGAACAGGAGCGGACATTCGAAAAGGTCCTTCACGCATTCCGTGAGCTCTTGCGCCGCCGCGAAGCGGACACCACTTCATATCCAAGCACGCTTCCCTGGCGCCTGAAGCGGACCGACCTCGTCGGGGTTGGTGGCGAAGGCAAGCTGCTGTTCGCTCGCGGCGAGCACACCTGCCGCGGGGGTCCTGGAAGCCAATCTGCGGCAGACTGGAGACTTAGCGGTCGAGGCTGGACTCATCGCGGCGGGCGACCTCACCACATTTCTGCGTCTCGTCGACGACCCACAGTTCACGTTCGCGCTGCCTCTACTGGTGTCGGCCTGGGGACAGCGCCGGGCCTCTGCCTGAAACTCTCACCGGAGTGCTTCATTGGTTTGCGCGATAAGCCGATCGTCGCCGAGCCACGCGGCTGGATTACCCGCGGGAAACGGCAGTGCCTGTCCCTCCAACGTTGCTGCCCGCAGGAGCGGCGTTCGAACACGATCCCTGGATGCTGGTCGCGCCCAGCGAACGAGCAGCGAACGAGGGTACTGCCGCTCGTCACGAGATCGAGCAAGTCCTCGTAGAGAACCGCTCACTTCCCCAACCACGAACCACCGAGCGCCTCGAACACGCACGGGGCGCCGTCCTCGGCTTCCGCTTCGAACTGGCGGGCCCCGAGAGCAGCAGTCGGGAGATGACGCCTGCCTGGGCGACAGACCAGCGGTCTCGCTCGCGACCAGGCCGCGGCTGGTGGCGTTCGGATGCAGGCGCGTGTGGAGTGCTCCCGGAGGCGACCGCTACGCCACGTTCGGTGGTGGGCTACTGCGGCTTGATCCCGGCGGCTTCGATGATCCGGGCGGCGCTTTCGCTCTCGCCCAGCACGAAGCGTTTGAAGTCGGGCTGCGTCATGCTCATCGGTTCGCCACCGTGTTTCACGAGCGAGGCGCGCACAGCAGGATCAGACAAAGCGCGCGCGATGTCCTCGGCGAGCTTCTGAACGACTCCGGCTGGAGTGGCGGCCGGCGCCCATATCCCATACCAGATCGGGAAATCGAAGCCGGGGACGCCCGCCTCCGCAACCGTCGGAACGTCGGGTAGCGCGCTCGAGCGCCGAGCGCTGCTCACGCCGAGCGGCAGGAGCCTGCCCGCGCGGATGTGGGGCAAGGTGGTCGGGATCGGCGACAGCGCGTAGTCGGTGCGCCCGGCGATCGTGTTCGAGATCGTGTCGGCAATCGCATCGCTCCCTCGCGCGGGGACGTGGGTGGCGTTGATCCCGGCCGCGAGGTTGAACTTCTCGATCCCCAGGTGCGTGCCCGTGCCCACGCCCGTGGAGCCGAACCGCAACTGCCCCGGCTTTGCCTTCGCCGCTGCGATCAGCGCGCTGACGGTAGCGAGGAAGGTGGTCTCGCCCGCGACGAGCACGTAGGACTGAGTGGTCAGCGCCGCGACTGGGACGAAGTCCGTCAGAGGGTCGTAGGGAAGGTTCGTCACGAGCGCCGCGCTATATGCGTGCGCGTTGGTGTGGACGAGCAACGTGTAACCGTCGGCGGAGGACTTCGCCACCATCGCTGGGGCCGCCATGCTACCCGCACCAGGATGGTTCTCGACGGTCACGGGCCGGCCCCACAGCTCAGCAAGCTTCCGACCCACCGCGGTCGCGATCACCTCTGGCCCACTGCCCGGGCCGAACGGTTCGATTATCCGCACCCGCTGTGGGTGGCGGCGGTCGGGATCGCTGCTCGCATGGTCTGCCCTTCGAGGAGCACGGGTTCTACCACGGCTCGCCCCGCCCGAGAGACCGACAACGCCCGCCTCAGAAGCGACACGCCCGCACCGCTCAACAACAGTCAACGATCGCCTGGCGCTTACGAGCGACACCGACGCTCACGGTCCCTCTGGTGCGAGAGCCGCGGCGAACGGGCGCCGCGTCAGACCAGGGCTCCCGACGATTCGCGGGAAGGCTGTGGGCAGGCTCATCGATGCGACCGACACCCCCGCATCGCCTGGCGTGGCGAGACTGTCCGCTCGACTCGTCGGCGCTGATGGATTTGAGCAGTTCCAGCCGGGCTCGAGCAAACGGCGTCACTGCTCGTCTCACGAAACATCAGGCACCTCGTTCGCCGAGACGAGCGGCGCCGTGGCTTCTGCTCTTGGCCGCCGGCTAGCTCGAGCAGCAGTCCCGGCGGCAAGCCCGGACCGGTCATCCTCTCTATAACGGCCGAGTGCCGCTCGTGGCAGACGAGTTACCGGAGCAGCAGTGGAGCGATCGCAGCCCCGTGGGCGACGATCCGGAAAGGACGACCGGCAGCCGCAGAGTTCCGCTTTGACCCGAATGCTTGCAACGGACTTGCTAACACTCGGACGACGTGGGCTGCATCCGGCGCTGGGCGCGATGGCTTCTTCCGGGATCTCCGCCCCTCTGGACCGGAGCAGGACTTGCACACCGCGCCTACGACGTTCTCATCCACCCAACGAGTGCGTGTCGCCACTGACCCGATCGCCAGAGATCGTACGGCCCGGTCGGTCTCGTTGGGGATGCTGCGTAGGGTCTGAGCCGATCGTGCGGCGTTCTCAGCGGGTGATCTTCAGCGTCGTGCTGTGGGGCATCCCTCCGCTGGGGGTGAGGGTCAGCTGGTAGCTGCCGGGGGCGAGCAGGTGGCCGCCGATGGTCCCGTAGAACATGAGTGTGTCGCGGCCGGTCGTGGCGTTCTGGGTGAGGTGTCCGGTGATCGTAGTCACGCGTAGCACCGCGCGTGCCGCCGGTTTTTACGGGTCGGGGCCAGGCAGTGATGGCCGACCCGCCGGCCGGCGCTTTGCCGGGCGATTGTCACCCTGACCGCGGTGGTGGCGGTGAGCGTGTAGGTGATGCGCACCAGCATGGCCCGTCGGCAGCGCGCGTGGTGGCGGTTGGCGCGGTTGGGTTTGACGCAGCGGGCGGCTTGGCGGCGGCCGGCGATCGAGACCGCGCCGGGCTCGACCCGCAGCTGCGCCAGCGCCACGCGGGGTGGTGGGCGCGGCGACGGCGGGCCCGGTGACGGTGACCCCGGCGGGGGAGGCGGCACCGCGATCACCTGGGTGGTGGTCGCCTGCGGGCCGCCCTGGTTGCTGACCGTCTGGCCGGTGAACACCTGCCCGGTCGAGGTGCCGGCGGTGTTAGTGACCGTCAACCGTGCGGTGTAGACCCCTGGTCGGGCGTATGCGTGCTGGATCGCCGGGCTGGTGGTGGTCGCGCCCTGACCGTCGCCGAACTCCCACTGGTAGCTGGCGATCGCCCCCACCGGACTAGAAGACGGCGAGGCGTCGAAGCTTACCGCCTGTCCCGCTGTGGCCGCGGTCGCGGAGAAACCGGCGGTCGGGGCCCGGTCGGGCGTGACCGCAATCCCAGTGGGACCACGGCCGACGGGGATCACCGCGCCCACCGAGTTGGTTGCCGTGCTGATCGGCGTGACCCAATTACTGCCGACACTGGTCACGTAGGCGGTCCGGCCGGTCCGGCGTGACCGCAACCGCGTACGCGCCGGTGCCGACGGGGATCGCCAGGCTCGGCGTGTTGGTCGCCACGCTGATCGGCGTCACCGAGCCGCTCCCCTCATTGGTCACGTAGGCGGTCCGGCCATCCGGCGTGACTGCAATCCCCACCGGCTGAGTGCGACATGAACCTCGACGTCACGCTGCGGATCGAGGGCTCGGCCCGGACGCTCCCGGCCGATCCGAGCCTCGCGCTATACCGCGGCGCGCAGGAAGCGCTGACCAACGTCGCGCGCTACGCGCCGAGCGCGTACACGACCGTCACCCTGCGCTACGAGCCTGACAGCACCACGCTGTCGGTCGACAACGGACTCTCGGTGACCCCGGCCCGTGAGGGGATGGGCGGCGGCCGCGGACTGGAGGGACTGCGGGAACGGATCGAGCGGGCCGGGGGCACCCTGTCGGCCGGCCCGACCGCCGCGGGCTGGCGGGTCGAGATCGAGGTACCCGGATGACGATCCGCGTCCTGATCGCAGACGACCAGCCGGTCGTCCGCGACGGACTGGCGATGCTGCTCGGCCTGATCGACGACGTCGAAGTCGTCGCCACCGCTGCTGACGGAATCGAGGCGGTCGAGCGGGCCCGCGCTGAGCGGCCCGACCTCGTGCTGATGGACCTACGGATGCCGCGCCTCGAAGGGGCGGACGCGACCCGCCAGATCCTCGCCGCGCTCCCCGAGACCCGGGTACTGGTCCTGACAACCTACGCGGATGATCAGTTCCTGTTCCCCGCGTTGCAAGCCGGCGCGCGCGGCTACCTGACCAAGGACGCTACCGCCGAGGAAATCGAACACGCGATCAGGGCGCTGATCGCCGGCCACACCCACCTCGACGCCGCCGTCCAGCAACGACTCGTCACCGCCGTCCTCGATCAGACTCCGCCGACACCCCTCGGTGAGCCAATACCGGCGTCAGCGCCCAACCTCCCGGACCAGCTCACGGCACGCGAGATCGAGGTGCTCAAGCTAATCGCCGCCGGCCTCTCGAACAACGAGATCGCAGACAAGCTCGTCCTCAGCAACGCGACCGTCAAAACCCACATCAACCGGATCTTCTACAAGACCGGCGCCCGCGACCGCGCCCAAGCCGTCCGCTACGCCTACCAACACGGCCTGGCATAAAGCGCAGCGAACGCTCGAACTGGCGAAGCCCGAGGCGCCGGCGCGCAGACCCGCTTCCGCACTTGGCACGAGCCTCTCGAACGCACAGACGACTTCTCTGCTTTGCGCGGCAAGGGCGACTCCTCGGCGGGCAGAATTTGCAATTTCCTCGCTAGCACCCGGGCCGCGACGGTCTCGAGTTCCGCGCAAAGTAGGGCGGCGACCGAGCAGGGAGAGCAGGGCTGCCGCTCCTGGTCTTCGCCGAGAGCAGGGCTCGCGTAACGGTGGTGAAGACTCGCGCTTTGCATAGGCAACCTTGTCGTGCGTGCCTCGGCGCACCACGGGCAGCAGAGACAAGACGTGTTATGTCGCGCGCGCTGCCGCTTCACGCCTGATGCAGCAGTCCGGGCGGTGCCGCCGAGGCTGCTGCTGTTGTGCTTGCTACTCAGGAGTTCGTGGCTAACGGTGGAGGGCGGCCGTCAGATCGGCGCCGCCGGAGTGCTGCATCGCCGGGGCGGGCGGGCAGCCTTGGCCGTGCCGGTCAGCGTGGCTGTTCGCGTTCCATTGCAGGGACTCGCGAGCCGTCGGTCACGCCACCTCGGGGCTACTCCTCCTGTGCGGAAGCAGCCACGCGGCGTTGGACCTGGGCAGTTGCCGCGCTAGCCAATCGAGCCCTCCATCTGGAGTTCGATCAGGCGGTTCATCTCGACGGCGTACTCCATCGGAAGCTCCTTGATGACCGGCTCGACGAAGCCGTTGACGATCAGCTTTGAGGCGTCTTCCTCGCGGATTCCGTGTGACATCAGGTAGAAGAGCTGGTCGTCGCCGACCTTCGAGACGGTCGCTTCGTGGCCGACGTTGACGTCGTCCTCGCCGATCCGAATCGTCGGGTAGGTGTCTGAGCGCGAGTACTCGTCCAGCAGCAACGCGTCGCAGACGACCTTGGATCTGGAGCCGTGGGCGCCCTTGGCGATCTCGAGCAGGCCCCGGTAGGAGCCGCGGCCGCCGTCCTTGCAGATCGATTTGGCGAAGATGTTCGAGGTCGTGTTGGGCGCGGCGTGGATGATCTTGGCGCCCGCGTCCTGGTGCTGGCCGGCGCCGGCGAACGCGATCGACAGGACCTCGCCATGGGCTCGCTCTCCGAGCAGGTAGATACTCGGGTATTTCATTGTGAGCTTGGACCCGAGGTTGCAATCGACCCACTCGACCGTGGCGTCGGCGTACGCGACCGCGCGCTTGGTGACGAGGTTGTAGACGTTCGTCGACCAGTTCTGGACGGTCGTGTAACGGATCCGTGAGCCGGGCTTAGCGATCAGCTCGACCACGGCCGAGTGAAGTGAGTCAGAGCTGTACGTGGGAGCGGTACATCCCTCGACGTAGTGAACGTACGAGCCCGGCTCGGCGATGATCAGCGTCCGCTCGAACTGCCCCATGTTTTCGGTGTTGATCCGAAAATACGCCTGCAG
Organism: uncultured Solirubrobacterales bacterium; assembly: GCA_963777335.1. GTDB lineage: Bacteria > Actinomycetota > Thermoleophilia > Solirubrobacterales > Solirubrobacteraceae > Palsa-465. Next base: position 153,635 of record CAVZQD010000001.1, read on the forward strand.
CGGCATGTCGACGTGGACGCCTTCGGGCACGTATACGAACGATCCGCCGGACCACACCGCAGAGTTCAGCGCCGCGAGCTTGTTGTCGTTGGGCGGGATGACCGTCGCGAAGTACTTACGGACGATGTCCTCGTGCTCGCGCAACGCCGTGTCCATGTCCGTGAAGATCACGCCCTGCTTCTCGAGATCCTCGTGGATCTGGTGATAGACGACCTCTGACTCGTACTGCGCACCGACCCCGGACAGGAACTTCCGCTCCGCCTCGGGAATGCCCAAGCGATCAAAAGTCCGCTTGACGTCCTCGGGCACGTCCTCCCAGGACCGGCTCGGCGTCTCCGACGCGCGCACGAAGTAGCGAATGTCGTCGTAGTCGAGCTCGGCCAGCATCGGAGAGCCCCACGTCGGCTGCTTGCGGGCTAGGAAGTGGTCGAGCGCCTTCAGTCGGAAGTCGCGCATCCACTGCGGCTCTGACTTGAACTCAGAGATCTTCTCGACAATCTCCCGGTTCAGCCCCTTCGGCGCCTTATACAGATAGTTCTCGGCGTCGTGGAACCCGTAGCGCTCCTCGTAGTCGGCATTGATGCCCGCAAGCTGCTCGTTCCCGGTCAGCACGGCTGCCTCGGGAGTAGCCACTACTCCACCTCCAGCTTGGCTGGCTCGTTGCTCACCGGGTTTCGGGTGGCCCGGCCACGAAAACGGAGTCGTGGGGCCTGCCGCTCGCCGCGCGACGCGGTCGTCGCGGCGGGTTGATCGTGGACGCGGACCGGCTCGGGCATGATCCCGGGGGCCGGCGAGTCATTGGACTCGATTGCGAAGGTGGCGTGCATGCGGTAGTGGCCTTCGCCAGCGCGAATCACCAAGCGCGGCGTGCGAGTGCTCTTTAGGGGACGGCTCTTCCGTCGCTGGGACGAAGTCCGCGAGGGCGCCGGCCGGGGTCTGGCCGTCTGGTCGGCCTTCAAAGCATGCTGCGCTCTCTGGGCATCATCGTTCGCTCGACGCTGCGTGTAAACGCGAGCGTCCCATTGCGCCTTGGCTTCATCAGCGCGCCGTGAAGCTTCCCCACCCCTCTTCTTTGCTCGTCGGACCTCGCCACAGATCCGGGCGTACTCAGGATCGCTTCGCTCCCATCGCGCTTGTTCTTCCGCAAAGTTTTCGTGCTCCCATGCCTCGGTGTAACGCACAGCTTGATCGCCATGGCCGAACCAACGCCAGAGCCAGCCCCTGGCGGCGTGCCCGTCGCCGCTCCGTAGCGGCTTTTGCAGGATCGTCATGACTGACCTCCTACCAAGACCCCCGCGAATTAGGGCGGGTCCTGCTTGTGAACGGCGTTTCTGTCGCTTTGGACGAAACGGCCCGTGAGGTCAGCGAGAGGCAGGTCTTGCCCGCCGGGGCCTGCGCGAGAGAATCGAGCAGTAGCGGCCGATAACGGCCCTAGGTTGACAATACTCCTTCTCAAGGCGTGTAACCGACCAATTTGGCTGATCGAGCATCGCTTCGGTCGAGCTCCCTCATTCATGGCAGTCGCGACGAATTTTGGGATTGGCGCCCACAAACGCCGAAATCCGAGTGACCGTCGGTAACGTGGCTGGCCCTGTGGCCAGAATTCTCAGCCCAAGCCCGAATGCCACCAACGGCGCGACCCGCGCCACGAGGCGGGAGGCATGGGTCACTCGATTCTGACTGCGGGGCCGGTGCCGGATTCCTATCGGCGTTATCCCACCGGTCCGGTGGCTTCGTCCCTACCTGATTGAGCGCGCGGAGGGTTCTAGCCCTCTTCCCTCGGCGCGACCCCGGTAGAGGGCCGCACGACTCGACAAGCGCCCACACCTCAAGGCAGGATCCGGCTTCCTCAGGGCGGTCGAGCCAGTTCCCCTGTGGCACCACGCGAGGCATGTTCAAGCACACGGCGCATGACCAGATCGCTGGTGTGGTCGCCACCCATCCGCATCCATATACGGGCGCTGTGAGCGCACCGGCGCGGCATCTGATGCGCGTGGGGAAGGTGTGCGTCTCGGAGAGGGAGACCGGGCCGACGATCACGGCCGTCCTCCAGCGCGGCCCGCTGGCGGGTCGACGCATCGACGTAGACGTCGTGGAAGGCCGCCCGCCCAAAACGATCGACGCCAGGGCCGACGACGGGAGCACGTGTCGCTACTGCCTTGCGGACTGGGCCCAGACCGGTCCGTCCGCCATACACGTTCTTGTACCTCGTATAGCCGGTCGGCGAGGGTTAGCTCCTTCGTGTCGGGGGTGACGGCGAGCGGCAAAATGACGACCCCGCTGCCGCTCGAGCGGCGCTCGCCGGCCGCTACTGCTCCGATCAGCCAATGGCGAAAGAGCGGTCGTCTCCCGGGGCGGCTCCGTGAGCGGCGGAGCAGACATTTGACGCCGTCGGCGATGGCTGCTATTTCGGTCCCGTCCGCGACCCCGCGAGGTTGCAATGACCGCGGCTCCGACGCGATCGTTTGGCGGGAACCTGCAAGCACGATCCCCGGATGTGGCGAGGAGCAGGTGTGGCACGATCGTCGGGCGAAGACCTGCACGGATGCGAATGCGGACTCCACGGGAACGCGCGTGGACGTGACGTTGCTCAATTCGTTCCGCAGCGGCAGCGGTGGGTTATAATGGTCGGCGCTGTCGCAACTATCTGAAGCTTCAGACACCGCATTCGTGAGAAGGAGAAGAACGATGATCGCGGGCTGACCGTGCTGCCCCCGGTTGGGGCGCTCACCTTGCTGCAAGATCCGGCTAGCGATTTGCGCAGCTGGAATCTGAGCCGTGGCGCGCGCGAGCGCGTTGTTGATCGACGAGATCGACCGCGGGCGCGTGCGAAGGGTCGCTACGGTGAGTACCACGATGATGACCGCGGAGCCAATGATTGCTCGTGGCGCCCACTACACGGCGCTGCTCGACACGATCGATCACCAGGGAGCCACCAAACTGAACGCCAGGGAGCGGGAGCAGCTGGTGGAGGCCGCGGATGTCTTGCTGTTCGGCGAGCCTGACAGCGAGCGGACGGTCCGCTGGGCTGAGGTTCTGATCGAGGAGTTGGAGACCAGTAAGCGGTGGCCAGTGGGGAGCTGTGATCGACTGCGCGAGCACCTATACGGCTGTGGTGCTCCGACCGGGGCGTCGTGAGAACCGAGCGCTCGGGCCGGCGAGCCTCGAAGGGTCAGGACGTGCCGGTGGGCGCGGTGGCTGGGGCGGTCGCCGGCGGCCGGGTTGTGCGTCGGCTTCAGACGGGGGACGCGAGCGCCCGCTGATCAGCGCGAAGTGCGACCACCGTCCGATAGGTGGTCTCGTAAGCATGTGCGACAACGTCGACATCGCAACGTGTCGCTACCCAACGGCACAGAGCTTCGGGTCTATGTGATCCAGTCGACTTATGGCCTTGACATCGCCGGTTCATCATTGACTTCCCGGGCTCACGGTTCGGCTATCTGCACGGTGGACGATGACCATGCGGGTTGCCGACGACGACGACGTCGGTTGCGTGGGAGTTGCTCCGCGTCGTCTCGGGTCTGCGCTGCGAGCTTGTCGAGCGTGACGTCTGTCGCGAGCTGCTCATGAATGGCGTGAGGAACGCCGTGGGGTTACCGGAGTGCGGCGACGGAGAGTCACGGACGACCAACGTCGCTGACCACGGTCACGACCTCGACCGTCTCGCGGTCGGCGTGCTGCTGGTCCCGTTTGCTGAGGAGCAGTCGCGCGATGGTTGGGCCGGTGGGCTGGTATGGTCGTTCGATCGGGTTGGGCGGTTTGCTCGACGCTTGCAGTGCCGGCGCTCGTAGCGTTTGCCTTGTGCAATCTCGGCGTTCGCAGCACGTAACGACGCGGGAGGAAGCACGATGGCTACTGGAACGGTGAAGTGGTTTAGCGACGAGAAGGGCTTCGGGTTTATCACTCCCGACGACGAGTCAAAGGATCTGTTCGTCCACCACTCGGCGATCGTCGGCGGGGGCTATCGCTCGCTCGCGGAGGGCGCGAAGGTTTCTTACGAGGCTGAGGCCGGCGACAAGGGTCCCAAGGCCGTCAACGTCCAGCTGGTCTAGCGATCCCGCTCGCCTGCCGACCGTCAGGTGGCCAGGCCCGAGCGCTGACAACAGAACATGCCTCGAGCATCGTCCCGCGGAAGGGTCGGGGGACCCAAGAGGAACGCGCCGAGAGGAGATATCTAGATGGGAACGACAGGATCGGCGCAGGGTGGCGCGCGGGAGCGGTTCGTCGTGACGGACGCCGAGCGGCAGGTGGCCGACCTGATGCCGATCGAGGTCGCCCCGGCTCTCGCGCGCGCCACGGTCGAGATGGTGCCGTTCTGGTTTCACACGTTCGCGCTGCACCGCGCTGAGGGGATCTACACGCCCGGCGCCGCGCGCGACCATCGCTATCGCGTCTCCGCGCTTCCCAGGACTTCGCCGGGATGAGCGTGCTCGATGTCGGCTGCTTCGACGGCTTTTACGCGTTCCTCGCGGAGCGGCGGGGGGCCGAGAGGGTCGTGGCGGTCGACAACGAGCAGTACCGGCTGTGGGTCGCCTCCCGATGGGGCGTCGAGCTGGAGGGCGGGGAGGGCTTCCGAGCCATCCATCGATTGGTCGGCTCGGGCGGTCGAGTACCGCCGGATGGACGCGTTGGCGCTCAACGAGTTGGAGGAGCGCTTTGACCTCGTCTACTGCTTCGGCATCCTGCACAGGGTCGAGAATTCACTCGGGCTGCTGCGGGTGCTGCGTCGGTGCACGGTGACTGGCGGGAGGGTGCTGCTCGAGACCTACGGCGTCGGCCCGGAAGATCGAAACGGCCGGCGATCCGCGTCTCCGAGCCCGGGGAGGTCTACGCGCGCGACGAGTTCGTCTACCGGGGGTTCGGGGACGCCGGCCTGCAGCGGCTTGCCCGGATTGCCGGCTTCTCCCGGGTCGAGTCGCTCGTCGATGTGGAGGTCGACGGCCACCCGCGGATCATCGGTCGGCTGGTCGCGTAGAAGCTCCCGGACGGCGTTCGCGGCAGCCTCTTCACAAGACAAGCAATCAGTGGTCGCTACTGCCGCTCCGGGTTCGTGGAGTTGAGCGGGTCTAGCTCTGCGCCAATCCGGGCCCGGTCCGATTGGCGGTTTGGCGCCGCGCGCCTGCTGGGATGCTGTTGGCCGTGTAGCCGCGAGCGGCTTTCTTAATCTCCCCCGACTTCGCAAGCTGGGTCAGACGAGTGGAGACGCTTCCTCGATTGAGGTTCAGGCCCTTGGCCACCTGGCCAGCTGTGCTCCCGGGATGCTTGCCCAGGAACTCGACGATGCTCGTCTTGGTGTCAACCTGGCGGGTGCGGGCGGTTGCACGACGAGTGCTCGCTCGCCGAGCGGTGGCGCGGCGCCCCGAGCGAGCTGGCGCTGCAGGCGCTGCCCCGTCGTGGTGTGCATGGAACTCCTTGATCTGCTCTTCGACCCGTCGAAGGGATCTACTCGGGCCGGGGCCCCAGACTGCTGTGCACGTGGTACGTCAACGCGCGCTCAACATGACGTGGCGCTTGCACGCGAAGTGCGCAAGCGCGGGATGTGCTGCTCGGGATGGTATCCCGAGTAATCACGCCTCAGCCAACAGCGCCCGTCACAACCCTCCGCTTCTCCGCGCCGCGGTGGCTGTTGCATCAAAGCGCTCTGACGCCGGCGCCGGCTGAGAACTGACCAAATGCCGATTGAGAATTGACCCCCGGCGGCGGGGCGACGTTTGCGCGGATGGGTCCGGGGAGTCGCCGTCAGGCGGCTGATGCGGCTAACTGCTCGGTGTGAAGCTTGAATCGCCGCGGCGTGATGCGCGCTCGCATCCGGCCCTTCCTCGAGGAGCCATCGCGGCGAGTGCATTCCCTCGGACTCCTCGATCGACGCAGGCGGCTCCCAGTCCTCGTCCGGCACTCCTTCAAGAGTGCTACCGGTGTGTGATCGAATTCCAACACACGCTTACAAGCCGCAGCGCCCGGCCACGGCGATCCCGGCTGCAGCTTCCACCTCTTCGGGCTTGATCCACACCGTGCCCGCGCGCAGGCGGTGGGCGGTCCGGTACGCCTTGCTGGTATCGCGCGTCCAGATCCGCGACGCGAGACCGTAGTTCGTTCAGGTGTTCGACCGGGTCAAATTTCGCAGCCCAAATGACGTCCTCGAAATGCTGCCGACCCTTCCGCGCGAGCCGTTCACCACCCGCGGCCTGTCTGCGCTGCTCGGCTGCAACATGGTGCTGACTGCCTACTGCCTGCGCATGATCAACATCGTCGAATCGGCCGGTGAGCGCAGCGACAGTCCACTGCACCGATGAACCCCCGAGGAAGCGTGCCCCGCTTGATCGAGAGGGGCGTGTTCAGAGCCCGGCGAGGCTCGCCGGACGATGATAAGCACGATCACCGCGCCGGCGCACACGGTCATGCCCGCGGCGCCGCGGGAGAGCGCGCGCCGCAGCCTTCTCGCCCGTGGCGCCACGATCGGGACGATCCACGAAGCGGGCACCAGCTTCAGCAAAGGCCAGGAGCGGCGCAGCCGGGCGATGATCAGTCCAGCCAGCCGCCTGTCGACCGCCGCGCCGAGCTCGCTCCGCATCACGCGAGCGTACGGCGAGCCAAGCTCCACGCGCCAGAGCTGCAATCCCTCGCCCACATGTCCGGCGTGAAGAGCTGGGACCCGCCTACCAGCCCCGACGATTATGCACGTGGAGGCGACGATGGCTGGCAGGAGGTTCCGAACCAACGCAAGATCGGCTGGCACGCGCCGCGCGGGGGCGTCGCTTGGCGCTCGTCGTCGTCGCTTGGCTCGCGCGGTGATCGCCGTTCGGACCGGATGCCTTCTTCGGCGGCGGCGAGGCTGTTGGGCGCGACATCTGATCTCCTGTTATGCCCGGTCCTTGGGCGCAACCGTTCTTGATCCTCGCGGTCCGGTCAGGGGACACTTTGAGGCGGAGGCCGATCAGGTCGGCGAGGAGAACGCGCAACTCGTACGCCTTGGTCAGCGACCGTTCCCGCGCGACTCTACAGCGAGAAACCTGCGCCAGCAACGATCCTCGAGCGACTTATTACGAGCACCCGTCTCGGGCCGACCGCAAGACCCCCCGGACTCGACGGCGGCGTCTGAACACCCCGCCCCCGGACCGGCGGCGAGCACGGTCACGCAGCGTTCGGGCGAGGGAATCGGCCACTGGTCGTTGTGGCGTATGACGGACGCCGATTATGCTCGGCTGGCACGAATACGGAGGGAGTGAGCATGGCCTTTGAAGTCGGTAAGCGGGTCGTGGCCGAGTCCGAGTCAACCGGCCGCCGTCCCCGCTCGGGTGTCGTTGAAGAGGTGCTGCGTGGGGACCCGTCGCCTCGCTATCGCATCCGGTGGGACGACGGCCACGAGAGCATTTACACGCCGGCAAGCGGCGCCCTCCGAGCCGAAGGACGCCCAAAGCGGCAACGGCAAGCATCGCCACCGAAACGCAAACCGAGCTGAGACGCGACGAACTACCCGCGCCCGGCAGGCTGACAGCCGCCGCGGGGCGCAGCCGATTCCCCGACCGGGGACCGGAGGAGACGAAGCCGACCCGATCGGCTGCCCGCTGGTGGAGAAGCCGACGCTGGCGGGTAGAAGGACCGCCCGGGCATGGGTGGCGTGCCCATGTTGGTGCGGTCCGAGGGCCTACCGGCACGCGGCTGTGTCACGGAGCGCGGTGGGGCGGTGACCTCCGGACAACGGATTCAGGGCATGGCCCTATCGCCTTTCCGTGCCGTTCGCGCGGGCGCTCGGGCAGCCGTTGCTGAGCGTAATCGACGGATTGTCGCTGTCCACCGGGATTGTGAGCGCGCCGGGCTTTGGCGGTCCGGGCGGTTCAGCCACCGGCGTGAGCGGCCATGACGTCGGTGACATCCATCACCCACGTTGCGGCCGGAGCCGAGCAGTCCTATCGAGCAGCGCGGGAAACGAGGGCGTCGAGGATCAGCTCGGCCCGCTCGCGCGTATTGCTCGCGGTCGATGCCGAGCGCGTGGGTCGTCTCGTGGGTCGGCGTGCGCGGCTCATGATTCGCCGGCGAGTTCGTGTCGAAAGCGATCTGTCTTCAACCGGTGCTTCTCACCCCCGGGTGGCGACTGGGCGCTTGTTCACACAGGCCTATCGCGTGGCGCTCTCCCGGCGTCGGGGAGTCAGGCTGTCGCGACCCGCTCCCGCCAACCCTGTGATGCTGTTGTGAACACGATGTGAACGAGACTGGAGTTGATACGTTGGCGGGGCGTGCGATCTCGGTCGAGTCGATCCCGGAGACATCCTGTGCCGAGCGGGTTGTCGCTGACGTGCTGGCGATCGGCGCGTCGGTTGCGGACGCCGAGCGTGTCCGCGATTCGGTTCCGTTGTGGTTTCACACGTTCGCGCTCGCGCCCGGTATCTACACGCCGGGGATCGCGCGCGACCACGGCTACCGCCTCGTGGTGCTAGGCGCGGATCGGTTTACGGGCCGCAGCGTGCTCGACGTCGGCGCGTTCGATGGGTTTTACAGTTTCCTCGCGGAGGTCCGCGGTGCGCGGCGTGTTGTCGCGGTCGACAATGAGCAATACGTCGAGTGGGTGCGTGCTCGCTTTGGTGTGACGCTTGAGGGCGGCGTCGGCTTTCGCGCGATCGCCGGGGTACTCGGATCGCGGGTCGAGTACCGCCGGATCGACGCGCTGGACGTGGGCGAGCTCGGCGAGCGCTTTGACGTTGTGCTGTGCTTCGGGATCTTGCACCGCGTGACCGATCCGATCGCGCTGCTGCGGGCGCTCGCTGACGTGCTGGCGCCGGGCGGCGAGATCGTGCTCGAGACCTACGGCTCGGGTCTGGCCGCCGACGCCCCGGCGATCGAGGTTCACGAGCCGAGCGATGTGTACGCGGGCGATGACTTCGTCTACTGGGGCTTCACGCCGGAGGGTCTGCGGCGACTAGGGCGGATGGTTGGCCTCGACCAAGTCGGGGTCGCCGACCAGTCGGAGATCCACGGCCACCCGCGCATCCTCGGGGTGCTACGGGCGCCCGGCTGACTGCGCCCTACGATCCCGCCCTGCGATCACCGCTCACGCCGCCTGCGACCTCGGCGACAAGCATGTACGCACGCTCGTGGACCTGATGCTGTTGGAGCTCTTCGCCGCTGGCGCCGGATGGCGATTGCTCGGGTCTCGTCGTCTGAGCTCAGCCCCCGGGGGTCAGGGCTCAATGGCGTGTGAGCGCCCAACTCTCAATGCGGTCTGCTCGGGTCGCGTCTCGCTCGATGCTTCAGCGCGGGCAAGCTTCTTGGCAAACGGGCCCCGGCCGCAGGCGAAGAATCAGCTCGATGCGCCCGCGGACGAGCCCGATCAGAATTTTTTGGGGTCTGCTTCACATAGACGGCCGCAATGCGAGTACTGTCGGTCGTGAGCTGGCCCTGCGGCCAGGATTCTCGGCACAAGCCCGGATGCCACCGACGGCGCGTCCTGCGCCACGAGGCGAGAGTGCGTGTGTTACTGGTGTTGACTGCGGGGCCCGTCTCGCACTACCGATAGACGTCACCCCACCGCCCTGGTGGACGCGTCCCAATCTGATTGAACGCGCGAGGGTTCTAGCCCTCCTCCCTTACGCGCGGACCCAACAGAGGGACGGGAAGGCTTGAAGACCATGACGCGGACCGAACACAATCGGCCAGCACGTAGGCGCGGCGAGTTGACTCGCGATCGCGGATCGCGGCGGCTCTCGCCAGCGATCGATGCCCAACGACGCCTAAACGCCCGGCGGGCGGATGGCACCCCGACCAACCCGGACCCGTTCGGTCCGAACGATCGCCGCTACGCCTACCTGACACGATCGTACGACGAGAACGGTCTGGCGAAACGGCTAGCGAAACGCGGCGATGGAACCGTGGAAGACGGTATGAACGAACGCGAGCTTTACCGGCAGATCATCCGCCGCGCGAACAGGTTTCGTGAGCGCGCTGCCGAGTCGCTAAGACCGTCCCCGCGGGTTGCGTAAGAGGCAAGGAGACTTGGGTGACAGGCTGGCGCCGTTCAAGGGGCGGCGAAGGTCCCCGGCGGCAGGATTGACTGTGCCGTGAGCGGTACCGATCGCGCGCAGGAGAGCCTGGCCAGGATCGTAAGATCAGTGCAACCCGACTCGATTAGACCTAGATCAGTGGATAAGGGGGAGGATGTGGCGGGGCGATGTGAGTGTGTGATGCGGCGCGGCTGGGGGTGAGTGGCGTTTTGCGGGTGGGGTGGCGGCGGGTTGGGATGTCTGGGGTCTGTGGTCAAGCGGCTTTTGGGGTCGCCGGATTGTGGTGGTCTGCGGCTGTATCGTGGGCGGTGGGTGGTGGGCGGTGGGCGGTGGGCGGTGGATCAGGGTTGAGCGCGTAGATCGCGTCGAGTGTCGCCTTGAGGATGTGGCGGTGGCGGTAGCGGCGGGCGGACGGAGGATGATGTCGGTTGGTGTGTACGATGCGCGGGGATGGTGAACATCAGGTTGCGAAGCGTCTTGCTGCGCGCGTAGAGGCGCGTTTCGGGCGCCTTGCTTGACGCTCGGCGGCGGGGCACAGGTGCAGCAGAACGCGGTGAGGTTGAGCGCCAGCAGCGCGGCGGTCAGCCACACACGGTTGGCGTGCTCGTCGCGGAGGGCAGGTGGCGCAGCGCCTGGCCAAGCTTTGACTCCTTGAGCCGCTCTTCGATCTGGGCGCGGTGTCGGTGGAAGTGTTCGATCAGGCGGCGGCTGCCAGTGGATGTCGGTGAGGACGAAGCTGTAGCGTAGACGGAGTCGATCTGTCTGTCGAGGGCGAGCTGGAGCTGCTCGGGGTGGATCGTCTTCAGGTGCGTGAGCCTTTGAGCTTGGCGATCTCGGCGCGGTGAACGGCACTCGGCGCACGATCAGCCGCAGCGGCTCGTGCTTCCAGCTCTGGGGGCGGTAGGAGGTCTCGGCGACCTGCGCACCAGGCATATCGAGCGCGCCTGCCAAGCATCCTCGCCGATCTCGGTCAGCGCTCTCCACATCGCCTGGCTTCTGGGCACCGAAACGGTGAACGGGCGCGCTCCCGGCGCAACCGCTCGAGCAGCTCGAGCTGGTAGTAGGCCGAGTCGATCTGAACGTCGCGGGGCGTGCCCGGCGGGCAACAGCTCAAGCGCCCGCCGGCGATCCGCGCGCACCTGCGCCGGTCAGCTTCTCGCGGTTGCCGCCCACCAGCTCCGATGTCAGCGCCGGCGCGCTGGGCCCAGAACGCCACGTGCGGCGCGTAGCCCATCTGCCTCTGGCGGTTGCGAGCGGCGCTCTGCTTGCGCCGGCCGTACACCTCGATGACAGTCGCATCCAGATCGATCGTCACCGGCTCGCTTGGATCGCGCCCAAGCGCGCGATCGAGATGATCGCCCACCCGCGCGCACGCGCGCTCGACCGCTGGCAGTGCACACGCCGAAAGTCCTTGGCGCGCTGCAACGCCGTCGGCGCCGAGGGCGTCTGGCGACTGTCCGCAACCCCCGACGCGCCTCATCCGCGCGGACCTCCTCAAGATCGGAGAAGAACTCACCGCCGACCAGCTGGGACTCCGACAACGCGACTATCAGCTGCCCCGGCGACAGGCCCCGTCGCCGCACCTTCACCGGCCGCGCGCGCCGCTCGACCGCCAGCTCCGCATCAATCAGCTCCACCAGCCGCAACCGCCGGGCCAGCTCGCCGGTCACCGCCAGCCCCGCATACCGCGTCAGCGAACGATCATCCTCGCCGATCACGATCCGTTCGCGCCGCCTGCCACTGTTAACAGCCGTCACCCCCACGGTGACCTCCCGTTCCTTACGCTGGCAGGCTTCAGCACCCAGCCAGAGTTACAGATCGATCAGACGGAAAGCCCCGCATCCGCGGGGTTTTCCGCGATCAACGGCAGATCACAGCTATCAGCTAGGTAACTCAGGAATAGAGATAAAAGCAAGAACGCACGATCTAGTCAGACCAGGCACGGGCGCCCGACGGCGCGCACTTCAATTACATCTCCGGACGCCATTCCTCACAGCGCGGCGACGTAGCCTATGTGCGCACACAGTCGCCGCTCGGTGCCACGAACGAGGGCTCCGGCAGGCGTGCGCGCTCGATCTCAAAGCCCCGGGCTGTGACGAGCAGCACTCGTCTCGTATTCAGCAGCTCATAAACACCCTCGACACTGAATGCGCCAAACTCCAACGATCCAAGTCGCCGAGGTTCGGCCGCGAGCCCGCGAAGCGAACACCCGCAGCACCAGTGAGCAGCAGAGCAGGCAGACGAACACCGAGAGCCGCGAAATGAGCGACGCCGGGCCCACGGAGCCCGCGCGCGTCGATCCTGCGCTTCGGCCGCTCGAGGGCCGCAAGCTGCTCTCCGAGATCACCAACCGGATTGTCTCGTTGACGCGCGAGCACTACGGACGGGGGCCGATCAAGACCAAGACCTACGTTCTCGACAACCTGATCGTGTGCGTGCTCAGCGACGGCTTCACCGCGATCGAACGCACGATGATGGACGGCGGCGAGGCCGAACGAGTGCTCGAGATGCGCCGCGACTTCCAACGGATGATGAAAAATCGCTACAGCCAGATGATCGAAGAACTGACCGGCCGCAAGGTGCTCGCGTTCCTCAGCCAAGTCCACGTCGAACCCGACCTTACGATCGAGATGTTCCTCATGGACGGGCCGCTAGCCGGCTTCGGCGCGCTCGAACTCGCCGACCTCGACCACGACTGACAGCGCCGGCGGCCACTCCCGCGCCGTGCGCCGTAGTCCGCGCCCCCGTTCGGAAGTACGCAGCCAACGAAAGCCTCCCCACGCGCGGACGCCACTTAGGAACCGCGCGAGAACGGGGACCGCGGCCCGGGGCGACCTCGTGTGAGTTCGGCCGTGCTTGCCACCTGCTCCGCGGCTCGCACGGAGGTCGAAGCAGAACCCTGGTCGGCCCCGAGCTTGCTCTTGCAACGGGCTTCAGGCAGCTACCCAACAGCAGATTCCTGCATCCCCAGAATGCAGCAGAGCTTGACCCGAGTGGCGCGCTGTCGCTCTGGAACGCCACCAGCCACGCCGACCGACGCGGCCACGCCTACCCGTCCGCCCCGACGATGCAGCACTGTGGCGGCGCCGACCACGGCCGCCCTCCACCGTTAGCCACGAACTCCTAGACAGCAAGCACAAGAGCAGCAGCCTCGCTGGCATCGCCCCGACTGCTGCCTTCGGACAAACTCGGTCACGCCGAGCCAGTCCTATCGGGCGCGCAGAATCGCGCCAGTCGCCGATTGTAGGGCCTACGCTGACGCGTGCGAAATCAACCAATTGCATATGCAGAGTTGGTCCTGACGCACCGGCGCCGCGGCCCAGCTGGCTGTCTCGCACGCCTGATTCCCAGCGAGCGGAACGTCGCCGACACGCTCGCCGGCTGCGCGCTAACCGGACGGGCAAAGCAGTCGGACCGAGCCCTCCTCGTCGCCGCCGACCCCGAGCAGCCGGTCCAGGACCAGGAGCCAGCCCGCCTTGCCGCATGACCCCCCAGACCCGGAACGCGCACGCGCTCCGCCTCGCCTACGGCTCGGCTCGGCTCGGCTCGGCGCTTCCTGACCCCGCGAGACCCAGAGGAGGTGAACAGGCTCACCCACGGGTGAGCCGCCAACTACCCCGTCGACGAGCTCAAGCCGTTACACCACTACATGCGACTTCACTCTCTACCGGTGCAGCGCGTCCTTGAGGTGCCCCCAGCGCTCGCGCAGCCGGCCGCGGCTTTGGTCGGCTCGGCCCTGCTGGGCCTGCCGACGATTGCCCGTCAGAGCGCCGATCGCCTCCTTGAACCGCCCCTGGGCTTGCTGGCTCGCGCCTTTCGTTCGCTCCTGGCTTCCGCTTCTGGCCATGTCGGCCTCCTCGATTAAGTGCTCGCGTTAGATGGATCCCAGGCTGAGCACGCCCAATGGTAATTCGCGCTGGTCGAGGCCGGGGGGAACGGGACGCTGATGACGAGGACCCACTCCGTCACTCAGACTGAGAGCCGGGACTCGACCGGGGGCCCCGAACGGCCAGGAGGCTGCGGCCGAACCGAGTAACGCGCCCTGGATGGGGGCTTAGCGGACAGAGGCGAGCGTCTCCTCCACCACCCGTCGGCGCGTCGCAGGGTCGGTTGCCTCTGCCCACGCGAGCAGCCACAGGGCGCTCAGCTGCTCGCCGGGTAGCGTCAGCGTATTGATGTAATCCTCGATGCGATCAAACGCCGCACCTCGGTCGATCATCGTGTTTACCGCCTGATGCTCATCCGTCAGGATCCGGTCTTCCTCTCTCTGGCCAGCACGAGCACGCAGACGCACGCTTCGTAGCACCACGCGGCCGGCGATCGAATCGCGAAGAACCCGCGCGTTGGACATTGAACCTCCAGGGGTTGATGGAACCCTCGAAAGTCAGGTTGTGCTGCCCGCCAGAATTGGCCGACATCACAAGCGATGCCCTCCGACGACGACCACACGTTACTCCGCAGGTCAGGGGATTAGGCCGCTCAGACGAGCAACAACCCGCAGTTTGCGCCGTTGTCATCCGAGGCCTCAGTCCGCTGCCACAGGCATTCGAAACCAGCAGCAGCCGCAGTGCTAACGCAAGGTTTGGCAGCGGCTCGCGGGTCACGTGCGCTCCGCTCACAGCTTGGGCTCCGCGTTCGTCCTTTTGGTTTCTCGGTGAACTGCCCCGCGTTGGTCGCGGCTGGCTGTCGGCGGGGTCGACCAAGTGCGGTGGATGAAGCACTCGATCGCGGGACGATTAAGCGATGATCGCGCGGACCGCGCTCGGCCGAGACCCTCGCGATCATCGCTTGGCGCCGGACGACACGAGCAACGCTCAGTTGCACTGAAAAGCGGCCAGCAGGCGCTGAGAGGAATCGCTGAGTCCCGACCGCCGCGAAGGTGGTCCTCTACGGGTTGATTACGATTTATGTTCGAGCGCGTGCGTGGGCGAGGCGTGGAGGTCTAGCGCGATGGACGGGACGATCGGGATTGTGCTGTCGGGCGGCGGCGCGCGGGGGGCGTATGAGTTCGGGGCACTAGAGGTGCTGGCGCCGGTTCTCCACGAGCCAGCGCAGATCCTTGTCGGCACTAGCGCTGGGGGACTCGGTGTCGCATACCTGGCCGCGGACGCGCATAACGGGCTCGAGGCAGCCGCACGCTCTGGCGGCGAGGCGTGGCTTGGGGTCGAGATCGGCGACGTCATCGGCCCGCTGTGCTCACCGCGCGAACTCGCCCGTGTGCTGCTGTACGGGCTTGAGCTGCTGGGCATCGGTGTGCCCGGCCCGCCGAGCCTGCTGGACACCAGTCCGCAGCCGGAGACGATCGCGGCGCTGATCGACTTCGGGCAGCTGGCCCGCAACGTCGAGAATGGCACGCTAGCCACGGTCGCTGTCGTCGCGACCGCCTACGCGACGGCGAGAAGCGTGGTCTTCCACCACGGGGGCCAGTCACCGGCTAGCGATGACCAGCGCGGCATCGACTATTCCGCGACCCGTCTCGCGGTCGAGCATGTTCAGGCCTCGAGCGCAATCCAGTCGCTGTTCCCGGCCGTTCGCGTGGAAGAGCGCTGGTATGGCGATGGAGGCGTGCGGCTCAACACGCCGCTGAAACCCGCCCTCAAGCTAAACGCCGCTCGGCTAGTGGTGATCGGACTGAACTCGATCGCCGGGCCGCCGCTGGACTACGACGATCGTCGCCCGGACGTGTTCGACGGCGCCTCAGCCGTTCTCGAGGCCGTTCTCGCCGACCAGCTCGCGCATGACGTTGACACATTGGCGACGATCAACGACGACGTGAAGCAGAGCAGCAACCCGATCACGCACCGACTCGTTCCCTACATCTTCGTCGCGCCGACGGACCGGCTTGCGATCGGCCGCCTGGCGATGGACGTCTACAACCGCCATTACGCCGGCGCGCGTGGGCTGCGCCGCAACCGCGAGCTGGCTCTGCTCGGGCGGCTGCTCGACGCCGGACGTAATCCCGTCCGCGGTGACCTACTGAGCTACTTGTTCTTCGTTCCCGAGTTCATCCAGCCGCTGATCGAGCTCGGCCGGCGCGACGCCCAGGCATGGCTCAATCAACAGGGTCGTACGGACCCGTGGCGCACGGAGCATCCCCGGCCCGCTACGGCCGAAGCGAGCTCGGCACCCGGCTGCTGACGCTCACAACGACAGCGGACGTGACCCCGATCCAGACGATTCGACTGTTGACGGACCTCACCAAGCGGCCGGCAAACAAGCAACGTTCCTGTTCGTCCCGAAACAGCCGTCTACCAGAGCGCCAGTGCCATCAATCTTCTCGCCCATACAAGAGAGCATGACACACCGAATCGCATGCCGAACGAGTTTCCCTCGCCTTGGCAACTCCTACGATCTCGCGCCATTTCCCAGCCGATCCCGCCCGCGTCCGGTGAACGATCCGATTGCCGCTTTCGATGCGAAGCAGCCACGATCTCAACTGCGCACGCTCCCGCCGAACGCGGTTGCTTTCGGACAAAGACGACCACCAGATCCGCGCCGACGGTGTGGTCGCAATTGGTGCAGAGGAGCCACGATGTCGGCGCCCGCTCCTGGCGACGAGCGCTTCCTCAGCTTCACAAGCCCGGCCACGCTGGCGCGTCTCCCCGGGCAACCGGAATCGCGCCAGTCGCCGATTGCGGGGCTCGCGAGACGGCATGCAGAACGCGCCCTCTAGCTACTTCGCCCGGAAAAAATCAGGGGGAGTGAATCGGTTTCGGCGGGGTGAATCCGTTAGGTGACGGTGGTGTGACTCCAGTTTCCGTCCGACCTCAAGGTCATGATGTGCCTGCAAATGCGGGTGTTCATCATTGACTTTGGAGGTGCGCGTGCTGACGCTGTTCGCGGACGGTGCGGAGTCGTTGTGGGACGAGCTGTTGCCCGAGGAGGTGCGGGTGTTGCCCGGCGATCTGGCCCGGCTGGACGAGTTGTTGTCCGATCCGGAGCTGCTGGTGCCGATCGCGATCCGGTGGGAGCGGGAGCTGGCCGAGGCCAGCAAGTTCTCCGATCGCGGGCGGCCGTCGCTGGCGATGGAGACCTACGTGCGGCTGATGGTGCTCAAGCACCGGTGCGGGTGGGGGTACGAGACGTTGATGCGCGAGGTCTCGGACTCGATCCATCTGCGGCGCTTCTGCCGGCTGGGACTGACCGAGCGCGTGCCGGACGAGTCGACGGTGCGGAAGTTGACCCGCCGGCTGGGGGCGGAGGTGGTGCACCAGCTGACGCGCGAGCTGATCGGGAAGGCGCGGCGGGAGAAGCGGTTTCGTCCGCGGGGGGCGCGGATCGATTCGACCGTGGTCGAGGCCGATGTGCGCTATCCGACCGACTCGGGACTGGCC
Organism: uncultured Solirubrobacterales bacterium; assembly: GCA_963777335.1. Taxonomy (GTDB): domain Bacteria; phylum Actinomycetota; class Thermoleophilia; order Solirubrobacterales; family Solirubrobacteraceae; genus Palsa-465. The sequence continues at coordinate 170,964 of CAVZQD010000001.1, forward strand.
GCGGACGGAGTGCGTGCGCTGGCTCGGGAGGGGCGCAAGCTGGCCGCGATGGTCAAGGCCAAGCGCACCGCGGTCAGGGATCGCTCGCGCGCGGCCGGCCGGCGGCTGCGCGGGCTGACGCGCTCGATGCGCCGCCGCTCGGGCGAGGCCAAGGCGGAGGTGCTCGAGCTGACGCAGCAGACCGGCGAGCTGTTGGTCCGCTCGGTCAAGGAGGCGCGGCGGCTCGCCGCGGAGGCCCGCCGCCGCGCTCGGGGGCGCGGCGCCCGGGCCAAGCTCAAGGCTGCGCGCAAGCTCGAGGAACTGGCCGACCGCTGCGAGAAGGTCACCGAGCAGATCAAAAAGCGCGTCCGCGGGGAGAAGATCACCGACCGGCTGATCTCGCTGTGGGACCCGGACGCCCGGCCGATCCGCAAGGGCAAGCTCTCACAGCCCAATCAGTTCGGCTATGTCGATCAGCTGTGCGAGATCACCCGCAACACCAAGCCGGGCGCGCGCGGGTTCATCCTCCCGCCCGCCAGCCAGCCCGGCAACCCGGGCGAGGACACCCTGCTGCCGGACACCGCCCAGCAGCTCAAGCAACTCGGGATCAAGCTGCGGGAGGTGATGGTCGACGGCGGGTTCAACCAGGCCCCGACCAACACCGCGCTCGAGGGCCTGGCCGACCAGGTGCATATCACCGGCCGCCAGGAGCAGGGGTCGCGGCGCACCCGCCGCCGGCGACAGCGCTACCGGACCGGCGTGGAGGGCCGGGTCAGCCACCTCAAACGCGGCTACGGCCTGCGCCGCAGCCGGCTCAAGGGCGACGAAGGACACCGGATCTGGGACGGATGGGCGACCTTCACCTACAACGCCGACACCTACACCACCCTCCCCTGAGGGAACACCCCTCAACCGAGGAGGAACGGGAGAGAAACTCAGAGGAAGCTGCCGAAAGGACGACCACTCCTCCACAACGACCTTACTATCGCCGCCATTCCTCACCCGTCAGTAGCGACCGCGGCGTTTATCCGGAGGAAGTACCTATGCTGTGCTCCCTAATGTCTGCCGGCTCCCAGCGGCGCGACGGCGCTCGGATCTGGCCGAAGGGGAGCGTGCTGCCTCGCGGGGGCTGGCTCCCCCCGCAACGGGAGCCGCGCAGCCGTGCCCACCGTCGTGCGCTGCTCCTTGACGCCCAACACGTGGTCTGGTGTTGTATCTCTCTGCGCCAAGAGCAGCAGCTCATGCGCCTGTCCGAGCGATGCGTCGCATCGCCAAGGGGCGCTCGGATGGTGCAGGCTGGCCGGAGGCCTTCGCTCGTCGGGCCCTGCGGGTTAGGCTCTGTGGGTGGCCAGTGGCTTGGTTGAGCGCGTTGATGGATGGGCGGGTCAAGGGATCGAGACGACGATCGGTTGGCGTCATCGTCGCCGGCTGGAGCGTGTTGGCCGGATGGATCAGCTGGAACCGCCGCCGGGCCGATCGCTGTGGGCTGCGGCCGATCCCCCGCCGCGAGCGGGGGGAGCGCTTGAGGTGTTGGTGGATGGCGGGGAGGCGCTGCCCCGGATCGCTGCGGCGCTGGCTGGCGCTCGCTCGCATGTGCATATCGCCGGGTGGCACGTCACGCCTGAGTTCGGGCTGACACGCGACGATCGGGCGGCTCGGTTGCGCGATCTGCTCGGTGAGTTGTCTGAGCGCGTCGAGGTCAGGGTGCTGTTGTGGGCGGGGTCACCGGTGCGGGGCTTCACGCCTGCTCGCGCGGCGGTGCGCGGCGTGCGCGAGGAGTTGATCCGCGGCACTCGGGTGCGGTGCGCGCTTGATTCGCATGAGCGGCCGATGCATTGTCATCACGAGAAGCTGGTGATCGTGGATGGTGAGGTCGCGTTCGTCGGGGGCATCGATCTGACCTCGCTTGGCGGGGACCGTTTCGACACTAGTGATCATCCGATGCGGGGCCGCCTGGGATGGCACGACGCCTCGAGCTGTGTGCGCGGCCCGGCGGTCGGCGACGTAGCGGCGCACTTCGCCGCCCGTTGGCGCGAGGTGACAGACGAGCAGATCGAGGAAACGCCGCCGCCCGCCGCTGCTGGGGGCGTGGAGCTCCAGGTGGTGCGGACCGTCCCTGAGAAGGTCTATGAGTTCTTGCCGCGGGGTGACTTTCGGATCGTCGAGGCGTACACGCGCGCGCTGCGCTCGGCCCGCAAGCTCGTTTATCTCGAGAGCCAGTTTCTGTGGTCGCCCCAGGTAGTTGACATCCTCGCGAGCAAGCTTCGTGCGCCGCCGAGCGACGAGTTTCGCATCGTCGTGTTGCTGCCCGCAAAGCCGAACAACGGCGCCGACACCACCCGCGGCCAGCTAGGGGTGCTGGCTGACGCCGATGACGGGAATGGTCGTTTCCTGGCTACGACCATCTCGGCCCGAAGTGGCGGACTCGCCGGCCCGCTGTACGTTCACGCCAAGATCGGGATCGTCGATGATGCCTGGCTGACGGTTGGGTCGGCCAACCTCAACGAGCATTCGTTCTTCAACGACACTGAGATGAACGTCGTGACCTGTGACCCCGCGGTCGCGCGCGAGACACGGTTGCGGCTCTGGGCCGAGCACCTGGAGCGCTCGGTCGAGGAGGTCTCAGGCGAGCCGGCCCGTGTCGTGGATGCGTTGTGGCGTCCGATCGCTGGCGAGCAGCTCGAGCGCCGACGCCGCGGCGAACCGCTGACCCATCGGCTGCTCGAGCTCCCGGGCGTGTCGCGCCGCTCGATGGCGCTCCTCGGACCCGTTGACGGTCTGCTTGTCGACGGCTGACTCCGGCCGGGGAGATTTCAACTGATCCGCGTGAGTGAGCATGGCCGCTGCGGGCGCGGCCCGCTTCGCATTCCGCACGCAAACCGAGACCGTCGTCAGCGCAGCCGAGATGCCCGTCGAAGCGCCAGAGCAGGTCTGCGCGACTCGAGGCGTCGGAAGCGGGACGTCCAGCGGGACAACAACCCTTTCGGCAGCCGATGCTCCGCTCGTAGCGGGATCCGAACTGTCGACGCCATCGCTCCGATCTCTGGGCCGAGATCATCCGAGCTTCATGGGCTGCGGCGGTTCGCGAAGCAGTCGGCCAGCTGTACGAATACCGGTATTTCAAGGTTACGGATCCGGAGTCCGGATTGATCTTTCTCGCAAGCGAGCGTCGGGCCTTGAATGGAGGTCAATGCCGCGTTTGCGCACGTGGAGCAGCCGGCCGCAGGATCGGTTGCGATGCACCGGCGTCAGTAGAAAGGTCTTCGATCCGCGCCCGGTTCGGATAGCCCCGCGGCGGGTCAGGCGGGCGGGTGCTGGCGGGGCGAGAGTTCGTTCTCGTCGACGAGGTCGGTCGGGGCGAGGATGAACACCTCGCACATCATGTCGGGCTCCTGCTGGTTGCCGCTCATGAAGCCGATTACCCGCTGACCGGTCGCGTCTTCGATCACGGCCTCAAAGCGCTGGCGCATGACTTCTTGGAACTCCATCCGCTGATTGATGACCGCGGCGCCGCGGCCGCCGTCAAGCAGCGTCTGCTCAACGCGCGAGAACCCGCCACGCAGCACACAGACCACGAGGTCGTCCTCGAAGTAGGACTTCGCGCGAGTCGGTCCGCGACCGTAGAACTCCTTCAGCAATGCGACCAGCCCGTCCGAAATGGCGGTCAACACGTCGCCGTGGTTCTGAGGCCTGGCCTTTCGTGCTGGCAGACTCATGATCCAAACGCAGCGTACCGACGCGGCGGGCCGCCGATCAAGCCCGCGGGGCGCTATCGTCAGTGGTAGCTCGTTTGGTTCTCGTTCTTCTGCCTCGCGCGCGAACCTATCCGGAGGACGAGAGAGAAGGCCGCATGACGGCCGCTAACGAAGCACTATCCGGCGATGAGCTGCTCGCCGCCGTGACCGAAGCGATGGTGGGTTTTCACCAGCGCTACTACCACCGCGAACCGGTGAGCGCCAAGACGATGTTGCTCGGCGATGATCTGCTCGCGTGCGTGCTGGGTGGCGTGTACACCGATGTTGAGAAGACGATGATCGAAATCCAGCGCAGCACGCTGGTGCAGGAGACCCGCAACGCGTTTCAAACCGCGATGCAGGACAAGTTCATCAACACCGTGCAGAACCTCTCGGGCCGCCGGGTGCTGGCATTCGTCTCCAACCACCACGTCGGCCCCGACATCGAGATCGAGCTGTTCTTGCTAGTGCCCAACGGAACCTCAGAACAGGACAGCTGGACGCACGCCGACTGAGACAGACCCCGCGCCACCGACGGGAAAGCCCGCCCACAGGGAATCCGGCGACTGTGTGAGCGCAACCAGCTTGACGCTACGATTTGGGCCACTGATCTGGTGGATCTCCGCCGTGGTCCCTTCGCGGCGGTGCGTATCGGTGGCGAGCCGTGGGCGCTCACCCGCCGATGGCCAGCTCATGACCGGCCTGATCGCCGTCGCGAGCCGCGCTTGTCAATCGCCGCCGAAGCCGCACGTCGGTGGGCTAACGGTTCGGGGCTGGATGCGCGCGGCACGAAACTCCTGTGGTGGGTCGGACGTTGCCGCAACCACCCCAACTTGCCACCGTCGGCCGCCGCGAGCGCGCTCTTGTGCTCTGTGCTGATGCCTGGCTGCCCCCCCGCGGGCGGCGCAACCAGACCTCAACCGGTCCGACACTACTCCGACCCCAACCGAATACAAGCGGTTCAGGAGGCCGCGTTCGGATACGCTCAGAGTGTGTTGACGGTGAGCCGTGCGTCCGCTTCAGGCGCACAAGCTCAAACGGCGGAGAACTCGCACTAGTGAGCAACACAGACAGGCAGAGCACGACGAGGTCGGCGATGAGCGACCCCGGGTCCGACAATCGCGCCGCGCGACCGCTCGTCGGCGGCAGACTGCTCGCCGAGATCACCAACCGGATCGTCGCGTTCATGCGCCAGCACTACGGCCGCGGACCGATCAAAGCCAAGACCTACGTGCTTGACAACCTGATCGTCTGCGTGCTCACCGACGGTGGCTTCACCGCGATCGAGCGCACGATGATGGAAGGCCACGAACCCGAACGCGTGCTCGAGATGCGCCGCGACTTTCAACGGATGATGAAAGAGCGCTACAGCGAAATGATCGAGGATCTCACCGGCCGCAAAGTGCTCGCGTTCCTCAGCCAAGCACACGTCGAACCCGACCTCACAATCGAGATCTTCCTGATGGATGGGCCGCTAGCCGGCTTCGGCGCACTTGAACTCGTCGACCCGCCACCGACCAACCCCGACAACGGCGACGACTAACCGCCCCGGTGCGCACACGGGCCGGCGGCCCACTGAGGCCCCTTACACGGGATGACGCGCTGCCCTCCTCGCAGGAGGGGCAGCTTCGTCGAGTTGGGTGCAGCGGACCGCGAGCCTCCAGCTCCAACGATGGCACGGCGCCGCGTTGTTGTTACTCCCCTCGCGGGCGGCAGGGCGCGAACCAGAATTCCCGCTCGGTCTTACCAGCCGCCGCCCGGCGGTCCTGCGGTCAGATGCCTGCAGTGCTGGCATACGACGGGTCGAACCTCCACTTCGCCGAAGGCACCGGCGCAGCTCCCGCTCGCTGCTCGTTGGGGTTGCGAGACGCCAGCCGACGCCGAATCCGCGGGCCGGCGGCAACCCTAGAAGCGTACGGTTGCGGTCCCCAAACACGACAAGGGTCCGGTCGGTTAGTCCCCAACGGCGAAAGCGGGCTTCCCGCCGCGTACGCGAGCTTCCCCTCTGTTCGCCAATCTCGAGACCGACCGCGCCCAAAGTTTGCCTAGCAAGCCGCGATTCTGCACGCCTACACGCCTCCAGCCGAGCCCTGCAATCGGCGACGCCTGAGCCAGCGAACAGGATGTGGATGTGGATGCGGCCTCGGCGCGGCGCCGCGGCAGACCCCCGCGCGCGCTGCACGATGCAAGGGCGGGTCCGTCCGGAGCCGGATGCGGGGAGCGGTCAAAAGGGGGTTCGAAGCGGCCTGACGGTGGGGGACGGACGAGGTCGAGCCGACTCCGGTCGTCTGTGCGCGGTCGCGGTTGCCCAGAAGGGGTCTTCGTTCTGGGTCTTGGGCTACGGAGTGGTGCGTAGACCGACGGTGGCCGGGATCACCGGCGGTCGTCGGGCGTGGACGGCGTCAATGATCTCCGCGTTGTCGATCCCTTGGAGATAGATCGAGGTGACCCCGAGATGGGCATGCCCGAGTTGGCGCTGGATGATTGGCAGTGGGATCCGTTCGTGGGCCATCTCGATCGCGTGCGCGTGGCGGAGCTGATGTGGCGCGAACCGACGCCTGACTCCCGGCGCGGCGGCGGTCCGGCCCAGTTGGCGGCGCGCCGACGCCGGCTCCCAGTTGCGCCCGGCGGTTGGGCCGTGGATCACGCACAACAACGGGCCGACGGGAACCGGACGCGGAGCTGCTGCCAGGGTTCGAGCAGATCCTTATGCCGAGCTCGGCATAAGGAGGCCTATTCCGACGTGCTGGTTATGCGGACTCCATCGAGCTTGCTGTGTGTGTCGTGCGTGTCGCTGGCGCTGATGTCGGCATAGCGTGCGCGGCGGTGCGCTGTGTGATCAGAGGTTCTCGAGGAACGCGAGAAGCGGGTCGGCTGGTCGATAGCGTCCGGGCTTGGTGTCGGGCGGGGTGGTCCGGTCGATCGCCCGTTGTTTGATGGTGAGGTCGGCGTGCAGGTAGACCTGTGTGGTCTGGTCGCTTGCGTGGCCGAGCCAGAGCGCGATTGTGGTCGTGTCGACGGGGGCTTGCAGCAGCCGAACGGCGGCGGTGTGCCGCAGGATGTGCGGGGTGATCTTCTTGTTCTGCAGCGAGGGGCACGCGTGGCTGGCGGTGGCCGCGTGTTTGGCGATTCGGCGTTCGAGCGCGTCGTGGCTGAGCCGTCGGCCTTGGCGGGTGGGGAACAGCGGGTCGGTGTTCTGGCCGGCGCGCTCGGCGAGCCAGACCTTGATCGTGGTGACGGTGACCGGGATCAGCGGCGTGACTCGATGCTTGCGGCCTTTGCCGATTTATTCCGGAACCCGGGTAATGCCGAATCGCGGTCGCTCCTGACCGTGGTCTGGCCGTCGAGCGCGTCTGCGGCGGCCGTCGACTCGGCATTATTTGGTGGCTGGGTCAGAGGTTGTCGAGGAACCGGAGCAGCGCGTCGGTTGGTCGGTATCGGCCCGGCTTGGTGTCCGGTGGCGCGGTCCGGTCGAGAGCGAGCTGTTTGAGGCGGAGGTCTCCGTGGAGGTATCCGCGGGTGGTGCTTTCTTGTTCGTGGCCGAGCCAGAGCGCGATCACCGATGTGCTGATCCCGGACTGGAGCAGCGTCATCGCGGTGGTGTGCCGCAGCACGTGAGCGGTGAGGTTCTTGGTGCGGAGCGTCGGGCAGTGATCGGCGGCGGTGGCGGCGTGCTTGTTGATCAGCCACTCCACGGTGTCGTGGCTCAGCCGCCGGCCGCGGTTGGAGGGAAACAACGGGTCGTCAGGCTGGCCTTGGCGTTCCTTGAGCCAGGCGGTGAGCACCTTGACCGTCTGGCTGGTGAGCGGGACGGTTCGCTCCTTGCGGTTCTTGCCCAGGGTAAACAGGTAACTGACCGTGCCGAGGTGCACGTCTTGGCAGCGCAGCCCGGTCAGCTCGGCGACGCGCAAGCCGGTCTGGATGCCGGTGAGGATGAGCGCGTGGTCGCGGCGGCCGATCGGGGTGTTTCGGTCTGGGGCGGCAAGCAGCGCGTTGACCTCGTTCTTGGTGAGGTAGGAGACGAGCGCCCGGTCGAACCGTTTTGCAGGGAGCGCGAGCACGCGGGCGATCACATCGGCGTGCTCGGGGTGACGCAGAGCCGCGAAGCGAAACAGCGACCGGATCGCCGCCAGGCGAACGTTGCGGGTACTGGCGGTGTTGTGGCGCTCGTGCTCGAGGTGGTCCAGAAACGCGCTGATCAGCCGCACATCGAGGTCTGAGACCTCGAGCTTGGATGGTTGCTTGCCGGTCTTTTCGCTGGCGAAGCACAGCAGCAGCCGCATCGTGTCGCGGTAGCCGGCGATTGTGTGCGGGCTGGCTTGGCGTTGGGTCATCAGCCGTTCGCAGAAGAACGCTTCAAGGGTCGGGGCGAGCGGGGTCATGGCAGGTCTCCGAGGGTGGTCTCCAGGCGTTTGGCGGCGAGCACGAGCAGCTCGGGCGCGGCGGTCAGATAGCGGTAGGTGTCGGACGGCTCGACGTGCCCCAGGTAGGTGGACAGCCACAGCATTCGGGCTTGCACGTCGACGCCGGCGCGGTGCCAGTCGAGCAGCGTTTGCACAGCAAACGCATGTCTGAGGTCGTGCACCCTCGGCTGGGGCGATCCGCGCGGGCGCGCGATCCCGGATCTGCGACACAGGTCGCGAAACGCCTTCTGTACCGCACTCTTGTCCATCCGGTTACCGCGGGTGGAGACGAAGAAGGTGGGCGATCTGGGCCTCGGGCACAGCTCGTCGCGCGTGCGGTCGTAGCGCGCCAGCGCGGCGGTGGTCGACCGGTGCAGCGGTAACTGGCGCGACTTGCCGAACTTGGTGTTGCGGATCGTGAGCACGCCGGAGTCCAGATCGACGTCGTCGCGGTCGAGCCGGAGCGCCTCGCCGATCCGCATTCCGGCGACGGCGATCAGTCCGAACAGCGTGTAGTGGCTCGCCGCCCGCAGCGGCGGTCTGAGCGCTGCCGCCGCGGCGAGCAGCCGGCCGATCTCCTGGTCGGAGTACAGGTACGGAGTCGCGTAGTGCTTGCGGGCGATCAGGATCCCGGTCGCCGGGATCTCGGTCGCCGGGTCGATCGTGCGCAGGTAGCCGGCGAAGCCCCTGGCGACCGACAGCCTCGCCGCCTTCCATCCCTCGGTGCCGCGACACCGGACGGCCCAAGCGACCGCCAGCTCGGTGGTGATGGTGCTCGCACCCGCCTGCTCGAGAAACGTGGCGAAGTCGTAGAGCAACCGTTGGTGCTCGACGAGCTTGAAGCCGAGCGCCCGCCGGATCGTCAGGTAGTCAGCGACCGCGTCGCGCAGAGCGATCATCTCTCACTCCCGGGCCATGGACGTGCGAGCTCCCTGAGCCGCTCCCAGTCGACCTTGGCATACAGCACCGTGGTGGCGTGCCGGCGATGGCGCAAAAGCGAGGCGATCTCCTCGAGCGGCGCGCCCGCCCTCAGCACCTCGGTCGCGACCGTGTGCCTGAGCCGATGCGCCCCCACCGGCGCGATCCCTGCGCGCTCGCACGCGTAGCGGACGACTGCCCGGACCGTCCCGCCGGTCAGCGGCCCGAACGGCGCGCGCGCCTTGAGGAACAGGTGTGGATCCTCCCGACGGGGACGGCCCCGGCGCAGGTAGTCGACCAGCCCCTCCCCGACGTCGACCGGCAATGGCAGTCGCTCATGGCGATCATCCTTGCCTCGGATGACGACCTCGCCGGCACGCCAATCCACGTCAGCGAGCCGGATCGCCGCGACCTCACCAGACCGCAACCCCATCCGCGCCAACACCAGCAGGATGGCCCGATCACGCCGGCCCGCCGGAAAGTCGGGATCGCAGCACGCCAGCAGGCTGCGCACCGACTCCGGATCGAGCGCTCGCGGCAACGACGCCCCGCGCCAGCCAGCGACCAGCGGCACCGCCCCCGTCAGGTCGCTCGCCGTGTGTCCCTCCAGATACAAGAACCGCAACAGCGCTCGCAGCGAGGTCACGATCAGCTTGCCAGAGCGTCCGCTCCCGAGCCGGCGACACTCGGTCAGCACGAACGCGCTCACATCGCCAGCCACAAGCTGATCGCGACCACGATCGCAATCGACGCGACCGAGCAGAAACCGCCGGGCCACCCGCCGGTAGTCATGGACGGTGCTCGACCCCGCCGTCAGGCCGCGCTCGCGCACCAAGTACTCGCCGAACTCGGCCAACAACCGATCGACCGGGTCACTCAGCGGCGGCGCCAGTGGTTCAGGCACCAAGCCCAACCCGCGCAAGTACCCCAGCAACTGTCGCTCCGACGACGGTGAGCACCACCGCTCCCCGCGGCACAACACGCGCGCCTCGCCCAGAAACTCATCGAACAACGACTGCGTCAGGTCCGTCGGCCCGATAGCCCGAGCGGCCATCCAAGAGCTCAGCTCGGCGATCAACCGCAGCCGCGACCTCTGCGCCGTCCAGCCGTAACCCAGCTCGATCATCTCGAACAGCAAGCCGCGAACCAGCGGCTGCAAGGGTCCACGCACGCAGGCGCCCGTCGGTCTGCCCATCGCTGCCTCCTTCACCGGTCGAAGTACCGGCGGAAGCAAACGACGCCCAGCAACGACCCCGCTTTATGCCGAGTCGACGGCCGCCGCAGACGCGCTCGACGGCCAGACCACGGTCAGGAGCGACCGCGATTCGGCATTACCCGGGTTCCGGAATAAGAAGGCAAATTCCGAATTCGGAATTTGCCGGTGCAGTAGACGTGGGCGCCGGTGCCGAGGTGGATGTCGCCGCAGTCGAGCTTGAGCAGCTCGTCGGCGCGCAGCCCGGTCTGGGCCGCGAGCAGGATGATCGCGTGGTCGCGTCGGCCGGTCCAGGTGCCGCGGTCCGGGGCCGTGAGGAGCGCGTCGAGCTCGTCCTCGGTGAGGAACGTGACGATCGGCTTCTCGGCGCGTTTGGCTGGGATCGCGAGCACGCGGGCGATTAGCGCGGCGTGTTCGGGGTGGCGCAGCCCGGCGTAGTGGTAGAGCGAGTGGATCGCTGCGAGCCTGGCGTTGCGGGTGCGGATCGTGTTGTGCCGGTCGTGCTCGATGTGGTCGAGGAACGCGACGATCAGCTGGGCGTCGAGGTCGGCGATGTCGAGCTGGTGGGGCTGCTTGCCGGTGCGCTGGGCGGTGAATGCGAGCAGCAGCCGGACGGCGTCGCGGTATGCGGCGATCGTATGGGGGCTGGCTTTGCGCTGGCGTTGCATGTAGTCGGTGAAGAAGGTCTGCAGGGTCGGGGCGAGGGCGCTCATGTCCGGTCTCCGAGCTGTTCGAGGTGTCGTTGCAGTCGTTCGCCGGCGAGTGCGAGCAGCTCGGGGGCGGCCGACAAGTACCAGTAGGTGTTCGAGGGGTTCACGTGCCCGAGGTAGGTAGACAGCACCGAGAGCCGCGCATGCACGTCTGCGCCGGTGTGGTAGGCGTCGAGCACGGTCCGTACCGCCATCGTGTGCCTGAGGTCGTGAGCCCGCGGCCGACATGTCGGTGAGCGGGCCCGGAGACCCGCGTGTCGGGCGAGTTTGAGGAACGTGAAGTTCACGCAGTTGTAGATCAGCCGCGTGCCCGCGGCGGAGATGAACACGGCTGGGGTGCGCGGCTCCGGGCATGGGTAGAGCCGGCCACGCCGCCGTAGGTAGTCGTCGAGCGCCTCGGTCGTGGTCGGGTGCAGCGGCACCAGCCTGGTCTTGCCGAACTTCGTGTCGCGCACGATCAGCAGCCCGCGTTTCCGATCGATGTCGCTGGTGTCGAGGCGGATCGCTTCCCCGACCCGCAGCCCGCTGACCGCCAGCAGGCCGAGCAGCGTTCGGTAGGTGCAGATCAGCAGCGGGTAGCGCAGCATCGCGGCGGCGTCGATCAACGCGGTGATCTCACTGTCGGTGTAGATGTATGGAGTGGCGCGCCGGTTGCCGGCGCGCAGCAGCCGGCTCGGTGGCACCTCGGTCGCGGGGTCGATCGTCTGCAGATAGGACGCGAACTGGCGGACCATCGTCAGCCGGTTCGCGAGCGACGCCGGGTGAGCGTTCTCGGGCAGGGTCGCCCAGTCAAGCGCCAGCTCGGTGGTGACCCGCTCCGCGCCGCACGTTTCCAGGAACGCGACGAAGTTCCGCAGCGCCCGCTCGTCTTTGGTCAGCTTGTAGCCGAGCGCGCGGCGGATCCGAAGATAGTCCGCCAGCGCGGCCCGCAAACCACCGGGCGCCGTGTCGAGTTGTCGACGTCGCGGCCGTCCGGTCCCGGGGCTTGCCGGATGGCAACGATCCCCACGGCGGTATCTCGTTTGCCGGGTCACGCTCGCGCAGGTATGCGGCGAAACCACGGACCATCGTCAGCCGGTTGGCGCGATGCCTATCGCTCGCCGCTGTCGCGAGCGTTGCCCACTCGACCGCCAGCTCGACCGTGACTCGCTCAGCACCGCGCTGCTCCAGGAACTCAACGAAGTGCTCGAGCGCGGGGCCGACCTTCCTGAACTGGATGCCTGCGGCGCGTCGGATGCGCAGATAGTCCGTGAGCGCGTCGTGCAGGCTGGTCATGATGTAGCTCCAGGCCACGGCCGCGCCACCGCTCGCAACGTCTCGATGTCAACCTTCGCGTAGATCGCGGTGGTCTGGGTCTGTCGGTGGCGCAGCACCTGACCGATCTCGGTCAATGACGCCCCACCGCGCAGCATCTCGGTTGCCGCGGTGTGACGCAGCCGGTGTGCGGTCACGCCGATCACGCCCGCTCGCCGAGCGGCATCCGCGACGACCCGGCTGACCGTCCGTGCGGTGAGTGGCCTGTGAGGGGCCCTGACTGCCACGAACACCGCCCGCGTCTCGACGCGCGGGCGGTCGTCGCGCACATATTCGGCCAGCGCCTCCCCGGCATCCCAAGGCAGCGGCAGCACCTCGACGCGTCGGCTCTTGCCACACACCCGCAGCTGCCCCGCACGCCAATCCAGATCGTCGAGCGTCATCGCAGCGACCTCGCCACGACGCAGCGCGAGCCGGCACAGCAACAGCAACATCGCGCGATCCCGCCGGCCGATCACCGCCGCCCGATCGCAACTGGCCAGAAGCCGTTGCGCCACACCAGGATCCAGCGGGCGCGGTAGCCCCGCTAGCCGCCAGCCAGCGACACGCGGCACCGCCCTCGCCAACGACTCGTCCAGCACGCCATCGACGTGCAGGAACATCAGGAACGACCGCAGCGACAGCGTCAAGTGCCTTCCCCAGTGCGTCGAGTGCCCCGGGCACTCGGCCAGCACGAACGCGCTCACATCCGCGGCCGTCAAACCCTCCAGCCCCGCCGTGCCAGCGCTCGCTCGCCACGCGAGGAAACGGCGCACCTTCCTCAGATAGCCGTCGGCGGCCTGCTCGCAGACCCCTCGCTCTCGCATCAGATACCGCCGATACCGCTCAAGCAGCTCCTCCTCGGCCGTGATCGGCGAAGGCGCCGGCGAAGCCGGCGCAGGCACCGCCCCCACCCGCCGCAGATAACCGAACAGCGTCCCAAGCCCCCTCCACGACCGCGCGTTGCGATACCCCGACCTCCTGAGCTCCGCGACGAACCTCGCGATCACCGTCGGCGTCAAGTCCGACGCCTCCAAACCTTCAGCGGCGAGCCACCCGCTCAGCCGCGCCATCCCCTGCGCCTGCCCGTACGCGGAACCCGGCGCGTAGTGCATGCGCTCCAGCTCCGACACAAACCCCGGCGCCAACGGCGCGAGCGGCCCGACGACCCGAACCCACGATGCCGGAACCCACATCACGACCTCCTCTCTCGAGAACCGAGAGACGAGCGTCGGTCAGGACACGCGGATTATTCCGACCTCAGCACCCGCCAATCCCGCAATCTGCAAGCACTCTCAGCGCCGCGTCGGCATAACCAGCGCGTCGGAATAGAGATCCCACGCCCAGCTATCCATCCCCACCTCGCGACGCTTGCCACCCTTGCCATGGCGAACAAGCACAGCCCCGCGGCGAGGTCGAGGTCGGTCTCGGCGAGCGCGAGCGCTTCCCGATCCGCAACCCGGCTCGCCACAGCACGACGATCAGCGCGCGCAGACGCACGCCATCGGGGCCCGCGCCCGCGGTGCGCATCACTCCGATGATCTCCTCGACGGTGGGCGGGTCCGCTGGGTAGCGTCGGCCCTTGTTACGGGGTGGGCGGCCGGCGTGATAGCCGGGGAGGGCGACGGGCTGGCGCCGGTGGCCGGCCGCGTCGAGGAGGATCGGGTCCATGAGCACCTCCGTGGTGAGAGCAGGTCGCGCGGCCATCACGACGGCAGCCAGCCGCGCCGGGCTATCACTCTACGGCGCGGTGCCGGGCCGGCGCCCGCGGGATTCGCCGGAACCAGGGCGGACGCGGTGGCGTTCAGAATTGCGGCTCTGTCTACTCTACGCTATGCAGCTCGCCTCGTTCATCGGCACCTGGTTCGTCGCCCAGACAGCAGCTGCGTCGTGACTGCCGCTTCGACTTGACCGACTAGCTGGGTGGAGCACGCTCAGCGTTGGAGCGCGGAGCGGAGGCGCCCTGGGATGGCTCAGACCAGCGCAGTGATGCCGTCAGTCGGCGTCAGCGACGATCGAGCCGACTCGTTCCCCGATCGTTCGGTCGCGCGCGTAGACGATCGCGCCCCAGATCAGCGCCACAACCACGACGCCGGCCGCGATCGCGGGGTAGTGGTCAAACGGCGCGGGCTGTCCCGGCTTGACCAGCTCATAGAGCGGGTAGCCGATCGCCGCCGCGCCCAGGAGCGGCAGCACCAGGTGCTTAACGACCGAGAAGCTCTGGCGCTCGAAGCGGCGGTAGTAGACCGGCAGCGCCAGGTTGGCGACCAGGTAGGTGAGCGCGATCAGAATTGTGCCCAGCGTCGCGATCTCGCCGAAGAAGGTCACCGGCGGCGTGTTCCAGCCGAACACGTAGCACAGCCCCAGGGCCAGCACGAGATACACCAAGAAGGCCACCCACGGTGTGCGGCGGGTGCGTGTCAGTCGCGCGAAGACCGACGGCAGCAGGCCCTCACGGCCGGAGTTAAAGATGATTCTCGCCTGCGAGTTAGTCGCCGCGATCAGGCAGGAGCAGATCGAGGTAAAGCCCGCCAGGTACGCGACGAACAACAGTCCGCTGCCGATCCCACCGGCCGCCGTGAGGAACGGAACCGAGGCGGCAGTCAGCGCCGCGGCGTTGTTGTTGAAGCCGACCACCGTCGCGTAAGAGAGAAACACGTAGAGCGCACCGACGACGGCGATGCTCGAGAACACGGCTCGCGTGACGCCCCTGCGCGGGTCGCGGTGCTCCTCGGCAAGCGCCGCCGAGTTCTCCCAGCCCACGAACAGATAGATCGCGAGCGGGAAGCCCAGCGCCAGGCCCGAGAACCCGCGATGCAGGTTAGACGGATCAAACGGCGATGCGTTGATATAGCCGGAGTGCTGGATCAACAGCGCGATCGCGACCGTCATCAGCAGCGCGACCTGGAACACGAACAGGCCGGCCGCGACCCTGGTCGACGGCTTGGCCCCGCTCACGATCAGCGCAAACGCGGCGATTGACAGCACCGCGCTGCTCGCCTGCCACGGGACCGTGATGCTCAGGTAGTGCTGGAGGATCGTCTCGAGCAGGCCGCCGGAGATCACCACCACCGCGGCGACCGCGATGATGTATCCAATGCCCAGCACCACCGCCGTCACCACCGCGCTGTAGCCACCGAACGCGCTGCCGATGAAAGTCACGAACGAGCCGGTCGACGGCCGCGAGCGCGAGAACTGGCTGATCGTGTTGCCCAGCAGCGCGATCGCGATCATCCCAGCGATCACCGTCAACGGCGCGGCGATCCCGGCAGTAGCCACGATCGTCGCGAACGAGAAGTAGAAACTCATCGCCGGCGCCATGTCGGCCAACGTGAGGGCCGCGATATCCCAGTCGTTGAGAACCCCTCGCGCCAACCGGCCGTCGTCAGACCGGGGCGGGCCCACCGCCTCCTTCACACCCGCGCCGGTGATCGCCATCAACTATCCCTCCTCCGAACAGACCGCCCTAACGCCCGGAGCATATCCCTTCCGTCAGCGAGCTGGCCGGATCTGGAGTTGGTGGCCGGACCTGGAGTTGGCTGTACTCGCTAGCGAGACTTCTCGTCTGTCGCCTCTGGGGGCACTCTCGATTTGACTGCCGCTCCCCCGCACGACCGGCAGCGGCAGGAGGGAAGGACCGGACAAGGAATGCGCCTCGGCGCTGGTCTCGCCAAGATCGGGCCTGACAGACTCTGCATACGCACACATGCGGGTCTTGAGCACCTCCTCTCGCGCCCCGCTTACGGCGAAGACCAGGAGCGGCAGCCCTGCTCTCCCTGCTCGGTCGCCGCCCTACTTTGCGCGGAAACCACGTCAGTCGACGACGTTAGCTACAGGCCTGTCGGCCGGCTAGCACCCGCCGACGGCTGACGATGGCTCTGCTCGTCTGAGACCGTCGAGGCTGGCTTGCGCTTCGCCACGCACTCAGCTGTCTTGCCGCGCGTGGTGGACCGGTGCATTGCCGGGATGATGCGCGAGCCGAACGGCGCGAGGCTGACGTCAGACGCCGCGCTGCTCATAGGTCATCCTGTTGTTGCCTCGACCGCCGTCGGGAGAGGGCCAGCGCTGCTTGCCCGTGCGAGGGCCGAAAGCAGACCAGCCCCTCCCGGCGGAGGTGAGGTGCCGCGAAGCGGCAACAGGACGTAGCCCCGGTTGAGGGCCTGTCTATGAGCATCCGCAACGGTACCTCTTGGTCGGGGCACTGTCGAAGTTGTCCTGACCAGAGAGGTAGTTACGGATGGAAAGTTACGCCGGGGTTGATTGGGCGTCGGAGAAGCACGATGTGCGCGTCGCGGATGCGGCGGGCGAGGAGCTGCTGGCGGCCACGTTCGCGCACGACGAGCAGGGGCTGCGGTCGTTGTGCCGGCAGCTGGTGCGGTTGAAGGTTGAGCTGGTCGCGGTCGAGCGACCGGACGGACTGCTGGTGGAGCGGTTGCTGGACGCGGGGTTGCGGGTGCTGGCCTTGCATCCCAACCAGGTGGCGGCGGCGCGCGATCGGTTTCGCGTCTCGGGCGGGAAGTCCGATCGCTTTGACGCGTTCGTGCTGTGCGAGCTGGCCCGCACCGATCATCACCGCTTCCGGGTGCTGGAGCCCGATAGCGACCGGACCAAGGCGCTGCGGGCGCTGACCCGGGCACGCGAGGATCTGGTTGGCACGCGGACGGCGCTGACCAACCAGCTACGGGCGGAGCTTGAGCGGTTCTGGCCCGGACCGCTTCGACCTGTTCAGCGATCTGGACAGCCGGATCTCGCTGGCGTTCCTGGGGCGCTACCCAAGCCCGGCCGACGCGCGCGGGCTGGGCGAGGCGCGCCTCGCGGCGTTCCTGGCCCGCGAGCGCTACAGCGGCCGGCAGAAGCCCGCCCAGCTGCTTGCCAAGCTCCGGCGCGCGCACACGGTCGCGTCGGCGAGCTCGAGCTGACGCACCCGCCGACAGCTCGTGCTGACATTCGTCGCGACGATCAAGACGCTGAACGCGCAGATCAAGGAGCTCGAGCGTCAGATCGCGATCGCGATCCGCGAGCATCCCGACGGCGCGATCTTTCTGTCGCTGTTCAAAGGCGACGCGTGATCACGCGCCGCGGAGCTGCTCGCCGAGATCGGCGACTGCCGCGCCCGCTACCCCTCCGTGACGCGCTGGCCGGCGACGCCGGCCAGGCCGCGGTCGCGATCGAGTCGGGCAAACGCAAGGCCGCCGTGCTTTCGCTGGGGCTGCAACAAGCGTCTGCGCGGCGCGTTCTGCACGCTGGCGGACAGCACCCGCCACTGGCACCCCTGGGCGCACGACGTGCTACGCCTCCGCTCGCGCGCGCGGCCACGACCACCCCCGCGCGCTTCGCACCCTCGGACGGGCCTGGTGTCGCATCGTGTGGCAGTGCTGGCAAGACGCGCGTGCCATATGACCCCGCCCGCCACCACGCACTGCAGCGCCAGGTCACTGTCACAATTCCCACACCTTCGGGCCCCCGGCCCGACATCAGCCGCCACCCAGCGGATGGCCGGCGCCGCCGTCACCCAACGGGCGGCCCGCAGGGCCGAGCGCGAAGCGCTTGACGGCAAGCCGGCGTCCGCTACCGCGCTCGGGGGTTGATGTCATGAAGGGCCGGGCGGGCTCCGGCGGCCCGGGCGGCGTGCGCCGGCCGGGCGGCAGGAAGTCGGCCCTCCGCCCCGAACTGCAAGCGTTCGAGACCGCGCGGATTGACGCCCGCGCGGCCGGACAATTCGAGAGGAGGACCGACCGTGAGTAACCCTAACGCGCTGGGTCGGCATCGACCTGCACCGCCGGCGCTCGCAGATCGCGATCATCGACGAGCACGGAGAGCTTGCGCTCTCGCGGCGGATCGTCAACGACCGGGATACGTTCCGGGAGCTGCTCGGCGACCCGGACGGGACGCACGTGGCGCTCGAGGCGACCTACGGCTGGGAGTGGCTGGCCGACCTGCTCGAGGAGGCCGGCTACGACGTGCACCTCGCCCACCCGTTGCGCACGCAGGCGATCGCTGCCGCGCGCGTGAAGACCGACGCGGTCGACGCCAAGACGCTCGCGCATCTGCTGCGCACCGGGCTGTTGCCCGAGGCGTACATCGCCCCGCCCGAGCTGCGCGACCTGCGCGAGCTGCTGCGCCACCGCGCGGTGCTGACCAGGATGCGCACCGCGGTCAAGAACCGCGTGCACGCGCTGCTGGCCCGCCAGGGCATCCAGCACGAGCACGCCGACCTGTTCGGCAAGGCCGGCCGGGAGTTCCTCGCCGGGCCTGGAGCTGCCCGAAGGATCCCGCCGGCGGCTGGACAGCCTGATGTCGCTGATCGGTGACTTCGACCGCGAGATCACCGCCACCACCCGCGAGATCGACGCGCGCGCCAAGACCGACGAGCGCGTGCCCGTGCTCTGCCAGCTCCCCGGCGTCGGGCGCTACACCGCGATGCTGATCATCGCCGAGGTCGGCGATGTCACCCGCTTCCCGACCGCCCGGCATCTGTGCGCGTGGGCGGGGCTCGCGCCGACCGTCCGCAGCTCCGACGGCAAAGCCCGCCTCGGGCACATCTCCCACCAAGGCTCGCCGGCGCTGCGGTGGGCGCTGACCGAGGCCGCGCAGAAGATCCCCACCGGCGGCGGTCCGCTGCGCGCCAAGTTCGAGCGGATCGCCAAACGCCGCGGGCGCAACATCGCCAAGGTCGCGGTCGCCCGCCAGATCCTCACCCTCTGCTACTACGGGCTGCGCGACGGCGAGATCCGCTGCCTCAAACACCAGTCACATCGACGACCACGACGGCAGGAGCTGGCCGAGGCCGCATGACCAACGCCAGCTCACACCAGACTTGCGCTCACGCAGGGCGCGAGGTGCATGCTCGGGCGAGCTCGCTCCTGTGTCTGGCCTCCTTCTCCAACTCGAGCTGGACGGCCGTGAGGTTGATTGAGCCCCCGAGCACCGCACGACACTCTGGTCCGCCCCGCGCGACCGGATGGATGACTGGAGCCTCCTCCCAAGCCGGAACGCAGTCAGCGAACCGGCGCCCAACCCCCAGAGCACCATGACCACCACCACCCTCCCTGCCAGACTCACCCGCCCGCGTCAAGCGCCCACAGCCGGCGCCGATCACCCACGCCCGCAAACCACGGCGCTTGACCCGGCCGGGCTCGCCCGGCAACTAGGCAACCAATCCGGGGCAAAGCCCCAAAACCCCAATCAACGACAGGCGATCCATGCCTCACCGCAACCATTTGCACGCATCCGAAAGTCAAAGACATCGAACGGCCGCCTTGACAACACCCGGCCCTTCATGGATGACACAGGACGTCTGCTTTCGTAGGGCATCGGGCTGCTGGTTCGCCACGGTTCCGATAGTCGCGTCGACCCCGTGGCCGTGACTGTCGGCGACCACCGAACTGTGTGCTCCCCACGACCGGCGGCTGCTGACAGACGACCGCAGGCTCGCGGCGTCGCGCCTCCCCGACGGACGAATCTCGCACGGCCGACGACGCCGATCTCGTTCTGCTGCTTCTCGTTCGGTTGCGGAGTCGCGCCCGACGACGATGTCGGACTCCGCGACGGTCGAGGGAGTTGTGCGAGTCGTAGGACCCGGAGGGTGTCAACGGACGCGCGAGAAGTCGCTGCGGGCGGCGTTCTCATGGATGCTGGCCGAGGAACCTGATGTTGATCCCGCGAGGGTCCCAGAGGCGACTGGGCCGTCCATCGGCGGTCATCGCCGGCGCAACCGTGACCGACTCGACGGTGTCGGTGATCAGCCGTCGCCACGCCCATAAGCGCTTCGCCGGTTCGCGGAGCCTGTCGATCTCGTCAGGACCGATGACATCGCTGTCGCCCCCATCGCCGAGTCGGGCCCGGACGGCGTGCGCATCATCGAGGGTCTTGGCGAGTTTCTCCTAGGTCTCCTGGCTCAAACGTCGGCCCAACAAGCCAAGCGCGCCGAGCTGCCGGATCGTGTCATCAAGACCCGCGCTGGCGCGCTCGATCGCCTCGTCCGCCTCCCGGATCTGCCGCCTGCGCGCGCGCCTGGGTGCGGGTCGGCCGCGGCCGAGTACGCCCGGACCGCGTCCAGCACCATCCCCCTCGACCCGGTCGGCCTTGACCGCCGCTCGCCGCCGGCACCGGTTCGCGCTCGTGTCGCCGCACCGGTAGCTGCCGCCGTCGGAGTTGATCACCATCCGCGACCGCGCACGTCCCGCACCGCAACACCCCCAGGCGCACCAGCAGCCGCTCAACCTGCGGCCGCCCGGCCCCCAGCCGGCACTCGTGCGTCTTTGTTTGATCTGATTGTGCGGCTTTACGGGCCTTTTCTCAGGTACGATCAGGTCAAAATGGAACATGAACGGTACACGGAGAGCCTCCCGGCCCGGGTGTGGGCGGTCGCCCGATGGCTCGCCGAGCCTATGGCACCGGAACGCTGCGGGTGGTGGGCCGCTCGTGGATCGGCTCGTGGTACGGGCCCGACGGCCGCCGCGTGCAGCGAAAGGTCGGGGACGTTCGGACCGAGGGGCGTGCCGATGGGCTGACGAAGGCCCAAGCCGAGAAGGTGCTGCGGCGGTTGCGCGAAGTCGACGCACCGCGCTCGGCGCCGAGCGCCGAGCGCGTCACGATGGAGCAGGCCGGCGCCGAGTTCTGCCAGCGGCTCGAGCTGAAGGGCCGGCGCAAGTCGCACCGGCTCACCGTCGCATCGGATCTGCGGAACCACATCGCGCCGTTCTTCGCCGGCAAGACGCTCGACCGTGTGCGGTCCGAGGAGATCGAGCGCTACGTGTTGGCGAAGCGGCGGACGCTCGCGATCAAGACCGTCCGCAACCACGTCAACACGATGCACTCGATCTTCGACCTGGGGCTGCGGAAGCGCTGGTGCTCGTCGAACCCGGTCAAGCTCGCCGATCGGCCGACGTTGAAGAAGACCGAGACGCGCGATCCAGTTCCTCGAGCAATCGGAGCTCGAGCAGCTCCTCGCGGCGTCCTACCCCGACGACGCGTTCGGCCGGATCGAGCCGACGCTGTACTTGACGGCGGCGATGACCGGGCTGCGCCAGGGCGAGCTGCTCGGGCTGCGCTGGCGCGACGTCGACTTCGACGCGCGCAAGGTCCGCGTCGTGTCGCCATACGTCCGCGGCGAGTTCGGCGATCCGAAGTCGGCTGGCTCCGGCCGATCGGTCCCGATTGCCGAGCGGGTCGCGGACGCCCTCCGCTCGCTGCGCGCGACGTCGGTGTATT
This sequence comes from uncultured Solirubrobacterales bacterium, assembly GCA_963777335.1. Taxonomy (GTDB): domain Bacteria; phylum Actinomycetota; class Thermoleophilia; order Solirubrobacterales; family Solirubrobacteraceae; genus Palsa-465. The sequence continues at coordinate 192,427 of CAVZQD010000001.1, forward strand.
CGCGAGACCGGGATCTCGTCTTCTGCCACCCCGAGACCGGCAAGCCTCTCGACCGCTCGAAGCTCGTCCGCCGTTTCAAGCAGGCGATCGACTGCGCCGGCGTCCACCGCATCACGTTCCACGAACTGCGCCACACGTTCGGTACGCGGATGGCGGCCGCCGGCACGCCGATGCGAACCCTCCAGCACTGGATGGGCCACGCTGATTCGAAGACGACGCAGATCTACGCGCACTACCAGCCGAGCGACCAGGAGGCCGACGCCGTCGATCGGGCGTTCGGGTGACGCCGGGCGCCTCGCGCCCGGTCAGCGCTCCGGTTCTGCGAGGTACGGCTCGATCCAGTCCCGGTAGGCGCCGATGAAGTCGCGAGCCGTGTCCCGCACGAGGATCGCGGCGCGATGCGCGTCACCGGCCGGCGTCTGCACATAGCTGTGCTCGATCCGAGTCCTGGCGTTCTGGGCCTGGACCAGGCGCCGGCAGAGGCTCGTGCTGATGACCTTGGCGTCGCGCATCGCTTCGAACGCGATCTCCGTCGGCGATCGATGGGTGTCCGCTGGTCTCGGCAGCCCCGCGAGCTTGACGCCGGCTTCGGCGAGCTCGCCCACGTAGTTCTGGACGCGCCCGAGAGCTCGCTCGACCGCCTGCACGCGGTTGTAGGCGTCCATGTCCTCGGCAGTGTTGTAGGCCGCCTTGAACTGCTGGAGGTCGAAGTCCTCGCCGAAGCTCGCCATCGCGTGCTCCAGGGCTGCGTACTGGCGCGGGAGATCCTCCAGGTGGCGGACGATCGCAAGACGCCAGCGCTTCGTGTCCACCGGCCTGGCGTCGGAATCCGGCATCGTCACCGCGCCAGCATGCGGTCAAGGCCGGCGAGCGCGGCGTCGGTGCGCTTCGCGTGTCTCTGCCGACCCGCTCGCCGCAGGCTCGGCTCCCGGCCGCGAAGTTGTGGCCAGAGCCCCTCGCGGTCGACGAGCACCCGCCCGTCGGCGATCACGTCGGCGAGGAACGACGATTCGCCCTCTGCATCCTGGAGCCGGACGACGTCCACTCGCCGTCCTGTCGCGGCGGTGAGTTTGGCGCTCAGTTCGACGACCCGCTCTAGGTCTGGATCACGCAGAGCCACGAGCACGTCGACGTCGCTGCCGGGGGCCGCGGTACCTCTGGCCACCGACCCGAACAGCAGGGCGAAGCGAACGTTGTGCTCAGTACGGAGCGCTGCCCTCAGAGCCGAGAGCAGCTTCCACGAGCGCCGCACGTACTCCCGCTCGGACAACGAGATGTCCAGCGTCCGCGGCGATGGCCGAGCCGCACGAAGGCTGCCTTCCGCTACCGCACGGCGGAGCGTGCGTTCATGCACGCCTACCTCACGAGCCAAGAGGGCCAAGTCCGTCATGAGTCCATTGTAGACCAGGCATGTGTCCGTTCCAGCCCAGTCATATGTCCGATCAGACTGCTCGCGTCGTGGCGCTGCGACTACTCGTCTTCCAGCGGCGGGTATTGAGGCGGCGCCGTTCCTCGTCGCGGGCGCACTCGCGGGATCGCGTCGGAGCGGTGGATTCGTTCGCGCAGCGTGAGCAGCACGCGCCATTCGTCGCCGTAGTCGAAGACGTACGCGAGCCTGGCTCCGATCTTGAGGCGGAGTTCGTCGACAGGCACGTTCGCGGTCTTGCTGTCGGTATCCGGAGCGCCCGGGATGACGCGCTCAGCGGCCGCGTCGCCCCAGAACTGGCCGTCGAGCCAGAACGAGTAAAGGTGATCGTTCTCCCAGTTGAACGCCTGCTGGATCGCGTCGTGCAGCGCCGTGAGGTGTTCGTGCCCGGCGATCGCGACCCTGGCGCTGACGCCGTCGACGTTGAGCAATTCCGCGTCGAACACGAACACGTCGCGGCCGGTTACATCGGTCCGGTGTCGCCCGAGCACCATCCTGCCGGCCGGACTGAGCGAGATCAACGTACGCCAGCTCTTTGGCTCGGCAGCGTCGGGCTGGTGGTCGACCAGCCCGTACGCCTCGCCTCGGCAGAGGACGTCCCCTACGACCCAGGAGACTCCCTGCTCGCTCGGTGGCCCCCCGTCGGGCCCACGCCAGCCCCATTGCGCCGCCTCGTGCGCCGGCCTGACGAGCTGCTCACGGGTGCACGGTGCGTTCTCCTCGAGCTCCTCGACGACTATGTTGGCGACCATCGCCGTAAAAGGGTCACCGCCGCCGAGGTCCAACCCAAGGTCGTAGAGGAGCGCAATCGGGTCCGCCGCGAGCTTCCGTCCTCGGGCAGTGATGAGGAGCTTGCGCGCGCGCCGGCGAACGAGCCGGCGGCGCTTGAGCCCTTCGTGAAGCGCTCCGATCAGCGGCATGTCCCACTCCCGGTGCGGCGGTCCGAACAGCTCGGCGTTCCACCAATCGGGCCAGCGCCCGGCCATCTCGCGCACGATCGATCTGGCGAGCGCGTTCGTCTGGGTCAGCGGGACACCGTCGGCGCTCGCCATCTCCAGCAGCCAGCGGGCGGGAGCCGTGGCGGCGGCTGCCAGCTCCTCCGGAGCTCCAGTGCGCGGTTCGGGGACGTCGATGACGGTCATCGTCGCCAGAGTCGCACAGCGATCGGCGGCGCGGCGTATTCGCGTGCGCAAATTGCGAGAACCCGGCGACGTTCCGCCGCTCCGTGCGGTATTTCAGTCGGCATGACCTTCGAGCAGGCTTTGAAGGACGGCGACCTCGACGTGGCACGGGCGATCCTCGCCGAGCTGGTCGATCTCCCGGACACGGGCGGGCTCTGGATGCCTGAGTGCTACGCCGATCTCGCTCGCGAGTACGACCGGCAGGGTCGCCACGACGACGCCATCGCGTTGCTTGAACGCGCGATCGAGCTCGGTTGGGGTGGGAAGCCGCACCCGCGATCCGATATCGCCGAGTTCCACCTCCGGGCGGGGCGACACGAGGAGGCCGCTGCGATCTGGGCCGACTTGAAGGCCTCGGATCCGGACGACGTCTGGCTCTACAACGCAGCGGGCCTGTCGTACAACGAGATCGGCGAGCACGAGCTCGCCGTCGCCTGGCTGGGTGAGGGCATCGAGCTCGCGATGCGGATCGACGATCCCGAGGGGATCATCGACCAGCTCTCCCACTTCCGCCGCAAGAGTCTCGAGGCTCTCGGTCGCGACCTCGATGAGCTCGAACATCGCGTTGATCCGTTCCTGGAAGAGTGGCGATCGGACGAGAGCGCGGGGAGGCGGCGACAGGCGCAGCTGACCAAGTTCATGAACTCGGTCCCGGTGCTTCGAGACCCGCCGCGGGTGGACGAACCCCTGCGTGAGGACATCGCCGTGTCGCTCGCCTGGTTTCCGTCGGGAGAGTACGAGGAGGCGATCCGCCGCTGGCCCAGCCTCGCCGAGGACTGGGCGGACGTGCCCCACAGCGACTACTGCTCGCGTCTCGACGGCAACATCAAATGGATGCGCGGCCAGGGCGTACCGATTCGCGCAATCGCCCCGATCATCGTCGGCGACTTCGTGACGTGGTGCTCCGAGCATGACGAGGACCCCGAGGAAGCACGCGCCGCCTACGCGAGGCATGTCACCGCCGATGGCGAAGTGATCCCGTGGCCGCCCGGGCGCAACGAGCGGTGCTGGTGCGGCTCAGGACGCAAGTACAAGAAGTGCTGCGGCCCTGCATTGGCCCGTCCGATGCATGATCCGGAGACGTAATCCGGACGCCAGAATCCGATGGTCCGCGCCGCGGACCGATCATTGCCAAATAGCCGGAGCGGACGGGCAGTCAAGGGCGGCCCGACAGGGCCGAGCGAAGCGAGCCGCGAAGCGGCGCCCTTGACGGCCGGGCCGCGGAGGCTACCCGCCGCCTCAGGCGGAGCGTGAGCAGATCACCCAGCTCGGCGTCAGCCCATTCGCTCACCGCGCTCCGTCCTCCTCATTCACCAGCACCGCCATCAGCTCCCGCGCAGCGTATCGTCGCTGCCCTCGGGCACCGACTTCCGCCTCGCTCAGCACTCCACGCTGCTCAAGCCCGCACAGCAACCGCAGCGCCGTCGGCCGGCTGACCCCGAGCCGTTCCTCCACCAGCCGCGTCGTCACGAGCGGGTTCGCGCAGATCAGATCGACCAGGGCGAGGCCGTTCGCCGTGCCCATTGTTGTAGCCGCCTGACGATATCGCTGCTGGAGCTCGATGATCTGCTGCGCCCGCGCCACCGCGTCGCGTGCCTCGACCTCGACCGCGGTCAGGAACAGCTCGAACCACGGGACGGGATTCCCGGTCTCTTGAATCGTCTGTAGCCCTCGGTAGTAAGCGCGACGCTCGCGCTCGAGGTAGGAGCTGAGATACAGCAGCGGCGCGCCCAGGCGCCCGTGGACGATCAGGAAGAACACGAGCAGCAACCGCCCGAGTCGTCCGTTGCCGTCGAGGAACGGATGGATCGTCTCGAACTGCTCGAGGTGTGCGGCGGCGAGCTTCTCCTCGAAGACCTCGTCGTCGAGGTCCTCAACCTCAGTGCCAACGTACCTGCCCGGATTGAGGCTCCAGCCCTGCGCATCGATTTCGTCGAGCGTCGCGACCTTGCACAGCCCAGGGACATCCACATAGATCGCGTCTGGGAACCGCTGCGCGAACAGCCCTTCCGCGACGTGGTCGAGTTCGGGCGGGTCCAGGTGACGATTACGCGCCAGGAGTGGGTTCAGGAATAGCGGCCGGCGCGCGCGGATCGATCTCGACCCGCGTGAACATCGAGTCGTCGTACGTCAGCATCGGCGCATACTGGATCGTGGACTCAGTCCAGCGATCGCGCAAGTTGAGCTCGACCTCGGTGAACCACTTTGGCGAGGTGTCGATCGTTCGGATCTCTGCATGTTCGGCTGCGGCATCAATACAGCAAGCGTAGCCACGGCGTCCGCGCGGGGCATCGTATTTGGATCATCGGCCGCTGTCGATGAAGTTCAAGCTGACTGGCCTAAAGTCGGATCCCCGAGAACAGTACATGGATGGTACACGGAGACTTCAGACGTTGGACCACCCGGAAGAGAAAACCCCTCGTGAGCAGGCTTTTCCTTCCAATCGGGGAGACAGGATTTGAACCTGCGACCGCCCGGCCCCCAGCCGGGTGCGCTACCAGACTGCGCTACTCCCCGTGGATCGGTTGAGTTTACGCCGAACGGCGAGAGCGGGCGACGGGACTCGAACCCGTTCCTAGAGCTTGGAAGGCTCCCGTGCAGCCGTTAACACCTCGCCCGCGATGTGCGCAGATGGTAGCCGGGCGCTGGATCAGGCGGCGGGCCGGCGCTCCTCGGTCGGGACCTCACCGTCCCCGGTCAGCCCGGTCGGCGGCCACGGACCGGTCCGGTTCCCAGCGCGCCATCGAGCGTGACAACCGAGCCAGACAGCGTCGCGCCTAACGGAGCAGCCAGCAGTCCGATCAGCCAGCCGTGCTCCTCGAGCCTGCCGAGGCCGTCTCGATGATCTGCTCGGCCCCGGCCTGCTCGCGGATGTCCACCGCCTTTCCGAGGTTCGTCCCGCCACCGGTGACGATCGCCGCTCGCCCCTCGAGCGCACCATCGACAAAGACTCGCGAGGGCGCGACCGTCACTCGCCGAGCACCTTGATCACGAGCCGTTTCGGCCTCCGGCCGTCGAATTCGCAATAGAAGATCTGCTGCCACGGCCCCAGATCGAGCTTCCCGTCGGTGACCGGAACGATCACCTGATGGTGGACGAGCAGGTTCTTCAGGTGAGCGTCGCCGTTGTCCTCCCCGCCCCGGTGGTGGCGGTAGTTCCCCGGATTCGGAAGCAGCTCCCTCGCGACCTCGCCGTCCGGCTCCTTCCAGCTCGGCGGCGCCACCTTGTCGAGCCATTCGAGCACGTCGGCCTGCAGCCCCGGCTCGTCGTCGTTGATCCACACCGCCGCGGTGATGTGCATCGCGCAGATCAGCGCCATCCCCTCACCGATGCCGGCGTCGCGGACCGCCTCCGCCACGTCCTCGGTGATCCGCACGAATTCGCGGCGCTCTCGAGTGTTGAAGGTCCGGTAGACCGTATGGGACTTCAAGCAGGGGAGCCGGGATTCGAACCCGGGTTCTCGGTTTTGGAGACCGAGCGAATGACCGCTAACTCACTCCCCTGTGGTGCCCGCGATGGTACCCGGTCCGACGTATCATCCGTCCGAACTCGACGCGAACGTATGTTCGCACGATGGCGTATGACATCGCAAGTACACGGCGGTAATCGCGCTCCTTGGCAAAGGTCTGAGCGACTACGAGATCGCGCGGCACACGGGCGTCACGCGCGGGACCGTGCGCAACTGGAGACTCGCGAACAATCCACCATTGACCGTTCGGCGCAATCTGCTCGCGGCGGGATGGTCGGTTCGAGATGCCGTCGCCTATTGCTATCTCCCCGGCGTCTACCTCGGGCACGGAACTGTCTGCGTACAGAAGGGCGTATGGCTGCAGATTGTCAACGATCGCCGGTATCCCGGCATCTCGGACGAGATCCTCGCGGCGATGACTACGTTTCCTGGGCGGTCTCCTCGTGTGCATCCCTCTTCGGTCGGAGAATCCGCCGTCCTCTGCATCAGCCATCCTGCAGTGCTTCGGGCGTTTCCGCAGCACGGAACCGGGCGGAAACATCTTCGCTCGATTGTGCTTCAGGACTGGCAGCTCGCGCTCACGCGCGCCTCGCCGGGAGCGTTACTTCGGGGGCTCGTCCATTCGGACGGCTGTCGGGTCGTCAACCGGTTCCGATCTTCATCGAGCACTGCGAGCTTCTCGGGGTCCGCGTGACGCAGTCAAATCACGCAATCTCTCGATCTCTCATCGCAAAAGCGTCGCGATCCTCGAGGAAGTGGTCGGGCCCAGAACGTAGCCCGACAAGCTTTCACGACGAGAAGCAAGCAATGCGGGCGGAGGGATTCGAACCCACACGGGCCTGCGCCCACCGGCACCTAAAGCCGGCATGTCTACCGTTCCATCACGCCCGCTAGACAGGGCGCGATTCTAGGCTCTCGCTCTCCCATTCCGGCGCCGGCGCGCCCGGGTCACGGGACGACGGAGCCGCCGCGCGTCGCCAACCCAGTTTGTAAGGTCCGCACGTGGCCCAGCACCGGACTTTGACTCCCGGCTATGCGGTCGTGTATCCGAACCGGGAGAAGGCCTCGAGCAAGCTGATGAAAACGATCGTGGCCCTGATCCTGCTGGTGTCGGTGGGGATGCTGTTGATCGTGACGATCGGCGGCTGGTCGCAGCTCGAGGGAATGAAGCCGCTCAACTTCATCTGGTGCATCGCGTATCTGATCGTCGCCTTCTACATCTGGGTCCGATGGGCCCGGGGGATGCTTCCGATTGCCGCCGGCCTGGCCATCCTGCTGCTCATGATCGCCGTCGTCGCCGGCTTCGGCCTGTCGGGGACGAGCTGGTTCGATCGCAGCCACGCCGGGTTCGCGCCGGCGCAGTCGCTGTTCGGCGGCAACGGACTCAGCGCCGACACGCTCGGGACGATCACGCTGCTGCTGATTCCCGTGCAGGTGCTGCTGATCGTGTTCGCAATGCGGGCGTTCGCGCAGGGCTGGAACGTGGAGCAGGAAGTCCCGATTGAGGAGGCGCGCCGGCGGGGTTACAACCCGCCCGATTCCTCGCCTCCGCCCCAGCCCGCGCCGGCCTGAATTCGCCCGTCGCTTAGTGCGGCGGGTGGGACTCGAACCCACACGTCCCGAAGGACAGTGCCTTTTGAGGGCACCGCGTCAACCGATTGCGCCACCGCCGCGCTCGGCGGCAGTTTAGTCCCGCGGCAATGGGGGCGGAGCCGCGCCGCGGCGAGCCGCGGAGTCGCGTCGCCGCCGGCGGCCGCTGGCTGGGGTCGGCCAGCGACGTGCGGCTCGAGCCCGGCCGGCACGGCGCCGCGCCTGGCCCGAATCAGCATCAGCCGCCTACGACGCGATCAGCGCGAGCAGCTCATCGATCAGCGCCGCCGGCGCCGCCAGTGTCCCCGCCGGCACCCCCTCGGCCGCGGCAAGGTCCCGGACGGTCAGGCCGGCGCGAGATGCGATCAGGCTGCCGGCGGCCACGTCCCAGGGGTTGAGGCCCCGCTCGAAGTAGGCGTCGTAGCGTCCGACGGCGCACCAGCACAGATCGAGCGCGGCCGCGCCGACGCGCCGGATGTCGCGGACGCGCGGCAGCAGCCGACGCACCACCTCGGCCTGGCGGGCTCGGACGGCCGCGTCGTAGTTGAAGCCGGTGGCGACCATCGTGAGATCGAGCGATTCGGCGCGGCCGTCCCGGCGGATCGGCTCGCCGTTCAGCATCGGCTGGCCGGACCGCGTCGCCTCGAAGCACTCCTGCGCGATCGGGTCGAGCACGACCCCCGCCACAGTGCCCTCGGCCGACTCACAAGCGATGCTGACCGCGAAGACGGGAATGCGGTACAGGTAGTTGATCGTCCCGTCGAGCGGGTCGACGACCCAGCGGAGCTCCCCGTCGCCGGTCTCGCCGCCCTCCTCCCCCAGGATCGCGTCGCCCGGACGCCGAGCGCCGAGCACCGACCGGATCGCGGACTCGGCGGCGAAATCGGCGTCGGAGACGAGGTCCGTCGGGCCGCTCTTGGTCCGTACGCCACGGGCGCGCTCGCCAAAGCGCGCCCGCAGCTCGCTCGCCGCGGCCTCGGCCGCCTCTCGCGCCACCGCGAGCAGCTCGCGCTCATCGTTCGCAGTCATCCAACCGGGTTCTATCGGAAAAACCGGGCGCGATCGTCGGCCCGGATGCGGCCATCGCCCCTCCATCGATGCTTCGCTCACAAGCGCGACGGCACCGGAAGCGACGACCGCTACACCGGCGTGACCGGATTGCGCTTGTCCGGCCACTCCCGATGCTTGCCGGCTACGAGCGCGAACCGGCGGATCAGCTCCGAACGGAGATCCTCGGGCTGGATCACGGCGTCGATCACCAGCTCCGAGGCGAGGTGCAGGATGTCGATGTCCTCGGCGTACTCGCGCCGCAGCTCCTCGGTCTTCGCGGCGCGCTCGGCCTCGTCGGAGATCGCCTGAAGCTGGTTGTAATAGACCGCGTTGATCGCGGCGGAAGGACCCATCACCGCGATTGACGCGGTGGGGAGCGCGATGCAGCAATCCGGGTCGAACGCCGGCCCGGCCATCGCGTACAGGCCGGCGCCGTACGACTTTCGCACGATCACCGAGATCTTCGGCACGTTCGCCTCCGACACCGCGCTGATCATCTTCGCGCCGTGGCGGATGATCCCCTCGCGCTCGACCTGGGTGCCGATCATGAACCCGGGAACGTCGGCCAGGAACAGCAGCGGGATGTTGAACGCGTTGCAGGTCCAGATGAACCGCGCGGCCTTGTCGGAGGAGTCGACGAACAGGACGCCGCCCTTGACGTTCGGCTGGTTGGCGACGACCCCGACCACGCGACCGTCGAGCCGCGCGTACCCCACGATCACCTCTCGCGCCCACCGCGCATGAATCTCCAAGAACGACCCGCCGTCAATGACCGCGTCAATCAGCGAGCGCATGTCGAAGGGCTTGTTTTCATCGGGCGGGATCAGCTCCCGAATGGACACCCGATGACGACGGTGCCGGCTCGGCCGGCGGGGCGGCGTGGCGGCTCGCCGACGAACGACGGCGGAAAGTAGCTCAGGTACCGCCTCGCGAATTCGATCGCCTCTTCGTCGCTCGCCGCCAGCACATGGCCCACGCCAGACCGAGAAGTGTGCATTCGCGCGCCGCCCATCTCCTCGAGCGTGACCTTCTCGCCGATCACCATCTCGGCCATGCGCGGCGACCCGAGATACATCGAGGCGTTGCCGTCGCGCATGATCACGATGTCGCAGAACGCGGGGATGTACGCGCCGCCCGCGGCCGATGGCCCGAACAGCACGCACACCTGCGGCACCACGCCGGACAGGCGCACCTGGTTGAAGAAGATCCGACCGGCGTGCCGGCGGCCGGGGAACATCTGCACCTGCTCGTCGATCCGCGCTCCCGCCGAGTCGACCAGATACACGAGCGGGATCCGCAACGACAGCGCGCGTTCCTGGATCCGCACGATCTTCTCGACCGTCCGAGGCGCCCACGACCCAGCCTTGACGGTCGGATCATTTGCCATCACCGCCACCGCGAAGCCGCCGAGGGTCCCGACGCCGGTTACGACTCCCTCGGCGCCGAGCCCATCCTCGCTCCAACCCGCGAGCAGCCCCTCCTCGGCGAACGACCCTGCATCCAACAGCCTCGCCACCCGTTCGCGCACCGGCATCTTCCCCTGCGACAGCGCCTTCTCCCGGTGGCGCTCCGGGCCCCCGGACAGCGCCCGACCCGTCGCCACCGAGAGGAGATCGTCGCGCTCGAGATCGGTCACCGAACGGCCCCCCACTCCACCGGGCCGGCCAGCAGCACGTGGCTGCCCAGTGGGCGGCCGAGCACGTCCTGGACGGCCCGGGACGCCCCAAGAAGCAAGCCCAGGTCGATCCCGGTCGAAATCCCCATCTCGTGCAGCATCGAGACGAGATCCTCGGTGGCGATGTTCCCGGTCGCGCCTGCCGGAACCGGACAGCCGCCGAGCTCGCCGAAGCTCGACTCGAAGCTCTCCACGCCCGCCTCGAGCGCCGCGAGCACATTCGCCAGACCTTGGCCGCGGGTGTTGTGGAAGTGCGCGGTCAGCTCGACGCCGGGCAACCGTTCGAACGCCGTCTCAAAAAAGGAGCGAACCTGCACCGGGTTGGCCATCCCCGTGGTGTCGCCGAACCCAACCTCCACGGCGCCTGCGTCCGCCATTGCAGCAGCCACATCGAGTACCCGAGAGACCGGGACATGCCCCTCGTACGGACACCCGAACGAGGTCGAGATCACACCCTCGCACCGCAACCCCTCGGACCGCGCCCGAGCGAACGTGCGCCCCAGCCCGGCCAGCGACTCCGAAACCGAGCGACCGACGTTCTTCTGGTTGTGGGTCTCGGACGCCGACAGGAAGCCGTTGATCTCCTCGAACCGATCACGCCACTGAAGCGCTCGCTCCAGACCCCGCTCGTTGGGAATCAGAACCCCGACGGCGACGCCGTCCGGGATCGAAACCGACGAGAGCACCTCCGCGGCGTCGGCGAGCTGCGGGATCACGTCGGGACGAACGAAGCTCGTGACCTCGATCCGCCGAAGCCCCGTCGCGCCGAGCATCTCGACCAGCCGGACTTTGTCGGCGGTCGGGATGACCTCCGGCTCGTTCTGGAACCCGTCGCGCGGACCGACCTCGCGGATTCGAACGCCGGCTGGAAGCTCGCTCACGCCCTCGATTCTAGGAATCCGCGTCCGGTCCGCGACACACCCCGCCGGCTCAGCGATACACCAGCTTGTAGCCGAGCATCTGCGTGAGCGTCACGAATTGATATCCACGCGCCCGCAGGCCCGCGACCTGCGCCGGTAGCGCGTCGAGCGTCTCAAACCGCGGACCGCCGCCGAAATGCTCCTCAAGGATCCCGCCGTTGTGGGCGTTCTGGAGCACGTTGTCGATGATCTCGCTCTCGCCCGGAAGCGCCCAGTCGCGCGGGTCGATGTCCCACTGGATCGTCGTGAACCCCATCGAACGGGCCACCGACAGCAGCGACGGATCGACGTCGCCGTACGGCGCTCGGAACAGGCACGGCTCGAAACCCCCAGTGGTCTTTTTGATCGCGTCGGCAGTCAGCGAGAGCTGCTGTCGCTGCTCCGCCGCGGACAGCGCGACCATGTCCGGATGGGTCCACGTGTGATCGCCGATCATGTCGCCGTCGGCAAGCATCTCGCGCTCGACCGTGCCGTGCGGGTCGTAGGTCGCGATCTGATCGCCGATCTCGAAGAACGTCGCGGGGACGTGCAGGCGGGCGAGCTCGTTGACGAAGTCAACCGACGGTGGGTCGTCCCAGGGTCCGTCGTCGAACGCGAGCGCGATGTCGTGCACGTTGCGAGGACCGGTGAACACCCAATCCGGACCGGTCGCGACACACCCGATCAGGTGCGGAGTATGGAGCGCGACCGACGTCGGGGCCGCCGGTAACAACGTCGAGCACGTGGTACTCCCCGGTGCCGGCGCGGGAGTGCAACCCGGCGCGGTTACGGTGCTGATCACCTGCCAGCGCAGTGACCGATACTGCAGCCCGACCGCCGAGGGCAGGAAGCTCGCCGTCAGCTCCCGGTCGTTCGATCGGGTGACGGTCGCGTCGATCGCGACCGCGGGACCGGGCCCGGTTCGCCCAAGCGGCGAGTACAGGAGCGCCGGGGAGTGTTCGCCGCGTCGAGGTCCCGCGAGGCACACCTGGGAGATCACCGCTCCGCTCGAAGCCCGCTCGATCAGCAGGCACAATGACCGCCGGTCGCGCTGTAACCCCCCGGGAGCGAACGGCTGCGTGAGCTCTACCTGCCAGACGAGATCCTGTCCGTCCTGAGTCAAGGAAGCAGTCTGGACCGCGAGCGGCTGCGCGGGCACGCGGCTCGCGCCGGCGGCGCCCACGACCAGCGCCCAGCCGGCCGCCAGAACAACGACGGCGCCCCGAAGGATCTTCACAACAGCCGCTCCCCCATCACTTCTAAACCCTAGCCCATAGACTCCCGCGCTTGCCAAACCGTCCGGTCTGCATCGTTGGAGGCACCGGCGCGCTCGGCTTCGGGCTCGCGCTGCGCCTCGGGCTGGCCGGGGTGCCGATCGTGATCGGTTCGCGCGACGGCCACCGCGCACTGGAAGCGGCAAAACACGCATCAGAGCACGTTCCGCAGGGCTCGTTCACCGGACTCGAGAACCCCGACTCGGTCAAGGACGCCGAGATCGTCATCCTGAGCGTCCCGTTCCGCAACCAGTCCGAAACGCTCACCAACCTCAAGAACACGCTCCAACCCGAGCAGCTCGTCGTCGACGCCACCGTTCCGCTCGCGGCGGCGGTCAGCGGTAAGGCCACGCGGACCCTCGGCGTGTGGCAGGGCTCGGCCGCGCAGCAGGCTCAGGAGATGGCACCGCAAGGCGTGCGCGTGGTGTCGGCCTTCCACACGGTGAGCGCGGCGCTGCTCACCGACCTCGACCACGAGCTCGACGAGGACGTCCTCATCTGCGGCGATCAGCGCGAGGACAAGGCCAGGCTGGCCGAGCTGGTCGAGGCGATTCCGGGGCTCCGCGCCGTCGACTGCGGACCGCTCGAGATGGCCAGGATCATGGAACAGCTGACGGCGCTCATCATCTCGATCAACGTGCGCAACAAGGTCCGCGCCGGGATCAGGATCACCGGCCTGGGCTCACATTGAGCGCGCCCCGGGCGGCGCGCGGAGCCGAGACGATCGCGCCGGACGCCGGCGTGACGACGCCATGAGCGGGCCGGTCGTCGTCCTCGCCGGCGGGACCGGCGGCGCCAAGCTCGCGCGCGGCATGCTCGACGTGGTCGGATCCGACCGGCTCGTGGTGATCGCGAACACCGGCGACGACATCGAGATCTACGGCGCGTACGTGTCGCCCGACCCGGACCTGGTCACGTTCTGGCTGGCCGACCGGATCGACGAGCGCGGCTGGGGCCTCGCCGGCGACACGTTCCACGTGATGGAGGGCCTGAGGCGCCTGTCGGTCGAGGTGTGGTTCAACCTCGGCGACGAGGACCTCGCGATCGGGATCGAGCGCGCGCGCATGCTGCGACAAGGAACCCGGCTCACGGATGCTCACAAAGCGATCTCAGCCGCGGTCGGCGCCCCCGGACGCGTCCTCCCGATGACCGATTCCCCCGTCCGCACCCGGGTCATGGCCGGCAACAGCTGGTGGCCGTTCCAGGAATTCATGATCAACGCCGGCGGCCAAGGCCCCATCGAGGATGTCGATTTCCGCGGGGCAAAGAACGCGAGACTGACTCCCGAGGCCGAAAACGCGCTCGCCACCGCGGAGGCGATCGTGATCGGCCCCTCAAATCCCGTGATCTCGATCGCTCCGATCCTCGCCGTGCCCGGGATGCGCTCCGCGCTCCGCGACGCCCCGGCCCCAAAGATCGCGGTCAGCCCGCTCGTCGCCGGTGCGGTACTCAAGGGCCCTACGCAAGCGTTCATGGAGTGGGCGGGCCGTCCGCTTTCGAGCGACGGGATCGCGGCGTACTACGGAGAGGTGATCGACGGCCTGGTGGCGGACACGCGCGCCGAGCGAGTGCCCGTGCTCGAGACCGGCGTGCTGATGGATACGCCGGAGGCTCGCCGGCGCCTCGCCGACGAGGCGCTCCGGTTCGCGCTCGCGCTGCGGTAACGGACCGGCCGCTCCCCAAACGCGGCCCTTGAGTACCGTTCCGGCGCCATGAGGACGCTCGCGATCCTCCCCATCAAGAGTTTCTCGCAGGCCAAGCAGCGGCTTCGGGCCGAGCTGAGCGACGCCGACCGGCGCGCGCTCGTCGACTCGATGTTCTCCGACGTGCTCGTCGCGCTCCGCCGAATGCCCTCGCTCGAGCAGATCATCGTCGTCAGCGGCGACCATGTCGCTCAGCGGATCGCCCAGGGCTACGGCGCCATCGTCGTCGAGGACGACGAGCGTGGGCACAACTGGGCCGCCAAGCAGGGGATCGGAGCCGCACTCGAGGACGGGATCGAGCGAGTGCTGCTCGTGCCCGGGGACTGCCCGCTGATGGACCCGAAGGAGCTCGAGGGGCTGCTCGGTCACCCGGCCGAGGAGCGCTCCGCCCTGGTCGTCCCGGATCGCCACGGGACCGGGACGAACGCGCTTCTGCTCGCGCCGCCGGACGTGCTGGAGCCGAGCTTCGGTCCGGACAGTCGCCGGCGCCACATGGCCGACGCCGGCGTGGCCGGGGTGCCGGCGGAGGTCGTCGAGGTGGCCTCCCTGGCGCTCGATGTCGACACGCCCGACGATCTCGAGGCTCTCCAGCAACGCCTGGCGGAGACTCGTGGCGGAGCCGCCCATACTCGGGGCATCCTCAACCAGCTGATGCGAGCCCGCTCCTAGCGGTGGGATCGATCAGCGCCACCGCTATCGAGGGGATCCCGGAGGTCGCGCCGGGCGACGATCTCGCCGACCTCGTGGCAATGGCGATCGCCGACGCCCGCGTAACCCCAATCAAAGACACAGATGTGCTGGTCGTCGCCCACAAGGTGGTGTCCAAGTCAGAGGGCCGGATCCGCCGCCTGGCCGGCGTCGAGCCCGGACCACGCGCGCGCCAACTTGCCGACGCGCTCGGCAAGGATCCGCGGCACGTTCAGGTGATCCTCGACGAGTCGCGCGAGGTACTGCGCGCATCTCACGGCGTGATGATCTGCGTCACCCATCACGGGTTCGTGTGCGCGAACGCCGGCGTGGACGCGTCGAACGTCCCCGGCGACGACACCCTCGTCTTGCTCCCCCACGACCCGGACGCGTCCGCACGAAACCTACGAGCCCGCATCCGCCAGCTGATAAGCGCCGCTCCCGCAATCCTGATCACCGACTCGTTCGGCCGCGCCTGGCGTCACGGGCAGGTCGACGTCGCGATCGGCTGCGCCGGGCTGACCCCGCTCGAGGATTGGCGGGGGCGGACCGACGCCGTCGGGCGCGAGCTCAGGGCCACGTGGATCGCGGTCGCGGACGAGCTCGCCGCGGCCGCGGACCTCGCCCGGACCAAGGACGGCGCGCTACCGGTGATCGTCGTGCGCGGCGCCGACCGGCACGTCGGCGCCGAGGACGGCCCCGGTGCGGCCGCGGTGATTCGACCGGAACTTCAGGACCTGTTCCGGTAGCGACCGCACGCCGGGCGCCGTCGCGGTGATCACGGCTGCCAGCACGACCGCGACCCCGACGAGCTGAAGCGCCGTCGGCGCTTCGCTCAGGATCAGCACCGCGAGCGCCACCGACCCGACCGGCTGGACGGTCAGCGTCAGCGAGGTGATCGCCGCGGGCAGGCGCGGGAGCGATGTCGTGATCAGCAGCCAGCCGATCACCTGCGAGGTCAGCGCGAGCACGATCAGCCACCCGACGCCCGGCCATCCCGGCGCCAGATCGGCGTCGCCGATGATCACGCCGGCGACGATGGCGCACACCGTCGCGGTCGCGGTCGCGTCGAACAGCGGTCCCGCGACGCGACGCAGGTCCGTGTTGCTGCGCCGCAGCAACAGCAGGAAGCCGACATAGGCGAGTCCGGCTCCGAGCCCGAACGCGGCGCCGCGACCTGGAGCCCGGCCATAGGCGCCGTGCTCGAGCACACCCGAGATCAGCAGCACGCCGAGCAGCGCGATCGGGAGCGCCGCGAGCACGCGCCGGCTCGGCCGCTCGGCCAGGATCGCCCACGCCACCAGCGGAACGATCACCACCTGGATGTTTGCGAGCACGGTCGCGAGCCCGGCGCCGACGTCTTCGATCGAGTGGTGCCAGAGGATCAGGTCGGCGGCGAAGAACACCCCCGCCACGATCGCGATGCGCCGCTCCGGCCAGGTGCGGCCGCCGAACCGCTGATCCTCGAGCCACGCCAGAACGCCCAGGATCGGCAGCGCGAATGCGCACCGGAAGATCGCGGCGGTCGACGGCGAGGCGTGGCTCAGCCTGACGAGGATGCTCGAGAACGCGATCGCGATCGCGCCGAGCAGCGCGGACACGCGAACGAATCGCTCATTTTCCAGCCAGCGTTCCATCTGCATACCAGGCTAGACGCCGGCCCGCCGCCAGAACGTCCAAAGATCGAAGCCGGGGCTAGCCCTGGACCGGCGCGCCGACCGCGTGGAAGCCGCCGTCGACGTGCACGATCTCGCCGCTGATCGCGCGCGCGTAGTCCGACAGCAGGAAGCAGATCGTGTCGGCAACAGGCGCCGGATCCTCGATATCCCACCCGAGTGGGGCTTGGGCCTGCCACAGCGCGGCCAGGCCTTCGAAGCCCGGGATCCCCCGCGCCGCGACGGTGCCCAACGGGCCTGCGGAGACCAGGTTCACCCGGATCCCGCGCGGCCCGAGATCGCGCGCCAGATACCGAGACACCGACTCGAGCGCGGCCTTGGCGACGCCCATCCAGTCGTAGATCGGCCATGCCACGGTCGCGTCGAAGTCGAGCCCGACGATGCTCGACCCGGCCTCCATCAGCGGCTCCAACGCTGCCGCCAGCGCCTTGAGCGAGAACGCGCTCGTCTGAAACGCCGCCGAGGCGCTTTCCGGCGGAGTGGTCATGAACCGCCCCCCCAGAGCGTCCTCGGGTGCGAACGCGATCGCGTGCAGTGCCCCGTCGACGTCGCCCCACCGCTCCCGCAACGACGAGGTCAGCGCTGAGAGGTCGTCAGGGTTGTTCACGTCCAGCTCGAGCACGTCGACCTCGGTCGACAGCCGCGTAGCCGCCCGCTCGGTCATCCGCCGGGCCCGCCCGAAGCTCGTCAAAACCACCGAGGCCCCCTCCTCCAGCGCTCGCGCCGCCGCGTGGAACGCGATCGAGTCCTTCGTGATCACGCCGGTGATCACGAGCCTCTTGCCCTCGAGGATCACGACGGCGTCACGGCCGAGGGCCGCAGAGCGTCCACAGCGCGCCGGCGAGCCGCTCGCGCGTCTCGGCGGGCTCGATCAGCTCGTCGACGAACCCGGAGGCCGCGGCCGCGTCGGCGCGCAGGTGCTCGTCGAAGTACTCGTCGGCCAGCCGCGCCCGCTCGACCTCGACGTCCCCGGCGGCGCGCAACTCGCGGCGGTTGACGACCCCGACCGCGGCCCGGGCGCTCATGATCCCGAGCTCGGCCTCGGGCCACGCCAGCACGAGGTCGGCGCCGAGGTCGCGCGAGTTCATCGTGATGTACGCGCCGCCGTAGGACTTGCGCAGGACCAGCGTCAGCTTCGGCACCCGCGCCGCCGCGAACGCCCTCACCAGCGACGCGCCGTGCCTGATCACGCCGGCCTGCTCCTGCTTGGAGCCGGGCATGAAGCCAGGCGTGTCCACGACCGCGATCAGAGGCAGTCCGAACGAGTCGCAGAATCCCACGAACCGGGCCGCCTTCTCCGAGCTCTCGGCGTCGAGGACTCCGCCGAGGTAATGCGGCTGGTTGGCCACGATGCCAACGGGTCGGCCCTCGATCCGTCCGAACGTCGTCACAACGTTCCGGGCCCAGCGCGGGCACAGCTCGAGCAGCGAGCCCGCGTCGACAATGCCGGCCAGCGCGTCGCGCACGTCGTAGGAGCGCCTCGGCTCGGACGGCACCACGGTTCCCGGGTCGTCGATCTCCGGGCCGATCGGCTCACCAAAAGGCAACGTCCCGCCGCCACACGAGGGCAGGTACGAGAGCAGCTCGCGGACTCGCAAAGCCGCGCTGAGCTCGTCGCGCTCGACCAGATGGCAGACGCCGTTGTGATCGTGCACGCGCGGGCCGCCGAGCGAGACCGCGTCGATCTCCTCGCCGAGCGCCTCGCGAACGACGCCCGGGCCGGTGAGGAACATCGCGGCGTCCTCGGTCATGATGATCAGGTCGGTAAGCGCCGGCGAGTACGCGCCACCGCCGGCCGACGCTCCCGAAACCACCGAGATCTGCGGCACCAGCCCGGTCAGGCCGACCGTGTGGCGGAAGATCCGCCCGTATCCGGCCAGCGCGGCCTGTCCTTCCTGCATCCTCGCGCCGCCGGACTCGACGAACGCGACGACCGGGATCCGGGCGCGCTCGGCCGTCTGGAGCACGCGAATGATCGTGTCGGCGTGACGCTCGCCGAGCGACCCGCCGAGGTAGGAGCCATCCTGGGCGTAGCAGGCGATCGGCCGCCCATCGACGCACCCGGTGGCGCCCAGGACGCCGTCGCCGGCGACCGCGCGGGCTCCCAGCCGCGGCTGGACGACGCGCGAGCGCAGCGCCCGGACGCTGCCGGGGTCGCACAGCGCCTCGAGCCGCTCGAGCGGATGCAGCCGCCGCGCCGGTTCGTGGAGGATCGTGGCGCTCATGATTCCGGCCCCCTGAACACCAGCGCGACGTTGTGGCCGCCGAACGCGAACGAGTTCGAGATCGCGACGGGCGGATGGCCGTTGGACATGACCAGCGGGCGGGCCTCGCCGGGGACGTAGTCGAGATCGCAGTCCGGGTCGGGGACCTCGTAGCCGACGGTGGGCGGGATCACCCGCGTGCTCAGTGTCTTCACGGTGGCGACCGCCTCGACGGCGCCGGCCGCTCCGAGCAGGTGGCCGATCGCGGACTTGGTCGAGGAGATCGGGATCTTGTACGCGCGCTCCTCGCCCAGCGCTCGCTTCAAGACCGCCGTCTCGGCGGCGTCGTTGAGCTGCGTCGACGTTCCGTGCGCGTTTACGTAGTCGACTTCGTCCGGGCCGATCCGGGCGTCCGAAAGCGCGAGCTCAATCGCGCGCGTCGCGGCCACGCCGCTCGGCTCGGGTGCGGTCAGGTGGTAAGCATCCGACGTCGACCCGTATCCCAGCACCTCGCCGAGCACGGTCGCGCCGCGCTCCGCCGCCGCCGAAGCCTCCTCGAGCACGAGCACTCCGGCGCCTTCGCCCATCACGAAGCCGTCGCGGCGCGCGTCGAACGGCCGTGAGATCCCCGTCGGCGACAGCGCCTGCATCGAGTTGAAGCTGCCGAATCCGAACGGCGTCAGCGTGGCCTCCGCGCCGCCGACGACGACCGCTTCGGCGTCGTCGTACTGGATCATCCGAAGCGCGCACCCGATCGCGTGGGCGCCGCTCGAGCAGGCGGACACGACGCTGTACATCTGGCCCTTGAGGCCGAACTTCATCGACACCGCCGCGGCGGCCGCGTTCGACATCTGCGCCGGGATCCCGAGCGGTGACATCCGCGCCGGACCGCGGTCGCGCAGGACGTCGTGCTGGAGTTCGATCGTCTGGATCCCGCCGATTCCGGTGGCCACGATGCATCCGACCCGCATCGGGTCGTACGGGAGGTCGCCGTCCCAGCCGGCGTCCTGGACCGCCTCGCCGGCGGCGACAAGCCCGAGCTGCGAGAACCGGTCGAGCCGCCGGATCTCCTTGACCGTCAGCAGCTCTGAGGGCTCGAAGTCCGTGCACGCGCCGGCGCCCTCGAGGATCCCGCAATCGCCGGCCGCCCAGCGCGAGTACAGGGTCTCGGCACCGACGCCGAGCGGCGTCACGGCTCCCAGGCCCGTGATCACGACCCTACGTCGCCTGGGGCGGTCCGTTGAATCCACGGGGCGGTCCGTTGAATCGGTGTCGCTCACACAGCCCCGGCTTCAGTCCGCCCGGCTGACGATCAGGTCGATCGCGTCGCCGACGGTCTTGAGCTCCTTCATGTCCTCGCCCTTCAGCACGACGCCGTAGTCGTCCTCGACGACCTGGGCGAGCTCGACCAGGTCGAGCGAGTCGATGTCGAGCTCTTCGAACGTCGACTCACGGGTGATCTGGTCGGCCTCGGGACCGAAGCTCGCGAGCGTCTCGACGACGCGGGCCTCCACCTGCTCTGCGGTGACGGTTGCCATGTGGTCTGTACCTCTTTCAGTTGGTCGTGGGTCTAGGCGGCCAGTCCACCGTCCACGGTGAGCACCGCGCCGGTGACGTAGCTGGCCTCATCAGATGTCAGGAAGCGAACGCAGGCCGCGACCTCGTCCGGGGTCCCGACGCGCCGGGCGGGAATGGCCTGGAGGACCTCCTTCGAGGCCCCCCCGATGAACTCGGTGTCGATCAACCCCGGAGCGACCGCGTTGACGGTCACGCCGCGGCGCGCGACCTCGACCGCAGCGGTCTTGGTCAGCGCGATCAGCCCGGCCTTCGAGGCGGAGTAGTTCGCCTGCCCCGGGTTGGCGCGCAACGCGACGGCCGAGGAGATGTTGACGATCCGCCCCGAGCGAGCGCGCAGCATCGCTTTCAGCGCACGCCGGGTCAGCCTGAACGCCGCGGTCAGGTTCGTCTGAAGCACCGAGTCCCATTCCTCGTCGCCGAGCGAGGGAGTGAGGTCGTCCCGGCTGATCCCGGCATTGTTCACCAGCACCAGGACCGGACCGTCGAAACGCGACTCGAGCGCCCCGAACAGCTCGTCGGGCGCACCGGGGTCGGAGACGTCCGCCGCCAACGCGATCGCGTGGCCGCCGTCGCGCTCGATATCGGCGACGACCGCCTCGGCGCCGTCGCGGTCGGAGCGGTAGTTGACGCCAACGCGCCAGCCGTCGCGGGCGAGCGCGCGCGCGATCGCGGCGCCGATCCCGCGCGATGCGCCGGTGACCAGCGCCGATCCGTCTCGCTGCCGGCCCGGCTCACCCATGGTCCGGGCCTCCCCACTCGATCACGCCCGCGCCCCAGGTGAAACCGGCTCCGAACGCGCTCAGCAGGACGCGCGAGCCGGCCTTCAGCCGGCCCTGTCGTTCGGCGAACTCGAGACCGAGCGGCAAGGTTGCCGCCGAGGAGTTGCCCAGGTTCTCGATGCAGTCCACGACGCGCTCGGACGGGAGGTGAAGCTTTTCCGCGAGCGCCCGCAGAATCCTGCCGTTGGCCTGGTGGTAGACGAACAGGTCGATGTCCTCGAGCGTGAGGGCGGCCCAGTCGACGGCCGCGAGCGTCGCCTCGCCCATCCGCGCCACCGCGTGGCGGTAGACCTCGGGCCCGTCCATCCGCAGCTTGCGGTCCTCGTGCGCGATGTGGATCGCGGGCGCGCCGGAGCCGTCGGCACCCAGCACGATCGGACCGATCGAGCCGAGCTCGCCGGCGGCGGGACCGATTACGACGGCGCCGGCGCCGTCGCCGAACAGCGGGGCGGTTCGCTTGTCGTCCCAGTCGACGATCCGGGTGGTGAAGTCCGCGCCGATCAGGAGCACGTTCTCGGCGCGTCCGGTCTCGATTTGGGCGGCGGCCAGCGACAGCCCTGAGAGAAAGCCCGTGCATGCGGCGCCGAGGTCGATTGCGCCGGCGCGGTGGGCGCCGATCGCGTGCGCGACGATCGGCGCGGCGTTCGGCATCAGCTCGTCCTGCGTGAGCGTCGCCACCAGGACCAGGTCGACGTCTGAGGGCTCGACGCCGGCGCGGCTCAGCGCCCGCTGGCCGGCCCGCGCCGCAAAGTCCGACAGCCGATCGTCGGGCGCGGCGACCGGGCGCTCGCGGATGCCGGTACGCGACACGATCCAGTCTTCGCTGACGCCGAGGCGCTCGCCGAGCTCAGCGGTCGTCACCCGCGCGGACGGAACCTCGGCCGCGACCGACAGAACCGCCGGGCGGGCCGGGGCATACGTCCCGGGAGCAGCCTCAGCGGCCCCGCGCGCATGCGTGATGATCCCGGCCGACTCAAGCATCGGCGAGCTCGAGATCCCGGCCGAGAAACAGGGTCGCGGTGACTCCCATTCTGCTATCACCCTACGCGGCAATCCGTGTCCGGATACAGCCGCTCAGCGGACTTCCCCCCGTTCGGGGGGAGAGCCGAAATCCCTTTCCCGGCGCGCCCTGAAGCCCTTGAGCCTGCCCAAGCCAACACCTTCATCTGCGGCACTCGTGACCGGCGCGTCGGCCGGGATCGGCGCCGAGATCGCGAAGCTCCTGGGCGCACGCGGCCACAACCTCGTGCTGGTCGCCCGGCGCAAGGAGCGGCTGGTCGCGCTCGCCGACGAGCTGAGCGAAGCCCACGGGGTTCGAGCCGAGACGATCTCGTGCGACCTCGGCAAGGCGGCCCCGCGAGACCGGCTCCCCGGCCAGATCGCCGACCTCGGACTCGACGTCGAGATCCTCGTCAACAACGCCGGCTTCGCCACCGGCGGGCCGTTCTACGAAGCCGATCCGGAGCGTGAGGTCGAGCAGGTCAGGGTGCTCGTCGAGGCGGTCGTCGTGCTCACGCGGATGTTCTCGCCGGCGATGGTCGAGCACGGTCGCGGCGCGATCCTCAACGTCGCCTCCACCGCCGGCATGCAGCCGATGCCCTACTCGGCGGGCTACTCGGCCGCCAAGGCGTACGTGCTGACGTTCTCCGAGGCGCTCCATCAGGAGCTGCGGGGCCATGGGGTGACGGTCACCGCGCTCGCGCCGGGCCCGGTCGAGACGGACTTCTGGCAGATCGCCGGATGGGAGACGTCGAGCGGCCAGTCGTTCGAGCGGGTGGTGCCGGGAACGCTGATCTCCGCCGAGCAAGCCGCGCGCGCGGGTGTCGCCGGCCTCGACCACGGCGAGCGCGTCGTGGTCCCCGGACTGCCGATCCGCGTCGGCATGCTCGCCAGCCGCTACATCCCGCACGCTTTGAAGCTGCCGGCGCTCGAGCGGTTCATGCGCCCGGGCGGAGATCGATAGCGCCGATTCTGGGCCTCGCTCCGCTCGGCATCCGTGGGGCCGTTCCGCCGGGCGTCCATGCCCGGCGGTCGCTAACCGAGCAGCCCGATCCGCTGGGCGCGCCGAACCGCCTCGGCCCGGTTGCGCGCGCGTAGCTTGCGGTACAGCGCGCTCGTGTGCTCCTTGACCGTGTGCGGCGAGAGGTACAGCTGCTCGGCGATCTCGCGGTTGGTCGAGCCGACCGCGATCAGGTCGAGGACCTCGCGTTCGCGCTCGGTGAGCAGCGGCTCCGGCTGCTCGGCCTTCGGCGGGAACGTCGTCATCCCAAGCCCGACCCGCCGGACCGCCGCCGCCACCCGGCTCGCCTCCCAGTCCTTGGACACGAACCCCGAGGCGCCGGCGGCGCGGGCGGCGGCCGGCGACATCCGGCCGGCGCCCGAGATCAGCAGCACGCGCGTCGCCGGCGAAGCCTCGCGAATCGCGCCCGATAGCTCCGCCCCGGACTCTTCGGCGAGGAACAGGTCAACGAGCGCGACATGCGGCTTGTGCGTGCGCGCCAGCGCGATCGCCTCGGCCCCGGTGCGCGCCTGGAAGAACCGCTCGACCCACGGCTGCTCGCCGAGCAGCACCCGGAAGCCCCAGTGGACGACGTCGTGGTCGTCGACGACGAGCACGCGCAACCGGCGATCGTCCATCAGAACTCCTCGGGCTCGAGTACGTCCGAGTCTCGCTGATCCTGCAGGAGCGAGACGACCAGTCGCACCCGCCACCAACCCTCGTCCACTGGCCCGAACTCGACCGCCCCGCCCTGCTGGAGCGCCTCGAACGCCGCCAGCCGCAGCCCCATCCCCGGGTCGCCGGCTCCCGGGCGGGCGCCGTCGTTGCGGACTTCGAGCGTGAACGTGTCCTGGTCGCGCGAGACCGCGACCTCGACGCGCGAGGGATCCGCGTGCTTGGCGATGTTGCGCAGCGCCTCCGCGAGCACCGACTGCGCCAGCGGCTCGAGGTCGGCGGGCACGGTCGACTCGCCATGCCAGTCGACCTCGACGACGAACCCCGGCGATCGCCGGACGCGGTCGAGCTCGGCCGCGAGCGTCGTGCCCGTCTCGGGCGCCAGCGGCGCCAGCGGCCGCTCCAGGGCGCGGCGCAGGTCGCTCAGCGCCTCCTGCATCTCGATCCGGCAGCGCTCGCGCTCGGCGCGGTCGAGCGGCTGCTCGGCCCCCAGCGCCAATGAGACCCCGAACAGCCGCTGGAGCACGCTCTCGTGGATCTCGCGCGCGAGGTCGAGCCGCTCGCCGAGCCGCCGCGTTCGCTCCTGCTGGCGGGTGACGTTGCGGGCCGCGGCGACGAGCGCGGCGGTCTTGCCGAGCGTCCACAGCAGGTGGCGCTCGCCGTCGGAGAGCTCGAACCGGCCGCCCCCGCGGTCGGCGCAGATCACCCCGTAGGCGTAGCCGCCCGCGCTCAGCGGCGTGCATACGAGCGTCGTGATCCCGAGCAGCTGGGCGTACTCGGGCGGTACCTCCTCCTCGATCCGCTCGGACACCACCACCACCTTGTCCTCGAGCAGGGCCCGCTGCGCGATCGGGGTGTTGACAAGCGTCGGCCTGATCCCAGAAAGCTGCTCGAACGGGATCCCGTAGGAGCCGATCGCCCGCACGCGCCGGCGCGCCGCGTCGGCCATGAAGATCGCCGCCCGCCGCATCGTCGTCAGGCGGCAGATCGCCTCGCAGATGCGGTCGTAGAACTCGGTCGGCGAGGTGTGCATGTCGATGTCCGCGAGCAGCTCGACGAACACCTCGAGCGGCTCGACGCCCGCGAACAGCGACGGCGGTCGGTCCGCAATCGGCTGGTCGACGCTCACGCCGCGGCGACCGGCACGTCGTAGCGCCGGCGGATCTCGTACAACGTCGTGCGCTCTGCGGCGGGCCGCCCCGCCCGATGCGCGGCCGCGACGAGATCCGACGGCTCGAGCTTTACGCCGTGGTAGCTGCCGGCCATCCGCGAGATCGACTCCTCCATCAGCGTCCCGCCGAGATCGTTGACGCCGCAGTGGAGCGCTTCGGTGGCGGCGTCGAGGCCCATCTTGACCCAGCTCGCCTGGAGGTTGCGGACGGTCTTCCCGAGCGCGAGACGGAACGCCGCGGTGTGCTTGAGGTTCTCCTCGCGCGAGATCTCCTCGACCCCGTGGGTGCGCCCGAGCAGCGTGTGGAACGGGATGAACGACAGCGGCACGAATTCGGTGAACCCGCCGGTGCGCTCCTGGAGCTCGCGCACGACGCGCATGTGCTCGGCGAGCTCCCACGGCTCCTCGACGTGTCCGAACATCACGGTGACGGTCGAGCGGATCCCCTCCGCATGGGACGCTTCGATGATCTCCACCCACCGTGCCACCGGCAGCTTGTTGGGCGAGATCCGCTCCCGGACGCCGTCGTGCAGGATCTCGGCGGCCGTGCCGGGGGTCGATCCCAGCCCCGCCTCTCGCAGGCGGTCGAACACGTGGCGCGGCGACAGGCCGCTGACGTCGCACATGTGCGCGACCTCCATCGGGGAGTACGCGTGCATGTGGATGTCCGGCGCGGTCCGCTTCGCGACCCGCAGCCACTTCTCGTAGTCGTCGAGCCCCCAGTCGGGGTGGATCCCCGACTGCATGCAGATCTCGGTGGCGCCGAACTCCACCGCCTCGTGGACGCGGCGGACGAACTCCTCCTCGGAGTGCTCGTAGGCGTCCGGCGACCGGCGCGACTGTCCAAACCCGCAGAACGCGCACCCGACCGTGCAGATGTTCGAGACATTGATATTGCGGTTGACGACGAACGTGACCGTGTCGCCGGCGAGCTCGGACCGGAGCTCGTCCGCCGCGCAACGCATCTCGTCGATCACCTCCGGACGGGTCTCCGCGAACAGCGCTGTCAGCTCGTCAGGCGTCAGCGCGAGCCCATCGCGGGCGCGCGCCACCGCCCTTGGCGCCACGTCGTCGGCGACTGTCGACCGATGCGCGCCGCCCGGATCCGCGGCGAGGGATGAACGACCAGTATTCGGCCTTGATCACGTCCATCACCGGCCGGGAGATCCACTCCGGGTCGATGTACTCCGGATACACGCACAACCGCTCCGACAGCGCGACGCCGTCGGCCCGCAGCCGCTTGCGCACCTCGGTCGGCGATGGGAACGGATGCTCGGGCGAGATGTGATCGCCGTTCGCGCTGAGCCCTCCGAGGTCGGTGGCGCCGGCCCTGACCAGTTCCGGCCACCAGTCGGACAGATTCGGCGGGACCTGGATGCCGACACCGGGCATCAGCCGACGCGCCTCTGAGACCAAACGCTTCATTTCCTCCACCGTCACCTCGCACGCCCACGCCGGAGCGTCGAGGTCAGGGCCGTCCCACATCCCGGTGCGCCAGTATTCGTCCGCGGCCGCGCCGGCGATCTGAGCCGGCTCCCGGCCGTAGTAGCTCTGATGGGGCACGAAGTTCTGGAGGATCACCTCCTGGATGTGCCCGTGGCGCTCGTGCAGGGCCGCGATCGCCTCGAGCGACGCGACCCGCTCGTCCTCGGTCTCCCCGATCCCGACGAGGATCCCGCTCGTGAACGGGATCTTCAGCGCTCCCGCCGCGGCGATCGCCTCGAGCCGCAGCGCCGGGTTCTTGGTCGGGGACCCCTGGTGCACGACGAGATCCGGGTTGATCGACTCGAGCATCAGGCCCTGAGACGCGGTGACGTCGCGCAGCCGAGCCAGATCGGCGCGGTCCAGCACGCCCAGGTTCGTGTGCGGCAACAGCCCACGCTCGAGCGCTCGCTCGCACACCCACACCACGTACGAGGTGAAGTCCCCGTGCCCGTACTCGCGCAGGCGCCGCGCCACCTCGGCGTTGACTTCGGGCTTTTCGCCCGTGAGCACGAGCAACTCCTTGACGTGATGGCGCGACACAGCCCGGTCCAGCAGCGCCACCACCTCCTCGGGCGAGTGCAGATGCGGCCTGTGTGTCGCGAACGCGCAGTACTTGCAGTAGCAGCGGCAGGTCCGCGACAACGACAGCGTTAGGTTGCGGCTGAACGTGACACGGCGACGCATGCGCGCGGCCCATTCTACGAAGCGAACCCCCCGGGCTCACCGGACCGCCTATTCTGGGCCCGCTGTGCGCCCACGAGGAGCGATTCGTGCACGGGTGGTCTGCGCTTGCCTTATTGCCGCCCTGGCCGCCGCCGCGGCCGGCTGCGGCTCGGGCGGGTCTTCGTCGACCTCGGCCACCTCCGCGACCAAAACAGCATCCGCGGTGGCGCCCGCGCCCGTCCGCGACGCGACGTTGATGCTCGACTTCACGCCCAACGCGGTCCACACCGGCATCTACGCGGCGCTCGCCCGCCACTACGACCGCGAGGACGGCGTGCACCTGCGGGTGATCGCTCCGACGGCCACGACCGACTCGATCAAGCTGCTCGAGACCGGCAAGGTCAACTTCGCGATCCTCGACATCCACGACCTCGCGATCGCGCGGGAGCGCGGCCAGGACGTCGTCGGGATCATGGCGATCGTCGAACGTCCGCTCGCCGCGGTGATCGCGGCCCCCGACGTCGGCTCGCCCAAGGCGCTCGAGGGTAAGACCGTCGGGATCACCGGAGTGCCGAGCGACACTGCGGTGCTCCGGTCGGCCGTCGCCGGTTCCGGCGGAGATCCCGCCGAGGTCAAGACGATCACGATCGGCTTCAACGCGGTCGCCGACCTGCTGGCCGGGCGCGTCGCCGGCGCCACCTCGTTCTGGAACGACGAGGGCGTGACGATCCAGAGCAAGCGCCCGGACTTCCACGTGTTCCGGGTCGACGACTACGGCGCGCCGTCATATCCGGAGCTCGTCGTGTGCGCGACCGGCGCGGCGCTGAAGCGCGAGCCGGGGCTCGCGCGCGGCGTCGTGGACGCGCTCGTGCAGGGCTACGAGTACACGCTCTCGCATCCCGAGCAGGCCGCGGCCGACCTCGAGCACGAAGCCGCCGGGCTCGATCCGAAGCTCGTGAGAGCGCAGCTGACCGCGCTCCTCCCTGCGTTCCGCGCCGCCGGCGGACGCGCCGGAACGCTCGACCCGGCGAGCCTCGCCAGGTGGGCGGCCTGGGAGGCTCGGTTCGGGATCGTCAGCCGCCCACCCGACGTCGCCCAGGCGTTCGACCCGAGCTACGCCACCGCCGCGCCTTCCGCTCCACCCGGTTGATCGCCCGGTGAGACGGTGGGGTCGCTCCAAGCGGTAGGCTGCCCGTCGGTCCAGTCGAGGGAGGTACGGGAATGAAGGCACGGCTCCTCAGCGCGCCGGCGCTCGTCGCGGCGCTGGTGGTGATCGTCGCGGTCAGCGTAGGTGGTGTCGCGTCGGCGGCGAGCGGACGACACACGGCCGCCGAGCCGGCGTCCGCCGGCTCCGCTCCGGGCAGCCCCGGGAGTGAGAGCTACTTCGACCTCGCGCGCAAGGACTGCGTCGGCACGGCCCGCAACACGACCTCGAAGGTGTGGTTCACGGTCGCCGACGGCGTCCTCTCCGATACCTACTGGCCGACGATCGACGCGACCAACGTCAACACCCTGCAGTACCTGGTCACCGACGGCAAGACCTTCACCGACCTCCAGACGCGGGACATGACGTACAAGGTCGTCCCGGATCCGACCGGGATGAGCTGCACCGTGGTCGCCACGCCCGATCAGGCGGAGGCCGCCCACGGCTACCGGATCACCACCACCTACATCGCCGACCCTTCCCGCGACGCGGTGCTGATGCGAACGAGCTTCTTCGGACCGCGGGGTGACCGGCTGTACCTGCGTCTCGATCCGCTCGCCGGCGGCACCGGAGGCGGCGGCTCCCAGAACGCCGGGGGGAACAGCGCGCTCCTGGCCGCCAGTCACGGCCAGACCATTCCGGTCGATTTCAACCCGAACACCGTCACCAACGCGGTCAACCGCAACTACGCGGTCCCGACGTACATGGCGCTCGAGTCCTCGAACGGCTTCTCGAGCGCGAGCGTCGGCTATGCGGGCTCGGCCAGCGACGGGTTGACGATGCTCGACAGCTCGCACGCGCTCACCCGGTACGGCTCCGCGCCCGACGGGCACGTGACGCTCACCGCCGAGGTAGCCACCGGTTGGCGCCGCTCGGTCACGCTCGCGCTCGGGTTCGGCAAGACGCAAGACGCCGCGTTGCACGTCGCCCGCGCGTCGGTGTCGCGGGACTTCGGGCGCGCCTGGCGCGACTACGAGCAGCAGTGGCAGCGCTATGACGCCGGCCTGCGCAAGCCCGCTCGCCGGCTGGGCGGGGCGGCGATCCGCGAGTACTACGAGTCGGTCAACGTGGTCAAGGCCAGCGAGGACAAGACGTTCACCGGAGCGATCGCCGCCGGCCTCGCCTCGCCGTGGGGCCAGTCCGTGCCCGCCGGCAACCTCACCAACGGGGAGCCGACGTACTTCGGCTCCTACCGCGAGGAGTTCTCGCGTGACATGTACGAGGCGTTCACCGGGCTCCTCGTCGCCGGCGACGTCCGGACCGCGCAGGACGCGACCAGGTTCCTGTTCGACCGTCAGCAGCAGGCCGACGGCTCGATGCCGCGGAACTCGCTGACTAACGGCAAGCCCGCGCCCGACACCGGCGGTCTCCAACTCGACGAGACCTCTTACCCGATCCTGATGGCCTGGCAGTCCGGTCTCGCCGGCGACTCCTCGCTCTACACCAACCACGTGGTGCCGGCCGCCGACTTCCTCGTCGCGCACGGTCCCTCGGACGGGGTCGAGCGCTGGGAGGAGCAGTCGGGCTATTCGCCCTCGACAATTGCCGCCGAGATCGCGGGCCTGACCGCGGCCGCTCACATCGCCCTTGTCAACGGCGACCCGATCCGCGCGCGGATCTACCAGGCGACCGCCGACGACTTCGCGCGCAACATCAAGAGCTGGACGGTGACGACCACCGGACCCTACGGCCCGAGTTACTTCATCCGGCTGTCCAAGACGGGCCAGCCGAACGCGGCGATCTCCTACAACCTCGGCAACGGCAGCGTCGCGCTCGACCAGCGCTCGGTGATCGACGCCGGATTCCTCGAGCTCGTCCGGCTCGGGGTGCTGCCGGCGTCCGACTCCGACGTGCAGGCGTCGCTCAAGGTCGTGGACGCCACGATCGAGCGCCGGACCCCGAGCGGTCCCGGCTTCTACCGCTACGGCACGCAGCTGACCCCGCCGGCGTCCGTCGACGGCTACGGCGACTGCTACGAGCCCGATCCGACGAGCTGCACCCCGAGTGGCAAGCCGTGGCCGAGCGACAATCCGGGCACGACCACCAACAACGTCGGGTCGGGCCACCTGTGGCCGGTGCTGAGCGGCGAGCGCGGCGAGTACGAGGTCGCCGCCGACGACTTCAGCCTCGCCCGGACGCTGCTCACCTCGATGCGGAACATGACCTCCGGCCAGGGCCTCGAGCCCGAGCAGGCCTGGGAGGATCCGCCGCTCGCCGCCTCGCCGTACGGGACCGATCCGACGGTCGCTTCGATCGGCTTCTCGCCCGGGCAGCCCGCCGGCTCGGCCAGCCCGCTCACGTGGGCGCAGTCGCAGTACGCGCGGCTGGCGCTCGCGTTGAGCACGGGACGCGACCTCGAGACCCCGGCCATCGTCACAGACCGCTACGTACGGAACGGCATGCCCGGGTCGCTGCCCCTGACTGTGACCTCGCCCACCAACGGCGCCAGCGTCGGGGGCTCCAGCGTGACCGCGACCGGCACCACCGCCCCGGGAGCGCAAGTCGACGCCGAAGCGCTCGCCGCCACCGGCGGCCCGGACGCGGTTGCCTCGACCACCGCGAACGGCTCGGGAAACTGGTCGCTGTCGCTGCCGTTCACATTCCCCGCCACCACGATCACGGTCACCGCGACGTCGGGACGCCGCACCGGCTATGACCAGCTGTCGGTCGTCGGGATACCGGGAACGACGATGTTGAACGTCCCAGACCTGTCCGGCGACGACAACGGTCCGGGAACCTACGCCTACCCGACCGACCCCGTGTTCGTGCCGGGCGCGTTCGACCTCACCAACCTCCAGGTGAGCGAGACCGGCACCGACGTATACATCCAGGTCAAGATTCGCGATCTCGTCAATACGTTCGGAAGCGCCTTCGGCGCCCAGCTGCTCGACATCTACGTCCGGAACCCGGCGCTCACGCCGACCTCGACGAGCGCCGCGTACTCGATCTTGAACTACGGCATCGCTCCAGCCGACGCCTGGAGCGAGCGGCTCGAGGCCCAGGGGTTCGCGCCGGTCATCTGGGACGACGCCTCGGGCAATTCGCTCGGTTCACCCCAGTTCGTCGTCGACGATCCAAGTGGGACCGCAACCCTGATCCTGCCCGAGTCGACGTTCGGAACCGTCGGGCCCGGGTGGGTGTTCACAGTCGCGCTCACCGGACAGGGCTCCGGCAACCCGCCGGTCCGCGGATTCACGCAGCCCGCCGGCGACTTCACGTTCGGCGTCTGCCCCACGACCGACAACGCCGACGCGTATTGCAACCACCCGAGCTCCGTGCCGAACCTGATGGACACGATCCCGCCGGCCGGGATCAGCCAGGCCACCGAGCTCAACCCCGACCTCAACCCGGCCGGAGTCCAGCTCCACGGTGTGACGGTGCCGTCTACGCCCCCGCCAGGCGGCTGACGAGGCTCGCGCCCTCGCGCGCCATCCGCGAGCGCGGGACGACCAGATCGAATCCGGCCTGCTCGGCCTGCGCTCGCACGTCCGCCTCCACGTGGGAGTAGAACGCGAGCGTCCCGACATCGCCATGCGGGATCGTTCGGAGCCCCGCGAGCCGGTCGGCGGCGTCCGCGGTCAGGTCGACGATCAGTACCTGGGCGCCCGGGAGCTCGCGCCTGAGCGAGTCCGCGTCCGCGACCAGCACCGGCTCGTGGCCGGCGGCCTGCAGCGCGCCGACGACGTTCGAGCCGAACAACAGATCCGGGATGAATGCGACGACCCGCGCCATGGCTCGTTGGCCACTCCCCCTATTGAGCGCGGATCCGCCTGAACTCTTCGCGGACTGACTCGGTCCGTCCCCACATCGGGTTCACCTCGGCCCGGCCAGTGCGGGCTTCGCGCACCGCCAGCTCGCCGTCGATCCCCGCCTCGTCGAGCAGGTGCAGCGCCACGTGCACCGCGTGCGCCGACGCGGCGTGGCCGAACCGGTGGGCGACCAGCAGCCGCCAGTGCCAGTCGTTCTTGGAGTACGGCTGGGCGTTGCAGGTGACGAGCAGGACGGCGGCGTCCACGTAGCGGCGCTCGTCGAAGATCCGCAGATCGAGCTCGAGATCGGTCCAGTCGTCCGGGAGCGAGTCGACGATCTCCTGGAAGGTGAGCGCGAGCTCCATCAGAAGATCTGCTGGTAGAGGAGGAACACGTTCATGAGCGTGATCACGCCGGCGGCACCGAACGCCGCCGCGCTCGTCAGGCGGCGGTTGACGTGGACGCCCATCACATCTCGACGGTTGGTCAGCGTCACGAGGGGCACGAGCGCGAAGGGTATCCCGAACGACAGGACGACCTGGCTCATGACGAGCGCGGAGGTCGGGCTGACACCGACGGCCAGCACTACGAGCGCCGGCACCATCGTCACCGCCCGGCGGACGAGCAGCGGGATCCGGACGTTGACGAAGCCCGCCATCACGACCTGGCCCGCGTACGTGCCGACGCTCGAGGACGAGACGCCCGAGGCCAGCAGCGCAACCGCGAACGCCAGCGCGGCGCCGCCGCCGACGAGCGCCCCGAACTGGTGGTGCGCGCTCTGGAGCGAGCTCGTGTTCGACAGCCCCGGCGTGTGCAGAAGCTTCGCCGCCACCGCGAGCATCGCCAGGTTGACGACGCCTGCGAGACCCAGCGCGACGATCACGTCGAGTCGCTGGAACCGGAGCACCTTGCGGCGCTCGGCGTCGTTGCGGACCGGCATGCGGCCGTTCGTCAGCGCCGAATGGAGGTAGATCGCGTGTGGCATGACTGTGGCACCGACGATCCCGACCGCGAGGTACAGCGAGCTCGTGCCACTGAGACCGGGTACGAGTCCCCCGAGCGACTCGCGGACGGATGGCCCGATCCGGAGCGTCTCATACAGGAACCCGGCGAGCACGAGGCCGAGCAGGCCGGCGATCGCGAGCTCGAACCGCCGGTAGCCGCGCACCTGAAGCTCGAGAATCGCGAACGCGATCACGCCGGTGATCAGCCCGGCGGTCAGCAGCGGCACGCCGAACAGGAGGTTCAGCCCGACCGCGGCGCCGAGGAACTCCGCTATGTCGGTCGCCATCGCCATCAGCTCGGCCTGCGCCCACAGCCCGACGCTCATCCACCGCGGCATCCGCTCGCGGCACACCTCGGGCAGGCTGCGGTCGGTGACGACTCCGAGCTTGGCCGACAGGTACTGGACCAGCATCGCCATCAGGTTCGCCAGCAGCACGACCCACAGCAGCAGGTAGCCGAACTTCGCGCCGCCCTGGACGTTCGTGGCGAAGTTGCCGGGATCCACGTACGCGACCGAGGCGACGAACGCCGGCCCGAGCATCGCGAGCGTCGCCCGGACGCGACCACGGGCGAGCAGCCGCTCGAGCGGGCTGGGCGCGAGCTTGCCTTCGAGCGTCAGCTGGGCGCCGTCGGCAGTCGCGCCCTCAAGGGCCGGCTCGCGGAGCGCGCCGCCCGCCGGCGTCACCTGGCCACCTCGACCCGCATCGCCCGCGCCAGCGCGCCGCCGAGGACGTGCACCTGGTCTCCGAACTGGACGAACAGCGGGCCGTCGAACGGCTGCTTGTCGACGACGTCGAGCCGGTCTCCGGGAGCGATCCCGCGCTCGGCCAGGAACCGGAGCATCTCCGGGTCCGAGTCGGAGACGCGCGTGAACGTCCCATGCGCGCCGGGTTCGAGCGTCTGAAGGCTGACCGTCGAGCCCTCCACGATCGTCAGCTCGCGGGTGGGGATCGGATCGCCGTGCGGGTCGTGCGTCGGGTCGCCGAGCTTGGCCGCGATCAGCTCCTCGAGCTCCTCGGAGAGCACGTGCTCGAGTACCTCGGCCTCCTGGTGGACGCGATCCCACGGGACGCCGAGCGACTTGACGAGGTACAGCTCCAGCAGCCGGTGGTGGCGCATCACCTCGAGGGCCACGCGCCGCCCGTCCTCGGTCAGCGAAACGCCCCGGTAGGGCTGATGCTCGACCAGCCCCAGCTCGTCGAGTCGCTTGACCATGCCCGATGCCGACGCGGCGGTCACCCCGAGCCTGTCCGCGAGCGCGTTCGTGCTGACCGCGTCGCCCTCGCGCAGTTCCAGGGCGTAGATCGCCTTTGCATAGTCCTGCACCGCCTGCGAGCGGAGCGTCGTCGAGTCCTGGCTTGCCATGACGGAGATTATGGTAGACCTAAATTCAGGTTTCGGCAAATGCGACGGCGTCGCCGGCCCACGATCGCCCGGTGCCTATCCTGTTCCTGAGATGGCCTCCCTCGACACCCGCAGCGCCGATTACCGCACGATCACCGAGGCGTGCGGGCTGCTTGACCGATCAGAGCGCGGGAAGCTCTCGCTCACCGGCGCCGACGCCCGCAGCTTCCTGCAGGGCCAGGTCACGAACGACGTCGAGGGCCTGCCCGCCGGCCGTGGCTGCTACGCCGCGTTCCTCACGCCGAAGGGCAAGATGCTCGGCGACCTCCGGGTCCTCGCCACCGACGAGGAGCTCCTGCTCGACACCGAGCGAGTCGCGCTCCAGGGGCTGTTCAACATGATCCGGCGCTTCAGCATCGGCTATGACGTCGAGCTCCACAAGCGCACGCTCGAGCGCGGGCTGCTGTCGCTGATCGGGCCAGGTGCCCCGGATGCGGCCGGGGCCGGCTCGTTGCCCGCCGACGAGCATGCGCACGCGCTCGTGACGGTCCCGGGGAGCGAGGTGACCGCGCGCGCGATTCGCACTGACATCGGGATCGACCTGCTGTGCGACGCGGCGGATGTCGAAGCGCTGCGGGGCGCGCTCGAGAACTCGGGCGCCGCGCCGGTCGCGGAGGCGGCGGTCGAATGCCTGCGGGTCGAGCGCGGACGGCCCCGCTACGGCCTCGACCTCGACGACTCGGTGATCCCCCAGGAGGCTGGGCTCAACGAGCGCGCGGTGTCGTTCACCAAGGGCTGCTACGTCGGCCAGGAGACGGTCGCCCGGCTGTTCTACCGGGGCAAGCCGAACCGCCAGCTGCGCGGGCTCCGGCTTTCAGGGCCGGCGTCGTCGGGAGACGAGCTGGCGTTCGAGGGTCGGGTGGTCGGCCACCTCGCGACCGTCGCGCAGTCGCCTCGGCTCGGCACGATTGGGCTCGCGCTGGTGCGACGCGAGGCCCCGCCGGGCGCGACCGTCACGGTGACCGACAACGGTGGCGCCGACGGCGACGTCACCGCCGAGGTCACCGAGCTCCCGTTTTGTTAGAGCACGAGCTGCGTCGTCTCGGGATGGCCGGCGAGGTAGTTGGACACGATCCGCAACTCGTCGATCTCGTCGGGCGGAACGTGCGTCCCGAGCTCACCGGCGCGCCCGCCGCGCTTTAGCGCCGCCTGGGTTCGCTCCTCGAGCGCGGCGGTTTGGGCGGGAGCCTCGCCCCAGTCGACCAGGCGGCCACCGACCAGCCAGAAGGCGTCCTGCCGGTCGTTGTCGACCGGGTGAGCCGCCAGCACCAGCCGGGCTCGTGCGTGCGTTGCCTCCAGCGCGCCGCCGAGCCGATCGAGCATCACGCCGAGCCGGCGCAGTCGCCGGCGCAGCCACGCCGCACGCTCGTACAGCTGTTGCTCGGATGCTGCTCGCATCTGACCCTCGACGTGGTTCAGCAGGCGCGCCCGGCCGTCCGCGCCGTCGATGAACAGCCGCAGCGCCTCGTCGAGTCGGCGCCGGTACAGGTTCGGGTCGAGATCGCCCAGGCACGGCGACAGGCACCGGCCCATCTGGCCGTACGCGGATGGCCATTCACGGAGCACGAGCTTGCGGCCGCAGTGGCGCAGCCCGAACAGCGAATCGAGCTGCTCGACGAGCTCGTGCGCGAGCCGCCGGCCCCGCAGCGGCCCGATCGTCACGGCGTGGCCGGGCGCCGGGTCAGACGCCACCTCGAGGATCGGGAACGGGATGTCGAGCCGGCAGCGGATGTAGCAGAGCCGGTCGTCCCGTCTGGCCAGCCGGATGTTGCCGGGCGGGCGGTGCTGCTTGATCAGCCGGTTCTCGAGCACGAGCGCGCCGAGCTCCGAGTTCGTGCTCTGGTAGTCGACGACGGTCGCCTGCACGGTCCAGTCGGCCGGACCGCTCGACGGGGCGAAGTGGGCGCGGGCACGGCTGCGGATCGAAACCGACTTGCCGACGTACAGGACGCGACCGGCGTCGTCACGGAACAGGTAGACGCCCGGATCCTTCGGGAGATCCGCGAAGTCGAGCTGCGGCGGCGGGGTCATCGCCGGGGTGCGGCGCTTGCGGCCCGTGGTCCGCTTGCGGTGAGCTTTTCCGAGCGTCACCGCATCGCCGATCGTCACCGCGTTCGCGCATAGCCGCGGGAACAGCGCGCACAGGACGCGGGCGCACGTCTCCGCGTCGGCGAGCGCCCGGTGCGCGGTCTGCACCTCGATCCCGAGCGCATCGGCGAGCACGGAGAGCCCCCGCCGACGCTGGAGCGGCAGCAGCTTGCGCGCGAGCGCGGCCGTGCACAGCACCGGCGGGTTCGGCCAGTCGAGGCCGATGAGATCGAAGGCGCGGCGCAAGACTCGCCGGTCGAAGGGCGCGTTGTGCGCCACCAGGACCCGTCCTCGGAGCAGCTCCTCGAGCGGCGGGAGGACCACCTCGAGCCCCGGGGCGTCGGCCATCATCTCCTGCGTGATTCCCGTGAACCGCTGAATGCCCCGGCCCAGCGGGCGATTACAGCGCACGAGCGAGGACCAGCGGTCGTGCAACTCGCCGCCGCCGACGAGCACGGCGCCGACCTCGGTCATCTCGCACCCATCGCCGCCCAGGCCGTTCGTCTCGGTGTCCACGACGACGAACTCGGTCGTGGCGATCGGCTGCTCGAGCAGGGTCACAGACGCGTGATACGCGTCCCGCCGGACGGCAAGCAAGCAGGATTGCAGCGCTCGCCGTCGCATCAGTCTTGGATGACCGGACCCCCGGGTACGATCGTCAGCACCAATCCTCGGGAAGGAGGTGACGTGACCACTACCGCCCCCGACCTCGCACAGCTCCGGGAGCTGGACGACGGAACGCGTCGCGCATGGACCGCGTATAGCGAACGGCTTCGCGACCTCGACGGCGAAGAGTACGAGCAGGTCGAAGCGCAGTCGTGGACCAAGCTTCAGGCCGAGCTTCGGCGCCTCGCGCGCCGGCGAGCCATTTTGCTCGCCTCCAACTGATCCGTACCGACGGGGATTAGGCACGCTAGGGTTCGGCGCCTCGACCGGAAGCCCGACGGCTACCCGCTTCTCCGCCGGGCCTGTAGAGGAGGCCACGCCGACGATGTGCTCCAGGACGATCGCGATGCTCGCCGGCACCGCCGTGGCCGTCTCCGCCTGCGGCTCGAGCTCGCCGGCCGCCACCACTCCACGCCCGCCGGCGCCGCTCAACCTGGCCGTCTTCATCGATAACAGCCGCGTATCGGTGTCTCCGACGATCGTCGGCGCGGGGCCGGTCGAGTTCATCATCACCAACCAGGCCAGCCAGGCGGAGTCGGTGGCGATCCTCCCGTCCGGGGCGTCAGCCGGCCAGCCGCTCGCCGGCACGGCGCCGATCAACCCCCGGGCGACCGCGCAATTCACCGTCAACTTCTCCAGGCCCGGCCGCTATTCGGTCGCCACCGGCGCCGGCGCGTCGGGCTCGAGCGCCGGGATCCGGGCGGCGTCGATCCGCGTCGGCGGCAAACGCGCCAGCAGCGACAACGAGCTACTCCAGCCATAACGAGCTATAACGAGCTACTCCAGCCGTAACGAGCCGAAGCCTCGCCGGCAAGCTCGAGGCTCAACTTTGTGCGGCCGATCCAACTCTCGGCGCGCGTTGTGCCGCCGATCCACTCCCGGTGCACGTTTCCAAGTTGCTTTTGCGCAATACTTGCATGCGTGCAAGCAATACAGACGACCGAACCCGAGACCGCCGAGACGGCCGGAGCGACTACCCAGGCGACCAGCGACGAGACGACTGGCGCGACTCCTCACGCGACCGGAGACGCCTCACTCGCCACCGATCTGTACGCCCTGATCGTCTTTCTCCATAAGAACTGCAACTCCGACCTGTTCGAGGCGGTCGCGGAGCTCGAGCTGTCGCTGTCGCAGATCAAGCTGCTCCACCACCTCGAGGATCAACCGCGCGAGCTGTCCCTCAAGGAGGCGGCGGAGGTCGTGCACGTCTCGATGCCCGCGGCCAGCCGGATGGTCGACGACCTCGTCCGCCGCGGGTTCGCGCAGCGCCGCGAGGACGAGGACGATCGCCGGATGAAGCGCGTCTGCCTGACCGAGGGCGGCCGCATCGCGATCCGCCGCCTGAACGCCGCGCGCCTGAGCGGCCTCGAGCAGTTCTCCGAGAACTTGACGACCACCGAGCGCCGATCCCTCGCGCACGCGCTTCAGCAGCTGCTCGAGCGCGAGGACATCGCCGCCTGCCGCCCGGAGGCCCTCGCCCCTTGACCGGTCGGATCCTCGCTCACCGCCACCGCCTCGTCACCGACGAGAACAGCAAATGGTGGACGCTCGGCGCGATGTGCTTCGCGCTGTTCATGACCATGCTCGACAACACGGTCGTGAACGTCGCGCTGCCGTCGATCCAGCGCGACCTGCACGCGTCGCTGGGCGCGCTCGAGTGGACCGTCAACGCTTACACGCTGACGTTCGCGGTGCTGCTCGTCACCGGCGGCCGCCTCGGCGACATCTTCGGGCGCCGGAAGATGTTCATCTTCGGCGTGGCCGTATTCGGGCTCTCGAGCCTCTTGATCGGCTTCTCGCCGAGCGATACGTGGCTCGTGGCCTTCCGCGCCGTTCAGGGTGTCGGCGCCGCGTTCATGATGCCCGCGACACTCGCGATCATCACCCAGGCGTTCCCGGCCGAGCAGCGCGGAGCCGCGATCGGAACCTGGGCCGGCGTCAGCGCGCTCGCGCTCGCGATCGGCCCGGTCGTCGGCGGCTTCCTGACCGAGGACGTGAGCTGGCGCGCGATCTTCTTCATCAACCCGCCGATCGCGGTCGGTGCGATCGCGGTGGCGCTGTTCGCGGCCCGGGAGTCGCGCGACGAGACAGTCGACAAGACCATCGACTTCGCCGGCATCGCATCGTTGACGATCGGGCTGACCGCGCTCGTGCTTGCGCTGGTTGAGAGCAACAGCTGGGGCTGGGGCTCCGCCCGCATCCTCTCTCTGCTGATAACGGCCGCGATCGCCGTCACCGCCTTCGTGATCATCGAGAAGCGCGTCAAGAGCCCGATGGTCGACTTCGCGTTCTTCCGGTCGCGCACGTCGATCGGCGCGAACACCGTCGGCTTCCTGGTCTCGTTCGCGATGTTCGCCCAGTTCTTCTTCTTGACGCTCTATCTCCAGAACGTCCTCCACTACTCGCCGCTCGAGACCGGCCTGCGCTTCCTGCCCTCGACGCTGGTGATCATGGCCACCGCGCCGCTGGCCGGCCGCCTCGCCGATCGCGTCGGCTCGCGGCCTCTGATGACGATCGGGCTGACGATCGTCGCCATCTCCATGCTCATCGAGTCGCGCCTCACGGTCCACAGCGGCTATGGCCTGCTGCTCCCCGGCTTCGTGCTGATGGGCCTGGGGATGGGGCTCGTGATGTCGCCGATGAGCACCGCCGCGATGAACGCGGTCGACCGCACGAAGGCGGGCGCGGCGTCCGGCGTCCTGTCGATGTGTCGCATGGTCGGCAGCACGTTCGGCGTGGCGGTGATGGGCGCGCTCGTGACCACGATCGGCGGCTCGCAGATCGATTCGAGCCTGCCCCATCTCGCTCCGGCTACCCGCAGCGCGATCGTCAACGCGCTCGGCAGCGGCGCGACGCTCGGCGGCCACGCGCCGCCGCAGATCGTCGCCGCGGCCAATGACGCGTTCGTGTCGGCGCTCAGCACCGGCTTGCTGGTCGGCGCGCTCGTGACGCTGAGCGGCGCGGTCGTCGCCTGGACGCTGATCCAGCGCCGCGTGACGGCCCCCGCCCCCGTCCCGGCCCAGGACGCAGAAGCCCAGACGACCGAGGCCGGCGACGAGGCCGCGCCCGAGGTCACGCTCGTCTGACTCCTGCCCATCCGCGTTCCGCCCTCTCCGCCCCGATCGGGCACCTCCGGACCTACACCCGGGTAGCATCCGCCCGGCGAACTCCGCCGACCCTAGGAAGGTGCAAACGAGTGGCCGTTGACTTGAGTCAAGTCGCACATGTTGAGACAGAGCCGGGTGTGCTCCCGCCGACGATGGCCGCCTGGGTGATCCGCGAGGAGCGCGAGGGAGAGCCGACAGACGCCTTCCAGATCGAGGAGATCGAGGTGCCGGAGCCCGAGGCG
The DNA here is from genome assembly GCA_963777335.1 of uncultured Solirubrobacterales bacterium. GTDB lineage: Bacteria > Actinomycetota > Thermoleophilia > Solirubrobacterales > Solirubrobacteraceae > Palsa-465. Next base: position 233,076 of record CAVZQD010000001.1, read on the forward strand.
TTCGAGGTGATCGTGCGGGTGATGGCGGCCGGCGTGAACTTCAACAACGTGTGGGCCGCGCTCGGCGAGCCGATTGGCGTGTGGCGATACGGTGACCACCCCCGCTGGGGCCATCACATCGGCGGGTCGGACGCCTCTGGCGTCGTTTGGAAGGTCGGCCCCGGCGTGACCCGGTGGAAGCCCGGCGACGAGGTCGTGATCCACTGCAACCAGGCCTCGTACGAGGACCCCGAGGTCCATGGATTCGACCCGCTGGCCGCCCCGAGTCAGCAGATCTGGGGCTACGAGACGACCTGGGGTTCGTTCGCCCAGTTCTGCAAGGTCCAGGCCCAGCAACTGCTGCCCAAGCCCCAGCACCTCGCCTGGGAGGAGGCGGCCGCTTACGGCCTCACCTACTTCACCGCATACCGGATGCTGATCGACCGCTGCCACCTCCAGGCTGGGCACCGGGTGCTGATCTGGGGCGCGGCCGGCGGTCTCGGCGTATTCGCCACGCAGCTGTGCGCTCTGACCGGTGCTGACGCCGTCGGCGTCGTGTCGACCGAGGAGAAGGGCCGGCTGATCGAGCAGCTCGGCGCGGTTGGCTACATCAACCGTTCGGAGTACCCGGGGATGATGCGCATCGGCAGTGAGACCGTCGACGAGGAGCGGGCCCGCTTCAAGGAGTCCCGGCGGTTCGGCAAGACGGTCGAGAGCATCCTCGGCGAGCCGCCGGACATCGTGTTCGAGCACGTCGGCAAGGCGACCTTCCCAACGTCGGTGCTGGTCGTCCGCCCGTTCGGGAAGGTCGTGATCTGCGGCGCCACCTCGGGCTATCAGCTCGACTTCGACGTCCGCTACCTGTGGATGCGCCAGAAGCAGATCATCGGCTCGCACTTCGCCAACGCCTGGGAGGCGACGAAGGCAAACCAGCTGATCGAGGAGTCGAAGGTGCGACCGGTGCTGTGGCAGACGATGGGGTTCGAGAAGGTTGGGGAAGCGCACCAGCTTCTGCGCGACAACAAGCACCTCGGCAAGATTGCGATCCTCGTCGGCGCCACCGACGAGGGTCAGGGCAAGACCGCCGAGGGTCCGGGCGCGATCCGAGCGGAGGTGGGAGCCTGATGGCCGGCGTAATGCATGTCGACTGGTACGCGACCGTGATGCGTCACGAGCGGTTCGCGGCCGAGGTCTCCGCGGTCGCCCCGCTGGCGCTCCGCTACGGCGCGACCGCGTATGCGGTCCATCAGTCTCGCGACGACCGCTACAAGATCACCCAGATGGCCTGGTTTGAGTCCAAGCCGGCCTGGTACGCGTACTGGGAGGGCCCGGAGATGATCGCCTTCCGGCGCCGCCTCCTGGGCAAGTACCAGATCCCGATCGTGTACACCTGGTACGACGAGCTCGTCGCAGGTGCGCTCGGACCCGAGGTCGGGCTCGAACCCGAGCCGGCGCCGGAGCCCGAGCCGGCCCCCTCGGCAGCGGTTTAAGAGCCCCTCGAGCGGGTACTCGGGGCGGGATGACGTCCTATCCTGGGCTACCGTGACGCGGGCTCACAAGATCGCCAACCTGATCGGCGTCCCGCTCCCGCTCGTAGGCCTGATCGCTGCGATCGTTCTCCTCTGGAATCAGGCGATCGGGCCGCTCGAACTGGGTCTGCTGATCGGTCTGTACGTGTTGACCGCGCTGGGCGTGACGCTCGGCTACCACCGGATGTTCACCCATCGGGCGTTCGAGTCCAGCCGCGCGTTCCGCGCGACCGTCGCGGTGCTCGGGTCGATGGCGATGGAGGGCTCGGTGATCACGTGGGTGGCCGATCACCGCAAGCACCACACGTTCACCGACCAGGAGGGCGACCCGCACTCTCCCCACCTGAGCGGCCCGGGGTTCTGGGGCGGGGTGAAGGGTCTGTGGCATGCGCACGTCGGCTGGCTGTTCGAGACCGTCGGAACGGCCGAACGCGAGCGCTTCGCCGCCGACCTGCTCAAGGACCGCGCCCTGCGTGTCATCGACAAGCTGTTCTTCGTGTGGGTGCTCCTCGGCTTCGCGATCCCGTTCGCGCTCGGGTGGATCGTCGGTGGCGGCCTCGGCGCGGCGCTGACCGCGCTCCTGTGGGGCGGGTTCGTGCGCGTGTTCCTGCTCCACCACGTGACGTGGTCGATCAACTCGATCTGCCACTTCTTCGGCCGCGTGAGGTTCGACGTCGAGGACGAATCGCGCAACGTGTTCTGGCTCGCCCCGCTGTCGATGGGCGAGGCCTGGCACCACAACCACCACGCCTTCCCAACCTCCGCGTTCCACGGCCTGAGCCCATGGGAGCGACTCGCCGACCCGACCGGGCTGCTGATCGCCCTGTTCGAGAAGCTCGGAATCGTCTGGAACGTCGTCCGCGTCAGCCCCGAGCGCCAGCGCGCGAAGTCGCTGCCCAGGAATTAGCCCGCTTCGAGCGGCGCCATCGTCAGGCCGGCGCCGTTCAGCTGCTCCCAGTACCCCTCGGCCTCGTCCCGCGGGCCGCTCCACACGATCGCGCAGCCGCTCTTGTGGATGCGATCGGCCAACCGGTACCCCTGCGCCAGCGTGACGCCGGGTATCACCCGCGAGAGCGTCTCCGCGACGTGGTCGAAGGTGTTGAAGTCGTCGTTCAGCACGACCACCCGCCATAGCCCGCCGAGGTCGCTGCCCGGTCCACCTACGCGCGGCAGCTCAACCGTCTGCGACATCGAAGTCAGGATACCTCGCGCCCGCCGATCAGCCCGCGGCCACGGCCTCGGCGCGCTTGCGCCAGTAGCGATCCAGGCCCGCGTACAGCTGGCCCGGAGGAGCGGCCTGTTCGTATGCCTCGAGCAGCGCGGGGTCAGCGTGCGCCTCGATCTCGGCCCGCACCCCGGCGATGAACGTCTCGAGATCCTGCTCGCGCGCGCGCGCCGCAAAGTCGTCAAGGCGCCCCGAGAGCTCGTCGAGCTGCGCCCCGGGATCCTCGCTCATACCGAAATGCGTCTGGACGATCCGACGGGGCTTCCACGCCCTGATCAGGTCGATCGACTCATGCCAGTCCTCGACGTCGATGTCCGGTGGCGGGCTCGGTGGGATCGTCAGCGACGAGCTCGCGATCCGCACGCCGCCGGTGTCGCCGACGAATGCGGTCGCGTCGTGCAGGTACGAGACGTGATGCGAGGCGTGGCCCGGGGTGTACGCCACCTCGAACGCTCCATCGAACAGTTTCTCGCCGCCGTGCAGCACGCGCAGGTTCTGCTCGGGCACGGACACCATCTCGCCCCACCGCCGGTCCATGTCCTCGCCGTACAGCATCCGCGCGCTCTTGATCAGCCGTTCGGGGTCCGCCATGTGCCGGGCGCCGCGCTCGTGCACGTACACCTCGAGGTCGGGCCAGCGCTCGACGAGGGAGCCGCTCGCGCCCGCATGATCAAGATGAATGTGTGTCAGTAGCAGCGCCCGGGGGCGCTCGCCATCGAGCCCCTCGAGCAGCGAGCGGAGGCACGAGGTCGGTCCGGGATCGATGATTACGCCGTCCACGACCCAGGCGCCGATCACCCTCGGCACGCCGAGGTGCATGACGTCGATCAGTCGGGCGGGCACTTAGGGCGACTCGGCCCGGGCGTCGTCGTCGTCGGGACGCTCCACAACCGGGAGGACCGTGGTCGGCTCGACATGCGGGTCGGGCTCCTCGGGGAAGACGTCGTCGGGCTCGACGTCCTCCTCTCCGTCCGGCTCCGCGTCGCCGACGGCATCGTCGTCGGCGACGTCCTCCTCGGCCACAACGGCCGCTTCCTCGTCGGCCTCGGCCGCCTCTGCCGGAAAGCTGTTCGCGGCGGCGTCGGTGAGCGTCAGCAGTTCTTGCGCCAGCTCTCGCGTGTCCTCGACGATCCGGTGGCGCTCGGCCCAGATCCGGTCGGTCTCGGCGTCGAGCTCGCGAACCCGCTCCTCCGCCGCGGTGACGATCTGAGCCGCCTCCTGGCGTGCCGTCTCGAGCCGGTCCTCCGCGTCGCTGCGGGACTGGAAGGTGATCTGCGCGGCGGTCTCGTGGGCGCGCTGGAGGATCCCCGACACCTCCTCCCCCACGCGCTCGAGCGCTCTGCGAATCGCCGCATCGGGCGAGCGAGTCGCTTGCAGCTCGGCCACCAGCTGACTGGTTTTCTGTACGTAGGCGTCGACGGCCAGCCGGTCGTACCCGCGCAGCGCGCTCGGGAACTCGACGTCGGCCACGGCTGGGACGGGGTCGTCTGGCAGCGTCGCGAGCGGCGCGGTGATCTCCTGCATGATCGCGTGCTCGGTGGAGGCTGAACTCTGATCGGGCATGGCCCTGACCATATCGAGTGCTGCCCCGTCCAAGGAAATTGGCCCACCCGCCCCTCCCCGCGCCGCCCGCCCCGCGCGCCGCCGGCCGTCAGAGGATTCATACAATCCGACTCCATGCCGGAGCCGCCTTCGCACCGTCTACCAGAGCCCGACCGGCCCTGGATGATGCGCACGTACGCCGGCCATTCGGACGCGCGACGGTCCAACGAGCTGTACCGGAAGAACCTCGAGAAGGGCCAGACTGGGCTGTCGATCGCGTTCGATCTCCCCACCCAGACCGGATACGACCCCGACCACGAGCTCGCCAAGGGAGAGGTCGGGAAGGTCGGGGTCTCGATCGCCCACAAGGGCGATATGGAGACGCTGCTCGACGGCATCCCGCTCGATCAGATGAACACCTCGATGACGATCAACGCCACCGCCGCCTGGCTGCTGGCGCTGTACATCGTCGCCGCCCAGAATCAGGACCCGCCCGCCCCCGAGGACAAGCTCCAGGGCACGACTCAGAACGACATCCTCAAGGAGTACCTGAGCCGCGGGACCTACGCGTTCCCGCCCGGCCCGAGCATGCGTCTGATCGCCGACACGATCGCCTACACGGTCGAGCACGTCCCCAAGTGGAACCCGATCAACATCTGCTCCTACCACCTCCAGGAGGCGGGCGCGACGCCCGTCCAGGAGATCGCGTTCACGATGAGCAACGCGATCGCCGTCCTTGACGCGGTCAAGCAAAGGGTGCCGCAAGACCTCATGGGCAGCGTGTTCGGACGGATCTCGTTCTTCGTCAACGCCGGCGTCCGGTTCGTCGAGGAGCACGCGAAGCTCCGCGCGATGGCGATCCTGTGGGACGAGCTCGGCCGCGAGCGCTACGGAGTCGAGGACGAGAAGCACCGCAGGCTCCGCTACGGCGTGCAGGTCAATTCGCTCGGCCTGACCGAGGCTCAGCCCGAGAACAACGTCTACCGGATCGCGCTCGAGGCGCTCGCCGTGACGCTCGGCCGGAACGCCCGCGCGCGGGCGATCCAGCTGCCCGCCTGGAACGAGGCCCTCGGCCTCCCCCGCCCGTGGGACCAGCAGTGGTCGCTTCGCCTGCAGCAGATCCTGGCCTACGAGACCGACCTGCTCGAGTACCCCGACATCTTCGAAGGCTCGAAGGTGATGGACGGGCTGGTCGCCGAGCTGCTCGACGGCGCCCGCACGGAGATGCACCGCGTGGCCGAGCTGGGCGGCGCGGTCGCGGCAGTCGACTACATGAAGGCGGCGCTGGTCGAGTCGCATCGCAAGCGCCGGCAGCGGATCGAGTCCGGCGAGCACGTCGCGGTCGGAATGAACAGGTTCATCTCGACCGAGCCGTCGCCCCTGACCGCCGGCGCCGATGGCGGGATCCTCGTCGTCGACCCTGAAATAGAGGCCGAGCGCATCGCCGCGGTCGAGAAATGGCGCTCGGACCGGGACCAGGCCGCGGTCGACGGAGCGCTACAGACCCTCGCGCAAACCGCGAGGAACGACCATGAGAACATCATGCCCGCGACGATCGCCGCCGCCCGCGCCGGCGCCACCACCGGGGAGTGGGCGCAGACGCTCCGCGACGCGTTCGGTGAGTACCGGGCCCCGACCGGGGTCGGCGACGCTGCCGCGGCGCCGAGCGAGGAGGTTTCCGAGCTGCGTGACGAGGTCGAGCGGGTCAGCGAGGCGCTGGGCCGCCGGCTCAAGTTCCTGGTCGGCAAGCCCGGCCTCGACGGCCACTCGAATGGGGCCGAGCAGATCGCGGTCCGGGCCCGCGACGCCGGCATGGACGTCGTCTACGAGGGCATCCGCCTGACCCCGTCGCAGATCGCCACTTCGGCCGCCCAGGAGGGCGTCCACATCATCGGCCTGTCGATCCTGTCGGGCTCGCACCGCGAGCTGATTCCCGCGGTGCTAGACGCGCTCCGCGAGGCGGGCGCCGAGGATGTGCCCGTGGTGGTCGGCGGCATCATTCCCCAGGACGACGCGGCCGCCATGCGCGAGGCGGGGATCGCGGCGGTGTACACGCCCAAGGACTGGAACCTCAACAGGATGATGCGCGACATCATCGGGCTGGTCGCCGAGCGCCACGGCGTCGAAAGCGCCGCCGGAGCTTGACCCACACCCGCGCCCCGGCGGACGGCCGCGAGCTCGGCAAACGGCTGCGCGACCATGACCTCACCGCCGCTCCCGCGGCGCTCAACCTGATCGAGAGCCGCGCCCAGGACGCGCGCCGGCAAGCCGAGGCGCTCCTTGCCGAAACATCCCCCGCCGCGCTCGGCCACGAGCCGCCGGCGCACGTCGTCGGCCTCACCGGTCCCCCGGGCGTCGGCAAGTCCTCGCTCCTGTCCCAGCTCGTCAAACACTGGCGCTCAGGCGACCGGTCGGTCGCCGTGCTCGCCGTAGACCCAAGCTCGCGGCGATCCGGCGGCTCTCTGCTGGGCGACCGGGCCCGGATCGAGGCCGATCCCAGGGACCGCCACGTGTTCATCCGCTCGACCGCCGCGGGCACCCGCCTCGGCGGCCTCGCCGCGGCCACCCGGGCCGCGTCCGAAGCGCTAGCGGCCGCGTTCGACGTGGTCGTGATCGAGACCGTCGGCGTCGGCCAATCCGAGACCGAGGTGGCCGACGCGGCCGACACCGTCGCGGTCGTCCTCCAACCCGCCTCGGGCGACGTGCTCCAGTTCCTCAAGGCGGGCATCATGGAGGTCCCCGACGTGCTCGTGCTCACCAAGACGGATCTCGGCGCGGCCGCCACGCGCGCGATGTCAGACCTCCAGGCGGCGCTGCTCGCGCTGGGCGCGGCCGACACCGAGGTGTGCGCGGTCTCGTCGGTCCCGCCTCCCCAGGGCATCGCGGAGCTGGCGCAGGCGCTCGAGGACCACCGCGCCCGCGTCGACCTCCCGAAACGCAGACAGCACGCCCGCCGGCGCCACGCGCTCGAGAACTTCGCCGTCGAGCACGGTGAGCGGGGGCTCCGCGCGGTTGGCGGACGGCTCCAGGCTGAGCGATGGCTCGAGACCCAGGATCCGGCCCTCGACGTCCCGTCGCTCGAGCGAGCCCTGAGCGACCGGGCCGACAGCCAGGGGCGCACGTGAGGGGCATTCGCCGGCGCCGGGGTGTCGCTCGGCGGATCGTGCTGCCCGCCGAGCCGCTGATCGACGGCCCGACCGCGCTGCGGGCGTGGCGCGATTCGGACCTGCAGCCGCTCGTGACGGCGGGCCAGGACCCGGAGATCTCGCGCTGGACGCGCGTGCCGTTCCCGTACGGCTCGTCCGACGCCCGCAACTACCTGCTCCAGCGCCACGACGCCCTCCAGGCCGGCGCGTCCGCGCCGTTCGCGATCGTGCTCGCCGAGGATCGCGACCATCTGCTCGGGTCGATCTCGCTGATGCGCTTCTCTTGGAAGCACGCTCGCGGCGAGGTCGGCTACTGGCTCGCCAAGGACGCGCGAGGGCAGGGCCACACCACCCGCGCCGTCCGGCTGATCAGCAACTGGGGGTTCGTCCACCTCGGCCTGCAACGGATCGAACTGATGGCGGCGGTCGGGAACCCGGCCTCCCAGCGGGTCGCCGAGCGGTGCGGCTTCACCCGCGAGGCGGTGCTGCGCTCCTACTTGGTCAGCAAGACCGGCCGCGACGACATGGTCGCGTTCGGCCTCCTCGCCTCGGACTCCCGAACTTGCCAGTAGGTTCAGCTAGGCTTGATGAGATGGAGCGAGAGCCCCTACGGGACGGACACGGCCGCCTCATCGGCGATCTGCGCGTGTCGGTGACCGACCGCTGCAACTTCCGTTGCCAGTACTGCATGCCGGCCGAAGGGCTGCCCTGGCTCGAACGCGCCGAAATCCTGACCTTCGAGGAGATCGCGAGGCTGGTCAGCCTGTTCGGCGACATGGGCGTCCACGACGTACGGCTGACCGGCGGCGAGCCGCTCGTCCGCAAGCAGTTCCCGGCCCTGGCGCACATGCTCGCCGAGATCGATGCCGTCCACGACCTGTCGGTCACGACCAACGGCTTCCTGCTCGAGCGCGACGCGGAGGCGCTCGTCCGGGCCGGCATCAACCGCTTCAACGTGTCGGTCGACTCACTCCAGCGCGACCACTTCTTCGAACTCACCCGGCGCGATGCGCTCCCGCAGGTGCTGCGAGGGCTCGAGCATCTCGCGAGCTTTCCCGAGGCCCACCCGATCAAGATCAACGCGGTCGCGATGCGGGGGTTCACCGAGGACGAGATCATCCCGCTGGCCGAGTTCGCCCGCAGGACCCCTTACGAGGTCCGGTTCATCGAGTTCATGCCGCTCGACGCCGACCACGCGTGGGACGAGGACCAGGTTCTGACCGGAGCCGAGATCCGCGACGCGATCGACGCGGTCTACCCGCTCGAGGGACAGCCGCGCGAGCCGCACGCGACCGCTCGCGTGTACGGATTCGCGGACGGCAACGGCAAGATCGGCTTCATCAACCCGGTCTCGGAGCCGTTCTGCGCCGACTGCAATCGCGTCCGTCTGACCGCTGACGGCCACCTGCGCACGTGCCTGTTCTCGATGAACGAGACCGACCTGCGCAGCCCTATACGCGATGGCGCCGACGACGGCGAGCTCGAGCGGATCATTCGCGACGCGGTGTGGCTGAAGGAGCTCAAGCACCACGTCGGCGAGCCGGGCTTCATCCAGCCCGCCCGCAGCATGTCCGCGATCGGCGGCTGAGCGCGCGCCGAAGAGCTTCATAAGAAGCGGGCGCCGATTAACTCTTTCGCAAGAATTTAATGCGCATCATCTAGGGCGCAAATGCTGCTCCTGATGCTGTTTGCCGTGATTGCCGGCGCGGGGACGGCGATCACGCCTTGCGTCTTGCCGGTCGTGCCGGCGCTGCTGGCCTCGAGCGCCACCGGCGGCCGCCGCCGCCCGATCGGGATCGTGATCGGGCTCGGGGCGACGTTCACGATCGCGATCGTGCTGCTCGCACAGCTGGTCAAGGGTGTCGGGCTCGCGAGCGGCGCCGCGCGTACGCTCGCGATCGTGGTGCTGATCGTGTTCGGCCTCGCGCTGCTGGTGCCCGACCTGACCGCCCGCATCGAGGCGCCGCTGTCGAGGCTCGGCCGGTTTGGCCCGAAGCGCCGCGGCACCGGCTTCTGGTCGGGGCTCGGAGTGGGCGCCGCGCTCGGGTTCGTGTGCGCGCCGTGCGCCGGGCCGATCCTGGCCGCTGTCACCTCGGTCAGCGCCTCGAGCGGCGCCAACGCCCGCGTGGTCCTGGTCGCGCTCTCCTACTCCATCGGGCTGTGCGCGGTGCTGCTGGTCTATGCCTTCGCCGGACGCGCGGTGATCGACCGGATCCGCCGCGTCGGACGCGGCAACACGATCAATCGCGTCCTCGGCGCGGTACTGCTGGCGACCGGCGTGCTGATGATCTTCAATGTCGACGTCCGCTTCGAGGAGGACCTGGCCAAGGACGCCAGCCTTCCGGCGGTCTTCGTCGATCCGACCAGGTCGCTGGAGAACTCGGGGGCCGTCCAGAAGCGACTGGCGTCGCTGCGCCCGGCGTCACGGTTCGTCACCGCCCAGCAGGAGGCGTCATCCAGGCCCGTCCCGACCACCGCCGAGCGCGAGGTCGCCATTCCCGGCGTCAAGACGCCCTCGCTCGCCGATCTCGGCACCGCTCCGGATTTCACCGACAACCAGGACTGGTTCAACACCCCGGGCGACAAGCCGCTGACGCTGGCCGGGCTCCGCGGTCACGTCGTGCTCGTCGACTTCTGGACGTACACGTGCATCAACTGCCTGCGCACGCTGCCGTTCCTGAAGGGCCTCTACGCCCAGTACCACAAGTACGGCCTCGAGATCGTCGGCGTCGAGACTCCCGAGTTCACGTTCGAGCAGGAGGCGAGCAACGTCAGGCAGGCCATCAGCTCGGACGGGATCAAGTACCCGGTCGTCCAGGACAACAAGTACGGCACTTGGGACGCCTGGCAGAACCAGTACTGGCCCGCCGAGTACCTGATCGACGCCAAGGGGCAGGTCCGGCACGTCCAGTTCGGCGAGGGCGACTACAAGCAGGACGAGGCCGCCGTCCGGGCGCTGCTCGCCGATGCCGGCGCCAAGAGCCTGCCGCCGCCGATGACCGCGACCGCGATCATGGCCTCCGCCGGGCTCGGCACGCCCGAGACCTACCTCGACACCCAGCGCGCGCAAGGGTTCGTGACGAGGCTGTTCGCGGGCAACCGCGAGTACACGGGCGCCTCCGGCGGCCTGGCCCTGAACCAGTTCGCGCTCAAGGGTCCGTGGGACGCAACCTCTGAGTCGTTGAACGTGGCCGGGGCGGGCGCATCGATCAGCGCCGCCGTGCAGGCCGCCAAGGTCTACCTCGTGCTCACCTCGTCCGGGAACGTTCCACGGGAGGGCCGCGTGCTGCTCGACGGCCAGCCGATCCCAAACGCGCATGCCGGCGCCGACGTCAAGAACGGCGTCGTGACCGTGACCGGCCAGCGCCTGTATTCGCTGATCTCGTTCCCGACCGCGCAGGACTTCACGTTCACCGTGGAGCTGCCGCCGGGCGTCAGCGCCTACGACTTCACGTTCGGCTAGTGGGCTCGGTCGTAAGTCGTGCGGCACCGAGAGTGGTCACTGGCGGATGCTGCGCGGACGCAGGAGTCGACGCGTAGCAGCGCTACACGAGACTCCGAGGACAAGGCGCAGCGCCGCCGGGGGGCCCTCGAATGCGGCGGGCGGGACTTGCGGACGGGTCAACGAGGCCACCAGCCCCCGCGCCGCCGGCTGGCGCGGACCGGCGAGATCTGCCATTCGACGCCGGTTGGCGCGACTGTGGCATCTGACGCGCGTCCCGCATGCGTGGTATGCCGCAGTCACCTGCCTGGGCGCGAAGTGGCAGGTCTTGCGGGTCCGCCCGCGGTTCTCGCTCGCTCGTCGGCGCCCTCCCCGGTCCCTCGAGCTGTATAGCTCGACATTCGACGCGCGGGCACCGGACCGTGCCGTACCACGCACGTATAACACGCGTTACACGTCAAGGTCGCAGCGATCCCGCACCGTTGTCGGGTTACGCATGCCGGGGGCCGCTGACCGGGTGGGTCGGGTCGGCCGGCATGTCATCTCCAGGTGCCCGACGGGGAGGTGGATCAGCCTCGCGTTCGGGTACGCCGTGGCGATCCGCTTGACCGAGGTCTGGCCAGCGTGGCCGGAGTCGTTGTCCAGGACCCAGTAGACGGTGCGGGCCGAGCGGTAGGGCTCGACTGGCATGACCTGGTCAACGAGCCGGCCGAACCGGGGTGATTCCGGTCGTCGGCTCGATGCGATCAAACCGGCTGGCGTGGTGCACGTCCCCCGCCGCGCGGTACGCCAGCGTCCCGCCGCGCCCGTACTCAAACTCGAGCCGCCCCCGGGGCGCCCCGGGGCCGGACGCGACGGTCCGACGCTCACCTCCGAGCGCTCGCCGCTGGGTCTTCTCGTCCGCGCTGATCACGTACTCGCCCGGGCGCCGCCGTTTGCCCTCGAAGGTGCGGGCGTAGAGGTCCAGCACCCGGCCGGCCTGCTCAGCGAAACGGGGTCGCGCGGGAAGATCCAGGAGCGGGTCTGCCACGGCTTGATCGCATCCTCGGGCAACGCACCGCCAGATCCTCGAGACCGACGCCTCGGTACACGCCGCGCTCGATCCCCAAACGGTGCCAGCTCAACCCCGCGGAGAAGCGCGACAGCGCCCGGCGACGCTACCGGGCGAGCAATCCAACCGAGCCGCGATATCAATGTCCCGCACCCCCTCGGCCGCACACAACATCATCCGCGCCCGCCGCACCGTCCAGAACGGCAACCTGACCGCGCTCGCCCGCCGCTCAAGCCCCCCCGCTCCTCACCCGACAGCTACACCGGCATCATGCCGGGCCAGGGCACGACACACAATCCCGCGCGCCCCCGGTTATCCCTTCCGACAGTCCGCAGGACTCGCGGACGCGTCTACCTAGGACGAAGCGCGCCCTGCTCAGTACGGCGCGGAGAGCCTCCGCTGGTCCATCATCGCGGCCGCCTGGAGCAGGTCGTCGGGCGAGTCGATGTCGAACAGCTCGTCGGGGTCGTCGACCTCGAGCAGAACCGGATCGAGCGCCGCGACAGTCTCGCGCAGCGGACAGCTCCCGGCGCGCGCCGAGCCTCTGAGCAGCGGCAGCGCACGGCGCTGGTAGCAGCCGAGCATCGGCTGCATCTCCCCCCGCGCGGACGCGATCACCGCCGGCGACCGCCTCGGATTGGCCTTGGCCAGCCGCGTGACCAGACCGACGCTCACGAACGGGAGGTCGGCCCCGCACACCACCACCGGACGGCCGTCGGCGAGGGCGAGCGCTTGCATGATGCCGAACACCGGGTGGCAGCGAGGCTCGGGCTCGATCCACACGGTCACGCCCGACACATACGGAAGCTTGGTGTCCGGCTTGGCGAGGATCGCCACCCTGCCGAGCGCCTGGCGAACCGACTCCAGCGGATAGGAGATCAACGGACGTCCGTGGAGCTCCACGATCGCCTTGTCGCCGCCGATCCGGCGACCACCTCCGCCGGCCAGGATCGCCCCGACGGCCCTCGTCCGGACCCGCATCAACCCCCCTTGCGGTGGTCGTTCACAGCGCCATCGTAGAATCAAGGCGATGGAGGGCTCAACGTCTGTACGCAGTTGGCTCCGCTGTTACCGCTGTTGGTCGCAGAACCTCGAGGTGCAGGTGCACTACGAGGGCATCCATCGGATCGATCCCGAGACCGGTGAGCGGGGCGAAGTCGTCGACGAGATGCAGGAGGCGGTTGTCCAATGCCTCGAGTGCATGCACGACCAGCCGCACCTCGGATTCCACAACGGCCGGGTCGAGCCGATCGAGGACCGCTGGGAGCGGATGATCGCCGGTACCCCGTGGGTCGCCTCGTGCACGGTCACCGTCGACGCCGACGACGTCGAGACGTGCTCGGGCCCCGAGGCCGGCGACGCGCTCTCATACGCGGCGTTCGGCGATCACGGCACGCGCGAGTTCTTCACGCACGTGCGCTTCCACAAGCACGACGACGACCGGATCGTCGTCCACCTGCTGGTCGAGCTCTACGCCCGCTCCGCCGAAGAGGCCACTGAGGTGCTCGAGGAGGCGGCCCGGGGCACGCTGGCGATCACCTCGCTTGCCGAGGAATCGCGTCCGCCCGCATCGACGGGCGGCGACGGGCCACACTGACCCGCCTCTGCTGCCACCGCTGCCACGCTTCGGTGACGAGCAGCGCGAGCGCGACCGGCACGGTCGCCGGGAGCTCGTTGATGAAGAAGAACAGCAGGTCGAAACACCCGGCGAGCACCAGCGTGAGCACGGCAGCGTGCCACTGACGCCGCCACTGTGACGCCAGCACCGCGCCGAGCAGCGCGGCGACGAACAGGTCGCCGTAGCCCATCGACACGCTTCCGAAGACCTCGGCCTGGAGCTGTGGGAGGCCTGCCGGCGGCTGCGCCGCGACGAGCGCGTTGTTCGGAGACTGGAGCAGATCGGTGGCCACGAGCCACACATCCGCCGCCGCCATCAGCACGATCCCGGCCTTCAGCCAGCGCGACGGGGTCACCGCCGACAGCAGCACGCCCAGCGTCACGCAGCTGAGCGCGGACAGCAGCGTGCCCGCGGCCTCGCCCGCGAGCGTGTTCTCGCTCCTCCAGGCGAGCACGAACAGCGGTATCGCCGCGAGCGCCGCGAGCGGCTTGGCCCCGCGCATCGCCCACCCGAGCGCGACCGCGGCCAGGATCGGCACGGCGACGAGCGCCAGGTCGGTCAGGCCCGTGGCGGTGCTCGACACGTACCGGATCGCGAAGATCACGACGACGATCGAGCCGATCGGCACGAGCGCCCAGCCGCGGCCGCGGAAGCGCTCCAGCCATCTGACCCGCTCGATCGGCCGCGGCGCGGCGACCACGCCGGCCTGCACCACAAGCATGGCGGCGTCGGACGGAATGAACGGCAGAGCCACGCCCGTGAGAGTACGTGGCGTTCTGAAGAATGTCTCTTACGAGGCGGCGCGCAGCCGGCGCTCGAGCTCCTCCAGGTGCGCACCCAGCTCATCGGGCAGCTTGTCGCCGAACTTGCCGTAGTGCTCGTGCATCTGCGGGAGCTGCTCGATCCAGGCCTCGGGATCGACCTCGAGCAGCTTCTCGACCGCCTCGCGATCGATGTCGAGCCTGCTCGTGTCGATGCCGCCCTCTCCGACCGGCGGCACGAGCCCGATCGCCGTCTCGTTCGCCTCCGCGTTGCCTTCGAGCCGGCGGAAGATCCACGCCAGCACGCGAGAGTTCTCGCCGAACCCGGGCCACAGGAACTTGCCGTCGTCGTCCTTGCGGAACCAGTTGACGTAGAAGATCCGCGGCAGCTCGGCTCCGTCGCGCCGGCCGATGTCCAGCCAGTGCTGGAAATAGTCGGCCATGTTGTAGCCGCAGAACGGCAGCATCGCCATCGGGTCGAAGCGCAGCTCGCCGACGTTCCCGGTGGCCGCGGCGGTCTTCTCCGAGGACATGGTCGAGCCGAGGAACACTCCATGCTCCCAGTCGCGGGCCTCGTACACGAGCGGCACCACCGTGGCGCGCCGGCCCCCGAACAGCATCGCGTCGATCGGCACGCCGGCGGGCGAGTCCCACTTCGGATCGATCGAGGGGCACTGGGCGATCCGCACCGTGAAGCGCGCGTTCGGATGGGCTGCCGGCTTGTCCGACTCCGGCGTCCAGTCGTCGCCGCGCCAATCGGTGAGGTGCTCGGGCGCATCGCCCATGCCCTCCCACCAGATGTCGCCGTCGTCGGTCTTGGCGCAATTGGTGAACACCACGTCGCGCTCGAGCATCTTGAGCGCGTTCGGGTTCGTCTTCTTGCTCGTCCCCGGCGCCACCCCAAAGAACCCGGCCTCGGGATTGACCGCGTACAGCTTGCCGTCCTTGCCGAACTTCATCCACGCGATGTCGTCGCCGATCGTCTCGACCTTCCAGCCGGGCAGCGTCGGGATCATCATCGACAGGTTGGTCTTGCCGCAGGCGCTTGGGAAGGCGCCCGCGATGTACTTGCTGACGCCCTCGGGCGAGGTCATCTTGAGGATCAGCATGTGCTCGGCGAGCCAGCCCTCGTCGCGCGCCATCACCGACGCGATCCGCAACGCGAAGCACTTCTTGCCGAGCAGCGCGTTGCCGCCGTAGCCCGACCCGAACGACCAGATCTCGCGGGCCTCGGGGAAGTGCACGATGTACTTGTTCTCAGCGTTGCACGGCCACGGGACGTCCTCCGCTCCGTCGACGAGCGGCGCGCCCACCGAGTGCAGGCAGGGCACGAACTCGCCGTCCTCGCCGAGCTCGTCGAGCGCCTCCTGGCCCATCCGGGTCATGATCCGCATCGAGGCGACCACGTACGGCGAATCGGTCAGTTGCGCGCCGATATAGGAGATCGGAGACCCGATCGGCCCCATCGAGAACGGGACGACGTACATCGTCCGACCGCGCATCGACCCGCGGAACAATTCGGTGAGCGCCTGGCGCATCTCCTCGGGATCGGTCCAGTTGTTGGTTGGGCCGGCGTCCTCCTCCTTCTCGGAGCAGATGAACGTACGATCCTCGACCCGGGCCACGTCGGCGGGGTCCGAGAGCGCCAGGTAGGAGCCCGGGCGCTTGGAGCCCGACAGCTTCTCGACCGTGCCGGCGTCGATCAGCGTCTGGGCGAGCTGGTCGTACTCCTCATCCGAGCCGTCGCACCAGTAGATCTCGTCGGGCTGGGTCAGCGCCGCGACCTCATCTACCCAGCCCCGGAGGCCGGCGTGGTTGGAGCTGGCTTGGTGCGTCGCTGCGGTATGAGCCATGGGGTTTCAGCAACTCCTAACGTCTAGGTTGCGGTCAAGCGTATACGGAGAACCGCGAATATGAACGGCTCGTGGCCTATTCCACGTTGCCTTCCACCGAGCGCCCTCCGTCCACACTGCCCTCGGATTCCTTGCGGGGAACGAGCACGAGACGCTTGAACTCGGCCACGAGTACGCCGTCCTGGTTGAGCACGCGAGTATGCACTCGGACAGTGCCGCGGTCCGGCTTCGACTGCGAGGGCCGTACCTCCAGCACCTCGGATTCGCAGAACAGCGTGTCGCCGTGAAACACCGGCGCGGGGTGCTTGAGCTCCTCGGTCGCGAGGTTCGCGATCGCCTTGCCGCTGACGTCCGAGACGCTCATGCCGAGCGCGAGCGAGTAGACAAGCGGCCCGACGACGACGTTGCGCCCCTGCTGGGACTGCCGGGCGTAGACGTCGTTGATGTGGAGCGGGTGGTGGTTCATCGTCAGCAGGCAGAACAGGTGGTCGTCGGCCTCGGTGACGGTCTTGGCGGGCCAATGCTTGTACACGGCGCCGACCTCGAACTCCTCCAGATAGCGCCCGTAGGGATGAGCGCCGGAGGCCTCACGGGTCATCTGGTCGGTGTCGACCTGGGGGCTGGAATCAACTTGCGTCATCGCTACTCCTGGATGGGTTAGGCCGGGAGCATGCCAGGGCAGCGGTCGGCATGCGTCCGTATCACCCCGCAAATCAGCCTCTCCCGCTAGCTTTCGGAACCGAACCGAAAAGGAGCCCTGCCAGTGAGAAACCCCCGCGACTTCGGCAAGCCGCTTGCGATCGGCGCCCCGGCGCCACAGCTCGAGATCCCGTTCAAGCCCTCGCGGATGATCCATTTCCTCGACTTCTCGAACGAGAAGATGGTGGCCAAGGTGCCCGACATCGCGCCGACGGTCGACATCCTGCTCGGCAACCTCGAGGACGCCGTGCCGGTCGACCGCAAGGAGGCGGCGCGGGCCGGGCTCGTCCGCGTCGGCCAGGAGATGGAGCTCGGCGACACCCAGCTGTGGACGCGCGTCAACAGCCTCGAGTCGCCGTGGGTGCTCGACGACATCACCACGGTCGTGAGCGAGATCGGCCATAAGCTCGACGTGATGATGATCCCGAAGGTCGAAGGCCCGTGGGACATCCACTACGTCGACCGGCTGCTCGCCCAGCTCGAGGCCCGCGCGCGCCTGGAGCGGCCGATCCTGATCCACGCGATCCTCGAGACGGGACTCGGCGTGGTCAACCTCGAGGAGATCGCGACCGCCAGCCCGAGGATGCAGGGGATGAGCTTCGGACCCGCAGACCTCGCCGCGTCGCGCCGGATGAAGACCACACGGG
Source organism: uncultured Solirubrobacterales bacterium (assembly GCA_963777335.1). Classification (GTDB taxonomy): domain Bacteria; phylum Actinomycetota; class Thermoleophilia; order Solirubrobacterales; family Solirubrobacteraceae; genus Palsa-465. Next base: position 250,568 of record CAVZQD010000001.1, read on the forward strand.
TGGGCGGCGGCCATCCTGGCTACCGGGTGATCGAGGACCCCGATCCCGAGACTCCCGAGGCGCTGAGGGTGACTGCCCAGCAGGATCCGTGGCACTACTCGATTGCCCGCATGGTCGACGCCTGCACCTCTGCCGGCATCCTCCCCTTCTACGGCCCGTACGGCGACATCCGCGACGTGCAGGGCTGCGAGACGCAGTTCCGGGCCGCGTTCCTGCTCGGTTGCGTCGGCGCCTGGTCGCTTCACCCGGTCCAGATCGAGATCGCCAAGAAGGTGTTCAGCCCCGATCCCGAGGAGGTGCGGTTCGCCAGGAAGGTGCTCGAGGCGATCCCGGATGGCCGCGGGGTCCACATGATCGACGGCAAGATGCAGGACGACGCGACCTGGAAGCAGTGCAAGGTGATGGTCTCGCTCGCCGAGATGCTCGCTAACAAGGACCCCGACCTGGCCGACGCCTACGGCTTCGAGCCCGCGGCGGTGTAGGGTCGGGGACACATGCGAATCTCGGCTAAGGCGGACTACGCGGTGCGGGCCGCGGTCGAATTGGCGGCGGCGAGCGACGAGAAGCCGGTCAAGGCCGAGCGGATCGCGAGCGCCCAGGACATCCCGCTGAACTTCCTCGAGAACATTCTCGGGGAGCTCCGCCACGCCGGTATCGTCCGCAGCCACCGCGGAGCGGAGGGCGGCTTCCGCCTGGCCAAGCCTGCCGACCAGCTGACGATCGCGGACGTGATCCGCGCGGTCGAAGGGCCGCTCGCGAGCGTCCGCGGCGGCCCGCCCGAAGACGCGACCTACCCCGGCGCCGCCACCGCGCTCCCACGAGTGTGGATCGCGGTGCGCGCGAGCCTGCGAAACGTGGTCGAGCACGTCACGCTCGCGGACGTCGCCGCCCGGAAGCTCCCGGGGCGGATCGATCGGCTGGCTGAGGATCCAGAGGCCTGGGTCACGCGCTGATTCCGGCGCGACGCGGCCTGGGTCATGCGCTGATTCCGACGCGACGCGGCCTGGTTCAGGCACTCAGCCGCTGGGCATCGGCGTCGTCGCCGGCGGCGGCCAGTTCGGCCTCGGCCGGGTCTCCGGACACGACCGACCGCACCGGTGGCCGTACGTACACGATGTCGCCGGGCGCGAGCTCGAGCTCCTCGCTCTCCGAGCGCGTCAGCTGCACGCGGGCCGGCTCCCCGCCGGTGAGCTCGAGCTCGATGCGGACCTCGAAGCCGAGATGCACGACGCGCTTGACCACCGCCTCGATCAGGCCGGGCGCGGATGTGAGCGACAGCGTCACGTCGTGCGGGCGGACGAGCCGACCGTCGATTTGGCTGACCGGCCCCAGGAACCCCATCACGAACGGGCTGGCCGGCTTGTCGTAGACCTCGCGGGGCGCGCCGACCTGCTCGATCGCGCCCTTGTTCATCACGGCGATCGTGTCGGCGACCTCCATCGCCTCCTCCTGATCGTGGGTCACGAGCACGGTCGTCACGCCCTGCTCGTCGTGCAACCGACGGAGCCAGCGCCGCAACTCGGCGCGGACGTTCGCATCCAGAGCGCCGAACGGCTCATCGAGCAGCAGCACCTGTGGCTCGACTGCCAGCGCGCGCGCGAGCGCCATCCGCTGACGCTGCCCACCCGAAAGCTGGTGCGGGCGCTGCCCCGCCCACTGCGTGAGCCCGACGAGCGCCAGCAGCTCCTCGACGCGGGCGCGGATGTCGGCCGGTTTGCGCTTGCGGATCTTCAGACCGAAACTTACGTTGTCGAACACGCTCATGTGCGCGAACGCGGCGTAGTGCTGGAACACGAAGCCGATGCCGCGATCCTGAGGACGGGCGCTCGTGACGTCCTCACCGGCGATCCGGACCACGCCCCGGTCCGGCGCTCGAGACCGGCGATGATCCGCAGCAGCGTCGACTTGCCCGAGCCGCTCGGTCCCAGCAGCGCGGTCAGGCCCCCCTTCGGCACCTCGAGCGAGACGTCGTCCAGCGCGGTGAAGTCGCCGAACCGCTTGGAGATCGCTTCCGCTTCGATCCTCATCGCGCCTTCTCCCTTCTTGATCCGAACATCGTCATCAACAGCAGCACCGCCACCGAAATCACCGCCAGCTCGGTCGCCAGTGCGTAGACGCTGGTCGTGACCTGGCTGCCGACCTGGTCGTCGCGCTGGTACAGCAGCAGCGGCAGCGTCAGGGTCGAGCCGGCCACGTTCGAGGAGACGACCAGCACCGCGCCGATCTCGCCCAGCGCCCGGGCCGTCGTGAGTACGACGCCGTAGGCGATCCCCCAGCGAATCGTCGGCAGCGTGACCCGCCAGAACGTCTGCCACGAGGAAGCGCCGAGCGTCGCCGCCGCCTCCTCCTGCTCGTCGCCGACCTCGCGCAGGACCGGCGTGACCTCGCGCACCACGAACGGGAGCGACACGAACACGGTCGCGATCACCATTCCCGGGACGGCGTAGATGATCCGGATCCCGTTGTTCAGGAATGCATCGCCAAACCAGCCGCCTTGGCCGTAGACGAGCAGCAGCGCCAGCCCCGCGATCACCGGCGAGACGATGAACGGCAGGTCGATCAGCGCGTCCAGGATGCCCTTGCCGGCGCGCGGCGCGCGGCTGCGAGCGAGCACCATCGCCGCTCCCACGCCGAAGATCGTGTTGAGCGGCACCGCGATCACCGCGATCAGGATCGACAGCCAGAACGCGCTGATCGCCGCCGGCGTGGTCATGAACGACCATGCGGTGTCGACGCCGTACTGGAACGTCCGCCAGAACACGATCACCAGCGGGGCCAGCAGAAGCAGCGTCAGATACAGGAGCGCTGCGAGTCGCAGCGACACCGTGGCGCGTCGGCTAATGACCAATTCGCCCCCCGATCCGGCGTATCCAGAACAGCACCAGCAGCGAGATCACCATCAGCACCACCGACAGCGCCGCCGCCGACTGCTCGGAACCGCTCTCGATATCGGCGTAGATCACGATCGAGGCGATCTGCACCTTGCCGGCGATCAGCGCGAGCGAGCCGAATTCGCCAACCGACCGCGCGAACGCGAGCGCCGCGCCCGAGAAGATCGCCGGGCGCAGCGCGGGCAAGACGATGCGGCGGAACGTGGTGCCGTTCGAGGCGCCGAGCGAGGCGGCCGCCTCCTCGACCTCGGTGTCGAGCTCGATCAGCACCGGCTGGACCGACCGAGCCACGAACGGGAGCGTCACGAACAGAAGCGCGACGATCACCGCGCCGCGGGTGTACGCGAGATGGATCCCCACCGGGCTGTTGGGTCCGTACAGGGCGATCAGCGTCAGTCCGGCGACGACCGTCGGCAGCGCGAACGGCAGGTCGATCAGCGAGTTCACGAAGCGCTTGCCCGGGAACGAGTCGCGGACCAGAACCCAGGCTACGAGCGTGCCCATCACCGCGCCGATCACCGCGACGATCAGCGAGGCCCCCAGCGTGATCGCGAGCGCCCGCAGTGTGAGCGTGTTGTCGATCGAGCTCCACAGCGTCCCGAGCCCCGAGGAGAACGCCTTGACCAGCACCGCCGCCAGCGGGATCACCACGATCACGCTCAGGTACAGCATGCAGACGCCGAGCCCGAGCCCGGCGCCGCTGATGGTTGTCGGCCGGGCTCCCGGCCGGCGGCGAGGACGCGGCGCTGCCGGCGCCGGCAGCGCTTGAGTCTCAGCTGGCAGTGGGCACCCCCGCGGACTCCTCGATCTTGGTGATCAAGCCGGTGGACGGCGCGAAGAACACCTTCGAGACCTTGGTCCAGCCGCCGAGATACTCGATCGTGAACAGCCCCGGCGTCGTCGGGAACTTGCTCGCGAACTGCTTGGCGACCGACGCGAGCACCGGCCGGTAGCCCTTCTGCGCCCAGACCGTCTGGCCGGCGGTCGACCACTGCCAGTTGACGAACGCCTGCGCCTGCGTGGCATGGGAGCTCTTGGTCGTGATCGCGATCGGCGTTTGGATCAGGATCGTCTGCGGCGGATACACGATCTGGACCGGGTCGCCGGCCTTCACGGCCGAGAGTGCGTCGCTCTCGTAGTCGAGCAGCACGTCGCCCTTGCCGCCGGTGAACGTCTGCAGCGCGGCGCTCGCGCTCGAGTCCTGGACGCTCACATTCTTGGTCAGCAGCCTGTTTACGTAGGCGAGGGCCTGCGCCGGCGTCTTGCCCTCCTTGAGCTCGGCGCCGTAGCCGGCGAGGATGTTCCAGCGCGCGCTTCCCGACGTCGACGGGTTAGGGGTGATCACATCGACGCCCGACTTGATCAGGTCGTCCCAGCCCGCGATGTGCTTCGGATTGCCCTTGCGCACCACGAACACCACCACCGAGTCGCTCGAGAAGCCCTTCTCCGGGTTCGCATTCCAGTTCTTGGAGACGATCCCGCTCTTGACGAGCCGGGTCATGTCGGGCGTCGTCGAGAACGCGACCACATCCGCGGGCTGGCCGGTATCGACCGCGCGGCTCTGGGACCCCGAGGCTCCGAACGACTGGCCGAACGAGACTCCCTTGCCGGCGCTGGTCTGCGTGAACGCGGCGATCAGCGCGTCGTAGGCCTTCTTCGGCGTCGAGTACGCGACGAGCTGGAGCTGAGTGCTCCCGGCTCCACTGGTCGCCGCCGCGTTGCTGGACGAGCCGCCGTTGCCGGCCGACGCGCTGGAGGTTGAATCCGACGACCCGCCGCACCCGGCCAGCGCCGCAACGAGCCCGAAGACGGATATCAGCGCCACCGCTCCGGTGCGCGCGTTGTACCAGCGTGTTCTTGCTGCCATTGAGAAGACCCCCTGAGGGCGACGCGTTTTCAAGATCCAAACCGCCGGCCCCGGGCGGATCCCTGGACACCGACCAGCTTACTTCACTTAGCTTATCGAAATTACCGGACTAATCACATTACTACCCTTGAACATGCCTGCTCGCGTTGAACACGCCTAACTGCGAACTCGTCTCGCCCACTAGGACGAGATCCCAATTCGGGGCCATGACGACCCTGAATCGGGAACTCGCGCGCAGCGCGGACGCGAGATCGCGTTTAGGGGCCCCGGATTCGGTGCGACCCGAACGGCATTGGCCGTCGCAGCGTTGCTGGCGTCCGGACGGGGAACGCGGACCATCGTCTGATCCGCGACGAGTTCGTCGGACCCAGGCGATGACGCCCACGCCGCTTCGCTACCCTCCGGCGCCCCGATGCGCTTCTTCGAGTACGAGTCGCGGGCGATCGTCGCCAAAGCCGGGATCCCCGTGACCAAGCACGGATTCGCCAAGACGGCCGATGAGGCACGCCGGATCGCCGAGCAGATCGGCGGCCCGGTGGTGATCAAGTCGCAGGTCCTCAGCGGCGGCCGGATGAAGGCCGGCGGCGTCAAGTTCGCCGACGCCCCCGAGGAGGCCGCGCGTCACGCGGACCACATCCTCGACCTCGAGATCGGCGGCCACATGCCACGCGGCGTCCTGGTCGACGACCGCGCCGCGGTCGCGCACGAGTACTACGCCGGCGTCGTCTGGGACGGGATCCGCAAGCGGCCGGTGATGCTGTTCTCGGACATGGGCGGGATCGACATCGAGCAGGTCGCCGAGGAGCACCCTGACCATGTCGCCCGTCGCCATTTCTCGACCCGTGCCCCGTTTTCCGAGTGGGAGGCCAAGCAGCTGATCGCGTCGCTGGGCGTCAGCGGGAGCGCTTTGAATCGGCTCACGCCGATCGTGGCCACGCTCGCGCGGCTGTTCCTCGAATACGACATGACGCTGGCCGAGATCAACCCACTCGGCGAGCTCGAAGACGGCTCGTTCGTCGCGCTCGATGCCCACATGGACATGGAGAACGAGGCTCGGCCGCGTCAGCGGACACTCCTGCACGAGCTCGGCGTCGGCGACGAGGAGACGCGGCTCGCGCGCGAGCCGACCCCGTTCGAGCTTGCCGGCGAGCAGGTCGACTCCCAGGATCACCGCGGCGTGGCCGGGAACGTGACCGAGTTCGACGGCAACCTCGGCCTGGTGATCGGCGCCGGCGGCGGTTCGCTGACGCTGTTCGACGCCGTGCGCGCGCACGGCGGCGATCCGGCCAACTACTGCGAGATCGGCGGCAACCCGTCGGTGCGCAAGGCCTGCGGGCTGGCCAAGCTCGTCCTCCAGAAGCCCGGTGTCGACAAGATCGCGGTGATGATGTCGATCGTCTCGAACACCCGGGTGGACATCGTCGCCCGCGGCGTGATCAAGGCGTGCTTGGAGCTCGGCTATGACCCCGCCGAGAAGATCGCCATCTTCCGGATCCCGGGAGCATGGGAGGAGGAGGGCTTCAAGATCCTCGAGAAGTACGGGGTCGAGTACGCCGACCGCAGCGTCTCGTTGCACGAGGCCGCGCGGCGGGCGGTCGTGAAGATCCAGGGAGCTGCTGTGTAGCGATGTCCATTCTGATCGGAGCGGACACCACCTTCATCGTGCAGGGGATCACCGGTCGCGAGGCCGTGAACCTGACGCGCGAGTGCCTCGACTATGGAGAGGGCGCGAGGATCGTCGGCGGCGTCACCCCGGGTCGCCTCGGGCGCGACGTGCACGGTGTGCCGGTGTTCGACACCGTCGCCCAGGCTGTCGACCATCACGGCTCGCCGATCGACGGTTCGGTCGTGACCGTCCCGCCGGCGTTCACCAAGGACGCCGTGTTCGAGGCACTCGAGAACGGCGTCAAGCTGGTCGTCATCGTGACCGAGCGGATCCCCCGCGGCGACGTCGCGCAGATGGTCGAGCTGGCCGCCGAGCGCGATGCCCGCATCATCGGACCGAACTGCCTCGGGATCATCGTCCCCGACGTGATCAAGATGGGCGGGATCGGCGGACCCGCGCGCGACGCCGGGAAGTCCTACACGCCGGGACCCGTCGGCGTGATCTCGCGCTCGGGCGGGATGACCACCGAGATGTCGTCCACGCTGACCGCCACGGGCCTCGGTCAATCGACGGCCGTCTCGATCGGCGGCGACGCGATCATCGGCTCGACCTACGCGGAGCTGATGCCTCTGTTCGAGGCCGATCCCGACACCGAGGCGATCGTGATCTACACCGAGCCGGGCGGCCGGATGGAGGCCGAGCTGGCCCGCTGGGTCACCGACAACGGCTCGCGGCTGCCGATTGTCGCGTTCATGGCCGGGCGGTTCATGGATGAGATGCCGGGGATGAGCTTCGGCCACGCCGGCACGATCGTCGAGGGCAAGGAGGACACCGCCACCGAGAAGATCGCGCGTCTCGCCGAGGCCGGCATCGTGGTCGCCGAGGAGATCTCGGAGATCCCGCAGATCGTCAGGGACCGGATCGGAGCCAAGGTATGACCAGTCGGGTCGGGGTTGCCGGAGGCGTCTCGTGAGCGACGCGCTGTTCATCGCGGTCGAGGTCGACGAGCCGGTCGCGAGCGACCCCGGGCTCGCCGCCAAGCTCGCGGAGGTGTGTCCCGTCGACATCTTCCACGCCGGTCCGAACGGCGTCGAAGTAGTCGAGGAGAACCTCGACGAGTGCGTGCTGTGCGAGCTGTGCATCAACGAGGCGCCGGCGGGCACCGTGCGGATCGTCAAGCTCTACTCGGGCGAGACGCTTCCGGCTTCCGCTTAGGCGATCGCATCGGCCGCTGCCTTGCCGTCCTCGTCAGCGGTCGGTAGCTCGCACTCGAGGCGTCTGTAGGTACCGGGCGCGTTTGCCTTCCGTGGGCTCGTCGATCCCGGCCGCGTGGAGCTCTTGCGTCGGTGCCGGAACCGCTCGCGCGGCGCCAGCGGCAAGCCGCCCACCGGCTATTGTCAGGCCGCCTTGAGCGTCCAGGTCCGGATCCGCGACGCACGGCGCGATGACGTCGCGCTGATCTTCGGCTGGATCGTCGAGCTCGCCGAGTACGAACGGGCTCGGGAGCAGGTGACCGGCACGCCCGCGCTGCTCGAGGAGGCGCTGTTCGGGGCCAGGCCGACCGCCGAGGCGCTGATCGCGGAGACCCGGGAGGACGCGCCGCTGGATGCCGGCGCGAGCGGGTCCACCGCCACCCGCGCCACCGGCAGCGCCGGCGCGTGGCAACCGGCCGGGTTTGCCGTGTTCCACTCCACGTTCTCGACCTGGGAGTCCCGCCCCGGCATCTGGCTCGAGGACCTGTACGTTCCGCCCGTGCATCGCCGCGCCGGCGTCGGCGCCGAACTGCTCGCCGCACTCGCCAGGATCACGGTCGCTCGCGGCTGCGCGCGCCTCGAGTGGGCGGCGCTCGATTGGAACGAGCCCGCGCTGAGCTTCTACGAGAAGATCGGCGCGCAGCGACTGGAAGATTGGATCCTCCATCGGCTCGACGGCGCCAACCTCGCGCGCGTCGCCGGCGCACCCGTCCCGCACTGAGGACGAGCCCGGTGCGCGCTGTTGTCATCGGCGCCGGACCGAACGGCCTCGCCGCGGCGATCCGGTTGGCGGAGAACGGGCAGGCGGTGACCGTGCTCGAGGCCGCCGACCGGCCCGGCGGCGCAGTCCGGACCGAGGAGCTGACGCTGCCGGGCTTCCTTCACGACACGTTCTCCGCCGTGTATCCCGCCGCAGCGGCGTCGCCGGTGTTCGCCCGGATGCCGCTCGAGCGGCACGGTTTGCGCTGGACGCATCCCGGGGCGTGCTACGCGCACCCGATCCCGGGCGGCCGGGCGGTGGCGCTGTACCGCGACCTCGACCGGACGGCGGCAAGCCTCGACGCCGCGCATGCCGGCGACGGTGAGCGGTGGCGCACGCTCGTCACCCCGATGCTCGACGCGTTCGACGCGATCCGCGCGACGATGCTCGGCGGCTTCCCGCCGGTCGCGGGGGCGCTCGCGCTGTTCCGCGACCTCGGCCCGGTCGGCACGGCGCGGTTTGCCGCGCTGCTGCCCGACTCGGCCGAGCGGCTGGGACGGCGGCTGTTCGGCGGCCGCGCGTCGCGGGCATGGCTGTACGGATCCGCGGGCCACGGCGACGTCCCGGTGTCGGGCGCGGGGAGTGCGATCGCCGGCGTGTACCTGAACCTGATCGGTCACGCCGTCGGATGGCCCAGCCCTGCGGGCGGCGCGCAGCGGCTGACGGACGCGCTCGTCGACTATCTGCGCGAACGCGGCGGAGAGGTGCGGACGGGCGTCGTCGTCGACTCGATCGAGTGTGCCCATGGCCGCGTGACGGGAGCGCCGCTCGCGGGCGGCGAACGGGTCGAGGCCGACCTGGTCATCGCCGATGTGATGCCGCATGCGCTCGCGGCCCTCGCCGGCGAGGCACTCACGTCCTCGTACCGCTCGCTCCTTCGCCGCTACCGATATGGGCCGGCGACGGTCAAGGTCGACTGGGCGCTCGACGGGCCGATCCCCTGGGAGGCTCCGGAGCCGCGGGTCGCCGGTACGGTACACGTCGCCGGCGGCGAAGAGGAGATCGTCCAGGCGGTCGCGATCAGCCGATCCCGCTGGCCTGTCCGGCCCTTGATGCTGCTCGGGCAGCAGTCGCTCGCCGATCCGGCGCGCGCGCCGGACGGCAAGCACACGGCCTGGGGCTACACGCACGGGCCGGCCGCCGGAATCGACGGGGGCGTCGAGCTGGCGGACATCGTCGAGCGAATGGAGGGTCAGGTCGAGCGCTTCGCGCCCGGATTCCGCGACCTGATCCTGGCCCGGCACGTCATGGGCCCCGCGGAGCTCGAGAGTCGCGATCGCAACCTCGTCGGCGGGGACGTCGGCGGCGGCAGTTATATCCTGCGGCAGGTCATCTTCCGCCCCGTGCCGAGGTTGTCGCCCTACCGGACGCCGGTGCGCGGGCTTTACCTGGGGAGCGCCGCGGCCTTCCCGGGCGGCGCGGTGCACGGGGTGCCGGGCGACGCCGCCGCGCGAGCGGCACTCGCGGACACCCGATGCGGGCGCCGCGCGCGGCCCCTTCGCCTCCTGGCACCATCAAGACAATGAAACGGCACCCCGGGCTGGCACCGCTGTCGCGAGATCACCATCATGCGCTCGTGATCGCGCGGCGCCTGCGCCAAGCCGACGAGAGCAACGCCGAGGAGACAGCGCACGCCGATCACGTGAAGCTCGAAGAGCAGGAGCTGTTTCCGCTGATCGAGCGAACGATCCCCGACCCCGAACTGTCAGCCCTCGCGGATCGCCTCGGTGACGCGGCACGACCGCGGACCACGGACCCCGCCGGCAACACGCCCGCCCACGACCGACGCGCCGGCAACACGCCCGCCCACGACTGACGCGCCGGCAACACGCCCGCCCACGACCGACGCGCCGGCAACACGCCCGCCCACGACCGACGCGCCGGCAACACGCCCGCCCACGACCGACGCGCCGGCAACACGCCCGCCGGCAAACCACCTGCCACCGACGACACCCAGGCGTAGAAAGACCCCGCCGAGGCGGGGTCTTTCGTTAGGAGGCCTGTAAGCCGGATTCTGTCGAGAGCAGCCATCCATCTGCGCGGCCTACCCGGACCTTGGCGGGTCACCTGCGAACGGTCCTGCTTGGCCTAGCATCGAGTGGGGTTTACCTGGCCGCCGCGTCACCGCGACGCCGGTGCGCTCTTACCGCACCATTTCACCCTTGCCGGCCTGGGGCTCTGCAGCGGCTCCAGGCTTAGGCGGTGTCATTTCTGTGGCACTTTCCCGCGGGTTTCCCCGGGTCGGCGTTACCGACCACCCTTGCCCTGTGATGTCCGGACTTTCCTCGAAGGCGGATCACCTCCGCGACTGCTCGGCCTCCACTGCCAAGGATAGTCCGTTCCTACCGCACGGTCGTGCCGCACCCCGAGCAGCGGCCGCGAATCGCGCGGGCGTGTACGCCGTATTCCGGGCTCATCTTCTCAGCGCACAGCGGACACGCGACATCCCGGGAGGCGCGCAGCCCCTCCCACACCGAGACGATCAGTTCGTCCAGCGTCCCGCCCTCGTCCATGCAGTCGAACAGCGAGGGAGCGTCGAGGAGCGTGCTGGTCACGTCAGGCTCCGCATCAGCCCCACGACCTTGCCGAGCACGCGCACGTCCCTGCTCCGGATCGGCTGCATCGTCTCGTTCTCCGGCTGAAGCCGCACGTGGTCCTCTTCCTGGAAGAAGCGCTTGACCGTCGCCTCCTCCCCCACCAACGCCACGACGATCTCGTTGTCCTGGGCGGTGTCCTGCGGGCGCACCACGACCAGGTCGCCCTCGAGGATGCCGGCGTCCTTCATCGAATCGCCTCGGACTCGCAATAGATACTCGCCGTCAGCCCCGCCCGCGTACGGTGGCGTCTGCACGTAGTCCTCGATGTTCTCTTCGGCGAGGATCGGCTGGCCGGCGGCGACCTGACCGACCAGCGGCAGTCCCGGGCGAACCAGGCTCCGCATACCTGCTGTTGCCTTATCGAGCAACTCGATCGCTCGCGGCTTCGTCGGGTCGCGTCTGAGCAGGCCGATCTTCTCCAGGTTGGCGAGATGCGCGTGCACCGTCGACGAGGAAGCCAATCCGACCGCTTTACCGATGTCGCGAACGGTCGGGGGGTAGCCGTACTTCGCGGAATACCGCTTGATGAAGTCGAAGATCTCCTGCTGCCGTTTGGTCAGATCCACCGGTTCCCTCCTTGCTCGATTGGCTCGCTTCGCGGAAGTGAGTCGAACATGTGTTCGGCACTCTAGCGCTCCCCCAGGACGGACTCAACACGCCGGCCCCACGACGCCTCGATCCAGTCCTCAAACCACCCAGACGCGCCACTCTGGCTGTGCGGCGCGAAGCCCCGCAAGATGCCCTCCACAAAGGCTCGCGGGGCTATACTGGCCGCCTCCAGCGCCTGTGGCGGAATTGGTAGACGCGCAAGGTTGAGGGCCTTGTGGACTTTATGGTCCGTGGAGGTTCGAGTCCTCTCGGGCGCACTGGGAAAGCCCCGCACAGCGGGGCTTTTTTTGTGTTCGAGCGATGCTCCGGCTTCTGTCCGGCAGTGTGGGTACCGCTGTCACGTGACAAATTCCCACATTCGTACCCACCGCGTGATAACCAACCGTGGGTACGTAACAACCGAGCGTGGGTACCCGGCTCCAATCGAGGTGGCCGGGAGGTGCGCTGGCGGTGTTTCTCTCGGTGAGCTGTCGGTTGATGACTTTCGCGAGTTCGTCGCCGAGTTGGCCGAGGCCGTGGAGGCCGGGAGAGTTGGCGGCGAAGACGGTCAACGACGCCCTCGGCACCCTCGTCGTGTGTCTCAACTCGGCGGTCCGAGACGGCCTACTCGCGACAGACCCGGCGCTGCGCGTGCAGCGGCTCCCGCCCGCGCACATCGAGCGCTACTACCTCCGGCTCGACGAGATCCCCCGGTACCTCGACGGCTGCTCAGGCGTCTATCGGCCCCTGGCGGAGCTCGTGATCGGCATCGCCTGCGGATCTCCGAAGCGCTAGCCCTCCGCGTCAGCGATCTCGAACTCGAAGAGACCGGCGGGACAATCGTCGTCTACCGCTCGAGGCAGAGCGACACCGTTCGCTCGACCAAGTCGGACCGGTTCCGCTCCATTGAGATCGGACCTGGCCTCTGCACGGTGTTGCGCGACCACGTCGCTCGTCGCGGCGAGCTCGCAAGCCGGAGGCCGCGCAGCCGCCGTTCTGTTCGTCATCCCGTGAGGACGGCGAAGCGGACCAGCGGGCGCTGGGAGAGCGCCGGCGTTGGCCTGCCAATTGATCGGAGCGCCGTCTCGCGTGATTGGCAGGCGAGTGGCTCGGCGAGCAGGCCTGACTGTGGTCGCCGCGGGCTGACGACGAGGCCTTCCGCGGAGTCCCAATGGCTAGGTCGGAGAGGACGTCCCTCCGCGCGCCCGCGGGGGACGGGCTCGCAGGCTGCCAATCCACGCGACGGCTATCAGCACGGCCCCGATGGCGAGCGCGATCACCGGGATCGTGTCGGTCCTGCTCGCGCCGGCGCCGGTGGTTGCGGTTGCCGGAGGGATGGGGATCGCGTAGCCGGACGCGGTGGCAAGCCGTTCGACGGCGGTGAGGGTGTCAGTCCCGAAAGCGGTGCCGCCCGCGGGTTTCGGCAAGCCCGCGAGCGCGGACCGGGCGACGGGAAGTGGGCCCACCTGTCTGTAGAACCCGTAGCCGTCGGGCATTACGACCAGAACCGGGCCGCGGTAGACGAGCGAGAGCTCCTGCCCGAGGAACCGGGCGTAGGGCGCGGGCTGGCGCCATAGCTCGGTGACCGAGCCGAGATCGGTGCGGGACGCGATGATCGCCACCCGGATCGGGTAGCCACTCCGCGCAGCTGCTCGGAGCAAGCCGGTCAGCTGGCCCTGCTGGCCGAGGGGGATGCCGGCGTCCTGCGGGAGGAAGAGGGACTGAGTCGCAAGCACGTCGCTCGCCGGATCTCCGTCACCACGGGCTGAGCCTGCAAGCCAACCGGACGCGAGTGCCAAGATGGCCGTGGACGTAAGCGCCAGAACCAGCAGGTTGGCGCGTGAGCGATAAATCGGGTTGTACGTACAGTCCGTCAACTGCGATGAGCCCAGAAGCGAAACAACGCGGACTACCAGCCGCGGGCGCCGGTGGCGCCAAGTCTAGGCGTCGATGGTTCACATCGGTTGCGGTACGGAGGCCGGCTCGGACGACAGCGCTCGCGATCGGGGTGGCTCTGGTCTTGATCGGCGTGCTTCCAGAGGCGGCGCAAGCCCACGGCCCGATCGCCCCGGCCGCATCGAGCTACTTCGCGAAGGTGCTCGGCGCGCCGGCCGGTCTCGACGCGAAAGTTGTGGACGGAGATCTGCGGATGTGGTTGAGAGTCCCGGCCAGGGACGCCCTCGTCGTCATCGATTACCGCGGGGCTCCGTACCTGCGGTTCTCGCGCGGCGGCGTCGAGGTGAATCGGAACTCGTCGATGTACTACCTCAACGAGACGCCGATCGCACAGACGCCTCCGTCGTATCTCACCGCAAGTACGCCGCCGAGCTGGCACCCGTTGACCCATGGGCATGCCTACGAGTGGCACGACGGCAGGCTTCACGCTCTGGCGACGGTCGCGCTGACGCCGGGCGTGTCGTTCGTGGGCCGCTGGACCATCCCGTTGCGCATCGAGGGCCGTCCGAGCTCGATCGCCGGCGGCCTGTGGCATGCCGACAACCCGTCGATCGTGTGGTTCTGGCCGATCGTTGTGCTGTTCGTTTGCGCTATGGCGGCCTGGAGAGTGCGGCGCCCCGAGCTCGATCGGCTGGTCGCCCGGGTGTTGGCGATCACGGCGCTGATCGCGGTCGCGATCGCCGGCCTGGGACTCCAACTTCACGGGCGACCGACGGTCACGCCTTTCCAGCTCGTCGAGCTGGCCGCGATCCTCGCATTCGTCGGCTGGGGGTTGTCCAAGGCGTTGTGCCGGACCCCCGGATACTTCACGTGCTTCTTGATCGCGGTTGCCGCGCTCTGGGTCGGAGGGGAAATGGTCACGACGCTGTTGTACGGCTTCGTGCTGCTCCCGCTGCCCGCATTCTCCGCCCGATTGGTGACAGTGCTCTGTCTCGGCACCGGCGCGGCGTTGCTCCCGCTGGTGTTTCGCTTGTCCGACCAGGACTATGACCGGCGCCGCAAGCGGCCCGCTGCAGCCCGTGACGTTGAGCATGGCGGGGTATCCGAGAGCTTGGCGTAAGCGCCGGCCGCGGGCGCGGTCAGTGGCGAGCGGCGCGCGACGGCTCGGGTGGGCCGGTCCAGCCGCGGCGGCGGCGCTGATTCTCCCGGCAGCGTGCGGATCGACCGAGCATCGGTCCCCAACCCCGGCGTCCGCGGCCCCGGCGCCCCCGCCCGCGCTCCTGGCCGAAGCTCGTCCGATCGGGCGGGGGGAACGCTTTCAGCCACCGGCCGTCGGTCCAGTCGTCGGTCTGTGCCGCCGAAGCCTGGGTCCACGCGAAGGTGTGCACGTGGAGCTGTTCGCCGCCGACCGCGTGGTGCTCGTCGCCGCCGGGATCGGCACGCGGCCGCCACGACGGCTCTCGGAAGGGCGGATATCGAGCGCCTCTTGCTACGGCGAGCTGGTCACGCTCGATCCGACCGGGCTGGTGCTGGTGCGCACAGGATCGCACTCGGTCCTGGCTGATCTGTTCCGCGCCTGGGGTCAGCCGTTGTCGTCGCGGCGACTTGCCTCGTTCTCGGCGTCCACCAGCCGCTCGGTGTCGGTGTTCGTCGACGGCCGGCGGTGGGGTGGCACGCCGGGCGAAGTGCCGCTGCGGCCGCATTCGGAGATCGTGCTCGAAGTCGGACCGTACGTTCCACCCCACCGCGCGTACACGTTCCCGCCGGGCACGTGATCAGGCGGTATCTTCCTGGCAGGATGCCGGTGCGTCTCCAGCGCGGCCTTGTGATCAGGCGCCTCGCCCCAGCGGCGTTGATGCCCGCCGGTGCGTTCGCGGTTCATCAGCTGCGCTATTGGCTCGCGTTCGGCAGCCATGCCGGCGTGGAGCTAGCCGACCAGGGGCATTCGTACCTGCATTCGGTGGTGCCCTGGATCGTGCTGCTGATCGGCCTGACCGTGGGCGCGTTCATGCTTGCGTTGGGCCGCGCGTTTGGCGGCGGGGTGTCGGTACCGCGCTACACGCTTTCGTTCGCGGCATTGTGGTTGCTCTGCGCGACCTGCCTGGTCGGGATCTACACGATGCAGGAGTTCCTCGAGGGCCTGTTTGCGACCGGGCATCCGGGTGGCCTCGTCGGCATCTTCGGTTACGGGGGCTGGTGGTCGATCCCGGCTGCCCTGGCCGTTGGACTGGTGCTCGCGGCCGCATTCCACGGCGCGCGCCGCGTCCTCCACGCGGTCGCCGAACGTTGGACGCGGGGTGTGACGATCACTCGCCGCCCGCCGCACGCGGTGCGGGCCCGGCGCGAGGTGCTGCCGCCCGCGCTCGCCCCGCTGGCGGACGGGTGGTCGGGCCGCGGCCCTCCGGGTGGCCTCGTGCTTGCGGCGCACAGCCGCTGAGCGCGCCCCCGGACAACTGAGCGCCGATCGATCTGAGCCGCCCGCAGGGAGCGATCGGACGTTGGCGCGTGGGTCCGGGCAGTACGGGTCACCAAGCAAGGAGGACAACCTTGAGCTTCAAATCCTCGCTGCGGCGAGTCGCGGTTGCGGTGCTCATCGCCGGTGGCGTTGCGTCGCTGTTGCCGGCGCTCGCGTCGGCGCACGCGCGGATCAGCCCGGCGGTGTCGGTGGCTGGCAAGCTTCAGCTGTACAGCCTCGCGGTGCCGACGGAAAAGAGCGGGCGTACCACGACCACGATCGTGATGACCGTCCCGGCCGGGTTCGGGATCGATTCGTTCGTGCCGCCGCCGGCCGGATGGCACATGCAACAGCAGCAGACCGGGTCGGGCGACACTGCCGTCGTCACCAAGGTGACGTGGACCGGTGGCACCACGCCAACCGGTGAGGACTCGCTGTTTCAGTTCCTCGCGCAGCCGGCTTCGGCCAAGACGTACACGTTTCAGGTCGAGCAGACCTATTCGGATGGATCGATCGTGAACTGGGCCGGGTCGGAGTCATCACCCGCCCCCGCGCCGACGATCGAAGTCGCGGACTCACTCGGTGGCGGCGGCGTTTCGTTGCTGACGATCATCGCGCTGATCGTGGGGGTGCTGGGCCTGCTCGCGGGCGGATTCGCATTGATCGGCGGCTCGAAGGAGCGGGACCTGGCGTGAGCCGCGTCAGGAACCCGCTCGTCGTCACGATCGCCGCCGTCGGCGTGTGGCTCGGCCTACCGGCCGGCGCGTCCGCGCACGCGTACCTGGTCAAGACGGTTCCGGCGGCGAGCGTCATTCTCGAAGCTCCGCCTCCGAATATCCAGCTCACCTACGACGAGGCGGTCGAGCCGCGGCTGGCGATCATCTCGGTGACCGACGTCGACGGGCACCAGGAGACGGCCGGGCCCGTGCACCGGTCGTCCGCCAACCCCGACACGCTGGTAGTTCCGCTGCGGTCACACCTGCCCGAGGGGTGGTACCTGATCTTCTGGCGGGCGATCTCGGTGGACGGCCACCCGGTCGAGGGGGCGTTCACCTACGCGGTCGGACCCAGTCCCGGACCGGCCCCTCAATTTCGGGTTCCGAACATCTCCGCCACCGCGATCACGCCACAGCTCCTCATCGCGCGATGGGTGATGTTCGTCGCGGTGATGGCGGCGGTCGGGCTGTTCGTGATGAGACTGCTCACGGCGCAGCCGCTCGCGCGGGACGTGGAGGGGGTCAGGCTGCGGGCATTGTCGGTTGCGTTCACCGTCGCCGCGGTCGTCGGGCTGATCGCGATTCCGGTCTACCTCGACTTCTCCACGGCCAACGACACGCTCCGCTCGGTCTTCGACCTCTCAGCGCTGGTGCCGCTGTTTCGAGTCACCGCGTTCGGACGGGCGATCGTCGACCTCGAGGTGTGCTTCGCGCTGTTCTGCGTGGCCGCCGGAATCGCGCTCTGGGTCGATCGCCCGGAGCGCCCGCGGCGCTCGATCGCCGAGCTGATCGCCTTGTGCGGTGCGCTGCTCGCCGCCGCCGCCGTGCTGATCGTCCCGGGCGCCGCCGGCCACGCCGCGCAGACTTCACCCCGCGGGCTCACGCTGCTGTTCGACTGGCTGCACATGGCCTCCGGATCGGTGTGGCTCGGCGGTCTCGTCGGCCTGCTGGTGCTTTGGTTCAGCGTGTCCGCGCGCCAGCGCGTGGCCGCCCTGTCGGTGTGCGTGCCCCGTTTCTCGAACGTCGCGGTGGCGTCCGTCGTCGTGCTCGGCGCTACCGGGGTCGGCGAGGCGATCAACCACATGCCGGCCGTCAACGCGCTGTGGGAGACGAGCTATGGTCAGGCGATCCTGGTCAAGGCGGGATTGCTCGGGGGCGCGCTGCTGATCGCCTCCGGTAACCTGCTCCGCTCCCGTCCACGGCTGATCGCGGCGCGCAGACGGCCGGAGCTCGGCGAGTCGGCCGCGCGGCTGCTCCGGGGGCTGGTCACCGGGGAGCTGGTCATCGTGGTCGGCGTGGTGTTCGCAGCGGCAGTGCTGTCGAGTCTTCCACCGCCGCCGCCCGCGTTCGCGCTCGAGAACTCAGCGATCGCGAAGGTCGGCCCGGGCCGCGTCGCCGAGACGGTCAGACACGCGGGTTACGTGCTACAGGTCCTCGTCTCACCGAACAAGGCGGCCGCGCCCGACTCGTTCGCATTGCGGATCACCAAGGGTGGACAACCGGTGCGCGGCGCCAGCGTGACGCTCTTGTTCAACCATCTCGAGATGGAGATGCCGACTCAGGAGTACCAGCTGACCGAGACTGAGCCTGGGATCTACTCCCGTGCCGCTCCCGCCTTGGTGATGGTCGGGCGCTGGGGGCTGACATTCCAGGTAACCCCGAAGCATGGCGTGCCGTTCACCGCGCTGATCGTTGACCAAGCCAACGGATGAAACGGCTTACGCCCACCGCCCGGAAATGGACAAGCCGGTGATCGACCGAGCCACCCGCCGGCTGACAGCCGTCCGGGGCATCGCTTTCGGCGCGCTGATCTCTGCCGTTGTGCTGACCGGGTGTGGCAGCGCCGGAAGCGGGCTCACCGTCCCGCAGGTCGCTCCCGCCAAGGTCTTCTCACTCGGCGGCTTTCAACCCAGCGGTCCGATCACTCCGGGTCATCCGGTGACGGTCACCTTCACCGTCTTACTACCAAATGGGAAGCCGTTGACTCAATACAAGACCGGTACCGGGCCTCACACCGGCGTCCACCTGATCATCGTCCGCGACGACCTCGCGTACATCATCCACCAGCACCCACCGATCGGACCGAACGGGCTCCTGCGGCAGACGGTCACATTCCCGGGGCCGGGGCCATACAAGGTGCTCGTCGACGTGTACCCGAACATTCCCGGCGGCCAGCCCAACTTCCAGCTGTTCCGCACTGTCAATGTCACCGGCGCCTACCGCCCGCTGCCGCTCCCGGCGTTCAAATCCGACCTGGTCGTCGACGGCTACCACTTCGACATGGCGCCACACTCTCATATCCACGCGATCGATGCGCAGTTTCTGAACGTCGAGGTGACCGACTCCCATGGGCACAAGCCGACGTTCGTGCCGTGGTTCGGCGCGCTCGCGCACGCGATCTTCTTCCGCGAGGGGACGCTCGATTATTTCCACACCCACATCTGCGCGCCGAACGCCGCGAACTGCGGCGTCCTTGCGGGCGTCCCGTCCTCGCGCATCTCCGGCACCTCGACCGCGCCCGGCAAGCTCACGATCGGCGTGCTGCTGCCGGAGCCGGGCACGTGGCGTCTGTTCCTGCAGATGAAGCTCGGCGGCAAGATCGTGACCGCGCCGTACACGCTCAAGGTCGCCTCGTGAGACCCGCGGGAATCCGCCTCCGGCTACTCGCGGCGATCGTGGCGCTGGGTGTGGGCGTCGCCGCGGTGATCATCGCGATCGTGCTCGTCCGGAGCGCGCTCGGTTAGTGCCGTCTCGGGCAGAAAGTGCAGACGCCAATCGTAAGCACACTGACACAGGCGGTCGCGAGGATCGTCGCGCTCGCGTGCATCGCGGCGCTGATCCTGCCCGCCACGGCACTCTCCGACGGCGATCCCGCCAGCGACGTGCTGATCGGTCAAAGCGTCTTCTACCCCTACAGTCCGCCCGTCGCCGCCGGCCTACAGAAGGCCCTGAACGCCGAGACAGCCGCCGCGAGCCGGGCCCACTTCCCGATCAAGGTCGCGCTGATCGACACACCGGTCGATCTCGGAGCGATCCCGACCCTGTTCGCCAAACCGCAGCAATACGCCGACTTCTTGGACCAGGAGATCAGCTTCCTCGGGATCAAGCAACTCCTGCTGGTCGTAATGCCAAATGGATACGGCGTCCGGGAACTCGGCCGGTCGGCAACCGGCGCCGCCTCGACGCTGAAGCAACCGACCGGCCGCGCGAGCGACGACCTCGCCCGGGCGGCGATCGCCGCGGTGCCGAAGCTCGCCGCGGCCGCTGGCCACCCGATCGCCAGCGCGTCGGGGGGGTCGGACGGCGGCGAAGGTAGTGGCGCGACCGAACTCGGCGTGGTCGCGTTGGCGCTCGTCGCCGTGATCGCGAGCGCGGCTCTGCTCTGGTATCGCCACGGGCATGGAGACGCTCGATGACAATCCGACCGCGGGCGTCGCCATGCGCAAACCCCGCGCGCCCGACAAGTTGGCGCGCGTGCGTCGTGGCGCTCCTCGCGGCTCTACTGGTCGGGCTGCCGGCCTCGGTCGCGCGCGCGGACGGGGATCCCGGGAGCGACGTCCTGGTCTACCAGAACCTGTTCTTCGGTACCGACGCCGGCCTCTCGGTCCAGCGGCAGGCCCAGCTCGGAGCGTTGCTGAAGGTTGCGGCGCAGACGGGCTTTCCGGTCAGGGTCGCGATCATCGCCAGCCCGTTCGACCTCGGAGCGATCACCGGCCTGTGGCGTCAGCCGCGCAAGTACGCCCGCTTCCTGGGTTACGAGCTGTCGCTGGCCTACAAACAGAGGCTGCTGGTCGTGATGCCCAACGGGTTCGGATTCAACTGGCCCGGCCACTCCCCGGCGTCCGCGTACCGCGTGCTGGCCGGGATTTCGATCGGATCGGGCGCAGCCAGACTGTTCAATGCCACCGAGGCCGCTATCGGCAAGCTGGCTGACGTCAGCGGCGTGAAGCTCTCTTCGCGCGCGCAAGCCAGCTCGTCAGCGGCTCGCACTGGAGCCCTCAGCCCCGCCACGCAGCCACCGGCGCCGCGGCGCAGCACCGATGAGGTGCTGGGCATCAGCGCGCTCGCGCTGCTGGCGAGCGTCGTCGTTGCGTTTACGGTCCGCCGGACAGCCCGCCGGCGCGGCTGGGCTCGACCGCGGCTGGTGGCCCCGCGTCTGAAGCTGCCCTCGATCGCCCGGCTGGCGATTCCAGTGGGCGCCGCGCTGCTGATTTCGCTCGTCGCCGGCGTCGCGATACTCGTGCGGTCGAGTGTGCCGGGTCAGTCTCAGACCGACGCGCTGGCCGCGAACCCGTACCTGGACCCGGGCACGCCGATCCACGGGACGGCTTCTGATTTCACGCTGTCTGACCAATTCGGGCAATCGGTCTCGTTGCATTCGTTCCGCGGCAAGGTCGTGATCCTGGCGTTCAACGACTCCGAGTGCACGACCGTGTGCCCGCTAACGACAACGGCGATGCTGGACGCCAAGGCGATGCTGGGCAAGGCCGGCTCCCAGGTTCAGCTGCTTGGCGTCGATGCCAACCCGGCCGCAACCTCACTCGAGGACGTGTGGTCCTACTCGGAGCTCCACGGGATGCTCCACTCCTGGCGTTTCCTGACCGGCACGCTGCCGCAGCTCAAGCGGGTGTGGAGGGACTACGGGATCGAGGCGGCGATCCAGGCTGGCGAGATCACCCACACGCCGGCCCTGTTCGTGATCGACCGACAAGGCAGGCTCTCTCGGCTCTACATGACGCAGATGTCATATACCGCGGTCCCTCAACTGGGCCAGCTGCTGGCGCAGAGTGCCGCTGCTCTGCTCCCCGGTAGCGTCGAGGTCGGTACCGAGCTCTCCTACGCGCGGATCCAGCCCACAGCACCGACCCGGCAGGCGACCCTGCCGCGCGCCGGAGGCGGCACGGTCAAGGTCGGTCCCGGCAAGTCCGCCAGGCTGTTCGTGTTTTTCGCGAGCTGGGATCAGGAAACCAGTGGCCTCGCCGGCGAGCTGGATTCACTCAATCGCTACGAGCAGGTCGCGACCCGAATGGGCCTGCCCCGATTGACGGCCGTGGACGAGGCGAGCGTCGAACCGAGCCTGAAGACGCCGACCCAGTTCCTTGACCACCTCCCGCAGCAGCTGTCCTATCCGGTCGCCCTGGACGAGAGCGGAAGGTTCGCCGATGGCTACGAAGTCCTGGGCCTGCCCTGGTTCGTGCTCACCTCGTCCACCGGTCGGCTGCTCTACTACCGTGAGGTGTCGACCGCCGGGTGGCCGAGTACGAACGTCCTCGTCCGCTATGTCAAGGCGGCGCTCGCCCGAGTCCCCAAGCTCGCCAGCCCCGCTGCCGCCGGACAGGAGCTTGCGGCCTCCCCGCCGCTGCTTGCCTCGCTTCACCAGCAGGCGGATCAGCTCCTCGGAAGCCAGTCCGCGCTCGCCGCCCGCATCCGGGCGTTGCGCGGATATCCAATCGTGATCAACGCATGGGCGTCCTGGTGCGCACCGTGCCGCTCCGAGTTCGGGCTGTTCGCGACCGCGTCGGCCCGGTACGGACGCCGGGTCGCGTTCCTCGGCGCGGATACCGATGATTCGGCCGGGGACGCTCGCACCTTCCTCGCGCAGCACCACGTCAGCTACCCGAGCTACGAAACGACTACCCCCGACCTCTCGTCGCTGGCCGTGATCCAGGGCCTCCCCACAACCGTCTTCATCAACCCGGCCGGCAAAGTCGTGTATGTGCACACCGGCCAATACGATTCGCAGGGCACGTTGGATTCGGACATCAGCAGCTATGCGCTATCGGGATGAGCACCCGCGCGCAATCCCGACGAGAGGTATCCAGCCAGCGGCACGACCGGCCTGTCGAATGGACACCCGCCGCCAGTGTCGTGCCCACTCGCATGCGATCGCCCGCGGGATTCATCCGGTTCACCGACTGGCTGTGCGTGGTCACCGGCGTTGCGTTCCTGCTGGTCTGTGCCATCGGTGCGGCGGAGGGCCACCTAGTCTCGGCGGCTCTGTGGTTCGCCGGCGGCAGCGTGCTCGTCGTGTGGGGATGTGGAGGCTTGCGGTCTATCAGGTCCTGAGCATGCGGCCCTCTGGGGGGGACGTGCGCGTGGTGGTCGTCGCGACGGTCCATGCTGCCGCAACGACCGTCCGCGCGCCCGGCCATCCGAGGAAGGAGTCGAGCCGGTGAGCGCGCTGGTCGACGCTCTCGGCGATCTGAGCCGCCCCGAGGATTGGGATGTCGCCGCTCGTCGGCCGTCAGCCTTGGCTGCGGCGAGCGATGGGATCCGCGCCTGCAGCCCGCCCGGGCCGGCGATGGCCGGGCGCCTACGGCCGCACGGCCGAGACACTGCCTGCGGTCCGTCCGGAGTCCTGCGTTCCCATCTGACATGTGACTGGCTCCGCGGTGCGAGCGGGTCGCACTTGGCAACCCTTGCGCAGGCGGACTCAGACGGATCGACTTAACGAGGGTGAGAATCCGCGGGACCTTTGTGCACATGCCGGTGGGGGTGTGACAGTCGCGTCCGAGTCCCGGGCGATTGCGCTCCGGTGTCGTGCGGCGTTGCCGCGCAGTCGGGGCACAGCCCGACGATCGCGAAGTGGGTGAACCGGGCCGTGTAGCCGAACTCAGCGTGGATCTGTTCACGGACCGCGTCTAGGCGGGCCGGTGGAACGGCGGTTACCTTGCCGCAACGCTCGCAGCAGAGGTACTCGATGACCTCGTCGCTGACAAGGTGTAGAGGCCAGCCGAGTGGCCCAGGTGGACGTGCCGGACGACTCCAAGCTGCTCGAGGACCTCGAGGTTGCGATAGACCGAGGACTCATCGAGCGACAACTCACGGGCAAGCTCGGCCGCTGACACCGGACCCGTCGCGGCAAACAGCGCCGCGAGCACGAGCCGACGCGGCGTCGAGATCCGCAAGCCGGCGTTGCGCAGAACGCCGATCGCTTCGGCGAGATCGGTGAACGTGAGCGGCGGGGCGTCGGGGGACTGGGTCACGACGCACTACATGTTCGCGCACCGGGTCAGCCTTCGAGTCCGATGCCCCCCTCTTCCAGATGCGCGCTCCAGCGCTCTTCGATATGCCCGTAATGCCAGACCGACACGGCGATCGCCCACGTGGCGACGAACATGCCGACGATCACGAACCCGAGCAGGTTGATGTTGATGTTCTCGAACGAGCTCCAGAACGCCCCCGACAGATTCAATTGCGACGCGATCAGCCCGCCGAGCTCGATCGTGCCGATCACCAGGGCGACGGCGACAGACAGGCCAGTGATTGTGAGGTTGTAGAAGACCTTTCGGACGGGCTTTGAGAACGCCCACCCGTAGGCGAAGTTCATGAACGACCCGTCGATCGAGTCCATCAGCGACATGCCGGCGGCGAACAGGATCGGCAGGCACAGAATCGCGTACCACGGCAGCCCCGCTCCGGCCGCGCCGCCCGCCAGGACCAGCAACGCGACCTCGGTCGCGGTGTCGAACCCGAGCCCGAACAGCACCCCGATCGGATACATCTGCGCAGGCTTGGTCACGGTCTTCGTGAGCCGGCCCAGGAAGCGGTTCATCAGCCCCCGCTTCTGCAGCTGCTCCTCGAGCTGCTGCTCGTCGTAGCGACCCGTCCGCATCTCCCGGAAGACCTTCACGATCCCCAGCAGGATCACCACGTTGATCGCCGCGATCGACGTACAGGAACGTCCCCGACACCAGCGTCCCGATCCAACCCGTCACCTGGTGCAGCTCGGAGTTGTCGTTCTTGACCGGCCCGCAAGCGCCCGCACCCCCACCGACAGCAGGAACGCCAGCGCGAACACAATCGTCGAGTGCCCGAGCGAGAACCAGAACCCGACGCTGAGCGGCCGTTTGCCCTCGCTCATCAGCTTGCGTGTGGTGTTGTCGATCGCCGAGATGTGATCGGCGTCGAACGCGTGCCGCAAACCCAGCGTGTATGCGGTCACGCCGATCCCGATCGTGAACGCCCCCGCGCTCCCGAGCTCGTAATGCTTGGGCGCGACAAGCGAGATCAACGTGAGGAACCCGACGACATGCAGCCCCCCGACGACCGCGATCATCATCACCAGAGTCCGCCGCTGGCTTCCGGTCAGCGATGTCCAGAAGGCCCGAAGACTCGGCCGTCGCCCCGTGTGCATCGCCGCCGCTTCCATCGTCTTCCTCCTTCGTCTGTCGATCCCGGAATGACTACAGACCCTCAATACGCGTATCGGGCGAGTCTGGATCACCGCGGATGCTCCAACCTAATGCCACACTTGCGCTAATGCAAACCCCTGGTAATTAGGAGCACCTTCCGTGCCCGCGCGATCTACTCGTTGCTGTTCGGCGAGGTGCTCGGCATCAGCACCAACAGCTCGCGCCGACGATCGCGCTCGCCGCGGTCTGCCTCGCAGCTCTGGCGCTCGTGTACCGACCCCTCCTTCTCGCCTCGACGCTTCCCGACTCGGCCCACGCCCGCGGCATCGCGCGCTACACCGTCGACATTGGATTTCTGCTCCTCGTCGCGCTCGCCACCACGATGACCGTCCCGGTCGTCGGAACGGCGCTGATCTTCAGCCTCATGATCGGGCCGCCCGCCGCGGCCCGGGCCTTCACCACTCGACCGCTCACCGCGATTGCGCTCTCGGTCGCGATCGCCCTCATCATCACGTGGGCGTCGATCGCCCTGTCCTACCAGACCAACTGGCCGGTCGGCTTCTACGTCGGGATGATCAGCGCCGCCAGCTACGTCGCGGGACGAGCATGGACCTTCGCTCGCCGGCGCCAGATCGCCCGGCCACGGGTCGGTCCCAGCGCGCCGGTCGCTCTCGCGGACATCGGGCACAACGTCTGACCCCGTGCGCGCCGGGCAACGGTCCGTTGAGCTGATGGCCGCGCAGCGGGCGGCTCGTCTGAGGCCCGGCTGGCGGAGTTCAAAGGGTCTCTGGAACGACCCTCAGTCCCTCGGCGCGTGCGGCCGCATGAAAGCGGCGATCCCAGGTCGTCACAGTGAGCTCGCCTTCGGGAATCAGGAGCCGCAAGGTGCAGGGCATCGAGACTCCGCAGCTCTGGGCAAGCGCAGCCGGTGGCGCGCTCGCACAAGCCGCTGATCGACTTCGGTCGCGCGAACGCCGGCGACTGACCGGAACGTCGGCGCCGCGGGCGAACCACCCGACAGGCTCACCGTCCGCGAATCCGGCTTGGCGGAGCCGTTCGAGCATGTGCGCGGCCTCGCGATGCCGTCATCTGTCGCCAATGTCGGTCGCCGAAGCCGGCGACGAACCCCGCGCAGAACCGTGGCGATCGCATCAGGGGCGTGACGTCAGAGTTAAGAGTTAGTGGGGCACATCAAGGACCGGTATCGACCGCGACGCCGTATGTACGACGCATCCAGACGTCGACGGTCCGTGCGCTGGAAACGCCTCGGCCAGGGCGTTGGCGATCAGATGGGCCCGAGCGGCGTACCCGGGCGAGTAATAGTGGATCCCGTCCGGGATGAACCATCGAGCCTGCGCGGCGTCGGCCCAGTCGAATACGCGGAGGTTGGGATACCGGGTGCACGCCTGGACGAGCGCGGCGTCCCACCGTTGCATGTTTGACTCCGCGTAGGGGCCCGCGGCCACCAGCGACTTGACGTTGACCCACATCACCGGCTGGTCGCCGATGGCGGACATCATTCGGTCTATGCGGGCGCTGAGTCCGATGTTGGAGCCGACGTAGACATCGGCGGCATCGTTGGTGCCGAGCGCGAGCACCCAGCAGCCGCGATAGCCACCGGAGCGGAGATCCTGAGCCAGGGTGTAGGCATCCGTGGTCCCGCGCGGCGTCTCCACGATCGACGTAGCGGGCGTGATCTCGAACAGCGACTGCCGGACGCCGACGCGAGCGTATTGAGCGCCCATCCGCTGGCCGGGGTCGGGCAGGTAGTCCGTCGAGGTCAGTCCTGCGGAGGTGGAGTCACCGAAGTGAACGACAGCTCGGCAAGACGTCCGGAGGCTCCCGCGCCCCGGGCCTGCGGCGGTGGTGGTTGTACGATCGGCGCGCTGACGGCCGACCGTTTCGGCGCCGGCCGGCCAAAACCGGTGATGGCGGCGGACGCCCGCTGGATGGAGCCCGCGCCGCTGAGCCGTGCCTGGATCGTCCCGGCCGCCGGCGACGAGGCGAGAAACTCCACCCCGGCTAGACCCAGCCCGGCGAGCACCAGCGCAAGGCCGCCGCTCAGGAGGGCAACTCGCGTCCGTGCGGGCGACAGCCCGACGCGCCACCCGCCTGATCTCAGACGGCCCCAGAACCTCCCGAGTGCTCCGTGACGGATCGGTTGCTCGATGAATCGCCAGGAGAGCGCGGCCAATCCGACGGTGGCGGCCACCTGTGCCGCGGCGCGCACGAGGTCCGGCCCCCGGCTCGACGCCGGGCTGGTGAGCACGATGATCGGTTCGTGCCAGAGATAGATCGCGTATGACCGGACGCCGAGCCAGCACAGGGGACCCCATGCCAGCAGGCGGCCGATCCGGGTGGCCGGATGAGCCGCGACCGCCACGACCGCGACCGTGGCCAGCGACAGCAGAACGATTCCGTACGGATAGAGAAACTGCGAATAGCCGTTCTCGCGCCACACCAGGAACGCGATCGCGACGAGGCCGGCGGCTCCGACCACGTCGAGGATGCGCCGAGCGCCGACGGTGACCCCTGCGGTCAGCGACCGGCTTGGCCAAACCATCGCCAGCGCTGCGCCGAACAGCAGCCCGAACGCGCGCGTGTCGGTGCCCTCGTAGATCCGCGTCGAGTCGAAGCCGGGGTGATAGAGGAGCGCCATCTGGGCCGCGGAGATCGCGGCCAATACCAGAGCGACGCCGGCCAGCCGCGGCCGGATCCCGATCGGTCGGCGACGCTCCGGCACGAGCCGCAACCCCAGCAACAGCACGAACGGCCAGAGCAGGTAGAACTGCTCCTCGACAGCGAGAGACCAGAGGTGATTCAAGGGCGACGGTGGCGCAAAGCGGGCGAAGTACGTCATGTGCTGCGAGATCTGCCACCAGTTGTTTACGTAGAGGACGGACGAGAGCACCTCGCCACGCAGCTCGGCCAAGCGAGACCGGTCGGCAACCGCCACCCAAACGACGACCACGGCCAGCATCACGAACAAAGCAGGAAGCAGCCGCCTCGCCCGCCGCAGCCAGAAATCACGTATCCGCCATCGGCCCTCACGGCGCTGGTCGAGCAGCAAGTCGGTGATCAGATAGCCGCTCAACGTGAAAAACACCCCCACGCCCAACAACCCGCCCGGCGCCCAGCCAAATCCCAGGTGGTAGGCGATGACGACCAGGACCGCCAGCGCTCTCACACCGTCCAGCCCCGGCATGTACCGCGCAGTACGAAGGGCAGGCTCAGGCATTGAGCCACCTGGCAGCGATCGTCACGCACTCAATTCGGAGCGCGCCGCGCCCCATACCGCGCATACCCCGAGACTACGCCGAAGACGCGCGCCATGCAGGCAAATCTCCTGCAAGGCAGCGCCGATCCCTTCGTCCGCGAATCCGCCGGCTCCGCGCCGAGGGCGTGGTGTCACGGCGGCTCGCGCGCGGAAACGCCGATGGCCGGGACAAGGCGCGGTCAGCGCGGCCGAGGCGGCGGCCGTCGTCCTGGCAGGAGTCCGCTCCGGGGCCTGGCAATCCTGATCGGCGAAGACGCCAGGAGGGTCGTCGCGGCGGTGCGCGCCCCTCCCGAGGCCGCGTACGACTACGCCGAGCTGTTCCGCGCGTGGCGCCACCCCGAGCAGAGAGCGATAAGGACGGCTTCCCGCACGACGGCGGGCCACCTGTGTCTCGTGGCCCACGAGAGTCGCGTTACCTGTTGTGGTGGCGGCCCTCGGTGGCAGGCGGCATCCGCTGCCCCTCGATCGATCCGGACTGCTGATCTGCGACTACGGCTCGGTGTGGACGACGACGTCCTGCATGTGGGGCTGGCCTTCGCGAATGTCGTCCTCCAGCCGGCTGGCCAGCTCGTGGGCCTGAGGCAGCGTCATGTCCGCCGGAACGGCCACGCTGACGAACACCACCAGGCCGCCCGCGGCGTGGAGCAGCCGAAGCTCCCGGGGCTGCGCGCCGGTTTGGTCGAGGACCAGCTGCGATATGCGCTGGCGCTGGGCGCCGTCGGGATGGCCGCGGTCCTCGTCGGGCCGAGCGGCGACCGGCTCTTCCATCGGCTCCAGATGGGTCTGGACATCGTCCACCCCAGGCGCCTCCCGCAACGAAGCCTCGACGCGTTCGGCCACGTCGTGCGCTGCGTGGATGGCGACGTCGGGTGACAGCTTGAGATGGAGGGAAACGCTGACCCGTCCTCCGTGTTCGTAGATCGTGATGTCGTGTGCCTCGCGCACGAGCGGCTCGGCGAGCGCAATCGCCAGGACTCGGTCCCGCAGGTCGAGACCCTCGCGGCGCGGCTCCAGATGCACGACGACGTCGGTGTCGGGTAACGCATCCTGCACCGCCGCCTCGACCGCGTCGGCCGTGCCGTGGCTCTCGACGACCGCCTGCCCAGGCGGCACGCCGACGACCGCGTCGGCGAAGTAGCGCCCCCCGGATTCGCGGACTCGCAGCCGGCGCAACTCGACCGCATCGCCGAGCCCGCTGATCGCCGCCTCCGCCTTCGCCCGGGCATCCTCCGGAGACGTATCCATCAACACTCGCGCGTTCTCGTAGATCAACCGGCTGGCGGCGCCGAAGATGATGCCCGCCACCAGAATCGCGGCGATCGCGTCCCCGTCCTCGAAGCCGGCGGCGACGGCGACCAAGCCACCGAGCACGGCCAGCGACCCCACCAT
Source organism: uncultured Solirubrobacterales bacterium (assembly GCA_963777335.1). Lineage (GTDB taxonomy): Bacteria > Actinomycetota > Thermoleophilia > Solirubrobacterales > Solirubrobacteraceae > Palsa-465. The sequence continues at coordinate 279,998 of CAVZQD010000001.1, forward strand.
GTCTCCCGCGAAGTGGAAGGCGTTCGATCGCAGCGCTGCGGACTTGTAGGTGCGGGCGGTCCGCAGCGACACCGCGACCCGCGACATGTCGACCAACAGCGCAATACTGATGACGACAAACACGTACCACCGCGCGTCGAGCTCATGTCGGCCCTCGGCCAAGCGGATGACCGCCTCGACCACGATGAACACGCCACCACCGGTCAGGATCGCGGCCTCACCGAGCGCGCCGAGATTCTCGGCTCGCCGGTGCCCGTACGGGTGATCGCGATCAGCTGGACGCACGCCGAACCGAATCGCGAAGAACGTCAAGACCGCGGCGATGACGTCACCGGACGACTCGATGCCCGCGGACACGAGACCCAGGCTCCCCGCGACGATGCCCGTGCCCAGCTTGAGCGCGACCAGCACGGCCGCCGCGCCGATCGAGATCAGCGCGGTGCGCGACTGCGGCGCGGTCCGATGGGCCGCGGCTTGCCGCTCGCCCTCGGTGGTCGTGGTCACCTCGGCAGGCATGCAACCAACCAGGGTAGTGGCCTCGATCGCGCGCGGCCGGCGCGGAAGGCGCGCGCCAGCACACCCACGCGCAATGACCGTCCGGCGCCGGCAGGGTGGCGCCAGGAGCCAGAGGCCGCGCCGGGCCACTGAGCTCGCCGGCGGCGGCGGAACCGACATGGGATCCGGCGTCGAGTAGGCGGCGGAGCGGCGCCCGAGCCCGTCGGTCGTGATCGTCCTGACGGCGGGTACACGACCTGGCCGGATCGGCCGCCTCCCGGCATCCGCGTCATCGTCGGCCTCTTGACCGCCGGCACACGATCGCCCGGATCGGCGCCGCCGGAGTGGGCGCGGACGGTCGTGATCGAGGACGACTGATCTCAGCGCCGAGCTTCACGATCATCAAATAGAGGCGGCGGGGCCGCGGCGACGAACTTCACGTAGCGCTCGCCACGGCGTGGCGAGCCTCGAATTAGGCGGACCTAATTAGGGTGCCCTAATTTGTGTTATGCTGCCTCCCCGCGGCAAAGCCGAGCGTGCGCGTCGGGTTTCCTTGAAGGTCGTTAGATGACACCACAGCCAGCCGCCGGTCAGACACGTGTCCGGCGCCCGCGTCCTGGCGAGCGGGTGAGTTTTTATGTGTGGACGGCGGTGGTGTTGGTGGCCGCGGTGGTGGTGGTGGTGGTGAGTTGGCACGCGCGGGGTGGCCCGACCGATCCGACCGAGCTTCCGCCCGGCGATCGGCTGAGCCATATCTCGGTGGTGGTCGATAGCGCGATTTTGGTGTTCCGGGAGGGGCTTGAGACGATTCTGGTGCTGGCGGCGGTGACGGCGAGTTTCCTGGGCGCGAATCGGATCTATCGCCGGCCGGTGGTCGCGGGGGGCGGGGTGGCGCTGGCGGCGGGGGTGGTGACGTGGTTGTGGGTGGTGTGGTTGATCGGCCGGTTCGGTGGGGGCGGGTTCGAGGTGCAGGCGGCGACGGGGGTCCCGTCGTTGATCGTGCTGTTGGTGGTGATGAACTGGTTCTTTCACAAGGTGTATTGGACGGGGTGGATCTCAAGCCATCACCGCCGGCGGCGGGGGCTGCTGTCGGGGGGTCCGGGGGCGAGCCGGCGCCGGATGCTGCTCGGGCTCGCGCTGCTGGGCTTTACCTCGGTGTACCGGGAGTGTTTTGAGGTCGTGATCTTTTTGCAGAACCTCCGCGAGTTGTATGGCGCGAGCGTGGTGCTGGAGGGGGTCGTGATCGGGTTGTTGTTCACCGCGGCGGCGGGGGTGTTGACGTTCGCGCTGCATCAGCGGCTGCCCTACCGGCGGCTGTTGATCATCACCGGGGTGATGCTGTTGTTCGTGCTGCTGGTCTCGGTGGGGGAGGAGGTCAACGAGATGCAGCTGGCCGGGTGGATCGCCACCACCCCGGTTGTGGGGTTGGCGGTGCCGGGGTGGATGGGGACGTGGTTCTCGATCTTCCCCAACTGGGAGACGTTCGCCGGCCAGTTCATCGCGCTGGCGCTCGTGATCGGCTCCTACGTGGGCGCGCAGTACCTGCGGGTGTGGCGCCCGCGCCGGCGCGGGCAGCAGACCGCGCACCTCGCCCGCACCCCACCCGAACGGCCCGCCGACATCGCGCTCGGCGCCCCCATCGCCGGCGCGACGACGTAGAGGCGTCTCGGCGAGACTCGCCGGCGAGACGAATCGCTCAGCTACGCCGCCAGCGCGGTGTCGGCGGCGCTGGGCAAGGACCCCCCGGCGCGGTGGCGGCGCCTGGCCGCGTACGCGTACGGATGATGGAAGATGTCCAGCGGCCGATCGTCGTCGCCGACCGGCAGGTCGAACATCTCGCCGGTCTTCGTGTCCTCTACGGCGACCGACACGTGGCCATCGCGAGAGTGCCACAGCAGGCGGACGCGGATGCCGTCGCTGATGCGACTGTGGAGTTCGCGAGTGCTCGCGGAGGTCTCGGATTCGAGCGGCTCGCGGTAGGCCGCCCCGTGGTATTGGATGTGTGGGTAGACCATGCTCGGGGTCCTCTTGGACGGTGTTGCCTTCTTGCCGGTATGACGACGGGGCCGTCGATTTCGACTTCCGGCCGTAAGACCCTCCGCGCGAGGGAGGATGTGACGAGCCGTTTGGTCGGTAATACGCGTTGGCCTGCGTAACGGTTCATGGCTCGGATCCTTCGAGGCGGAGATCCGCTTCGACGACGGGTATGCCCTTCACTATCCGGGCATCGCGACCCGCGTCTGCGCGCCTCATCCGGTTCGGGTGATGGAGAACCGTGCGATGCGCGCGACCGTGCGGCTCGAAGCGATCAGCTGAGCGCGACGCCGACGCCGAACGGAAGCGCCGACCGATCGCCTGGCCGATCATCGGGCTACGCAGCGGCGGGTTACGTGGAACGCCACACTCCCCCAACCTACTCACGGAGGCTGTCGAACCCCAACAGCTGCCGCGGCCCCAGGGCTATTTTCGATTCAGGCTTGTACCGCGGCCTCCGAGCCCGTTCGTCACCCGGTTCGGGTGATCAGCCACGCACGCGATCGGCGCCCGCGTAGATGTTGATGTTTCCGCGCCGCGCGAACCCGCCCAGGGTCATCGCGCGGTCGGCGGCGAGCCCGATCGCGAGCGAGCTCGGCGCTCCCACGCCGACGAGGATCGGCGCGCGGGCGACGGCGGCCTTCTGCACGAGCTCGAACGACAGCCGCCCGCTCACGCACAGGATGCGCGTCGCCAGCGGGAGCAGTCCGTCGAGCAGCGCGCGCCCGATCACCTTGTCCATCGCGTTGTGACGACCGACGTCCTCACGGACGATCACGAGCTCGCCGCCGGCGGTGAACAGCCCCGTGGCGTGCAATCCGCCGGTCCGCTCGAACGTGGGCTGGCGCAGATGGTCGGGAAGCGCAGCCAGCAGCGCGCGGTCGACCTGCGGGCCGGGCTCCGCCGGCGGGGCGTGAACGGCGACCTCCTCGAGCGCGCCCTTGCCGCACACGCCGCACGACGAGGTGGTGTAGAAGCGCCGCTCGCCGGGGTCGCGCGCGAGCGGCCCGTCCACCTCGATCGTGTTGGCCGCGAAGTCTTGCGTGAGGCCGACCCGGCGAGGCTCGTGGATCAGGCCCTCGCCGTACAGAAAGCCGAGCGCGAGCTCCTCGTCGTGCCCCGGCGTCCGCATCGTGACCGTCAGCGGGAGGCCGTCGACCCGAATCTCGAGCGGCTCCTCGACCGCTACCTCGTCGCGCTCCCCGTCGCGCAGGACGGTGGCGATCATCCCCGCGGCGAGCGGGTCGCGAGAGTCGCTCACGCGCCGTCGGCCGGCTCGGGCTTCGGGTCCACGTGCTGGAAGCCGAAGCGGCCCTTGATGCAGAGGTTGCCGCGGGTGATGTCGTGATCGTCCGGCGAGGTCACCTTGACGATCTGGTTGTCCTGGACGTGCAGGGTGAGGTTGCAGCCCACGCCGCAGTACGGGCAGATCGTGTCGGTCTCGGTCTGGCGTGACTCGTCCCAGGTGCCCGCCTGGCGCAGATCGTGCTCGGAGCACGAGTCGATGTTGTTCGACCCCATCACAGAACGCACGAACTTCTGAGCCAGGAAGTTGACCTCGTTCGAGGCCTTCGAGCAGCTGAACATCCCGAACGAGCGCGTGGCGTCCTGTGTCCGGGCCTGGGACAGACCCGCTGCCGCAAAGTCGAGCGCCTCATCCCAGCTCGCCGGGCGAAGCGTCCCGTTGTCGCGGACCAGCGGTTCGGTCAGTCGGCCACGGTGTTTACGCAAACCAATCACCTCCTCCCGTCGCTCCATGCCCGCGGGCGGTGAACGAATATGTGTTAAGGGTAGAGAAAGCAGGCGACGGGCACCAAACCGCGGCCGCCCGGCCGCCCCGCGGGTTGTCAGCCGGCTGACGGGATCTGGACGTTCCGCGTCCACCCAGGTGAAGCGCCCGCGCCGGTCGGCTGGCCGACCGGCACCGCCGTTAGGCTCGCCGGTGCGTGACTGACCCGGCCGATACCGTCGCCGTGCCGAGCCCGCCGGCCAGCCCGCGGCGGCTCGGGATCCTGCTGGCGATGGCGATGTTCGTGCTCGTCGTCGACACGTCGCTGATGAACGTGTCGATCTCCGCGGTCGTCCACGACCTCCACACGACGGCCAGCGGGGTCCAATCGGCGATCGCGCTCGAGGCGCTCGTGTCGGCCGCGTTCATCCTGATCGGCAGCAAGATCGGCGATCTCATCGGCCGCAAACGGGCGTACGTGCTGGGCCTGCTCGGCTATGCGATCGGAGCGCTGGCGATGGCTGTCGCCCAGAGCCTGACCGCGATCATCGTGTTCTGGGCGCTGATCGGCGGGCTCGGCGCCTCGCTGCTGTTGCCGGCGATGCAGTCGCTGATCCACGGCAACTTCGAGGGAGCAGACCAGCAGAAGGCGTACGCCCTCGTCGGCGCAGCGGCTGCGATCGCAGCGGCCGTCGGGCCGCTGCTCGGAGGGTTCGTGACCACGTATCTGTCCTGGCGCGTCGGCTTCCTGCTCGAGGACGTCGTGATCGTGATCGTGCTGTCCGGGATCAAGCTGATCCGTGACGTGCCGTACACGGGCTCGCGGGAAATCGATGTCGTAGGTGCGGTCCTGTCGGTCCTGGGGATGGGCGGAGTCGTCGTCGGGATTCTCGTATGGCAGGAAGGCGGCGAGTCGGTGGTGGCGCTGCTCGCCGTCGGCGTCGTCGGGCTAGGGGGCCTGGCCCGATGGCTCGTCCGTCGTAAGCGCGATGGCAAGGCGGCCCTGATCGACCCCGACCTGTTCAAGTCGCCGCTCTACACACACGGGATCTCCGGCCAGACGCTCCAGCAGATCTCGCTCGGCGGAATGATGATCGCGCTGCCGTTATATCTGCAGATGGTGCTCGAGTACAACGCGCTCCAGGCCGGGGTGTCGCTCGCGCCGCTGTCGCTGAGCATGTTCGTGGTGGCACTGCTCGCCGGAAAGAACGCGGGCAAGCGACGTCCCGCCGCCATCATCAGGGCCGGGTTCTTGCTTGTCGCGATCGGGGTCGCGGTCGTGATCCCGCTCGTCCCGCGAGTGGACTCGGGGTGGTACCTCGCGGTGCCGTTGTTGATTGCCGGATCGGGGCTCGGGCTGCTCGTCTCGCAGCTCAACAACTACACGCTGTCCCCGATCGTCGAGGAGCGGGTGAGCGAGGCGGCGGGCGTCAACTCGGCGGGCGGCTCGTTCGGTCTGTCGTTCGGGCTGGCCTTTGCCGGCGCGCTCATGCTCGCGACCCTGTCGGTCTCGTTCACGAACATGGCCGATGCCAGCAAGGTGCTGTCACCGTCCGAGCAGCAGCAGGTGTCAAGGGAGCTCGAGCACGACGCCCAGATCATGAGCAACACCGCGCTCAAGGAGCAGCTGAAAGGGCAGCCGCCGGCGACCCAGGACGAAATCATCCGCATCAACACCCACGCGCGGCACCGGGCGCTTCAGGTAGCGCTGCTGATCCCGCTCCTGGCCGCACTGCTCGGTCTGTTCAACGCGTTCCGGATGATGCGCCTCCCGGATCCTCGACCCGCGAGCGCCGTCGAGGGCATGGCGCTCGGCTGACCGCGTCCTGGCCCGGCACCAGAATCCACACCAGACGGATCGATCGAACCGTCCCGGACGAGAGGGCGCGCCGTACCTGTTGTCGCTCAGGGCCGACGGTTACGAGGATCTGCGCAAAGCGATTGTCAGCGGCGAGCTGTTGCCCGGCGAGCGACTGCTGGAGGAGGACCTCAGCACCCGGCTCGGGCTCGGTCGCGCGGCGATACGCATGGCGCTCGTCCGCCTCGAGTACGACGGCTTGGTCCAGCGCGAGCGCCACCGCGGAGCGACGGTCAGGCGCGTGTCCGAGAGCGAGGCAGTCGAGATCCTCGAGGCGCGCGCCGCGCTCGAGGGCCTCGCGGCGCGGCATGCGGCGCGGCACGCCGACGACGCCGCGGTCGGCCGGCTCCGCGGGATCGTCGCGGAGATGCACGAGCTGCGCGGGCGCGGGGACCTGCTCGGCGTCTCGAACGCAAACGCTCGGCTTCACGGCCTGATCCTCGACGTATCAGGCCACCAGACGGCCAAGCGCCTTTCTCAGACGCTCAGCTCGCAGCTCGTGCGCTTCCAATACCGCGCCGTGCTCCTGCCGGGCAGATCCGAGCACTCGTACGCCGAGCACACCGAGATCGTCGAGGCCATCGCCGCCCACGATCCCGAAGCGGCCGAGCAGGCCCTGCGTCGCCACCTCTCCCGCGTCGCCGAGGCGCTGCGGACGCACGACGGCGGCTCGTCGGGTCCGCGGCCCGACGTTGACGCGGAGGCGGCCGGCGCCGGAGTCGTCCACGAGCGGCCGGCCCCCTAGGATCTAGCCGTGGTCGGGAGCTTCGGTCAGCGGCCGGGGCGTCCCCCGGGAACCTCGCGTAGGGCCGTCAGCCGGACCGCGCTCGAGCTGTTCGCCGAGCGCGGGTTCGACGAGACCACCGTCGACGACATCGCCGAGGCGCTGGGCGTCAGTCGGCGCACCCTGTTTCGCTACTTCACCTCCAAGAACGACATGGCCTGGGGCGATTTCGACTGGGTGCTCGCCCGCCTGAGGCGGTGTCTCGACGCCACCGACCCGGATGAGCCGCTGCACGAGGCGCTGCGGGCAGCCGTCGTCGAGTCCAACCGCTACGAGGACGAGCAGCTCCCCGAGCTCCGGATCAGGATGCGGCTGATCACTGGAGTCCCCGCCCTCCAGGCGCATTCGGCGTTGCGATACGCGGAATGGCGCGCGGTGATCGCCGAGTTCGTGGCCGGTCGGCTCGGATGCGATGCGGGCGACCTGGTCCCCCAGACCGTCGGGCACGCCGCGCTCGGGACGTCGATGGCCGCGTTCCTCGTCTGGGTCGACGATCCTTCGAGCGACCTGGTCGAGAACCTCGACGAGGCCTACCGGCTGCTAGGCGCCGGCGTCGCCCTGCTGGCGAGGAACTAGCGTCGGCTTGGATGCGGTGGGCGCCGCGGCAACAGCGCCCGATAGTCGCGCGCGCGCACACACGCGACCCAGATCCCGAGGCCGCGCGCCGACTCATCGGCCAGACGAAGCGTGGCGTAGCTCAGCGGATCGAGCTGGGGGTCATCCTCGAGCCAGCCGGCCACGATCACCCCGGCGACCAGCGCGGCCAGTCTCCGGGCGAGTCCCCGATCGCGCGAAGCGCAGCTCGCCGCAACCGCGAACGGCGCCCACGGACCCGCCAGCGCCCGCCCGAGATCGCGCGCCTCGCGCATCGTCGCCTCGACTGCGCCTCGGGCCGCCCACGGCGCGCCGCCCGGCAAGCGCTCCGACACCGACCGCTGCAGCCGCCGGGCCCGGAGCCCGGTCAGCCCCGCGAGCACGGGCCACCACCCGGCCAGCCACGCGCCCCAGCCGAGCGCGGCCTGCGGCGATACGAACAGCGCCGGCAACCGTTCGGGATGTCGGCTGAGCAGCGGCGCGACCGATTGGTTGTACGCGACCCGCCGCCGGTACCAGGCGGCCGCATCGATGCGATCCTCGTGCGCCACGCTTGTCCGCGGGTCGTAGCGGACCTGCCAGCCGGCGTCGTGCAGGCGCCAGACGAGATCGACGTCCTCCCCCAACGTGAGGTCCTCGTCGAAGCCGGCGCCGAGGGCCTCACGGCGCGCGACCATCGCGGCGCTCGGGACGTACCACACCCAGCTGTACGGGCGTACCAGCGACGGCTCCGGACCCATGTCGAGCGCCGAGTGACACCGCTCGTACGCGGCGATCCGGCCCGCGCGCCAGCCCGAGGAGACGATCCGGGGCGCGACCAGCGCGACAACCGGATCGCCGAGGTGCCCCAGCAGGTCGGCTGGGAACCCGGGAGGTGGGATGCAGTCGGCGTCGAGGAACGCGACCAGTTCCGTCGCGGCGAGGCCGAGTCCCGTGTTGCGCGCCGCGGACGCGCCGCGGTTCTCGGGGTGGCGCACGTAGCGCGCGCCGAATCGTTCCGCGACCGCCTCGATCGCGCGGCCGCCGGGAGATCCGTCGTCGACCACGATCACGTGCGTTTGGCCACCGGCGAGCGGCGCCAGGCAACGCGCGAGTCGCTCGCCGTCACCGTAGACCGGAACGACGATCGTCACCTCGTCGGCATCCCGGTCGGGCGGCGGCGGGTCGGGATGGGCCATGCCGGCGTCGAGCAGGCGGCGCGCCAGCAGCCGTTCGGCGCGATCCTCGCCCACCGGCTGGCCAGCCAGCCACGCCGATGTCAAACGCGCTCCGCGGGACGAGAGCGTCAGCAACCGCATCGGCGAGCCGCCGAGCAGCACTTCCCCGCCCCGCGCCGACCTCAGCCCGCGGGACGGTCGCAGCCGCCAGCCGACCGGCACCGGTGTCTCCGTCGATCGGGTCAAGCGGTCAATCCGCCGTCGACCGGCAAAACCGCGCCGGTCAGCGCCGACGCGGCCGGTCCGCACAGCCACGCGACGGCCTCGGCGATCTCGCTCGGCTCGATCAGCCTGCGGATCAGGTGCTGGCTTGCGAACTCCTCCTCGCCGCTGAGGTCGTAGACCTCGGCGCTCGCCGCGAGCATCACCCCCCGCGTCGATCCGGGACAGATGACATTTGCCGACACGCCCGTGCCCGCCAGGTCGCCCGCGAGCGCCCGGACGAAGCCGACGGTGGCCGCCTTGGCCGCGGAGTAGGCGGCAAGCTGGGGCATCGCGCGCAGTGCCGCGGCCGAGGCGACCGCGACGAACCGCCCGCGCCCCGCCTGCACCATTCCCGAGACAGTCGCCTCGGCGAGACGGCGGGTCCCGTGCAGGTTGACGTTCATCAGGCTGGCCCACGCCTCCTCGCTGGTCCCCCATGCGGGCCCGCCCGCGATCACGCCGGCGGCCGCCACCGCGGCAGCCGCGCTCCTGCCGTCGAGCGCGCGCATCAGGAGCGAGGCGAACTCCGCGTCTCCGACATCGGCCCGCAGCACCTCGACGCGGTCGGCGCCCGCGGCCCGACCCCGCTCTGCGACCCGGTCGAGATCCGCCGGCGCCGGCATCGCGTACTCGATCCCGGACTGGTCCGCGCATGCGTCGATCAGCAGCAGCGACCAGCCCTGCTCGCCCAGCCGCTCGGCGACCGCGGCCCCGATCCCGCGGGCCGCGCCGGTCACGACGGCGAGACCCGGCCGCTCAATCATCGGCCGGCCCGTGCGAGAGCAGCGCGTCGAGCGCGACCAGGCAGTCCGCCGTCGCCTGCTCGAGCAGCCGCCGGCCCTCGGCCGCGGTGGCGCCGGCGGGATCGCCCAGGACCCCGTTCGGACTCACGGGCCGGACCCCTTCGGTGCGGAGCCGCCCGATCAGCTCGCCGATCGGACGCGTCTCCCCCGGCTCGGCGTGCTCGCCGTGGACCGCCGCCGGGTCGAGGTGGAGCAACATCGACGTCTCGGTGCGCCCGGCGTGGGCGTCGCCGTATCGCGGCGCGACGTAGAACGCGCCGCATCGTCGTCCCTCCGCGGCCAATCGTCCCAGCGCGGCGCTCACCGCATCGTGGTTTCCGCCGTGAGCGTTGACGAACAGCAGCGCGTCCCAGTGGCGGCTCACGTCGCGCCCGAGTTCGACGAGCACGTCGGCGAGCGTGGCGGTGCCGATCGACACCGTCCCCGGGAACGCGTCGTGCTCGCCGCTGGCCCCGAACGCGACCGGCGGCGCCGCCGCGACGCCCTCGCGCCGACTCGCGGCCGCGGCGGCGACGGCAACGGCGATCCTGGTGTCGGTGTCGAGCGGGAGGTGCGGACCGTGCTGCTCGAGTGATCCGAGCGGCACCAGCATCGCCCGCCGGACGCCGACGTCAACTTGAACCCAATTCAAGTCAGCGAGATATGTCACAGAGTGCTAAATTATCGCGCCCGACCGCCGCGAGGAGAGGAGATTCGCATGAGCACGGCCCCTGAGCAGCTCGAGGAGACAGCCGTCGAACCGCAACCCGAAGAGGGGGCGGCGACCGAGCCGTCCGGCGAGGAGCTCGTGCTCGAGGACCTCCTGGTCGAGGACGTCTCGATCGATGGCATGTGCGGCGTCTACTAGCACCGGTACAGCGGCGTCCGCCGAAATCAAGCGGGCCGCGCGCCTGGATCCCGAGGTGGAGCTGAGGTCGGAGCGCTTCGGCGCGCTGGCCTACCACTTCGGCACCCGGCGGTTGTCGTTTGTGCGTCGCCGTGCCGACGCCGCCCGCTCTTTGGCCGACGAATTCCAGACCGGTCTACACGCGCCGATCTGCCTCACCTGGGAGCTGACCTACGCCTGCAACCTGGCCTGCGTCCACTGCCTGTCGAGCTCGGGCCGGCGCGATCCTCGCGAGCTGACCACCGCCGAGTGCATGGCGGTGATCGACGAGCTCGAGCGCATGCAGGTGTTCTACGTGAACGTCGGCGGTGGCGAGCCGACCGTCAGGCGCGACTTCTGGGAGCTGATCGACTACGCGGTCGAGCATCACGTCGGGGTGAAGTTCTCGACCAACGGCTCGCGGATAACTCCGGCGGTCGCGGCCCGGATCGCGGGCACCGACTACGTCGACGTGCAGGTCTCGCTCGACGGCGCCACCGCTGCGGTCAACGACCGGGTCCGCGGCCCGGGGTCTTACGACACCGCGATCGGAGCCATGGAGAACCTCGCCAACGCGGGCTTCGAAGGGTTCAAGCTGTCGGTCGTCGTCACGCGCGAGAACATGTTCCAGCTCGACGCGTTCAAGAAGCTGGCGGACGAGTTCGGGGCGCAGCTGCGGCTGACCCGCCTGCGCCCGTCGGGACGCGGCGCGGACGTCTGGGACCGGCTGCATCCGACTGCCGCGCAACAGCGCGAGCTGTACGAGTGGCTGCTCGCTCACGGCGACAGTGTCCTCACCGGCGACTCGTTCTTTCACCTCGGCGGCTACGGATCCTCGCTGCCGGGCCTGAACCTGTGCGGAGCGGGGCGCGTGGTGTGCCTGATCGACCCGATCGGAGACGTCTACGCATGCCCGTTCGTGATCCACGACGAATTCCTCGCCGGCAATGTCCGCGACGCCGGCGGGTTTGAGCGCGTGTGGCGCGAGTCCGAGCTGTTCGCGAGCTGCGCCGCCCGCAGCACGCCGGCGCGTGCGCGAGCTGCGGGCTGTTCGACAAGTGCCGGGGAGGCTGCATGGCGGCGAAGTTCTTCACGGGGCTGCCGCTGGCCGGCCCGGATCCTGAGTGCGTGCTCGGCCACGGAGAACGTGCGCTCGCCGCCCGGGGCGAGCGGCCGATTCCGCGGCCGTCGGTGGACATGTCGAAACGGTTGCCGTCGCGGCCCTGCAACGAGAGCCCGGTCGAGGTCATCCCGGCGCGGTGAGAATCCGCAACCCCTGGTTCGAGTCGGTGGCGGTGGCTCAGCGGCGGGCCAAGCGGCGCCTGCCGAAGTCCGTGTACTCGGCGCTGATCGCCGGCTCTGAGGCCGGCGTCACGCTCGCCGACAACCTCGCCGCGTTCGGCGAGCTGGGGTTCGCGCCCCACGTCGGGGACCTCCCGGCCGCGCGCGACATGACCACGACCGTGATGGGGCAGACGATCTCCCTCCCCGTGCTGATCTCGCCGACCGGCGTGCAATCGGTGCATCCCGACGGCGAGCTCGCGGTCGCGCGCGCGGCGGCGGCGCGGGGCACGGCGATCGGGCTGAGCTCGTTCGCCTCAAAGCCGGTCGAAGAGGTCGTCGTCGCAAACCCGCAGACGTTCTTCCAGATCTACTGGTGCGGCTCCCGCGAGCAGATCGCGGCGCGGCTCGACCGCGCCCGCGCCGCCGGCGCCGTCGGGATGATCGTCACGCTCGACTGGACGTTCTCGCACAGCCGCGACTGGGGCAGCCCGTGGATCCCGGACAAGATCGACCTGAGGGCGATGCTGCGGCTCGCGCCCGAGGTGCTCGTCCGGCCCGCGTGGCTCGCCGATTGGGCCCGCGCCGGCGGCCCTCCCGACCTCACCGTCCCGAACCTGACCCCGCCCGGCGAGCCGGCGCTGACGTTCTTCGGCGCCTACGGCGAGTGGATGCAGACCGCGCCCGCCACCTGGGAGGACCTGCGCTGGCTGCGCGAGCAGTGGCAGGGACCGCTCATGCTCAAGGGCGTGATGCGCGTGGACGACGCCCGGCGCGCCGTCGACGCCGGGTTCACCGCGATCTCGGTCTCGAACCACGGCGGCAACAACCTCGACAGCACGCCCGCGTCGATCCGCGCGCTGCCGGCCGTCGCCGAGGCGGTCGGGGACCAGGTCGAGGTCCTGCTCGACGGCGGGGTCCGCCGCGGCAGCGACGTCGTCAAGGCGCTCGCGCTCGGCGCGCGCGCCGTGATGATCGGCCGGGCCTACCTGTGGGGTCTCGCGGCTGGGGGTCAGGCCGGCGTCGAGAACGTCCTCGACATCCTGCGCGCCGGCATCGATTCGGCGCTGCTCGGCCTCGGACGCCCGAGCACCACCGAGCTCAGCCCCGACGACCTGATCATCCCGGCTGGGTTCGGCCGCCGGCTCGGCGCGGTCGTCGAGCCCGCGGACATCAGTTTTCGTGAATGATCACGCCGCGGATGTTCTTGCCGGCGAGCAGGTCGTGATAGCCCTCGTTGACCTGCTCGAGCGAGTATCGGCGCGTGATGATCTCGTCGAGCTTCAGGTGACCTGACTTGTAGAGGCCGATCAGGTTCGGCATCTCGAAGATCGGGTTGGACCCGCCGGCGAGCGATCCCTGGATCCGCTTGTGCCAGCCGACCATCGGCGAGCCGGTCAGGCTGATCGACTTCTCGTCGGCGCGGCTGACCGAGGTCACCACGACCCGCCCCGCCTTGCCGATCAGGCCCACCGCGTCGACCGTCGTCTGCGGCTCGAGCACGCCGACGGTGATCACCGCGAGGTCCGCCATCTGACCGTGCGTGCGCCCGAACAAGTGCTCGCGCGCCTCCTCGACATTCTTGGCGGTGTGCGTCGCGCCGAGCTTGCTCGCCATCTCGAGCTTGAACGGATTCGGGTCGATCGCGACCACGGTCGTGGCCCCGGCGTAACGCGCCCCCTGCACGGCGTTGATCCCGACGCCGCCGACGCCGAGGATCACGACCGCCTCGCCCGGGCGGGTCTCGCCGGCGCGCACCGCCGAGCACCACCCGGTGGTCACGCCGCAGCCGACCAGGCACGCGACCTCGAACGGAACGTCGTCGTCGATGCGAACGCACGAGTACTCCGACACCACCGTGTGATCCGAGAACGTGCCGAGCGCGCAGAACCCCCCGAAGTCCTCCCCGTTTCGATGAAAGCGGAACGTCTCGTCCTGGAGGCAGCCGACGCCCGCGTACAGCCCGCGGTCGCACAGGTTCTGATGGCCGGTCGAGCAGTAGCGGCACTTCCCGCACGCCGGGATATACGACGTCACGACGTGGTCGCCGGGCGCCACGCGGGTGACGCCGGCGCCGACCGCCTCGACGATCCCCGCGCCCTCGTGGCCGCCCACGAGCGGGAAGCGGATGTGGCTGCCGCCCTCCCGGCGGATGTGCTCGTCGGAGTGACACAGGCCCGCCGCCTTGTAGCGGATCAGCACCTCGAACTCCTTGGGCTCGTCGAGATCGAGCTCGGTGATCTCCCAGTCGTTGCCGGGCTGGTGCAGCACGGCCGCTCTTGTCGTCATGCTCGCCATCGAAGCCTCTCCTCGTCGAATCGATACTCACGTTCACGCGACCTGCGGAACCACCTCGGCGCCGATCAGCCGCAGGTGGTCGAGGTCGTCGATGTCGAAGATGTGCAGGTACACGGTTTCGCAGCCGTCGTTCGTCAGCCGCTCGAGCGCGGCGATCAGGTCGGACGGCGTGCCCACGACGCCATTGGCGAGCATCCGCGCGCCCGGCGCGCCGAGTCGCTCGAGCCGCGCCTCGGCCTCCTCCTTGGTGGTGCCGCAGATCGCCTGCAAGGTGGCGGACATCCGCAGCGTCGACGGATCCCGGCCGATCTCCTCGCAGACGCTGCGCACGTTCTCGAACCGCTCGCGGCACCCGTGGCCGGCGCCGCTGTTGAACTCGTCGGCGTGCCGGGCGGCCATCATCGGAGTCCGCCGCGGACCGGTGCCGCCGATCACGATCTCGGGCCTCGGCTTCTGCACGAGCACGGGGAAGTTGCGGGACTCCTCCAGCTGCCAGAACTTGCCGTCGAAGCTGAACGACTCGCCCTCCGGCGTCGTCCACAGCCCTTTGATGATGCACATCTGCTCGTCCAGCCGGTCGAAGCGCTCGCCGATCGGGGGAAACGGGATCCCGAACGCCTTGTGCTCGCGCTCATACCATCCGGTGCCGATACCGAGCACGACCCGCCCGCCCGACATCTGGTCGACGGTGGCGACCGCGTTGGCCACGACGCCCGGGTGGCGGAACGTGCCCGCGGTCATCAGCGTGCCGAGCTTGATCCGGTTGGTCTCGAGCGCCACGCCGGCGAGCGACGTCCACGAGTCGGTCGGCCGGTACGCAGGGTCGCCCGAGTCGATCCCGAGGTAATGGTCGCCGCGGAAGAACGCGTCGAACCCGGCGTCCTCGGTGGCCTTGGCCATCGCGACGATGCGGTCGTAGGTGGCGCCGTGGCGCGGCTCCATCAACACTCGGACCTTCACGCGTCCTCCTCCTCGAGATTCAAGCGCCGGCCTCCTCGGGTCGCGGCAACGGGAACGGCGCCGGCCCGCCGCCGTCGAGGACGATCATCTGACCGGTGACGAACTCGGCGCCGTCGCTCGCCAGATAGCGGACCGCGGCGGCGACATCGTCGGGCCGGCCGACCCGCCCGACGGGCAGGCGCCGTCCGCGCTGCTCCATCTCGGCGCGGACGTCGAGGTCGGGGTCGAGGCTGAGCACCGAGCGGCTCGTGTCGAGCGCGCCCGGGCAAATCGCGTTGACGGTGACGCCAAACGCCGCCACGTCCATCGAGAGCGCGCGCGTCAGCCCGATGATCCCCGCCTTTGACGCCGAGTACGGGGTCGAGCGTGGCGCGGCGATCACGCCCGCCATCGAGGAGACGTTGATGATCCGCCCCCACCGCCGGCGGCGCATCGCGGGCACGGCGGCGCGGCACATCAGCCACGTGCCGCGCAGGTTGATGCGGACCACGTCGTCGAACACGCCGATTGGGACCTCGTCGATGACGTCGCGATCGAGGCCCTGCGGGGCCGCGGCGTTGTTGACGAGGATGTCGAGCCGCTCGTAGCGGTCGAGCGCCGCGTCGACCATCGACTGGACATCGTTCTCGTCTCCGATGTCCCCGAGCACCGACATCGCGGTCCCGCCGGCCGCCTCGATCTCCGCGACGAGGGTGTCCAGCCCGCTCCACGAAGCCGGCTGCTCGGAGCTGACCATCTCCTGGCGGCGGTTCAGCACGCCGGTCGGCATGCGATCGGTGACCACCACGGCGGCGCCGTCGGCGGCGAGCGCGCGGGCGATCGCCTGCCCACCCCCGTCGGGCTTACCGCACCCGGTTATCAGCGCCACCCGGCCGTTCACGACTTCGCCCCCGCCCGTGCGACTCCCGGGTAAGGCGTCCGGGGCGCGCCGCCACCGTCGACCGCGAGCACTTGACCCGATATCCACCGAGCCTGGTCGGAGGCCAGGAACAGCACGGCAGCGGCGGCGTCCCAGCAATCGCCCTCGGTCTGGAGCGCCACCATCTTCCGGCGCGGCTCCCGCGCCTCGGGCGGGAGGTTTTCTGCCACGGCGGCGGTCCACAGCGCGCCGAGCTCGACCGCGTTGATCCTGATGCCTCGCTCGGCGAGCAGGTACGAGGCCCCGCCCGTCAGCGACTCGAGCGCCGCCTTGCCGAGACCGTAGATCGTGCCGGCGCGCCGCGCCGCCACCGAGGAGATGTTGACGATCGCGCCGCCCGGCTGCATCGCATCGATCGCGTGGCGCGTCATCAGCCATGCCGCCTTGAGGTTGAGCGTCATGAGCTCGTCGAACCGTTCGGGCTCGAGGTCGAACAGCTCGGCCGGGCTCCAAGCCGCGACGTTGTTGACGAGCGTGTCCAGCCCGCCGAGCTTGTCGCGGGCCTCGCCGACGGCGAGCGCGCACTCCTCGTCGCTGGTGACGTCGGCGATCACCGCGACCGCGGTTCCACCGGCGGCTTCGATCTGGGACACCGTTCGCTCCGCGGCGACCGGGTCGCGGTCCAGCACGGCCACCCGGGCGCCGTGCCGGGCGAACACTCTGCATACCGCCCAGCCGATCGTCCCCGGTCCGCCGTCGCGGCCGCCGCCGCCGGTGACCAGCGCCGTTCGGTCGCTCATCCACTCCGCGCGCAGCGGACCATCGACGTCGATTCTCATTCCGGGTAGTGGAGGTCGATCGCGTCGGCGGGGACCGCCAGCGTCTTGCCGAGGATCGCGCGCATGACGTCGGGTGGCGCCAGACAGTCCTCGCACGCCTCGGGCGTCGCGACGATGTCGACCACGACCCGCTCGCCGTCCTCGCGTGCCTCGAGCCCATAGCCGTCGGCCGCGAGCATCGTCTGCATCTCCTTCAGCCCCCGCTCGCTGAACACGTCAACCTTCCTTCCCCGCCGCCACCGCAGCGTTAGCCTGTTCGATTTCCACCGACGAGTTCGACCACTCGCCGAACACGCGGAACACCATCGAGATCGCCGCGTTGCGCGCGCCGGCGACGATGATCGGCACCGATTGGCGGCCGGGCAGGAACGGGGTGAACACGTCGCCGGGAACCCGCTCCGCTTCGCCGGCGGACCGCGCGCCGAGGCCACCCTCCGAAACCGCATCCTTGCCCGCGCGGCGGAGGTCGGCCTCCACCCGTCCGCAGTGCTCGACCAGCCAGTCCTTGACGTCGGTCTTCGAGTAGCCCGCGCTCGCGAGCATCTGAGCGTGCTCGGGACAGAACACGATCCCAGCCGACTGGCCGCGGAAGATCATCACCCCGGTACGGGAGATCGTGTCGGCGAAGTCGTTGAGGACGTGCTCGGGGTTCTGCGTGTGGCGGTTGTCGACGAACTCGTACGTCCGCGTCAGCGTGCACGACACTGCGTTCGTGTTCGGCTCGAGGCCCATCTCGGTCGCCAGCGGCTCCCAGGGGCTCTCCTCCTCGTTCTCGCCGAAGCAGATCGCCCACCGGCCCGGGATCCCCTGCGTCGTCTGGTCGAACACGTGCGGCGCGACGCCGAACGCGTTGCGCAGCATCAGCCCGAGCGCGCGCGGGATCGTCGCGTTCGGGCGGAAGCCGCCGGCGAAGATCCCGCCCGTGGAGTTGATCCCGAGCTCGTGGCGGATCGGTCCGTTGACGATGATCAGCGGCGCCGGCCCGCTCGTCGACTGCCAGCCCCCGCCCTTCGCCGCCCGGTCTCGCATCACCGCGTCCCACGCCGCGAGCACGACCGGGAAGTACTCGGGCAGGCAGCCCGCCATCGCGGCGTTGATCGCCGCGGTCTGGACCGTGCACTCCCGCCCGAGGTGATCCATCCGCCACAGCACCTCGTCGGGGCAGCGGTCGGTCTGGGCCAGGAACTGATCGAGCAGCGACTGGGAGACCGGGATCACCGGCAGGCCGTCGGTCCACCCCTGCTCGTAGCAGTACTCGATCGCCTCGCGGGCGACGTCCGGGTCGGGTTCGCGGGACTCGGCGGTCAAGCTACGTGACCTCCCGGCGCCTCGCCGCCCGCGCCGAGCAGTCCCGCCACCTCGGCGGCGACCGCCTCTGCCCGCTCGCGCACCTGCTCGGGCGTCAGCCCCGCCACCGGGTGCGGCGTGGTCACGTACACATAACCGGGGGCTCCCTGAACTTCCGCCATCGCGTCCGCGGTGGCCCTGAACGCGTCCGAGCAGATCACCGCAGCCGGTGTGCCGTGACGCTCGAAGAGGATTCCGTCGGCGACCGCCGACGCGCTGCACGAGCCTCAATCGCCAATCCCGATCACCACCAGATCCGACTCCGAGCTGAGCGCGTCGATCAGCTCCGGTGGCGCCGGCTGGGCGAAGTTCTCCTTGCGGCGCAGCGTGGCCGCGCCGGCGCCGTACCGTTCGCGCAGGATGTCCGCCACGTCCCGGAGGAACAGGCTCGCGTTCTGCTTGCCGTTCTCGAGCAGCCCCACCCGCGCCCCGCCCAGCCCGACCGTCACCCCGCTGAGGTCCCCCCGCCGGGGCGCGAGGGTCAGACCCACTTTAGTGTTTTTACCAGACAGTCCGGTCGGATCAAGAATCGCGCTTGCCACAGTGAGACCTCCTTACGGATTCGGACGCGCTTGCCACAGTGAGACCTCCTGACGGAGTCGGAACCATGCATTTCGTGACAAAACGCCGGTCGATCACCCGCCGAGCGCACATAAGCACGTGGGGGATGCTTATGTGCACTTTGCAGCGCGAGGCGAGGTTAAATGTCACGTTATGCATGCGGGGGCCGGCGACATCAGTGTTCGTGGATCAACACGCCACGGATGTTGCGACCCGCGAGCATGTCCTCGTAGCCCTGGTTGATGTTGTCGAGCGTGTAACGGTTGGTGATCAGCTCGTCGAGCTTGAGGTCGCCGTTCTTGTAGAGGCCGAGCAGGCGCGGCATGTCGTACAGCGGGTTCGCGCCCCCGAACAGCGACCCCTGGATGTTCTTGTGAAAGCCGGTCACCGGCGAGCCGTGGATCGCGATCGTGTCCCCCTCGCCGCCGACCGCGGTGACAACGACGCTGCCGCCCTTCCCGATCATCTCGACCGCGTTGCGGAGCACCTCGGCGTGCATCACCCCGACCGTGATCACGGCGTGGTCGGCCATCTGCCCTTCGGTCAGCTCCCACACCTTCTGCTTGGCCTCCTCGGGGTCGCCGGTGGTGAACGTCGCGCCGAACTTGCCGGCCATCTCCTGCTTGAACGGGTTCGGGTCGACCGCGATCACGTTCTTGGCGCCGGCGTGGGCGGCGCCCTGGACCGCGTTCATGCCCACGCCGCCGGTGCCGAAGATCACGACGGTCTCCCCCGCGCGCGTGCCGGCGGCGTACACCGCCGAGCCCCACCCGGTGGTCACGCCGCAGGCGACCAGCGCCGCGACCTCGAACGGGAGATCCTCGTCGATCGGGACGCACGAGTTCTCGGGGATCACCATCCACTGCGAGAACGTGCCGAGCACGCACATCCCCCCGATGTCCTCGCCGTTCTCGTGGAACCGGAACGTACCGTCGAGGAACATTCCCGTGCCGGCGTTCAGGCCGTCGTTGCACATGTTCTGGTGACCGGTCGAGCAGTAACGGCAGTGACCGCATACGGGAATCCACGAGGTGCAGATGTGATCCCCCTCTCGCACCCGCGTCACCGACGGCCCGACCTTCTCGACCACGCCCGCTCCCTCGTGCCCGCCGACCATCGGATACCGGTACGGGCCGCCTTCGCGCACGTGCTCATCGGAGTGACACAGCCCGCACGCCATCACGCGGACGAGGACCTCGTGCTCCTTTGGCTCGTCGAGCTCGAGCTCGGTGACCTCCCACGGCTGCCCGGGGACCCGAACGACTGCGGCGCGTGTCTTCACTGTGTCACTCCTGTTGTCGTCGAACCGGCGGCGCCGACGAGCTGCGGCGCCCCGATGCCGAGGAAGCGGAACGTGTTGTGCCAGGTGATGTCCTCGAGCGCGTCGGGCGCGAGATCGAGCGAGCGCAGCGTGCGCGCGCACGGGTCCTCGCGTGGCATCGCCGGGAAGTCCGAGCCGACCAGCACCTGGCGGTGACCGACCAGGTCGATCAGGAAGCGCAGCGCCCGCCGGTCGAACACGAGGCCGTCGTAGTAGAAGCGCCGCGTCAGCTCGGCCGGCGAAGGCCCCTCCCCGGAATCCGAGGGCTCCTCGTTCCAGGTCTTGCCCCAGAAGTACATCGCGCGCGGGAGCATCATCGGGAAGCCGCCGGCGCCGTGGCTGAAGGCGAGGCGCAGCCGCGGGTGTCGCTCGGCGAGGCCGCTGGTGATGATCCCGGCGCACGCCATCAGCGCGTCGGCGCCGACCGCGAACGCGGCGATCGGGATCAGGCCCTGCGGCAGCCTCTCCCCGAAGTCGGCCGGCATCGCGTGGATGAAGATCGGCATCTCGAGCCGCTCGGCCTCTGACCAGAACTCCTCGTACTCCTCGCCGTGCAGCGCGCGCCCGACTACGTTCGAGGCGATCTCGACGGCGACGAGCCCAAGCTCGCGGACGCGCGCCAGCTCGGCGGTCGCCAGCTCGGCAGACTGCATCGGGACCATGCCCATTCCCATCAGCCGCGCCGGATCCGCCGTGCACAGCGAGGTGATGAACTCGTTCACCCGTCTCGACAGCTCGAGCCCCTCGGCGCCGGACAGCGCGTAGTCGAGCAGCGGCGGCATCGGCGAGACGACCTCGGCATCGACACCGCTGCGCTCGAGCTCCTCGAGCCGGCGCTCGGCGGAGTAGAAGGCGTCGATCGCCTTGAACTGCATTCCCCGGTCGTTCTCGAGCAGGCGCGCGTGCGGGTCGTCGCAGGGTCCGATCCGCGGACCGCGATGATCCTCGGAGGTCCCGACCGCATCCAGAGCCCCAGGGATCACGTGGGCGTGCATGTCAACCAGCATTCGGTGCCTCCTCTCCGCTCGCGGCGATCCCGGCCATCGCCGAGCCGGACTGGGATGCCCGCCCACCGTGGGCGGGCGGGAGAGGATTCGGGCAGACGCAGGTGTGGATCGCGTCCCCATCGGCGAGCGCCTGGATCGCGGCCTCGGTATCGGCCAGCTCGAACGTCCCCGAGGCCATCTTCTCGAGCGGGAACCGCCCCGACTCGATGATCCGGATCGCCTCGATGTACGCCTCGGCGTTGACGCCGAACGCGCCGCGGACGGTCACGCCCTTGTTGATCAGGCGGTCGGTCACCAGTTCGATCGATTTACCACCCTTGAGCCCGGCGAGCACGATCCGGCCGCTGTGACGGACCGCCTCGATCGCGTCGAGAACCGGCTGCGAAGCGATCGGGGTCAACTCGAGCACAACGTCGGCCATCGCGCCCTCGGTGATCTCGGTCACCCGCTCCACGACATCCTCGGAATCGACGTTGATCGTGTGATCGGCTCCGAACTCGCGGGCGAGCGCGAGCTTGTGCGCGTCGCGGGACAGGCCGGTCACGATGATCGTCCCGGCTCCGCGGGCCCGCGCGGCGATGACGGAGGTGAGGCCACGCTGCCCGGGACCGAGGATCAGCACGGTGTCGCCGAGGCCCACCTCGCCGAGCATCGCGGCCCAGCGCACGCCCGCCCCCAGCGGGTTGAACATGACCGCGATCTCGGGCGGGATGTCACCCCGCACCTTGTGCAGGATCGCCCACGGGTGCAGGTACAAGTAGTCCGCGAAGCCGCCCCACAGTGAAGGCGGGCGCGACAGCGACGTCATGCCGTAGGCGCCGTCGCGGTTCGGACAGGACATGTAGCGCCCGGTCAGGCAGTAGTCGCACGCGCGGCAGGGCCGGAGGATCTCGACCGCTACGCGATCGCCGACCGACACGCCCCAGCGCTCCGCCGCCCGTTCCCCCACCTCTTCCACAACGCCCAGCGGCTCGTGCCCGGGGATCAGCGGGAACATCCCGGGACGGACCAGATGGCCGCGGTACTGCTCCACGTCGCTCCCGCACACACCGCAGGCTTCGACCCGCAGCAATCCTTCGTCGGGGCCGATCGAAGGCCTCGCAAACTCCCGGATCTCGTACGCCAGCGGTCCTGTCTGTACAGCGCCTCGAACCATCAAAACCCTCCCGGCATCGTCTCGTCCTCGTACAGCGGAATCAGCGGCACCGGCTCCGCGTTGTCCGACGGCGGCGTGTACCCCCAGTACTTGGCCCGCGCCCCGCCGTCGATCACGAAGTCGCAGCCGGTGATCAGCCGCGCGTAGTCGGAGCACATCCATGCCACGCAGTGACCGATGTCGGTCGGCGTCGACGGCGCCATCGGCATGTTGCCGCGCACGTCGATCTTGCCCGTCTCGCGCCACCAGGGCGGGTGCTCGGACGCGCGGTCCGGACGTCGTCGCAAGCCGCCAGAAATTTCGGCCAGCAACTCGGGGTTATCCGGCCGCGGCGCCGTCGGCGAGTACGAGTTGACGCGGATCCCGTACGGCGCGAGGTCCATCGCGGCGGCGCGCGTGAAGTTGGCCAGCCCGCCCTTGTGGAACGCATACGCGATCACCCCGGCGCAGCCCTGCCAGGCGTTCGAGGACAGGATGTTGACGATGCTGCCGCGGATCTCGCGCTCGATCATCGAGATCGCGACGTGCTTGGTGTTCAGGAACGTGCCGGCGCCGGCGACCGCCACCGCGCGGTTCCAGAACTCGAGGCTCTCCTCGAGCACGCCCCGGCCGCCCAGCAGCGCGGCGTTGTTGATCAGAATGTCGATCCGGCCCCACCGGTCGAGCACCTCGCCGACGTAGCCGACGACGTCAGCCTCCGAGCTCACGTCGCCGACGACCGCCATCGCGCGACCGCCATGCCGCGAAATCCGCCCCGCCGACGCCGCGGCGGCCTCCTCGGAGAGGTCGTTGCAGGCCACGGAAGCCCCGTACCGCGACAAAGCGAGCGCGATCCCGCTGCCGATGTTCGGACCCGCGCCGGTGACGAGCGCGACCTTCCCCGCGAGCGAGACCTCCACGGGCTACGCCCGCCCGTCGATGATCACGCTCTTGACCTGCGTGTACTCGAGGATCGACTCGGCGCTCACCGTCCGCCCGAACCCGCTCGACTTGTAGCCGCCGAACGGCGCGCCGATCACTCCGCCCGACCACAACGTGTTGATCGACACCTGCCCGGCCTCGATCCGCCGCGCCAGGCGCACCGCCTTGCCGACATCGCGCGTCCATACCGAGGCGACGAGCCCATACCGCGTGCCGTTGGCGATCGAAAGCGCCTCCTCCTCGTCGGTGCTCGAAAGGACCGACAGCACCGGACCGAAGATCTCCTCCTGGGCGATCCGCATCTCTGGCTTCACCTCGTCGAAGATCGTCGGCTCGACGAAGAATCCCCGGTCGTAGACATCGCCCTCGGGCTTGCCGCCGCCGACGACAATCCGGGCTCCCTCAGAGCGGCCGCTCTCCAGATATCCGAGCACGCGCTGTTCCTGCTTGGCGCTGATCAGCGGGCCCATGTCGACGTCCTCGTACCACGGCCCCACGCGGACGTTCTTGAACGCATCCGCCAACCCGGAAACCACTTCCTCCCGGATCGACGCGTCGACCACGACACGCGAGCCCGCCGCGCAGATCTGTCCGGTGTTCAGCGTGATGCTCCGCGCGATCGTCGGGATGGCGCGATCGAGCGGCGCGTCGCGCAGCACCACCTGCGGCGACTTGCCGCCGAGCTCGAGGTGCAACGGGATCAGATGCCGCGCGCACGCCTCCATCACGCGGCGGCCCGTCTCCGGTGACCCGGTGAAGCTCATGCGACGCACACCGGGGTGACCAGCCAGCGGCTCTCCCGCCTCAACACCAAACCCGGTGACCACGTTGATCACGCCGGGAGGGATCCCCGCTTCATGAGCCAGCTTCACCAACAGCAGACACGTCAACGGCGCGTCCTCCGCCGGCTTGATCACGACCGTGTTGCCCATCGCGATCGCGGGCCCGGCATCGCCTGCGGTGTTCGGCCCGGGTGCGTTCCACGGGATGATGCTCCCGCACACCCCGTAGGGCTCCCGCAGCGTCATCCCGATCACGTCGGGGAACGCGCTCGGCAAGGTCGAACCGGTGGCCTTGTCGGCCAACCCGGCGGTGAACGTCAGGATCCCCGCCATGGGTCCGATCGGGCCCCATTTCGGCCGCCCGACCTCGAGCCGCTCGAGCAGGTCGATCTCCTCGCCGTGCTCCCGGCACAGCTCCGCCCAGCGCAGAAGCAACTGGCCGCGAACGCTCGGGCTCGTATCGCGCCACGATCGGAACGCGTCCTCGGCGGCCGACACGGCGTCGTTCACGTCGTCCGGGCCCCCGCGCGGGACGTTCGCCAGCGTCTCGCCGGTGGCGGGGTTGATCACCGCAATCGTGTCGCCGGAACGCGCGGGGACCCACTCGCCACCGATGAGCAGGGTGCCGTCGGGAAGCAGGGCGTGGATGTCGAGGGTGTCAGTCGGTTGCTGCAGCGTCATGGGATCCTCCTGCCAGCCGGGCGGGCTCGCGCGCCGCCGGCGCGGGTGCGTCGCGGGATACCGGAAAGTGACACGCCGCGAAGTGACCGCCGGCGAGCTGCCGGAGCGGCGGCTCGATCTCGGCGCACACATCCTGGGCGCGGGGGCAGCGGGTCCGGAACCGGCATCCGCTCGGCGGATCGATCGGCGACGGCGGCTCACCCCGAATTGTCTTGGCCACCGCGGTGCGCGGCGCCCCGGGATCGGGGTTCGGGATCGAGGCCAGCAGCGCCACCGTGTACGGATGCAGCGGCTCCCGATACAGAGACTCGGCCGGACCGATCTCGACCAGCTTCCCCAGGTACATCACCGCGACGCGGTCTGACACCTGCTTGACCAGCGCCAGATCGTGCGCGATGAACAGGTACGTGAGCGAGAGCTCGGAGCGCAGGCGCTCGAGCAGGTTCAGGACCTGGGCCCGGATCAGCACGTCGAGCGACGACACCGCCTCGTCGTAGATGATCAGCGCCGGGTCGAGCGCGAGCGCACGCGCGATCGCAACCCGCTGCGCCTGGCCGCCCGACAGTTGCCGCGGCCGGCGGTCGGCGTAGCGCCCGGGATCGAGACCGACTCGGTCGAGCGCCTCGTGGACCTGTTGGCGGCGCTCGGCTCGCGCCGCCGTGCGGAACGCGATCAGCGGCTCCTCGACGATGCGCGCCACCGACCATTTCGGATCGAGCGACCCGAACGGATCCTGGAAGACCATCTGCATCTGCCGCCGCGCGCGGAGCAACTCCCGGCCCCTGAGCTTGACCAGATCGGTGCCCTCGAACAGCACCTCGCCGGCCTTGGGCCTTGGGGCCTGGAGGATCGCACGCGCCAGCGTCGATTTGCCCGATCCGGTCTCGCCCACCAGGCCCAGCGTCTCCCCTTTCGCCAGAGTGAACGACACGTCGGAGACGGCTTGCACGACGCCGCTACGCACCCCGCCCTGCGCCCGTACCTCGAATTCCTGCACGAGACGGCGCACGTCCAGCAACGGGCCGCCCGTGCTCACGACCTCACCCGGTCCTCGCACGGATGCCAGCACGCCCACAGGTGCTCGGGCTCGTGTTCCTCGAACGCCGGCGCGTGCTCCCGGCAATGATCGGTGGCGTTCGGGCAGCGGGGCGTGAACGGACACCCGGGTTCCCGCAGCGCGAGGTTCGGTGGCTGTCCGGGCACCGCGGCCAGCGGCGCGTGGGAGGCGTTCTCGAGGCGCGGGATCGCGTCGAGCAGCGCCCGCGTGTACGGCATCCGGACGTGGGCGAACAGCATCTGCGTCGGCGCCCGCTCGACCGCCCGCCCCGCGTACATCACCACCACCTCGTCGGCGAAGCTCGCCGCCAGCCCGAGATCGTGGCTGATCATGATCAGCCCCATCCCCAACCGCTGCTGCAGGTCCCGCAGGAGCTCCATGATCTGCGCCTGGGTCGTCACGTCGAGCGCGGTCGTGGCCTCGTCGGCGATCAGGAGCTTCGGCGAGGCCGCTAGCGCGATCGCGATCATCACGCGCTGGCGCATCCCGCCCGAGAGCTGATGCGGATACTGCTCGAGTCGCTCGCGCGCGGCGGGGAGCCGCACCAGCTCGAGCAGCTCGTGCGCGCGGTCCTGCGCGGCCCCACGCGAGCGCTTCTCGTGGGTCTGGATCGCTTCGCGGATCTGCGCCCCGATTCGCATCGTGGGATTCAGCGACCTGGTTGGATCCTGGAACACCATCGCCACGCCGCGCCCGCGCAGCGAACGCATCGCCTTTTCGGGCAGCCCTACCATCTCCAGGTCGTCGAACCGGATCGAGCCGGTGACGGTCGCGGTCGGCGGGAGCAGCCCCATGATCGCCCGCGCGCTGACCGTCTTGCCCGAGCCGGACTCGCCGATCACCGCCACCGTCTGCGCGCGGCGCATCGAATAGGTCAGCCCATCCACGGCACGGACGAGCCGTCCGGCGGCGCGGAAGTCGACCCGCAGGTCTGAGACCTCCAGCAGCGACTCGTTCATTGACTGCCCCACCGGGCTCGCAGCCCCTCGCCCAGCAGGTTGAGCGAGACGACCGTTATGAACAGCGCGGCGCTCGGGAGGAACACGTACCGCGGCTGTGCGGAGAGCGTGCTCTGCCCCTGGGCGATCATGTTTCCCCAGCTCGGCGCCGGCGGTGGCACGCCCAAGCCGACGAAGCTGAGCGCCCCCTCCAGGATCATGATGATCCCCATGCCCAGCAGCGCGTAGGTCAGCAGCTGGGGCAGGATGTTGGGCGCGATGTGACCGAGCAGCATTCGGGGTGTGCTCGTCCCCGACAGCCGCGCGGCGGTCATGAACGTCTGTTCGCGCACCCGCAGGGTGGCCGCCCGCGCGATCCGCGCGGTCGCCGGGACGCTGAAGAAGCACAGCGCCCAGATCGTGTGCAGCTCGCTCGGGCCAAGACCCTGGGCGATCGCCACCGCCAGCACCAGCCCGGGGAAGGCGATCACCACGTCGAGGATCCGCATGATCGTCGCATCGCGCAACCCGCCCAGGAAGGCGGCGACTGCCCCGATCAGGCCGCCCAGCACGAGACCGATCGCCTGCACCGCGAGCGCGATCTCGAGTGATGCGCGTCCGCCGTAGAGGAGACGTGACCACTCGTCGTTCCCGACCGGATCGGTGCCGAGGAAATGGCCGGACGAGAACGCCGGCAGGCTCGCGCTGAGGATGTTCCCCCCAGTGGGCGGCGGGACCGGGCCGATGATCGGCCAGACGAAGCACAGCAGGAAGATGAACGCGACCATCGCGGCCGGCACGGTCACCCCGAGCCGGGCTCGCCAGCGGCCGCCCACCTTCGCGGCGGCGGCCTCGTCGGCCGCGGGCGCGACTCCCGCTACGACGAGATCACTCGGTAGGTCGGCCATAGCGGATCCTTGGATCGAGCACGGAGTAAAGGACGTCGGCCGCCAGGTTGGCCAGCACCACGATCACCGCGAACACGAACACGATCCCTTCGATCACGGGGATGTCACGGTTGTCGATCGCCTGCAGCAACTCGTGGCCGATGCCGGGAATCCCGAAGATCTCCTCGATCACGACCGTGAAGCCGAGCAGCGTTCCCAGGTTCAAGGCCACCACCGTGATCAGTCCGAACGTCGAATTGCGCAGGGCGTGGCGCGTGAGCACACGCCATGGACTTACCCCTTTGGCGCGCGCCGTCACCACGTAGTCCTCCCCCTGCATCTGCTCGAGGAGGTCCGCACGGAGCAGGCGGGTATAGAAACACAGGAGGCCGAGCCCGATCGACACCGCCGGCAGGATCAGGTAGCGGATGTTCTCCGAGAGGCTCTGGCCGGGCGGGACCCACCCGATCGCCGGCAACACGTTCAGCTTGACCGCGAACACGTACACCAGGACGAGCGCCAGCACATACGGGGCGACCGACAGCCCGGCCATGCTGAACATCATGCTAAGCCGATCAGCGACCCCGTTCGGCTTGCGCGCCGACAGCAGCGCGATCGGCACGGCCAGCACGAGCGAGATCAGAAACGCGAACGCCACGAGCTCGAACGTCACCGGCAGGTCGGAGCCCAGGATCGAGCCCACGCTCTGGCCGCTCGAGAGCGAGTGGCCGAGATGCCCAATGACCGCCTGGTGCAGCCAGTCCCAATAGCGGGTCAGGAACGGCTTGTCGAGGCCGAGCTTGATCTCCAGCTGGTGGATCTCGGCGGGCGTGGCTTGGGCACCCAGCAGCTCCTGGGCGGCGTCGCCCGGCAGCGAGTTCATCACTACGAAGGAGAGGAACGTCACCCCGAGCAGCACGGGGATAGCAGCCAGCAGCCGCCTGACGATGAACCGCAGCGTGGGCGACCCGGCGAGCCGGCCCGCCCGGCCGGCCCGCGCCGCCAGCGGAGCGCTGAGCGGCGCGGAGGTACTACTCATGCCTGATGGATACCCGGCTCACTGCGTGTAGGAAACGTTCTGCCATTGCGGCGGCGTATTGACCACCACCGACGGGATCACCGTGGTCAGCCCCGGGCCCTGCACGCCGTGTACGGCGACGTTCCAGGAAGCGAGCGGGAACAGGAACGGCCCGTCGGCATTCTTGGCGATGTACTGGGCGGCCTGCTGGTAGACCTTGTCGCGGGCGGCCGGATTGACCAGCGCCTGGCCGCCGAGGATCAGCGCGTCGAGCTTCGGGTCGTGCACGCCGCTGAAGGGCGACGCGGACAGGAACCGGAACCCGAGGCCCACGCCGGCGGCCGGATCCCATGCTCCCGCCGTCTGGAGCGCGGCCTGCCACTTCTTGGTGTCGAACTGCTGGATCAGCCCGGCGAGGCTGTACAGGTGGATCGAGGTGTTGATCCCCGCCTGCTTCCACAGCGTCTGCAGCGCCTCCATGAAGTTCTGGTTGACGGGCGAGGCCAGCGTGAAGAAGTTCACGTTCAGCCCGCCGATCTGCTGCACCAGCGACTTGGCCTTGCTCACGTCATACGTGAGGTAGCCCGGCACGTTCGGGTAATAGAACAGCCCGCCGGGCGCGGTGAAGCCCTGCACCACCTGGAACTGGTTGCCGAACAGCTTCTGGTCGATGATCGCCGCGTCGGTGGCGTAGTAGATCGCCTCCCGCGCCTTGATGTTGTTGAACGGCGGCGCCGCGGTGTTCAGCTGGATGTCGTAGGGGGAGGTCGCGGGCTGTTCGGTCGTGGTGAAGTGCGACTTGTACGAGCTGACCAGTGACGGCGTGGCCATTCCGTCATAGGCCTGCGCGCCACCGGACTGGAGCTCCTCGAGCGCGGCCTCGTCGTCGGCGGTGGCCTTGAACGTGAGGTTGTCGAGGTACGGATGCCCGCTCTGCCAGTAATTCGGATTCTTCTTCAGCACGAGCGCGCTGCTGAGCGTGTCGCTGACGACGGTGAACGGGCCGGCGCCGACGGGCTTGATCTTGAACGCCTGCTCGCCCATCGTCTTGAGCGCGGTCGGCGAGGCGATCCAGTTCAGGTTGGCGACCAGCAGCTGATTCTGGAACGCGCCGTCGGGGGCGACCATGGTGATCACCACCGTCGTCGCGTTCGGCGCGGCGATCGACTTCACCGGCGGAAGGATCGGCTTGCAGGTGCACGGGTTGGCCAGGTCGCGCTTCCAGTTGGTGACGACTGCAGCGGCGTCGAGCGGCGTGCCGTCGGAGAACTTCAGGTTCGGCTGCAGCGTGATCGTCCACGTCTTGCCGCCGGCCGACGGGGTGGCGGACGCGGCCAGATCGGGGATCACCTTCCCGCCCCCGGCGAGCTGGAACAGCTGCCCGAAGATCGCGTTCATCTGATCCTGGTCGGCGGCGCCGTTGACGTTGGTCGCGGGATCCAGGCCCGTGGGCCACGCGCCGGCGTACCCGCCGAGCTCGAGCACGGTCAGCGACCCGCCCGGCTTCGGCGTCCCGGTTGCCGTCGCCGCCGTTGACGTCGCCGACGTCGAGCTGGCCGCCGTCGCGGACGAGGTCGAGGATTTGGAACTGGAACCGCACGCACCCACGACCGCGGCGATCAGGAACAGACAGGCTGCAATTGCTGCAAGCCTGCTCGTACGGATGGCGTGGCTCATCCCTCGGCTCTCCTCGCTTAGTGCAGCGTACTCGCCGGCGCTCCCTGTGTGGCCAATCTGCCGCTGGCTCTGGAGGCAGCGCCGGGCGCGATGTTAACGCTTGTCAACGATTCTGTGTCCTGCAAAACACGCTCTCAAGGCAGGTTTGCGCTGAGAGTTAAGTGCGTTTGCGCTGAGAGTTAAGTGCGGCCCGCGGGCGGCGCTTTCGCCGCCGCCAGGTCCGTCTACGGGCTGCTGGTCACGCGGAGGCAATTTGCGCTCCCCGGCGCAGAGGGACCCAGCCGCCCTCACGGATCTCGGACCCGAGGCCGAGCCCTAACCGAATCCTGCAAAAGGGTGATGCGATCTGCACAATCTTTCTGTTAACCTCTCGCGAACTCGCGCCCGGTCGGGGACAGGTTCCGGCGCGTTCAGAGCGCACCGAAAGGAGCAGATGTATGCGTGGACGTACGGCGGCATTGATCGCCGCAACCGTCGTTTCCACCGGAGCGGTGGCGACGACCGCGGTGGCGGCGGGACCGCCCCCACCACCCAAGGCTACGAACGGCCACCAGGTTCAACTGGTCGCCTCGGGCCTCCACACCCCGACCTCGTTTGCCTTCGGCGGAGGCAGCGTGTTCGAAGGCGACGGCGGCGTCGAATCGAGCACCGCGCCGCCGAACGGCGGGGTATTCGTGCTGAAGGGCGGGACCTCGACGCTGATCCCGGGATCGCCGCAGTTCGTAGCCGGTCTGGCCTGGCATAAGGGCGCGCTGTACGTCAGCGGCGGCTCGCTCACGGCGCAGGGCCCGAAATGGCAGCTGCAGAAGTGGACCGGCTGGAACGGCACGACGTTCACGAGTCAGAAGGCGATCTACACCGCGCCGAAGAAGTTCCAGGGTTTCAACGGCCTCGCCTTCGGTGCCGACGGGCGGCTCTACGTCGGCGTCGACGTCGGCCTGCTGAACAACAACGACCACGGGCCGTCGACGATCTCGCCGTACGTGTACGACATCCTGTCGTTCAACGCCAACGGCAAGGGGCTCAAGGTGTTCGCCACCGGCATCCGCCAGCCTTGGCAGATGGCATTCCCGAAGGGCTCGTCGTCTCCGTTCGTGTCCGACCTCGGACAGGACAAGGGCGCGAAGAACCCGCCGGACTTCGTGCTGCGGGTTCACCAGGGCGACAACTATGGGTTCCCGTCGTGCAACTGGACGTCGGCGAGCAAGTGCAAGGGCTTCACCAAGCCGTTCCAGCAGTTCGGTCCTCACACCGACATCATGGGCATGGTCATCATCGGCAACCGGCTGTACATGACCTCGTTCCTCGGCGTCGGCGCCAAGGGCCCGGGCGGCGAAGTGCTGTCGATGCCGCTCAAGGGCGGACCTGCAAAGCCGCTGCTCAAGGGGTTCGTCGCCCCTACCGTCGGCCTCGGGGCCAGTGGCGGGTGGCTTTACGTCGGTGAGGTCGGCCCGGGCTTGATCTACCGCGTCAAGCCGTAGCCGTTTCGTGGCGTCCCGGTTCCCTCACCCAGGGGACCGGGGACGCCTCGGACGCGGCCCGTCGGTCGCCTTCACGGTCTTCGGGTGGGCGGCCTGCTAGGAGCCGCCGAGGATCAGCTCGGCGCCGCGCTCGGCGATCATCACCGTCGGCGCATGGGTGTTGCCGCCGGGGATCAGCGGCATGATCGAGGCGTCGACGACCCGGATGTTCTCGAGTCCGTGCACTCGCAACTGGCTGTCGACGACGGCTTCCTCGGCGGTGTCGCTCATGCGGCAGGTTCCGACCGGGTGGTAGATCAGCATCAGCCGGCGGCGAATGTCGGCCTCGAGATCCGGATCTGCGGTGATCTCCGGACCTGGCTTGAGTTCCGCCGTGACGATCTCCTGGAGCACGGGCTGCTGGGCGATCCGTCGCGCAAGCTTGACGCCGGCGAGCAGCGACGCGACGTCCTCGGGCTCGGACAGGGAGTTGGTCAGGATCCGGGGCTTCGCGGTCGGGTCGGATGAGCGCAGCCACACGCGGCCGCGCGCCTTGGGCGTGACGAGCACGGGCGCGATCGCGATCGCGTGGCCGTCATAGGTTTCGGCGCCGTGGTCCTCGTAGTAGGCGGCGCCCATGTGGTACTCGATGTCGGCGGCGGGCAGCCCGGGACGCGTGCGGTGGAACGCGACGACCTCGGCGACGGTCGAGCTCAGAGGCCCGCTCCGGCGCAGCAGCCACTCGGCAACTGATCGCGGCTGCTCGGCGACGTACAGCGTGTCCTCGTCAGATACCGCGAACAGCAAGGTCACGAACGGGTGGTCCTGGAGATTCCTACCGACGCCCGCGAGCGCGTGGCGAACGTCGATGCCGGCGGCCCGCAGGTCGTCCGGCGCCCCGATCCCCGATAGCTGCAGCAGGTGCGGAGAGCCGATTGCGCCGGCTGAGAGCACCACCTCTCGCTCGGCTCGGAGCAGCTCGACGTCACTGCGACCGGACCCCGCGGCGCGAACGCCGATGGCGCGGCTGCCTTCGAACGCGATGCCGACCACGGTCGCCTTGGTGCGGATGGTCAGGTTCGCGCGCTTGGCCGCGGGCCGCAGGTAGGCGTCGGCGCTGCTGAACCTCCGGCCGCGCCACTGGTTGACCTGAAACATCGAGACGCCGTCCTGCTCGGGACCGTTGTAGTCCGGCGTCGACGGAATGCCGGCGGCCTCGCTGGCCGCGATCAGGCGGCGGTCGAGCGGACGCGGCGAACGCTGCTCGCTTACCCGTAGCGGGCCACCGGTGCCATGCCACTCCGACGCGCCGCGCACGTTGTCCTCGGACTTCAGGAAATACGGCAGCACGTCCCGGTACCCCCACCCCGGCGCCCCCTGGGCCTCCCAGCTGTCGTAATCGAGCGGCCGGCCGCGCACGTACAACATCGCGTTCATCGAGCTCGACCCGCCCAGCCCCTTGCCGCGCGGTACATACAGCGATCTGCCGTCGACGAACGGCTCGGATTCGGTCGCGAAGTCCCAGTCGAGCTTGGTATGGAACTGCTTGGCGAAAGCCGCAGGGATCTTGATGTTCGGCGAGCGGCCCTTTCCGCCGGCCTCGAGCAGCAGGACCCGCGCCGATGGATCGGCCGACAGACGGTTGGCGAGCACGCATCCGGCCGACCCCGCGCCCACGACGATGTAATCGAAGCTATTCACGAACCCTCGCGTTGAGACTATGACGTCCACGGCCGCTGAGCGGCGATCGTCCCGCGGCCGACCCCGGGTAACGTCACGAGCACGGTGAGTCGGTCTCGCCGTCCAGACGACCGATAGGAGACCAGCGCATGGATTACGTGAACCTCGGCAGGACCGGCCTTCGGGTGTCCCGTATCTGTCTCGGGATGATGAGCTACGGCAAGGACGAGAGCCGAGAGTGGGCGCTGGACGAAAGCGGTGCGGAGCCGATCGTGCGGCGCGCCGTCGAGGGTGGGATCACGTTCTTCGACACCGCCGACGTTTACAACGGTGGCCAGAGCGAGGTGATCACCGGTCGCCTGCTGCGCAAGCTGTTCGGGATGCGCGAGGAGTACGTCGTCGCGACCAAGGTCCACGGCCAGACGATGCCGGGCGAGAACGGGCGCGGCCTCTCGCGCAAGCACATCCTGGCCTCGATCGACGCGTCGCTGAAGCGGCTCGAGCTCGACTACGTCGACCTCTACCAGATCCACCGATGGGACTACAGCACGCCGATCGACGAGACCATGGATGCGCTCCACGACGTCGTCAGAGCCGGCAAGGCGCGCTACCTCGGCGCGAGCAGCATGTTCGCGTGGCAGTTCGCCAAGGCGCAGTCGATCGCGATCACTCCGTTCGTCTCGATGCAGAACCACTACAACCTGGTCTACCGCGAGGAGGAGCGGGAGATGATCCCGCAGTGCATCGATCGGGGCGTGGGCGTGATCCCGTGGAGCCCGCTCGCCCGCGGCCTGCTCGCCGGCAACCGCACGCGCGCCGGTGAGCGGCTGACGACACGCGCCAACACCGATCGGTTTGGCGACATGCTGTACAAGCCCGAGATCGACTTCGACGTGGTCGAACGCGCGAACGAGGTGGCCTCCGCGCGCGGAGTCCCGACCGCGCAGGTCGCGCTGGCATGGCTTCTCGCCAAGCCCGGGGTGACCGCACCCATCGTCGGTGCGACCAAGCTCGAGCACCTCGAGCACGCGCTGGCCGCGGAGAGCCTTACGCTGAGCGACGAGGAGATCGCGTCGCTCGAGGAGCCGTACGTTCCGCACGCGACCGCCGGCCACTCGTAGTGGCGGCTTCGCGGGAGACGATCGTCGACGCCGGCGGGCGCGATCTGCGGGTCTCCAATCCGGATCGCGTGATCTTCCCGGAGACCGAGCACACCACCGAGGTCACCAAGCTCGACATCGTGAAGTACTACCTGTCGGTTGGCGACGGGATCATGCGCGCCCTCGCCTTGCGGCCCACGACACTCGAGCGCTGGCCGAAGGGGGTGTATCCGGGGATGACCCTGTCCACCCGCGAGGGCCGCGTCGGCGACGCCTTCTACCAGAAGCGAATCCCGAAGGGAGCGCCTGACTACGTGCGGACGGCGCAGATCGCGTTCCCGTCGGGCCGTCACGCCGACGAGGTCTGCCCTACGGAGATCGCGGTTGTCGGGTGGGCCGCGCAGATGGGCACGATCACGTTCCATCCCTGGCCGGTTCGCCGCGAGGACGTCGACCATCCCGACGAGTTGCGGCTCGACCTCGACCCCCAGCCGGGCACCGACTTCGCCGACGCGGTCCGCGCCGCTTTTGAGGCCCGGGAGCTCTTGGCCGACCTCGGCTACGTCGGGTTCCCGAAGACGTCCGGCGGCCGGGGCATCCACATCTACGTCCGGATCGAGCCGCGGTGGACGTTCACCGACGTCCGCCACGCGGCGATCGCGTTCGGGCGGGCGCTCGAGCGGCGCCTTCCGGACGAGGTGACGACGAGCTGGTGGAAGGAGGAGCGTGGCGAGCGCATCTTCCTCGACTACAACCAGAACGCGCGGGACCGCACGATCGCCTCGGCGTACAGCATCCGCCCCAAGCCGGGGGCGACGGTCTCCGCCCCGCTCGACTGGGACGAGCTGGCCGACGTCGCGCCCGAGGACTTCACGGTCGCGACCATGCCGGCGCGGTTCTCGGAGGTGGGCGATCGTCACGCCGCGATCAACGACGTCGCTTATTCGTTGGAGCCGCTGCTCGATCTTTACGAGGAGGATTTGCAGCGCGGGCAGGGGGACATGCCCTACCCGCCTGACTACCCCAAGATGCCGGGAGAGCCGAAGCGGGTCCAACCGTCACGCGACCGCGAGCGGCCTCGCTGACTGCGGAATCGAACCGCGGCCGCTTTGCGACTGCGATTTTCGTTGACTGTCATGCAAAATCGCAATCGCATCCGGTCAAGGGTCAGGACGCCTGGGGCAGCTTCTTCGCGCCGCGCTTCGTCACCGGGTTGGACGGCGGCGGAACCACCGGCCCGATGTCCCCGTCCGGTGCCTCGTCGAGGTCGACGATCACCGGTGCGTGATCGCTCGGGCCAGTGCCCTTGCGGGCCTGGCGATCGACCCATGCGGCCTTGACGCGCTCGCGCCACGGGATCGCCGGCCAACACGAGGTCGATCCGCATCCCGAGATCCTGATGGAACATGCCCGCGCGGTAGTCCCAGTACGTGAACACCCGCTTCCCCGGCCAGCGATCGCGCACGACGTCGTTGAGGCCGACGGCCTCGAGCTCGGCGAGCGCCGTCCGCTCGGGCCGGGTCACGTGGGTCTGCCCGACGTACGCGTCGGGGTCAAACACGTCCTCGTCGGTCGGGGCGATGTTCATGTCGCCGCACACGACCACGGCCTTCGGTCCTGCCGCGACCGCGTCCCGCAACGACGCTAGCCAGGCGAGCTTGTACCGATAGTGGTCGGAGTCCGGGATTCGACCGTTAGGCACGTACACCGAGACCACCCGGATGCCGTCGCACGTCGCCGACACTGCCCGCGCCTCGGGATTCGGAAAACCGGGCGCGCCGTCGATCCCGGCCACGACGTCGTCGAGCCCGACCCGAGACAGGATTGCCACGCCGTTCCACGCCGCCTCGCCGTGAGCGGCGGCCTCGTAGCCCCGCTCTGACAGCTGATCGCCGAGCAGCTCAGAAAACGCGTTGTCGGCGAGCTTCGTCTCCTGGAGGCAAACCACGTCGGGCTGGCGCTGATCCAGCCACGGGAGCAGCCTCGGGAGCCGTTGCTTGAGCGAGTTGACGTTCCAGGTTGCGATCCGCATCGCCCGCTACGGTAGCGCCCTCCGAAGCGCGCGGAACGTGGCGTCTACACCCGCCGGCCGGTCACGAGCACGGCGAGCTCGCTCGAGCGGATCACGCCGCCGGCGTGCTCGGCGACGGTCCGATTCTCGGCCTCGAGCGCCCGCCGTTGGTGCGGCTCGAGGCGACGGTACAGCGACGTCGTCCGCAGGTACGCGTTCAGCTGATCGCCGGTTTGCTCGGTCTCCACCGGCACGGTCGTGATCCGGACGTCGTCGAACAGATCAGCCGCCTCGGCAATCCTCAGCTCGTGCCGGCCGATCCACGACCACACGGCGGAGATGTTGTCGGTGCGCGCGGCCGCCCCGGTCAAGAGCGTGTCCGCGTCGCGAAGCCCGGGCCAGTTCGAGGCGATCTCCGGCGCGACCTTCACCAGCGCGCGATGGAGCGCCCGCCAATGTTCGGCCGTGCTGGCGTCCGACACCTCGCAGTATTGGAGGAGGGCGAGCACGCCACCGGGCCTGAGCAGCCCGGCCGCCCGCGCCCAGCCCACCTCGGGTTCGATCCAGTGAAACGCGGTGGCGGAGAACACTGCGGCGAACGGCCCGTCCGGCAGCGTCACGTCCTCGAACCGCCCACGGTGGAACGTGACACCCTCTCCCGCATCTACGCCCGCGGCGGCCCCCACGCGGCGCTCGGCGAGCCGGATCATGTTCGGGCCGGGGTCGACGGCCTCCACTCGGAGCCCCCGCGCCAGCAGCGACGTCGTGAGCAGGCCGGTCCCGCACCCGACCTCGACCACGCGGTCGCCGGCGCTCAGCGCCCCGGCGCGGCATGCGGCGTCGATCAGGTCGTCAGGGTAGCCACGCCGCTCGCGGTCGTACTCCTCGGCGACGTCGTCGAATACCTGCGCGTACCGGCGCCGCAGCTCGCCGTCGCCGACGCCGTGCGCGGTCACGCCGCTCCCGCCGCGCCCGGGTCCGACGGCAGTCGCGACCCTAGACCGGCGTCGAGGCGCCGGCCGTGCTTGAGGTGGATCGAGCGCATCACTCCTTCTGGTGGATAGCCGCATCGCTCGGCCACCCGCTCCGAGGCGCCGTGCTCCTATCTTGTCAATGCGCGGCCGTTCATCGCTACCCCT
This sequence comes from uncultured Solirubrobacterales bacterium, assembly GCA_963777335.1. GTDB lineage: Bacteria > Actinomycetota > Thermoleophilia > Solirubrobacterales > Solirubrobacteraceae > Palsa-465. The sequence continues at coordinate 317,561 of CAVZQD010000001.1, forward strand.
GGTCGGCATCGGCGTGATCCTGCTCGCGTTGTCGGTGATCCAGCTGATCGGTCCGCGGCCTCCGCCCTCCGCCGCCTCCGCCCTCCGCCGCCTCCGCCCTCCGCCGCCTCCGCCCTCCGCCGCCTGCGCCCTCCGCCGCCTCCGCCTCCGCCCTGATCCACGGCTTGGGCACGGACCTGAGAGAGTTGCTCGATCCCATGGGCGAGGTGGTCCTCCTGTCTTTCACATCGGCGTTCAACCCGACGCTGATCGCCGTGACGACGCTGATGCTGCTGCTCCCCAACCCGAAGGGGCTGATGCTCGGTTACTGGCTGGGGGCGATGCTGACCAGCATCACGCTCGGGCTGCTGATCGTGTTCTCGCTGAAGAACTCGGGGATCGTCAGCACCAGCAAGCACACCCTCAGCCCGCTCGCAGACATCATCCTGGGCGGGTTGTTGCTGATCGTCGCGGCGGTTCTGGCAGGCGGCCGTGACGAGCGTTATCGGGCGCGCAGAGCCAAGAAAAAGGAGGGCAAGCCTCCCCCGCGGTGGCAGCGGGAACTCCGCCGTGGCAGCCCCAGGACCACGTTCGTGCTCGGCGCGGTCCTGACCCTTCCCGGCGCCTCGTACCTGGCCGGGCTCGATCGCTTGACCAAGCTCGACTACTCGACGGCCGTGACCGTGCTCATCGTGATCGCGTTCAACCTCGTGATGCTGGCCCTGCTCGAGGTCCCGATGATCTTGTTTGCGGCCGCCCCCGAGTGGACGCCCGCGGCGATCGATCGGGCGAAGGCGTGGGCGGGCATCCACGGCAGGATCTACGCCGAGCGTGGCCTTGTGGTAATCGGCCTCCTGCTGGTTATGAAGGGAGTGGTCGGCCTGATCCTGGCGAGCTAGAAACGCGTCAGACCCCGAACTCCGCGGGTACCTCTCCCCCGCGGACCGCCTCAGCCAGCCGCTCGTAGTCGAGCTCGTTCTACCTGGGCGCCAGCGAGTACGACCACCCCGCCACGGCGGATGAGAGCCGCCGGCGGGTCAGATGTAGGATCGCTTTCCTTTCGTGACGAAAGGAGTGCGATGAAGCTCGAGGCGGGGAAGGTCGCTCGACCCTCACCCCCGCAGGTGGACCTCGCGAGCGCCGCCGAGAAGGTCGGGGCGCTCGGCGTGGAGACGCTGGCCGTGCCCACCGACGTTAGCGACGAGGCGGCGGTGCAGGCGCTGGCCGGGGCCGCGGTCGAGCGGTTCGGCGCCGTGCACGTCGCCTGCAACAACGCCGGCGTGGCCACGAACGCCGACCCGTGGCTGGGTCCGATCTCGGCGTGGACCTGGGTGATCGGCGTCAACCTCTGGGGCGTCATCCACGGGATCCGCGCATTCCTGCCGATCATGACCCGCCAGGGTCAGGGACACATCGTCAACACCGCGAGCATCGCCGGCCTCCTCCCCGGCAGCCAGCCGGCATACGACGCGAGCAAGCACGCGATCGTGGCGGTGTCCGAGGACCTGTACAAGACGACGACGCTCGTCGGCATGCCGATCGGAGTCAGCGTGCTGTGCCCCGGCTGGGTCGCCACCGGCATCCACGATTCCGGACGCAACTGGCCCGAGCGCCTCGGCGAGCGGCCGCCGGCGTCGCTCGCCGCCGATGTGCTCTCGCCGCACTTCAAGCGCGCGATCGACGAGGGGACGGCTCCCGCGGCGGTCGCAGACCTCGTCGCGGAGGCGATCGAGGCGCGCAAGTTCTGGGTCCTCCCCCATCCCGAATGGGTCGAGCTCGCCGTTCAGCGGTGGCAGGGCATCCCCGAAGGCAAGAACCCCGAGGTCACCGAATCGCCCGGGCTTCCCCCGGTGTCGCAGATGACGAGCGAGATCTGGGCCCGTCTCGCGGCGCCGGCACGCTAGACGGTGCCGTTTACGAGCGCCCGGAACTCGGGGTCGTCGCGCAGGCTCAAGAGGTCGTCGTCGTCGCGCGCCCAGTTCGCGACGTCCGGCCTGGCGTCGATCGCCTTCCTGAGCGCCGCGAGCGCGCTGCCTGTTCGTCCCTCGCCCGCTTCGAGGCAGGCGAGGTTGTAGTGAAGCGAGGGCGAGTCCGGATGCACCTTAAGTCCCTCGGTGAGGATCTCGCGGGCGCGCGCGGGATCGCGGGAGATCAGCGGCCCGGCGCGGAACGCCCACTCCCACGCCGAGGGCTCGAACGTCGGCGGGCCACCGAAGCTGAGCACCGTCGTGCCCCCCTCCGCCGCCACCGCGTGCCGGTGCGAGGCCGGGTCGGGGACGAACACGTACGTCCCCGCGGGCGCGTCGTGGGAGCTGCCGTCGATCGTGAACGTCGCGCGGCCGGTCGCGACGAAGTACAGCTCCTGGTGGGCGAGGTTCGGATCCTCGGTGTGCGGCTCGACCACGTCCTGTCCCGCCTCGCCGGCGGTGTACGCGTTACAGCCGAACGCGCGCACCCCGAGCGTCAGCCGGACCGGATGCCAGGTGAGGCTCCCGGGGCCCGGAATCGCCTCGAGCTGATCGAGGTGGACGATCTTCGCCGGCTCGGGCATGGAGGACGGGAAGCCTAGCGAGACTTTCGAGCGCGCTCAGGGGCTGCCGGCACGTGAAGCCGGCCGGGCGCCCGCCTCGCGACGAAGGTGAGCCCGTTAGCCTCCCCCGCGTGACCGATCCCTCACAGCCACTCCACGAGGAGGACGCAGATCCCGACCCGGTCCGCCAGTTCACCGCGTGGTTCGAGGAGGCCAGGCGCGCCGGCGTCAGCCAAGCCGAGGCCGCGGCCCTCGCCACCGCCTCGATCGACGGGGCGCCGTCGGTGCGGATGGTGCTGGTCAAGCAGGCGGGCCCCGACGGGTTCGTGTTCTTCACGAACTACGAAAGCCGCAAGGGCGGGGAGCTGACCGCCAACCCGCGCGCGGCGCTGCTGTTCCACTGGGAGCCATTCGGGCGCCAGGTGAGGATCGAGGGACCCGTGGCGCGCACCACGCGCGAGGAATCCGAGACGTATGGGCACAGCCGGGCCCGCGGCAGCCAGCTGAGCGCGCTCGCCTCGCCGCAGAGCCGCCCCGTCGAAAGCCGCGAGTTCCTCGAGCGGCGGGTGGCGGAGTTGGACGAGCGCCACGCCCGCGCCGAGGTGCCACTGCCCGACCACTGGGGCGGCTTCCGCCTCACGCCTCGGACGTTCGAGTTCTGGCAGCACCGAGACAACCGGCTGCACGATCGGCTGCGGTACACGCCGGCCGCGGGCGTCGGCGGTGGCTGGCGGATCGAACGGCTCGCGCCCTGACCGGCGCCGGCTGGGGCCGGCGATCGAGCGGCTCGCACCCTGACCGGCGCCCACGGGGCTGGCGGATCGAGCGGCTCGCCCCCTGACGGCCGCCGGCGCTGGCGAATCGGGCAGCTCGCCTCCTGACCCGCAGCCGGCGCACGGATCGACCCCGACGGCCCGCGATGCATGCATGCCTGCGTTGCGTACACATGTGCGCACCGTGGACAGCCCTCGCGTTCCCGGAAAGCATCATCCAATGCCTGAGGTATCCGGGCCAGTGCGGGTGCTGATCGTCGACGACGAACCGTTCTTCCAGGAGGTCGCGCGCGAGCTGATCGATGCCACCTCCGGCTTTGAGTGCGTCGGCGCAGCCTGCTCCGGCGAGGAGGGAATCGAGGAGGCCGACCGCCTTCGGCCCGATCTCGTGCTGATGGACGTCCGGATGCCGGGCATCGGCGGAATCGAGGCGGCGCGGCGGATGAGCACGCGCGGCAATCCCGCTGTCGTCGTGCTCGTCAGCGCCGACCACGCCGCGGCCGCCGGTCCTCACCCCGACGCTCGCGAGGTCGTCCCCAAAGCCAAGCTGTGCCGGTCGCTGCTCACCCGTCTGTGGGACGAGCGTCGGGCGCCGCTGGTCGCTGCGCGCGCGTAATAACTTGCCGGTCATGGAGCGAACGCCGCTCGGCACATCCGGCTTCGAGGTGTCGCGGCTGTCGCTCGGGTCGTGGCGCACGTTCGAGCGGATCCCGCGCGAGGACGCGCTCGCGGTCATGCTCGCCGCCCGCGAGAGCGGCTTCAACTTCCTCGACGACGCCCGTTACAACGACGAGACCGGAACCGCGCCGATCCCGACCGGCTATTCCGAGGTGCTGTTCGGCGAACTATTCCGCGCGGCCGGCTGGAATCGCGAGGACACGGTGGTCTCAAACAAGCTGTGGTGGGAGTTCTGGCCCGAGCAGAGCGCCGCGGCCGAGCTCGACGGCTCGCTGGCGCGGATGGGGTTCGACTACGTCGACCTGATCTATGCGAACCCCCCGCCGGACGACCTCCCGATTGCCGAGATGGTCGCGGCGATGGCCGAGCTCATCGCTTCCGGAAAGGCTCGCGCCTGGGGAATCGTCAACTGGAAGGCCGAGCCTTTCCTCGAAGCCGCTCGAGTCGCACATGCGCAGGGGGTTCCGACGCCGTGCGCGGCGCAGCTCCCGTACAGCCTCGTCCGCCGTGAGTGGGTCGAGACCGACGAGATGACCGCCGCAATCGAAGCGTCCGGCGCCGGGATCGTCGCCTCGTTCGTGATGGCGGGCGGCGTGCTCACCGGCAAGTACGACGCCGGCCAGTCCGGGCGCGCCGCCTCGGAGATCGACGATCCGAGGGTCGCCGCCGCCCGCGAGCACGGGAGCCGCCTGCGCGCACTCGCCGACGAGGTCGGGTCGAGCCCCGCCGCGCTCGCGATCGCGTTCGCACTCGCCAACCCCGCGGTCGCGACCGTGCTGTTCGGCGCCACCTCCCCCGCTCAGATCGCCGAGAACGCGACCGCGCTCCAGATCGACCCCGCGACGGTCGCGCGGCTCACGGAGATCTGAACGCGTGGACCTGCTGGAGGGGCCCGCCGGCGCTGATCCCGCCCTCGACGTCGCGCTTCCGCACGCGCTGCTCGGCCTCGTCGCCGTGGGCCGTGGCGGACCGGTGATCAGGTCGTACCGCCCACAGCCGACGGTTGCGTTCGGCCGCCGGGACAGCTTCCTGCCCGGGTTTGCCGGCGCGACGGATGCGGCCAGAAAACGCGGCTACACACCCGTGATCCGCGGGGCCGGCGGCCGCGCGGCGGCGTACGACGAGGGCTGCCTCGTGTTCGACGAGATCATGCCGGCGCTGGACTCGATGGCGGGGATCCAGGCGCGGTTCTCGGACGAGGCCGAGCGACAAGCGCAGGCGCTCCGCGGGCTCGGGGTCGATGCGCGAGTCGGGGAGGTACCGGGCGAGTACTGCCCGGGCGAGTTCAGCGTGAACGCGCGCGGCGCGACGAAGCTGATCGGCGCGGCACAGCGGATCGTCCGCGGCGCGTGGCTGCTGTCGACCGTCGTCGTCGTCGAGCCCGCCGGTTCAGTGCGGACCGTGCTTGAGGACGTCTACGCGGAACTCGGTCTCGAGTGGAACCCCGAGACGACCGGCTCGGTGGCGGCCGAGGTCCCCGGCACGACCGTCGAGGCCGTTCGGGAGGCGATCCTCCGCCAGTACGCCGAGCGAGCCGTGCTGACCCCCCGCGCGCTCGCCGCCGACGAGCTCGCCGCCGCGAACGAACTGGTCGGGCGCTACCGCGTGTGATGGACCTCCTGTAGTCCGTAGACCGGGGTGTCGATCCCCTCCGCCCGCGCCTTCAGCTGGAGCGCGAGGTAAAGCGAGTAGTGGCGCGACTGGTGCAGGTTGCCGCCGTGGAACCACAGGCCCTCCTGCTGCGTCGGCTTCCACATGTTGCGCTGCTCCCCCTCCCACGGACCCGGGTCCTTGGTCGTATCCGACCCGAGGCCCCACACCTTGCCGACCTTGTCGGCGACCTCCTGGGAGATCAGGTCGGCGACGAACCCGTTCATCGACTCGTAGCCGGTCGCGTACACGACGAGATCGGCCGGAAGCTCGGTCCCGTCTTCCATCACCACCGCGTCCTCGGTGAGGTGGTCGACCTGGCCCGGCTGGAGCTTGATCTGGCCGCTCGCCACCAGCTCCGACGCGCCCACGTCGATGTAGTACCCCGACGCCCGGCGCAGGTACTTCATGAACAGGCCCGATCCGTCCTCGCCCCAGTCGTGCTGGAACCCGGCCGTCTCGAGGCGCGCGTAGAAGTCCGCGTCGCGCTCGCGGATCTGCTCGTACACCGGCACCTGAAGCCCGGCCATGATCCGGTACGGGAGCGACGCGAACGTCATATCCGCCTTCTCGGTCGTCATCCCGCCGGCCACCGCGTCCTCGGAGTACAGCGCGCCGAGAGCGATCTCCATCAGCGTGTCCGACCTGACCACGTGCGTCGAGGAGCGCTGCACCATCGTGACGTCGGCGTCGTGCTCCCACAGCGCCGCGCAGATGTCGTGGGCGGAGTTGTTGGACCCGATCACGACCGCACGCTTGCCCCGGTACGCGTCGGGACCCGGGTGCTGGGAAGAGTGATGCTGGTCGCCCTTGAAGCGATCCATGCCGTCGAACACCGGCGTGTACGGGCGGCCGGACATGCCCGTGGCCATCACCAGCTGCTTCGGGCGAAGCGTGATGTCCTCACCGTCGCGGTCGACCACCAAGACCCACTCACCGGCGTCCTCGTCGTAGCGCGCGCTCCTCGCGGTCGTCGACCCCCAGTAGTTGAGCTCCATCACGCGCGTGTACATCTCGAGCCAGTCGGCGATCTTGTCCTTGGGCGAGAACACCGGCCAGTTCGGCGGGAACTTGACGTACGGCAGGTGGTCGTACCACACCGGGTCATGCAGGCACAGGGACTTGTAACGGTTGCGCCACGAGTCGCCGGGCCGACGGTTCCGCTCGACGATGATCGTCGGCACCTGTAGCTGGCGCAGCCTCGCCCCGAGCGCGATTCCGCCCTGCCCGCCGCCGACGATCACCACGTACGGCTGTGTGGTGCGGCCGAGCTCCTCGGCCTCGCGACGGCGATCCTCGAGCCATGTCGTCCGCTCGGAATTGGCGCCGTGGGCGACGCCCTTCGGCCGGCGCAATCCGAGTCCCTGCTCATATCCCTTGAGCTCGTCGAGCGCGGTGAGCAGCGTCCATGCCTGGCCGTCGATCAGCCGCAGGAGGCCCGTGCCGCGGCCCGTCTCGGTCTCGAACGCGATCCACGCGGTTGTGACACCGTCGGCGGACTCGGGCTCCTCGGTGGCGTGCCAGCCGCGCGGCTTCACCTGCCCGAGCGTGTGCTCGAGCATGTCCCGGATCTCCTCGCGGCCCTCGACGGTCTTGATGTTCCAGGTGAAGGCGACGAGGTCACGCCAGTAGCTCTCGGGCGCGAACAGCTCGGCCGCGCCGGCGGCGTCGCCCTGCTCGAGCGCTTCGCCGAAGCGCGTCAGCCACTGGTCGACCTCGGTGGCCGCGGGTGAAGGGGCGGCGGTTGTGGACATCGTCTCTCCTCCTTCGGGTGCGGTGGCGGGAAACATCCATTCTCCTGCGCGCGCCACACCCGCAGGGCAGAAAGTTCCCGACCGAGCGGACCTTACCCCCGCCAGGCGACGCGATCACGAACTAGAGGCGCTGCTGTCCGATGGCGGATAACTCGTAACTCGCCACCCCGCTCCGCCAGCGCGCCGACGGCGATCGCCACGGCGCCGACGGCGAGAATCGCCACCGCACCGGCGCGGCGCATGACTTGCAGCGTCATCGAAAAGGACCTCCTTGTTGCTCGTGTACGTCGTGTCCTTGCCTTGACCCACACATACGCCCGGGGATCCTTCCCGGACTCAGCGAAGACCCGCGAGCCGCTCGGCGGCTTCGGCGATCACCTCGGGGCGCTTGCAGAACGCGAACCGGACGAGCGTCGGCGCCGCGCCGGCATTGTCGTAGAACACGCCGGTCGGGATCGCCACCACACCGCAGCGCTCGGGCAGTTCACGGCAGAACTCGACCGCGTCCACACCCACGTCCGCGTTGATGAAGTACGTCCCCGCCGGCGTGATCGGACGCAGGCCGGCGGCCTCCAACCCCGCGCATAGCTGATCGCGTTTGAGGCGCAGGTCGTCGCAGATCGCCTCGACCTCCTCCCGCGGCAGTCGCAACGCCGCCGCCGCGGCGTGCTGCAGAGGCGTGCCACCGGCAAAGGTCAGGAACTGCTTGACCATCCGTGCCGCCGCCACCAACTCTGCCGACCCCGAGCACCAGCCGATCTTCCAGCCCGTGAACGAGAACGACTTGCCGACGCTCGAGATCGTCAGCGTCCGCGACGCCATCCCGGGCAACGTCGCGATCGGGATGTGGTCGCCCTCGTAGACGAGGTGCTCGTAGACCTCGTCGGTGACGCAGATCAGGTCGTGCTCGACGCACGCGGCCGCGATCAGCTCGAGCTCATCGCGCCCGAGGACCCGGCCCGTCGGGTTGTGGGGCGAGTTCAACAGCAGCACCCGCGCGCGCGGGCCGATCGCGGCCCGCAGTGCGTCCGCGCGCACCTCGAACCCGGGCGGCCTCAACGTGACCGGCCGACGCGTCGCGCCGGCAAACGCGATGCAGGCCGCGTACGAGTCGTAGTAAGGCTCGAGCACCACCACCTCGTCGCCCGGATCGCACAGCCCGAGCAGCGCCGAAGCGATCGCCTCGGTGGCGCCGAACGTGATCAGCACGTCCTCGGGATCGAGGCCATACCAGCCGCGCTGGTGCTCGAACACCGCCTCGCGCAGCGCCGGCACGCCAGGCAGCGGCGCATATTGGTTCTCGCCGCGGCGGAGCGCTGCGACCGCCGCCTCGATCACCGAAGCAGGTCCGTCGGTGTCGGGGAAGCCCTGGCCGAGGTTGATCGCCCCGGTCCGCAGGGCGAGCGCGCTCATCTCGGTGAAGATCGTGGTCCCCAACCCGACCACGCGCGCAGCGCGAGTCCGGCGGTGTCCCACGTCCCCCGGGCTCATGCGGGATCGGCCGCGCCCCAGATGCCCGGGCCGCGGTGGTGCTCGTAGATCAGCGAGGTCTCGGCGTGCGCCACCGACGGATGCGTCGCCAGGTGATCGACGACGAACTCGCGGAGGTCCTGCGCGTCGGCGGCGGCGACCCACACCAGGTAGTCGGTCACGCCTGTCAGGTGGAACACCATCAGTACGCCCGGCAGCTGCCGGACCGCGGAGGTGAAATCGTCGATCTGGTCGCGCGCGTGCACGGCGAGCCGGACCGCGATCAGCGCCTGGAGCGGCCGGCCCAGCGCCGCCAGGTCGACCTCGGCGTGGAAGCCGCGGATCACGCCGCGGTCCCGCAGCGACCGCAGCCGCGCGAGCGCCGTCGACGGCGCGACCCCGACGCGGTCGGCCAGGCGCTGGTTGGTGATCCGCGCGTCGCGCGCGAGCAGCTCGAGCAGAGCGCGGTCGACATCGTCTACGTGGGAGTGTGGATGATTCGGCACGGACCGGACTACCTCGGCTTACACCGAAGAATATCCAGTTGAATGCGAGTACATCGCAGGATCCTCGGCTGCTTGTCAAATTGTCGCAGAATCGTCATCCTGGGTGCATGACCGATACCGCCATCGCAGGACCGATTCTGAAGGATTCCATCCTCGACGCGATCGGCGACACGCCGCTGATCCGGCTGTCGCGCATCGGCGCCGGGCTACGGCCTCGCCTGGTCGCCAAGGTCGAGTCGTTCAACCCCGGCGGCTCGATCAAGGACCGTGTCGCGGTCGCGCTGATCGAAGCGGCCGAACGCGACGGACGGCTCGCGCCCGGCGGGACGATCGTCGAGCCGACCTCGGGCAACACCGGCACCGGTCTCGCGATCGCGGCCAGGCTCAAGGGCTACCGCGTGATCGCAGTGATGCCGGACAAGATGTCGCGCGAGAAGATCGATCTCCTCCGTGCCTACGGGGCGGACGTCGTGCTTGCCCCCACTGACGTCCCCCCCGAATCGCCCCAGTCCTACTACCGCGTGGCCGACCGGCTCACCGCCGAGATCCCGGGCGCGTTCCAGCCCAACCAGTACTTCAACCAGGCCAACCCCCAAGCCCACTACGAGTCGACCGGCCCCGAGATCTGGGAGCAGACTGCCGGCGAGATCACCCATCTGGTCGCCGGCGTGGGCACGGGCGGCACGATCACCGGGACGGCGCGCTACCTGCGCGAGCGCAACCCGGGCCTCGTCGTGGTCGGCGCCGATCCGGAGGGGTCGATCTACTCGGGTGGACCCGAGAACGTCCGGCCGTACCTCGTCGAGGGCGTCGGCGAGGACTTCTGGCCCGAGACGTTCGACCCCTCGATCATCGACCGCTGGATCACGGTGTCGGACAAAGACGCGTTCATGACCACGCGTCGGCTGGCCCAGCTCGAGGGCATCCTCGCCGGCGGCTCGGGTGGCCTCGCGCTCCATGCCGCGCTCCAGATCGCCGGCGAAACAGACGACCCCGATGCGCTGATCGTCGTCATCCTCCCCGACGGCGGTCGCTCGTACCTGTCGAAGATCTACTCGGACGCGTGGATGCGCCAGTACGGCTTCCTCGATCGCGACTCCAAGCTCCTGGTCGGCGACGTGCTCGCCCGCAAGCGCGAGGCCGGCGAGATCCCGCCGTTGGTCACGGTCCAGACCCACTTCAAGGTCCGCGACGCGGTCGCGCTCCTGCACGAGCACCGCGTCTCGCAGCTGCCGGTGGTCTCCGCTCACGATCCGGCGACGGTCGTCGGCGCGATCGGCGAGCGTGGGCTGCTGAAACGCGCCGCCGAGAACCCCGCGATCCTCGACGCCGAGATCGTCGAGGTGATGGAGGCGCCGTTCCCCGCGGTGTCGACCGAGGACCCGGTCCGCGATGCGGTCGAGCTCCTGGTTGGCGACCAGCAGGCGCTGCTGGTCACGCGTGACGGCCGCGCCGAGGGGCTGGTCACGCGGACCGATTTGCTGGAAGCATTGGCTTCGTGAGCCAATCCGCCGACGAGCGGCGCGACGCGTTCGCCACCCGCGCCGTGCACGCCGGCCTGACGCCGGACCCGACGTACGGCTCGGTGATCCCGCCGATCCACCAGACCTCGACCTACGCCCAGCAGCGGCCGGGGGAGTTCGTCGAAGAGTACGACTATGCGCGGTCGGCGAACCCGACCAGGACCGCACTCGAGCAGGCCCTCGGCGAGCTCGAGGAAGGGCGCGCGGTGACGTTCTCCTCAGGCCTCGCGGCCGAGCACGCGCTGATCACGATCGTGTGCGAGCCCGGGTCGCACGTCGTCCTCCCGGCCGACCTGTACGGCGGCACCTACCGGCTCGTCGACAAGGTCATGCGCCGGTGGGGCCTCGAGTACGACCTCGTCGACCAGACCGACCTCGCTGCGGTCGAGCGCGCGGTTCGTGACGACACGCGGCTGATCTGGATCGAGAGCCCGACCAACCCGTTCCTCCACGTGATCGACACCGAGGCCGTGATCGCACGCCGGCGTGGCGCCCTCGTCGCCGTCGACAACACGTTCGCGACGCCGGCGAACCAGCGGCCGCTCGGGCTCGGCGCCGACTTCGTCGTGCACTCGACGACCAAGTACCTCGGCGGACACTCGGACGTCGTCGGCGGTGTCGTGGTCACGCGCTCGGACGACTGGTACGAGCGGCTGCGGTTCGTCCAGAACGCCGTCGGCGCCGTCCCGGGACCGTTCGACTGCTTCCTCGTCCACCGTGGGTTGCGCACGCTCCACCTGCGGATGGACGCCCACGCCCGCAGCGCCGCCGCGGTCGCCGAGATGCTGCGCAGCGCTCCCGGCGTGACCCGCGTGAGCTGGCCCGGATTCAGCGGGATGGTCAGCTTCCGCCACCCCGACGCGACGCAGATCGCAGCCCGCACCCGCCTGTTCACGCTCGCCGAATCGCTCGGGGGCGTCGAGTCGCTGATCGAGGTGCCGCAGGCGATGACCCACCAGTCGGTCGAGGACTCGATCGCGGCGGTGCCGCCCGACCTGGTGCGGCTCAGCTGCGGCGTCGAGGACCCGGACGATCTCGTCGCGGACCTGAAGCAGGCGCTCGCCGCGTCGTGAGCGGGTCGCGAGCACCCGCCACGACATCCACGGTCACAGGATGTTGAAGCAGCCGTAGACGATGTACAGCGGGTTGGTGACGTTGTGGCCGCCGGCGGCCAGCATCGTCGGACCGCCGATGAACGCCGGCGGCGACTGCGCCTTGTAGCAGCCGTTGTACTGCACGCTCACGTCGTACTCGACCGAGGTCAGTTGGTAGGGGACGGCGTTCTGCTGCGGTAGGTAGACATAGATCGTGCAGCTCCAGTCCCCGGGCCCGATCGCCTTGGTCCCGCGGCGGTTGCACTGCGGCTGCGTGTACAGCCGGGCGTTCGCCGGCACGGGGCGGCCGATCAGCTGCTGCTGTAGGAGCGTGACGTTGTTGAACTCGCGCCCGATGGCGTACGCGACCCGGTACGCCGTCACCCCGGTGGGGCCGACGCTGCAGCCGAGCGCGAGGACCGCGATCACCGCCGTGCTGGCCGCGACCACCTTGATCGGGGCGGTCCAGCTCGGCCCGCGCCCACTGACGCCGGTGAGGAAGTCGCGCCGGCGCATGAGTCGCCAGCTGACGGTCAGGCAGCCGACGATCCAGATCAGCGAGACGAGGCTTCCGACGAGCACCTGACCGAAGACCGGGTGGCTCGTGAACAGGCCGTGCCAGCCGTCAAAGGCCGAGCCGATGAGAAGGTCGTGAACGATCACGCCCTTGCCGATCAGATCGAGCAACTGGGTCACGAGCGCGACCAGCAACGGACCGAGCACCCCGAGGATGCCGTTGCGCGTGGCCACCGAGAACAGGATCGCCAGGCTCGTGTAGGCGAGCAGGGGCAGGATGCAGATCAGCCAGCTGACGACCGTCAGTGCGAGCATCCGCCCGGGCGAGGTGAGGACCCCGCTCAGGTTCACCAGGGCGTGCGGTCCGACCAGCGCGACCCCCGCGACCAGGCTCATCGTCGCCAGGATCAGCATCAGCCCGATCGCGAACGTGCCGGCGGCGAGCAGCTTGCCCGCGAACACGTCCTCGCGCGTGCACGAGCGGGTGAGGATCGTCTTCCACGTGCCATGACGGTCCTCGGAGGAGAACAGGTCGCCCGCCATCACCCCGGCGACGATCGGGAATCCCCACGTACCCGCGAATCCGAGGATCACGAGCGAGATGGCAAACCCTGAGGAGTGGACCCAGACGCCGAACAGGGCGTCGGACGGCGTCCCGCTCTGGACCTTGAGGATCACGGCGAACGCGAGCGGTCCGATCGCGCACACCAGGACCAGGATGCGCGTCGTGAGCTGGGCCATCAGCTTTTGCAGCTCGGTCTCGTACGCGTTGCGCACGCCGTCGCTGACGCGCGGCTCCGAGCGAGGGACCGATGCGGTAGGAGCGAGCGCGCTCATGCGCCCGCCAGGATCGTGTCGGCCAGCTGTTGAGGCTCGAGCGCGTCGAGCGCGGCCTCGTCATGCTCGGAGGTGAGCGCGAAGAACATGCTCTCGAGCGGGCTGACCAGGAGCTCCAAGCGGCGGACCAGCACGTGTGCCTCGCCGAGCGCGGCGACCAGCTCGTCCATGCCCGCCTGGTGGGCGGCAACCACGAGGCCGTCCCGCGTCGCCGGCTGAATCCGGACCCCAGTCAACCGGGACGCCAACGCGAGTGCCTGCGAGTCGTCGCTGGTCGCGAGCGCGTAGGCGGACCTCGGCGCCTGCTCATCGAGCTGGGCTGAGGTGCCCTCCCAAACGACTCGCCCGTGGCGCAGCATCGTGTAGGAGTCGCAGACCTTCTCGAGCTCTCCGATCTGATGGCTCGAGAGCAGGACCGCGACTCCGTCAGCGGCGAGTTCGCGCACGAGCGTTGTCACAGCGCGCGTTCCAACTGGGTCAAGCCCACTGGTCGGCTCATCGAGGAGCAGCAGTCTCGGGCGGCGAAGCAGCGCGGCGGCCAGACCCAATCGCTGACGCATCCCGGTCGAGTAGCCGCTGAGGCGGTCATCGGCCCGGCTGAGCAGGTCGACCCGCCGCAGCGCGTCGTCGATCTCGGCGTCCGCGGCGCGGGTCCCGTCGAGCTTGGCCAGCAGCTCGAGGTTGGAGCGCCCCGACAGATACGGATAGAAGCAGGGATCCTCGACGAAGCCGCCGACCGTCTCGAGCGCGTCCCCGCCGAGATGATCCAGCCTCTGTCCGAGGAGCACGACCGTGCCTTCGTCGGGCCGGATCAGCCCGAACAGCATCCGCAGAAGCGTCGTCTTGCCGGCGCCGTTGGGGCCGAGCAGCCCGCGAACCTCACCGGGTGCGATGACGAGGTCGAGCCCGGCAACGGCGGTGGTCGCGCCGAAGCGCTTGACCAACCCTGTCGCCACGACGGCGTGCACGGCGGCAATATAACCCGCGAATCGAGCCGCGGTGGACGGGCGTGACGGCGGGGTTGTAAGGAAAACGACACGGCCATAACGTGGACACCACTCATTAACACCAACGCCCGGGGGTCCGGTGATAGGGTGCCCGCCGGCGCCCCGTCACAGCGCCATCCGTCCGACTGAGGACGGCCAGATCATCTCGCACGTGGGGAGGGAATACGGTGAGGAATCTCGCGTTCAGACGGATGCGCACTCGTCGACGCGGTCGAGTAGTGATCGCCGCGGCGCTGGTTTCGTGCGTGGCTGTCGTCGGTGTTGCCTCCGCCGCAATCGGGGGGTTCAACCCGTTCGATCACCACAAGGTCGACGGGCAGCCGACCGCGAACGGCATCCTGCTTCCCACCAACCAGTGGATCTCGCCGTTGGGAACGCGCATCCTCGACAGCACCGAGCGACTCGTCTCGAGCACGATCAGCCCCGACGGTCGGTACGTGGCGGCGCTGGGGTGGAACGAGTTCTCCGGGTATCTCACCGTTGTAGACCTGAAGACGGGCTCGATGACGCACACATCGCTGGCAACGCCGCTCCCCGGCACCAAGACCTCGGACACTTCGGTGGGACCCGACGGACCGCTCTTCTCCCCGGACGGAACGACCCTGTGGGTACCCCAATCGACGTATCTGTTGCGCTTCAGCTTCGACCCGTCGAGCGGTGCCGTGACCCAGACCGCCGCGATCCAGCTATGCGGCTCAGCGATCACGTCTGACGCCTGCAACCCAAACATCGGTCCGAGCAACCCGAGCGGCGCCTGGCTGCCGGGGGGCATGGCGCTCTCGCCCAATGGAAGCAAGCTGTATGTGGCGCTGAACGGTGCCAACACCCTAGGCGTGATCGACACGGCGACCAACCAGCTGGTCAATCAGATCCCGGTCGGCAACGCGCCGCGCCAGGTCGTGCTCGCCGACGGCGGCACGGTCGCGTACGTCTCGAACGAGGGCGGCCGCCCGGCGACGGGCCAGGAGTTCACTAACCTGTCCGACGGGACGCCCATCGTGTCGGATCCATCGACCGGCGCGGCGATCACGGGCACGGTTTCGGTCGTCGACCTGACGACGGGCAAAGAGAAGCAAGAGATTCCGGTGGGCCTGCAGCCGACCGCGCTCTACCAGGACAGAAGTGCGCTGTTCGTCGCAAACTCCAACGACGACAGCCTGTCGGTGATCGACGAAACCACCAACACGGTCACCCAGACAGTCCGAACCAACCCGGTGCCGGGTGCCGAGGTCGGCAGCTACGCGAATGCGATCAACATGTCGGACCCGAACCACGTGCTGGTCAGCATCGGGCGCGACAACGCGATCGCCGTGTACCGATACCGCGGCCTCTCCCGGCCGATGAGGTTGGTCGGGCTGCTCCCGACCGACTGGTATCCGGTTCAGGTCCAGCCCGACCCGGCGCTCGGTGCCGGCACGATCGTGGTCACCAACGACAAGGGCATCGGCGCCCGGGGCCCGGCGTCGACGATCAACAAGGGGCCCGACACGTCCCCCGCCACGGTCCCGGTCACAGATCACAACACCTACGACGACACGGGCAGCGTGACGATGTTCACGATGCCGCGCGAGCACCAGATCTGGTGGGACACGCGGACCGTCTACACCGACGACGACTGGAACCAGATCAGACCGATCAACCAGGGCTACTACGACAGCGTGCCGAAGGTCATCCCGGCCCGCCTCGGCGGGTCATCGCCGATCAAGCACATCGTCGTGATCGTCAAGGAGAACCGGACCTACGATCAGGTGCTGGGCGACCTGGAGGAGGGCAACGGCGACCCGGCCGACGCGCAGTTTGGCGCGCAGATCACCCCGAACTTCCACGCGCTCGCCAAGCAGTTCGGCGATCTCGACAACTTCTACGACGAGGGCACGCTCTCGGCCGACGGACACAACTGGCTCGTCCAGGCCGAGGCCAACGACTACGTCGAGAAGGAGTTCGGGGCGTTCTACCGGTCCTACCCGTCGCAGGGCGGTGACTCGCTCGCCTACCAGCGGGACGGCTTCCTGTGGAACGCCGCCGAAAAGGCCGGCCGTAGCGTGCAGAACTTCGGCGAGTACATCCACGACCCGTTCAGCCTCGCGCCGAACGCGCCCGTCTGGGATCAGTGGTATGCGGAGTCGCAGTGGCTCGAGGGCAAGCTGCCAGGACCGGAGCCGATCAGCAGGCCATGTCAATGGGTGCGGGCGCAGGCGGATATCCCGTCGCTCCAGCAAATCACGGAGCCATGCTTCCCGAACTTCCAGCTGTCGATCCCGGATCAGTACCGGGTCGACGAGTGGCTGCCGACGTTCGAGCGCCAAGAGCAGAGCCGCCGGATGCCCAACCTGACGTTCATGTGGCTGATGACCGACCACACCGGAGCCACTGGCGTCAACCCCGACTCCAAGGTCCCGGTCCCGGTCGCCCAGGTCGCAGACAACGACCTGGCGGTCGGGCGAGTGATCGACACGATCTCACACAGCCGCTTCTGGAAGAGCACCGCGATCTTCGTCGTCGAGGACGACACGCAGAACGGCGTCGACCATGTCGACGGCCACCGCGGTCCTACATTCGTCGTCAGCCCATACTCGGCCACCGGGGTGGATGACAACTACTACACGCAGCTCAACATGGTCAGGACGATCGAGCAGATCCTCGGCATCCACCCGATGAATCAGGAGGACCTGGGGGCCGAGCCGATGTACGGTGCGTTCACGCAGCATCCGAACTACACGGCGTACAACGTGGCCCCGGAGACGATCCCGCTGAATCTGGGTGCGCCGGGTGGCCCGACATCGTTGACGTCGCCGGCGGTCGGGGCCACCGCCGCCGAGCGGCAGGCGTTCCGCCAGCAGGGCGTCGTGCCGGCCGACATGAGGTCGGTGTACGACGCCTGGCTTGCGTGGAGCCGGCAGCAGGTGGCCGAGCATCACTTCGACGGCCCGGACCGCGTGAACCCGCAGCAGCTGAACCGCTTTGACTGGTACGAAGCGCACAACTGGCGCGTCGCCTACCCGGGCGATCCGAAGATCTACACGCCGAACCAGGTGCCCGGCCGGAACCTGCCGGCGGCGTTCCTGGGCGACAACTAGAGCTCCTGGATGTGATCTGCCTCGCGTGCCCCCGGGAAGGGGCGCGTGAGGCAGAACTCCTCGAGCGTCGCCTCGGGGACGCCTTCGACGCCGGGCGTGTCTGACGCCTCGCCGCGCGTGTGTGGGTCGTCGGCGAACCCGCCGACCTCGACCGAATGGGCAGGGCTGCGGTAGCCGGAGATGCCGATCAGGTGGAGCCCGAGCGTCCGGCCGAGCGCATCGAGGCGCGCGGCGATGATCGGCTCCTCGCCCACGGAATAGTCCGTTCCCGCGGCCGGGAAGAACCCGGCCCCGCCGCCGTGGGGAACGAACGGGGTGTTGACGCAGCCGCCGGGAGGCGGAACCACCGGCAACCCGGCGCCGCCACCGGCGGCCGCCGCTTCGGCGTCGAGCACCTTCGCCTCGTGCGTGAGCGTCTTCTGGAGCTTCTTCAATTGGCGCCGCTTCGCCGAACGGTCACGAGCGACGCGAAGCTCGCGGTCGACGATCGACAGCCGAAGCTGCGCGATGTTGTCGCGTTCGACGCGCACGGCCGTCGTGGTCTGCTGCCGGCGCACCTTGATACGGGCGAGCCGGCGGGCCTGCGCCTCCACGGCCACTCGGGTCGTCACCACCGCCCGCATCGTCCGCGAGTTGGCGGCGGCGATCGCCTTGAGGTCGCTCACCTTGTTGACCAGGTCGTTCCACCCCCGCGACTCGACGATCACGTCGACCAGGTTTGGCGTTTGCGACTCGTAGTCGGCAACGAGCTGCGAGGCGAGGATGCGGCGGTCGTTCGCGAGCTGCCGCTGTAGGAGCACGAGCCGCTGCTGCGCGCTCGAGAGCGCCACCGTCACCTGCTCGAGCTGCTGCTCCTGGACGTCGAGGCTCTGCTGGACGGCGGTCAGCCGCGCCTCGAGCGAGTTGATCGTGCCCTCGAATCCCTGGATCTTCGAGCTGTCCGCCTTGATCGCTGAGCGAAGGTGGCCAGCCCGCTGTTGACCGGCCGAATACCGGCTCGCGAGATCGCCGCGGCTCATGCCGGCGCTCGTCAAAATAGTGGCAACCGCGAGCACGGATGCCACGACCACTGCGTACCGCCTGCTCAACGAGCGGCGACCCTACCAGCCGCGCGGGCAGACTCCTTCTCTTGCAACGAGCCTTGCGGGTCCGCGCGAGCGTCACCCGATTCGGACGACGTATCCCGTCCGCGCACGCCGTATCGTCGCCCCATGGACACCGACGGGCTCGATTTCGCATTCGTGGTGTTCGAGCACACCGAAGGAGCCGAGCAGGCTTACTCGCGGGCGCCGAGGTCGGTCGACGGGGTGAGCTGGGCGGACCAGATCGCTTTCGTCGAGCACCACCGGCGCAACCGGATCGTCGTGCGGGGCACGTTCGCCGGACGGTATGTGGACGCCGACGACGAGCAGGATTTCATCGGCGCCAGGACGGCGGAGGGCGCCGTCGCGGGTGGCGCGGTTGGACTTCTCTTCGGGCCGGCCGGCCTCGCCGTAGGGCTGGTCGGTGGCGGCCTCGCCGGCGGCGTCGCGCAGGAACGGGGCTCCCCGCACCTCCGCAGCGCGTTCTTTGACGAGGTGCGCCTTGAGGTCCCTGAGGGGCACTCGGCGGTGATCATGATGGCGTCAACGGATCGCGTCGACGCGATGGTCAGCGCGCTCGAGGGGCACGGCCGTCTGGTCCGTCATCACCTGACCGACGAGGATGCGAAGGTGCTCGCCGACGCGGTCGCCGGCGATCCGACCGCTACCCCGCCATCGGCGGCGTAAGTGCGAGTCGTCCTCAACATCATCTGGCTGATCTTCGGCGGGCTGTGGCTCGCGATCCTGTACTCGATCGCCGCGCTGCTCGCATTCATCCTGATCATCACGATCCCGTTCGGCTTCGCGGCGTTCCGGATGGCCAGGTTCTGCCTGTGGCCGTTCGGCCGGACGCTCGTCAAGAAGGAGACATCCGGGGTCGGGTCGCTCATCGGCAACATCATCTGGGTGGTGCTGTTCGGCTGGGAGCTCGCGCTCGCTCACCTGGTCACGGGCATAGCGCAGTGCATCACGATCATCGGGATCCCGCTCGGCCTCGCGAACTTCAAGCTGATCCCGGTGTCGGTGTGGCCGCTCGGCCGGGACAACGTGTCGGTCGACGAGGCTCACCAGATGGGCTATTCAGGCCTCGGCATCCCGTCGTAGCCCGCAGCCCAAGGTGACCTACCGCGCCGATCGACGCCGGCGCCGGAAGGTTCTGGCTGCTCTCGGGGTCTTGTCAGCTAACCGTCCAACTGACGGAACGCACTGAAGATCGCGAACAGGAGCGAGCAATGGCCAGTCTGAGAACTGCGAGGTTCCGAATTGGCGTGGTCGCCGTAATGGCGACCGCGGCCGCAATCATCGCCGGGTGTGGCAGCGCGAGCAGCTCGAGCTCGAGCTCGGCGGCTGCGGCGGCCGCGCCTGCCGCGACGACGTCGGCGTCGTCGACAACCGCTGCGGCAGCCACCGGCGTCACGATCAAGACCGCGAAGGGCTCCGGCGGCACTTACCTCGCGGGCCCGAACGGGCGCGCGCTGTATCTCTGGGTCGCCGACAGCGGCGGTAAGTCCGCCTGCTCGGGAGCGTGCGCCCACGCGTGGCCTCCGCTCGTGACCAAGGGCAATCCGGCCGCCGGCTCCGGCGTCGACGCGTCCGACCTCGGCACGATCATGCGTTCTGACGGCACCGAGCAGGTGACTTACAAGGGTCATCCGCTGTATTACTTCGTCGCGGACACGAGTGCCGGCAGCACCAAGGGACAGGGCAATGACGGGTTCGGCGCCAAGTGGTGGCTGATCGCTCCGTCGGGCACGGCGATCACCGCCGGCGCGACGACGTCCGCCTCGTCCAGCGGCTCCTCGAGTGGCGGCTCCTCATCGTCGTCTTCCTCGAGCGGCGGCTGGGGCTAACCGCCTCCGGGGGACACGCTCAGTGGCACAGATTGAGGTAGGTGCCCGCGGTCACGCCGCGGGCACCGTCACCGTTCGGGGCGCGGCGGACGCGGACGGCCGGCCGCGGCCGGCGACCGAGAGGCCGATCGGGCCCTGGTCGTTCGCCGGCGTCGCCGTCGCTTCGCTCGGCGGGCCGCTCGCGCTCGCGGCGCTGGCCGCGCCGGGGCTCGCCGCCGATGCCGCCGACTCGGCCGGGCTGGCGATGCTCGCGGCGGCGGTTGTGTTCACCGCGCCCCTGGCGATCTGGCTGCGTTATTCGCGTCACGTCCACAGCGCCGGCGGCCTGTATTCGTTCGTCGAGGCGGCGGCCGGGCGGCGCGTCGCGCTCGCGCAGGCTGGGATCTGGGCGTTCAGCTACGGGCTTTACATCGTCTACACGACCGTGCAGATCGTCTATGACCTGCTGCCCCATGTCATCCCCGGCGAAGGCCGGTACCAGTCGGCGCTCGCGCTGCTGATCCCCGTCGCGATCGCAACCGTGATGATCGCCGGCCGCGCCGCGACGCTGATCGTGCTGGGCGTCATGGCCGCCGGGCAGCTGGTCCTCGCCGGCATCCTCGACGGCGTCACGCTCGCGAACATCTCGACGCCCGCGTCGACGTTCCGCGCGGGCGCGCCCGCCGGCGAGCTCGCCAAGGCGAGCGCGCAGACCTCGCTGTTGTACATCTGCGGCAGCCTGCCGCTGTTCCTCGGCGGTGAGCTCGCCACTCCCGTAAGCACGATCCGCCGCGGGGTGACCGGCGCGTTCCTGGTCACCGCGCTCGTCATCGTCCTCGCCGTTGCGCCACTCGCAGCCGCGCCGGGACTGCTTCGCACGGAGATCCCGGGCGTAGCCGTCGTCGAGCAGTTCGCCGGCATCGGTCTGGCGCGCGCGATCGGGATCGGCATCGCGGTCAGCACCGCGGGCGTGATCCTGTGCGAGTCGTTCGCGTTGACCCGGCTCGTGCACGCGGTCAGCCGCTGGCGGATCCGTCCGGTCACGATCGCGATCGCGGCCGGCATGGTGCTCGCGGCGCCCTTCACCCTGATCGACCCGGACGGCGTCTACGACACGCTGCTCAAGCCGTCGTTGATCGCGCTGTGGCTCAGCCAGCTGATCGTGTTCGCGGTCTATCCGCTGTTCGCGATCAAGCGCCGGCAGCGCGTCTGGCCGGCCTGCGCGCTCAGTCTGATCGCGAGCGCGTTCGCGATCTACGGCCTGGTCACGACCCTCCAGCAGGCATCGAGCTGATGCACACGCGGAAGGTTCGATGCGGACCGAGCGTCCTCGGGGGTGAGGTGATGAGATTTTTTCGGTTGCTGTCGGCGGCGGTGATCGCCATTGCCCTACTGGCATCGCCGGTGAAGGCCGTGGTGCATCACCGGCCGGAAACCCACGCCCACCGAGGCCACGTGAGCCACCGGCGCGCGCACGCCCGCACACGGGCCCATGCCCACGCCCGGAGCCACGCCGTGAACCGCGCGGGCGGCGCGATCCTCGCTCTCACCCCGCGTGCACGGCACACGACCGCCCACGCCGCGAGTGACACGACCGTGACGATCGCCGACTTCTCGTTCACTCCGGCCAGCATCACGATCCACGTGGGTGACACGGTGACCTGGACCAACCACGGTCCGAGCGCCCATACCGCAACCGCCGACAACGGCAGCTTTAACACCGGTGTCCTAAAGAAAGGACAGAGCGCGTCGCACACGTTCACCAAGGCCGGCACGTTCACTTACATCTGCTCGATCCATCCGTTCATGCACGGGACGGTCGTCGTGCTGGCGAACACGACCACGGCCTCAACGACGCCGTCGGCCACATCGAGGTCGACGACGCCGTCCACCACACCGACGTCGACGACGCCGTCGACCACGCCGGCCACGACCACGCCGGCGTCGACGACGAGCTCGGGCACGACGACCGCGCAGTCGACCGCCAACACGCTGCCGATGACCGGCTTCGCCGCGAGCGGCATCGTGCTCGCGGGGATACTGCTGACCGGCGTCGGCCTCCTGCTCCGCAGGAAGATCCGCGCCTGACCCCCGCACCACAGATGGGGGTTCGCCCCCATTTCTGAAACCGGCCTCCTCCGCGATCCTGGTAGGGCAAATCCAGATCGAGGAGACAGCATGGTCACGGTTCAGGAACATCGAGAGCTCACCCCCGCGCCTCACGCGCTGCGAGCCAACGGCGGCCCCACCCGGCTACGCGTGCTCGTGGTGGACGATCACCCCGCGGTCCGGCTCGGGCTGCTGCAACTGCTCGACGACCAGCCCGATTTCGATGTCGTCGACGCCGCCTGCACCGCTGAGGAGGCGAGATCGCTCGTCGAGCGCGAACCGATCGACGTCGCCGTCGTCGACTACCAGCTGGGCGCGCGGAGCGGGCTGTGGCTAACGCGGTTGCTGAAGCGGCTCGAGCGGCCGCCAAGCGTGGTCATCTACTCCGCGTTCAGCGATGGTCCGCTCGCGGCGGCGTGCGTCGTCGCCGGCGCCGACGGGCTCGTGAGCAAGGGCGGCACCGCCACCGAGCTGTGCCACACGATCCGCGCCGTCGCCCGCGGACGGTCGCGACTTCCGCTCGTCCCCCCTGCGCTGGCCGGCGCCATGCGCCGGCGACTTGGCTCTGACGAGCAGGCGATCTTCGGCATGCTGCTCGCCGGGATAGACCCGGACGAGATCGCGACGACGCTCGGCATCTCCGCGCGTTCGCTCGACTCCCGGCGCTGGGCGATGCTGCACAAGCTCGAGGGGCTACGCCCGGACCCGGCCGGCGCGCACCCGACCGGAGGCGGCATCAGGCGCCGGCGCTCACCCGGGTGCTGAGCGCTGGCCGGAGCCGGGCGGCTGCTTCACTGACGATGAGCGCGATGAACGGCAACGGCTCTGTTCCCGAGCGTCCCGGGCGGCGACGGTACGTCCCGCTGCTGTATCGGATCGCCGGCGTGAACGCCCTGCTGCTCGTGGTCGCCGTCGGGGTCACGATCGTCGTGCTCGATCCCAATCGAGTGTCGTCGTTCCGCGTCGACGCCGAGGGCGCGGCGCTGATCGTCGCGCTCCTGCTGGTCGTGGCGATCAACGTTTACCTGGTTCGGCGGGTCGTCGGTCCGGTACAGGCGCTGACCGCCCTGGCCAGACGCGTCGACCTATCCGACCACGAGGAGCGGATGCCGGTGAATGACCCCGCGTCCGAGGCGGGCGAGCTGGCGTCGACGTTCAACGAGATGCTCGCCCGGCTCGAGGCCGAGCGCCGCGACGCGACCGGCAGGGTCCTCGCCGGCCAGGAGGCCGAGCGCCTACGGATCGCCCAGGAGCTGCACGACCAGGTGGGGCAGGAGCTGACCGCGGTACTGCTCGGCCTCGCGCGTGTCGAGGCGCGCGTCCCGCGCGAGCTCCGCGACGATGTCGGCGAGGTCCAGCGCGCCGTCCGCGGCAGCCTCGAGGACGTCCGGCGGATTGCGATCGAGCTACGTCCCGAGGCGCTCGACGACCTCGGGCTCCAGAGCGCGCTGGCCGTTCTGTGCGAGCGGTTCACCGAGCGCTTCGGCCTGGAGGTCAAGCAGCACCTCGGCCCACGGCTCCCCAAGCTCTGTTCGGACGCCGAGCTCGTCGTATACCGCGTCGCGCAGGAGGCGCTCACGAACGTCGCGCGCCACTCGGGCGCGCACGAGGCCGAGCTCACGCTCGCGCTCGAGAACGGTTACCTGACGCTGACCGTCGCCGACGCCGGCCACGGCCTCCCGGAAGGTCTCATCCCCGGAACCGGGATGCGCGGAATGCGCGAGCGCGCGACGCTGATCGGGGCCAATCTGACGATCGACACCGAGCGCGTCGACAGTGGCACCCGCGTGCGCTTGGAGGTGCCGACCGAAGCGCATCTAAGCCTCGAGGTCCGAACGGAGAACGGAAGATGACGCCGCTGAAGACGCGCGTGCTGCTCGCCGACGACCACGCGCTCGTCCGGCGAGGGTTGCGCCTCGTGCTCGACGCGGAGCCCGACCTGGAGGTCGTGGCCGAGACCGGGGACGGCGCCGAGGCCGTTCGGCGGGCGCTCGAACCCGAGGTCGATCTCGCGATCCTCGACATCTCGATGCCACGGATGACCGGGCTGCAGGCGGCGCGCGACCTTCATCGCCGCCGCCCCGAGCTCCGCATCCTGATGTTGTCGATGCACCAGAACGAGCGGTACCTGTACGAGGCGCTCAAGGCCGGCGCCTCCGGGTACGTGCTGAAGACGGTCGCCGATCGCGACCTCGTCGAGGCTTGCCGCGCCGCGATGCGCGGTGAGAAGTTCCTGTACCCCGGCGCGATGACGCCGCTGATCCGCGACCTGCTCCAGGGCGCGCGCAACGACGCCCAGGTCCGCGAGGACCCGCTCACGCCGCGCGAGACCGAGATCGTCAAGCTGATCGCGGAGAGCTACAGCACCAAGGAGATCGCCGAGGCGCTCGTGATCAGCGAGAAGACCGTCGATCGCCACCGGACGAACATCCTCGAGAAGCTCGACATGCACGACCGGGTCGAGCTAACCCGGTACGCGATCCGGCACGGGCTCGTAGAGCCCTGACCGGCGATGCGCTTCCGCATCGCGGCCGTCTGGTCGCTCGTCTATGTCGCCACCGCGCTCGCGTTTGGAACGCTGCTCGGGCTGTTCGCCGGCTGGGACCTCGGAGGGCAGTTCTTCGCCGGCTACGTGGTCGAGAAGAGCCTGTCGGTCGACAACCTGTTCGTGTTCGTGATCATCATGAGCACGTTCGCGGTCCCGGCCGAGAACCAGCCGCGTGCGCTCTCGATCGGGATTGCGGTCGCGCTTGTGCTGCGGGCGATCTTCATCGCGCTCGGCGCCGCGCTGCTGGCGGCGTTCTCGTTCATGTTCCTGCTCTTCGGGATCGGGCTGATCGCCACCGCCGTCCAGCTGTTCCGTCATCGCGACCGGGATCCGTCGGTCACCGACAACGCGCTGGTCGCCCTCGCGCGCCGGCGGCTGCCGCTGACCGATCGCTACGACGGCGACCGGATCCTCACCCGCTTGAACGGCCGCCGGATGCTCACGCCGCTGTTCCTCGTGCTGCTCGCGGTCGGGACGACCGACTTCCTGTTCGCGCTCGACTCCATCCCCGCCGTCTACGGCGTCACCCGGCATCCGTACATCGTGCTCGCGGCGAACGTGTTCGCTCTGCTCGGCCTGCGGGCGCTGTTCTTCCTCGTCTCCGGCCTGCTCGATCGGCTCGTGTACCTGTCGACGGGGCTGTCGGTGATCCTGACCTTCATCGGTGTCAAGCTCGTGCTCCACTTCGCCCACCTCCAGCACCACTCGATGCCGGAGATCTCGACCGGAGCTTCGCTGATCGTGATCGTGATCGTGCTTGCGGTGACGACGATCGCGAGCTTCGCGCGAGTCCGTCGCCGGCCGCGCCTCCGCGCGCACGCGGGATCGCTGCGGGCGCACCGGGATGAGCAGTCCACGGATCCTCGAGCACGTCATCCGCGACCTGGGCTCGACGCTCGGACCCTGGACGTACGCGCTCGTGGGCGTGATGGCGTTCCTCGAGACCGCGGCCGGCATCGGCCTGATCGCGCCGGCGAGCTCGCCAGCCATGGCTCGTTCGCGATCGCGGGAGTCGTAGCGCTTGCCCTCGCTGGGACCTACGCGGTCAAGCGGTGGCACCGGCGCATGGCTGCCGACACCGGTCGGTAGCGGCATCCCGCGCCGTCAGCGTGGGTGACAAGGGCATTCTGAGCCCACGGCGCGTTCGAGTAGGCTCGCTCCGATGACAGCAATGAACGCACAGTGGCGGCTGGCCGCGCGGCCCGTCGGGTTGCCCAAGCCGTCCGACTGGGAATACGTCGAGGAGCCTGCCCCGGAGCCGTCCGACGGGCAGTTCAGCGTGGAGCTCGAGTACCTGTCGCTCGATCCGGCGATGCGCGGCTGGATGAACGAGGGCCGCTCGTACGTGCCGCCGGTCGCGATCGGCGAGGTGATGCGCGCCGGCGGGCTCGGACGCATCGTGCAGTCCCGACACCCCGACTACGGCGTCGGCGAGCGCGTGTCCGGCATGTTGGGGGTGCAGCGGTACGCGCTCTCGGACGGGAATGGAGTGAACCGGGTGGACACGACGCTCGCGCCGGCGCCGGTCTACCTCGGGGCTCTCGGCATGACCGGGTTGACTGCGTACTTCGGGCTGCTCGACATCGGCCGACCCGAGCCCGGGCAGACCGTGGTGGTGTCCGGCGCGGCCGGCGCGGTGGGCAGCGTCGCGGGGCAAATCGCGCGGATCAAGGGCTGCCGGGTGGTCGGGATCGCCGGAGGTCCGGAGAAGTGCGAGTGGCTAACGGACGAGCTCGGCTTCGACGCCGCGATCGACTACAAGCGAGGCGACCTCCGCGCCCAGCTCCGCGAGCAGACCCCCGACGGCGTGGACGTGTACTTCGACAACGTCGGCGGGGAGGTCCTCGACGAGGTGCTGCGCCGGCTCGCGCACGGCGCCCGGGTCGTGATCTGCGGCGCGATCTCCCAGTACAACGCCGAGCAGCCGCCCGCGGGGCCGGCCAACTACATGCAGCTGCTCGTGATGCGGGCGTCGATGACGGGCTTCCTCGTGTTCGACTTCGCCAAGCGCTACGGCGAGGGAGTCGCCCAGCTCGCCGAGTGGCTCCGGCGGGGCGAGCTCCACTCGCGCGAAGACGTCGTGTCCGGCGGCCTCGTCAAATTTCCCGAGACGTTCCTGATGTTGTTCCGCGGCGAGAACACCGGCAAGCTCATCCTCCAGCTGACCGAGGACGCGGTGTGAGCGCCCCGCTCGGGTACGAGCTCCGGTTCTGGCCCGAGTTCGGACGGCTCCTCGCCGATACTCGGTTCTGGTCGCCCGGGCAGCGCGAGCACCGGCAGCCGGTCATGCTGATCCCGGGGTTCCTCGCCGGCGACGCGTCGCTGACCGTGCTCGCCGGATGGCTCCGCCGCCGCGGCCACGAGGTGCGCCACAGTGGCATCCGCCTGAACGTCGGATGCGCCGGCCGCGAGCTCGACCGGCTCGGGCTGGTGCTCGAGGCGTTCGAGGAGCCCACGGTCATCATCGGCCAGAGCCGCGGCGGCACGCTCGCGCGGGCGCTCGCGGCGAGGCATCCCGACCGGGTCGCCGCGGTGATGACGCTCGGCTCGCCCGTGCTCGACCAGCTCGCGGTGTCGGCGTCGGTGCTCCGCACGGTGCGCTCGGTGGCGTTCCTCGGCGATGTCGGGGTCCGGGGGCTGTTCACGAACCAGTGCCGGGACGGCGGCTGCTGCGCGGAGTTCCGCACCCTGCTGGCGGCACCACTGCGCGAGAATGCTCCGGCCATCGCCGTCTACTCCCGCTCGGACGCGATCGTCGACTGGCGCGCCTGCCTCGATCCCGCCGCGGAATGGGTCGAGGTCAACGGCAGCCACTGCGGCATGGCGGTCAATGCCGAGGTCTACCGCGCGATCGAGCGGCTGCTCGAGCGGGCCGAGGAGCCGCCGTGGAGTCGATGAGCGCGCAGGACGCGACGTTCCTGCACGTCGAGAACGACGTCACCCCGATGCACATCGGTGGCGTGAGCATCTTCGAGGGACCACCGCCGTCGTTCGACGAGCTGTCAAAGATGGTTCGCGGGAAGCTCCACCACACGCCGCGCTATCGCCAGAAAGTGCGGTTCGTGCCGCTCGGGGTGAGCGAGCCGATGTGGGTCGATGACCCCTACTTCGACGTCGCCTACCACCTCCGCCACACGGCGGTGCCCCCGCCGGGCACCGGCGAACAGCTGCGGACGATGGCCGCGCGCGTGTTCTCCCAACACCTCGACCGGGCCCGGCCGTTGTGGGAGATCTGGATGGTTGAGGGCCTCGAGGACGGGCGCTGGGCGCTCCTGTCGAAGGTCCATCACTGCATGGTCGACGGGGTCGCCGCCACCGATCTGATGTCGGTGATGTTCGGCGACAACGACAACGACGAGCCGGCGCCGGTGGATGCGTGGCGTCCTCGGAGTCTCGTGTAGCGCTGCTACGCGTCGACTCCTGCGTCCGCGCAGCATCCGCCAGTGACCACTCTCGGTGCCGCACGACTTACGACCGAGCCCACTAGGTCGGCACGCTGCGCGCCCTGACGGATCGCTCGGCATCGCGACGCCGACGAAACGGCTGCTCGCGCAGGCTCGAGCGATCGCGAATTCGCTCGATCACAAGTGCCCGCGCACCGAGCACATCCTGCTCGCGGCGACCTCTCCCAAGCTGCAGAGTCCGGCGGCGACGCTGCTCGCCGAGTGCGGCGCGAATCCCGACGGCGTCCGCGACCGGATAAGCCGGACGCTGCTCCAACAGGCTCCCGAGCTGGCCGGCCGGCTCCAGCGCAAACGCTTCGGGTCGATCAGATTCATCGGCATGTGATCATGCGCGTGTGACCCGAGCGTGGAGCCTGAGGACCGAGGTCGCCGGCTGGGCCCCGAGGTGGTCGGTCCCGGCGGCGATCCGCGCGGTTCGCGCGATGGTCTGCGTCTGTGGGCTGTTCGCGTTCACCGACAAGGTGATCGCGAATCCCCAGATCGCGACGTTCTCCGCATTCGGCAGCTTCGCGACGCTCGTGCTGGCATCGTTCGCGGGGAGCCGGCACGACAAGCTGCTGGCCCATATCGCACTGGCGCTCGCCGGGAGCGTGCTGCTGACCATCGCCACGATCGTCAGCTCCTCCACCCTGGTCGCCGTCATCGTCACCGTTCCCGTGACGTTCGCGGTGTTCTTCGCGGGCGTCACCGGCCCCAATGCAGCGGCCGGAGTCACCGGCGCGCTGCTCGCCTACGTCCTCCCGGCCGCGTCGGCGGGAACGATCAGCATGGTCCCGGACCGCCTGATCGGCTGGTGGCTCGCGTCGGTCGTCGGTACGACCGCGGTGCTGCTGACCTCGCCGCGATCCCCCGGCGGCAACCAGCTCGGTAGCGCCGCGTCGAAGCTCGCGACGACGCTCGCCGACGAACTCGACGCGGTGTTGCGCGGCGAGGGCCCTCGGGACCACCTCGCCGCTGCGCTCGCGGCCAAGCGCGAGTTGCTCGCCCGGTTCACCGCAACCCCGTACCGCCCGACGGGACTCGCCGCCACCGACCAGGCGCTCGCGAACTGCGTCGAGCTGCTCGAGTGGTGCACGTCGCTGATCGCCGACGCCGTCCGCGAGCGGCACGACCTCAGCACCGTGGCGCCCGCGGACCGCGAGCTCATCGGGAGCTCCAGCTCGGTTCTGCGGGATGCCGCGACCCTGCTCGCCGGCGGGGACGCGCGCCCTGACATCGACGGGCTCGAGCGCTGCCGCGCGGAGGTCTTGGCTCGGATCAAGGATTTCGGTCCCCGCCCCTCCAGCTCGCACCCGGATCGGCGAGCCGATTTCCGCGAAGCCGCCCAGATCTCGTTCCACTCGAACGCGGTCGCGGTCGCCGTAATCGGGATCGCGTACGAGACGATGATCGCGTCGCGGCTGGCGGATCCCGAGTGGCTCGAGGCGAGACGCGCTCGGTGGTACACCGGAGGGACCGCCGCCGCGCGGACCGTGCAGCGTGTGTCGAGCGTCGCCACCGCCGCGCACGCGCACGCGAGCGTGCGGTCGGTCTGGTTCGTCAACAGCATCCGAGGAGCCGTGGCGATCGCGACGGCGGTCGCCGTCGCCGATCTGACCACCGTCCAGCACGGCTTCTGGGTGGTGCTCGGGACGCTGTCGGTCCTTCGCACGAACGCTTCGGCAACCGGTGCGACCGCGCTCCGCGCCCTCGCCGGAACCGCGGTCGGGTTCGTGCTCGGCGGGGCCCTCGTGGTGGCGATTGGCGGCGACGAAACCGCGCTGTGGATCGCGTTCCCGTTGGCGGTGCTGGTCGCCGCGTACTCGCCGGGTACCGCGCCGTTCGCCGTCGGTCAGGCGGCGTTCACGGTCATGATCGCGGTCCTGTTCAACCTGATCGTCCCGGTCGGCTGGAAGGTCGGCGTCGTCCGGATCGAGGACGTGGCGCTCGGCTGTGCGGTCAGCGTCGTGATCGGCACACTGTTCTGGCCGCGCGGAGTCGCGTCGGTCGTCGGCGACGACCTCGCGGACGCGTTCCGCACCGGTGCCTCGTACCTGAGTCAGGCGGTCGGGTGGGCCGTGGGAGCACGCGCCGCCGAACCCGACACCGCCGGTGAGGCGGGGACCGCGGGACTCCGCCTCGACGAGGCGCTGCGCGGGTTCCTCGGCGAACAGGGGACCAAGCACATCGCCAAGCAGGACCTGTGGCGCCTCGTCGGGGGGTCGCTACGGCTTCGCCTGACGGCGCACGCGGTGGCGGAGATGCCGGGAAACGCGACGGGCCTCGAGGAGGCACGCGCGGTGCTCGAGCGGCGCACGGCGACGCTCACGTCCTGGTACGAGGAGCTCGCCGAGCAGGTCGGGAGGCCCGATCACCGGCCGATGTCCGAGCTCGAGCCGCCGTCGCTGGCGGCGGCGGGCATCGTCGACAGCTCGTCGGGGTCGTACTACGGCGTTTGGCTATGCGAGCACCTCGACCACCTCGCCGAGCATCTGCAAGACCTCGTCAGCCCAGCGGCGGAGGTCGCGCAGATCCGCAGCCGCCCGTGGTGGCGGTAGCGCCCTGCTCGGGTGCTCTCGATTACCTATGAACCGGGCGCGCCGAACGTCGAGCGAAGCGCGCGGACGAGCACCCGCGCGCGGTCGGTCCCCCGGCGCCCGGCCCACGGATGCGGCCCCTTGGCCCACGGGTGCCAGCCGAGCGTCCCGTAGTGCTCGCGCACCAGCGCCTTGAGCTCACCCCGGTGCGAGCCGCAGGCGTACCGCTGCGGTCCGTACATGCCGCGCCCGTGCCAGGTCAGCCACCGGCCCGGCTCGGCGTCGACGTACTCCCCGTGGCGCAGATCGAGCAACTGGCGCTCGAGCGCCACCTGCGTCTCGGGATCGGGTCGGACTCCGCAGATCTCACAGGTGAACACCACGGAGACCGGCATCTCACCAACGTGGCTCGTAGCCGCTCGCGAGCTCGCGGCTCGGCGCGCGCCATTCCGGCTCGCGGTCGTAGTGGCGCCGGATCGCGTGGTGGCGCAGCCGCCGGATCGCCGGCCCGTACGTCAACCGCGCCCCCTTCGCGTACAGGAGCCCGAGCGGGTTCGCGTCCATGAACGGCATGAACTTGTCGGGAAAGCCGGGCATCGTGCACGCGTTGCAGATGCCGCCGACGTTCGGGCAGCCACCGACGCCACCTACCCACCCCCGGAGGGGAACGTTGCACTTCGCGACCGGCCCCTTACAGCCGAGCTTGACCAGGCAGCCACGGTGGTCGGCCGGCGTGCGCGCGAACTCGCCCTGCTCGGCGAAGCCGGCGCGGCCACATCCCTGCTGAACCGTCCGACCGAACAGCCAGGTCGGGCGGCCATGCTCGTCGACGTCGATCATCGGGCCGGCACCGGCGACGTACAGCGCCAGGTGCAGCAGGGTCTCGGTGATGTTGTCGGGCTGGACCGGGCAGCCCGGGAGGTTGACGATCGGAACGTCCAGGCGGGAGGTCCAGCTCCAGCCGAGGTAGTCGCGCAGCCCCATCGCCCCCGTCGGGTTGTTCCGCATCGCGGGAATGCCGCCAAAGGTCGCGCACGTGCCGAGGGCGAGCACGGCGGCGGCGCGCGGCGCGAGCCGGTCGATCCAGGTGCAGGTGGAGATCGGATCGCGACTCGACGGGTCGACGCCCATCGTCGCCCAATACCCATCCCCGCTGATCTCGTCGTTGGGGACCGAGCCCTCGAGCACGAAGATGAACGGCTCGAGCTTGTCGGCGGCCGCTTCGAACCACGGCCGCATGAATTCGTCACCGGTCTCATACGCGAGCAGCGGGTTGTAGATGACCAGCGGAGGCGCGCCCGGGAAGCAGCCCCGGATCAGGTCCTCGAAGCTCGGGTTGCGCGCCGCGGTCATCGCCACCGAGTCACCGTCGCAGCCGAGCCCGCTGGTGAGCCAGAGGACGTGCACCGGATGCCGGTCGGCGGGGACCATCGCTAGGCGATCGGTCGGTGGGCCCTTCGTGGATGCGGCACGGGTCGCTCGGTCAGCGCCGGCTCCCGTTCGGTCAGCATCTGGAGCTGATGCTCGAGGCTGCCGTGCAGGTGGAGGTCGTCGGTGGCGCCGGTGACCAGACCCGCCTGCGCGAGCCGCTTCAGCGCGTGCGAGATCGATGGTCGCTCGGCCGCCACCAGCTGGCCGAGCAGGCGGTGGGTGAGCGGCAGCGACAACCGGACGCCGCTGCGCTCCACCCGTCCCCAGCGGTCGGCCAGATGCCACAGGAGGAGGACGAGGCGAACCTCGAGTCGGGGTTGCGAGGTGATCGCCCGGAGGACGTCGAGCTCGAGCGGCCGGCGGCAGGCGCGGCGCGCGAGGATCCGGACGATCTGCGGGAACGGACGCACCCGGTCGGCGAAATCGCCGTCGAGCACCGCGAGCTTGGTCGGGCGCAGCGCGCGCCAGCCCGACGTGCGCGCGACCATCTGATCCGGAGCTGGGCCGAGCGGCTGGAGCAGGTCGCCGGGGCCGACCAGCTCGGCCGCGGTCCGGCCGCCCACCCGGATCTCGAGCGCGAGCAGACCGTCGAGGACCAGCAGCCCGAGGCCCTGCCCGGCCGCGTCGAACCAGGGTCTCAGATCGCAGGCGCCGACGGCGACCTGGAGCAGCCTGGCGGTCGCGAGCTGTCGCGCGGCGATCCGCGCGCGCACGTCGAATTCGTCGGCCAGCTCTCCGTCGGCGTCGAGCAGGTAGGTGTAGAGCGCGATCGACTCCGGGGCATCGCCGGCCACCTGCGGATGGCGGGGCCATCGCAACGGCCCGGGCTCGACAACCCTTCGGTTTTCGACGGACACGACACAGCCTCTCTGTGTTCTGGAGACCTCCCGACTCAAGGCCAGTCTATGCCCCCCTGATCGTGTCGCACACCACGTCCGATGTTGCGTGGTAACCCCGCTTACCCACCTTCACAATCGTTGCCCATCTAGTGGTAAAACACCCGACGTGTGCCTGGCGATCCCTGGCCAGGTCATCGAGATCGTCGATGACCTGAATAGGCTGGCCAAAGTCGACGTCGCAGGAGTACGCCGCAACGTCAATGTGGGACTCCTCGACAGCGACGATGGCGGCGTCGCGCCCGGAGACTGGGTGCTGATTCACGTCGGGTTCGCGATCTCGAAGGTCGACGAGGAGGAGGCGCGGGCGACGCGCGATCTGCTCGTGCGGATGGGCGCCGACTACGAGCAGGAGCTCGAGGAGCTGAAGGCCAGCGTGATCGAGTGAGCGACACCGCCGACTCCTGCGGACCTGACCACTGCATCACGTGCGGAGACGACGGCGTGCCCATGACCGTCGTGCGAGTCGATCTCGACCGGTGCCTCGCGCTGTGCGCCGACGATGACGGCAGGCGCGAGACCGTTGAGGTGGCGCTCGTCGACCCGGTACGACCGGGCAATCGACTGCTGGTGCATGCGGGAACCGCCCTTACCCACCTGGAGCGCGGGCCGTGAAGTTCGTCGACGAGTTCCGCGACGCCGAGCTTGGCCGCGCGGTCGCGATGGAGATCATGTCGCTCGTCGAGCCCGGCCGCCACTACAAGCTGATGGAGGTGTGTGGCGGTCACACGCACTCGATCTACAAATACGGGATCGACGATCTGCTGCCGGCCAACGTCGAGCTCGTGCACGGGCCCGGCTGCCCGGTGTGCGTGATCCCGATGGGGCGGGTCGACGACGGGATCGCGATCGCGCACGAAGACGGCGTGATCTTCACGTGCTTCGGCGACATGATGCGCGTCCCGGGCTCGCACGGGAGCCTGCTCGACGCCAAGGCCGCCGGCGCCGATATCCGCATGGTCTACTCCCCGCTCGACGCGCTGCGGATCGCCAAGCAGAACCCCGACCGCGAGGTGGTGTTCTTCGCAATCGGGTTCGAGACGACCGCCCCATCGACGGCGCTGACCTTGAAGCGGGCGCGCGCCGAACACCGCGAGAACTTCTCGGTGATGTGCTCGCACGTGACGATCGTGCCGCCGGTCCGGGCGCTGCTCGAGTCGCCCGACCTGCGCCTCGACGGGTTCATCGGGCCAGGCCACGTCTCGACGGTCGTCGGCGGGCGCCCGTTCCAGTTCATCCCGGCCGACTACGGAAGGCCCGTAGTGATCGCCGGGTTCGAGCCGCTCGACATCCTTCAGGCGATCGAGATGATCCTCCGCCAGCTCGCCGCCGGCCGGTGCGAGGTCGAGAACCAGTACAAGCGCGTGGTTCCGTGGGAGGGTAACCTGCGCGCGCTCGAGGTGATGTCCGAGGTGTTCGACCTCCGTCCCCACTTCGAGTGGCGCGGCCTCGGCTTCATCTCCCACAGCGGCCTCAAGCTCTCGGACGCCTACGCCGACCTCGACGCCGAGATGCGCTTCAGCGTCCCCGGCGTCCGCGTCGCGGACCCCAAGGCGTGCCAGTGCGGCGAGGTGCTAAAGGGGGTCATCAAGCCGTGGGAGTGCAAGGTGTTCGGGACCGCGTGCACGCCCGAGCGTCCGATCGGCACGTGCATGGTCTCCTCCGAGGGTGCGTGCGCCGCTTACTACAACTTCGGGCGGTTCGCGCGGGAGCGGGAAGTGGTGTGATGAGCGATCCCGCGGTCGTCTCCGAGCGCGAGCAGAAGATCCTCGGGATCATCGAGACGGCACGGGCCAAGCGCGGAAAGTTCCGCGACGAGCGGATCAACATGGCCCACGGCGCCGGCGGCAAGGCGACCCAAAGCCTCATCGAAGGCCTGCTCGCGCCGGCGTTCGAATCGCCGGCATTGAACGAGCTCGCGGACGCGGCCACGATCGCCGTCGAGGACGTGGAGCTTGCGTTCACGACCGACTCCTACGTCGTCAGGCCGATGCGCTTCCCGGGCGGCTCGATCGGCGAGCTCGCGGTCAACGGGACGGTCAACGACCTCGCCGTGTCGGGCGCGCAGCCGCTCGCGCTGAGCCTGTCGCTGATCCTCGAAGAGGGCCTCGGAGCCGACGCGCTGAAGGCCGAGGTCGAAGCGATCGCGCGAGCGGCACGGGAAGCCGGGGTCGAGATCGTCACCGGCGACACGAAGGTGGTCGAGCGCGGCCACGCCGACGGCATGTACGTTTGCACGACGGGCATCGGCCGCCGCGACCCGCGCGCCCGGTTGTCGCCGGCCGCGCTCCGTCCCGGCGACCGGATCCTGCTGTCGGGCAGCATCGGCGAGCACGGTACGGCGATCATGCTCGCGCGCGGCGAG
This sequence comes from uncultured Solirubrobacterales bacterium, assembly GCA_963777335.1. Lineage (GTDB taxonomy): Bacteria > Actinomycetota > Thermoleophilia > Solirubrobacterales > Solirubrobacteraceae > Palsa-465. The sequence continues at coordinate 353,195 of CAVZQD010000001.1, forward strand.
TTCGAGCTCGACGCCGAGATCGAGTCGGACACGCGCTCGCTGTGGCCGGTCGTCGATGCGCTGCTCGAGGCGGTCGGACCCGAGCTGCGGTGCCTGCGCGACGCGACGAGGGGCGGCGTCGCGTCGGTGCTCAACGAGCTTGCACGCGCGTCGTCGGTGGCGATGATCGTGCGCGAGCGCGCGGTCCCGGTCCGCCCCGACGTCGCCGGCGCCGCCGAGATCCTCGGGATCGACCCGATGTACGTCGCCAACGAGGGGAAGCTGGTCGCATTCGTGGCCGCGGACGCAGCCGACCGAGCACTCGAGGCTTTGAAGGCGGTCCCCGGATGCGAGGCGGCGGCGGAGATCGGCGAGGTGCGGACGGAGCCGCCGGGGATGGTTCTGGTGGAGACGAGCTTTGGCGGCAAGCGGGTGATGGATCAGCTGGTGGGGGACCCGCTGCCCAGGATTTGTTGAGAGAGCGAGAGAGGAGACGGAATGTCGGCGTTGGCGAATCCGTATGCGAAGCAGAAGGAGACCGAGGCCGTCACCGCGCACGTGCTGTGGATGACCACCGGCCTGAGCTGCGAAGGCGATTCCGTCGCGATGACCTCGGCGACGAACCCGAGCCTCGAGGACATCATCCTCCAGGCGATCCCGGGCATGCCGAAGGTCGTCGTCCACAACCAGGTGGTCGACTACGCCGTCGGCCAGGAGTACGCGCAGGCGTGGTTCGACGCCGAGAACGGTGAGCTCGACCCGTTCGTGCTCGTGATCGAGGGCTCGCTCGGCAACGAGGAGATCAACGGCGAGGGTCACTGGACCGGTTTTGCCGTGAACCCGGAGAACGGCCAGCCGATCACGATGAACGAGTGGCTCGACCGGCTCGCCCCGAAGGCGGCGGCCGTCGTCGCGGTCGGGACGTGCGCCACCTACGGCGGCATTCCGGCGATGAAGAACAACCCGACGGGCGCGATGGGCGTGCCCGACTACCTGGGCTGGAGCTGGAAGTCGAAGGCGGGCCTCCCGATCGTCTGCATCCCCGGGTGCCCGGCGCAGCCGGACAACATGACCGAGACGCTCCTGTATCTCGCCCTCCATCTCGCCGGTCTCGCCCCCGCGCCCGAGCTCGACGAGGCGCTCCGTCCGAAGTGGCTGTTCGGCCGCACCGTTCGCGAGAGCTGCAACCGCGCCGGCTTCAGCGAGCAGGGCGAGTTCGCCACCGAGTACGGCTCCGACCACCGCTGCCTGGTCAAGCTCGGCTGCAAGGGCCCGGTGGTCAAGTGCAACGTCCCCGTCCGCGGCTGGGTCAACGGCGTCGGCGGCTGCCCGAACGTCGGCGGGATCTGCATGGCCTGCACGATGCCCGGCTTCCCCGACAAGTACATGCCGTTCATGGACGAGGACAAGTTCGGGCGCGCGGCGGCCGAGATCATGCGCTTCTCCTACGGGCCGGTCGTCCGGTTCATGCGCAAGCGCCACATCAAGCACAGCTTCGACGTCGAGCCGGAGTGGCGCCGGCGCGGCAAGACGCTCACCACGGGCTATGTCAAGCGCTGGTAACCGAACCCATCACCCTGGAAATCCAATCTTGAGGAGACACACATATGGCGACTGAGACGCCCGAACAGCAGAGGGTGATGGTCAAGGAGATGTCCTGGGACCCGATCACGAGGATCGTGGGCAGCCTCGGGATCCACACCGAGATCGACTTCACCAATCAGCAGGTGCTCAAGTGCTACAGCACCTCGATGATCTTCCGCGGGTTCGACATCTTCATGAAGGGAATCGATCCGCGCGACGCCCACTTCATCACGAGCCGCATCTGCGGCATCTGCGGTGACAACCACTGCACCTGCTCGTGCCTGAACCAGAATATGGCCTACGGCGTCAAGCCGCCACCCCTCGGCGACCTGGCGTTCAACCTGGCCGAGACCGCGGACTACATCTTCGACCACGCGATCTTCAACGACTGCATGGCGAACGTCGACTTCTGCGAGCAGATGGTCAAGGAGACCAACCCGACGCTCCTCGCCACAGCGGAGAACACACCCGCGCCCGGGCAGGATATCCACGGGTACAAGACGATCGCCGACATCATGCGTGCGCTCAACCCGTTCACGGGCGAGTTCTACCTCGAGACGCTGCACGTGGCGCGGTACACGCGCGAGATGTACTGCCTGTTCGGCGGGCGCCACACCCACCCCTCGACGATCATGCCGGGCGGCTGCAGCGCCGACATCACCCACCAGACGTGCACCGACTACTACGTGCGCCTGATGCGCTACTTCGACTACGTCAAGCGCAGCGTGCCGATGCACGACGACCTGTACGACTTCTTCCTCCAGGAGTTGCCGGGTTACGACATGGTCGGCTTCCGCGAGACGAACCTCGTCAACTGGGGCTCGTTCGACGACCCGGACTACGTCGACTACGACTACCGGAACATGACCAACTGGGGTCGCAAGCGGTACATCACCCCGGGGGTCGCGATCGGCGGCGAGCTGATCTCGACCGATCTCGTCGAGATCAACCTGATGATCCGGATCCTGCTCGGCTCGTCCTACTTCGACTCGTGGGAGAACGAGCCGACGTTCGTCACCCACGATCCGCTCGGCAACCCGGTCGACAAGAACCATCCGTGGAACAAGGTCACGCTGCCGCGCCCGCAGAAGCGTGACTTCACCGACAAGTACACGTGGGTGGTGTCGCCGCGGATCTACGACAAGCGGACCGACACGCACGTCTGCTGCGACACGGGCGGCGGCCCGTTCGCCCGCCAGTGGTGCACGGCCAAGGCCGGCCTGGTCGACTTCGGCTACGCCAAGGCGACCGGCCACTCGATTCAGATGGTGCTCCCGCGCTCCCCGAACATGCCCGAGATGGAGCTCGAGTGGAACGTGCCGGAGAAGTCCAACGCGGTCGAGCGCGACCGCGCGCGGACCTATCACCAGGCCTACAGCGCGCTGATCGCGCTGCACAACCTCGAGCGCGCGCTGAAGGAGGTCCAGGCGGGCCGGACCAAGAGCTGGAACAGCTTCAAGGTCCCCGAGAGCGCGGTCAGCTGCGGGTTCCACGAGGCCGCGCGCGGCGTGCTCTCGCACCACATGGTGATCCAGGAGGGCAAGATCGCGAATTACCAGCCGTACCCGCCCACCCCCTGGAACGCGAGCCCGCGCGACGTCTACGGGACCCCCGGACCGTACGAGGACGCCGTCCAGAACACGCCGATCTTCGAGGAGAACGGACCCGAGAACTTCAAGGGGATCGACATCATGCGGGCGGTCCGGTCGTTCGATCCATGCCTGCCCTGCGGGGTGCACATGTACACCGGCAAGGGCAAGGTGCGGAAAGTGACGCACACTCCGACGGCTCTGGCGTAGTCGAATGGACACGGCCGCCACGTCCGGGCAGCTGGTCGGACGCGTCGAGGAGCTCCAGGCCGCGCTCGAGGCCGCCGGTGAGTCCGTGCCGCGCGGGCTCGCCGAGGAGCTCGTCTCGGCGATCGTGCAGATGTATGGCGCCGGACTGGAGCGGATCATCGGCTCGGTGATGGACGCCGGCGCCGACGGCGAGCGGATAGCGGCGTCGCTCGCCGACGACGAGCTGGCCGGGACGCTGCTGCTGATCCACGACCTGCACCCGATCCCGCTCGAGCGGCGGGTTCAGGACGCGCTTGATTCGGTGCGCCCGTACATGGAGTCGCACGGCGGCAATGTCGAGCTGCTGTCGCTCGAGCACGGCGTGGCGCGGATTCACCTCCAGGGCAGCTGCTCGGACTGCTCGGCCTCCTCGGTCACGCTCGAGCTCGCGATCAAGCAGGCGCTCGAGGAGGCTGCTCCGGACCTCGAGGGTCTCGAGGTCGAGGGTGTCGCGCCCCAAGCGCTCCCGATCGTGATGTCCGAACCGACGCGGTCGTGGTTCGACCTCGAAACCGTCCATGCGCTCGCAGATGGAGCCCTCGCCGCAGTCAGCGTGGCGGGCTCCGACCTGGTCGTCGCCAACGTCGACGGGAGCCTGCTCGCCTACCGGGACCGCTGCGCGAGCTGCGGCGCGCAGCTCCACGACGGGCTCCTGTTGGCCGGCGCGCTGTCCTGTCCGGAGTGCGCACGGTCGTTCTTCCTCCCGAGCGCCGGACGGTCGATGGACGACGACCGGATGCAACTCGAGCCCGTGCCGCTGCTCCGAGAGGAGGGCCGGGTGAAGGTGGCGCTGGCGCAATGAACGGCGCTCGCCGGCGGGCCGGGGTCGTCTCGGGGCTCCGTGGCCTCGCGCGGCCGACCGCGCGAACACCGCTGACCCGGTCCGGCGACACCGAGGCGTGCGATCTGTGCGGCGTCGGCATCCGCGAGGATCACCGTCACCTGCTCGCGCTGTCCGAGCGCCGGATCGTGTGCGCGTGCGAGGCGTGCTGGGCGATGCGCTCGGGCGAGGGCGACTACCGGCCCACCGGGAACCGCACGCTGTGGCTTCCGGGACTCGACGTACCCGACGATCTGTGGGCGAGCTTTCAGATCCCGATCGGGCTCGCATTCTTCATGGAATCGACGGTCACCGCGTGCGTCGTCGCGATGTATCCGAGCCCGGGCGGCGCGACCGAGAGCGAGCTCCACTTCGACACCTGGAGCCGGATGCGTGAGCTCAACCCGGTGCTCGAGGCACTCGAGCCCGACATCGAGGGACTGATCGCGAACCGCCTATCCGATCCGCCGATGTACGTGATCGCACCGATCGACCGCTGCTACGAGCTGACCGGCACGATCAAGGCGCACTGGGAGGGGATCTCCGGCGGCCCCGGCGTCGAGGCGGCGGTGGCCGGGTTCTTCGAGGCGCTCCGCGCGAAGGCGACGACGGCTTGACGACCGAGCCCCGGATCGACTCCACCCCGCCGGACGCCCCCGAAGCGCCGCCCGACCTCGATTTCAACGTGCTGGGAGCGCGCACCGTCAAGTACGCGGCCGCGCCGATGTTGACGATCGATCTCCAGGTATCAGAGCCGGCGGGACGCGAGGTGTACATGGTCGCGCTCACGATCCAGCTGATGATCGACGCGGCCCGGCGCCGCTATGACGACGCCACCCGCGAGCGGCTGGTCGAGCTGTTCGGCGCACCCGAGCGGTGGGCGGTCACGACGCGCAGCCTCGTGTGGTCCAAGCTCGACGTGCTCGTGCCCGCGTTCACGGGGACGACGACGGTCACGGTGCCGATCGCGTGTCACTACGACCTCGAGCTGGCGGCGGCGAAGTACCTGCACTCGCTCCCCGATGGCGAGGCGCCGCTGGCGCTCCACTTCAACGGGATGATCTATTACCCCGGCGAGGGTGGCGGTCTGCAGATGGCGTTGATCCCGTGGTCGAAGTCGATCGACTTCCGCATGCCGGTGTCGGTGTGGCGGGAGACGATCGAGCATTACTACCCGGGAACGTCGTGGATCGCGGTCCGCTCGCAGACGTTCGAGGCGCTCCAGAAGGAGAAGCTCGACCGCGGCCTGGCCACCCTCGATGCGTGTGTCAGTGCGCTGTTGAACGATGACTGACCACCTGGAGGAGCTCGTCACGTCGCTGTTGTGGGAGGGATATGCGCTGTACCCGTACACCCCGGGCGCGACCAAGAACGCCACCCCCACCCCGTTCGGGATCGTCTACCCGCCGGCGTACGCGAGCGAATGCCCGGGAACGTTCGACCACGCGCGGCTCGAGTGCGTGGCCGAGCCCGCGCCGGACGCGGCGTTGACGGCGACGCTCCGTTACCTCGCCCCGAGCGGCGAGCGCCACGAGGCCGTCGAGTGCCGGGTCGAGCTCGGTCGGGTGGCGGTCGGCGAGCGGATCACGACGGAGTTCGAAGCCGGGCGGCTCACTTTACGCTCGGAGCCGCGCGGCGACGGATCGGCGGTGGTCCGCTGCTGCGTCCACAACACCCGCGAGGCGCCGGCCGGGCTCGACCGCGCCGGCGCGCTGGCCCGGTCGCTGATCTCGACGCAGATCGTCGTACGCATCTCGGCGGGACGGTTCCGCTCGCCGCTCGATAGCGCGCCCACGAGCGTGAACACCTACCCGGTGCTCGCCGCCGAGGGCGACGATGCGGTGCTCGGAACGACGTACGTGCTACCCGACCACCCTCAGATCGCGCCCGAGAGCCGCGGCGGGCTGTTCGACTCGACGGAGATCGAGGAGGCGCTGCTGCTGCACGTGCAGGTGCTCTCAGACGACGAGCGCGCCCAGATCGAGCGGGCCGATCCGGCCGTGCGCGAGATGATCGAGCGCGCGGCGGCGGCGACGCCGGAGGACATCATCGCGCTCCACGGGCGCGTCGAGATCCGCGATCCGGTCACCACGGAGCCCCCGAGCGAGCCCCCAGGTCTCCCGGATCCCGCCGCCGGCCAGCCCGAGGCGATCGTCGACGGCGTGCGGTTCGCGCGCGGCGGGAAGGTCGTGATCCGGCCCGGCGCCGACGCCGACATTCAGGCTCGAATGCTCGACGGCCGCACCGCGACGATCGAGCGGATCCTCACCGACTACGACGGCAAGACCCACCTGGGCGTGACCATCGACGACGATCCCGGCCAGGACCTGATGCGCGAGACCGGCCGCCTTCTGTACTTCTTTGCCCCCGAGGTGGAGGTGATCGACACATGACCGACGAGCTGAGGCGCCGCCGTCAGGCGCCGCCGACCATCCCACTCCCCAGCATCCTGATCGCCGGCGTCGGCAATGCCTGGCTAATGGACGACGGCTTCGGCGGCGAGGTGGCGCGCCGCCTCACCGAGCGGTCGCTCCCGCCCGGCGTCGCTGTGATGGACGCCGGAACCGGCGGCCTTGACCTCGCCTACGAGGTCATGCGCGGCTACGACGCGCTCGTGATCCTCGACGTGTCAAGGCAGGGCGGCGAGCCCGGCACGCTGTACGTGATGGAGCCCGACGAGGAGTCGGTCCCGGGTGGGATCGAGGACGGCGACGTGATCAATCCGCACGCGATGGACCCGCAGACCGTGCTCCGGTTCGTCAAGTCGGTCGGAGCGTGGCCGGGCCGCGTGGTCGTGATCGCCTGCGAACCGGCTGATGTTGAGGAAATGGGTTTCGGTTTATCGGAGCCCGTCCGGGACGCCATCGAGCGGGCTGTGGACCTTGTCGTCGAGACAGTGACAGAGCTCCGCTCCGGGGCGTACGCGGAGTGAGGAGCGGCCCGCGCTGATGCACGAGCTGTCACTCAGCTCTGCGATCGTCAACACGGTGGTCAAGCACGCCGACGGGCGGCGCGTCACGGTCGTCGAGTTGCGCGTCGGCAAGCTCCGTCAGGTGATCCCGGACACGCTCGAGTTCTACTTCGAGTTCGTAGCGCGCGGGACGGTGTGCGAGGGCGCGCGGCTCGAGCAGCAGGTGATCGACGCGCGTCTTCGGTGTAACTCGTGTGGCCACGAATGGGAGATCGACATTCCCGCGTTCCGGTGTCCGCAGTGCTCCGGGAGCGACGTCGCGATCGCGAGCGGCGACGAGTTCGAGGTGGAGGCAATCGAGGTCGAGGAGGCGCAGTGCATCGCACAAAAGTGAGAATCGTCGAGGACGCGCTCGACGCCAACAACACGATCGCAAGCGCCAACCGGGCGGACTTCGACCGAGCCGGGGTCAAGGTCGTCAACTTCATGAGCGCTCCCGGCGCCGGCAAGACCACGCTGCTCGAGCGGGTCGTCGCCGCCCTTGAGGGCGTGCGCGTCGGCGTGCTGGAGGGCGACGTCGAAGGGTCGATGGACGCCGACCGCCTGGCGAGCCTGCACGTGCCGGTCACTCAGCTCAACACCGGCGCCGGGTTCGGCGGCGAGTGTCACCTCGACGCGAACATGGTGCGGTCGGCGATCCCGTCACTGCCGCTCGACGAGATCGACCTGCTGCTCGTCGAGAACGTCGGCAACCTCGTGTGCCCGGCCGAGTTCCGGATCGGCGAAGACGCGCGCGTGATGGTCAGCGCGATCACCGAGGGCGAGGACAAGCCGCTCAAGTACCCGCTGATGTTCCGGGCCTGCGAGCTCGTGATCGTCAACAAGATCGATCTGCTCCCGCACCTCGACTTCGACCTCGACAAGCTCCTCTACAACATCGACGTCGTGCATCCCGACGTCGAGCGGATCGTGCTGAGCGCCCGCACCGGCGAGGGGATCGATGCCTGGCGGGAGTGGCTGCTGCGGATCGCCGCCCGCGCCCCGGAGGAGGCCGTTGTTTGACAGTTGCTGCGCTGCTTGCGGAGCGGACGGAGTGCAATGCGCGGTTCTTCGAGGAATCGGCCGACCGGTTGGCACGCGTGTGCCATCTGATGGCCGAGCGGTTCGCGCGTGGCGGCCGGCTGATCGCGTTCGGCCGCTCCCCGGCGGCACGGTCGGACGCCCGCCACGTCGCGGTCGAATTCGTCCACCCGGTGATCGTCGGCAAGCGGGCTCTCCCGGCGATCGGGCTCACCGGTGAGGGCGGCGACATCGCCGGCCAGGTCGCATTGATCGCGGCTCCAGACGACATCGCCATGGGCTTCGGCGCAGACTGTGACGACGCCGTCGCGGTCGCGCACGAACGCGGTTGCCTGACGATCGCGTTCTCGGCCGGCGCGGGCGCCCGCGCCGAGTACGAGTTCGACCCGCCGACATCCGACCCTTTCATCCGCCAGGAGCTGATCGAGACGCTCTACCACGTGCTGTGGGAGCTCGTGCACGTGTTCTTCGAGCATCGCGGCCTGCTCCAAGGACGCAGCGAGCGCCGCGCGCACGACGCCGGCGCGTCGAGCTTCCTGTATCCGTTCCTCGACGAGCGAGAGAGCGACCTCGACGCGGTGCTCGAGGACGTGCGCCGGTCGGTGCTGATGAAGGCCGACGAAGTCGGCGCGCTGCGCGAGCAGACGCTGACCGACAACGCGCCGATGCTCATCGCCGCGGCGGACGAGCTGCGCGCGAGCTTCGAGCATGGCGGCAAGCTGCTCGCGCTCGGCAACGGGGGTTCGGCGACCGATGCTATGGACGTCGTGGCCGATTCGCGAGCGGGCGGCCGCCCGGCGATCGATCTCACCGAGGATCCGGGGATCCTGACCGCGATCGCGAACGACATCGGGGTGGAGGCGATCTTCTCGCGGCAGGTGATCGCCTACGGCGCTCCCGGCGACGCGCTCCTGGCGCTGTCGACCTCGGGCAACTCCGCCAACGTGATCCACGCGCTGGCCGAGGCTCGGCGGCGCGGCCTGATGACGATCGCGATGGTCGGCTACGACGGCGGTCGCGTCGCGAGCGAGGAGCTGGCCGATCACGTCGTGGTCACCCGCTCCGAGCACATCCCCCGGATCCAGGAGGCCCAGGCGAGCGCGTATCACGCGCTGGTGGAGCTGGTGGGATGACCGTGCAGGCGCCGGCGCGTGGCCGCCGTCGGGTGCGCGTGCGCGTGACCGGCACCGTGCAGGGCGTCGGCTTTCGCCCGTACGTCTACCGGGTCGCCCGCGAACTGTCGCTCGGCGGGTTCGTGCTCAACGACGCCCACGGCGTGCTGATCGAGATCGAGGGCAGCCCGGCCTTGATCGACCGGTTCCTCACGCGTCTCGCCGCCGAGGCGCCACCGCTTGCGGCGGTCGAGCACCTGACGTCCGAGGAGGTGATCCCGATCGGCGACCGGGCCTTCGCGATCCGCGAGAGCATCGGCGGCTCCGTTCCCGACGCGCCGGTGACGCCCGACACCGCCACCTGCGAGGAATGCCTGCGCGAGCTGTTCGATCCAGCCGACCGCCGCTTCCGCTACCCGTTCATCAACTGCACGAACTGTGGTCCTCGGTTCACGATCGTCCGCGGGGTGCCCTACGACCGTCCGTCGACCACGATGGCGTCGTTCACGATGTGCCCGGACTGCCGGGCCGAGTACGACGACCCGGCCGACCGGCGGTTCCACGCCCAGCCGAACGCGTGCCCGGCCTGCGGGCCTTCCGTACGGCTGCTGTCCGGCGACGGGGAGCCGGTCGCCGCGGATCCGCTGTCCACCGCGACCACTGCTCTCCGCGCCGGCGCGATCGTCGCGATCAAGGGCATCGGCGGCTACCACCTCGCGTGCCTGGCCGCAGACGAGCGCGCGGTGGCGTCCCTGCGGGCCCGCAAGCACCGCGAGGACAAGCCGTTCGCGCTGATGGCGCCCTCGCTCGCGGTTGCGGAGACGCTGGTGCAGCTCGACCGGGTTGCTCGCGAACTGCTGACAGGCCCGGAGCGCCCGATAGTGCTCGGGCCGCGCCGGCCCGACGCGCCCGTCGCGCAGTCCGTCGCACCGGGAGCGCCGGAGCTCGGCGTCATGCTGCCGTACTCGCCGCTGCACCACCTGCTTCTGGCCGACGTCGGCGAGACGCTCGTGATGACCAGCGCCAACGTTTCCGACGAGCCGATCGCGTTTGTCGACACGGACGCGCTCGAACGGCTGCGCGGGATCGCCGACATGTTCCTCGTCCACGACCGGCCGATCCAGACGCGCACCGACGACTCGGTGATGCGCGCCGTTCCCCGGCGCACGATCCTCCGTCGCTCGCGCGGGTACGTCCCGGCCGTGCTGGCGTTGCCCGGCGCCGGCACGCCGCGCTCGCTGCTCGCCTGCGGCGCCGAGCTCAAGAACACGTTCTGCCTGGCTCGCGGGACGCGCGCGTGGGTCAGCCATCACATCGGCGACCTCGAGAACTACGAGACGCTCCGCTCGTTCACCGACGGGATCGCGCACTTCGAAGCGCTGTTCGCGGTCGAGCCCGAGGTCGTCGCCCACGACCTCCACCCGGAGTACATGTCGACCAAGTTCGCGCTCGACCTCGACGGCGTCGACCTGGTCGCCGTCCAGCACCACCATGCGCACCTCGCGGCGTGCCTCGCCGAGCACGGCGAGACCGGGCCGGCGCTCGGCGCGATCTTCGACGGCACCGGCTATGGCCTCGACGGCACCGTGTGGGGCGGCGAGCTGCTGCTCGGCGACGTTCGCTCGTTCCGCCGGGTCGGGTCGCTGCTGCCGGTCGCGCTGCCCGGCGGCGAGCGCGCGATCCGGCAGCCGTGGCGGATGGCGTGCTCGTGGCTGTCGGCCTCGCTCGAGCGCGAGCCCGATCTTCCCCCATCGCTGGCGACGCGCGTCGATCCCCGCACGTGGGCGCAGGTGCACCGGCTGACCGTCACCGGCACCGCGGCGCCGGCAACGACCAGCATCGGGCGCCTGTTCGACGCGGTCGCCGCGCTCGCCGGGATCCGCAGCGAGATCAACTACGAGGGCCAGGCGGCGATCGAGCTCGAGGCCGCCTGCGACCCGGGCGAACGCGGTTCGTATCCGATCGCGGTGACCGGCGCACCGCTCGTGATCGACCCGCGCGAGACGATCCGCGCGGTCGCCGCGGACGTCGCCGCCGGCGAGCCTTACGGAGCGATCGCCCGCCGCTTTCATCGCACGATCGCCGGCGCCACCACGCAGGCGTGCGTCCAGCTGGCCGAGACCAACGGGATCGAGGTCGTGGTGCTGTCGGGCGGCGTGTTCCAGAGCCGGCTGCTGCTCGAGTCGGTCTCGACCTCGCTCACCGACGCCGGTCTGCGCGTGCTCGTGCCGGAGCGTCTTCCGGTCAACGACGGCGGGATCGCCTTTGGCCAGGCCGCGGTGGCGGCGGCGTTGCCGGCATGAGCGACGCGCAGCGGATCCTCGAACAGCCGGTGTACATCCGCGGCGCGAACCGGCCGTTCCGCGAGCTCACCCCGGATGACGTTCGCTCTCGTGCCGACGAGCTCCGCGCCGCGGTCGGCTGGGGACCGACCGCGCGCGTCGCCCCGGTGGCGCAGGCGTGGCGCGAGCTCTCGATCGCCATGGACGGCGCCGGCGCGGCCACCGTCGGCGAGCTCGACCCCGAGTCGCTGGTGAAGCTCGCGCCCCGGCTGTGGGTGACGCTACCGGGCTGAGGACCGGGACCGCGTGCTCGAGGTCAACGTGAAGGGCAGCTGGCTGTGTGCGAAGGCGGCCATCCCGCCGCTGCGCGGGGCGGGCGGGGGCTCGATCGTGAACATGGCCTCCGAGGTGGCGTTCTCGGCTCGCCGGGCGTCGCGCACGCCAGTGAGCCGCGGGCCCGCTCATCCGAATCGGGTGATGACGCGGCACCGCCGTCAAGCGACGGTCGTGCGCGAGGTCTCGTGACGGTAGATCCGTCCCCCCAGAATGCGAACGCACCGGACACGGCCGAGACGGCCGACGTCGGGCGCCGCGGCGTCCGCGTCGCCACCGACGTGCCACGGCAGATGTTCAGGGTCGCCTACCGCGACCCCGAGCACATCTGTGAGCGGCTGACCCTTCAAGCCGTCCACAGGCTGGCGGAGCCGTCGCTCGAGTGGGCCGAGGCGGCGCGAGCCGCGCACCCGGACGGTGACGTCCACGAGGTCGTGGACGGCCTCGGCACCCAGACCGCGAGAATCGCGCGGCTGCAGGGCATGGTCGCCGGGACGCCGTTCTACCTCGCCCTCGTGCCCGGCTACATGAACTACCTGTGGCAGGAAGCACGGATGAACCTGCGGCTCGCGGCGCTGTACGGCCGCGATCCGGGGATCCTCCAGACCGCGGCGGAGCTGCTGTCACTGCGCGGCGTCTATCCGACCGTGCAGGACGCGGAGGCTGGGCTGCTGGCGGTCGAGGAAATGGGGATTCCGCCCAAACCGGAGCGCCGCCGGCCGCTGCGGCTCTGGATCGACTGTGCCATGCGGCTGCTCGTGTTCGGCGGGTTCATCGGGCCTCCGAGCGGCGAGACTCACCACGGATGGCGCGCGCGGATGCGAGACTTGCTCGGGACCGTCATCTTTCTCGCCCTGTGGGCGATCACGTGGATCTTCCCGGTGACGTTCATGATCATGATGGCCTGGGGGTGCGAGACGCACTCGCGGCAGTTGTTCCAGCGCACGCGCGCGTTCTATGCCGCCGAGCCGGCGCCCGAGGAAAGGCCGCCCGAGGCCGGGCGAGGGTGGCGAGCGCGGATTCCGAGAGGAAGGCAGGCGGTCAGCGCCGCGGGACTCGCGCTGTCGATCGCGATCCCCGCCGGATTCCTCGCGTACGCGATCCGCGTGCACAACAAGTTCGGACTCACCTGGGTCACCGGGCTTGGCTTCCTCGTCGCACTGTCGGTCGTGATCGCCGCCGCCGTCTATGGCAGCCGCAGGTGACGTGACGTCCACCGGCGTCGCCGGCGACGACGCCGCCCGGCAGCGGTGGGACACGAGCCGCGTCGAGATATTCAGCGACGGCGTGTTCGCGATCGCGATCACGCTGCTGGTGCTGGACATCACCGTGGCGCCGTCCGACTTCGAGAACCTCCGACACGCGCTCCTGAACGAATGGCCCGCGTACCTGGCCTACGTCACCAGCTTCCTGACCGTGGGCAGCGTGTGGATCGCCCACCACAATCTCTTCTCGCGCCTGCGGTTCATCGATCCGACGCTCCTGCGCCTGAACCTGCTGCTGCTCATGACGGCGGCGTTCCTGCCGTTTCCGACCAGCGTGCTGGCGCAGGCCCTGCACCACGGCGGTAACTCGGAGCGCACCGCGGTCGTCTTCTATGGCGCTGCGGCACTCGTGATCGAGCTGGTGCTGCGGGCATTACAGAGCTACGCGGCATCACGGCCTGAGCTTCAAATGGATCCGTCCGCGGACCCGGTGCGACGCGCGCCGGCACGACCGCGGCTCACGGGCTGGCGCGCCTGGGTGAGCACGTCGCTATACGCGGCGGCGATCCTGTTTGGAGTGTTCCTGTTTCCCAGGATCGCGGTGATCGGCTACCTGGCCGTCGGGATCCGCAGCGTGTTCGTGGTGGGCAGCGAAGGCCGCCTCAGTCTGGACTTTGGCTGGTTGATCCCGAAGCGATGGAGGTCTCGCTCGTAGCCGACTCGCGCTCGAGCTGGCGCCGGCGAACCCCGACCTGCGCCGCGAAGAACACCGCCCGCACGATCCCAACCAGCAGGACGAGGTCGAGCATGATCTGGAACGAGACCAAGATGCGCGCGGCGTGGGTCTTAGCGACGATGTCGCCGAACCCGACCGTGCTGACCACGGTGATCGTGAAGTACATCGCGCCGACGTGGTCCAGTCGTTCGGAGAAGCTCGCCGGCCGGAAGTGCGAGAGGGACAGGTACGTGAACGCGAACACGATCAGCACGGCGGGGACCGAGATCGCCAGCGCCTCGGCCGCGCGCAGCTCGGGATGCTCGGCCCCCACGATCTTGAGCACCTGCCAGCCCAGCACCGCCCCGAAGATGAGCAGGCCGACCAAGAGCTTCACCAGCGTTCCGAGCCCCGTCCGGTCCGCGGCCGGCAGCGCGCCGTAGAGCGCGATCAGCAGCACAATGCTGACGAGGATCCGGAGCGCCGAGCGGCCGATGACCCGCCGCTGCTGGCGGCGATCGAGATCCTCGAGCGAGGTCGGGCTCACAGTTCAGATTCGCACGCCGCGACGGCCGGCGGTTCACCCAAATCGGATGACGACGGTCCGCATCTCGTGATGCAAGCTGCCACGTCGCCACCGACTCGACCGAGAGGAAGCCTATGTCCGCGCAGCCATCCGACACCCCCCTCCTCGACCTGCTCGGCAGGATGACCGTAGACTCGATGGAGACGTCCAGCCTTGACGAGCAGACGCTGATGCTGGTCCGCGTGGCTGCGCTCGTCGCCGTCGACGCCCCGCCGGCGTCCTACCTGCTGAACCTCGGCGCCGCCGGCGAGGTTGGCGTCAGCAGCGATCAGGTGATGGGCGTTCTAGCCGGCGTCGCGCCGATCGTCGGCACCGCGCGGGTCGCGGCCGCGGCGGGGCGCATGGTCAAGGCGCTCGGCGCCGCGGTGGAGCTCGCCGAGCTCGCCGAGTACGGAGACGAGGGCTAGCGTCGGGGCACTAGTCGCCGGGCGCCGGCGCGGCCGTCCGCTCGCCGGCGACCACCCCTCGCAGAAACCGCTCGACGTGCCGCCCGACGGCATCGGGATCGTCGGCGAACGGCCAGTGCCCGCTGTCCTCGAGGATCGCGATCTCGGCGCTCGGGAATGCCTCCTGCTGCCGCTCCGCCAGCGCCACCGGGAGGTACGGATCGCGCGCGCCCCACACGACGAGTGCGGGTCGGTCGAGCGGCGCCAGCGCCGTGGCGTGCCGGCGCCCAACGCCGCCCGGATCATCCGTCGCCCGGTACAGGCTGAGCACCGCCCGGGTCGTCCCGGCGTCGCTGTCGTCGTACATCCGATCGACGAACGCGCGCGGCAGGCCGCGAGGATTTCCATGGCGCAGCGCCATCCTCAACCCTGACCGGGTGGTGGTCGCCTGGAACGCCTCGCCGGCGCCGCGCGTGCGCCAGATCTTCGCCAGGTAGTGCCAGCGGTAGTCGACCAGCGCGCCGGTGTTGATCAGGACGGCGCTCGCGAACCGGTCCGGATTGGCGATCGCCCACTCGAGGCCCCACGGGCCACCGAAGTCGTGGAGCACCAGATGTGCGCGGTCGACCCCGAACTGGTCGAGCGCGGACCCGAGAAAGCGCGCGTAGCCCTCGACCGTGTAGGTGAAGTCCCGCGGCCGCTCCGCATGGCCGAACCCGGGCATATCGGGCGCGACCGCGCGCGCGAACGGCGCCACGCGGCTCAGCAGGTCATCCCAGTCGCGACGTGAGCCCGGGTTGCCGTGGACGAACACGACCGCCTCGGCGGAGTCCGGATCGCCGACCGACGACACCGGGGTGACGAGACCGTCGATCGTCGGCCGCGTGGTGACGACGCACGCGGGAGGCGGCGTCCCGTCCGCGTGCGCGCCCGCCAGCGGCTGGAGCGGCGCCCCGTCCCCGCGGCGGGCGCTGACCTTGATCGCGCGCCCCATCAGGCGCGCGAACTCCTGGTCGTTCGGCCTTACGGAGCGCCCGCCGAACGCGGCGAACCCGTTGGCGACCCGATCGTCCCTGGCCGCTGCCGAGAATTGCATTCGCTCGATCGGATTGAACCGGCGCCCAGTCGAATAGTCGGAGGTCATCAGGAAGTGGCCGAGCAACTGCCGGCGGTGACGCTTGCGGTAGCGCTCGATCCCGGCGTCGATCCCGGCGTCGATCCCGGCGCCGATCCCGGCGTCGAGGTCGGCGTCGAGGTCGGCGTCGGAGGAGCCGCTGCCGAACGCCGGCGCCAGCTCGTCGGCGAGCCATTCGCCGGATTGGAACGCCCATCCGCACCCAACGCCCCACGCCGGGTCCGCCGACATCGCGGCGTCCCCGACGAACGCGAGCCCCGGGCGACCCGCCCGCCGGGTGGTGTTCGGCATCTCGAGCTTGCCGAGGATCCTCGAGATCCGCTCGCCGGTCGCGAGATCAGGGCAGTTCGGCAGCCCGCGGAAATAGGCCTCGAAGTTCTCATCGAGATCGCGCCTGAACCACGGTTCCCGGTCCTTGGTCTGGAACGTGGCCATCAGCGTGATCCCGTCGTCCTGCGGGAATGCGTACGCGATGTCGGGATCGAGCAGCCACATCATCATCGAATCGCCGGTGGGCAGGGGCAGATTGCGGTAGTACGCGAAGTAGGCGAACCGCCCGTTCCGCATCACTCGAGTCTTTTCGCCCGACAGCTCCGCGATACGCGAGTCGCGGCCGTCGGCGGCGACGACCGCCCGTGCCGAGATCTCACGTTCGTGCCGCTCACGGTCGGCGACCCGCACGCCGGCCGGCCGGCCGTTCGCGCCCAGCAGCGCCGTGGCGGTTTCCCCAAACAGCAATTCCACGCCCGGCGTCTCAGCCGCGAGCTCGCGCACCATCGGATCGAGCTTCTCCCGCCTGATGTCGTACCCGTAGCGCGGGTATGCGTAGTCCTCCGCCAGTCGCGGGCGGATCCACCCGAACCGCGTCCACAGCTCGACGCCGTTGCGAACGCCGCCGGCTGCCTCGATCCGCTCGGCCAGTCCGAGCCGCTCGATCGTCGGCGTAGCGCTCGGCTGTATGAAATGCGTGCAGATCGTCTTGTAGGCGGCTGGGTCCGGCCGCTGCTCGAGCACGGCAACGCGCGCCCCCGCCCGTCCGAGCAACGTCGCCGTCGTGCATCCGGCGATGCTCGCGCCCACTACCACCACGTCGTAATCCGTAGCCACGGATGACCCCCTTACTGTTCAACCACTACCCGCGGAGCATGACGGGTCGGCTATGTCGGCGCAACAGCGCTTCGGGTGCTCCCGGCGCCGTGATCAGCTGGCGCTTCCCGCCCCCTGCAGCTGCTTCGCGAGCTCGTCGGCGTTGGCGTCGATCTCCTTCGAGACGAAGCGGTTGACGGCCTTGATGTTCGCGGCCACCTGATCGGCCATGTTGGTCGCGTACACCACGATCAGACCCGCCTGGCCCTGGTCGAGGACTTCCCCGAGCCCCTTCAGGTCGCTGTTGTCCATGCCGCCCTTGATGTGACCGGTGACGGCGCCGATCGCCGCCCCGCCGGCGCCGCCGACGACGAGCCCCCCGAGCAGACCGATCCCGGGCAGGATCGCGCAGACCGCGCCGATCGCGAGGCCCCAACCAAGCCCGTGCGCCGCGCCGTGACGTGTCGGTTGCTCGTGCTTCTTGACGACCTCGAGCTTGCCGTCCTCGGTCCGCGCGACGACCGCGGCGTCGAACTCGTGCGAGGTCTTGATCTCGTGGTACAGCGCCTTCACCGCCTCGTAGTCGGCCTCGGCCTCGGCCACGTCGTCGTATGAAGCGGCAAGCACCAGCAGTGTGTCGGGCTCGCTCATGGGATGCCTGTCTCCCGTCGGTCGGTCAACGATCCCGGCGATCGTCCCAGCCGCGCCGGCGCCGAACCTCATCCCGTTTGGGTGACGACGGAGGGCGGGGCGGCGGTGCCTGTGGATCGGACACAGGCCGCCGTCTCACGGTCTCAACGTAAGAAGCTTGTAGGCGAGACGCGTGACGACCGGTCCGACGACCGGCTCCCGGGCGTCCGGCGGCCTGGCCGGGGTGGTGCTCATCGCGACGCCGAGGAGCACC
The DNA here is from genome assembly GCA_963777335.1 of uncultured Solirubrobacterales bacterium. GTDB lineage: Bacteria > Actinomycetota > Thermoleophilia > Solirubrobacterales > Solirubrobacteraceae > Palsa-465. The sequence continues at coordinate 371,151 of CAVZQD010000001.1, forward strand.
GCGCCGACGCCGACGATCTGCCACACGGTCGCCGGCTCGCCGAGCGCGAGCCAGCCGGCGGCGGCCCCGACGACCGGCTCGAGGTTGAGGAACGCGCCGGCTAGCTCTGCGGGCACGCGGGCCTGGCCGAACGCGAACAGCCAGAACGGCAGCGGCGTCCCGGCGAGCGCCAGCGCCGCGAGCGCCAGCACCGGCATCGCCGTCCCGGGCGCGTGCGGCATGCCCTCGGTCAGGACCGCCACCGGCACGGCGACGAGCGCGCCGCCGGCGAACTGCACCGCGGTCACGGCGGCGGCGTCCCGCCCCGCGAGCAGCCGCGGCTGAATCGCGACGAACGTCGCCGACAGGACGACCGACGCCATCACGAGCAGGTCGCCGTGCGCGGTCGCGCCGCCTCCGCCGGCGCCGGCAACGAACGCGATCCCGACGAGCGCGACACCGTAGCCGGCCCACGTCAGAGGACGCGTGGTGGTCTGGCCGAGCCCCGCCGCGATCAGCGCGACGAGCACCGGAACCGCGCCGAGCACTACCGCGGCATGGCTGACGCTCGTGTGCTCGATGCCGGCGTTCTGGAGCACGATCACGCCTCCGAACCCCATCGCCCCCGAGGCGAGCACGCGCGGCGCCATGGCGTCACGTAGCCCGCGCCGGCCGGCGAGCGCCAGCACCGGCGCCGCGACCGCGAACCGCACGACCGTGAGCCAGCCCGGGGCGAGCCAGCCGAGCGCCAGCTTGGTCAGGGGCACGTTGAGGCCCCACAGCGTGCCGGCTGTGGCGAGCGCGAAGATCGCTGAACGGTTGGTCCTGCTCATACGAATCAGGATCGGCTATTTGCCGCAAATATCCACCTTCGATTTGACATATCGGGCTTCTCACGATGAAATATTTTGCGAAATGCCCATTTCGCTTGATTTGATTGATACTACGCTGCTCCAGGAGCTCCAAACCGACGCGGATCGGCCGAACGTCGAGCTCGCGCGGATCGTCGGCCTCTCCCCCGCCGCCACGCTGCACCGGGTACGCCGGCTGAAGGAGTCGGGGATCGTCCGGGGCATCCAGGCCCGGCTCGATTCGGCCGAAGCCGGATTCCCGCTCCAGGTCTACGTCGCGGTGACGCTCCAGTACCACGGCGACACCGCCCACCGCCGCTTCGGCGAGGCCATCCGGGCGATGCCCGAGGTGATCTCGGCCGACTGGGTGACCGGCGAGACCGACGCGATGCTGCTGGTGGTCGCGCGCGAGGTCGCCCAGCTCCAGCGCGTGCTCGTGCGCCTGTCGACGCGCGGTGGCGCGGCGCGCGTGATCACGTTCCTCCGGCTCGAGGAGCTCAAGCCGTCCTCCCCGCTCCCGCTCGAGCCGGCCGAGGCCTGACCGCGCCGGCGGTTGCTGGAAAAGTGGGCACTATGGCCGCAAATCCAGCAAGCGATCCTCGGGGCGGGCGCCGGCGAATCTCACAGCACGAGCGGTGGGACGAGATCCCCGTGCGCCCACAGCAGCTCGTCGACGAGCTCCTCGATCTCGTCAAGCGGAAGCTCGGCCCCAGTGTGCGGGTCGAGCATCGCCGCGTGGTACGCGGGCTCGCGGCGGCCGGTGAGCGCCGCGGCCACGGTCAGGCCCTGGACGTTGACGTTCGTCTGGATGAGGGCGGCGAGATGCCGTGGCAACGAGCCGATCGCACGCGGCTCGACCCCGGAACCACCCGCGACGCACGGCACCTCGACGCAGCACTCGCCGGGTAGGTTGTCGATCAGCCGCCCGCCGGCGGTCGCGTTCGGCACGTTGCCGTTGAATGCGAACGTCTCTCCGGTTTCGCAGGCGTTGATGATGTCGGCGCCGTATTCGTTACTTCGCTCCGCCTTGACCACGCCGCCGTTCTGCAGGCCGGCGCGTAGCGCCGCCCACTCCTCGAGCTGGCGGTCGGAGCGCCGCGGATACTCGTCGAGCGGGATCGCATAGCGATCGATCAGGTCCGGCCGGGCCGACTTGATGAACCACGGCACGTACTCGGCGAAGTGCTCGGAGGACTCGGTCACGAAGTAGCCGAGGTGGCGCAGGACCTCGAACCGGACAAGGTCTTTGGGAGGCACGCGGTCGGCCTCGACCAGCTCGCGCAGTCGCGGGTAGAGATCCTCACCGCAGCGCTCGAGCGACAGGAAGAACGCGAGGTGGTTGATCCCCCCCACCAGGTACTCGACTTCCGCGGGCTCGACCCCCAGCACGCCCGCAAGCTGGGCCGCGGTGTGCTGGACCGAGTGGCACAGTCCCACGGTGCGGATCGAGCTGGCCTCGGCGACGGCCCAGCACAGCATCGCCATCGGGTTGACGTACTGGAGAAGCAGGGCATCAGGGCAAAGTTCCCCCATGTCGCGGCAGACCTCGAGCAGCACCGGGATCGTCCGCAGACCGCGCATAATCCCGCCGATGCCGAGCGTGTCGGCGATCGTCTGGTGGATCCCATAGCGCTTGGGGACGATGAAGTCGACCATCGTCGCGGGATGGAGGCCACCGACCTGAAAACACGTGATGACGTAGTCGGCGCCGTCGAGCGCGGGCCGCCGGTCATCGGTCGCCTCCACGTCGACGCGGGCGCCCCGGGCCGCGCACAACCGGCGCGCCATCATCTCCGAGGTCGCCAACCGCTCGGCATCGATGTCCATGAGCGCGAGCGTGGTCCCGTCTGTGAGCGCGGGAAAGCGCAACAGGTCATCGATCAGGTTGCGCGCGAAAACGGTCGAGCCCGCACCGATGATGGCGATCTTCGGGGCCATCGGCCCTGGGGAGCTAGAAGGTCAGCGCGAGGAGGTGAGCGCCTCGCCCGACTGCTCGTCAAAGAAGTGCATCCTCGTCGCATCGAGCCAGAGCTCCGCCTCTTCGCCGGACCTGGCCTGGCTCTCGGGACTGAGCCTCGCCACGAGCACGGTCTCGCCGGAGTCGGTCAGCTCCTGGACGCCGCCCGCGTCCTGGCGCAGGTCCTGAAGCTCCTCGGACTGCACCATCTCGCCGCCCTTGATCCCGAAGTGCGCGTAGTACTCGGCGCCCATCGCCTCGACGAGGTCGAGCTTGGACCTGAACGTGGCCCCCCGGGCGCGGCTCTCGTTGTCGACCTTCGTCGCATCCTCGAAGTCCTCGGGGCGGATGCCGGCGATCACGCGGCGGCCGTCCGGCTGGCGCCCGAGCAGCTCGCGCACCTCCTGCGGGAGCGTGACGTCGACCATAGGGAGATGGACCGAGCCGTTGGTGAGCGTGGCCGGCATGAAGTTCATGCCCGGGGAGCCGATGAACCCGGCCACGAACAGGTTCGCCGGGTTGTTGTACAGCTCCATCGGCGAGCCCACCTGCTGAAGCAGGCCGCTGAGCATGACCGCGACGCGGTCCCCGAGCGTCATCGCCTCGGTCTGGTCGTGGGTGACGTAGACCGTCGTCGTGTTGAGCTTGCGCTGGATTCGCGCGACCTGTGAGCGCATCTGCACGCGCAGCTTGGCGTCGAGGTTGGAGAGGGGCTCGTCCATCAGGAACGCTTTCGGGTCGCGGACGATCGCGCGCCCCATCGCGACGCGCTGGCGCTGGCCGCCGGAAAGGTTCGCGGGCTTGCGCGCGAGGTGCTCGGTGAGGTCGAGGATGTCGGCCGCGTCCTGCACCTTCTTGTCGATCTCCGCCTTGGGCGCCTTCTTGAGCTTGAGCGCGAACGCCATGTTCTCGCGCACGGTCATGTGCGGATACAGCGCGTAGCTCTGGAACACCATCGCGATGTCGCGGTCGCGCGGCGCCACCTTGTTGACGACCTTGCCCCCGATCCGCAGCTCACCCGCGGTGATGTCCTCGAGCCCGGCGACCATATTCAGCGCCGTCGACTTTCCACACCCGGAGGGCCCGACGAGAATCATGAACTCCCCGTCGCCGATGCTCAGGTTGAGGTTCTTGACGGCCTCGAAGCCGTCCGGATAGCGCTTGACGACGTTGTCGAGAACGATTTCGGACATTTCCGCTCCTTTACCCCTTGACGGCCCCGGCGGTGAGCCCGGAAACGATCCGTCGCTGGAAGATCAACACCATGATCAGAATCGGCACGGTGACGACGACGGCTCCCGCGGCGATCGCGCCGGCCGGCTGCTGAAATTGCGACGCGCCCTGGAAGTACGCCATCGCGACCGGCGCGGTCCGTGCTGCGTTCGACGTCGTCAGGACGTTGGCGTAGAGGAAGTCGTTCCACGCCGCGATGAAGGCGAGGATCCCGGCCGTGAACACACCCGGCATCGCGAGCGGCAGGATCACCTGCCGGAACGCCTGCAGCGGCGTCGCCCCGTCCATCTGGGCGGCCTTCTCCAAGTCCCAGGGTATCTCCCTGAAGAACGCGGACAGGATGTATATGCACAGCGGCAGCGAGAAGGTGAGGTACGGCAGGATCAGCCCGGGCCACGTATCGAACAGGCCGACGTTCCGCCACACGTTGTAGAGCCCGCCGACGATCGAGATCGCCGGGAACATCGTGACCGCGAGGGCACCCGCGAGGATCAGCGTCTTCCCCGGGAAGTCGAGCCGCGTGATCGCGTACGCGGCCGCCGACGCGAGACACAGCGCGAGCACGGTCGTGATCAGGGCGATCCCGATCGAGTTCCGGAGCGCCGGCGGGAAGAAATCGGTGTTGAACGCCGCGGTGTAGTTGCTGAACGTCGCGTGAGTCGGAAGGAACGAGCCGTCGCCGATCGATGCCGGCGTCTTCAGCGACAGCGAGATGATCCACACGACCGGGAACAGGGCGTACGCCAGGACGGCGATTACCGCCAGAACCCAGAGCGTCTTGCGTGCGGGTGTGTTTTCACTCTCCACGTCGTATCACCTCCGCTGAGGATTGGCACCAAGGAGCCGGAAGAACCCGACCGCGATAATGCACACGCACAGGAAGATCAGGACAGCGATCGCCGAACCGAGCCCGAGGTCGAGCCGGCCGATCAGGACCTGGTAGCCGAGCAGCGAGACGCTCGCGGTGTTGTTGGCGCCGTTGGTGATGATGTACACCGCGTCGTAGATCCGGAACGCATCGAGCGCCCGGAACAGCACGGCCACCGCCAGTGCCGGTTTGATCAGCGGAATCGTGATCCGCCAGAACCGCTGCCAGGCGGTCGCGCCGTCGACCTTGGCGGCCTTGTACAGATCCTCGGGAACGAGCGCGAGCGCGCCGAGCATCAGCAGCGAAATGAAGGGCGTCGTTTTCCACACGTCCGAGAGGATGATGATCACGAACGAGCCCGCCCGAGTCGTCAGTGGCGGCGTGGACAGGCCCAGCCACTGGGTGGCGAACCCGGTCGTCGGGTTGAACGCCAGCGACCACGCGAACGCGGACACCACAGTGACCGCGCCGTACGGGACCAGCACCGCCACCCTGATCCAGGTGCGCGCGTACAGCGCGCGGTACATCGCCTCGGCGATCAGCAGCCCGAGCGCGAGCTCGAGCGCCACCGAGAACACGGTGATGATCACCGTGTTGAAGAAGTCGGTCCACCAGGTGTGCGAGCTCAGGACCGAGATGTAGTTGTCCAGGCCGATCCATGCCGTGAGGTGCGGGAACCTCAGATCGGCGCGATGCAGTGACAGCCAGAACGCGTACAGGATCGGGAACCCGGCTACGAGGATCATGACTATCACCGACGGCGCCACGAGCATCAGCCCGAGCTTGCGCTCGGCCCTGGCGCGCTCGGTCAGCCCGCCCGTCTTCGGCGGTGCGGCAACCGGTGTCGTTGCGGGGGTTCCGGCGACGGTGGCCATCAGCACAGACCTCCCTTGAGTAGCGTGGACAGACAGGAACGTAGACTGCTGATGTCAGACACCGGATTGATTCCCGAGGCCGGATGGAGCGTCTGCTGGATCGCCAGCGTCACGTCCGAGTAGTACGGCGTCTCGGGGCGGTTGGTGGCGTTCTCGAGCTGCTTGAGCAGGATCGCGGCGAACGGATACTGCTTGACCACGGCCGGGTTGCTATAGGAGGCGATCGTCACCGGCGGGAGCCCCTCGTTGATCGCCTCCTGGTTCTCCCAGTAGTACCGGGTCATGCACAGTGCGGCCGCCAGCGCCTGCTTCGGGTACTTGGTGTACGCCGAGATGCCGATGTTGGCGCCGCCGACCGACGACTTGCCGGGCACGTTCGGATACACCGCGGGGTAGGGGGCCCAGCCCGTATTCTCCTGCACCTTCTTGGCCGTCGCGCTCGTCGCCGCCGCGGTGCGTCCGGCAGCGTAGACGTACGGCCAGTTGAGCATGAACGCGGCCTTCCCGGCCTGGAAGGCCAGGTCGCCCTGGTTCTCCTGGTTGGCGGCCAGCGACGGATCGGCACGGCCCGAGGTGGCGACGTCCTTGAGGACCGTCGCCGCCACCACCGCCGGCTCGCCGAGCGCCGGCTTGTCCTGGGCGTTCACGACCTCGCCGCCCGCGGAGGCCAGCACGCTGTTGAACCACACCGTGTAACCCTCGTACTGCGCGCCCTGCTCCTCGATCAGGCCTTCGCTTGCGGGCAGCTTCTGCGCGTCGGCGATCATCTGCGCCCAGGTCGTCGGGGGCGGCTGGTGAATCTGCGCGAGCAAGTCCTTGCGGTACCACAGCAACTGCGCGTTGGTATTCAGCGGTATCGCGTACAGCGTCCCCTTGTACTCGGCCGACTGGGCGGCGATCGGGAGCACGCCCTGGAGGGCCTCCTGGCGCGCGGCGCCGGTGATCGGCTTGATCCACCCGGCGGCCGCGAACTCGGACGTCCAGATCGTGTCCATGTTGAGCAGCGAGTAGTCGGGGTCGTGCGCGGCCAGGCGCTGCACCGCCAGCTGGCGCGACGCATCCGCGCTGCTGGACTCGGGGGTGATCGTGATGTTGTAGGCGCCGTTCGACTGCTTGCTGCAGGTCGCGGCCGCCTTCACGTTCGTCCCACCCGGGTCGAGCGGGCTGTAGTAGACGATCGACGCCGGCCCGTGCGCGGCGCCTGAGGAGCCGCAGGCCGCGATCCACAGCGCGCACAAGGCCCCGATCGCGATCGCGGTGACGAGTCGCACGACCCTACTTCCAGGCGAGTTCGCAGACGCTTGGCTCACAAGATCCTCTCCTCACTCGGTCCGGGCCGGGCGCGTAGCGGGCCGTGTTGTACCGCTGGGAAGATTTTGTGAACAGCCTCGTTCGGCTATGCCGGACGAGGTCGGTCTCACTCCATTCGCTGGTAAATCCAGCGCGACCTTGCGCAGTCACTCGACCGGAGTAACGTATCCCGTATGTCGCGCGAGTCGGTGCTCCTCGGGGTCCTGACGATCGATCCGATAAGCACCTCGGACCTGTACGAGCGCGTCGGCTACGGGACGCTGGCCGAGGTCGGGATGATCTCGTATCACGAGTTCCGGGGCGAGCTCGAGAAGCTCGAGGCCGCCGGGACCGTGTCCAGCGAGTCCGGCGCTGAGCGGATCGACGATGTGGAGTCTCAGATCGGAATCGGCGGGAGAGGAGTGACGTGCTCGTCTTCGGCCTAGTGCACGGCAGCGGCTGGGAACCACCCGAGTCGGGGAGCGAACCATCCGAGGACGCGATCCGAAAGCGCCGGGGATTGGACTGGCACATGGTCCCGTGGCGCGCGCTGGCGTGGCTCGCGCTTTGGTGTGGGCTGATGGCGATCGTGCCGTTCGTCAGCAGCACGTTCGGCGGGCTGGCCGGTTTCGGCGTCCTGATGGCCGCCGTCGGCCTCGCGTTCTGGCGTCTCGAGCGGTTCTGCGCGCGCCAGTACTGGCAAGGGCTGCGCGAGTACAAGCTGTAACGCGTTCCGGCATTGTCGAACGGATCTTGACCCTCCCGAAGACGGGCTGAGACACTCGCGCCCGCCAAATTCTCAGCGAGGGGAGACTCATGGAGACGGCAACTCCGCATCGCACTCTGATCGTGGCGAACCTGACCGCCTCGACGCCATTCCTCCTCCAGGAGGTCAAACGCCTCGCGACCGAGCGCCCCACCACCTTCAGCCTGCTGATCCCGAACGTCAACCAGAGCCAGGGCGCCGACTGGTCGATCGCGACCGCGACCAAGCTGCTCGGGAGAGCTGCCGGCACGACCGTCGACGGGCACGTCGGCGGCCAGGATGCGTTCGAGTCGATCAAGGCGGAGATCGCCGGCGGCCAACTACGACGACATCCTGATCTCGACGCTGCCCAAGCGCCGGTCCGAGTGGCTTCAGAAGGACCTCCCGACGCGGGTGGAAGCGCTCGGCCTCCCGGTCCACGTAGTCACGCCTCCCGAGGAGCCGAGCCCGCTTCAGCAGTTCACCGATACGTTCTCGGCCAGAAGCGAGTAGCCACCACGGCTCCGGCACCTCACGCGCCCGGTGTCAGACCGCGAGCGCGTGGTGCCGGATCGCCGCTGAGATCCGCGACGCCGCGGCCACGACAGCTCGCGCATGGAGGTCGATGTTCGACGTCGAGAACGGGTTGAGCAGGTCGAGGCTGATCGCCGCCGCGACGTTCCCATCGGCGTCGCGAACCGGTGCCGCGACCGCGCTGCTGCCGTAAGGCTCCTCGGCGCCGTTGTGCGCCCAGCCGTGTCGCCGGACCACCTCGAGATCGAGCTCGAGCTCGTCGACCGATGCGTGCCTGGTGTGGACGAATCCGTCGCACCACAGCGTCTTGATCTCCTCACGGGGCCGGCTCGCGAGCAGCACCTTCGAAGCGGCGCTGCCGTTCAGCGGAGCGGCGGTTCCCGCCGCGGGGCCGCAGGGGCCCGTGCGCCGGGCGCTGTAACGCCGGTCGATGTAGATGATCCGCCCGCAATCCCAGGCGGCGAGGCTCACCGTGAGGCCCTGGCGCTCGGCCAGATCGCGAACCACCGGCCGCGCGTGCGCCTTGAGCTCGCTCGTTCGCAGCAAAACCGAAGCGAGCGTCACCGTCCGCCAGCCGAGTCGGTACCTGCCGTGCCCCACCCGCTGCAGCAGCCCGATCCCCGCCAGGCTCGCGAGCACGTCGTGGGCGAGCGACTTCCCGATTCCGAGCCGCTGCGCCGTGGCCGTCACCCCCCACTCGGGTTCCTCGGTCGTGAACAGCTCGAGCACCGCGCCCGCTCTCGCGAGTGTGCCTAGCATCGCCTTCTCCTCGATCTGAAGCAATCACCATGCGACGCGCCACTCCGCATCCACCTTCGCGGCGCATGGAGGCTCCGCACACGCGTGCTCGAAAGTCCTACCCGCCAACACGACGGCGAACCCGCACTCTGCACGAGATGAGGCGTCGCGCCGCCACCGGGATCGAGCACGAAGTCGACGATCGCGTCTGCGGCAACGACGATCGCACCTCCGCTGCGCGGGCCCGCGAGGCCAGGCGCACACGGCTGCGCGTCCGCGCCTAGCACGTCGACGGCCTGCTCCTCACTCGTTTGATCATTTCCCGCAGCCGTTCAATGTCAATGCTCGCCCGCACCACCGAGAGGACGGGCCACCATCCGGTCCGAGCGTGGAAACTGGAACCGGTTCCACTATTTCATGCCCGGGACGCGGAGTCAAGTCCGACATCGTTGACTGCGGAGTTACGCTGCTCTGTTGATGGATCCGGTTCCACCCAGATCCCGCGATCGCGCGCCGACCATCCGCGACGTCGCGCGCCACGCGAAGGTAGGGGTCGGAACGGTCTCGCGAGTGCTGAACGACAGCCCGTTGGTCAGCGACGAAGCGCGTCGGCGGGTCCGCCGGACGATTGACGAGCTGGGCTACCGGCGGAGCTCCGCCGCGCGCAACCTATCGCTGGGGCGCACACAGATGATCGGCGTGGTCGCTCCGTTCTTCACCAGCGCCTCGGTGCTGGAGCGACTGCGCGGCGTCGTCGACCAGCTTCGCGATCACGGCGACTACGACCTGGTCCTGTTCGACGTGGAGACCCTGGTTCAGCGCGAGGACGCGTTCCGCAGCTTCGCCCGCACCGACCGGGTCGACGGACTGTTGGTGATGTCGCTGCGCCCCACCGACGAGGAGGTCGAGAGCCTGCGGCGCGAGGGTCTGCCGGTCGTGCTCGTCGACGTCGTCCACCCGGAGTTGCCGCGCGTCGTGATCGACGACACTCTCGGGGGTACCCTGGCGACCGAGCACCTTCTCGCGAAGGGACACACGGAGATCGGCTTCGTCGGTGACGCCGTGAGCCCGTTCGGGTTCACGTCGAGCGAGCGACGCCGCCAGGGGATGGCCCGGGCGTTGCGCCGCGCTGGGATCAGGCGCAACGGCGCGCTCGAGGTCCGGGCGCCGCACGGGCGCGAGCAGGCGCGCGAGTCGGCCGAGCGGCTCCTCAACCTGCCGGACCGTCCGACCGCGATCTTCGCCGCCTCGGACGTGCAGGCGATGGGCGTGCTCGCAAGCCGCCCGGGCCAAGGGCCTTCGCGTGCCCGAGGACCTGGCCGTGATCGGCTTCGATGACATCGAGGTGTCCCAGGTACTCGGGCTGACCACGGTCCGCCAGCCGTTGCGGGAAACCGGGGCACGGGGCGTCGACCTGCTCCTGGCCGCGATCGACGGGGACGGTGCCGAGCCGACCGAGGAGCTCGCGCCGCTGACTGTGATCGAGCGCGCGACGACCTGACGTCGCCGCTGCTCTTGCACCGTCGCGTTCGCGATGTCCGAACGGTGTTTGGGCTGTGTGCCCGGTGAGCGGTAGAAAGGCCCCCGGGATGACCCAGTCGGCCGCTGCCACGCCTGCCGTTGACGACTCCGAGCTGGCCGCGCGCGTCGCGTCGCTGTCGCTCGAGCAGAAGGTTCGCCTGCTCACCGGCGCTGACTTTTGGTCGCTGCACCCGGAGCCGGCCGTCGGCCTCCGCCGCCTGGTCGTGTCCGACGGTCCCGCCGGCGTGCGCGGCGAGCGGTGGGACGAGCGGGACCCGTCCGCGAACGTGCCCTCGCCGACCGCGCTTGCGGCCACGTGGGACGAAGAGCTCGTCGAGGAACTCGGCGGCCTGCTCGCATCCGAGGCCAGGCGCAAGGGCGTGCATGTCGTGCTCGCGCCGACGGTCAACCTCCACCGCACCCCCTACGGCGGGCGGCATTTCGAGTGCTTCAGCGAGGATCCCCTCCTGACCGCGCGGATCGGGGTCAGCTACGTGTGCGGGATCCAGGACGCCGGCGTCGGCGCCACCGTCAAGCATTTCGTCGCCAACGACTCCGAGACCGAACGGATGACCCTCGACGCGCGCGTCGACGAGCGCACGCTGCGCGAGCTGTACCTGGCGCCGTTCGAGGCGATCGTCCGCGAGGCCGGCGTCTGGTCGGTGATGGCCGCCTACAACGGCGTCAACGGAGAGCCGATGACCGAGAGCGCGCTGCTCCGGGACCTCCTCCAGCGCGAGCTCGGGTTCGACGGGCTGGTCATGTCCGACTGGTTCGCGACCCGCTCCACCGAGGCGTCCGCCCGCGCCGCGCTCGACCTGGCGATGCCCGGCCCGGTCGGGCCATGGGGCGACGCACTCGTGGCGGCGGTCCGCGCCGGAGACGTCGACCAAGCGACCATCGACGACAAGGTTCAGCGGATCCTGCGCCTGGCCGCCCGGGTCGGGGCGCTCGACCCGACCACTCCGGCGCCGGCCCCGACCTACGACGACGCCGAGATCGCGTCCACGCTCCGCCGGACCGCGGCGGCGGGCTTCGTGCTCGCCCGCAACGACCAGGGCCTGCTGCCGCTCGACCCGGGCGCGCTGCGGCGGATCGCGGTGATCGGCCCGAACGCGGGTGCGGCCAGGACGCTCGGTGGCGGGAGCGCGACCGTATTTCCGCCCTACGCGGTTTCGCCGCTCGAAGGCCTCCGGGCCGCGCTCGACCCGGGCGTCGAGATCCTCCACGGGGTCGGCGTGCGGGCGACCACCCGCGTCCCGGTTGCCGGAGCCGAGTGGCTGCGCGTGCCCGGGGCCGACGAGCCGGGGGTCGAGGTTCGCTTCCTCGACGCGGACGGAACCGTGCTCGCGAGCGAGCGCCGCCGCGGCTGCGCCTTCACCTGGCTTGGGTCGTTCGACCACGAGGGGGCGATCGCGCGGATCGAGGTCGACGCCGTGCTGCGGGCGACCGAGCCAGGCACGTACACCGTCGGCGCGTCCGGGCTCGGCCGCTACCAGATGTCGGTCGGCGGCGAGATCGCGTTCGACGAGCAGCTCGAGCTCCGCCCCGGCGCGGACATCGTCGAGGGGATCATGGTGCCGCCGCAGACGACCCACGACGTCGAGCTGGGCGCCGGCGAGGAGATCGGGATCCTGCTCGCGCACGACGTTGGGCCGCTTCCGGACGAGCCGGGCGCCGTCGGCGTCAACTTTCAGCTGAACCTGGCACCGCCCTACCGCGGCGATGATCGGGAGATCGAGCACGCGACCGCCGTCGCCGGCGCGGTGGACGCCGCCGTCCTCGTCGTCGGCACCACCGAGGAAGTGGAGAGCGAGGGCTTCGATCGCGCTTCGCTGTCGCTGCCCGGTCGCCAGGACGAGCTCGTGCGGCGCGTCGCCGCCGCAAACCCGAACACACTCGTCGTGGTCAACGCAGGTGCGCCCGTGCTGATGCCGTGGGCGGACGACGTCGCCGCGGTGCTGATCGCCTGGTTCCCGGGACAGGAGTTCGGGAACGCCCTCGCCGACGTCGTCCTCGGGATGACCGAACCGGACGGCCGGCTGCCGACGACGTGGCCGGCCACGCCGGAGGGACTGCCGTCCACACGGCCCATCGACGGCGTGCTGCGGTACGACGAGGGGCTGTCGGTGGGCTACCGCGACCCGCGACGCGCCGGCCCCGCCACGTTGTTCCCGTTCGGACACGGCCTGGGGTACTCGTCGTGGGAGCACGAGTCGATCGACGCGCCGGGCCAGGCGGGGCCGGGCCAGGCGGTGCGTGTAACCGTCGGGGTTCGGAACACCGGGGCGCGGCGCAGCCGCGAGGTCGTCCAGATTTACGCGAGCCGCCCCGGCAGCGCGATCGAACGACCGGTCAGGTGGCTGGTCGGCTTCGCATCGGTGCGCGCCAACCCCGGCGAGCGAGCGAACGCGACGATCGTCGTGCCTCCGCGGGCGTTCGAGCACTGGAGCGTCGAGGACGGCGGTTGGGCGCTCGAGCCCGGCACATTCGAGCTCGCGGCCGGCTCATCGTCGGCGGTGCTCGCGGTATCGACCAGGGTCACGCTGGCATGACGGCCCCGGGCCCGGCCGAGAACGGAGCGCTCTGGTGGCGGAGCGCGGTCATCTACCAGGTCTACATCCGCAGCTTCGCCGACGGCGACGGCGACGGAATCGGCGACATCCCGGGGCTGCGCTCGCGACTGCCGTACCTGGCAGGGCTCGGCATCGACGCGCTCTGGATCAACCCGTGGTACCCGTCCCCGATGAAGGACGCCGGCTACGACGTTTCGGACTTCCGCGCGATCGAGCCGTTGTTCGGGACCCTGGCCGACGCCGAGGCGATGATCGCCGAGGCGCACGAGCACCGGCTGAGGGTGCTGCTCGACATCGTCCCGAACCATCTCTCGGACAAGCACCGCTGGTTTGAGGAGGCGCTCGCGGCCGCGCCGGGGTCGGCCGAGCGGGCGCGGTTCATCTTCCGGGACGGCCGCGGGCCGGCCGGGAGCACGCCCCCCAACGACTGGACGAGCAACTTCGGCGGTGTGGCCTGGACCCGCGTCACCGAGACCGACGGCCGTCCCGGCCAGTGGTACCTGCACCTGTTCACGCCCGAGCAGCCCGACCTCGACTGGACCAACCCCGAAGTGCAGGAGGAGTTCAACGAGACGATGCGGTTCTGGTTCGCGCTCGGGGTCGACGGCTTCCGGATCGACGTCGCTCACGGCCTGGCCAAGGCCGACGGCCTTCCCGACGTCGGCTCGATCGCGTGGCCGCCCGGCGGCACCGAGGTGATCGACCACCCCCACTGGGACCGCGACGACGTCCACGCGATCTACCGGTCGTGGCGCTCGCTCGCCGATACCTACGACGACCCGCGCGTGTTCGTCGCGGAAGCCTGGGTACACCATCCCGAGCGGCTCGCGCAGTACGTACGCGCCGACGAGCTGCATACCGCGTTCAACTTCGACTTCCTGCTGGCGCCGTGGCAAGCCCAGCCGATGCGCGAGTCGATCATCGCCTCCCTGGCGGCCCACGAGGCCGTCGGCGCTCCGGCAACGTGGGTCCTCTCCAACCACGACACGGTCAGGGAGGTCTCGCGCTACGCCCGTCCGCAGGGCGCCCGGCCGCTGCGCAAGCTCATCGACCTCGCCGATCTGCCCGCCGATTTCGCGGTCGGGCGCCGGCGGGCCCGGGCCGCCGCGCTGCTGATGCTCGCGCTGCCGGGCGGCGCCTACGTGTATCAGGGCGAGGAGCTCGGTCTCGCCGAAGTGGAGGACCTCCCCGAGGATGTCCTGCAGGACCCGGGGTGGGAGCAGTCGGGCCGGACCGAACGCGGACGCGACGGCTGCCGGGTGCCGATCCCGTGGTCGGGAGATGAGCCGCCGTTCGGCTTCAGCCCGCGGGATGCGAGCGCGCCGCCCTGGCTTCCCCAGCCGGCGGACTGGCGTGAGCTGACCGTCGAGGCACAGACGGGCGACGAACGCTCGATGCTCGAGCTCTACCGTCGCGCCCTGCACCTCCGCCGGGCGCAGCCGGCGCTTGGCGACGGCACGCTTCGCTGGCTCCAGGCGCCGGACGGCGCGCTCGCGTTCGCCCGCGACCCCGGATTCGCGTGCATCGTCAATTTCTCCGGCGACCCGGTGGCCGTGCCCGACCGAGCGGAGCTGCTGATCGCGAGCGGGCCGCTCACCGACGACCGGCGCGTGCCCCGCGACACCGCCGTGTGGTTAACCACGTGAGCTCGCGCTTCGCCCGCCCGCGAGCTCACGGGCAGGCGGGGCGCCGCGGCGTCAAACCGGGCGGCCCGCCATCGCCCTGATTCGTTCCGCCAGCGGGCCGACGTCGACCGGCAGCGTGGTGTCGACCTCGATCAGCGGGCCCAGGCCGAGCGGCTCAAGATGATGCTCGTTCCACAGCTCCTCCGGCGGCCGTTCGTCGTCCAGGTGACCGGCGTGCCGGGTATCGCTCCTGGCCCGGTAGCGGGCGTGCGCGACCTCGCGCGGGCAGCGGCAGCGCACCTCGATCAGCGTCCCCGGGAGCCGTTCGAGATGCGGCACGGTGTACGGATAGAACGTGCTGTCGAGCACCGCGCCCGGGCACGACCGCGCCACCCCCAGCATCGCCATCACCGCGGCGCGCCCCAGCCGCCGGCTCTCCTCGACCGTGGCCGGCGGCCCCAGCACGCCCATCAGCGCTTCCTTGATCTCGTCCTTGGCGAGCACTGCCAGCCCGAGCTCGGCGGCGAGCGGGGCGGCCAGCGAGCTCTTACCCGAGCCCGGCGGACCGGCGACAAGCACGAACATCGACATGTCCTCAGGAACCCTCTCGATCCGCCGGCGACATTTCGAGCCCACCGTTGCTGGCGTGCGACCTCACATCGTCGTCACGCGCGCGGGCAACACCCAACCGCGGCGAGCGACGCTGCCGGCGGCGCTAATACCCCTGGTTGGTGCTGGTGTAGCCCTGGGGGCCGGTGCTCGTGGTCTGGGTGGTGGCCGTCGTCTTCGGCGGGGTGACGGGGACGACCGGCTTGGGGGCCGACGTGGTGGTGACCGGCGGCGGCGAACTGGTCGTCACCGGTGGCGGCGCCGAGTGCGTGGTCGTGGTCGCCGTCGTTGTCGCCTTGTGGACCGGGGCCTTGTGGTGATGGACGGCCGGCTTCTTCCTGGTGGTCGTCGTGGTCGTCGTGGTCGTCGTGGTCGTCATGCTCGATGTCGTCGTCGACGTGGTGACGGGCGTCGAGGCCGCCGCGTTGCTCGAGCTGGTCGAAGACGAGCCGCCGCCACCGCACCCCGCTATCGCCACAGCGGTCAAAATCGTGCTGAGCAGCGCTTTCTTCATAAATCCGGCTCCAGTCCTTGCTCGAAAATTACCGCGCTCACATTACAAGACACCCCCGGCGGCGGAACGTTTCGGAATCGCCTGACAACCACGCCGAGGACCGGTGCTGCCCGTTCCGCCATGGTCTCAGGGTAAGCTACGGCCGCGGATGGAGGCATCTGGAACTTCGTCCGCTCCTCGGGACACCGACGGCTTGGCTGCGGGAGGGGCGGCAGTAGCAGACGGCGACGCTCGCGCTCCCGCGGGGGCTGACACCCCCACGGACGGCGGCGCGCCGGCACACCCGAGTCCGGCCGGATCCGGGCTGGGCTCGCGCTCGACGTGGATCCTCGTGGTCTGCTGCGTGGCCCAGTTCATGGTGATCCTGGACCTGAGCATCGTCAACGTCGCGCTGCCTTCGATCCAGTCGAGCCTCAACTTCAGCTCGGCCGACCTGCAGTGGGTCGTCGACGCGTACGCGATCGCGTTCGCCGGGTTCCTGATGCTCGGCGGCCGCGCCGCCGACCAGCTCGGGCAGCGGCGGGTGTTCGTCTCCGCGCTCGTCCTGTTCTCAGTCACATCGCTCGTCGGCGGCCTCTCCACCACCAGCGAGATGCTCGTCATCGCCCGCGGCGTCCAGGGGTTCAGCTGCGCGTTCATGGCGGCCTCCTCGCTGGCGATCATCACCTCGTCGTTCCCGCCCGGCCCGCAGCTTCACCGCGCGATCGGTCTGTGGGCGGCGATGAACGGCGCGGGCGGCGCCGCCGGCGTGCTGTTCGGCGGGATCATCACCGAGACGCTCAGCTGGCGCTGGGTGCTGCTGATCAACCCCCCGATCGGTTTCGTCACCGCAGTCATCGCCTACAAGGTCGTCACCGACCGGCGCCGGGACGTCGCCGGCCGGAGCTTCGACGTCGCCGGCGCAGTGACGCTCACCGTCGGCCAGATGGTGCTCGTCTACGGGGTCGTGCAGGCCGGCCTGCGCAGCTGGCATGCCGGGCAGGCGCTCGGTCCGATCCTCATCGGGCTGGCGCTGCTGGCGCTGTTCACGCTGATCGAGGCGCGCTGGGCGTCGGATCCACTGATCCCGTTCAAGGATCTGACCAAGCCGCTCCAGGTCGCCAACGGGATCGTGCTCCTGTTCAGTGCCGCGCTGTTCCCGATGTGGTTCCTGAGCTCGCTCTACCTGCAGCAGGTGCTCGGGCTCTCGCCGCTCCACGCCGGGCTGTGCTTCCTGCCGATGGCGCTGACGATCATGTTCGTCGCGCGCAGCGCCGGCAAGCTCGTCAGCCGCTTCGGCGTGCGCGCCGTGCTCGGCGGCGGGCTGACGATGATGGCGTTCGGCATGCTGCTGTTCACGAAGATCGCGGCCAGCGGCAGCCCGATTCTGTACGTGGTGCTCCCCGGCATCCTCACGGCGGCGGGGATCGGAATGTCGATCGTGCCCTCGACGATCGCCGCCACCCAGGGAGCCAAGCAGGGCGAGGCCGGTCTCGCATCGGGCCTGGTGAACACTTCGCGTCAGGTCGGCGGCGGACTCGGACTCGCGGTGCTGATCACGCTGGCCACGTCGCTCTCCTCCCATCTGATCGGCCGGGGCCACGGCGTGCCCCAGGCGCTCACCGACGGCTTCCGGCTCGGGTACTTCATCGGCGCCGGCCTTTGCGCCACGGCCGCGCTGGTCACGTTCGCGCTCGTGCCCAAGGTGGGCGCCGCCCAGGGCCCGATCACGAAGCGGATCCCGATCGCGATCGGCGTGATCGGGATCGTCGCCGCATTCGTCCTGATCGCGTTCGTGTTCGGCGGCTCCCACGGCGCCCCGATCGGCGCGTACACGACCGACAACACATACAGCTACGTGACCGAGCCGGCGCTGCGCCCGCCGGTGATCAAGAACGACATCAGGCCTGCGTCGAGCAAGCTCGCGCCCGGCTACATCCTGATGACGAACTTCTACGACCTGAGCCACCCGCCGATAACCGGCCAGAGCGGGCCGCTGATCCTGGACAACAACCTCCAGCCCGTGTGGTTCAAGCCGATACCGACCAGCGTGGTCGCGGGCAACCTCAGCCTCCAGATCTACAACGGCAACCCGGTCCTGGCCTGGTGGCAGGGCGTGGTCACGAACACCGGCGCCACCGAGCAGGGCGAGTACGTGATCGTCGACCAGCACTACCGCGCCGTCGCGACCTTGCGAGCCAGCGACGGCTGGGTCCTCACGCTGCACGAGATCGTGATTCGCGGCCACGACGCCTGGGTCACCGCAAACAAGAACATCCCGATGGACCTGTCCCGCTACGGCGGCGCCTACAACGGAGCGCTGATCGACTCGGCGGTGCAGGAGTACGACCTGACGACCGGCAAGCTCGTCCGGAGCTGGGACGCGCTCGATCACATCCCGCCGGGCGACTCCAGGGCCACGCTCCCGACCAACGGATTCCCGTGGGACGCCTACCACGTCAACGCGATCGACCTCCCCGGCGATGGGTCGTTCGTCGTGTCGATGCGCGACACGTGGGCGGTGTACAAGGTCAGCATCGCCACCGGCAAGATCGAGTGGACGCTCGGCGGGCCGCACTCGAGCTTCGAGTTCGGCCCGGGCGCGGACTTCCAATGGCAGCACGACGTGGTCACCTACCCCGGCTCGTCGCTGATCACGATGTTCGACGACCACTGCTGCCAGATCACCGGCGGGGGTACGTACGTCTCGCCGACCGGAGCCTCCCGCGGGCTTGTGCTGAAGCTCGACCAGAGGACCCACACCGCGACGTTCGCCGCGGCGTACAGCCACGGCTCGAAGTTCGACTCGGACTACATGGGCAGCCTCCAGCCGCTCGCCAACGGGAACGAGATGGTCGGCTGGGGATCGTCCCCGTTCATCACCGAATACAGCGCGTCCGGCGACATGCTCCTCGACGCCCGTCTCCCCGGCTCCGACATCACCTACCGCGCCGAGGTGCAGCGGTGGGTCGGCCTGCCGCTCACCCCGCCCGCCGGCGCCGCCCGCGAGAAGGACGGCAAGACCACCGTCTACGCGAGCTGGAACGGCGCCACCGAAGTCGCCGCGTGGAAGGTGCTTGCGGGCGCCGGCGGACAGACCGTCGCCACCGCCGCCAAGTCAGGGTTCGAGACCGCGATCCCGGTGGGTCAGTCGTACAAGACGTTCGAGGTGCAGGCGCTCGACGCGCACGGCAAGGTGATCGGCACCTCGCGCCAGTTCAGCGTCGGGTGACCGGGCTCTTAGACTGGGCGCGTGGCCCACGACAAGCGTCGAGGCGTACTCCCTGCAACTCGAGGTCGCCGACCGCCTTGGGTACGAACCAGACGCGGTCGCCCTCGCGCTGCGGGCCGGCCGTACCGAGATCGTGCTCGTGGAGATACCGAACTGGCCGCTCGGCCCGCCCGTCGCGGGGGCGATCAGCACGATGGTCGAGGCACTCGAGCAGCTCGGCTACACGCCGTTGGTGCATTTCCAGCGCGCCGACCCGCGGAGCCTCGCGCGAGCCAGTCAACGAGTCCATCCGGTCGGCGTGATCGCTCCGGGAGCCGAGCTCTCCCCGGAGGTGGTCCCCGCGGCTTCAGGCGTTCGGCGCCCGCGGCGTGGTCGCGTTCGACCAGCAGCCCCTGCCGCACGTCTACACGTACGTGGTCGAGCAGGCGCGGATCCGCTCGCCAGCCGCCGGCTCAGGTGACCGGGCCGGGAGCGTGCTCGCCCTCGTGTGCCGGTCGTTCCGCCAGCGCGGCCGCGAGCTCCTCGCGCGAGTGGATGTCGAGCTTCTGGTAGACGTGGCGCAGGTGGTACTCGATCGTCTTCGGGCTGAGGAACAGCGTGGCCGCCGCCTCCCGCGTCGTCTTCCCGCCCGCCAGCAGCAGCGCGATCTGGAGCTCCTGCGGGGTCAGCTCGTCGACCGTGCTCGGGTCGCGTCGTCGCACGGTCTCGCCGGTCGCGGCCAGCTCGGTGCGCGCCTGCTCGGCCCACGGCATGGCGTCGAGGTGCTCGAACGTCTCGACCGCCGCGCGGAGCTGATCGCGAGCCAGCACGCGATTTCGGGCCCGCCGCAGACGCTGTCCGTATGCGAGCCGCGTGCGCGCCGTCTCGAACTCGTCCGGCGTGTCGGCGTGGAGCCGGAGCGCCCGCTCGAACTGCTCGGCATGGTCGGCGTCGTCGGCCACGAGTCCGCGGCAGCGCAGTGCGCGCGCCAATGACCACGGCTGCCCCTTCGCCTCCGCCGCGGTCATGAACTGCGCCGCGACCAGCTCGGCGTCGTTGTCGCGTCCGAGCCGGACGTAGGCATCGACGAGCTCGGCCGCCGGAGAGAGATCGGCGTCGGTGATCCCAAGCTCGCGCAGCAGCCGCCGCTGATCCTCGAAGTGCTCGGCGGCCCGGGCGGCGTCGCCGAAACCGAGCTCGAGCTCGCCGAGCGCGGCGGTCGCCCACACCTCGTACAACCGCGCTCCAACCTGGACGGACACCTCGATCGCCTCGGTGGCGAGCGCTCGGGTCTCGTCCGCTCGGCCACGCCGGGCCTGGAGCCAGGCGAGACCGGCTAGGCCGAAGCCGAGGTCGGTGCGCTGATCGGACTCGCGCGCGATGCCGATCGCCTCCTCGTAGGTCGCCTCGGCCACCGCCCAACGGTCGGAGGTGGCCTGGTCGCGGGCGAGCAGGAACAGCACGAACGGGAGCTCGCCGAGCGCCGCGCGAGCGCGCGCGATCTCGAGCGCTTCCGCGAGCACCGACCGCCCCACGTCGGCCTGCCGCAGGAAGATCGGCCCGAGCGTCAGCCACGCCAGCAGCCGGAGGTCGTCCTTGAGCTCCGGCGCGCCGGCCGCGAGGGCGAGCCCCCGGTGGAGCGCCTCGGCGCCGGCGGCGGCATCGCCGCCGAGGACGCGGGCCATCCCCAGCGCGGTCTCGGCTAGGAACCGGGAGCGGACCGATGCGTCGTCGGGCAGCATCGCGTGCACCCGTTCGGCCGCCGTCAGCATGTCGGCCGGCTTGCCCGCGGCGAAGCATGCGACGGCTGCTTCGGCGAGCATCGCGACGGCGCGCTCTGGATCGGCGCGCGCCGCCGCCGTCGTGAGGATCTCATACCCGCGCATCACCGGCCCTCTACGGATCGTGATGAGGCCCGAGAGGTGGTCGATCGCCACGATCGTGTCCGGCTCTGCCGTGCCCGCGCGGGCTTCCTCGAGCAGCGCGCCGGCGCGTTCGGCAAAACCGGCGTGCCAGCCGGCCTCGGCGGCGCCGAGCAGGAGCCGGGCGCGCCGTTCGGTGTCGGGGGCGAGTCGCGCGGCGCGCTCGAAGGCCGCCGCCGCCGTCGCGTACGAGCTTCGGTCGCGGCTCCTGATGCCAGCCTGTTCGAGGGCGGCCGAAGCGGCGTCGTCCGTCCCGACGGCGGCCGCGGCCAGATGCCACGCGCGGCGATCGATGTCCCGGTCGGGAAGCGCGGCGGCGAGCGCACGGTGGGCGGCACGGCGCTCGTCGGCGGCGGCGGCGGCGTATATCGCCGACCGGGCGAGCGGGTGGCGGAACTCGACCGACCCCGGCTTTAGCGTTACGAGGCCCCCGGCCTCGGCGACTTCGAGCGCATCGAGGTCGATTCCGAGCCGGTCCGCGGCTCGCTCGAGCATCGGGAGATCTCCGGTGTCGCTGGTCGCCACCAAGACCAGCGCGGTGCGAGCGGGCTCGTCGAGGTCGTGCACGCGGCGCAGGAATGCGCGTGAGATGCGCGCGGACACGAGTATCGGCGCTCCCTCGGGCGCGAGCGCGAGGTCGTGACCGTCGTCGGCGAGCTCGATCAGCGCCAGCGGGTTGCCGGCGGTGGCTCCGTGCAGGCGCTCGGCGGCCGCGGGCGTCAGCCCGCGCAGGAGGCTCGCGGCCTCGCCGCTGGTCAGGCCGGCGAGCCGCAACGTCGGAAGATCGGCTCCGTCGAGCAGTGACGGGTCGCCGTCGCGGACTGCGATCAGGACGGCGATCGGGTCGGCGACCAGCCGCCGGAACGCGAACAGCAGCGCCTGCGCGCTCGAACCGTCGAGCCAGTGGGCATCGTCGACGAGGACCGCCACGGGCTCCTCCTCGGCGTAGGCCGCGAGCAGGCTGAGCGTGGCCGCCCCGACCGCGAACCGCTGCTGGGCGGGGCCGCGCCGCAGCGCGAGCGCGCCTTCGAGCGCGACCGCCTGCGGCTCGGGGATCCGGTCGAGCATTCCCAGCGCCGGCCGTAGAAGCTCGAGCAGCGCGGCGAACGGAATCTGGGCCTCGGACTCGATTCCCCGCGCGCGCAGGACGCGCATCCCGGAGGCGCGAGTTGCCGCGTCGTCGAGCAGCGCGGTCTTACCGATCCCCGCTTCCCCTACCAGCGCAAGCGTCGCGCTGGTGCCGGAGCGGGCGCTCTCGAGCGCCCGCTCGATCGCCTCGCGCTCCCGGTCACGCCCGATCAGCACCCGATGCGACTCCCAGTCGGCGCCGCGAGGACTAGGTGCCCCCCGGAAGCGAGGCCCGCCCCCCCAACTCTAGCCTCGCCGGAAACCGACCCCAGGAGGGAAATAGTGAGCACAATCGAGGAGCCCGTCGCGGTCGACGGCGACAAGCTGATGCAATTCGTTTTCCGCGCGGTGGACGAGGTCGGAGCCACTCTGAACGCGGCGCTGGTGGTGATGGGTGACAAGCTCGGCTGGTATCGGGCGCTGGCAGGCGCTGGCGGGCTCTCGCCCGCAGATCTCGCCGAGCGCACCGGCTCGGCCGAGCGGTACGTCCGGGAGTGGCTGAACGCCCAGGCGGCGGGCGGCTACGTCGACTATGACCCCGAAAGCGGTCTCTACAGTCTGCCACCGGAGCAAACGGTCGCGCTCACGGATCCGAACAGCCCGGCTTATCTTCCGGGGCTGTTCCAGACCGCGATCGGCTCCATCATCGACTACCCGCGGATCGTCGAGGTAGCCGGCAACGGCGCGGGATTCGGCTGGGGCGAGCACGTCCACGATGTCCACGAGGGGTGCGAGCGTTTCTTCCGCCCGAGCTACAACGCCCATCTCGTCGCCGAGTGGCTGCCCGCGCTCGACGGCGTCGTCGACAAGCTGGAACGCGGCGCGCTCGTCGCCGATGTCGGCTGCGGCCACGGGGCTTCGACGATCCTGATGGCCGAGGCCTTCCCGAACTCGACGTTCGTCGGCTCGGATTACCACGACGGGTCGATCGAAACCGCGCGTGAGCGAGCACGGGAGGCCGGCGTCGCCGATCGCGTGACGTTCAACATCGAACCGGCGGCCACGTTCAGCGGGAGCGGCTACGACCTCGTGACGATGTTCGACTGCCTGCACGACATGGGCGATCCGGTCGGGGCCGCCCGCCACGTCCACTCCACTCTTGCCCCCGATGGTACGTGGATGATCGTCGAGCCCGCAGCGGGCGACCGCGTCGAGGACAACCTCAACCCGGTTGGCCGCACGTACTACGGGTTCTCCACCCTCCTGTGCACGCCGGCATCGCTCTCGCAGGACGTCGGTCTCGCCCTCGGGGCGCAAGCGGGCGAAGCGCGAATCCGCGACGTGGTGGAGGCCGGCGGGATCACCCGCTTCCGCCGCGCGGCCGAGACGCCGTTCAACCTCGTGTTCGAGGCGCGACCGTAAAGGTTGGATCGGGGGCTCGAAGCGGGGCCCGCCGCTCTGACCCCAGGGCTGCGGGCTCCGCTCTCCAGGCCGGGCCGGCATTACGGGTGGAAGGTTGAGGTGAGACCCACCAGATGAGACGATCTGCCTCGCGGACGCGATGAACGTGAATGGCGCAGTACGAACTTCGGGGCCCGGCAGTCCATGACCTTGACCAGACCTGGCCCGACCGAGATCGGGACGCACGACCGAGACGGCGGCGAGCAGACGCGCGCGCGGTATCCCGACGCCGAGGGATACACGGAGCGCGACGGCGTGCGGATCTTCTGGGAGCGATACGGCGACGGCGAGCCGGCGGTGTTGCTGCTGCCGACGTGGTCGATCGTGCACTCGCGTGCCTGGAAGATGCAGATTCCGTACCTCGCCCGTCACTTCCGCGTCGTCACGTTCGACGGGCGAGGCAACGGCCGCTCGGACCGGCCGGCCGGCGCCGAGGCCAACAGCACCGACGAGTTCGCCGCCGACGCGATCGCGGTGATGGATGCCAGCGCGACTGAGCGCGCGACGCTGGTCACGCTGTCCTGCGGCGCTCTGTGGGGGACGATCCTCGCCGCCAACCACCCCGAGCGTGTGGACGGGATCGTCTACATCGGCCCGGCGGTGCGGCTGGCCCCCGGCCATCCCGAGCGCGACGTCCCGTTCGACGAGCCGCTCGAGACCGATGAGGGGTGGGCGAAGTACAACAGCTACTACTGGAAGCGGGATTACCTCGGCTTCCTCGAGTTCTTCTTCGCCAAGTGCGCCAACGAGCCTCACTCGACCAAGCAGATCGAGGACTGCATCGGCTGGGCGCTCGAGACGACGCCCGAGACGCTCGCGGATACGACCCGAGGGATCGGCGTGCCGCGTTCCGAGGACTTCCGCGCGATGTGCTCCCGTGTGCGGTGCCGGACGCTCGTGGTTCACGGCGACCGCGACCTGGTGCGGCCGCACCGGCAAGGGGCAGCGATGGCAGAGGCGATCGGCGGCGAGCTCGTGACGCTCGAGGGCGCCGGACACATCCCGAACGCCCGCGACCCGGTCAAGCTGAACCTGCTGCTGCGCGAATTCATCAGTCCGCCGCGGCCGGCGCGCCGCTGGCGACGGGCGAGCACGCGCGGGAAGCGGGCGTTGTACATCTCTTCGCCGATCGGTCTCGGGCACGCCCGGCGCGACGTCGCGATCGCGCAGGAGCTCCGCCGGCTTCGCCCTGGTGTCGAGATCGACTGGCTCGCCCAGCATCCGGTCACCGCGGTGCTGGAGGCGTCCGGTGAGCGGGTTCACCCGGCGAGCGCGCTGCTCGCCGGCGAGTCCGGGCATATCCAGTCCGAGGCGCGTGGGCACGAGTTGAACGTGTTCGAGGCGTTCCGGCGGATGGACGAGATCCTCGTCGCGAACTTCATGGTGTTCCACGACCTCGTCGGCGAGGAGCGGTACGACGTGTGGATCGGGGATGAGGCGTGGGAGCTGGATTACTTCTTGCATGAGAATCCCGAGCTGAAGTCGGCCGCCTATGTGTGGCTGTCGGATTTCGTCGGGTGGCTCCCGATGGACGAGGGCGGGGAAAGAGAACGGTTCTTGTGCGGGGATTACAACGCGGAGATGCTCGAGCAGATCGCCCGCTACCCGCGCGTGCGCGACCGGTCGCTGTTCGTCGGCGACCCCGACGACATCGTCCCGGGCACGTTCGGTCCCGGGTTGCCGTCGATCCGGGAGTGGACCGAGCAGCACTTCAGCTTTACGGGCTACATCACGGGGTTTGATCCCGCGACGGTCGCCGACCGCGAGGCGCTCCGCGCCCAGCTCGGCTACCAACCCAATGAGCGGGTGTGCATCGCCACCGTCGGCGGGTCCGGAGTCGGTGAGCAGCTGCTGGCCGGGGTGATCGCGAGCTACCCGCACGCCAAAGCGCTTGTGCCCGGGTTGCGGATGATCGTCGTCGCCGGCCCGCGGATCGATCCCGACACGCTTCCCTCACACCACGGCCTGGAGGTTCGAGCGTTCGTCCCGGACCTGTACCGCCATCTCGCGGCGTGCGATCTGGCGGTGGTCGAGGGCGGGCTGACCACCACCATGGAGCTGACCGCGAACCGGCGCCCGTTCCTGTACTTCCCGCTCGAGCGGCACTTCGAGCAGAACCGGCACGTCCGCCACCGCCTCGAGCGCTACCGCGCCGGCCGGCGCATGATCTGGACGGACTCCCCGCCGGACGCGATCGCGACCGCGATCGCGCAGGAGATCAGCCGCGAGGTCGACTACCGGCCGGTCGCGACCGGCGGCGCCACCCGAGCGGCCGCCCTCATCGCCGAGCTCCTCTAACTCTAACTCGAAGGCCGCCGCTCATGCGGTTCCGCGGGCAACGAGAAGGCGTCGCGGGGGCATGGCCACGCCTTCGCCGCGGCTCCTCGGGGGCAACTACGTCTACGAGTCCGTACGAGTCTCTACGACGCCGACGACCCGGACGACTGCGAGATCAGTTCGACCTCACGCCAGGTAGCTCCTGCCCCGGAGATCGAGAGCCGTGCCTCTCCCCTGCAGAGGTCAGGTCCGCCGGCGGCGGCTCGATCGGCTTGCCCGCGTTGAACGCGCCCCACGCCTGGGTCATGAAGTGGGCGGTCGTGATCATCCCGATGTGGAGCACCCGCCGATGGGTGACGTCGATCGCAATCTGAAGCCAGACCGTGCCGAGGCCGGGTATCCGGCTGACGGCCGCGACGTCGGCGCGCTCATCCGCACCCACGCGGACGCGGTCCAGTAGCTGCGGCTGCCCCGCGAACGGCGTCCACCATCCGAGATAGCCGGCGGCGGAGAACGGCGGGCCCCCGCCCCCGTAGACGCTCGCGACCCACCGACTCTGGCCGGCCGCGCGTGTCCAATCATGCGTGCCGACGATCGTCGTGTCGCTGACGGGGCGGCCGTTACGAGACAGGCGGTAGGCGAAGCGATCGGGCGTCCCGACCTGATAGGAGGTCACGTCGGGCGCCCCCACCCCGCTGCCCAGCGTCTCGCTGATCGTGACCGAACGAAGCTTGTCCCGAGCGCTCTCCACCAGCGCGAGCAGCCGCCGCGCGACCGCCGCGCCGCCGGGCTGATACCGGACGGGCAGGAACGCCCGATAGACATGGCCGGGCGCGTCGACGTCGACGTCGACGGTCGCGGGAAACCCCGGGAGAGCAACCCGGGTGCACCCGAAGCCGCACCGACCGCCGCTCACGCCACCCGGAACCCGTATGGGCAGCGAGACCGGATGCTGCAGCGCGTCGAGCGTCCGAAGCTCGAGGCTCGCGCCTCGGCCGGTGCGGATGACGAGCGCGTTGACGATGTACGGACCGGCCTCGCCGGCGACCGACAGCTGCGATCCCTCCGCGGCGGTCTCGAGCACCTTCCCGGCCGGGATCGAACGCGCTGCCGCCAGCTTCTCGGCTGCGTCGATCGGCGGTGCGTACGCCAGCAGCAGCGCCGCGGCCAGGACGATCGCGGCGCTCACGAGCGGCTCGATGACCAGCAGCTGCCAGTGGCGCCGTTCGAGTCGAACGTCGAGCTCCCGCGAGGCCAGCAATCGCGGCCGGAGCCGCAGCGCGTGCCCGTAAGAGAGCAGCGCCACCACGCCGACCAGCGACGTCTTGACCAGCAGCACGCGCCCGTACCCGGTGCTCCACAACGCCTGCGGCGATCCGAGCTCGGTCAGCGCGTTGAGTCCGCCCGCGAACACGAGCGTGAGGAAGGCCGGGAGAGCGATGGCGCCGAACCGCGGCAGCACGACCTCGACGATCCGGCGGCGGCCGGTGGCGCCGAGGTCGCGCAACCGCGGCACCCACGCGATCGCGATCACCGCGATTCCTCCGAGCCACACCGACGCGGCGACCAGATGAGCGAGGTCGGCGGTGAATGCGACCTCGCTCAGGCGGGCGGAGCTCGAGTGCCCGCCGGCGGCTACCGCGGCAAGCGCGAGCACCGCCGGGGCGCTCGCCCACCGGGGAGCGCCGCGCGCCGCGATCACGACCGCCGGCAGCAGCAGTGCCGGCACCGCCAGACGCGTGTATCCGGCGAAGTCCGAGAGGAGATAGTCGTGCAGCGATCGGCCGCCGATCCCGCCGCCGGCATGCGCCGCGTCGGCCAGCGTAGCGACCACCGCGAACACCACCGCCGCGCCACCGATCGCGACTGTGAGCCGCCACTGCCGGCGGGCGACCGGGGACCAGTTCGCATCCGGAACCAGCCACGCCCCCGGGGCCGAGCCGGTGCTCGACAGCAGAGCCCCGCAGAACACGCCGCCGCAGAACAGAATCAACGCCCCGTCGAAGACCGCGTCGAGCAGCGCGGATGACCAGCCGCCGTCCGCGAGCGGGCCGGGCGCCGCGGCGACGGCCGGACCCGGCACGGCGGCTCGAACGCCGAACGAGTACGTGCCCTGGGCGGTATGGCCGTCGTCCGCCGAGACGGTTCGCCACCGCACCTCATACACACCGCGTGTCAAACGGTGAACCGGCCTCAGCACGAGCCTCGTCGGGCCGTCACCGCTCACCGTCGCGGGAACCGCCTGGCCCGCGGAGGTGCTCAGCGTCAGCGCGCTCAGCGGGCGATTCAGCGGTTCGCTGAACGTCGCGGTGATCGCAGTCGGCGCGGCGCCGAGTCCGGCTCCGGGCCACGGGCTCGACGAGATCAGCAGCGCGTGCGCGGACGCAACCGCCGGCAGGACCAGCAGTCCGATCAGTCCAAGCGCTGAGGCACGGACCGCGCGCACGTCACTGCACGGTGAGCGTTCCCTGCATTCCGGCGGCCCGGTGGCCGGGAACGCTGCAATAGAACGTGTACGTGCCGGCCTTGAGCTTCAGGGTCAGCGTCTTCGTCCCACCCGTGAACGTCGGGGTGGCGCCGACGACCGGTCCACTCGTGCCTTGCTGAACCGTCAGGTTGTGAGCCACCGGCGCGCGATTGGTGAAGCTGATCGTGACCGTTCCCGCCTTCGCGGTGAGCGTGCTCTTGGTGAATTTCAAGGCACCCGATGGATCCGCCGCGATCGACAGTGAGCTGCTCGCGCTCGCCGACGAGGAGGCAGCCGATGTCGCGGATGTGCTCGACGTCGCCGGTGGGCTTGTGGCGGTGCTGCTGCTGGCGGGCGGAGTCGCCGCCGCGCTACTACTGCTCCCGCTCGAACCGCCACAGGCGCTGATGCCGAGCGCCAGAGCGATTGCGACGAGTGTGAACCTCGGTGTCCTGTGCACGAGTCACATCTCCTTGTGTTCGTTCAACTGAGTTCGATGACGCCGCGTTGTCGCGGCTTCTTCCCATTCGCGGTTGTACCGCAGATCGCGACACCTCGGGAACAAATCGGGGCTGCCGCGCGTCTTTCGGTGAGACCGTGCCCGCTTACCGCTCCGCCCGCGTGCTGATCCTGGCGCGCCAGGCCGCCTGCGTCCCCGAGTTGATCGAGGCCGTCGCCGCACGCGCGGGCCGGGGACCGTGCAACTTCACGCTGCTGGTGCCCTCGTCGCTCGGAATCCTCAGCCACGCCTACCACCGGCCGCAACGTGACCTCGACGCCGAACGGCGCATTGCCTCGGGCGCCCGGCTTCCCGCGGCCTGACGCGCCGAGCCCGGGTCAGCCGCCGGGCCGGGCCGGCCACCCCGTCAGGCGACTTCGAGCAGCTCGGCCTCTTCGACCTCGGCCACGTCCGCCTTGTAGTAGTACTTCCCGCCGCGCAGCCACGAGGCGATGGCGGCGACGACGCAGCATCCCGCCGCGAAGTAGAACACGGTGTGGATCCCGGTGGCGAACGGGTGGGAGACGAGCGACGGAAAGAACTTGTGGCCGGTGAGGTAGGCCGCGGTCGCATGGGGCAGGTGTGGCAGCGTGCCCGCCAACAGCGTGCCCACCGGGTTGTAGCCGAGGAACGACGCGAACAGGCTGCCGACCGGCGGCAGCTTCGAGACCTGCTCGGCCGCACCGTGCGGCACGCCGTGCGAGGCGAGGCCGTGGAACAAGACCGCCGGGAGCGTCGAGGACAGCCCGACGATGATCAGGCTGAAGAACACCCCGATCGACAGCACGGATGCGGAGTTCTGGAAGGTCGCGGCCATGCCGGCGCCCGAGCCGCGCTGGTCGGGAGGCAGGCTGTTCATGATCCCGGTCAGGTTCGGCGCGGCGAACAGGCCCATCGCGGCGCCGATCAGGAAGATCACGAGCCCGAACTGCCAATACGTGAAATTGATCGGGAGCGCGATCAGGAGCAAGAATCCGATCGCCGAGACGATCATCCCGCCGGTGGCGAACGGCCGCGCGCCGAAGTGGTCGGCCAGGCGCCCGGAGATCGGCCCGGCGATCAGGAACCCGGCCGACAGCGGCAGCATGTAGATGCCGGCCCACAGCGGGGTGTCCTTGAAGCCGTAGCCGTGCAACGGCAGCCAGATCCCCTGGAGCCAGAGGATCAGCATGAACATCAGCCCGCCGCGGGACAGCGCCGCCAGGAACGTGGCGACGCTCCCGCCGCTGAACGCGCGGATCTTGAACAGGTCGAGCCGGAACATCGGCGCGGCCACGCGGCGCTCGATCACCACGAATATCGCCAACAGGCATATGCCGCCGACCAGCGCCCCGATCACGCCCGGTGCCGTCCAGCCCATGTTGTGCCCCCCGTAGGGCAGGATCCCGTAGGTGATCCCGACCAGCACCGCGATCAACCCCAATCCGAACGTGATGTTGCCCCACCAGTCGATCTTCGCGGGGCTGCGGATCCCTCGGTCCTCGAGCTTCAGATAGGCCCACACGGTGCCGAACAGCCCGAACGGCACCGACACGAGGAACACGAGCCGCCAGGCGACGGGTGCGAGCACACCGCCGAGAACAAGTCCGATGAACGAGCCGGCGATCGCGGCGACCATGTTGATCCCGAGCGCCAGCCCCCGCTCCTCGGCGGGGAACGCGTCGGTCAGGATCGCCGAGGAGTTCGCCATCAAGAACGCCGCGCCGATCCCTTGTACGACGCGCATGATGATCATCCACATCGCGCCGGCGTTTCCCTGCAACCAGGTGACCGACAGCAGGATCGAGCCCGCGGTGAAGATCGCAAAGCCGAGGTTGTACATCCGTACGCGCCCGAACATGTCCCCCACCCGGCCGAGGCTCACCACGAGCACGGCCATCACGACCATGAACCCGAGCAGCATCCACAGCAGGTAGCTCGTGTTCGACGGGATCAGCGGGTTGAGATGGATGCCGCGGAAGATCGCCGGCAGCGCGATGATCACGATCGACTGGTTGATCACCGCCATCAAGATGCCGAGCGTCGTGTTCGACAGCGCGATCCACTTGTAGCGGTCGCGATGCGTCCCCGGTGGCGCGCCGTTCGCCGCCGGCGGACCACCGTTCGGGGCAGGCAACTTCCGGTTCCCTCCTGGCGTGCCAGCCGCGTCGCTCACCGTGACAGCCTCTCGATCAGCTTGTCGAGGATCTCGACCGCGGCCGCCAGCGCCGCCACTTCGGAGTCATCGAGCATCGCCATCTCCTCGTGCAGGAGCGCGCGGTACTCGGCGCGCAGTTGTTCGAACACGCGTTCACCGACGGGGGTCAGGCTGACCAGCACAGCGCGGCCATCGCTCGGATCGGCGATCCGCTCGACCCATCCGCGCTCCTGGAGGCGGTTGACCAGCAGCGTGATCGCCGGCTGCGTCACCCGCTCCTCGGCTGCGAGCTCCGTGATCCGCCGCGGGCCGGCGCTGAGATTCCGCAGCACCCCGACCTCCGTGCGCGACACGCACACGCTGGTGCGGGTCAGGAACAGTCGCGACAGCGCCGCCGTGCGCTGGGGGAGCGCCTCCGCGATCTCGTCGAGCTGGCTGCTGCGGCGATCGACGTTGGCGACGGGCTCCATGAGGCGCTTATATTACCCGCTAATGGGAGTTGGCGGCGTCATCTGGTGGCTCGAGCCCCGACAAAATCGCCGCTCGGCGAGCGCTCTAGGCCCAGTGGCCTGAACCTCGCGTCAGAGCCGACCGAATCGCCATTCGGCCGCGGGCGAGGGGCGAGTGGCGAGGGCGAGTGGCGAGTGGCGAGTTAGGGTCCGCTGCGGGGGCCCTTAGCCGTCGCCGCAGTCGGCGCACGTCCATGTCCGGCGCGCTGCTCGCCCAGGTAGCTCGCGGTCAGCAGCGCGCTGTCGCGCGCAGGCGTTCGGCGCTGTCGACGCCACGAGCTCCCCGTGCGACAAGCACGTAGCCGCGATCGGCGATCTCGAGCGCGAGGTGGACGTGCTGCTCGACCAGCAGCACGGCGGTCCCGTGGGTCGACGCGAACTCCCGCACCACGGGCAGCAGGCGCTCGACGATCACCGGGGCGAGGCCGAGGCTCAGCTCGTCGAGCAGGAGCAGCCTCGGGCTGCGGCTCAGTGCCCGCGCGATCGCGAGCATCTGCTGCTCGCCGCCCGACAGCAGCCCCGCCCGGCGACCACGCAAAGCCGCCAAGGCCGGGAAATGGGCGAACGCGCCGTCCAGCTCGGGTCCCTCTCGCATGCCGTCGAGCCGGAAGTGCTCGCTCACGGTGAGCCCGTAGAAGATCCCCCGCCCCTGCGGCACGTGGACGATGCCCTTGCGGACCCGCGCCGTCGGGGAGATGCCCAACAGGTCCTCCCCATCGAGCCGCACGCAGCCGCCCATCGGCTTGAGCAGCCCCGAGATCGCCCGCAGCGTCGTCGTCTTGCCGGCGCCGTTGGCCCCGATCAGCGCCACGACCTCGCCGGGAGCCGCCGCCAGCGTCAGGTCGCGAACGACCGCCGCCCGGTCATACCCGGCGCTCAGGTGGTCGAGCTCGAGAGTGGCAGCGGTTCCGCGGCTGGCCCCGGTGCCCGCGCTCGGCCCCCCACCCGCCCGGCCATCGCTCTCACCCGCCCTCCGACCGTCCTGGCCATCGCGATCGCCCGTCACGCGACCGTCCTGCCGTTCGCCCTCGCCCCCGCCACCACCCAGGGCTCCCCCAGCTCGAGTGGCCAGCGTGCCGGCGGCGCCGTCGGGAGCTCCTCGACGGCTCCGTCGGGTCCGGCCGTCAGCGCCGCGTCCCGGCGGAACTCGCGTGGCGAGCACGCGTAGGCCTGCCTGAACAGGCGGCTGAAATGGGGCGCGCTCGGCAGGCCCCAGCGGCCGGCGATCGCCGAGATCGGCTGGTCGGCGAACGCGGGGTCGAGCAGGTCGCGGCGGCAGCGGTCGAGCCGGGCGGAGCGGATGAAGTCGCACACCCGCAGGCCCTCGGCCTCGAACACCCGGTGCAGATAGCGCGTCGAGATGAAGCAGGCACGGGCCAGCTCCTCCGGATTGAGGCTCGGATCGCCGAGCCGCGCCTCGATGTACGCCTGGGCATGAATCAGGAGCTCGGCCGTCGACCGGGGTCGCGGCACCCGGGACGCGTCGAGATCGACGTACAGCCGGCGGACGAGGTCGATGACGTGCTCCGCCAGCCCGGTGTCGCCGCTGGCGATGCTGCCGTCGGCGAGACCGTTGGCGGCCTCGCAGAAGAACCGGGCCGCCAGCCGGGGAAGCCCTGCCTCGCCGGGGATCGTCAACGCGGTCAGCCGCGAGACCTTGCCGGCGTGTTTGCCCAGCGTCGCCTTCGGAAGGCGCAGGACGAGCAGGTCGAACGGCTCCTCAGCGCGGAAGATCGCCGGATGGGAGGTGTCGTAGCTCGTGATGTCGCCGGGGCCCAGCGCGGTCGCCCGATGCTGCTGGGCGCCGTACAGCCGGCCTCGCAGCAGCAGCGAGACGTGCAGGCATTCCGGATCGCCGGCGGCGATGTCCCGCGGCGTGCGGCGCATCGTGTTCGGCCCCGCGGCGATCCGGTACACGCCGATCGAGCCGAGGTGGTCGGCCCACATCCGCGCCCAGAACCGGTCGCCCCGGTCGGTGCCGATGTGCAATGGGTGGTACGCGTCACAGG
Source organism: uncultured Solirubrobacterales bacterium (assembly GCA_963777335.1). Lineage (GTDB taxonomy): Bacteria > Actinomycetota > Thermoleophilia > Solirubrobacterales > Solirubrobacteraceae > Palsa-465. The sequence continues at coordinate 404,605 of CAVZQD010000001.1, forward strand.
ACGACTTCGCCCAGAAGTCGACCCGGTCGGGCGCCGGCACCGCGTTGGTGTCGATCATCAACGTCATCGTGCGCCAGAACAGCACCGTGGCGTTTGCAGCGGCCTGTCTCTCCCTCGACGGTATGGGCAGCCAGACGCCACTCTACTACCGCTTGCGGGGCCTTTCGATGAGTGGACGATTTGCGTTGGCAAGCGAGCCCTCCCACCGGGGGAACGCCACTTGTCGTTCAGCGCACAGCACGGCGCGGCCCGTTGCTTCTGCGCGCACACCTCGCCACACCCGCTGCTCCTCGACACCGCACCCGGCCTAGCATCGCCCGGACTTTCACAACCAACGGCGCCCATGACAGGGAGGAGGAGTGGACATGGACCGAATCCTTGCGACCCACACCGGGAGCCTGATCCGGCCGCCGGAGCTGTTGGCGTTTCTTGCGGCCAAAGAACGGGGGCAGGATTACGACGAGGAGGCCTACGAGACCACGCTGCGTAAGGCCGTCGACGACGTCGTCGCGAAGCAGGCCGGAGTGGGGATCGATGTCGTCGACGACGGCGAGATGGGCAAGGCCAGCTGGATCACCTACCTGTACGAGCGGGTCAGCGGACTCGAGGTGCGCCCGGTCGAGCTGGAGGGCGGGACCATGTATCCCCCGAGTCGGGACCGTCAGGCCTTCCCCGGCGCCTATGCCGTGATGGACGCGCTCGAGAACGTCAGCGTCAACGAGTCGAACGCCGCCGCCTCGAGCGCGCTGCCCGACGAGGAGGCCGCGGCCTCGGGTCAGGGCGTGGCCTGGGTGTGCACCGGCCCGCTGACCTACGACCGCGCCGCGGTTGACCGGGACATCGCCAACTTCAAGGCGGCCCTCGCCGAGCACGAGCACGACATCGTCGACGGCTTCCTCCCGGTGGTAGCGCCGGCCAGCGCGTATTGGCTCCAGAACGAGTACTACGCCGGCGAGGAGGAGTTCATGTTCGCGCTGGCCGACGCGCTCAGCGAGGAATATCGGGCGATCGTCGACGCCGGGCTGCTGGTGCAGGTCGACGACGCGGTGATGATGCACGAGGCAGACACGATGATGTCGCGCGGGAAATCGTGGGAGGACTACCGGCGCTGGGCCGACCTGCGCGTGCGCGCGCTCAACCACGCGCTCGAGGGCCTGCCCGAGGACCGCGTCCGCTACCACGTGTGCTGGGGGAGCTGGCACGGCCCCCATGCGTTCGACCCGGAGCTGGGGGACGTGGTCGACCTGGTCCTGGCCGTGAACGCGGGCACCTATGTCATGGAGCAGGCGAACGCCCGGCACGAGCACGAGTGGCGAGTGTGGGAGGAAGTGCCGCTGCCCGAGGGCAAGAAGCTGATCCCGGGCGTGGTGACCCACCACACGAACGTCATCGAGCATCCCGAGCTCGTGGCGCAGCGCCTGGTCCGCCTGGCCAATGTGGTCGGCAAGGAGAACGTGCTCGCCGGCACCGACTGCGGCTTCGCCCAGGGGGCGTTCATCGAGCGCGTGCATCCCGAGATCCAGTGGGCGAAGCTCGCGGCCCTCGCGGAAGGGGCACGGCTGGCATCGCGGGAGCTTTGGGGCGCGGCGGCCGCGGTTTGAACGACCCGGCGGTGAAGCGCATGACATTTCCACAAGGAGGAGAACGTGACCAGGCAGGCGCGTAGAGGGTGGCTCGGAGTGGCGGCGCTGGCCGCCATCCTGATCGTGGCGGCAGGCTGCGGCAGCAGCAAGAGCAGCAGCTCGACCTCATCGGCCGCAGCCGCGGCGCCCAGCTCGAGCTCGACCAGCGCGAGCGCCACCACACCCGCATCCACGGCCGGCAGCGGTGGCGCCGGGGCACAATCGGTGACCAACTACCTGACCTACGTCGACGGCAAGGCCGGCGCGGCCAACTCGTCGCTACCGCCGGTGACCATCGGCTTCGTCAACCAGCAGGGCGGCTCGCAGACGATCGGGCCGCTGGCGACCACCGGGGCCCAGATCGCGGTCAAGTACATCAATACCGAGCTCGGCGGCATCGATGGCCACCCGCTGAAACTGACCACCTGCTTCATCCGGTCGGCCGAGGAGGAAGGGACCACGTGTGGCCAGCAGTTCCTGGCAAACAAATCGATCTCGGTGATCGACGAGGGCGCGGTGGCGATCGGCGACCAGTCGCTCCAGTCGACGATCGGCTCGGCCAAGCCGGTGATCGTGGGAGTCGCAGTGACCCCGCTTGACGGAGCCAAGAAGACCAACGTGGTCCTGTTCGGCGACGCCACCCACGTGCTCGGCCCGTTCGGAACCTACGCCAAGGACGTCCTCCACGCCAACACCGCGGCGCTCGTATACCCGAACATCGCGGGCATCACCGAGGGCGCGACCGCGATCGCCAACTCTCTGCAGCAGGTCGGGGTCAAGGTCAAGAAGGTCGGCTACGACGAGAGCCAGACCGACCTGATCGGACCGCTGACGAGCGCCGGCGCCACGAGCGCGGACCTCGTGATCCCGTACAGCGACTCGTCGGGCTGCGTGAACCTCGCCAAGAGCCTCAAGCAGCTGGGAATCACCGACACCAAGAAGATCCTGTCCGCGCCGCTGTGTCTGAACGGCCAGGTGGCGGCCGGCCTCGGCGGCGACTTCCCGATCTGGACCTACGCGATCGCCAGCTCGCTGTACGGCGATCCGACCGACCCGGGGATGCCGGCATACATGAAGGTGATGGCCAAGTACGGGACTCCTGCCGTGGCCCCTGACCCATGGGTGATCGTCACCTTCGGCCAGATCCTGACCACCGCCCGGTTCCTGAACCAGATCGGCTACGGCAGCATCACGCCGACGTCGGTCCTGGACAAGGCCAAGGCGTTCACGGGCCCCGTGGCGCTCGGAGCGCCGGCGCTCCAGTGCGGCAAGTACCCGTCCGCCCCGGGGATCTGCAACGACAGGACGCAGTTCTTCCTCTACAAGGGGAAGCACGTGTTCGTCAAGACGGCGGGATGGCTCCAGCCCCCGTCGTGAGCGAGGAAATGGTGGCCCCTCGGCGAGACCGTCCGGGCTCGTGAGGGGCCACTGACGTGCAGCAGATCCTGCTGTTCACGCTGCTCGGGCTCGGCTCGGGCGCGCTGATCGCCGGCATCGCGCTGGGCGTGGTCCTGACCTATCGGGGCTCGGGGATCATCAACCTCGCCACCGGCGGCATGGCGATGTTCGCCGGCTACGCGTTCTGGGCGCTGACCACGGATCTGCTGCACCTTTCGACGGTGCCGGCGCTGCTGATCAGCCTGGTGATCGTGCTGGCGGTCGGCGCGGCGGTCGAGCTCGTCGCGTTCCGGCCGCTCCGGACGGCGCCGCCGCTGGCGAAGCTCGTCTCCTCGCTCGGGGTGCTGCTCGTGCTCCAGGCGTCGATGCTGCTCGCGTTCGGCACCACCGAGCAGCCCGAGCCGAACGTGCTGCCGCAGAACACGGTCAAGCTGCTGGGCGCGGTGATCCCGATCGACCGGTTCATCCTGACCGGGATCGTGATCGTCCTGGCCGCGGCGCTGGCCGCGCTGTACCGGTTCACGCGGTTCGGCCTCGCGACGCGGGCGGCGTCGGAGAACGAGGTGGCGGCGATGCTCGGCGGCCTCTCGCCGAACCGGCTGTCGATGGCAGGCACGCTGCTCGCCTCGGTGATCGCCGGCGGCATCGGAATCCTGGCGGCGTCGATCACCCAGCTCGACACGGAGACGCTGCCGCTCCAGATCGTGCCGGCGCTGGCGGCGGCGCTGCTCGCCGGCTTCACGTCGTTCGGGATTGCGTGCGCCGCCGGTATCGGCCTCGGAATCATCGGCTCGCTGATCCAGTACGTCACGAGCCTGTCGTGGTTCCCGACCTCCGGCGGCGTCGCGTTGCCGGGCGTCTACGAGCTCGTGGTGTTCGTGCTGATCGTGTTGTTCATGTACCTCCGTGGCGCGAGCCTGCCCAGCCGCGGAGAGCTCGTCGAGCAGCGCCTGCCCGAGGCGCCGCGGCCCCACAAGCTGGCCGTGACCGCGCCGGTGGTGGCCATCGTGTGCGCAGTCGCCCTGGTCGTGCTCCCGTTCGACTTCCGCGAGGCGCTCGTGAACACGATGATCGGGACGCTGATCGCGCTGTCGCTGGTCGTGATCACCGGGTTCGTCGGCCAGATCTCGGTCGTGCAGCTGACGCTCGCGGGCGTGTCAGGGTTCGCGATCTCCCATCTCGCGGTGAACGCCGGCATCGGGTTCCCGATCGCCCCGTTGCTCGGTGCCGGGGTGGCGCTGATCCTCGGCCTGATCACCGCGGCCTCGGCGCTGCGCGTTCGCGGGGTGAGCCTGGCAGTGGTCACGCTCGCGGCGGTCGTCGCGATCACGAACTTCGGCTTCGTCAACACGACATGGGGCGGTGGCCAGACCGGGTCCCCCGTGCCCGAGCCGACGCTGTTCGGACTCGACCTCGGGCCGCGCGCAGGATTCCGCGGGCTCGACGGCAACCTCCCGAGCCCGGTCTTCGGCTGGGTCGTGCTGGCGGTGACCGTGGTGCTGTGCGTGCTCGTCGGGCTCCTGCGCCGGGGGTCGCTCGGACAGCGCATGCTCGCGGTGCGCTCCAACGAGCGCGCTGCCGCCGCCGCGGCGATCGACCCGCGCGCGGTCAAATTCGTCGCGTTCGGCATGAGCTCTGCGATCGCCGGCCTCGCGGGAGCGCTGTACGCGTACAACTTCAGCTCGGTCAGCGCCGACCGGTTCGATCCGTTCACCGCGCTGAGCTTGATCGCGTTCGCGTACGCCGGCGGGATCACGCTGATCTCGGGCGCCGTGTTCGCGGGGCTGATCTCGACCCAGGCGCTGTTCCCGTACGCGCTCGATAAGTGGTTCGGGCTCAGCGGCAACTGGTTTCTGCTGTTCGGCGGCGCGATCCTGATCATCACGCTGATCCAGAATCCCGAGGGCGTCGCCGGCGCGTTCTACAAGCGGACTCACAAACGCCCGCCGGTCCACCCGCCAGAGCCGGTTTCTGGGGGCCTCGCTCCGCTCGGCGTCCCTGGGTCCGTTACGCCAGGCGTCCGCCGGATGAGTCGCGGCAGGCCCGTCTCGCGAGGCATGGATGCCGAGCGGGCCGTCGCCGCGACCCGGCGTCCCGACGTGGCCGTCACCGCGGCGGTGCTCACAGTTCGGGGACTGTCGGTCACGTTCGGCGGCGTCCATGCGCTGACCGACGTCGATCTCGAGGTCCGTGAGGGCGAGCTGGTCGGGTTGATCGGGCCAAACGGCGCCGGCAAGACGACGCTGATCGACGCGGTGAGCGGGTTCGTACCGTTCACGGGCAAGGTCGGGCTCGACGGGGACGACATCAGTTCGGCGCCGGCGTACCAGCGAGCCCGCCGCGGGCTGGCGAGGACGTGGCAGAACACCGACCTGTTCGATGACCTCGAGGTCGGCGAGAACGTAGCGGTCGCGGCCGCCGGGCCCCTCCGCGGAGGAACCCGCGGCAGCGAGAACGGCACCGGCATTCCTCCGGAGCAGGTGCTCGAGCTGGTCGACCTGGGCTGGGCCGCGGAGGCGATGCCCGATGAGCTCCCTGAGGGAACGCGAAAGCTCGTCGGGGTTGCGCGTGCCCTGGCCGGAAAGCCACGTCTGTTGTGTCTGGATGAGCCGGCGGCGGGGCTCGACGCGCGAGAGAGCGAAGAGCTCGGCCGTGCCCTGCGCGAGCTGGCCGATCGCGGCCAGACGACGCTGTTGATCGATCACGACATGGGGCTGGTGCTGGGCATCTGCGACCGGGTAATAGTGCTCGAGTTCGGCCGAGTGATCGCCGACGGCCCGCCCGAGGTCGTGCGGCAGGACGAGCGCGTCATCGCCGCATACCTCGGAGGCGCCGCCGCCGGGGGCGCGCCCGCGCCAGTTGAGACGCCCACAGGAGGAAGCCATGAGTCAACGTAACCTCGAAGAACTGCTCCGGAGCATCACCTCGCCGGTCGAGATGCTGCGCAACGCGCAGGTCGGCCCGAACGTGTACCCGGGCGTACCGGCCGAGTACACGAACTGGCGCGACGAGCAGTGGGCGTGGCAGCACACCTGCGTGCTCTTCAACCAGTCGTTCCACATGGCCGACCTGGCGGTCGAGGGGCCGGACGCGATGACGCTGCTGTCGCGGCTGGGCGTGAACACCTTCAACAACTTCGCCGTCGACAAGGCCAAGCAGTTCGTGCCGTGCACCCCGGACGGCTACGTGATCGGCGACGTCATCCTGTTCCATCTCTCGGACCAGGAATTCAACCTCGTAGGGCGCGCGCCGGTGCTGAACTGGGTCACCTATCACGCGGAGACCGGCGGCTACGACGTGCAGGTCTCGCTCGATCAGCGCTCCGCGCTGCGAACCGACGGGCGGCGCAAGAACTACCGCTTCCAGGTGCAGGGCCCGCACGCGATGAACGTGATCGCCCGGGCGCTGGGCACCCAACCGCCGGAGTTGAAGTTCTTCAACCTCACCATCGCACAGATTGGCGGGGTGAGCGTGCGCGCGCTTCGCCACGGGATGGCCGGCCAGCCGGGGTGGGAGCTGTTCGGCCCGTGGGATGACTACGACGCGGTGCATTCGGCGATTGTCGCCGCCGGCGGTGAGTTCGGGCTGCGGCTCGTCGGAGGCCGGGCATACTCCTCGAACGCGCTCGAGTCGGGCTGGATTCCCTCGCCGCTGCCCGCTGTGTACACGCGCGACGGGCTTCGCGCTTACAGAGAATGGCTGCCCGCGAACGGATACGAAGGCTCGGCCTCGATCGGCGGCAGCTTCGTGTCAGCGAACGTCGAGGACTATTACTTCACCCCGTGGGATCTGGGTTACGGTCACCTCGTCAAGTTCGATCACGACTTCATCGGGCGTGAGGCGCTCGAACGGATGGCAGAGGGTGATCATCGCCAGAAGGTGACGCTCGCGCTTGACGACGAGGACGTCGCCGACACGATCGCGACCATGTTCGGCAAGACCGAGCGGGCGAAGTTCATGGACTGGCCGTCGGCGGTGTACGCGATGCACCCGTTCGACAGGGTCACGGTGAACGATGACACCGTCGGCGTCTCGACGTGGATCGGTTACAGCTTCAACGAGAGCAAGATGCTCACGCTGGCGGTGCTCGATTCGCAACACGCGAATCCCGGCACGGAGGTCACGCTCGTATGGGGTGAGGAAAACGGCGGCACCTCCAAGCCCACCGTCGAGCCGCACGTCCAGCGCGAGCTCCGAGCGGTGGTCAGCCCGGTCCCTTACGTAGAAGCGGTACGGAGCGGCTACGCCACGGATAGCTGGCGCTCAACGCCTCACTGAGCGTCCCCGTGCGCCACCACGCGAGCCACGTCCGCTCGGCCGCCAGCCAGGTGCGCCGGGTGACGTCCGAGTTCTGCGGGGAGGTGGGCTTGGCCTCCTCAGCCATCGCCCGTCAATGTGCCACAGGTTCAGACGGTGCGCTGTCGAAATGATGACCGGCGGTCAGGCTGGCGCTCAACTTGATCGCCCTGACCGCTCCGGTCGCGCCGGCCTGCAACGTGATGCCGATCGCGAACACGAAGATGCCCGGGATCAACAGGGCCTTCGAGCCGAGCATCAGCAGCCCAATGCGTCCGAGCAGATAGGGCGGCGTGCACACGGTCGCGCCGATGGCTCCGCCGACAGCGCTGGTCGTCAGCTTGTCGCGCCTGGACTGTCTCGGCTTGCCACCGATCAGCCGAGCCGGCACGGCGACGTAGGACAGCATCATCAACCCAACCACGATGCTGAGGATGATCCCGAACCATGGCCGTCCCCACCGAGTCACGATCATCGTCGCGAACGCGAGCAGCGCGCCCAGGATCGCCCCCGACACGAGGATCGGCGTCAAGTGGCGCTTGGCGTCCTCGACGGCGGGCCGGACCTGGGGGCGGCCCCGCTTGGCGATCGCGAACGCGAACACGGCGTTGAGGAACAGGCTCGCCATCGTGATCGCGATGATCACCAGGCAGATCGGGATCAGGATCGGACCGCGGATCACGTGGAACGAGCGACCGCGAAGGACGTGACCCTTCAGGTCGTACATCGCGAGCCAGATCCACATCGCCGGCAGCACCGTCACGAGCGTGAGCCGCCAGTTCGAGAGGACCAGGCGCAGGCCGTCGAACAGCAGCACCACCCCGCTGACGGCCAAGGCGAGCGGCGCCAACGCGCGGTGAGAGCGGCTGAGGCGCAGCACCGCCGCCTCGATCTTGGCCTCATCGTTCTCCTGGATCGCTCGCACCAGCGACCGGACACGGGCCACAGTCGAGTTGACGCGGCTCACGACGGACTTCGGAGCAACACCAGCGAGCGGCCGGTCAACGTGACCACCTTCGACGGGTCGATCGTGACGCCGGCGCGGTCCGGCACGTTCGTGTCGACCTCGACCTGCCACGCGAGTTCGCGCAACGACTCCGGGATCGCGAAATCGAGCGGCTCCCACCAGGCGTTGAGCAGGATCAGGAACGGATCGTCGGGACGGGTGTGGTCGCCGGTCGCCCCACTCAATGCCACCGTCACGGCCCGCGCGTACACGGCGCCCCAGTCCTGGCCGGTCATCGGCAGTCCGTCCGGGCGATACCAGTCGAGATCGTCGCGCTCGTGCTCGTGCACCGGCGTGCCGGTAAAGAACTGGCGGCGCCGGAACACCGGGTGCTCCTCGCGCAGCCGGCACAGCCGGGCAGTGAACTCGACGAGATCGTCGCCCGCGGATACCGCGTTCCAGTCGAACCAGGTGAGCTCGTCGTCATGGCAGTACGCGTTGTTGTTGCCGTGCTGCGTGCGCGCGAACTCGTCGCCCCCCAGCAGCAGCGGCGCTCCTTCTGAGAGCATCAGCGTCGCGAGGAAGTTGCGTCGCTGGCGGGCGCGGAGCTCGAGGATCGCCGGATCTCCGGTCTGGCCCTCCACGCCGCAGTTCCAGCTGCGGTTGTCGTCGGTCCCGTCGCGGTTGTTCTCGCCGTTGGCCTCGTTGTGCTTGTCGTTATAGCTCACGAGGTCGGCGAGCGTGAACCCGTCGTGGACCGTGATGATGTTCACCGACGCGGTCGGTCGCCGGCCGCCATGTCCGAACAGGTCTCTCGAGCCGCTGATGCGCGTGGCCAGACCCGGGAGCGCCCCCTCGGTCCCGCGCCAGAAGTCGCGCACGTTGTCACGGAACTTGCCGTTCCATTCGCTCCACCCGGCCGGGAACTGCCCGAGGTCGTACCCGCCCCAGCCGGTGTCCCACGGCTCGGCGATCAGCTTCACGTCGGCCAGCGCCGGATCCTGGCCGATCGCCTCCAGGAACGAGCCGTGCGGATCGAAGTCGCTGTCCCCGCGCCCGAGCGCCGCCGCGAGGTCGAAGCGGAAGCCGTCGACGTGCATCTCCTGGACCCAGTAGCGAAGCGCGTCCATCACCAGCCGCAGCGGCTGGGGCTGGTGGAGGTCGACGGTGTTGCCGCAGCCGGTGTCGTCGACGTAGCGAGCGCGGTCGTCCGCGAGCCGGTAGTAGGCGGCGTTGTCGATCCCGCGGAAGCACAGCGTCGGGCCCCCCTGATCGGCCTCGGCGGTGTGGTTGAACACGACGTCGAGGATCACCTCGAGCCCGGCCGCGTGGAGCGCCTTGACCATCCGGCGAAACTCGTCGACCTGGCCGCCGGCGTCGCCGCTCGAGGAATACCCGTTGTGCGGCGCGAAGTAGCCGATCGACTGGTAGCCCCAGTAGTTCCGCAGCCCGCGGGCGACGAGCTGCGCATCGTGGACGAACTGGTGCACCGGAAGCAGCTCGACCGCGGTCACGCCGATCCGCTTGAGGTGCGCCACCGCGGCCGGGTGGGCCACGCCGGCGTAGGTGCCGCGCAATCCCTCGGGGACGTCGGGGTGCAGCTTCGTGAACCCCTTGACATGGACCTCGTAGAAGATCGAATCGGCCATCGCGTAGCCCGGACGCGGATCGTCGCCCCAGTCGAAACCCGAGGCCACGACCACGGACCGCGGCACGTACGGCGCCGAATCGGTGCCGTCGGCGCGATCGGGGTCGTCGGCCACGTGGCCGTACACCGCCGAGTTCCACTGGACCTCGCCGGCGACAGCCCGGGCGTACGGGTCGAGCAGCAGCTTCGCGGGGTTGCACCGCGCGCCCGACGATGGATCCCAGGGCCCGTGGACCCGGAAGCCGTAGCGCCGGCCGGGCGCGGTGCCCGGCACGTAGCCCTGCCACACGAACGACTCACCCTGCTCGAGGTCGAGCCGCGTCTCCCGGCCCGCGTCGTCGAACAGGCACACTTCGACGGCATCCGCGACGCTCGAGAACAGCCCGAAGCTCGTGCCGCCAGCGTCGTGGCGAGCGCCCAGCGGCGCCCGCGCGGTCGGCTCGACCCCGCGGCTTGTCGACTCTAACGCCATCGTCTCGGCGTGAGACTCGCTCCGCGCCGTATCGCCTGCAAGGAGGCGCGCATGTGGGCCAACCGGAGGTTGGCATCCGTATCGGTCCGAAGGGATGATCCGAACATGCGCCCCGGCCAGATCTTCGCACCCCCGCGGCTGCGCCGCGCAGCCAAGCGGGTCGACAGGTTCTACTGGGGCTCGGGTCTCTGCGACGACGTCCCGGCGCTCGCCTGGTACCTGGTCGGCGCCTGCGTGCCGCTGACGCTCGGGATCGCGGCGCTCGCCTCGCTTGTGCTCGGCGACGGCGCCCGCGCCGAGCAGGTCGCGACGCGGCTCGCCACCGTCCTACCGCCTGGCGCGCGCGACCAGGTCGTCGAGCTCGTCGTGCGCACGCACCGGGACTCTCCCCTTCTGCTCGCCCTCGCGGTCGCCGCGATGGTGTGGGCGGGCGCCGGCGCCACCGGCGTGGTCGAGCGCGTCGAGTCGCGGTTGCTGGATGCCCCGCGCCTCGGTCCGATCGCGCTGAAGCTCCGCCACCTGGGCCTGGCTGCCGGCATGGTCCTGATGATCGCGCTGATGGCGGCGGCGGCGACCGAGGCCACCAACCTGAGAGGGCGCCTCGGTTTCCCGGTCCCGGGCTGGGCCTTGTCGGTCCTCTCCGCGGTCCTCATCGCCGCGATCTGCTCAATCCTGTACCGGTACGCGACCACGCGCCGGATCGGCTGGGGCGCTGCGCTGCGAGGAGGGGTGCCGGCGGCGGTCGTCCTCGAGTTGACGCCGCTTATCGCGGGCTATTACGCGCGCGCGGTCGCCGGCCGGACGCCCGTCCAGGTGTTCCTGGTCCTCGCCGGTCTGCTGTTCACCTGCTACCTGGTGGCGCAGGGCCTGCTGATCGGCGCCGGACTCGCCGCCGATCGGGAGATGTCGCAGGAGCGGGCGACCGAGCAGGTGGCCGCGATGCTCCTGGGGCGGTAGGTCCGCCGGCAACCCGCCGTCACTCGCTGGTAGCGCCCGAAGCCGGCCCGCGTTCGGCCGCGAGCAGATGCGGCAGCTCCTCGAGCTGGGCCCTCAGCTCCCGGTTCTCGCGCTGGAGAAGCACGACGCGCCGCCGCTCGGTCACGAGATCCTCGGCCATCTTGCGCAGCGCCCGCGCAACACGCTCGGGTCCGACCTCCTTCACGGTGTGGGGAAGAGTGGCATTGCCCAGGTACCCGGGGCAAGAGGGCCGGCACCCGTCCTGCCGGGGAAGCTCTCACCACGATGTTGCGCGCTCAAAAGGGGACGCACCCACCACGGCCCGGGGACCCGCGCGCGGACACCGGTGGGCACCCGGCACCGCCGGGTGCGGACAGGGTTGCATGTCCGGAGGCCGACGGTGAGACTCCTCCGAAATGCCTGCCAGGCGGACGACGATCAGCACGCCGGAGCACGAGCGCCTCGAGCAGGCACGCACGGGGGCCCAGCCGTGGAAGGACTGGGGCCCGTACCTGAGCGAACGCCAGTGGGGGACCGTCCGGGAGGACTACAGCGAGGATGGCGACGCGTGGAACTATTTCACGCACGACCAATCTCGCTCGCGCGCCTATCGGTGGGGCGAGGATGGCATCGCGGGGATGTGCGACGAGCGACAGCGACTGTGCCTGGCGCTCGCGCTGTGGAACGGCGCGGACCCGATCCTGAAGGAGCGTATGTTCGGGCTCACGGGCGGCGAGGGCAACCACGGTGAGGACGTCAAGGAGTACTGGTTCTACGTGGACAGCACCCCGACCCATTCGTACCTCAAGTGCCAGTACAAGTACCCGCAGCGTGCGTTCCCGTACATGGATCTGATCTCAACCAACGCGCGCCGCACCAAGCACGACATGGAGTACGAGCTGCTCGACACGGGCGTATTCGACGACGACCGCTATTTCGACGTGGTCGTGGAATACGCCAAGGCGGCCCCGGACGACGTCCTGATGCTCGTCACGGCCTACAACCGCGGGCCCGACCCGGCGACCCTCCACCTGCTCCCGACGCTGTGGTTCCGCAACACCTGGTCATGGGGGGACGCAGTCGCCAAGCCGACGATCGCGGCCCTCGACGGCCCGGCCGGGATCGCCGCCGCCCGCGCGTCGCACGAGGACCTCGGCGAGTGGGTACTCCGTGCGGACGCGTCCGCGCGGCTGTTGTTCTGCGAGAACGAGACCAACAACCAGCGGCTGTTCGGGACGCCCAACGCCTCGCCGTACGTCAAGGACGGGATCAACGAGTTCGTCGTCGACGGTGTTGCCGGCGCCGTCAACCCCGCGCGGAACGGCACGAAGCTGGCCGCCCACCACGTGCTCGAGCTGGCGCCCGGCGAGAGCGCCGAGATCCGCATCCGGCTCACCGGCACGACCGGCGCGACCGCCGCGAGCACGTCTCCGGCGGACCCGCTCGGGACCACATTCGATCGCGTCCTGACCGCCCGCAGGGCCGAAGCGGACAAGTTCTACGCGACCGTGATCCCGCCGGCGCTGAGCGCCGACCAGACGCTCGTGATGCGCCAGGCCCTCGCCGGACTCCTATGGGGCAAGCAGTACTACGAGTACGACGTGCATCGCTGGCTGCGCGAGCACGGCGTCGACCCGTGGGGGGCCAACGCGCCGACCAGCGGCGTCCGCAACGTGCAGTGGTTCCACATGATCGCGGGGGACATCATCTCGATGCCCGACAAATGGGAATACCCGTGGTTTGCGGCGTGGGACCTGGCCTTTCACTGCGCGCCGCTGTCGCTGGTCGACGTCGACTTCGCCAAGGAGCAGGTGGAGCTCCTGCTGAGGACCCGCTACCTGCATCCCAACGGACAGATCCCGGCGTACGAATGGAACTTCGGCGACGTCAACCCGCCCGTAACCCCGTGGGCGGCGCTGTTCGTCTACGAGCGCGAGGCGGAGATTCGGGGCGAGGGGGATCGCGAGTTCCTCGCCCGCGTGTTCGACCGGCTCCTGACCAACTTCACCTGGTGGGTCAACCGCAAGGACCCCGACGACCGCAACCTGTTCCAGGGCGGGTTCCTCGGCCTCGACAACATCGGGATCTTCGATCGCTCGGCGTCCTTGCCCGGCGGCGGCCAGCTCGAGCAAGCGGATGGCACCGCCTGGATGGCCCTCTATTGCCAGTGGATGCTCCAGATCGCGATCGAGCTGGCCCGCCAAGAGCCCGCCTACCTCGACATGGCGCTCAAGTTCATCGCGCACTTCATGTGGATCTCGGTCGCGATGAACCCACCCGAGGGCGACTCGACGCTCTGGGACGAGCAGGACGGGTTCTACTACGACGTCATGCGGATGCCGGACGGGGCCACGATCGAGCTCAAGGTGCGCTCGCTGGTCGGGCTGCTGCCGATGTGCGCCGCGACCGTGTTCGAACCCGACGTCCTCGACCGCTACCCGCTGATTCTCGAGCTGCTGACCGATTTCATCGGACGGTTCTCGGATTCGCTGCCGCAGCTCGCGCATTTTCCCGGCCCGAGCCCCGAGGGCCGGCGCATCACCTCGCTCGTCGACGAGACGCGCCTGCGGCGGATCCTCGCGGTGATGCTCGACGAGGACGAGTTCCTCGGGCCCCACGGGATCCGCGCGATCTCGCGCCGTCATCTCGAGCAGCCCGTCGTGTTCAACTGGGGCGACCAGGAGTACAACGTCCATTACCTCCCCGCCGAGTCGGATACGGGGATGTTCGGGGGAAACTCGAACTGGCGCGGACCGGTGTGGTTCCCGATGAACCTCGTGATCCTCCGGGGGCTGATCCAGCTCCACCGCTACTACGGCGATCGCCTGAAGGTCGAGTGCCCGACCGGCTCGGGCCGCGAGCTGGACCTGGTGGAGGTGACCGCCGAGATCGCCCGCCGTCTCACGACGACGTTCACCGAAGACGACAGCGGGCGCCGGCCGGTGTTCGGCGGGATCGAGACGTTCCAGACCGACCCGCACTGGCATGACCTGATCCCGTTCCACGAGTATTTCCACGGCGACAACGGCGCCGGCATCGGCGCCAGCCACCAGACGGGCTGGACGGGCACGGTCGCGCTGCTCCTGCTACTCGCGGGTGGCCTCCGGACCCCCGCCGACGAGATGGCGGCCGTGGGGAGCTGAGCGACGATGGTGGAGCCATCGCTCACGGTCCGCGTCCGTCGTGGCGCGCGTGGCCAGTGGGAGGTGGTTCTTCCGGGTCGCCGGCGCCCGCTCCGCTGCCGGGACCTCGACGAGGCACGGCGGGTCGCGTACGTGTTCGCCGAGCGCAGCCGTCCCTGCGAGGTCGTCGTGCACGACGCTTACCACCGCGTCGTGCGCCGGGACCTGATCAACGGCCGCCACGCCTCCGCGGGCGCCGCGCCGGCGCGCCCGAACGCGCCACCGGCCTCCGTAGGATCTGAAACCAACGCTCAGGGAGGATTGTGATGAGTCCAGTCACATACCAGACGATCAGGCTCAGCAAGGGCAAGCACACGTCCAAGGAGCGGTTGCGTGCGGTCACCCCGAAGCCTCCGCTCGACGTGCTCGGCGCCGGCGCGGTTCGCTCGCTGTCCACTCACGACGATCGCACCCACACGAGGATGCTCGCGCTGATCGACAGCCTGCTCGCGCTGGGCGCTCCGGAGCAGATGCCGTCGGCCCCCGAGCCGGCCCGAGCGCCGAGCCAGAGACGGCCGGAGCGCACGCCCGCAGCCTGACCACGGCTTGCCCGGGCCCGCTCCCGACCCACCGCGGATTCCTGCCTCGGCGGGGGCGCTGATCCGCGACCCGGACGGGCGGCTGCTGGTCCTCAAGCCGACCTACAAGAAGGGGTGGACGATCCCGGGCGGCCAGATCGACCCGGTCGGCGAGTCGCCCTGGGACGCCTGCCGGCGCGAGACCGAGGAGGAGTGTGGCCTGGTCGTCGAGCGCAGCCGGCTCGTGTGCGTCGACTTCCTCACGCCGAAGCCGGGCCGACCGGGCGGCGTGCGCTTCCTGTTCGACTGCGGCACGTTCTCACATGCCGGCCTCTCCAAGATCCGCCTCCAGGAATCGGAGATCGAGGAGCACCGGCTCGCCGAGCCCGACGAGGCGCTCGAGCTGCTGAGCGGGCCGCTCCGCCGGCGCCTGTCGCAGGTCGCCGGCCGCGACCGATGCGTGTACCTGGAGAACGGCCGCCCGGTCCAGGGCGTGCAGTAACGGCGCCTCAGGCCGGTACCGCCACCGTGGTCGCGGGCGCCTTCGGTTTGAAGGGGCGCAGCTGCTCGTCGCCCCCGCCGACCACCCCGTACGACCCGTCGGGCACCTCGCTCCATGCCCCGGGAAGGTCGCCGATGGGCTCGGAGACGACCAGTCGCGAGTCGTCGGATACCTCGAACAGCACCTCTCGGTCGGGAGCGAGCTTGCGCACCGCGGTGATATCGCGGCTGTAGAACAGCGTCCTCGACTTGCCTTCGCTCGAGTACCGAAACGCCCACATACGCTCGCCGTCCGTGGTGGCGATGGTTCCCTGGAACGGGAACTCGACACCCTTCCGGCGGCCGACATCCTCGACCAGCCCGATCGTCCGCGCGACGGCGTCCGCCGGATCGTTCTCGAGGCCGAAGCTCAGCGCAAGGTAGAACAGAATCTCGGTGTCCGCCGTACCGGATATCTCCGGGAAAAGCAATTCGTCGACCGCCAGCAACAGATCGCGCCTGACCCTGGGGAGGTCGGCGACGTATCCGTTGTGCATGAACAGCCAGCGGCCGTGTCGGAACGGATGGCAGTTGGTCTGCTGAACCGGCGAGCCGATCGCCGCCCGAATGTGTGCGAAGAAGTGCCCGGACGTTACGTGCCCCGCGAGCTCCCTGAGATTCTGGTCGTTCCAGGCGGGCTCGATGCTACGGAACACGCCCGGGGTCGGCTGGTCGTCATACCAGCCGACGCCAAACCCGTCGCCGTTGGTCGCCTCGGCGCCGAGTTCGGAGTGCAAGCTCTGGTCGATCAGCGAATGAACCGGCGAGAACAGCGCCGTCTCCAGCAGGATGGGTGATCCGGAATAGGCGAGCCAGCGACACATCAGAGGGTTCCTTTCGCGCGGACGGGTGCGGGCTTAGCGTCGCCCCCGCCCCGCCGCACAGCAAGGTGGCGTGCAGGTGTCGACACGACAGGCCGGCATCCGAGTTGTGTGAAGCCGGCCCTCTAGGCGACAGGCACGCGACCGCGGACCGATGTGCCGCGTCCCCGGCGCCCGGTGACCTCGACCACACCGCCGACCGCTTCGATGCGATCGCGCATGTTCACGAGCCCGCTGCCGTGGCCATCGTTCTCGGGGTCGAGGCCGACCCCGGTGTCGTGGACCTCGAAGCACAGCCACGACCCATCCTCGGACAGCGTCACCATCGCGGTCGCGTCGGGGCCGGCGTGCTTGACGACGTTCTGGATCGCCTCCAGGCAGCAGAAGTACACGGCGATCTCCACTTCCTCCGGGTACCGAACGATTCCGGGCGCCCGCACCGAGACCGCAAGAGGAGAGCTCCGAGCCGCTGAGCTGAGCGCCTCGCGGAGGCCGCATTCGTGCAGCAGCGACGGGTAGATGCCACGGGCGAGCGACCTGAGCTCCTGAAGGACGTCGTCCATCTGGCGCCCCACGGACGCGAGCGCGCGCTCGCCCCGCTCCAGGTCCTCCCTGATCGTCTCCGCGGCCATGTCGAGCTTGATCCGGAGCCCCACGAGGTGCTGCTGGACGCCGTCGTGGAGGTCGCGCTCGAGTCGCCGGCGCTCGGTGTGGGCCATCTCCATCAGGCGGACCCGCGACGAGGCGAGGTCGGCCGTCGAGGCCTTGAGCTCCGCCTCGGCCTGGGTCTTCTCCAACCGGATCACCGCCGCTGCGCCGGCGGCCTGGACGAACGACTCGTAGCCCGACAGGTCCTCGTTGTACATCACCGCCGCCAGGGGCTGGCGCTCGCGCTCGATCCACACGATCGCCGCGTCGTCCGGCAGATCGTGCACCGGAACCCCCGCGGAGTCGACGTACGTCCCGCGACCAGGCCTCCGGTACGCCACCTTGAGCGACGGGTCACGAAGCGCCGCTGCCATCAGCGCCTCCGGGTCGGCCGCGGGCATCCTGGACAGCTCGTTGACGAACTCGGCGAGCGCCTGGCCCATGAACAGCCGTTCGTTGCCCAGGCCGACGAGGATCGCCAGGGGCAGAAGCGCCACGAGCCCGATGTAGATGAACCCGAGCGTCGCCCACACGTGCAGCCCGGCGACGTGGAACAGCATGCTCGCGGCCAGCAGGACCGCGGCGGCCGACGCCGTGAACCACACCGGCGTGAGCGAGCGCCGCACCGGCGCCGACGCGGCCCGCGCTCGGCGCGCGAGGAGCACCGGGGTGCCACACGTGACCGCGAGCCACCCGAGCACCATCGCCGCCTGCACCGCCGTGACCGCCTCCGTGGCGGTGCCCAGCGAGAACACATTGTTCGGGCAGTGGGGGCCGCATTGGATCAACGGGGTCCTCAGCGGTGGCTGGATCGTCATCGCAACGCTGAGCAGCCATAACACCGCCATCGCGCCGCCCGTCAGCCACAGGAACCGCAACTCGGCGCGCGAGGGCAGGTGCCCGGTCGGGTGGGCCAGGATCAGGTAGGCGAACACCAGCGGCATCAGGCCGGTGACGACCACGCCGATGCTGAACGCGACGCGGTTGCTCGAGCCGTTCAGCAACCACACGGAGGAGAGCAGACCGACGGCGATCAGCAGCCCCCCCATCCGCGCCTGGATCTTGCTCGTCTGGGCGTATACCCCCGTGCCGATGAGCGCCACGATCATCACCACGCGGATCTCGACGGCGAGACCGGGGGGCTGCGCAGCGGGGTTCTGGGACGTCAGCAGCCCGACCGCGGTGGCCCCGCCCGCGCCCAGCACCGCGATGCTGAGGAGCCGCAACGGCAGCGGCATCGAGGTCCATGCGCCGGCGACGCCGGCCCCGAAACGGCGTAGCGGGCCTCCGCCGGCCGCGCGACGACCGGTGGCTTCCGCGTTCTCTAGCGCTCGACGTTCCGACTCGCTAGCAGCAATCTCGGTACTCACGACTCAGCCTTCATCCCCGGGGCGGCCTTCCGTACGTGGGCGGTTCACACGAACGCTCGGTTGCATGCAACCCGTTGCAAACAGTAGTCCCTCGGGATCTTCGGGCTGAGAAATTCCTGTTGCAAGCGCCGCGAGCGCTTTCACCCAGATGAGGTGATGTCGGCCCCGACCCGGCCCCCCAGCATACCCGGGAGCCGGTTTACGCCACATGCGAAGGACGGACCTATGAGCACTGCAGTCGGATCCGCACCCCGTGCGACAGCTACGGGACAGCGGCACAGCGGCCAGGAGGTAGCGGATGTATTCGTGATCTTCGGGATCACGGGCGACCTGGCGAAGGTCATGACGTTCCATTCGCTCTACCGCCTCGAGCAGCGAGGCCTGTTGGGCTGCCCGATCGTCGGGGTCGCGGTCAGCGACTGGTCGCTCGACGATCTCCGCAGCCACGCCCGCGACGCGATCGAGGCATCCGGCGAGCAGATCGACGACAGCGTGTTCGATCGGCTCATCGGCCGGATGTCGTACGTGAGCGGCGACTTCGGGGACCCCGCGACCTACGAGCGCGTCGCCGGCGCGGTCGGCGACGCCAAGTGCCCGGTGTTCTACCTCGAGATCCCGCCTTTCCTGTTCGGCCGGGTGATCAAGGGTCTGACCGACGCGGGCCTGACCAAGACCGGACGAGTCGTCGTCGAGAAGCCGTTCGGCCACGACCTCGAGTCGGCTCGGGAGCTCGCCGCGGAGATCCACCAGTACATCGACGAGTCGCAGCTGTACAGGATCGACCACTTCCTCGGGAAGATGGGTGTCGACGAGTTCCTCTACCTCCGGTTCGCGAACTCCAACCTCGAGCCGGTCTGGAACCGCAACCACATCGCTGCGGTCGAGATCACGATGGCGGAGAGCTTCGGAGTCGAGGACCGAGGGCACTTCTACGACCCCGTCGGCGCGCTCCGCGACGTGGTCGTCAACCACCTCATGCAGCTGCTGGCAGCCGCCGCCATGGAGCCGCCCGCCGGGGCTGAAGCAGACGCGCTCAAGGATGCGAAATTCGCACTGTTCCGCTCGATGCCGGCCGCGGACCCCGCGCACTATGTGCGCGGGCAGTACGACGGCTACCTCGATATAGACGGGGTCGCGTCCGGATCGACCACCGAGACGTACGCCGCGATGCGGCTCGAGATCGACAACTGGCGTTGGGCCGGCGTTCCCTGGTTCGTCCGTACCGGCAAGCGACTCCCGGTCACCCAGACCGAGGTGCGGCTCGTGTTCCGCCGCCCGCCACGGCTCGGCTTTCTTCCGTCGGCCGGGCGGCGGGCGCCGGTCGAAAGCCAGCTCGTGATAAAGCTCGACCCGATCACCGGCATCCGGCTGATCGTCGACGCTCACCGGGCCGACAAGGGTGGGCCGCAGGAGATCACGCTCGACATGGAGTTCGCCGAGGAAGGCGGCGAGGGGCCGACCCCGTACGAGGTTCTGCTCCAGGCCGCGCTCGAGGGCAACAGCGCACTGTTCACGCGGCAGGACGGCGTCGAGGAGACGTGGCGGATCATGATGCCGCTGCTCGAGCACCCGCCTCCGGTCCATCCCTACGCGGCCGGGTCATGGGGGCCGGGCGAAGCCGATGAGCTCGTGCGCGGCGTCGGCGGCTGGCACGGACCTTGGGTGGTGTCATGAGTACGACCAAGGCTAAGAAGAACGCCAAGAGCGACGGGCACGCAGCCGAAGTCGCGGCCGCCACCGGCACAGTCGTCTCGATGCCGCAGAGTGCCGCAGCGCCGTCGCCGTTCACGCCGATCGCCGATTACGCGTTCCTGTCCGACTGCCACACCGGCGCGCTGGTCGCGCCGGACGGGGCGATCGACTGGCTGTGTATCCCTCGCTTCGACTCGCCGAGCGTGTTCGGGTCGCTACTCGACCGGGGCGCCGGTGCGTTCCGCCTCGGACCGTTCGGGATCAACGTGCCGAGCGGTCGTCACTACGAGCCCGGGACGAACACGCTCGTCACGACCTGGAACACGAAGTCGGGGTGGGCCGAGGTTCACGACGCGCTGACGATGGGACCCCGGCGTGGCGAGGACACGATCACGCCCCATACCCGCCCACCCACCGACGAGGACGCCGACCACGTCCTGTTGCGGACCGTCAAGTGCATCAATGGGAGCGTCGAGATCGAGCTGGTGTGCGAGCCGGGATTCGATTACGGCCGGGCGCTGGCCGATTGGACGCTCTCGCCGGACCGCCACCGCGCGGACGCGACCGGCGCCGGCCAGACGATGCGGCTCCAGACCGACATGCTGCTCGGGGTCGAGGCCAATCACGTCCGCGCCCGGCACATGCTCCACGAGGGTGAGGAGCTGTTTGCGTCGCTGTCGTGGGATGACCAGGCGCCGGTGCCGACCACCGTCGAGGAGGCGAACGCCCAGCTCGAGGCAACCACGAGGTTCTGGCGGCGCTGGCTGTCGAAGGCCCGCATCCCCGACCACGAGTTCCGTGCGCTGATCCAGCGCTCAGCGCTCGCGATCAAGGGCCTGACGTACATGCCGACCGGCTCGACCGTCGCGGCGCTGACCACCTCGTTGCCCGAGACCCCCGGTGGCGAACGCAACTGGGATTACCGCTACACGTGGATCCGCGACTCGACGTTCACGCTCCAGGCCCTTCATTACCTCGACCTCGATTGGGAGGCCGACGAGTTCATGCAGTTCATCGCCGACCTCGACCGAAACGACGACGGCGGCCTGCAGATCATGTACGGGATCGACGGCCGTCGCGACCTGACCGAGGAGCTGCTCAAGGATCTCAGTGGCTACGACGGCGCCAGCCCCGTGCGTACGGGCAACGGCGCGTTCGACCAGCGCCAGAACGACGTATTCGGAGCCGCTCTGGACTCGGTGCTGCTGCACACGCGCCGCAGCCAGCGGCTGCCGCGCCGGCTGTGGCCGCTCATCCAGGCGCAGGCCGAGTGCGCCAAGTCTGTCTGGAAGCAGCCCGACCAGGGGATCTGGGAGGCTCGCGGCAAGCCCCAGCACTACGTCTCATCCAAGCTGATGTGCTGGGTGGCAATGGACCGGGCGGGAAAGCTCGCGGACATACGCGGCGAGAACCAGATGGCCGCCGACTGGAACGCGGTCGCGGAGGAAATCAAGGCCGACATCCTCAAGCACGGAGTCGACAAGCGCGGCGTCCTCGTCCAGCACTACAACACCGAGTCGCTCGACGCCTCGACACTGCTGGCCGCGATCTTCGGGTTCCTCCCGGGGAACGACGAACGCCTGCGCGCGAGCGTGCTCGCGATCGCCGACGAGCTGACCGAGCATGGGTTCGTGCTCCGCTACCGGACCGACGAGACCGATGACGGCCTGTCCGGAAAGGAGGGGACGTTCGTGATCTGCTCGTTCTGGCTGGTCTCGGCGCTGGCGATCATCGGCGAGATGCAGCGCGCTCGGGATCTGATGACGCGTCTGACCAAGGTGGCGTCGCCCCTGTTGCTGTACGCCGAGGAGTTCGACGTGGACACCGGCCGGCATCTCGGGAACTTCCCGCAGGCGTTCTCGCACCTGGCGCTGGTCGAGGCGGCGGGCCGCATCATCCTCGCTGAGCGCATCGAGGAGCTGGGCGCATGACCGACTACGACGTGATCGTGATCGGGAGCGGCGCCGGCGGCGGCACGCTTGCGCGCCACCTGGCGCCGTCCGGCAAGCGGATCCTGCTGCTCGAACGCGGCGACTGGCTCCGTCGCGAGCCGCAGAACTGGCAGGCCCAGGCGGTGTTCGGCGAGGGGCGCTACATCACGCCCGACACGTGGTACTACGCCGACCTGACGCCGTTCCAGCCGCAGGTGCACTACTACGTCGGCGGCGCCACCAAGCTCTACGGCGCCGCGCTTTACCGGCTGCGAGCCGAGGATTTCGGCGAGCTCCAGCATCACGACGGGCTCTCGCCGGCATGGCCCATCTCCTACGACGAGATGGAGCCGTACTACACCAAGGCCGAACAGCTCTACCAGGTCCACGGCGCCCGCGGCGAGGACCCGACCGAGCCGCAGTCGAGCGGCCCGTATCCGTTCCCGGCGGTGTCGCACGAGCCTCGGATCCAACAGCTCTCGGACGACTTCGAGAAGGCGGGGCTGCACCCGTTCCACGCCCCGTGCGGGATCCTGCTCGACGAGAGCAACATGCCCTACTCGGAGTGCGTGCGGTGCGACAACTGTGACGGCTTCCCGTGCGTCGTCCACGCCAAGTCCGACGCCGAGGTCATCTCGGTCCGGCCGGCGCTCGAGCACTCAAACGTGACGCTGCTCACCGGCGCCGAGGCGGTCCGGCTCGAGACCAACCCCGCAGGCACCGCGGTCACGGGCGTCGTGGTCAACGTCAACGGCGGCGAGGAGACGTTCCGGAGCGACATCGTGGTCGTCTCCTGCGGCGCCGCGAACAGCGCCAAACTGCTGCTCGCCTCGGCTAACGACGCCCATCCGCACGGGCTGGCTAACGGCTCGGGTCAGGTCGGGCACAACTACATGTTCCACAACAGCCAGGCCGTGCTCGCGCTGTCCAAGGAAGAGAACCCGACGGTGTTCCAGAAGACGCTCGGGGTCAACGACTTCTACTTCTCAGGCGGCGAGGACTTTGACTTCCCGCTCGGCAACATCCAGATGGTCGGCAAGTCCCAGGCCCCGATGTTCCGCGGTGAGAAGCCCGGCGAGACCCGCTTCGCCCCCACTTGGACGCTCGAGGAGGTGGCCCGCCACGCGGTGGACTTCTGGCTTTCGACCGAGGACCTGCCGCTCGACCGCAATCGGGTCACGCTCGCGCGCGACGGCAACATCCTGATCGATTACAAGCCCAGCAACGATCGGGCCAAGGACCAGCCTGTTCGGAAAGCTCAAGGACATGCTCGGCGATCTCGGCATGCACCACGGACACCTCCTCCCGCACCACGCGTACCTCAAGAACGAGATCCCGGTCGCCGGCTGCGCCCATCAGGCCGGCACCTGCCGGTTCGGCGCCGACCCCGACAGCTCGGTCCTGAACACGGACTGCCGCGCCCACGAGCTCGACAACCTCTACGTGGTCGACACGAGCTTCTTCCCGAGCATCGGCGCGGTCAACCCGGCGCTCACCGCGATGGCGAACGCGATCCGCGTCGGCGACCACCTGCTCGAACGACTCGACGTCCACCAGCCGCAACCGGAGCCCGCCCATGCCTGATGAGAAGTACAAGCACCGTGTCGTGATCGTCGGCGGGGGGTTCGCGGGCCTTGGCTGCGCGGTGAAGCTCGCCGACCACGACGACGTCCACGTCACGCTGATCGATCGCAACAACTACCACCAGTTCCAGCCGCTGCTGTACCAGGTCGCGACCTCCCAGCTCGCGGGCACGGATATCGCGCATTCGCTCCGCGGGGTGTTCGCCGACCAGGACAACGTCGACGTGCACCTCGCCGAGATCACGGGCGTGGACACCGCAACCCGGACGGTCACGACGAGCGACGGCGAGTCATGGAGTGGCGATGTGCTGGTGCTCGCCGCCGGCTCGCAGCCGAACTTCTTCGGAACCCCGGGCGCCCCGGAGCACTCGTTCCCGCTCTACTCACTCGACAACGCGACGCGGCTGCGGTCGCGGATCCTCGGCCTGTTCGAGCAGGTCGACCGCGACCCGTCGCTCGTCGACCGTGGCGCCCTCAACATCGTCGTGGTCGGCGGTGGTCCGACCGGCGTCGAGGTCGCCGGCGCACTCGGCGACATGATCAAGGTCACGGTCCCGGGCGAGTACCGCAACCTCGACCCCACGAAGGCCCGCATCTGCCTGCTCGACTTCGGCGACGCGCTGCTCAAGCCGTTCTCGGACAGCGCCCACGGCTACGTCGCCAAGGTCCTCGAGGACAAGGGCGTCGAGATCCACCTCGGGACCGGGGTCAAGGAGGTCGGGACCGGGCACGCCGTGTTCTCCGACGGCACCGTCCTCCCCACCCGCTGCGTCGTATGGGGCGGCGGCATCAAGGCGGCGGCGGTCGCCGCCGACTGCGGCCTGGCCCAGGGACGTGGCGGACGCGTCGACGTCCAGCCCGATCTGACCTTCGCCGCCAGCCCCGGCGTCTACTTCGTCGGCGACGTCGCCAACATCCCCGGCCCGGGCGACCAGTCGCTCCCCCAGCTTGGATCGGTCGCGCTCCAAAGCGGTATCTGGGCCGCAGACAACATCATCGCCGGCTTCGAAGGCAAGGAGCCCAAGGACTTCCACTACCACGACAAGGGGATCATGGCGATGATCGGCCGCGGCGCCGCGATCGCCGAGGTCGGCAAGCGCCACCACGAGATCCACGGCGAGCTCGCACACATGGCCTGGCTCGGCGTCCACGCCAGCCTGATGACCGGAACCCGCGCCAAGATCGAAGCGTTCGTCGACTGGGCCTGGGACGGCTTCACCAAGACCGGCGGCCCCCACGTCCTCGACCGCGGAGACGCGGCGGAGATCAACTGGGACGACGATCCCGCAGTGACATCGTCCGGCACCCTGGCCTCGACCCCGGTCAGCGGCTGACGAACGGAGCCGGTCGGGCATGACAAACGATCTGGCTCGCTGGCAGTTCGCGATCACGATCATCTACCACTTCTTCTTCGTCCCGGTGACGATCGGCCTCGCGTTCCTGGTCGCGATTCTCCAGACGATCTGGTACCGCACCGATAACCCGGACTACAAGCGAATGACGCGCTTCTTCGGGACGCTGCTGCTTATCAACGTGGCGATCGGAGTGGTGACCGGACTGGTCCAGGAGTTCCAGTTCGGGATGAACTGGTCGACCTACTCGCGGTTCGTCGGCGGCGTGTTCGGGGCCCCGTTGGCGCTCGAGGGAATCCTCGCGTTCTTCCTCGAATCGACCTTCCTCGGCCTGTGGCTGTTCGGCTGGGACCGGCTGCCCAAGCGGGTGCACCTTGCCTGCATCTGGGCGGTGTCAGTGGGCTCGATGCTGTCGGCGATGTTCATCCTGATCGCCAACTCGTGGATGCAGCATCCCGTCGGCTACAAGATCGACAAGTCCGGTCAAGCGGTGATGACCAACGTGTGGGCGCTGTTCGTAAACCCGACGTTCGTGTGGGGATACGCGCACGTCCTGCTCGCGTCGCTGATCACAGGGTGCCTGGTGATGCTCGCCGTGTCCGCGTGGTACCTGCGCAAGGGCGAGCACGTCGAGTCGTTCCACCGCACGGGCAAGCTGGCGCTGACGGTACTGATCCCCGCGATCGTGATCCAGCTGTCGGTGGGCAACCAGCTCGGAGTGATCGAGGCCAAGTATCAGCCGATGAAGATCGCCGCGGCGGAGGCGCAGTGGACCAACTGCAAGCCGTGCTCGTTCTCGGCGTTCCAGATCGGCGGCGGCGCGAACGACGAGACGCCGACGGAGATCATCCCGATCCCTCACCTGCTGTCAGTGCTCGCGACCAACATGTGGAACGGTGGGGTCACCGGTCTCCACGAGCTCCAGGCCGAGGACCAGGCGAAGTACGGTCCCGGCAACTACATCCCCGACGTGTTCATCCAATACTGGTCGATCCGGATCATGGCGTACCTGGGGAGCCTGGTCCTGCTGCTCGCGCTGTGGGGAGCGTGGTTACTCCACAAGAACAGGCTGCGCAGCTCGCGGTGGTTCCTGACGATCTCCGTGTGGGCGGTGGTCACGCCGTTCCTGATGAACACCACCGGCTGGCTGTTGACCGAGAGTGGCCGCCAACCATGGATCGTGCAGGGCCTGCAGAAGACCGCGAACGCCAACTCGCCGTCGGTCAGCTCGACGGAGATCTGGATCAGCCTGTTCGCGTTCATCCTGTCCTACATCGTGCTCGGCGCCGCCGACCTCGTCCTGATGCTCAAATACTCCCGTCACGGCCTGGCCCAGGCCGATGCCGAGGCGGCCGAACCGAGCGGAGCGGCCGGTGCCGCTGTCTCCCGCGCTGACCTACTGACACATGCAACTTCACACGATCTGGTTCGTCATCATCACCGTCCTTTGGATCGGATTCTTCGTGCTCGAGGGGTTCGATTTCGGGGTCGGCATGCTGCACCGGTTCATCGGCAAGACCGAGATCGAGCGGCGGGTGTGCATCAATACGATCGGTCCCTGGTGGGACGGCAACGAGGTGTGGTTGATCGTCGCCGGCGCGTCGCTGTTCGCGGCATTTCCCGGCTGGTACGCGACGATGTTCTCGGCCCTGTACCTCGCGCTGCTGCTCGTGCTCGTCGCGCTGTTCGGTCGCGGCGTCTCGTTCGAATGGAGGGGGAAGCGCGACGACCCCCGCTGGCTGAGCGGCTGGTCGTGGGCACTGACGATCGGAAGCCTGGTCGTCCCGCTCCTGATCGGCGTCGCCCTCGGCGACCTCCTCCACGGGCTCCCGATCAACCAGAGCCACAACTTCACGGGGGACTTCTTCAGCCTGCTGACCGGATACGGACTCATGACCGGCGTGACGATGGTCGTGCTGTGCCTGCTCCACGGCGCCACGTTCCTGGCGCTGCGGACCACCGGTGAGGTCCGCGACCGGGCTCGAAACGCGGCTCGGCGCCTCGGGATCGTCGCGGTCGTCGTCAACCTCGCCTGGTGCGTCTGGACGCTGGTCGTGATCGGTGGCGGCACGGTGCCGCAGCCAACTCAGATCTTCGGAGTGATCGCGGTGATCTTCGCCCAGCGCCTGGCCAGCACCGACAACGACGGCTGGGCCTTTGCCGCCTCGGCGTTCGCGATCGCCGCCGCGATCGGCCAGATCTTCATCGCGCTGTACCCGAACGTGATGGTCTCGAGCACGAACCACGCCTACAACCTGACCGTCAACAACTCGGCCGCCGGACACTACGGCCTGGTCGTGATGACCGTCGTAGCGGTGCTGTTCTTCCCGATCGTCCTCCTCTACCAGGGTTGGTCGTTCCACGTCTTCCGTGGTCGCGTCACGGCGCCGGCGGCCACTGAGCAGCAATCCACCGCACCCGGCCCGGCGGCGCCGCAGACCTAATCCTCGGCTGATGCGCGCTCTCGATCCGCGCCTGCTCAGCCGGACCCGGTCGGCTCGGCCGCTGCTCATCACCGACGTCGCGTTGGGGCTGGGCACGTCGGTGGCCGTCCTGCTCGGAGCCACCATGCTCGCGCGTATCGCGGCCAAGGCATTTCACGGCGCCCCGCTGCACGCGCTCGGGCCGGACTTCTCGTGGCTCGTCGTGGCGTTCGTGGCGCGCGGGGCTTTCGCGTGGGCGATGGAGGTCGCGGGGCGGCGAGCCGCATGGGACGTGCTGTCGGAGCTCCGCCTGGCGCTTGTCGCCAAGCGGCTGCGCACGCAGCCGACCGCGGTCGACGGTGCCGAGGCCGCGGAGATCACGGCGGTCTCGGTGCAGGGAGTCGAGGCGCTCGAGGGCTACTTCGCGCGCTACCTGCCCCAGGTGGTGCTCGCCTCGATCGTTCCGTTGATCGTCATCGTATGGGTCGCCTTTCTGGACCTCGAGGCCGCGGTGATCATGCTGTTGACGCTGCCGCTCGTGCCGGTGTTCATGTGGCTGATCGGCATGTACACGGCGGACATGACCCGGGAGCGGTGGAAGGCGCTCCGCACGCTCTCGAGTCACTTCCTCGACGTCGTGCGCGGGCTGCCGACGCTGCGAGCCTTCGGCCGGGCCCGCCACCAGGCGATGGTCGTCGGCGAGGTCAGCGATCGGTATCGCCAAGCGACAATGGGGACGCTCCGTATCAGCTTCCTATCGGGATCGGTACTCGAACTGGCGGCGACGATCGGCGTCGCGCTGGTCGCGGTCACGGCCGGCGTCCGGTTGGTCGGCGGCAGCCTCGGACTACAGGCGGGCCTGGCCGTGATCATCCTCGCGCCCGAGCTGTACCTGCCCTACCGCCGGATGGGCGCCGAGTACCACGCGAGCGCCGACGGCCTGGCGGTGGCCGAGCGGATGTTTGAGCTGCTCGATGCCCCGGCGGCCGTCGGCGCCGGCGGACCGCTGCTCGCGCCGAACCCCGCGACCGTGCAGGTGCGACTCGAGCAGATCTCGTTCTCGTACCCGTCCCGTCCCGGCCCGGTGCTCGACGGATTCGACCTCGAGCTCTCGCCCGGGGAGGTCGTCGCCTTGGTCGGTGAGAGCGGCGCCGGCAAGAGCACGGTGGCGGCGCTGCTGCTCGGCCTGCTGTCGCCGACGAGCGGCCGGATCACCGTCGGGGACGACGACCTATCCGACTGCGAGCTCGACGCATGGCGGAGACTCGTTGCCTGGGTGCCGCAGCATCCGACGCTGCTCAGGGCCAGCGTGACCGACAACATCCGCCTGGGCGACCACGAAGCCTCGCCGACGGCCGTCCGCGAGGCCGCGGCGCTCGCCGGCGCCGACGAGTTCATCACAGCGCTGCCCGACGGCTACGCCACCCTGGTCGGCGACGGGGAGCGATCTCTCTCACCGGGTGAGCGCCGCCGGATCGGGCTCGCGCGGGCGTTCGTGCGCAATGCGCCGCTGGTGATACTCGATGAACCCACCGCGGACCTGGATCCGCAGAGCGTCGCGATCGTGGCCGACGCGGTCCGTCGCCTTCAGGACGGGCGGACGATGCTCGTCATCGCCCACCGACCCGAGCTCGTCCACAGCGCGGACCGGTTGGTACGCCTGGTCGACGGGGTCGCCGTGGCCGAGTACGTCGGGAGCGCGGCGTGAACGACGCGGCGACGCTGCGGGCGCTAATGCGGCTCGTGACCGTGCCTCGCCGGCGCCTGGCCTGGGCGGTGCTGCTGGGCGCGCTCACAGTGCTGTTCGGCGTCGGGCTGACGGCGACGTCGGGGTATCTGATCTCGCGCGCGGCCGAGCGCCCACCGATCCTGTCGCTGATGGTGACGATCGTCGCCGTCCAGTTCTTCGGCATCGGTCGTCCGTTCGTGCGCTACCTCGAGCGACTCGCCTCCCACGACATGGCGCTGCGCGTGCTCGGGCGGCTGCGGGCGCGGTTCTTCGAGCGGATCGAGCCGCTGGCGCCGGCCGAGCTCGACGCCTACCGCAAGGGGGACCTGCTGTCGCGGATGGTCGCGGACGTGGACGCCCTCCAGAACCTGTACCTGCGCGGACTCGAGGCTCCGCTGGTCGCGGTGCTGGCGGGCGCCGTGTCGGTCGGCGCCGCCGCCGCGCTCTTGCCCGCGGCGGGACTCGTCCTGGCCGGCGGCCTGCTCCTCGGGGGCGTCGCCGTACCCGCGCTCGCCGGATTGCTCGGCGCCCGAGCGGGGCGACGGCAGGCGGCCGCTCGCGGGCAGCTGTCGGCCGAGCTGGTCGAGTCGGTCCGCGGCGCGTCCGAGCTCGTCGCGTTCGGCGCCGATCAGGCGGCGCTGGACCGCGTGCGCGCCGCCGACCGGACGCTGGTCACGCTGGCTCGCCACGACGCGTTGATCGCGGGCGTGGCCGACGGCCTCGAGTTGGTGGTGACGGGGATGACCGTCGCCGGCGTGCTCGCGGTCGGAATCGCGGCCCACGATCGCGCGTCATTGGACCGCGTGTTGATCGCGACCCTGGCGCTGCTCGCCCTGGCCGCGTTCGAAGCCGTGACGCCACTCGCCGCGACCGCCCGCGAACTGTCCGCGACGCTCGCCGCCGGCCGCCGCGTCCTCGAGCTCACCGAACACCCCGCCACCGTTCGTAATCCGTCGAACCCGTTGCCGCGTCCCGAATGGCCGTTCGCGGTCGCGCTCGAAGGCGTCACGGCGCGCTATCCGCGGGAGGAGCGCCCAGCGCTTGACGGCGTGAGCCTCCGTCTCGAGCCGGGCGAGCGGGTCGCGCTGCTCGGCCCGAGCGGCGCCGGCAAGACGACGGTGACCAACCTGTTGCTGCGCTTCCTCGACCCCGAGCGGGGCCGGGTATCGATCGCCGGGAGCGATGTGCGCGAATACCGCCAGGACGATGTCCGGTCCGCGATCTCGGCCGCCGGCCAGGAATCCCACCTGTTTTCGGCGTCGATCCGCGACAACGTGCGGCTCGCGCGCCCGGACGCGACCGACGACGACGTCGCGGATGCCCTCCGCCGCGCACGGATCTGGGACTGGATCAGCCGGCTCCCAGATGGGCTCGACACGTTCGTGGGCGAGGAGGGACGCGAGCTCTCCGGCGGGCAGCGCCAGCGGATCGTCCTGGCTCGCGCGCTGCTGGCGGGCGCGCCGGTGCTGGTCCTCGACGAGCCGACCGCCCACCTCGATCCGGTCACGGCGAGCGAGCTGGTCGACGACGTGTTCTCGGCCGCCGGCGACCGGACCGTGTTGCTGATCACGCACCGGACCGAGGGGCTCGATCTCGTCGACCGGGTGGTGACGCTGTGACGACGGTAGCTGCGGACAGACGCGGCGCCGCGACCCCGGACCGTCCGGCACAGTTCCGCTACGGCGTGGTGCTGGCGATCGTCCTCGTCACGGTCGTGTTCGAGGTGCTGGCCCCCGACGCCGACTGGGCGCGCGCGGTCGCCATCGCGTTGGTGGGAGGCGCGCTCACGGTGGCGGTCGCCACCTCGCGCGCGCGCGCCCAGGTGCGCCGCGCCCGCATGTTCGTCGTTGGTGGTATCGCGTTCGTGGTAGTCGTCGGCATAGCCACCGGGCTCGTGAATGTGTGGGGGGCGTTCCTGGTGGGGACGCTGCTGGTCGCGTTCATCCCGATCGCCCTGGGCGGGGGGCTGCTGCGGCTGATCCGCGACGAGGGCGTCACGGTCCAGGCTGTGGCGGGGGCACTCGCGGTCTATCTATTGGTCGGCCTGCTGTTCGCATCCGCGATCTCGTTCGCGGCGACTGTCGATAGCGGTTCGTTCTTCGCTGAAGCGGGTCACATCACGAACGGCGACCGCGTGTACTACTCGTTCACCGTCTTGACGACGACCGGGTTTGGCGATTACACCACGGCCACACCCGCCGGTCACGCCCTCGCCGTGCTCGAGATGCTGATCGGTCAGCTCTACCTGGTGACCGTCATCGGAATCCTCATTGGCAACTTCGTTGGGAGAAGAAGAACATGAACGCTCGCTGGCCCATCCGAAGCGTGCTCGCGGGAACCGCCGGTACCGCGGCTCTGTCGCTCGCATACGTGGTCGAGCGGAAGCTCCGGCCGCGCCACCAGGGCCCGCTCGACTACGACGACTCGCTCGTCCCCGGCAAGATCGTTGCCTCGATCATGCACCTGCCCCACGTCACTGGGAAGGAAGACCGCGACATCGGGTGGGCGCTCCGCTGGAGCTACGGCTCAGCGTTCGGCCTGTGGCACGGCATCCTGCGCCGGAAGGTCGGGGAACCGTGGGCAACCGCGATTTTCGCAGGCACGCTGATGAGCGCGACGTTCACGCTGTTCCCGCTGCTCGGACGCACCCCGCCGCCCTCGGAGTGGCCGCTCGACGTGATGGCCACGTGCCTGGGCACTCACGCCGCCTACGTCGCCGCCGTCGCCGCCGTGGACGACCGGGCTCGCCGTCTGGGAATCTGAGCCGTGCTCCAACTGCGGGTGTTCGGGACGCCGCCCGCGATGGCCGCAGTCGCGGACTGCCTGCAGCGGATACCGGGCTCCCGGCACGTGAAATCATCGCGGCCTTGGGCGTCAACTACCAGAACGTCACCCTGGTCGTCGGCGCCGCTCCATTCCGACCACCCTGATTGAGTCGCAGCGATCACCCGGAAGGGATGACGACTCGGACACGGACCGCTGCGAGCATCGCGTAGCGTGAGCGCGACCGCCGCTACCGGCGCCGCCCCGCCGGCGGAGCCGACCGCCGAGCAGGCCGCCCAGACGATGAGGAGCAAGCGGTTCGTCGTCCTGCTCGTGATCGTCGCGATCGTCGGGATCATCGTTTCGCTGGCGACGTGGTGCTTTCTCGAGCTTGATCTATCAGATCCAGCGCGAGCTCTGGACGCATCTGCCGCACGCTCTCGGCTACAACAACGGCCCACCTCTGTGGTGGGGGCTCCCCGTACTGGCGGTGGCCGGCCTGCTCGTGGCGCTGGCGATCACGCGGCTGCCGGGTGAAGGCGGGCACCTGCCGGCCAGGGGCCTGGCCGTTGGAGGCAAGCCCGCGAGCCCGATCGACCTGCCGGGAATAACCCTGGCGGGGCTTGCCGCGATCAGTTCCGGGCTCGTTATCGGTCCCGAGGCCCCGTTGATCGCTATCGGCGCGGGCGTGGCCTTGCTGTGCATCAAACTGGCGCGAAGGGAGATGCCACCGCAGGTACTCGTCCTCGTTGCCGCCGCCGGCAGCTTCGCGGCGCTGTCGTTCATCTTCGACTCGCCGCTGATCGCGGCCGTGATCCTGATCGAGGCGACCGGGATCGGCGGGCCGCGGCTGCCCCTGCTCCTGCTTCCCGGCCTGCTCGCCGCCGGCATCGGCACGCTCGTCTCGATCGGGATGGGGTCGTTCACAGGGTTGAGCAGCAGCGCCTACGCGCTGGGCCCTTTAACCCTCCCCCACTTTGCCCACCCGACCATCGGTCAGTTCGGGTGGACAATCCTGCTCGCGATCCTGATCGCGGTCGTGACTCGGGCGATCATGGTCGGCGGCCTGGGCACCTATGGCGTGGTGGCGCGGCGCCTGCTGCTGTTCCTGCCGGTCGTCGGCCTGATCATCGCGGGGCTGGCAATCGCCTTTCACGGCGCCACGGGCAAGAACGTCAACGAGGTCCTGTTCTCGGGCCAGGACGCCCTTCCGGGGCTCGTCGAGCAGGCCGGCACCTGGTCGGTGGGCGCACTTCTGCTGCTGATCTTGCTCAAGGGCGTGGCCTACAGCCTGTCGCTGGGCAGCTTTCGCGGCGGCCCGACATTTCCGGCGATCTTTCTGGGAGCCGCCGCGGGAGTCGCGGCCTCGCACCTCCCCGGTTTCGCACTGGAGCCGGCGGTTGGCGTCGGGATCGGCGCCGGGACCGTGGGGGTGCTCCGGCTACCGCTGTCGGCGGTCGTGCTTGCCACATTGCTGACCGTCAAGTCCGGGACCGGCGACGAGCCGCTGATCATCGTCGGCGTGGTCGTCGCATACCTGGTTACGCTGCTGCTCTCGCCCAAGCCGTCAGGATCCGCCGCGCCGGCCGCCTCGGAGCAGACCGCCAAACCGGCTCGTCCCGCGACGGCCGCCCCGGCCGGCCCGCCCGTCTAGTGGTCGACTCCGAGGACGTCAGCGTCAGCAGTTCGACGCCCTGTTCAGAGACCTCAGCTCCTGGGGCAGGTGGGGCAGGACGACGAACGCGGCGCGCTTCACCTACTGACGGGGGTTGCACCCCACGGCGTGTCGTTCCTCGCTGAGCGGGGAGTCGCCGCGCTCGGGTCGGATGGCAACAACGACACGGCGCCAAGCAGCACAGAGGGCGTCGGATTCCCGATCCACGTGCTCGCGATCGCCGCGATGGGCATCCACCTGTCGGCAGAGATGCCCTTAGACGATCAGCCGGCCTGCTCGGCGGTCGGCGGCGTGAGCGCCTCCTGCAGCTTCTTGGTGTCCTCCTCGGACAGCGACGTCCGGATCACGGTCCCGCCGTACTGCTCGAGCGCGGCGATCGCCTTATCGGGGGTGACCTGCTCTATGACCATGAACAACGCGGAGGTACCCGGCTTCACGTAATCGCGCACCTGCTGCTGGAACGCCTTGTCGATCCCCTTCTCGCCGAAGTGGCCGAACAGCGCACCCATCCCGGCGCCGAGCGCGAGCCCGAAGACCGGAACGAAGAACAACAGGCCGAACAGGAGGCCCCAGAAGCCTCCCCACGCTGCGCCACCGCCGGCGGACGCGCCGCTGTGCGAGGTCTGGACGTGGTACTTGCCCTCGAGGTCGCGAGAGATCGATGCGACCTCATCGGCCTGGATGACGAGCTCCGACTCGAGCTGGTAGACCGTCTGCCTGGCCTGCTCAGCGGTCGTCTGATCGGGATAGCCGATCGCAACGAGCGTTGCCATTACCGATGTCTCCTTTCCGCACCTGGAACCAGACGCGCGACACGCGTCGTCACCCCAGCATCCGGAAGCGACCGCATCCGGTCATCACCCGAAACGGATGAGCAATCACTGCGGCATCGCCGGCGGCGGTTGCCGGGAAGCCTCGCGGATCGCCCGCTTCTTCGCTCGGCTGACGTCGGCGATCGACGGCCCGGGCGCCTCCAGCACCGTCGTGCGCGCAAGCCAGTCCTGAAACCCGCGGCGGCGGCTGTCGAACAGGATCGGCACGAACCCGGCGAACAGCGGCAGCGCCGCCAGCACCACGCCGATGCAGCGCACCACCGCCCACCGCGGCTTGACGCGCTCTGCATCGGCGCTCGCCACTCGGATCTGCATCACGCGGGCACCGGGCGTCTGGCCCGTCGTGCTCCAGAAGATCACGAAGTAGAGGATCGAGCCGAGGACGAACGCAGCCGCACCGATCGCGGCCAGGATCGTCCTCAGCTCGTGCGGAATGTGGAGCACCGACAGGATCAGCGCAGCGCCCACGCCCACGACGACGTCCACGACCGTGATCAGGGCCGCGTCGACCAAGAACGAGACGACTCGGGTGGCGAGGCCGGCGTAGCGAAGATCATCAACGAGCGCTATCCCAGTGAGCGGCTCGCCCGCGGGCGCCGCCGGCAGGCCGCTCATCAGGTGCCCGCGTCAGGTTCCGCCGGGAGGGCTCTCGCCTGCCGGCCGATCAGCCGCCGGGCAGCGCGCTCCATCCAATCGTCGGCCTTGCGAGAACGGTCCCGGACCTGGTCCCCGACCTGATCGGCAAAGCCGAGGCCCTGCTGGGAGATCGCGGCGGTCACCGCGGGGCTCGCGGCGATCTCGTCGATCAGATTCCAGAGGCCCTCGCTGGTCAGCAGCCGGTCGAAGAACCGGTCGAGCGTCCCGCTGTCGACCAGGCCGGCGAGGAACCGGTCGATCAGCCCGCTGTCGAACAGACTGTCGATCAGCTGGGTCGCGCCGTCGCTCTCGAGCGCCTGTTTCAGCGCCCCCTGGATGTGCGCGCTGTTGATCGCCACGACCACCACCCGCTCGAGCTCGTCGCTCTCGAGCACGCGGTTCACCGCCCGCCGCTCCAGGCTGAGGCCCGCCCCAGCCGCAGCTTCCGCCACGCCGACGATCGGCCTCAGCGTCGCCGTCGTAGCTCGGGTGCCGAATCCCACGAGCGGCCCCAGAGGGCCCAGTCTCGAGGTTTCTCTCTGGTCTTCGGACATCGTGTGTCGGGACGATATTCGACCGCGCACGCCGTCGCGGGCATCACCCAAATCAGGCGATGCGTCAGCCGGGCGGCGCACCGACGATGACGAACGATGAGACGAGAGATTGGGGTATCGGATGGCAGCTGACGAGACAGATGGCCACGCCGACGAGTCTGGGGTCGACAACCTCACGGAGCCTCAGGACACCGTAGAGACGCCTGCGTCCGCGTCGACGGCGGAGGCCACGCCGGCGAAGATCTCGCGCCGGCGGCTGATCGGCGTCGACGTGCTGATCGGCGTGACCACGCTGCTACTCGTCGTGGGGGTCTTCGCGACGTGGGCCAATCGCCTCCTGTTCAGCCCCGACAACTGGTCGAAGACGAGCACGCAGCTGCTCCAGAATGAGAACGTCCGGACCACCACGGCCAACTACATCGTCGACCAGCTGTACGCGAACGTCAACGTCGCCGGGCTGATCAAGCAGGGCCTGCCGACCCAGTTCCAGGGACTGGCCGCCCCCGCCGCCGGCGCGCTCCGCAACGCCGCCGTCCAGGGCGCCGAGCTCGCGCTCAGCCGGCCGAGGGTCCAGGCATTGTGGGCGCAGGCCAACCGCGCCGCCGACCAGACGTTCATCGACATCGTCAACGGCAGAAAGGGGCCGGTCGGGGTCAATCAGGGCGCGGTCACGCTCGATCTCGGCTCGATTCTCAACAACATCGCGTCGCGCCTCGGGCTGCCGTCTGACATCGCCTCGAAGCTCCCCGCGAACATCGCGACGCTTCAGATCTTCAAGTCCGATCAGCTCAAGTACGTCCAGAACGGCGGCAAGGCGATCAAGAGCCTGGCGTTCTGGCTGTTGGTCATCGTGCCGCTGCTATACATCCTCGCGCTGTTCCTCGCCAAGGGCCACCGGCGGCGCACGCTGATGACGATCGGCTTCGCCGGCATCCTCGCCGGCGTCCTCGTGATCCTCGCCCGCTCGATCCTCCAGGGGCAGGTCGCGAACTCGCTGACCAGCGACGCGTCGCTACAGGCGACGATCCACGACGTCTACGGGATCAGCACGGCGATCTTGAAGGACGTCGCCAGCGGGGTGATCTTCATCGGGATCCTGCTCGTCGGCGCCGCGTGGTTCGCCGGTCCCGCCCGCCCCGCGCGCTCGTCGCGTCAGGCGATCGCTCCGTTCCTACGCGAGCAGACCGTCGCGACCTACGGGATCGTGGTCGGGCTCCTCGTCCTGCTCTTCATCTGGAACCCGATCCCGGCGACCGGCAAGCCGATCGGAATTCTCGTGTTCACGGTGCTCGCGCTGCTCGGCACCTACATCCTGATCCAGCAAACCGCGGTCGAATTCCCCGAGGCACGTTCCGGGGCCGCGACGCATGCGGTTCGCACCCGCATGGCGAGCATGCGGGAGCGGCGCCAGCAGCACCAAGCGGGAAATCCGCAGCCGCCGGCCGGCCCCACCGCAGCCGACCAGCTCACGCAGCTTGCCGATCTGCGCGACCGTGGAGCGATCACCCCCGAGGAATATCAATCGGCAAAGGAGAAGCTACTCAATGCTTAGACCGCGCCAGACTGCCGAGACCCTCGCCGCGCTCGTACTTTGCGGCGCCGCCCTGGGCGCCTGCGGGGGCAGCAGCAAGCCGTCGTACTGTTCGTCGGTCAGCAACCTCGAGAGCTCGATCAAGGCTCTTCCGAGCACCAACATCGTGCAGACCGGCCTCAACGGCCTCGAGACCGCCGTCACTAAGGTGCAGAGCGACGCCCAGACCGCGGTCAACGCCGCCAAGAGCGACTTCCCAAGCGAGACCAGCGCGCTGAAGAGCTCGATCCAGGCGTTGGCGACGACCGTGAAGGCGGCCGTGAGCACGCCCACCCCGGCGACGATCGCTCAGATACCGACGCAGGTGTCGGCCGCCGTCACCGCCGTCAACAACTTCCAGAGCGCGACGAAGTCGAAGTGCAGCTAAGGGTCAGAGTCCGGTCTGGGCGACTATCCGGCCGGACCTGACCGCCTCGTCCAGCGCCGCGTAGTCGGCGTCGTTCTGGTCGGCGTAGGCCTTCGAGAAATCGAGGATCGCGCGGTCGAACGCGTTGCCGGCGCCGAGGTAGGACGCGATCGCGATGCGGTCGCCGCTCCGGGCGTGCGCCCGGGCCAGCGTCCAGCCGCACAGCCGGCCGTACGCGGCCATCCCCGGCGGGATCATCTGCTCGATCTCCGCCGACCCCTTCCAGTCCTTGAGCTGGCGGCCGTAGAAGTCTCGCGCGACTCCGTCCAGTCCCGCCTTGACGTGGATCCAGCCGAGGAAGATGTCGCTCGCCGCCTGCATCATGCGCTGCCCCACGACGACCCGCTGGGCGTGGTTCTTGTACACGCTCCGGCCGACGTGCTCCTCGAGCACCGATTCCTCGGCCTCCTTCAATTGGAGGAACAGCGGATCGCCGCCGTCGCGGCCGAAGAACAGCGCGATCCAGGCCCGCGTCCCGACGCTGCCGACGCCGACGACCTTCCGCGCGAAGTCCGTCAGCCGGAACTGCTCGAGCAGCTTGCGGCGGTCGTGGTCGAGCGACTGCCGGTAGACCCGGATCAGCGAGCGCAGCCATTCGAGCGCCGGCTCCTGCTCGGGCGCGGGGAGGAGCACCCGGAGCGGCACGATCAGCGGCGACTGGTCGACGATCTCGGCCGTCCCGTTGACCTGCTCCGTTAGCTTCGAGAACGCGGACATGCTGTCGCGAGTGTGAGCTTTGGCCAGTGCCGCCTCGGTCCGCTTGACCTGGGCGGCTTTGAATTGGGACTTGAACTGCTGCAGGACGGACTCGATCTCCATGTGCGCGTACCACACCTCGAGGTTGTGCATCCCGGCGAACATGCGCATCGCCGTCCGGTACGCGTTGACCGTGTCGAGGACGACCTTGTTCTGCTCCTTGGCGTCGAATGCGTTGTCGCGCGCGGCGATGATCATGCTGGCGGCCAGGCGCTTGACGTCCCACTCCCAGGGCGCAGGCAGCGTCTCGTCGAAGTCGTTGATGTCGAACACGAGCCTGCGCTCGGGCGACGCGAACACGCCGAAGTTCGACAGGTGGGCGTCGCCGCAGCACTGCACGGCCAGTCCCGAGCGCGGCGTCCCCGCGAGATCGTGCGCCATGATCTTCGCGGCGCCGCGGTAGAACGTGAAGGGCGAGACGAGCATCCGCCCGTAGCGGATCGGGACGAGCTCGGGGACGCGCGTCCGCGCCTGCTCCTCGAGCAGATCGACCGGGTCGGCGCGGTCGTGCGGCGGCTCGAACTCGGCATGTCGAGATCGGGGAACCTCCTGGCGTGCGGCCTTGCCGCGCGCGATCCGCTCGTCGACGGTGAGATGGGGGACGGCAGTCGTCCGTGTTGTCCGCGCAAAGGTAGCCATGGTCGGCGATGGTGCCAGAACGCTCGCGCCATCCATCATCCGATGCGGGTGAAAGCGCTGCTCATCCTCCGTTCGGGGTGATGCCTGCGGGGGCGTCCGCCGCGATAGTCGCCCGGTGGCGATGCCGACTACCGATTCATACGGCCAGAAGCTCACCTGGAGCCCGCAGCGGCCCCGATACAACATCGTGCACGTATTGGTCTCCTGGCTCGTCGCCGGAGTTTCGGTGTACCTTGCCGCGGCAATCGTGCCTCACGTGAGCGTCGGCGGGTTCACGGACGCGCTGGCGGCCGCCGTGCTGATCGCGGCGCTGAACGCGGTGCTCCCGCCGGTGGTGGCGGCGCTGCGCCTGCCGTTCACGCTCGCGCTCGGCTTCGTCATCGTGCTCGTCCTCGACGCAGTGATGCTGCTGCTCGCTTCCCACATCACGACGAGGACGATCAGGGTCGACAACTTCTGGTGGGCGCTGCTCGCGTCGGTGGTGATCGCGGCGACGATGCTCGTACTCGAGGTGATCTTCGGCTCCAACGACGACGACACGTACTCGCTCAAGGTGATCCGCCGAATCGCGCGGCGCCAGGGCGAGGCGGCGCGCACCGACACCCCGGGGATTCTGTTCCTGGAGATCGACGGCCTCGCCCGGCCCGTACTCCAGCGTGCGATCCGCGATGGCAACGCGCCCCAGATGGCGAGCTGGCTCGAGCGGGGCAGCCACCGCCTCGACGAGTGGGAGCCCGATCTGAGCTCGCAGACCGGAGCCAGTCAGGCCGGGATCCTGCTCGGCTCGAACGAGGACATTCCGGCTTTCCGCTGGGTCGAGAAGGCCACGGGCAAGGTCATGACGTGCTCCTCGCCCGAAGACTGCGCCGAGATCGAGCGGCGGCTCGCGAACGGCAACGGGCTCCTCACCGACAACGGCGCGAGCCGCGGCAACCTTTTCTCGGGCGAGGCCGACGCGATGATCCTGACCGTCAGCCGGATGAGCGCCGAGAAGCAGGCCAACCCGGGCTATCGCGCGTTTCTCGCCAACGGCTTCAACGTCACCCGGCTGCTCGTCCTGTTCTTCTGGGAGGCGGTGCTCGAGAAGCTGTCCGCGATTCGGCAGCGGCGGCGGAAGGTGTGGCCCCGCGGCTACCGCGGAGGCCGGTACCCGTTCCTGCGCGCGGCGCTGTGCGTCGGCGTGCGCGACCTGATCGTGTTCGGCGTGCTGACCGACATGATGCGCGGCCGGCCCGCGGTCTACGCGACCTTCTCCAGCTACGACGAGGTCGCCCACCACTCCGGTCTCGAGCGTCCCGACACGCTCGAGGCGCTGCGCAAGCTCGACCAGCAGTTCGGACGGATCGAACGCGCCCGCCGATTCGCGGCCCGCCCGTACGAGATCGTCGTGCTGTCGGACCATGGCCAGACCCAGGGAGCCACCTTCAAGCAGCGCAACGGCTACGACCTCCACGAGTTCGTCGAGCGCTCGGTCGCCAGTGGAAAGGTCGCGCGGGTTGCGACCGGCGATGAGAACGACGCCGCGGTCGGGCACGCGGTCGCCGAGGCCACCGGTCGAGGTCATGGCGCGGCCGGCGATGGCAGTCAGGGTGTAGGCGAGGAGAGCGTGATCGTCCTTGCGTCGGGAAACCTGGGCCTGATCTACCTCATGGACACGCCCGGCCGGCTCTCGCAGGAGGAGATAGACGACCGTCATCCGCGGCTTCTCCACTCGCTGCGCAGCCA
This sequence comes from uncultured Solirubrobacterales bacterium, assembly GCA_963777335.1. GTDB lineage: Bacteria > Actinomycetota > Thermoleophilia > Solirubrobacterales > Solirubrobacteraceae > Palsa-465. The sequence goes on from CAVZQD010000001.1 coordinate 445,311, forward strand.
TCCGCACATCGGCTTCCTGCTCGTCCGCTCACAGGCGCGCGGGCCCGTGGTGCTCGGCGCGCACGGCACCCGCTATCTGGCCGACGACACGGTCGAAGGCGACGACCCCCTGGCGCCGTTCCCACCGGGCGCCGTGGACCACCTTCGGCGGACCGACGGATTCGAGCACGTCGCCGACATCATGGTCAACAGCTTCTACGACCCCGATGTCGAACAGGGCTGCGCGTTCGAGGAGCTGATCTCCTTCCACGGGGGCCTCGGCGGACCGCAGACCCAGCCGTTCATCCTCCATCCGGTGACGCTGCCGATGCCCACCCAACCCGTGGTCGGAGCGGCCACTGTCCACGACCTGCTGCTGGACTGGCGCAGGTCACTGAACGACGATCGGCCTGGGACGCCGCCCGCAGACTCTTCGAGTGCTCAGAGTCCGCCGGCGGCGTCCCACAGCCGAGGTGACGGTTAGGACGAGACGCCGGCCTGCTCGGGGGTCGGCGGCTGCAGCGCCTCCTGGAGCTTCTTGGTGTCCTCGTCGGACAGCGAGGTCCTGATCACGGTTCCGCCGTACTGCTGAAGCGCGGCGATCGCCTTGTCGGGCGTGACCTGGTCGATCACCAGGAACAGCGCCGAGGTACCCGGCTTCAGGTATTCGCGGACCTGCTCCTGGAATGCCTTGTCGATGCCCTTCGACCCGAAGTGGCCGAACAGCGCTCCCATGCCGGCGCCGAGCGCGAGGCCGGCGAACGGAATGAAGAACAGCAGGCCGAACAGGAAGCCCCAGAAGCCGCCCCACCATGCGCCGCCGCCGGCCGATGCGCCACCGTGCGACGTGCTCACGTGGTACTTGCCCTCCAGATCGCGCGAGATCGCCGCGACCTGCTCTGCCTGGATGATCAGGTCAGCCTCGAGCTCCCTGACGGTCCCTCTGGCCTGCTCGGCGGTCCCCTGATCCGGGTACGCGATCGCAACAAGCGTTGCCATAGAAGGTGAATCTCCTTTCGGATGGGTGATCCTGCCCCGGTTGAGCCGAGCCAGACGCGACGTCCTCGCGCGAGCGAAGCATCCGAGCACCCATCACCCGCGTCATCACCCGAAAGGGATGAGCGCACCTACCTCTGTTGGGTGGCGCACCTACTCGCGGCGCGCGCTGCACTACACCTCGCGCGGACTTGTGGAACGGGGTGACGCTCCATCGGACCGCGCCTGCGACCATCTCGAGCTCACCGGATCGGGCCGGAGTCGGTCGGCCCGCCGTGGATCAACAGGCTGGTGAGCGCGCCGGGCCCTCGCCACGGCTGGTCGGGCTCGAGCGCGGACGGGGAGGCACCGGGATGGTGGGGCGCAATTCGGACCCGCAGCGCGCCGGGTCGGATCCGGAAGCGGAGCGGTGGATCCAGCAGGAGGGCCTCGCCGTCGATTCCGGCCGCCACCTTCGAGCTCGAGGCGATCTCGAACGCCGGCGTGATCCACTGCTCCATGCGGAGTCTCCGCCTGACCACGCCGTCGGCGCCCGACCTGGACGGAGCCAGGACCGTCACGCCCAGCACCGCCCGGTCGAGCCGCGGGCGCGTGCCCGAGCCCAGCATCCGGCCGAGGCGGTAGGCGTTGTTGGACACCAGGACCGCCACCGCGGACTGCTCGCCTGCCGGGCTGTCCCACAGCAGATCGGCCGGCTTGGCCTCCGGCCCGACCGAGTCCGGAACGGTCTCGAGCAGCGTGTGCAACTTCGCCTCGCGATATCCGGGCTGCTGCACGGCCTCGGCATACAGCCCCAGCGAGACGTTGTTGACGAACACGCGCCCGTTGACCTCAGCGAGGTCGACGCGCCGCTCGCCGCCGTTGACGAACGCGTCCAGCGCGCCGACCACGTCGTCTCGATCGACGCCGAGATCGAGCGCGAAGTGATTGCGAGTGCCCGCCGGTATGCATGCATACGGCAGGTCGAGCTCGGCCGCGATCATCGCGACGATCGCCTGCGACCCGTCGCCGCCGGCCATCGCGAGCGCGTTGGCGCCGTCGGCCACCGCACCGCGCACCAGTTCCTCGAGATCCTGCCCACGCTGGAGCTCGATCGGTTCGATCCCACGCTTGCGAGCCTCGTCGGCGAGGTGGAAGCGCTCGGCCTTCCCTCCGCCCGATTTCGGGTTGTAGAACAGCACCGGCCGCGCCGGCCGCTCCGCCGGCGGCAGATGAGCATGGGGCTGAAACGCCTCGCGGGCCGCTCCGAGCGCGGCGATGATCGCGAGCACGACCACCGCGTCCTCGATCACGCGCGACTCGAGGACGACGAGCGCGAGCGCGCCGGCGAGAAACAGCGCGGCCGCGAGGAGGCCGGCGGCCCGCGCCGCGCCGCGGCGGCAGATGCCGAGCCACGCGCAGCACCCGGCGAGGATCAGGCACGCGAGTACTGCAAGACCGCTCGGGAAGTGAGCGATCCCCGCATCGACCGCGAGCACGATCGCCAGCAGCCCCAACAGTAGGGCCACCGCCGACCACACCCTGCGGACCGTCACTCCGTGGTCCTGTTCGAATCGATCGTTGAACCGCCTTTCACAACTCGATGCTGGTCCGCCGCGACGGTCCTTGCATCACCTGATTGGGGTGAGGCTCATAACGTCCCGGGGGCGGGGTGCCGACCCTCCTCGTAGAGGCAAGAGCGCACCATTGCCCGCGTTAGCGGCCGGTGGGATCTTGGACGCACTACGACGGGTCGTGCGTGCACCCGTCAGGAACAAAACCGGAGGACTGCAATGTCTGTTGGCGCATCACCCCAGGCGACCAGGGGAGCCGCCGGGTACGACGACTATGCGGACCAGGACCGCGGCTACGGCTGGGTGTCGTTCGCGGGCGTGCTGCTGCTGATTCTCGGCACGCTCAACGTGATCGAGGGGATAGCCGCGATCGGCAACGCGCGCTTCTTCGCGGGCGGCCAGCACTACATCTTCGCCGACCTCAAGACCTGGGGCTGGATCGTGCTCTGCATCGGCGCGCTCCAGCTCGCCGTCGGCCTCGGCGTGTTCGTCAAGAACCAGCTGGCTCGCTGGGCCGGCGTGGTCGTGCTCGCGGCGAACGCGATCGCCCAGATGCTGATGATCCCGGCGTATCCGTTCTGGTCGCTGGCGCTGTTCACGCTGGACGTCGTAGCGATCTACGGGCTGGTCGCCTACGGCCAGCGCATCGGCCAGGCCTGATTCGCTATCCCGCCTGAGTCAGCCGGCCCGGCGCGCGTGACCCCGCGCCGGGCCGGCTTTGTCCTCACTGCCGTTCGCGGGCGGTGGCGTCCGGCCCACGTCAGACAATCGTCGTCTGATGTCGACCCCGTCGCCGTCGACGCCCCTGTCAGACCACGACCGCGCGCGGGCGCTGCGGTTGCTGTCGCTCGAGTTCGGCTCGCGAGACGAGTTCTTCGACCCCCGGCTCGCCTACCGGCGGCTGTTCTCCGAGGTGTTCGGTACGTTCCTCCTGTTGCTCGCCGCCGCCGGGGGCGGAATCCTCCACGCCAAGGGACAGATCAGCCTCGCCGCGGCGGTCGTAGCGCCCGGCCTGACGGTGATGGCGATCATCCTGTTCATGGGGGCGGTGTCGGGCGCGCATCTCAACCCGGTGGTCTCACTCGCGTTCGCGCTGCGTCACGACTTCCCGCCGCGGCGCTTCCTCGGCTATCTCCTGGCCCAGCTCATCGGCGCGACCCTGGCGTGCCTGTTCCTGCTCGCCGTGTTCGGGAACGTCGAGCACCTCGGTGCCACGCTTCCCGGTCCCGGCTACCACAACTGGCAGGCGCTGCTGATGGAGACTGCGCTGACCACCGGGCTCGTCAGCGTGATCCTCGGCACCGCGTCGGCCGCACAGAACGTCGGCACAATCGGGGCGCTCGGGGTGGGCGGCTACATCGCGCTCGCGGGCCTGTGGGCGGCTCCGGTCAGCGGGGTGTCGATGAACCCGGCACGCTCGTTCGGGCCCGCGCTCGTCAGCGGCGACTGGAACAGTTACTGGGTCTACGTCATCGGCCCGCTGATCGGCGCGCTGCTCGCGGTCGGCTTCGCAGTGATCCTCCGGGGCCGCGGCGGCGACCCGTTGTCGCGCGCGGCCGGATCGGGCAAGCTCGAGTAGATCCCGGTCCCGGCTCACCCCCACCGCGGGCTGAGCGAGCACAGGCGACCTGGCCAGCTCGGAGGCGCCGAAGAAGCCATCCATGGTCGCGCCCGGCTCGAGCCGATTGCAGTAATCGCGGATTCTGTGGGTAACCGACGGGGTAGGCTCGAACGGCATGCACGACGAAGGACTTCTCGACGATCATGCAATCACGGTGTGGCCGCCGGCCACGCCGTCGCAGCCCCGTCTGGTCCTGCTCGCCGCGGTGTTGACGGCGATGATCAGCGCCGGCGTGTGCGTCGCGGCGATCCTCGCGCCGGCGCCCGCCGTGGCGATCCCGCTCGTCGTCGCGATCTGCGTCGGCTGTCCGATGTTCGCCGGCTGGGAGGTCCCGAACGCGCTCTCCGCGCTCCGGGCCAACCGCGCCGGCAACGCGCTGGCCAAGCTCCGCCGGACCCTCGACCGGCTGCCCGAGACCGAGCATCCGCTCGGCTTGTGAACGCCGCCGCGGCCGCCGTCACCTGTTCGGGATGATGCACCGCCTCTGATTGCGCCCGAACCTCGGCGCCGTGCCCGCCCTTGCGCTCGCGGTGGTCGTGATCGCGTTGCCGATCGTCACTCGGCCCGCTGCCGCGGGGTCGTCGTGCGCGCGATCATGGGCGAGAAGGGCTCCGAGCTGCTGGTTCCGGTGAGCGAGTGGATCGAGACGCACTGGCCCGTCGTCGCGGCTCCGATCGCGGTCGTGGCCGGGGCCGCGCTCACCGTGTACGGGATCGTGCAGCTAACGTGATAGAAGCTGGACCGTCGAATCCGCCCGTCTAGCGCGACCGGGGCGGCGGACCTGGATAGGTCGGATCGTCCGGCCCCCCGCGACCCCGGTAGTTCGGATCGTCCGGCCCCCCGCGACCCCGGTAGTTCGGGTCGTCCGGCCCCCCGGGTCCGCGATAGGCCCGGTCGTACGGCCCTTGAGCGGCGCCCGCCTGAGCGCGGCTTCCGCTTCCGCGTCCGAGCTGGAAGATCGCGACGGCGACCCCTACCGCGCCGAGCCCGATCAGCACCCACACCCACCAGGCAACGCTGCTGCTCGAATGGCTCGACGTCGGCGTGGTCGTCCCGGTGACGACGCTCGTCGTGTTGTTCTTGATCGTCGTCGTCGGTCCCTCGCGCGTCTCGGTCGTCGTCGACGTCTCGGTGGTCGTCCTCGGGGGCTCGGTGACGGTCGTTGACACCGTCGAAGTGGTCGTATCCGTGGTCGTGGTGTCCGTCGTCTGGGCGATCGCGGGCCCCGTCCAGGCCACCAATGCCCCTGCGAAGAGCGCGATCGCCAAGACAGCCGCGAGCTTGCGGGCAGGCTTCACGATCCCGAGCCTCGCATTCCTCGGGGGCGGGGGCAACACGGCGAACATGCGTCACGCTGGGAAGCCTGCACCACCGTTTTTCTCATCGGTCTGGACGCGCGCCCGTATCCTTGCAAGAGTTGCAAGCTACACCGATGATCACTGAGACCGCCGAGCCCGCCCAGACCACGGACATTCGATCGGGTTGGTCCGCTCTCTTTCGGGACGCGTTCAACCAATCGCGGAATGCGATGGTGCTGCTCGACGACGAACGCCGTCACGTCGAAGTCAATGGGGCCTACGTCCAACTGCTCGGATACAGGCCGAGCGACCTGATTGGACGACCCGTCACCGAGCTCCGTGCGGACCGTTCGTCCGCGTCGGAGGAGGAGTGGCAGGCCGCTCTGCGCCAGAAGCAGTTCACCGGCACGATCGAGCTGTTGCGCGCCGACGACGGGCACGTGACCGTCGAATTCGCGGGTCATCCGGAGGTTGTCACCGGGCGGCAGCTCATCCTGTTCGTCGCCCTGAGGACGGCCCGCGGCGCGCGGCTTCGTGAAGACGGTGCGCAACTGTCGGCGCGCGCGGACCTCTCGCAGCGCGAGCTCGAGGTGGTGAAGCTGCTCGCGGAGGGGTACAGCGGGCCGGAGGTCGCCGGCGAGCTTTGCATCGCGCACAACACCGTTCGCACCCACACGCGCAACGCGATGACCAAGATGAACGCCCGCTCACGCGCGCAGCTCGTCGCGAAGGCGCTCGCCGAGTGCGCGTACTGGTAGCGCTCTCTCATCCCATTCGGGCGATGCCACGACCGCTGTGGACCGGGACGATGCGGACCGGTCATGAGCGAAGCCCGGGATCTGCTTCGCCGCCTGGCGGCACACGATGAGCCCTCGCTGAGGAAGGCGATGGCGCCGACACCGGAGTTCGAGCGCGGCTACGAACAAGCCAAGCAGGCGCTCGACCGGAGGACCAGAGTTCTGGTTCGCCTGGCCGCGCTGATCGCGGTCGGCGCCTGCACGGAGTCGCTTCGCTGGGCGGTCGAGCTCGCCTCGACGACCGGCGCCGACGACGACGCGCTCGCGGCGGTGCTCGTCGCCACCGGCTCCGCGGCCGGCGCCGCTCAGCTCGTCGAGAGCGCACCACGGCTCGCGCTCGCGCTCGGGTTCGACCCGCTCGCCGAGAATTCGGCGGCAGATCCGCTACTGACCTAGCAGGCCCGCGTCGGACGCGCGCATCACGGCCTCCGACCGCGAGGCGGCGCCGAGCTTGCGGTACACGGCGTGCGCCTGGGTCTTGACCGTGTTGGCGGACACCCCGAGCTGCGACGCGATCTCGCGGAACGATCGGTGGCTCGGTAGGAAGCGAAGGATCCGGAGCTCGGCGATCGTGAGTGAAGACGGCCCGGCCAGGCTCGTCTCGGCGAGCTCGTCCATGTGTGACCACGCCTCGTCGAACCAACGCTCGAAGATCACCGCACCGGACGTCCGGCGTGCCAGGCGCGAGGCCTCGGCCAGCAACGTGCGCGCCCCGACGACGTCGGCGAGCCACAGCGATGCGTGCGCGAGCAGGATCCGCGCCTCCGCGCCGTACCACGGAATGAAGTCGCCGAGCACGGTCAGCAGCTCGATGCCGCTGCGGAGGTCGCGCTTGGCCTCGTCGGCGCGTCCGTGGTGCGCGCGGGTGGCCGCCGACGCGGCGAACGCGAGCGCGCAGATCGGATACTCGGCGAGGCCGCGCTCGTCGATCACGCGCCGCGCCCTGTCGGTCAGCTCAGCCGCCGTGTCCCAGTCCTGCTGCTCGATGGCGATCATCGCCGCCTGGGCGAGGCACAGCGCCGTGGTGCTGGGCGCGGTCGCGGCACTCAGGTCGGCCCCCTCGCCGAGCAACCGAACGGCGCTCGCGGAATCCCCGGTCAGATGGAGAGCCGTCCCGCGCAGGAACAGGCACACGGGGCGCCACGGGCTGTCCGCCGGCTCGAGCTCACAGACGCGCTCAGCCGCCTCGCCCATGCCGCCGACACCGACTCGACCGATGATCGCCTCGAACCCGGCGAGGCCGGCGCGAAGCGAACGCGGACCGCGCGCGCCTCGGCTTCGCTCGGCGACCGCCGCTGCGGCGACCGCGAGGTGACGCGCCTCGGCGACGTTGCCCGCCGCGAGGAAGCTATGGGCGCCCGCGAGTGCGAGTGGTGCGTAGCTGCCGAGCTCGTCACGGGTGAAGCCCGTGAGCCAGTCCTGGACGAGCTCGTTGCGCCCCTGGGTCACGTACGCGACGATGTTCGCCCAGAGCAGGTCGCCCGTGTGCACGAGGTCGCCCGAGGACACGGCATGGGCGATCGCCTCGTCGATCTCGCCGCTGGCCTCGTACCACGCGCAGGCGCGCTCGTGAAGCGGCCGCACGAGCTCAGGCGCAGTCCGCCGCAGCTCCGCTCCCAAGGCGTCCCGGAACAGCCCGTGCCAGCGGAAGACCTCGTGAGCCGGGTCGAGTGGCCGCAACAGCGGCATGGCTTTTTCGAGCCGCCTGAGCGTGAGCGCGGACCCGCGGGTCTCCAGCACCGCATCGCAGACCGGCCCCGCCAGCTCGTCCAGCACCGACGTGCGCAGCGCGAATTCGGTCAGGTCCGGCGGCAGCGTCGACAGGACCTCGTCGCGGAAGTACTCCGCGAGGTGGTGATCGTCGCCGCGCAGGCGCCCGAGCGCACCGGCGACGTCTGCCTGTTCGCCCACCGAAAGTGCGGCCAGATACAGCCCGACGGGCCATCCCTCGGTTCTCCTGACCAGCGCCTGAACCGTCGTGAAATCGAGCTCGAGGCCGGCCTGGCGCAATAGCAGCGCCGCCTCGGCGGGCATCATCGCGAGGTCCGGGGTACGGACCTCGATCAGGGCACGGCGCGCGCGCAGCCGTCCCAGCGGAAGCGGAGGCTCGGTCCGCGAGCCGACTGCCACAGTCGCGCCGTCCGGCAGCTCCGCCAGCAGCAGCCCGAGCAGATCGCGCACGACGTCGGGAGGAGCCAGATGGGCATCGTCGAGCGCGACCACGAACTCGCCACGATCATCCCCGTGTCCGACGGCCGCATCCGCGGTCGACCTGAGATCGACCGACTCGAGCGCCTCAGAGGCCAGCCACACGAACGGTCGCGCGTCGCGCTCGGCCCACTCCGACAGCAGGCTCGACTTGCCATACCCGGGCGGGGCCACGATCACCACGAGCCTCGCGTTTGGGGAATCGGCCAGGCGACGGACGAGCTTGGTGCGCCGGACAAGACCGTCGCGGCTTCGCCTGGAACGGCCTCCCGCCTCGACCGCCGGGCTCGCCCGGACGGCGGTCGTCTTCGTCGGCGGTCGACGGCGCAGGGCTGGGGCTGTCGCGGCGGGTGGCATCGGGACGCGTGGCAAAGCAGCAGGTCGCTGCGGCCAGGAACAAACTCTCCGAGCGGGGCTCACGGAGCAAGGAGGCCCACCCCCATGTTCGTGGAGGCGCGCACCACGGTCATGATTCACGTGCGCAGCCCGGTCGCACGCGCGACACGGCGTCCGTATCACCCGGATCGGACGATGAACGCCCCGCCGCCGGCACTAGCTTCGCACCTGTGGATGAAACGGAACGCCTCCTCCGCCGGTTGGCGCTCAACGACGAGGAGTCCGTCGGGATGGTTCTCACAAGTGGATCTGACTCCGCCGGGAGCACGGCGCTGCGTCCGAAGGTCGACCTGCTCGTCCAGCTGGGCGCGCTGCTGGCTCTCGGTGCCGCCACCAGCTCGCTGCGCGCGACCGTCGATCGCGCGATCGAGGCCGGCGCGACGGAATCCGAGATCGTCGGGGTGCTGATCGCCGTGGCCCCGGCCGTCGGACTCGCACGGGTGGTGTCCACGGCGCCCCGGCTGGCGCTGGCGATCGGTTACGACATCGAGGCCGACGAGTGAGACGCATTTGACTCGGCGGCCGATCAACCAGGCGACGATAGGAGGCGTCCATGTCCCCCGCCACATTCCAGACCATCAAGCTGAGCAAAGGTAGGCACAACTCGCCCGAGGAGGGTGCGTGCGTGATGGAGCTCGCGTCGATGCTCGCGGGCGAGCCGTTCAGCGACCATCCCGTGTCCGTCTGCCCCGTGATCGGGTCGTGCCTGAGGGCATACAACGATTGGATCGACGACGACCGTCGTCAGGACCTGTATCGGTACGCGTCGAAGGTCGTCGGCACGCGCGCGCCTCAGGAGGTCCAGCGCGCTCGCGCCGACCGCGTGACCGCGTGGGCGGGTGAAGCCGCCCGCCGGCGCTGGACTCGCCTCCGGCTCGTCCGGGGCCTGTTCGCGCTGATGCTCTGGCCGCAGCCCGATGATCTCGGGAGCCGCATGGTCCAGGCCATCGCGCGGCGACGCCGGCGGTCGCACCGGGAGGTGCTCGGCTTGATCGACGAGCTCGTGGAGCTCGGCGCCCTCCCGTTCGATCAGGACCGCCAAGCGCCGAGGGCGCCCGAGGTGACGTCGGCGACGGTCGCTCCGATCACGGCGCCGGCGAGCACGTCGCCGGGATAGTGCACGCCGGTGTGGACGCGCGAGTAGGCGACCAGCGCCGCCAGCGCGTGTAGCGGTACGCCGGCGGCGGGGAGCACGCTGCCGACGCCCCCGGCAAACGCGACCGCGGCGGCGGTATGCCCGGAGGGGAACGAGCGCGACGTCGGCATCTCTACGTGACGAGCCTCGGGCACCTCCTCGCCGGCACGGTCCGGGCGCGGACGGCGGCCCAGCGGCTTGACCAGGAGGTTTACGAACGCGGACGTGGCAGCAACCGACGCGAATCCGGTCGCGGCCGCGCGTCGTCCCCTTCGTCCGCCGGCGATCGCCAGCACGGCGCCCGACGCGATCGATAGGCGCGAGTAGTTGGCGGCGTGCGATAAGCGCCGGAGCGCGTGGTCGAGTCTTGGCGTCGGAGTGCCGGCGATCGCGCCGTACACGGCGACGTCGAGCCGCTCGGCCTCTTCGAGCCATGACACGGCCGGGATGATCGCGTCGATGGCCTCGCGGCGCATCGCCCGGATCGGATGAAGCTCGCTGTCTCGAGTCAGGCGGGGGGGTTCTTTACCGCTGAATCCCACGGTAACCAGGCGGACGCTGCGGCTAGAGCGTGGTCCGCTCCCCAGGCGCGAGCACGCGCACCTCGACGGCGGGCGCGTAGCGCTTGGTGAGCTCGGCAAACTCGCGCGCCGGCCGGGCGGGATTCGGCGCGCGCCGGGCCGGGCGAGCGAGCGCGAACGTGCCCCAGTGGATCGGGATCGCGATCGCGGGGGCGATCAGCGCCGCCGCCTCGGCGGCACTCTTCGGGTCCAGGTGGCCGGCGCCCACGCTGGACCCCCACCCCCAAACCGGAAGCAGCGCGACGTCGATGGCCCCTCGAAGCTCCGCCATGCCCGCGAACAGATCGGTGTCGCCGGCGAAGTAGACCGCGCTCGAGCCGCGGATCACATATCCGACGGGCTCGGCGGCCGGCCCGAATGGCCGGCGCCGGTGGTCGTGGACGGCCGCGGTGGCCGAGATCCGCAGCCCGCCGACCCCGAGCTCGCTTCCCGGGTGGAGCTCGCGCACATCTCGGAGCCCGTTGCGCGCGAGCCACTCCCGCGCCGGATGTGGAGCGAGCAGCGGTCCCGACCGGTCGAGCGCACGCAGCGTGGGAAGGTCGGTGTGGTCGGCGTGGAGGTGAGAGAGGAGCACGCAGTCGACCGATCCCGCCAGCTCGACGTGCGGCACGATCCGTACCAGCGGCCCGACTCGGTCTCGCAGAACAGGATCGGTTAGCGTCCGCACGCCGTCGATCTCCACCAGCACCGTGGCATGACCGAGCCAGGTGATCGTCAGGGCGCTCGATGTCGCAGCCGATTCCGACTGGTGCGAGACCGGAGAGCTCACGTGGTGATCGCATCGAAGCCGCGGCGGGTCGTCATCGTCCGATCGGGGTGACGGAGGAGCATCGATCGCTCTGCGTACTCGGCGCGGAGCGTTAGGCGCAGCCTGAACTGTGGTGCGTGCCTGGTACGCCGTGGGAGGCGGACGCCCTTGTGAAAATCCTGTGACCGGGCACGATTGGAAGCGAAAGGGCGCGAGGGAGGAAACTAGTGAGCACGAGCGTGCAGCAGGACATCCGAGCGGGAAGTGGCGACCTCACCCGGCAGGTCCGTGTCGTGGTGGCCGAGGACTCCTACGTGATCCGGGAGTTCCTCGCGGCCACGCTGAGCGCGGCAGCTGACGTCGAATTGGTGGCGGTATGCACCAACGGCAAAGAGCTTCTGACCGCGATCAACACATGGGATCCCGACGTCGTCCTGACGGACATCCGCATGCCGCCGTCCGGTGCCGAGGAAGGCGTTCGGATCGCGAGGTCGCTGCGCGAGACGCATCCCGACATCGGCGTCGTGGTGCTGAGCCAATACGCCGAGCCCGCTTATGCGCTCAACCTGCTCGAGCAGGGAACGGGCGGCCGCGCGTATCTGCTGAAGGAGCGCATCCGCAACAAGGAGCAGCTGCTCGACGCGATCAAGGCCGTCGCCCGGGGCGGCTCGGTGATCGATCCGATCATCGTCGACGTCCTCATCGAGGCACGCTCCCGGGCGGCGAAGTCACAGCTCTCTCAGCTGACCGCGCGCGAACGCGAACTGCTCGCCGAGATCGCCGCGGGTAAGAGCAACAGCGCGATCGCCGAGTCGCTGGTGCTCACCAAGCGCGCGGTCGAGAAGCACGTGAACTCGATCTTCTCCAAGCTCAATCTGCCCGAGACGCAGGACGTCAGCCGCCGCGTGAAGGCGACGCTGATCTTCCTATCCGAAGAGGGCCTCGACGGCTCCTGAGCTGGGCACCCGCCCGGTCCCTTCAAAAGCGCTAACTTAAGCGCGCGCCATGGAAGGCTCCAGCCGCAGAAGCCGAGGCGCCGTGACGCATCCGTCTGCCCAGCCCTCCAACGGGGGCACTCAACCCCGAGAACGCATTCGCCTCGTGATCGGCGAGGACACGTTCCTGATGCGCGAGGCGATCGAGCGGATCGTGTCCGGCTTCGATCACGTCGAGGCGGTCGCTTTCTGCGGCGATCGCGATTCGCTGATCGCGACGGTCGAGCGGGAGGGGCCCGACGCCGTGCTCACCGACATCCGGATGCCGCCGACGGGCACCGACGAGGGGATCCAGGTCGCGCGGGCGCTGCGGGTCAGCGATCCGGACATCGGCGTCGTGGTGCTCAGCCAGTTCGTCGACCCCAGCTACGTGCTCGCGTTCCTCGATTCCGGCAGCGCGCGCCGAGCCTACCTCCTCAAGGAACGGGTGACCGACCCCTACCAGCTGCTGGGGGCGATCGAGGCGGTCGTCGCCGGCGGATCCGTGATCGATCCCAAGGTCGTGGAGGTCCTCGTACGGGCACGCAGCGCCGGCGCCAGGTCCCCGCTGTCGGTGCTCACGCGCCGCGAGCACGACGTGCTCGCCGAGCTCGCTCAAGGCAAGAGCAACGCAGCGATTGCGGACTCGCTCGTGCTCACCAAGCGCGCGGTCGAGAAGCACATCAATGCGATCTTCACCAAGCTCGAGCTCGACAGTCCCGACGACATCAGCCGGCGCGTCAAGGCGGCACTGCTGTTCCTGGCGAGCGGGAACAGCCCGGCGTCCCAATAGCCGCCGGGCTCCGCCAACGGGCGCGCGCCCGTCGCGCCCCCTACCGACTGACGCTCCGCGGGATCTCGGCCTTGATCCGAGTGCCGACGCCGGGCTCGCTGACCAGCTCGAACGTGCCGCCGGTCGCCTCGACCCGGTCCCGCAGCCCCTGGAGCCCTCGGTCGTTGCGCTCGAAGGCACCGCCGACGCCGTCGTCCTGCACTTCGACGGTCAGGCTCGACGCGCTCAGGTGAGCGCGAACCCGGATCACGGAGGCGCCGGAGTGACGCTCCGCGTTCGTGACCGCCTCGCGAACCAGGTAGAACGCGGTCGCTTCGGTGGTCTCGTCGAGACGCACGCGCGGCAGCTCGACGAGTTCGATCGGCGTCACCGATCGGGCCGCAACATCTTCGACCGCGGTCGCCAGGCCGAACTGCCGGAGCGCCGCCGGCTGGATGCCCTGCACCAGCTCTCGGAGCTCGTCGATCGCAATCAGGAGCTCGTCATGCGCGGTCTCGAACGATCCAGCGGCGGTCTCGGGCGCGCGCCGCGCCTCGTCCGCGGCGAGCCCGAGCCGGACCGCGAGCGCGACGAGACGCCCCTGAGCGCCGTCGTGAAGGTTGCGCTCGAGCCGGCGCCGCTCGTCGTCGGCTGCGAGCACAATTCGAGTTCGCGATGCGCGCACCCTCCTCGCGAGCTGCTCCCGCTCGGAGGCCAGCGCGGCTACCGCCAGCGTCGCCAGGGCCGCGACCGCGAGACAGATCTGCGTCGCGGGGATGCTGGCCTTCCCGCTAACCATGAACGGCCCGGCAAAGTCGGTGGCGCCCCAGATCATGAACGCCGCGCTGATCGCGAATGCGACCGTTGCGCCACGCGGCCCGAACCGAAATGCCGCCCAGATCAGCACGGGGAAAGCGAGGTAGGTCGAAGGACCGCCGACCTGAGCGGCGACCGTGCTGAGGCCGATCAGCGTCACCAGCAGCAGGCTCGCCTCGACGAATTGCCCGCGCAGCCCCCGATGCGATGAGGGAGCGCTGTACGCGAGCACCAGCGGGAGCACGATCGCCGCCCCGCAGAAGTCGCCGAGCCACCACGTGCGCGCCACGCGCAGGATCGATCCGTACGAGACCACGTTGTGGAGGACCAGCGACAGCGTCCCGATGATCGCGCTCACCGCGGTAGCGACCGTCAGCGCGGCGAACACACCGACCACCCCGGTGGCGGTATCGAGCGGCGCCCTGCGGGACACGAACCGACGCAGCAGCGCCGCGCCGATCGCGACCTCGAGCAGGTTGCCGAAGCTCTGGCCGACCGCGGCGCCGAGCGGCAGCGCGGAGTAGTTGTTGACGAGGAGGTCGCCGATGACGACCGCCGGCCACAGGCGCAGCCCGAACAGGTACAGGCCGGCGATCCCGACCCCCACCGGCAGCCACACAATCGAGGCGACGGGCCCCGCGAACCGAAACGCATAGCCAAGGTGCGCAGCCGCGTAGTACGCGAGCACGAGCAGCGCCGCCTGTCCGACGTAGCCGTGCCGAAACTCGAGCGTCGGCATCGACAGGCGCGCGCGACCGAACCCGCGGTCCGAAGCGGTGCGAACGTAATCACCCATCAACGCTGTGCCAGAAGTTGCCTGCTCGTCGCTTCCTGGGTTAGAAAGCAACCCAATTCTCCCGAGCAGAGGCGGCGAAATCAACCGCCGGAGCCGATCGACCGGCGGGGGCCGAGGTCATTCCCCGCTACGTGGGCTCAACTCGGCCCGCGGCCAGGGGTCGATCATTCGTGGACTTCAGCCGGTACCCCGCATCGAACATTCGTCCAGTCGTGGATCAGCCGACTCGAGCCGCGGGTAGCGCAACGGGCGGAGAGGTTGGAGACATGCCCCGCGAGCCTCGAGCTGCGGAGGGTGCACCGGTCACGGCCCGGTCCATGGCCGTGAGGCAGGTGCGAGTCCCCGGCGCACGAGCGCGCGACGTCACGCACGGCGTCGCGCGGCTCGTCGCGGCGACCCTCGAGGTCGCCTCTCGATGAGCCTGTTTCTCTACGGCGTCGTCGAAGCCGACGCAGGCTCCGCGGTGGGTATGGGCATCGACGACCGGCCGCTTCGCGCGGTCGCCGACGGCCCCCTGATGGCGATCGTCACCGATCACGACGATCCTGACGCGCTGGCCGCTCCAGAGGCCCTCGACGAATACGAGCGGACCGTGCAGGCCCTGATGGACTCGCGCGCGATCCTGCCGGCGGTGTTCGGCCGCGCGTTCGACGACGACGACGCGGTCCGCGCGATGCTGCGCCGGCGCCGGCGAGATCTCCTGGCGAAGCTCGACCGGGTTCGCGGAGCGGTCGAGCTCGGCATTCACGCCCGTTGGCGCGATCGGGGCGACGCCGACCGCGATCCGCGATCGGAGTCCGGGGCTGCGTACCTGCGCGCCCGCCTCGAGACGCGCCAAAGTGCGCGCAGGCTCGCGAACGAACTCGATCCGCTCACCAGCCTGGCCCGCGGCATCCGGCGCGCACTGATTCCGCATCGCGACCTGCCGGTGCTCGACGCCTATCTCGTCGACCGCGCCCGGGTGGCCGAATTCGTCGCGCTTGTCGCCGAGCTCGGCGACCTGCTCGACGGGGTCGAGCTCGTCTGCACCGGCCCCTGTCCGCCCTACAGCTTCGCCGACGGCGGTGTCATCCGCTCGACCGCCTGACCGCGGCCGATCAGCACCTCGGCGACCATCGAGGCCGGGAACATGCCGTGCTCGACGACACCGGGTTGCGTCGACAGCCGGGTGGCGAGCTCTTCGGGATCGTCGAATTCCGCCAGGTAGTCGGCGATCACGCCGCCGTCCGGGCTGTGGGGCACGTCGCGGAGGCGCGCCGGCTGCACGCGCTCGAACGTCGCGGCGAGACCGAACTCGGCGAGCTCGAGCGGGATCGGCGGCGCCAGCCGCTCGACGACCTTGTTGGACGAGACGATCACGATGAACCGGTCCGCCGCGGCCGCCACCGTCTTCTCCCGCGTGTGGGCGCCGCCGCCGCCCTTCACCAGCCAGCCCGCGGAGTCGACCTGATCGGCCCCGTCGATCGTCATATCGAGCCGGGTCGGCGCCTCGAGCCCGTCGAACGACACGACCTCGATCCCGAGCGCGCGTGCCGCCTGCGACGTCGCCGGCGAGGTCGCCACGCACGTGATGTCGAGGTTGCGCGCCGCCAGCGGCGGCAGCAGGTACGCGGCGGTCGAGCCCGTCCCGAGCCCGACCATCATGCCGTCCTGCACGAGTTGCGCCGCCGCCTCCGCCGCGAGCTGCTTCTCGTGCTCGATCTGGTCGGTGGCGGTCAGCTCGCGGCTTTCTCGCGATGGCCGCCGAACATCATGCGCATCGCCGACAGCACCTTGTTCGCGTAGTCGTCGAGTCCACGCGAGGCGAACCGCGAGTACAGCGCAGTGGTCAGCACCGGCGCCGGCACGCCCTCGTCGATCGCCGCCAGCGACGTCCACCGCCCCTCACCCGAGTCCGACACGCGGCCCGAGTAGCCGTCGAGCCCGGGCGACTCGTGCAGCGCTTCCGCGGTCAGGTCGAGCAGCCACGACGCGATCACGCTCCCGCGACGCCAGACCTCGGTGACCTCGGCGGTGTCGATGGCGTACGTGTAGTACTCGGGATGCTCCATCGGCGTCGTCTCGGCATCCGATTCCTGGACGCGGGTGCCCGCGTTCGCGTTGTGGATGATGTTCAGCCCCTCGGCGTACGCGGCCATGATCCCGTACTCGATCCCGTTGTGGACCATCTTCACGAAGTGGCCGGCGCCGTTCGGGCCGCAATGCAGGAAGCCGGTCTCGGATGGGCTCGGGTCGCCGGTCCGTCCCGGCGTCCTCGCCGCGCCGTCGACGCCGGGGGCGATCGAGCCGAACAGCGGATAGAGCCGCTCGACGACGTCGTCCTCGCCGCCGATCATCAGGCAGAAGCCGCGCTCGAGCCCGTAGACGCCGCCGCTGGTGCCGACGTCGACGTGGTGGATCCCCTTCTCCTTGAGCTCCGCCGCGTGGCGAATGTCGTCGTGGTAGTGGGTGTTTCCGCCGTCGATGATCACGTCGCCCGGCTCGAACACATCGGCCACGGCGCGGATCGTCTGCGAGGTGATGTCCCCCGCCGGCACCATCACCCAGGCCGTGCGCGGCTTGTCGAGCTTGGACGCGAACTCCTCGAGGGAGCCGGCCCCCGCGATCCCCTCGCCCTCGAGCGACCTGACCACGTCCGCATTGCGGTCGTACCCGACGCAGCGGTGTCCGTCGCGCGTCAAGCGGCGGACGAGGCCGGCACCCATCCGGCCCAGTCCGACCATTCCCAGTTGCATCGGCTTGTCCGTCGGCATGTGATTCGCTCTCCTGCCTGTCGGTGCTTGTCAGATTCAGCGCATCGCGCGGTAGCGGCGGATCAGCGCGTTGGTCGAGCTGTCATGTTGGAGGTCGGGGTCCGCGTCGCTCTCGAGCTCGGGGATGATCCTCGCCGCCAGGACCTTGCCGAGCTCGACGCCCCACTGATCGAACGAGTCGATCTCCCACACCACGCCCTGGGTGAACACGCTGTGCTCGTACAGCGCCACCAGGCTGCCGAGCGTGCGCGGCGTCAGCTGCTCGACGAGGATCGTGTTGGTCGGGCGATTGCCCTCCATCACCTTGTGCGGGATGACGTTCTCGGCCGTGCCCTCGGCGCGGACCTCGTCCTCGGTCTTTCCGAACGCGAGGGCCTCGGCCTGCGCGAACACGTTCGACATCAGCAGGTCGTGGTGGTCTCGGAGCGGGTTCAGCGTCTTGGCGAACCCGATCAGGTCGACCGGGATCAGCTTCGTGCCCTGGTGGATCAGCTGGTAGAAGCTGTGCTGTCCGTTCGTCCCCGGCTCGCCCCAGAAGACCGCGCCGGTCTGGTAGTCGACGTGGCGTCCGTCGAGCG
Source organism: uncultured Solirubrobacterales bacterium (assembly GCA_963777335.1). Lineage (GTDB taxonomy): Bacteria > Actinomycetota > Thermoleophilia > Solirubrobacterales > Solirubrobacteraceae > Palsa-465. Next base: position 463,312 of record CAVZQD010000001.1, read on the forward strand.
TGACGTGTTTGCCGTTCGACTCCATCGTCAGCTGCTGGAGGTACGCCGGGAAGCGCTTTAGGTACTGCTCGTACGGCATCACGCCAACGGTCTGCGCGCCGAAGAACTCGCCGTACCAGACCGCGAGCATCCCCATCAGCATCGGCAGGTTGTGCAGGAACGGCGCGCTGCGGAAGTGCTCGTCGACGTCGTGGAAGCCCGCCAGCATCTCGTGGAAGCGCCCGGGGCCGACCGCCAGCATCGTCGACAGCCCGATCGCCGAGTCCATCGAGTAGCGCCCCCCCACCCACTCCCAGAATCCGAACATGTTGTCGGTGTCGATGCCGAACTCGGTCACCTTCCCGGAGTTGGTCGAGACCGCGACGAAATGCTTGGCGATCGCGTCGTCGTCCTTCAGGGCGGCCAGCGTCCAATCGCGCGCCGACCGCGCGTTGGTCATCGTCTCGAGCGTCGTGAACGTCTTCGAGGAGACGATGAACAGCGTCTCCGCGGGATCGAGGTCGCGGGTCGCCTCGACGATGTCGGTCGAGTCGACGTTCGACACGAACCGGAACGTCACGTCGCGGTCGGTGTAGTGGCGAAGCGCCTCGTAGGCCATCACCGGCCCGAGGTCGGACCCACCGATTCCGATGTTGATCACGTTCCGGATCGGGCGGTCGGTGTGGCCCCGCCACTCTCCGGACCTTACCCGCTCGGAGAACGCCGCCATCCGGTCCAGGACCTCGTGCACCTCCTTGACCACGTCGACCCCGTCAACGATCAGCGAAGCGCTCCGCGGCATCCGCAGCGCGACGTGGAGCACCGAGCGGTTCTCCGAGACGTTGATCCGCTCGCCCGTGAACATCGCCTCGATCCGGTCCGCCAGGCCCGACTCCTCGGCGAGCGCCGCCAGCAGACCGAGCGTGTCGCCGGTGACCCGGTTCTTCGAGTAGTCGAGGTACAGGCCGGCGCCCTCGGCCACGAGCCGCTCGCCCCGACTCTCGTCCGCCGCGAACAGCTCGCGCAGATGCTTGTCGCGCAACTCCTCGTAGTGCTTCTCGAGCGCCCTCCACGCGGGACGGTCTTTCAGGGTGCGAACGCTCGGCATTACACGCGTGCTCATCGGGCCTCCGGGAGTCGCTGCGGCGGTGCGCTCGCTCGGGCGACCGCCGATCGATGTCTGCCCGCGGATCCTGACAGAGTCAGCGCGCCTTGCGGCGCCCACCCTTGCCCGGCGGCGCGCCGCCGGCATCGGCCAACGCCAGCTCGAGCAGCTCCGGGCGGTAATCCGGGTCGAGCAGCTTTGAGACCTCGAAGCCGGTCCGCGCCAGATGCGAGGCCAGCAGTCCGGCGCTCCCGTCGCGATCCTGAACCTTGCAGGCGTCGAGGATCTCGCGGTGATCGGCGGTCGCCCACGCGCTCGGGCCATGGCCGATGTGCAGCCGCCGGTAGCGCTCGGCGTGGTCGAACATCTGCCCGAGCACGAAGTTGACCCGCTCGCCGGCGTGTGCGGTCAGGCCGCGGTGAAACTGCTCGTGCGGGAGGTTCCAGCGTCGGTAGTCCTTCTCGGCGGCGTAATGCGCCATCTCGGCCATGTGCCCCTCGAGTCGCGCGAGATCCTCCGAGGTCATCCGCGGCACGGACAGCCGCAGTGCCTCCGCCTCGAGCGTGATCCGCATCACGTACAGCTGCTCGAGGTCTTGCGCGGTCATCGCAGCCACCTTGACGCGGCGGTTCGGCTCGCCCTCGACGAGACCCTCGCTCTGAAGCATCCGGAGCGCCTCGCGCAGCGGCGTCCGGCTGATCCCGAGGTCCTGGGCCAGCGCCACCTGCGACATCACGGCCCCCGGCGCCAGCTGCCCCGTCGAGGATCGCCGTGCGAACCCGCTCGTAGACGTCCTCGGTGTTCTGACCGTTGTCTGCCATCGGATCCTCCTGGCGTCAGGCGCCGAGCATGCTGTAACCGCCGTCGGCGACCATGTAGGAGCCGGTGATGTGATGGGCGTCGTCGCTGGCGAGGAACAGCGCCGCGCCGGTCATATCCTCCGGCTTGGGAATCTTCCCCGCAGGCGTCCCGGAAAGCACGTCCTCACGGCGTCCCGCCTTCCACTCGGGGCGGGCCAGCAGCGCCTCGGTCTCCATGAAGCCGGGCGCGAACGTGTTCACGCGGACCTTCGGGGCCAGCGCCTTCGCGTACGACTTCGTGATCCCGAGCAAGCCGTACTTGCCCGCCGCGTACTGCGGCGCCCGGGGGCTGCCGCGGACGATCACCGTCGAGCCGACGTTGACGATCGCGCCGCCGTCGTGCTCGGCCATCCGCTGGCCGAACTCGTGCACCATCAGCATCGTCCCCTTGATGTCGACCTCGAGCACGTGGTCGATCGCCTCCTCGGTGACCTCCTTCCACGAGGCCTGCCCCGACGCCATATCGCCGACGTTGTTCACCAGCACGTCGATCCCGCCCTGGTCCTCGAACGCCCACGAGGCCATCCGCTGGATGTCCGCCCAGGAGGTGATGTCGCCCTGGACGATCTCGGCCTCGGCGCCGGCATCGCGGACCTTGGCGGCGGTATGTTCCGCGCCCTCGGAGGAGCTGCGGTAGTGGATCAGAACCTTGATCGCTCCTTCCTGGGCCGCGCGCGTCGCCAGCGCGGCTCCGAACCCGGTCCCGGCGCCGGTGACCATGAACGTCTTGTTCTCGAATCTCCGCTGCATCGCTCTCCCAGCACTAGACGATCGTGCGACCGCCATCGATGTACAGGACCTGACCGGTGATGAAGCTCGCGTGCGGCGAGCACAGGAACAGCACGGGGTCCACCACCTCGGGCAGCGTCCCGAACCGGCCGGCCGGGATCAGCTCCACGAGCGCGGCCCGCTTGTCGGGGTTGGCGGCCAGATAACTCCGGGTGAGGGTCGTGTCCATGTATCCCGGCGCCACCGCATTGGCCGTCACCCCGTGCTCGGCATACTCGTGCGCGATCACCCGCATCAGCTGGTTGATCGCGCCCTTGGTCGCCGCGTACGGGCCGTGGTGCTTGTGGCCGCTGCGGCCGGCGACCGATGAGAAGAACAGGATCCGGCCCTGACGTTGTTGGCGCATGCCGACGGCCGCCTCGGTTGCGGTATGGAACGCGCTCGTAAGGTTCACGCCGATGATCTTGTCCCAGTCGCTCGCGCTGTAGTCCTCGATCGGCCTGCGGTCGTTGATGCCGACGCAGTGCACGAACACGTCGAGCCCGCCGAGCCCGTCCCGGACGGTCGCCACCGCGGCGCGTGCGGCGGAGGCGTCGCTGAGGTCGGCGACGCGGCGCAGAGCCGTTTGATCGTCCAGCCGGGCCATCGCCTCATCGGTGACGTCCGTTACCGCGACGGTGGCGCCGGCGTTGGCGAATCCGTCGACGAGTGCGCGGCCGATCGTGCCCCCGCCTCCGGCGATCAGCACGCGCTGGCCGGTGAGCCCGAGCCAATCAGACACCGGGCGTCCGCTCCCGGTGGGTGAACACATTCAGAGTGACCGCTCCGCTCCCGTCGCTCGGGACAGTCGCGGAGTGTGGCGTGTCACCCGGAAGCGTCGCGAGCTGACCTGCTTCGAGGTGAACGGGGTCGTCCGCGACCATGAAGTCGATCGCTCCCTCGAGCACCGTCGTGATCTGGTCCTGGGGGTGTTGATGCTCCTCCCAGCTCGACCCCGCCCCGTAGCGGTACAGGGTGGCCGTGAGCTGCGGCGTGTGCACGGTGGCGCCGAAGATCCCCGGCCGCACCTCGGCGAACTCCTGCTCGCTCCAATCGATCTTCTGCGGCGAATCCATCGCATCTGAATTATTGCATACAGTTTTACGATCCGTCTACATTCCCTCGGAATGTTCCGGGCTCAGCTCCAGCTCCGCTCGACGCCTTCGATCAGGTCGACGATCGCGTGGTGCAGCGGGACCTCCACGCCGGCGCCTTCCGCCGCGGCGACGATGCCGCCGTTGAGCGTCGCGATCTCGGTGCGGCGGTGCGCCGCGACGTCCTGGAGCATGCTCGGGCGGTGGCGGTAGTTGGCCTTGGCGGCGGTGTAGACGAGCTCGGCGGGGTCGTCCTCGAGCTCGATGCCGAGCGCGTCGGCCACCGCCCGTCCCTCGCGGAGCAGCTCGTCGACGAGGTGAATAGTGGGGGGATAGTTGCACAGCTCGCCGTGGGTCAGGCCGGTCAGCGCGCACAGCGGGTTGGTGCAGGCGTTGAACAGCAGCTTGGTCCACTGCGCACCGCGCGCATCGGCTCGCACGCGCGTCTCGAGACCACTCTCGTTGAGCCGGGCGGCCAGGCGCTCGATTTCCTCGCTCGTGGCCGACTTCGGCTCGAACGGACCGACCCAGGTGAGCCCCGGCCCGACCATGTGGATCACCCCCGGCGCGACCACGTGACCGGCGGGGAGCGTCACGCCGCGGATCACGCGCGGCACGTGCCCGGCGATCACCTCCTCGTTGCCGATCCCGTTCTGGACGCTGCACACCGCGCCGTCGGCGAAGATCGGCGCCGCGGCTTCGATTGCCGCCTCGGTCGCGGTTCCCTTGACGGCGATGATTCCGAGAGCGCAGGCCGGGATCTCCGAGGCGTCCCTGCTCGCGCGTACCCGACCGGTCAGCTCGACGTGGCCGGTGACCCGCAGCCCGTTCGCGTTGATTGCAGCCACCTGCTCGTCGGAGGCGTCGAACGCCCACACCTCGACGTCGGGGAGCTGAGCGAGATGGACGGCGAACAAACCGCCGATCGCGCCGGCGCCCACGACGCAGATGCCCTCGGGCACCGGTCTTACCGCTCCGCCACCGCCGCCGCTGCGATCTCCTCGCAGACGGCGGCATCGGGTCCGGCGATCCCGAGGCCGGCCACGACTCGGTCGCCGTCGCGGACCGGCAGGCCGCCTTTGACGGTGAGCACACGGTACGGGAGCACGGCGGTCATCGCCGCGTCGATCTCCGCGCTCGGCCGCTGAAACGTCGCGGCGCCGGCGGCGACGGCCTCCGCCACGAACGGCGCCGCGCTCGGAGCGCCGTCCATCGTGTCCTGCTGGATCGGATCGCCACGACCGTCGACCACCGCCACCGCGATCGGCGTTCCTCGCGCGATCGCTTCGGCGATCGCCGTGTCGGCGAGGGCGAGCGCCCATTCGTGCTCGGGCTGGCTCGCCGGCGGCGGGGCGCTGTACCCGAGGCCCGGCTCGTCGGGCAGCTCCCCGAACGCGTCGAGCCAGCGCTTCTCGTCGTCACCGTGCTGCCCCTGATACGGCAGTCCGAGCGTCCACATCACGACCAGATCCTCGGAGTTGGCGGGCTTGCCATCGGCGATCAGCATCCGGCGGTCTATCCCCGGGATCTCGACGAACGGTCCGATCGTCGCGCCGGAGGCGCTGAAGCCGCCGACGACGACGCCGCTGTCAGAGTAGATCGGCAACCCGCCCGCGCCCGGGAAGTTCGCCTCCGGCGAGCACGCGACGAACCCGGCCGCGATGGGCGCCGGCAACGTCGTCATCCGCTGGTGGTGCACCGTGCTCGGGATCTGCTGGGTGGCCGAGATCCATGCCTTCGACCGGGCCCGCGCCATCCCGCCGGCGCCGCCACGGTCCATCCGCGACGCCGACACAAGCACGCCGCTGCCCCCCACCACCGCGAACCCGCCCCGCACGCCGACCTGGGCGGCCTTGTCGATCGCGCGCGCGATCAGCCTCCGCGCCTGCCGGAGCGGGATGTCAGTGGGATGGGTCACGCCGCGGCGGGCGCCTGGCTATCGGCGCGACCCCAGCGCTTGACGTCGGGCATCAGCTCCTCGGCGAACATCCGCATCGACCGCGCCACCGCCTCGGCGCCCATTCCCGGATGGTTGAACTGAATCACCATCTCGTCGAGGTCGACGCCCTTGTGTCGCTCGAGCACCCCCAGGACATCATCGGGCGTCCCGACGGCGAACGGCTGACCGAAGATCCCGACGCCCGGCGTGTTCCGCATGTCCTCCACCGCCGGCAACGGCATGTCGAATCCCCGCCGGCGGTAGAACGTCACCCACCAGTGCAGCGCGCGCTCGGCCTCGTCCCAGGCCTGATCTCTCGTCGGCGCGATATGGACGGTCACTGGGCCCGACATCAGGCGGTACTCCTCGCGCGAGCGCCCCGCCTCGGTCTGGGCGCCGGCGTACACGTGCGCGAGTGGCGTGTGCAGAACCGAGGCCAGGTTGTACCCGCGCTCGCCCGCCTTCGCGAGGCTCTGGGGTCCCATCGCCGCCATGTAGATCGGCGGGCCTCCGGACTGGACCGGCGTGGTCGTCATCTCGACGTCCGCGAAGCTGTAGTAGCGGCCCGCGTGGGTGAATCGCTCCCCGCTGAAGCACTTCTCGAGGATTTCGAGCGCCTCGTACGTGCGGCCGAAGCGCTCCTTGGGCGGGATCCCGAACACCGCGCACTCGCCCTCCATCGGTCCCGCGCCGACCGCCAGGAGGAGCCGGCCGCCCGACAGGATGTCGACGGTGGCGGCGTCCTCCGCGACCCGGATCGGGTTGTGCAGCGCCAGCAGCAGCACGTACGTGCCGAGCCGGATCCGCTCGGTCCGCACCGCGGCCGCCGCGAGCAGCGGGAACTGCGACGGGTTATGACGGTCTTCGGCGAAGTGGTGCTCGGCGAGCAGCCAGCTCGAGAAGCCGAGCTCTTCGCCGAGCACCGCCTCGTCGAGCAGTTGCCGGTAGACGTCGGTCAGCGGGCGCTCGTCACCGGGGAGCACCCGCGCGGTCATGGCCAGTCCGATCTCCATGCCTCGGCCCCCGCTAGCTCGCGAACGCGATGTCGAGGCCGGCCGCCGCGGCGGCTTCGGCCACGCGGTCGCGGTCGACCGGCTCGGCGCGATCGCGGAAGATGCGCTGATCGGCGATATGACCCGCGACCTCGTGGAAGCGCTCGAGCCCGGCCGGTCCGTACATGCTCGCGAACCGCGTGAGGTGCGCGTCCATCGCATACGTGTGCTCGGCGCCGGCCGGGATGCTGACGAAATCACCGCGGGTCAGCAGGTGCTCGTCGCCTTCGACGGTCACGAGCAGTCTGCCCTCGAGGCAGTAGATCGCCTCGTACGTGCGCTCGTGGACGTGGGCGGGGATCGCGGGGCTCCGCGGGCCTTCGGTGACGGTCATCCCGAGCGCGCCGCCCGACTCCGCGCCGGTCATGAGCTGGTAGGCGACCTGACCGAACAGGACGTGGCGCGGCCCCTCGCCGGCTTTGAGGAAGTAGGCGGCTTGCGTTCCCGGGAGCGTGTCGTCAGGACCGGTCGTCGCCTCGGTGTAGGGCTCCTCGGGGAAGTACTTCATCGCGAACTTCGCCTCGGCGGCGCCGAACTTGGCGAACGGCGGCGGGCTGTCGTCGACCTGCGGGTACGCGGGGCCGGCGTACGGAGTGCCGGTGAGGTCGAAGAAGCGGTCCCACCCGGCCGGCGCGATCGGTCCCATGAACTGGCTGTAGTGCCCGTGGAACTGGTAGGCGTGAAGCACGCCCGCGGGCACGCTGGCCACGTCGCCGGGATACAGGATGCGGCTCTCGCCGTCGGCCCACACCTGGACGGCGCCGCGCACGCAGAAGAAGTAGTCGTGCTCTTTCTCGTGGCGGTGCATCGGGATCGGCCCTCCGGCAGGGCCGACGGCGGTCATCACCGACATCGCGCCGGCGGTTTCCTCGGTCCCGGCCAGCGCGCGGCCGACCTGTCCGAGCAGCAGATGCGCGCGGCCGTCGCCGTCGGCGAGGTAGTAGGGCACGGGCTCGCCCGGCAGCTCACGCACGGGGGCCGGCGAATGGACCTGATAGGACATTGCTCTCCTCAACCTTCGAGTCGATTCCGGATTCTGTGCCGACCCGTCCCGCGGAGCGGCGGGGTTGCCCCGCGGCCCAATGGGCGGAGGATTCCCCTTTCACGCGAGGCTGCCGGGTTTTCTCCGACAGCCTCACACTAAAGCGGTCGGCTCTATGATTGTATACAGTTCTGTCAAATGCGTGCAGTAGTGAACAGCGATCCGGCGGCAGTCCGTCAACGGTCCACCGCCCAACCCATGCATTTCGCGCCAAAGCGGCGTGTCGTTCGGCGCCGCGACCACATAAGCATCCCCACGATGCTTATGTCGCCAGGGCCCGGGGGCATGGCGGTGGATTGGCGACTAGTGCAGGTCCGCGAGGGCTTCTCGTGAACCGGGTCGCGGTCGTCACCGGCGGCGCCGGCGCGATCGGCGGGGCGATTGTCTCGTCCCTGGCCGCGCGCGACCACACGGTGGCGATCCTCGACCGCGCCGGCGATCCCCCGATCGATCTGGCTGAGCACGACGATGTCAAGGCCGCGGCCGCCCGGGTGCTCGAGACGCACGGCCGCTGCGACGTGCTCGTCCACGCCGCGGCTGCGTTCGACCGGGGGTCGCTGTTCGACCTCGATGTCGAATCCTGGCGCCGTGTCCAGGCGGTCAACGTCGAATCGGCGCTGTGGCTGGCCCAGGCGCTCACGCCCGGGATGGCCGAGCGCGGCTTCGGCCGGATCGTGCTCGTCGTCTCGGACACCGTGTGGGATCCGCCGGCGCCCGACTTGCTCGCTTACGTCGCCAGCAAGGCCGCGCTGATCGGCGTCGGCCGTTCGCTGGCCCGCGCGCTCGGACGTGACGGAATCACGGTCAACTCCGTGGCGCCGGGCCTGACACCGACCCCGGCTGCGGTCGCGGACACGCCCCCCGAGGCGTTCGCGGAGGTGCAGGCGCGCCAGGCGATCGACCGGAGCCTCGTCCCCGAGGACGTCGCCGCGACCGTCGCGTTCCTCGCGAGCGAGGCCGCCGGCGCGATCACCGGTCAGACGCTGTGCGTGGACGGCGGTCTGGTTCTGCGTTGAGCGCGCCACCATCGGCGATCAGGTAGGAGCAGAACCGGCCTTCGGGATCGCGGCGCGCGCGGATCTCCTCCAGGCGCGCGAAATTCTCAGGCGCCAGGAAGCGGTCCGAGCGCCGCGTGAAGTCGGTGTCGCCGAGATACACGCCCTTCCCGAGCGCCGCCAGACGAGTCGTGTGGTCGATCACCCAGCTGCGGTGCCGCTCGTCGTCGGCGGGATCGGTCCAGATCGCGTAGGTGGCGATGTAGGCGTGGCCCTCGACCGAGAACGCCATGTCCGGCAGCGGGCTCGGAGCCCAGCCGTACCAGATCGAAAATGAATGCTCCGTCGGGAGCTCGGACCACAGCGCCCTCAGGTATGGCGCGAGCTCCGCCGCGCGGGCGTCGGTCCAGGTGCAGTCGACGCCGTAGCGGTGGTTCTCGGGGTTCTGGGCGGCTTGGGCCTCGTTCTCCTGCTCGACCGTCGTCAAGCCCGTCTCGTGGGCGACCGCGCGGTCGGCGATCGGGCACGCGCGCAGGGGTGCCAGTACGCGCTCCGCCTCCTCGGTCGTGTCGCACATCGCGGTCGTGTGCAAGAGCAGCACCGGGGGGCCTTCGGGGCGCGGCAGCCGCGTCGCCGCGATCACGGGCTCGACCACGCGGTCGAGCGAGGGCAGCAGCTCGTCGATCCAGCCGAGCAGCGGCTCGAGGTCGTCGAGCTCGAACATCCACGTGTCGTGGGTCATCCCGCGCGGCAGCGGATACGTCCGGAGGTGGAACCGGGTGATCACGCCGAAGAACCCCGGCCCTGCGCCGCGAGCCGCCCACAGCAGATCGGAATTCTGGTCCTCGTCAGCCCGGATCAGCTCGCCGTCGGCGGTGACCACGTCGATCGCGGCGATGCTCTCGCACGCCCACCCGTACTTGCGGCTGTTCCACCCCTGGCCGCCCTGGAGCAGGAAGCCGCCGATGCCGACGCTCGGGCAATGCCCTCCGGGGAAGGCGCGGCCATGGGAGGTCAGGAACGGGACCAGCTCGGCGCCACCCTTCACCGCCGGGCTGGCAGTGGCGATCCCGGTGTCCGGGTCGTAGGACATCTCGCGCATCAGCCCGAGGTCGATCAGCAGCGCATCGTCGCGGACGCTCCAGGCGGCCCAGCTGTGGCCACCCGCGCGTACCGATGCCTTCAACCCGCGGTCGCGCGCGAGCCGGACGCCCGCGACGACGTCCTCCTCGCGCTCGGCCATCAGCACCCCGGCCGGGTAACGCTCGGGCCGGCGCGCGTTGAACACCCGGCCGACGCGCGCCTCCTCGTAGCCGGGCTCGCCCCGCCAGACGATCTCGCCGACGAGAGTCACGAGATCAGCGATTGGCCGCCGTCGACGACGATGTCGACCGCGTTGAGGTACGCGGCGTCTTCGCTCGCCAGGAACAGCGCCACGCGCGCGACGTCCTCGGGCTGCCCGAGGCGACCGAGCGGGTGCGAACGGAGCATCTCGTGGACCGGATGGCCGGGCTCCTCGAGGAACGGCTCGATCTGGGGGGTGACGATCAGTCCCGGGCTGATCGAGTTCGCCCGGATCCCGTGCCGCGCGCCCGACGCGGCGAAATGCCGGGTGATCGCGAGCACGCCTCCCTTGGCCGCGCCGTGGGCGGCCTGCTCGATGAACGTCGCGCCGCGGTGAGCGGACACGGAGGCGGTGTTGATCACGGTTCCGCCGCCCCGCGCGATCAGGTGCGGCCACGCCGCGCGGGTCACGGTGAAGATCAGATCGAGCTCGTTGTGGAGGGTGAACCGCCAGTCCTCCCAGCTCAGCTCCGCGAATGGCCCCACCCGCGGCGCCGAGGCGTTGTTGTAGACGACGTCGATCCCGCCGGCGCGCTCGGCGGCGGCGTCGACCCACGCCGCCGCGGCGTCGGGGTCGGCCAGGTCGACCGGAGCCGTGGAGTGCATGTCTCCCCCATCCGCGCGGATCTCCGACGCCACCGCCTCGGCCCGCTCCGCGTCGAGATCGCACCCGAACACGGCGGCGCCCTCGCCGGCGAACAGCCGCGCCGCGGCGGCTCCCTGGCCGCCGGCGGTGCCGGTGATCAGCGCGACTTTGCCGTCGAGCCTCCCCATCAGCCGACCAGCTCCACGAGGTTTCCCTCGGGATCGGCCAGGAAGGCGAACCGGACGCCGGGCTCGGGGGAGTCGGCCGGCGGCATGACCGCGCTCCCGCCGGCCTCGATCGCTCGCTCCCACAGGCCGTCGATGTCGGCGGACCTGAGCGCGAAGTGGTTGTATCCACGGGTGGCGTGGGCCTCGATCGGGTTCGCCGCCTGGAGCCCGGGGACCGACGCCGAGTGCTCGAACAACTCGAGGCGGAAGCCCTCCGGATGCGTCAGCATCACGCCGCGAATCGGGTGCGGAGGGAGTTCGAACGCGAGCTGGCGCGCAAATCCGAACGCGGTCGTATAGAACGCCTCAGCGGCCTCGAGGTCGGCCACGGAGAGGCCGACGTGGTCGAACGCGACTCGCATCCCAACCGCAGTATTGCATACAGATGCTTGAATCGTCTACAGTTATGGCCGAGCATGCTTCGACCGGTCCACCACTTCGGCTACGTGGTAGAGGACCTGCGCCGAGACGTCCAGCGGTTCGCAGCCGCCACCGGTGCGGGGCCGTTTTACGCGATGGAGCACATCCCCTTCGACGAGGTCACCTATCGCGGGGATCCGGCGGTCTACGACCATTCATCCGCGTTCGGCCAGTGGGGACCGATCCTCGTCGAGCTGACCGAGGTTCACGACGCTCAGCCCGCCGCCATGCACGACTCGCTCGTGGCTCCCGGCGGCGGCGTCGGGCACGTCGCGTGGCTCGCCGACTCGCTCGATGACGAGGTCGCGCGGCTGAAAGACGTCGGCATCATCCCGTTTCACGCCGGCCGCACCGGTCCGGCGTCGGCCGTGTGGTTCGACGGCGGCAAGCTGTTCGGGCATCCGATCGAGGTGCTCCAGCGCCGCGACGAGCTGCTGCGCTTCTACGCGATGGTGCGCGATGCGGCGGTCGGATGGGATGGATCGGAACCGCTGCGGATCATGACCGGGGCGCCCGCGTGAACCCGCCCCGCGAGGTCGATGTCCTCGTCGTCGGGTTCGGCGCCGCCGGCGCCAGCGCCGCGATCAGCGCGCACGACGCCGGCGCCTCGGTGGCGGTGATCGAGAAGACCTCGGCCGGCGGGGGCAACTGCATCTACTCGGGCGGCTTCGTGTTCGAGGTCGACGGTCCTCGGGCGGTCGACCACCTCGATGCGCTCTGCTTCGGCAAGACCGACCGGAGCGTGCTCGAGGCGTACGCGCGCGGGCTTCCCGGTGTGCCCGGCTTCCTCGAGTCCCTCGGCGCCGGCGCCCGGCCGGTCGACGCCGACGCGTTCGGCGGAATGCTCCCGTCGTGGCCTCATTTCCCCGGCGCCGGCCACATCCGCTACCGCCAGTTCGCCCCGGCCGCCGGCGAGCGCCCGGGTCCCGGTCTCTGGCGCGCGCTCGAGACGGCGGTGCTCGAGCGCAATGTCCCGGTGGCGTACGAATGCCGCGCGGTTGACCTGTTTCGAGACGGCGATCGCGTGGCGGGCGTGGTCGTCGAGCACGACGGCGAGCGCCGGCGCATCGGCGCGCGGGCGGGCGTGATCCTCGCCAGCGGCGGCTTCGAGGCCGACCCCGAGCTCCGCGACACCTATCTCCCGCTGCCGCTCACGTCAGTTGGACACCAGGGCAACACCGGCGACACGCTCGACCTGGCACGCGCCGCCGGCGCGTCGCTGTGGCACATGAGCGCCTTCTTCGGCTGGCTCGCGTTCGTGCACCCCGACTATCCCGCCGCCTTCACCCTCGACGTCCACGCCCCGACCTTCATCTGTCTCGACGGGGACGGCCGCCGGTTCGCGGACGAGACGGGCTGGGAGGTGCACGACGCCGTGCGCGCGCTCACGACCTACCTCCCCCGCCGCCCCAACCGGCCGCGAATGCCGGGCTGGATCATCTTCGACGACGCCGCGCGCCGCGCCGGACCGCTCCACGGAATCGTGCCCAGCCCGAACGGCTATCACTGGAGCCCGGACAACTCGGCGGAGGTGGCAGCCGGGTGGATCGTGTGCGGCGAGGACACCGCGGAGCTGGCGGCCGCGACCGGCCTCGATCTCGCCGTGCTTCAGGGCACCCTGGAAGGCTACGCCGAGGCGGTCAGCCGGAGGCGGGACGACGAGTTCGGCCGTGCGCCGGCGACGCTCGTACCGCTGCTTCCGCCGCTGTACGCGATCCGGATGACGCCCGGGGTCGCGACCGCGTCGGGCGGCCCGAGACGCGACGCCCACGCGCGCGTCGTGCGCGCCGGCGGAGCGCCGATCCCCGGCCTGTTCGCCGCCGGCGCCGCCGGATCGATCTGGGGACATCTGACCGAGCACGGCGGCGGGCTGACCGACGCGATCGTGTTCGGGCGGATCGCGGGTACTCGGTGCGCGAGCAAGTCCGTGGCCGCGGCCTCACCGTCCAACCATGCGTGAAACAAGGAGATGGGATGAGCCAAACGACAGTTGACGTGACGACGCCACGCGGGACGATGCCGACCTACGTCCACCGGCCCGACGGCGGCGAGCCGTCCGCGCGCGTCGTCCTGTTCATGGATGCTCCCGGGATCCGGCCGGCGCTGTTCGGATACGCCGAGCGACTGGCCGGCGCCGGCTACACCGCGATCCTGCCGGACCTGTACTACGCGCTCGACCCAGCCGATCGGCCGAACACCGAGCGCCTCGCGGCCGGTGAGCCCGACGAGTTCGAGCGGATGCACAAGGCGGTCGCGCAGATCCGCGACGACGCGGTTCTCGACGACACGCGCCTGGTGCTCGAAGCGGTGCCGGCGGGGGGCGACGAGGCCTGGGGATGCGTCGGCTACTGCATGGGCGGCCGCCTCGGACTGCGCGCCGCCGAGGCGTTCGGAACCGACATCGCGGCGGCGTCGCTGCTGCACCCAGCGCGTCTGGTCACCGACGAGCCGGACTCGCCGCATCTCGAGGTCGAGCGTGTCCACGCGTCGCTCTACTTCGGGTTCGGCGAGAACGACAGCGTCACTCCGCTATCGACGATCCCGCCGCTCCGCGACCGGCTCGAGCACGCCGGCGTCGCCCACCGGATCGAGATCCTTGCCGGCGCCGAGCACGGCTTCATGATGCCGGGGAGGGCGGCCTACAACGAGGCGGCCGCCGAGCAAGCGTGGGCGGGGACGCTCGCGCTGCTGCGCGAGCAGCTGTGAAGCCGAGCGCGTTCGAGTATCTCGCGCCGGAAACGCGCGAGGAGGTGCTGGGCGCGCTAGCCGAGCACGGCGACGACGCGGCGGTGCTCGCCGGCGGACAGAGCCTGATCCCGATGATGAACCTGCGCATCGCGGCCCCGCGAGTGCTGATCGACGTGATGCGCGCGCCCGAGCTGCGCGGCATCCGGAAGGCGGGCGACCGGATCGAGATCGGCGCGGGGGTCCGCATGACCGACGCCGAGCGCGACGCGAGCGTCCCGCTTCTGCAGCGCGCGCTCGGCCACGTCGGCCATCCGGCGATCCGCAACTGCGGCACGGTGTGCGGGTCGGTGGCCCACGCCGATCCGGCCGCCGAGGTGCCGGCGGTGCTGCTCGCGCTCGACGGTGAGGTCGTGCTCGGAAGCCTGCGGGGCGAGCGGGTGGTCGCGGCCGACGAGTTCTTCCGCTCCTACTACACCACCGCACGGGAGCCCGATGAGCTTGTGGCCGCGGTTCGGATCCCGGCCGGCATGCCGCGGGTCGCCTTCTGTGAGGTGACGCCCCGCCTCGGCGGCTCGACGGGCGAGTTCGCGACCGTCGGCGTGTCGGCCACCGCGGAGGTCACGGACGGCGGCCGCTTCAGGCGCGTCCGCATCGCGCTCCTCGGCGTCGCCGATCGGCCGATCTGCGCCCGCGAGGCGGAGGCGCTCTTGACGGGAGCCGACCCCACGGCCGACGCGTTCGCCGCCGCCGCGGAGTCCGCGGCCGCCGCGATCGACCCGCCCGGGGACGTCCATGCCGGCCCGGAATATCGCCGCCGGCTCGTGAAGGTGCTCATCGGTCGAGCGCTTTCGGAGCTCGCTTCATGACGAGGATTTCGATCGAGGTCAACGACACTGTCCACGAACTCGACGTCGCGCCGCGGCTGCTCCTGGCCGACCTTCTCCGCGACCGGCTCGGGCTCACCGGCACGAAGATCGGCTGCGCGATGGGGGCGTGCGGGGCCTGCACCGTACTGCTCGACGGCGCGCCCGTCCGCGCCTGCCTGATGTTCGCAGTGCAGGCGAGCGGTCGCAGCGTGCGGACGGTCGAGGACCTCGCCGAGCACGACGGCGAGCTTCATCCGGTCCAGCTCGCGCTGCGCGAGCATCACGGGCTTCAGTGCGGGTACTGCACGCCGGGCATGGTGATGGCGATCGTGCCGTTGCTCGAGTCCGGGCGGCCGCTCGATCCCGACGCGGTCCGCGAGGCGATCGCCGGCAACCTGTGTCGCTGCACCGGCTACGACACGATCGTCGACGCAGTCGTGGAGGCGAGCCGGCCGTGAACGAGTGGCCGCTCTACGCCCAGCAGCGGTGGGCCGGCAAGCGCGTGCAGCGACTCGAGGATCCCGGGATGCTGACGGGGGCGACGACCTACGTGACCGACGTGCAGCTGCCGCGGATGCTCGAGCTCGCGTTCGTTCGCTCGCCCGTCGCGCACGCCCGGATCGCCTCGATCGATGGCCATGCGGCGGGTTCGGTGCCCGGTGTCCGCGCGGTGCTCAGGCCCGAGGACTTGGGTCACGTGCACTCGACTAACGACTTCGTCGACCTCGGGGGCGCGCTCAAGACGCCGCGGGTCACGCTGCCCGGTGATCGCGTCCGCTACGTCGGGGAGCCGGTGGCGGCGGTGGTCGCCGACGATCGCTACGCCGCCGAGGACGGCGCCGACGCGGTGGTCGTCGCGCTCGAGCCGCTCGACGACGACCACCCGATTCATGACGACATTCCCGACGACCGCTACTTCCGCCACACGGCGACGCAGATGCCGCACCTGGCCCGGGTGGCGCTCGCCGGGGCGCTCGGCCTGCCGGTCAGCCATGTCCGCGTGGTCTGCCCGGCGATGGGCGGCGCGTTCGGCGGCAAGGAGGTCATGCTCCCCGAGTACCTGTGCACGGCGGTCGCCGCGATGAGGCTCGGCCGCCCCGTGCGCTGGGTCGAGGACCGCAGCGAGGCGCTCACGGCGGGAGCTCACGGCAAGGAGGCCGACGCCGAACTCGAGGCGGCTTTCGACGATGACGGGCGTCTACGCGCAATGCGCTCGCGGTTCGTGTCGGACACGGGCGCGTACTCGAGCGGTATCGGCGCGTACGTCGAGTTCATGGTCGCCGCGTACACGGTGCCCGGCCTGTACCGCCTCGACGCCTACGCGCTCGACGCCGGCGGAGTTGTCAGCCACAAGGCGCCGCTGTCGCCGTTCCGCGGCGTCGGGATGACGACCAGTCAGACGCTGCGCGAGGTGCTTCTCGACGATGCCGCGCGAGCGCTCGGGATCGACCGGATCGAGCTCCGCCGGCGCAACATCGTCGCCGACGGCCCGTGGCAGACCGTGCTCGGGGAGCACTACGAGCCCGGCAGTTGGCGGAGCGCATTCGAGCGGGCGCTCGAGCTGATCGACTACGACGGCTTCCTCGAGCGACAAGCCGCCGCGCGATCGCAGGGGCGGCTGCTCGGCCTCGGGGTCTCACCGTTCGTCGAGGCGGCCGGGCTCGGCTCGGCGGGCGGCGCCGGCGGACTGCCGGGCACCTCGCACGACAACGCGTCGGTCAGCATCGACCTGTCGGGACGGATCACGGTCGGCGCTCCCCACGTTCTCGCACGGCCAGGGACATCGGACGACCGCGGCCCAGCTCGTCGCCGACATGTTCGCGGTCGCGCCCGAGGACGTCCGCGTGCTCGACGGCGACACGGCCCGCACACCGTTCGGAATGGGGACGTTCGGGAGCCGCAGCGGCGTGTTCATCGCGGGCACGGTCAGCCGCGCCGGACGGATCGTGCGCGACAAGCTCCTGCAGGTGGCCGAGGTCCTGCTCGAAGCCGCACACGAGGACCTCGAGCTCGTCGACGGCACCGTCGGAGTCCGCGGCGCCCCGTCGCGGCGGATCCCGCTCGCGGCGGTCGCCGGCGCGGCCCACTTCGCCCCGCACGTCCGCGCCGCGCTCGGCGACCCGACGCTTAGCGCCACGGCGTTCTTCGATCCACCTCGTCCGACCCACTCGAACGGGACGATCGCGGCCGTCGTCGAGGTCGACCCCGGCACTGGCGGCGTGACGATCGAGCGGATCGTCGTCGTCGAGGACTGCGGGACGATGGTCAACCCGATGATCGTCGAGGGGCAGATCCGGGGCGGCGTGGCTCAGGGCGTCGGCCTCGCCCTGCTCGAGCGGTACGTCTACGACGAACCGGACAGCCCCAGACGACGACGCTCGCCGAGTACCTGCTCCCGCGCTCGACCGACCTGCCGAAGATCGAGATCGACCACATCGAGACGCCGTCCGAGAACGGGACGGCCGGGATCAAGGGGATGGCCGAGGGACCCGCGTCGGCGACGCCCGCGGCCGTGGTGTGCGCCGTCCTCGATGCGATCGCCCCGTTCGGTTCGGCGATCGAAGAGCTGCCGCTACGGCCCGAGACGATCGCCCGAGCGCTGGCGAGCGGCTGAACCCCATGGGCTCCGGGGCGTCGGCCTCGAACGCGACGCGCTCGACGCGATCGGTCGCGGAAACGCCCTCAGGCTGATGGCTGCGCGCCCGTCGTGAGCGTGTGACGGCCGGCGATCACGGTCTCCGGAGCGCGCCCCGGCAGGACGATCTCCGCGGTGGTTCCGGGCGGCACGGTCGCGGTGAGATGCAGCCCGCCGCCGTCCACTCGCCAAGCGGATTCGATCCGGCCGTACGGGCTGTCGTGCTGGGCCTCGGCCCACGTGAGCCCGCCGCCGGGGAACGGCTCGATCCGAAAGTGCCGGTACGCGGGACCGGCGTCGTCGAGCAACCGGATCCCGGCGACGTAGCGGTGCAGGAACGAGACCACCGCGCCCTTGGAGTAGTGGTTGAGCGATTCGAACGGCGTCCCGTCGGGACGCACACCGTCCCATCGCTCCCACACGGTCGTCGCGCCGCGATCGATCATGTAGAGCCACGACGGCATCGTGTCCGAGAACAGCAGCTCGTAGGCGATGTCCGCGTGACCCGTGTCGGCTAACACCGGCAGCAGATGGGGCGTAGCCAGGAAGCCGGTAGCGAGATGGTTGCCGGCGGCGCGCACGAGCTCGACCAGCCGCGCCGCCGTATCGGAGCGAAGCTCGGCCGGCACCAGGTCGAACGCGAGCGCGCGAACGTGGTTGGCCTGCGTGTCGGGGGTCAGCCGGCCGTCGGGGCCGATGAACTCCGCCTGCCAGGCCGCACGCGCCCGTTCGGCGAGCTCCCCGTACCGCGCCGCGTCGGCACTCCGAGCGATGACGCCGGCGATCCGGCTCATCAGCCGCGCCGAGTACGCGAAGTACGCGGTGGCGACGTCGGCCTTGTCGCTGCGCCGGAACGCTTCGAACTCGTCTATCGCCTTCAGGTCCTCGCCGGGCACGAGCCACTCGCCCCAGTGAAACCCGGTGTCCCACAGGTAGCGCTCGTGCGGCAGCGGCTCGGGACGGCGGGCCACGCGTTCGGAATGGCGAGCGCCGGCGGCGGCGCGCTCCACGTGAGACAGCCACGCCACCATTGACGGCCATTGCTCCTCGAGCAGACGCTCGTCGCCGTACGCGCGGTAGATCTCCCACGGGACGATCACGGCGGCGTCGCCCCACCCGGCGGAGCCGTTCAGCTGGGCCAGGAACCCGCCTTCGGATTCTGAGGGCGGACTCGGCGCCAGGTTCGCGACCACGCCGCTCGCCCACTGCTCGGCCGCGAGATCCCGCAGCCACTTGGTCGAGAAGCCGGCGACGTCGTAGAGAAAGGCCGCGGTCGGGACGAAGATCTGCCAGTCGCCGGTCCAGCCGGCGCGCTCTCGCGTCGGGCAGTCGGTGGGGATGTCGCACACGTTGCCGCGCAGGCTCCAGACCGCCGCCTCGTGGAGCCGGTTGATCCGCTCGTCGCTGCAGTGGAACCAGCCGGTGCGGGCCATGTCAGTGTGGACGACCACGCCGCTCAGGTCGCCGGCGCTCAGCGGCTCCGGATGCCCCTCGATGCGTACGAACTGAAAGCCGTGCGTGGTGTGCCGCGGTTCGAACACCTCTCCCGGCCGACCGGCCGAGACGATCCGATCGACCTGTCCGGCCGGCAGCGGCTCTGGGATGAACGGCAAATCCACGTCCAGGTGCGCGGTCGTCACGTCACCCGAGCGGTCGACAGCCTCCCCGTGGGTCAGGGTCAGAGCCGTTCCCGCCGGCCCGAGGTTCCGCAGCCGTACCCGCCCGTTGATGTTCTGGCCGAGGTCGAACACGTGACCGCGACCCACCCGGCGCGCTGACGCCGGTTCGAGCTCCTGCACGGCGCGCACCGGTGGCGCCGGCGAGCTCACGAGCCCGGCGTAGCCATGATCGGCGACGGCGACGCGATCCCACCCGGCGTCGTCGAAGTCCGGCTCGTTCCAGCCGCTCGCCGCGCGCCTCAGATCGACCGACTGGCCCGCGATCAGGTCGGCCGCCTCGATCTCCGACCGCGTGCTCCGCCACTCCGAATCGGTGCCGCCCACCACCGCCGTCCCGTCGGCAAAGTCGACACGCAACTGGGCCAGGAAGCCGAGCGACGATCCCCATTGGTCATGGGCGCGCGGAAGCCCGACCTGGCCGCGGAACCAGCCGTCGGACAGGATCGCGCCGATCGCGTTGCGGCCAGGCCGCAGGAGCCCGGCGATGTCGTAGGTCTGGACCTGGAGCCGGTCGCGATACTCCGTGAACCCGGGAGTCAGCTCGGCATCGCCGGCGCGCCGGCCGTTGACGAACGCCTCGTAGATCCCGTGCGCGGTCGCATACAGCCGCGCCCGAACGACCGGCACGTCCGGGAGCTCGAACTCGCCGCGCACGAGCATCGCCGGCCGCCGTCCCGCCGGCGGCAGCTCGGATTCGACGGGCGCGATCCAAGGTGCCGTCCAGTCCCCCACCTCGACCAGCCCGAGCTCGAACGCGTGCGGCTCGGACCAGTCGCTCTCCCCCAGGTCCGACCACACCTTGACCCGCCACTCGATGCGGTCCCCCGACCCCAGCCGCGGACCGGCGTAGTCGACGAGCACGCTGTCGGAGCCCTCGACGCGGCCGCTGTCCCAGCCGTCGGCGGTCGTGATGCGGTATGCAAGTTGCCTCGCAGCTCCAACGGGAAGCCACCACGACAGCCGCGGGAGCGCCGTGCCGATTCCGAGCGCCTCCGCGAGGTGCTCGACTCGCAGGCGGTGCGGACGCCGCCCCTCGGGGTCAGGCAACCGGATGGTGGACGTCGACCTTGTCTGAAGCCTGATCCGTGGCCTGAGTGGTCGCGCCGTTCTCGGCCGCGGGCGCGGCGGCACCCGCTCCGCTCGTCGCCCGCAGCCCGAGGACCCGATCGCGGAGCTTCATGAGCGCCACCGCCGGGCCCTTTCCGGTCGAGGTGCTGGTCAGGCCGTCGGGGTTCTGGACCGCGGTCAGCACCAGGGCGACGCCGGCGACGATCGCCTGATACTTGCCGACGCTCAGGTGGATGTCGAGGAAGGTCACGAACAGCCCGGCGGCCGAGAACATCACCCCGGCCACGACCGCTCCGGCGATCCGCCCGACGCCGGCCACAAACACGATCGCGAGCAGGCTGATCGACGTGAATGCCGCGAAGCTGTCGGCGGTCAGCTCGCCCTGCAGGTAACCAGTCAGCGCGCCCCCGATACCGGCGATGAACGCGGCCAGCGCGAACGCCATCAGCTTGCCTTGGGCGACGTTGATCCCGACGGACCCGGCGGCGCGCTCGTTGGACCGGATCGCGAGCAGCATGCGCCCGGCGGAGCCGCGCCTGAGCCGCGCCACGAGCAGCCCCATCAGGATCACGACGACGAGCACCATCACCCCGAAGATCGGGCGGTTCGTCGACTTGCCGACGTTGGCCGCCAGATTCAGCCCGAGCAGGTGCGGCGCCTTGATCGGCAGACCGGCGGTGCCCCCGGCGAAACCCGAGCTCGAGAAGATCAGCGCGTCCATCGCCGCGGCGAAGCCGAGCGTAACCACAGCCAGATTTACGCCGCGCAGCCGCAGCGCAGGCAGCCCGATCACTAGTCCGACGGGGACCGCGCACAGGCCGGCGGCCAGCAGCGAGAACGGGAAGCCCAGCCCCCATCCGTGCGAGATGTGCCCGAGCATGAATCCGCCGATCCCGGCCAGCGACATCTGCGCCAGCGACACCTGCCCCACGTAGCCGGTCAGCACGACGACGGACAGCGCGACGCACGTGACGGTCAGCGAGGAGATGAACGCGAACCGGAGGACGTTGCTGAGCAGCAGGAGCAGCACCAGCCCGGCCACGAAGCACCCGCCCGCGGCAGCCAGCGGCGAGCTCGGCCGGCCGATCGACGGGTTCTTCTGCGCGGCATCTCCACCGCGGGCCAGGACCGACCGTGAGCGGAACGCCATCACGACGATGATCACGATGAACGGGACGGCATCGGACAGCCCCGATTGCGGCAGCCACGTCCAGACCGTGATCAGCTTGTTGATCTCGGACTGGAAGCAGCCGATCAGCAGGCCGGCCAGCGCCGTGATCCAGAACGACTCGAACCGGCCGACGAGCGCCGCCGCGAGCGCCGGGACGATGAACAGCGTGTACGAGGTCGGGTCGAGGCTCGCGACCGGGGCGATCAGGATTCCGGCCGCGCCCGCGAGCACGGTCGCGATCACCCAGTTCTGCGCGGCGACGCGGTTGGCCGAGATGCCGGTCAGCGCCGCGCCGCGGGCGTTCTCCGCGCCCGCCCTGGTCGCGAGCCCGAAGCGGGTGAAGCGATAGATCAGCCAGAGCGCAACCGAGATGACCACGACCACGCCGGCGAAGAACAGGCGGTCCTGCGGGAACGTGACGCCCGAGATCTTCAGCGCGCCGCTGGGGAAGATCGGGTTGGTGGCGACCGGCTCGGTGCTGTAGTTGAGAACGGCGATCGCCTGCAGCGCGAGCATCACGCCGACCGACGCGCACACGCGGGTCAGCTGAGCGGAGTTGCGCAGCGGCCGGTAGACGAGGACGTGGAGTACGAGCCCGAGGATCGCCGCGTAAACCAATGAGATGAGGATCGCGAGCGTCGTGTTGATACCCGCCCCGCCGTTCAGCGAAATGTGGTGCGGGATGATCACCACGGGCAGCTCGAGCTGCCCGAAGCTGCGGAGGTTGACGAACACGTAGGCGATGAACATCGCCACCGCGCCGTGGGCGAAGTCGACCACGCCGGCGCTGCGGTACTTGAGGACGAGACCCTGCCCGAGGATCGCGTAGGTCGCGCCGGCGCCGAGCCCGAGGATCAGGAAGAGGATGTAGCTGGACATAGTGGTTACGTGTTCGTGGGTGTGATGCAGTCGGATCCG
The DNA here is from genome assembly GCA_963777335.1 of uncultured Solirubrobacterales bacterium. Lineage (GTDB taxonomy): Bacteria > Actinomycetota > Thermoleophilia > Solirubrobacterales > Solirubrobacteraceae > Palsa-465. The sequence continues at coordinate 485,748 of CAVZQD010000001.1, forward strand.
CCCGCCGGACAGCGAGCGGATCCAGCCGCGATTGTCAGAGCCCCTGGCCCTTGTAGTAGCCCTTCGAGGTGGTCCAGTCGGTCGTGCTCGGCTGCGTGAGCTGGCCGTTCTTGACCTGGTTCATCAGGTAGTAGTCGTTGCAGATCGCGGGCGCTCCCGTCATCTGCTGCCCGTCGCACGTGTATGGGTGCGACAGGAAGTTCGGGTGGTTGCTCCCGGTTTTGAACGCGGCCAGGATCGACTTGGTGCTCGGCGTCCCCGACAGCTTGCTCAACGCCGCCTGGACGTTCATGACGGTCGCGAAGCCCGCCACCGACGGCGAGTCGATCAGCGTGCCGGGCGCGGCCCACTTCTTCATCGCGGCCTGGAACAGCTGCGCCTGCTGGCTGGTCCCAGTCGGGAGGAGGAACGGAGACGCGATGTACATGCCCTCGGCCCCGCCGGCGGATGCCGTGATCACCGGCGGCGCGCCGCACGGGTCGATGCCCATCAGCTTGCCCGTATAGCCGACGCTCTTGAGCGACTTCAGCACGTTGCCGCACCCGTTCGGGACGTCGATGTACGACAGATCGGCTCCACTGCTCTGGACGAGGGCGGCCTGCGGGCTCGGGTCCGGCGAGGTCGGAGACAGCGGGATCAGCTTGACCGTGCTCGCGCCGGCGGCCTTGAACACCGGCACGATCTGGGGAATGATCGACTCGCCCTGCGGGTTGGAGAAGTACATCAGCGCCACGCTCTTGGCCCCGAGCGTCTTACCCGCGTACACGGCCGCCGCGGCGTTGTCGCCGACGCTCACCGACCAGAACTGGATCGAGTTCGGCGAGACGAACGGAACCGGGGTGAACGGGATCCCGCCGATGTAGGCGAGGTTGGCGTGGGCATAGATCGGGATCGAGGCGGGCGCGCCCACGTCGGCGGCGCCGAGGATCGCGAGCGGATGCTTGGCCACAAGCTCGTTCGCGCAGCGGGCGGCGCCGGCCGGCGTGCCGTCCCCGATGCAGTTGTCGATCACGATCGGGTGACCGTTGATGCCGCCGAGGTAATTGTTGGCGTACTGCATCGCGGCAATCGCACCCTGGCGCGCCTCGGGGAACGTGACGGCGCCGGTCTCGTCGTTGATCATCCCGAACACGTACGGGCTGCCCGTCGCCTTCTTGGGCGCCGGGAACGAGAACGAGCCGGATCCGCTCGAGGCGGAAGTGCTGGTCGCGGACGTGGCGCTCGCGCTGCCAGACGACGCACTGCTGCCACCGCTCGAGGTGCTCGAGCCACTCGAGCCACAGCCGGCGGCCAGGAGCCCCGCGGCGGCCACCGCGGCGGCCGTGCCGAGCCATCTGGAACGATTCATCTAATACTCCTCCTGGTTGTGGTGCGAGGGGACGGTCCGGGTCATGCCGCGGCTTCCCCGAGGTAACTGGCGGCGAGCAGCTCGCGCCGCTCGCGGAGTTGGGCGGCGGCGCCTTCGAGCGCGATCCGCCCGTGCGACAGGACGTACGCGCGGTCCGAGATCTCGAGCGCGAGCGCCACGTGCTGCTCGACGAACAGCACGCTGGTGCCGAGCTCGTCGGCCACCCGGCGCAGAATCGGGAGCAGGCGCTCGACGATCACCGGGGCCAGCCCCAGGCTCATCTCATCGACGAGCAACAACCGCGGGCGGGTCACCAGCGCCCGACCGATGGCGAGCATCTGCTGCTCGCCGCCGGACAGCAGGCCGGCCTTGCGCTGCAGGGTCTTCTCGAGCTCGGGCAGCATCTCGAGCAGCTCCCCCTCTTGCGGGCCGCGACGTCCGCCCGCGAGCCGCAGATGCTCGCGGACGGTCAGGCCCGGGAACAGCGCGCGCCCCTCGGGCACGAGCGCGAGTCCGCGCTTGGCGAGGTTGTGTGCCGGCACGCCGCCGACGTCCTCGCCCGACAGCTTCACCTTGCCCGAGATCGGCCGGTTCAGACCGGCGATCGTCTCGAGCGTCGTGGTCTTGCCGGCGCCGTTCGGCCCGAGCATCGCCACGACCTCGCCGGGATGGACCTCCAGCTTCAGGTCGCGGACGACGGGAATCTGCTGGTAGCCCGCGCACATGTCCTCGAGGACGAGCGCGTGGCCGGATCCAGTCGAGCTAGTGGCTTGCGGCGGCATGTCCCGCTCCCAAATAGGCCTCGATGACGCGGGCGTCCTCGCGGATCTCCGCGGGGGTCCCGGTCGCGATCTGTCGTCCGAAGTCGAGGACCATGAGGTGGTCGCACACGCTCAGCACGAGCCCCATGTCGTGATCGATCAGGAACACCGTCACCCCATGCTCTTCCGGCAGCGTGCGCAGACGCCGCCCAAGCTCGAGGCTCTCGTCGGTGTCGAGCCCGGCGGCGGGCTCGTCGAGCAGCACCAGCCGCGGCTGACGGGCCAGCGCGCGGCCGACGCCGACCAGCTTGCGCTTGCCGAGCGAGATCTCCGACGGATAGCGATCGACGACGTCCTCCAGACCACACACGGAGATCGCCCAGTCGACGCCGGCCCGATCCGGCGGCCGGTGGGGCAGGAACAGGTCCCTGAGCGCGGAGCCAACGCTCACGTGCTCGCTGGCCACGAGCATGTTCTCGTCGACCGTGAGGTCGTCGAACAGCTCGACCGACTGGAACGTGCGCGCGAGGCCCAGGCGGGCGCGCCGGTACGGGCGCAACCGGCTGATGTCGCGACCGTCGAACACGATCTTGCCGGCGGCCGGCCGGGTATACCCCGTCAGCGCGTCGACCATCGAGGTCTTTCCTGCCCCGTTCGGGCCGATCAGGCCGAACACCGTGCCCTGATCGACCCGCAGATCTACGTCGGCGACGGCCACGACGCCTCCATAGGCGACACGCAGGCCGTGGACGTCGAGCAGGGCTGCTGATTGGGTCGGTGCGCTCATCTCTCTCCTCGGAGGGCGCTCATCTGCGCCCATCGAGGAAAACTGTACACAGTTTTGAGCCTTGTGTCCAGTGTCAAGTGCAGGCGAGTGGGTAAGCGTTTCGTTAGCGAGCTTGCGTGGCCTCGAGTCGCGAGGCGCTGGGGCTCCCGAACACGCGGACCTCGGGAGTGGCAGCGTCCGGCGATACCTGAGACCACCCCGGCCCGGCCCAGTGCACGAACCGGGTCCACGCCGCCACCAACTCGGCGGAGACCGCGTCGGCGCCGGGCGCCTGTCCGCCGAGCCGCTCCCCTGGGCCGCCGTCTCGCCAGGTGCCGAACAGGAGCGGGACCTCGACGGTATGGGTGGCGCCCAGCTCGGGGCCGGCGCCGGGGTGGTCGACCCGGTACCGGTGAACGGCGCTGCGATCGCCGACCGCTCCGGCGCGATCCGCCGCCCACCGGGCGAGCGGTTCCGCGACCATCGCGTCGGTGGCGACGTCGACCAGCAGAGACAGGGGATCGTCGGGCGCGCCGGCGGCGACCGCGCGCTCGCGGTACCGATCGAGGACCGGGTCGGGATCGTCGGTGTGGCAGAGGTGCGCCACGATGCCCGGGACTGCGCTCCGCCGGCGGCGACGGGCGCCACGGCGCGCGGAAGAAGAACGTCCCCTCCTGGGCGGTGTGCCCGATCAACACATCGATGTCGGGGCCGGCGCCGGGCAGGTCGACGGGCGAGGCGGGGAGGGTGCCGGGATCGACCGTGGGCAGCGCGCCGCCGCGGGTGCCGCGGAACGTCGGTTGCTCGAGGAGGTCCTCGTGAAGGGCGACGATCCGCTCGGCGTCCAGTTCGCGGAGGCGCGGCGCGTCGGACTCCTCGATCCCCCCCGCCGCCGCGCTCAGCGCCTCCGCCCAGGCGAACGCGGTCTCGGGCGCCTGGGCGACATCGCCGAGCGGCGGGGACTGGAGGATGGCCCGGCCGAACAGCCCCGCCGCCTTCGGGGCGACGAGCAGGTCCATCGCGGACAGGGCGCCGGCCGACTGTCCGGCGAGCGTTACGCGGTCGGGATCGCCGCCGAACGCCGCGATGTTCTCCCGGACCCACTGAAGCGCGGCGATCTGATCGAGCAGGCCCCAGTTCGCCGCGGGCGCGTCCGGTCCGCCGTCCGCGGCTCCGGCGGCCAGGGCTGGGTGCGCCAGCCAGCCGAGGCTGCCGAGCCGGTAGTTGACGGTGACGATCACCGCGTCCGCCGCCGCGGCGAGGCGCTCGCCGGAATACAGGCTGGCGCCGGCGTGCCCGATCGCAAACCCGCCACCGTGGAGCCACACGAACACCGGACGGCGACCGCTGAGCTCCGGCGCGAAAACATTCAGGCTGAGGCACTCCTCGTCGGTCCCGGGAAGCTCTCCATGTGTGAACGCGGCCGCGGGCCGTCGCGGCTGTGGCGCGGCGGGTCCCGGGGCGCCCGCGTCGCGCACACCGGCCCACCCGAGAATCGCTCCGGGCGGCGCGAACCGGGGAGCTGTCGCGTACGGGATTCCCTGGAACGCGATCGCCTCGCCGGCATGCCGGCCGCGGACCCGGCCGGTGCCGATCTCCACCACCGTCATGCCGCTATTGCGCGGCCGCGACCTCCGAGGCGTTCGCGACGAGATCCGGATGCCCCTCCTCCCACGAGATCACCCGGTTGCGGAGCACGCCGACGCGCTCGATCTCGGCCTCGACCACGTCGCCAGGCTTCAGGTACAGCGAGGCGGCATCGTCGCTGAAGCCGGCCACGCCGGCGACGGTGCCGGTCGAGATGATGTCCCCGGCGCTGTAGCCCATCGCGGAGTAGTGGCTGATGATCTCCGGCACCGTGACCGACATGCGGCTCATGTGGGAGCTCTGCCGCCGCTCTCCGTTGACCCGCAGCTCCATCGACAGTGCGTGTGGATCCGGGATCTCGTCGGGCGTGACGATCCACGGGCCGATCGGGCAAAACGTGTCGATGCTCTTCGACAGACAGAACACGCCGGATTTCATCTCCTCGCGCTGGATGTCGCGGGCGGTGATGTCGTTGAAAATCAGGTAGCCCGCGACGTAGTCGGCGGCCTCCTGGGGCGAGAAGAACTTGCCCGCCTTGCCGATCACGACCGCGAGCTCGAGCTCATAGTCGAGCTCGCTGGTCAGCGCTTCCGGGTAGACGATCGCGTCGTCGGGACCGATGATCGCGTCCACGTTCTGAAAGAACACGATCCAGGGCAGGACGGGATGCGACCAGTTGACGTTCTTGGACTCTTCGTCGTGCTCGCGGAAGTTGCCCGCGGTGTGGAAGAACTTCTTCGGGACGATCGGTGCGCGGAGCCGGACCTCCTCCAGCGCAAGCTCGCTGCCGGTCTCCCCCACTTCGCCAGCGAGCTCGAAGTACCGGCGCATGTCCGGGACGTCGAGCTCAAGCACCTTGCCATCGACGACCTTCCCCACCCGCCCGTCGTCGAACGTCACAAGCTTCATAACCGCTCCTTTGCAGACACCACCGGTCTCTCAAGCATTTGGCCGCAAATTATAGACAGAAGTCATATCTGTATGCAATTGACGCAACTGAGTGCCGTGTCGGGAGGCAGGTGTGCGACGCTCGCAAGGTTCTTTGGCGATGTGGTTGACATATACGGGACCTCAGTCGCGCAAGGTCCGGCCGCGGCGGCGGCGGGCACGAACTGATCGGCCCGACGGCGCGCGGTTCAGACCGGAGCGCGCCTGGCCCGCAGTGCACGTGACGTGCCGAGTGCGGCGGCCCGGATCGCGGGCACCAGCCGCGCCGGGTCCGTCCCATCAGCCTTGCTGACGATCGACAGCGCCGCCAGCACCGCGCCGCCGGCGTCGAAGATCGGCGCCGCCACCGAGAGGGCGTCGTCGGTCACCTGCCGCTCGCTGACCGCGACGCCGTCGCGGCGGATCTGCGCCAGCATCCGTCGCAGACGCCCGGGATCCGTGATCGTGTGATCGGTGAACCGCCGGAACGGTCCCGACAGGACCTCGAGTTGCACGGCCTCCGGCGCGTGCGCCAGCAGCACCAGCCCGATCCCGGACGCGTGCAGCGGGAACCGCCCACCGACCCGCGTGAGCACGCCCACCGCCTGGCGACCCGCGATCCGCTCGATGTACAGGACCTCGTGGCCCTCGCGGACCCCGAGTTGGACGTTCTCGTGCGTGACCTCGTAGAGGTCCTCGAGGAAGGGCAGCGCTGCTTCGCGCAGCGGCACCCCGCGGGGGGCGAGCGAGGCGATCTCCCACAGCCGCAGTCCGATCCGGTACGTCCCATCGCGGTCGCGTTCGAGCGCGCCGGATGCGCACAGCTCGCCGACCAGCCGGTGGGTCGTGGTCAGCGGAAGGCCGGCCCGGCGGGCGACGTCCGACAGCGTCAACGTCGGCGCGTCGGGCGTGAACGCTCCGAGCACGGCGAAGCCGCGCGCGGTGACCGACCGGCCGTCGACTCTGCTCTGAGGGCCTGCCACGGTTGGATATTCTGACGCGTCTTCCGCTCAGCGGAAGGAACTATTGCAGGCGGGCCTCCTCGGTCCTACGCTGCCCTCTCGAGTTTGGAGAGGCGATAAGGCTGAGAAAGGCCGCGTGAGTTGACGTCGACGCCGTTTCGCGACTGCCTGCAGGTGCCCGGCGCGTTTGCCATCGCGGTCGAGCTGGTGACCGCCCGCGGGATGGTCACCACCGAGCGCAGCCGCACCGAGGACACGTTCTTCGAGATCCTCGACCTGTCGGGCGCGCACGCGGACGGTGACTGGCGCGAGCTCTCGCGCGAGCTCCGGTTCGGGCGCCCCGGCGAGTTCTACATGTTCGAGCCGGACCCCGACACGGGTCTGTCGTCGGACGAGCTGACTTTTGGCTACGTGAAGTCCAAGCGCAAACGCCAGACCGATCTGCGCGTTCCGCTCACCTACAGGTTCAGCCGCCGCGTCCATCGAGCCGTTTTCGACCCCCAGGGGGCGCTGTACGACTCGGCGCGGTCGCTGTACGAGAAGATCGACGCCGCGCCGCGTCCGGTCGGACGGGCGGCGCACGCGCTCGAGCAGGCGGCGAAGGTACCGATGTTCAGGTGCCGCGACTGCGGCGACTGCTCGCTTCCCGACATCGCGTACGTGTGTCCGGAGTCGATGTGCGCTAAGAACCAGCGCAACGGGCCCTGCGGCGGCACCCGCGACGGGCTGTGCGAGGTGTATGAGACCGAGTGCATCTGGTCCCAGGCGTATGAGCGCCTGAAGGCCTACGGGGAGGAGGAGGACATGCTCACGGGTCCGGTGGTGGTGAAGGACAACGCGCTCGCTCGTACCAGCGCCTGGGCCAACACGTTCCTCGGCCGCGATCACCAGGCCAAGTCAGGTCAATTCAGTGGATAACGACTAATACGAAGGGAAAGAGAAACGATGGCTGCCAGCAACCTTCAGGAAGTCCTCGACGAGTCCGGAAACATCGTCGAGCGCCTGCGCAACTCGCAGATCGGCGCCTACATCTATCCGGTCGTGCCGTACGAGTTCACGAACTGGCGCCGCGAGCAGCGCGCCTGGCGTGACACCGCGGTCCTGTTCGATCAGTCGCATCACATGGTGAACTTCTTCTTCAAAGGTCCGGACGCCATCAAGCTCGTTTCCGACACGGGAATCAACACCGTCTCGAACTTCGAGGTCAACATGGCCAAGCAGTTCGTGCCGACGACGCCGGCGGGACACGTGATCGGCGACGGGATCCTGTTCCACCTGGCCGACGACGAGTTCGTGTGGGTCGGTCGCAATCCGGCCGCGAACTGGCTGCGGTTCCACGCCGAGACGGGTGGCTACGACCTCGAATACGACTACGACGACCGCTCGCCGTCGCGCCCGTACGGCAAGGCGGTGACGCGCAGGCTGTGGCGATTCCAGATCCAGGGGCCGAACGCGTGGTCCGTGATCGAGAAGCTCAACGGCGGGCCGCTCGAGCAGCTCAAGTTCTTCCGTATGGCCGAGATGAACCTCGGCGGCGCGCGCGTGCGGACCCTCCGTCACGGGATGGCGGGCGAGCCGGGGCTCGAGCTGTGGGGGCCGTACGAGAGCTACGACGAGGTGCGCGGGACGATTCTCGAGGCGGGCAAGGAGTTCGGGATGGAGCCGTGCGGCGCGCGCGCGTACGCGTCGAACACGCTCGAGTCGGGCTGGATCCCGTCGCCGCTGCCGGCGATCTACTCCGGCGACGGAGTTCTCCGCGAGTACCGGGAGTGGCTCGGCGCCGACAGCTACGAGGCCAACAACGCCCTGGCCGGCAGCTTCGTCTCGGACAGCATCGAGGACTACTACCTCAACCCGTGGGAGCTCGGGTACGGCCCGTTCGTCAAGTTCGATCACGACTTCATCGGCCGCGACGCGCTCGAGCAGATCGACGCCGAGACCCAGCGCAAGAAGGTGACGCTGGCCTGGGCCGACGAGGACGTCGTGAGGATCTTCGCCTCGCTGCTCTACAGCGACGAGGAGCCCTATCAGTTCTTCGACATCCCGATCGCCAACTACGGCTCGTCGAACTTCGATTCGGTGCTCGACGCGGACGGCAACGTGGTCGGCTACTCGATGTTCACCGGCTACAGCGACAACGAGAAGCGCGCGCTGTCGCTGGCCACGGTCGACCCGTCGGTCGAGATCGGCAGCGAGGTCACGGTCGTGTGGGGCGAGCCGCACGGCGGCTCGCGCAAGACGACGGTCGATCCGCACAGGCAGATCGAGGTCCGCGCGATCGTCAGCCCGACCCCGTACTCGGAGCCGGCGCGGCTGCAGTATGCGGAGGGCTGGAGGACCACCGCGAGGTAGCGCCGCGCCTCAGCGCGGAACCGACGCAAGCTCTAGGCTCGCCATCGACGCAAAGCGCCTAGGCCACGTAGGCCAGGCCTCTCGGAGCCTGCTCGCCGGCCGCGGCCGGGGTGAGCCCGGCCAGGATCTCGACCGCGCGCTCGAGCTGGGCGGGCGCGAGCGTGAACGGGAGCCTGAGATGGCGCTCGAGCACGCCCGCGGCCGCGTACCGGGGGCCCGGTGTGAGCTGCAGGTCCTGCTCGGCGGCGGCGAGCGTCAGGCTCGTGCTGATCGGTTCCGGTAGCTCCGCCCACAGGAACATGCCGCCGGCCGGGAGGGCGTAGCGCCACGCCGGGAGTCTCCGGTCCAGCGCGCCGGCGAGCGCGTCGCGCCGGCGGCGGATCATCGCCCGGCGCTCGACGAGGATGTCGTCGAGGTGCCCGAGCACGTGCGTGGCGACGAGCTGCTCGAACACCGGACCGGACATGTCGCTGGTGGCGCGGGCCGCCATCAGACGGTGGATCAGCGCCGGATCGCCGCGAGCCCACCCGACCCGCAGCCCTCCCCACACCGCCTTGCTCAACGAGCCGACCGTGATCGTCCGGTCGTCGCCGAAGCTCGCCGCCGGCGCCGGCATGGCGACGCCGTCGAGGTTGAGCTCGACGAACGTCTCGTCGATCACCACGACCGTGCCCGCCGACCGCAGCGAGCGGAGCGCGCGCCGGCGGGCGGTCTCGTCGATCAGCACGCCGGTGGGGTTGTGGAAGTCCGGCATCAGGTACGCGAGCGCCGGCCGGTAGCTCCGCGCCGCCGTTAGCAGCGCGTCGAGATCCCAGCCGTCGCGCGTCAGCGGCACCGGGGCCAGCCGGGCGCCGGCGCCCCGCAGCGCGTCGAGCGCGACCGGGTAGCTGGGAACCTCCACGAGCACGTGCCGGCCGCGCGGGAGCGTCGCCCTGATCGAGAGATCGAGCCCGTGCATCGCCCCGTTCGTGACGAGGATCTGCTCGGGCCGGGTGGGCAGGCCACGGCGATCGAACCAGGCGGCGATCGCGCGGCGGAGCGGCGGCAGCCCGAGCGGGTCGTAGCCGTGGTGGTCGAGCCAGCGCGGGACCTCGCGCGCGGCCTCGTGGAACAGGTCCTCGAGCACCGCCGGCGCCGGCAGCGCGGCGATCCGCATGTCGAGCCCGGGGCCTCCGACGATCGCGTCGGGCGCGGCCCGGTGCCCTCCCGGGAGCGTCACCCAGCTACCCGACCCCTGCCGGCTCGCGATGTAGCCCTGACCGCGCAGCTGGTCGTACGCGGCGGTCACGGTGGCGCGGCTCACGCCGAGCGCGGTCGCGAGGTTCCGCTCGGCGGGCAGCCGGCTCTCGATCGCGACCTGTCCGTCGAGGATCAGCGCCCGCAGCGTCGCGGCGAGTCGCTCGCGGCTCGTGCCTTCGCGCCGCCACGGCCCGAGCAGCTCGGTGAGGCGGCCGGCTGGAGTGATCGTCACGAGCCACTTCTAGCAAATTGGCCTGCGAATGCATAGGCCATTATCTGCCAGACTCGCCTATTGATGATGCGAATGCGGCCGCCCCGCGTGCGACGCCTGGTCCAGCTTTACCTCGGGCTGGTGCTGTTCGGCGTCAGCAGCTCGATGCTGCTGCTCGCGGGCCTCGGCGTCGATCCGTGGGACGTCTTTCACCAGGGTCTCTCGCGCCGGCTCGGGCTCGGCGTCGGGACGTGGGCGATCATCGTCGGCGTCGCGGTCCTCCTGCTGTGGATCCCGCTCCGCCAGCGGCCCGGCTTCGGGACGCTCAGCAACGTGGTGGTCGTCGGCCTCGTGATCGACCTCATGCTCGAGTTCGTGCCCCCAGTTCATGGCCTCCCCGCCCAGGTGGTCGTGATGCTCGGCGGCGTGGTCTTGAACGGGATCGCGACCGGCGCGTACATCGGCGCCGGCCTCGGACCCGGCCCGCGCGACGGCCTGATGACCGGACTCGCCGCCCGCGGCCATTCGATCCGGGTTGTCCGGACCTCGATCGAGCTCACGGTCCTGTGCACGGGCTGGCTGCTCGGCGGCACCGTCGGGGTTGGCACCGTGGTGTACGCGCTCGGGATCGGGCCGATCGCGCACGTGACGATCCCGCGGCTGCGGATTCCGCTCGACAACCCGGTGCCTCCCGGCAGCGGCGAGCCGGTGGTCTTCAGCGCCGGCGACGCGGCCACCTGAGCAATCCCCAACAACTCGACACTCCGAGTGTCAGAAATCTAACCGCGAGCGTGCCACCGCAACTCTCACGGACGCTCCCTGTTGGGTGTTGTACTCAACAAGCACGAAAGGAGGCAGCATGCGCAGAATGCGCATCGCCGCAGCAATCGTGTTGCTTGGCTGCGGCTTACTCGTGCTCGCGATCACCACCGCGAGTCGTCCCGCGCCGGCTTCGGCCGCCGCAGCGCCGCCAACCGCGACGACGCTGGCGGCATCGAGCGTCGGTGAGTCGAGTGCCACTGTCAACGGCACAGTGAACCCGAACGGCCAGTCGACCACCTACTTCTTCCGGTACGGCACGAGCACCACGTACGGGCTTCAGACCACACCCGCCGGCGCCGGCTCGGGCACGGGCGTAGTCGCCGTCCATGCGGCACTCGACGGCCTTACCGCGAACACCACGTACCACTACCAGCTGGTGGCCACGAGCTCCGCCGGCACCAGCGACGGCCCCGACGAGACGCTGACCACGACCTCGACGACCCCGAGCCAGGCGGTCGTGCTCGGTCACGAGGGCTTCGTGTCGCCCGGCTGGGTCGTGGGCGCCGAGGTTGGCTGCTTCCACGGTACCGGCACGTGCTCGGGTCAGCTCACGATGTCCCACGACGGCACGGTCATCGCCCAGCGTAGCTATTCGATCGCGCCCGACTCCGGTGGCTTCCAGAACATGGAGCTGAATTCGATCGGCCAGAAGGACCTGGGCTCAAACGGCATGTTCCACCTCCTCCCGGTGACCGTGACGGCTACCCCCACGGGCGGCCAGAGCGTGTCATGGGTGATCCACCTCGCGCGGTGGGTCTGGCACTGATTCAGGGGGCCTGAGCGCCATGTGGGCGTGCCGGGGCCGTCATCGCCGGCACGCCCGCTGTCCCGAGCCGCGCCCTCAGCCCCTCGCGACGCCAAGCCCATGATGCCGGCCCGTCGCGAGGACCCCTGCCCGTAGCGAGCCGATGGTCTCGCTCCGCGGTGATCTGCGCGTCGCTGTATCCGCAAGCGGCTGCCACCACCGGTACTTGGGACGCAGATCACCGCCCGGATCTGAAAACAAGCTCGTGGAGAACACCGGCGCGGCGAACGCTCCTGGACCGCCAGGGTCGGGAAGCGGGTCGGCCACCGCCATTCCCGAACCCGCCAAGGCGGCGACCAGAACGCTCAACGCGCAGCTCGACAGTGCGGCCAGCCGCCGCCACGAAATCGGTGACATCGGATCTCCCTTCCCCTCGGAGGCGACGACTCGGCGCCGGATCCGCGCGCGCGTTATCTGAGCTGAGCGTTTATGGCCAGTCAAGACGCCCAAGCACCTGAATTGATCAGAAGCGCGTGTAAACACTCGGGTCACGGGTATGACGTGCGCATGAGGGAGAGGCACGGCGTAACCCGCGAGGACTGGCACAAGACGGTGATGGCCGCTATGGCCAACTACATCGACTCCGGCTCGATCGTGGCCGGCGCGGTGTCGCTGCCGCTGTGGACCAAGCAGTTCGGGTTTGGCTCCAGCTTCGTTTCGCTGCTTGGCGCCTTCAGCTCAAATGCGATCTCAGCCGGGCTCGGAGCGCTCGTCGGCGGACGCATATGCGATCTCCTCGGGCGCAAGAGGATCTATCAGTGGGACTTGCTGCTGTACGCGTTTGGAGTCCTCTGGATCATCTTCGCGCAGGCGTCATGGATGCTCATCTTTGGCTATTTCGTGGTCGGTCTCACGGTTGGTGCCGACGTCCCCGCATCCTGGACGCTCATCACCGAGTCGGCGCCCGATGCGGCGCGCGGACGGGTCGCTGGGCTGGCGCAGGTGTTCTGGTACGTCGGCACGTTGGTGCCGCTCATCCTCGGGATCGCGCTGTTCAGCCTCGGCGACACCATGCCGCGCATCCTGTTCGGCCAACTGTTCGTGGTCGCGATCGTCACGTGGGCCCTCCGACAGCGGATCGCCGAGTCGGCCCTGTGGACACGAGCGCACGAACAGGCAAGCGGAGCCGCCGGCGCCTTCTCCCAGCTTCTGGACCGCCGCTACGTAGGCGCCCTGGCCTTCCTCATCCTCATGTACGGGATCTGGAATCTCGTTGCCGGCACCTACGGCTTCTTCTTCCCGTACATCCTCCAGGCCGTCGGGACCACCACACCCCGCGCCACCTATGCGCTCCAGGCGATCTGGTTCGCCTCCACCGCCATAGCAGTCGGCGCCCTGTACATGCCGCTCGTCGACAAAGTGAGCCGACGCAAGCTCCTGCTGTGGAGCAGCGTCCTGCAGATCATTGCCTTCATACCTTTCATCTTCCTCCACGCCACCTTCGTCGTCGCGCTGTTCAACGTCGTCCTGTTCGGCGTGGGTGCCGGCATCGGCCAGCAATCGCTGTTCCAGCTCTGGAGCGGCGAGCTGTTCCCCACTTTGATCCGCTCGAGCGCCCAAGGTTTCATGTTCGGAGTCGTGCGAATCGCCCTCGGCGGATGGATCCTGCTCCTCCCCACCATCGAAAAGGCCGGCTTCAGCACGCTCTCGCTCGTCCTAGCCGCACTCTTGCTCATTTCGGGGACGATCGGAATCGTGTTCGCTCCCGATACGCGCGGACGGGATCTAGAGGAAACTGCGACGCACGGGGTGAGCCGGCGCCGTAGTTGGTACTCCCGGCCGCAGGTGGCCGACAGGGCACCGTAGGGCTTCGCCCGCGGCGGCCCGCCGATCAATCCCCCACCAGCTCCCGCCGATCAATCCCCCACCAGCTCCCGGCGATCAATCGAGGTGGAATATCTCCTCGAGCCGTTCGCCGCCGGTGTCGGGCCGCGCACCCTCTGGCAGCTCGAAGAACGGCGCCATGTCCGCCTGCCAGCGGGCGTTGACGTCGGTCTGCTCCATCGCACGCTGTGCCGCTTCGAAGTCCTCACACTCGAGGTAGCCGACGAGCAGCCCATCCGAACGGAGGAACAGCGAATAGTTACGCCAGCCGCTGTCCCGGAGCGCCGCCAGCATCAGCTCCCACACCGCGCGATGTCGCGCCCGGTACTCATCGAGCCGCTCTGATTTCACCCGCAGGAGGAAGCAGACTCGTTCCACGGCTACGAAACCATGTGACGCGGCGACGATTCAGACCTTGGTCACTACGACACCGGCCGACTCCAGCCGGCGGACGCCGGCGGACGGAGGGTCGGCCAAGTAGGCGGCGTCGACCGAGGAGGCGGGAACGATCACATTCAATCCGCGCTCCTCGAACTTCCGCGTGTCGGCGACCAGCGAGACGGCCCGCGAATGGCCGATCATGGCGCGCTTGACCTCGGCCTCGAGCGAGTCGGGGTCGGTCACATAGCCCTGACGCTCGATGCCCTTGCAGGAAAAGATCACGCGATCGGCAAAGAAGCTCTCGATCGCTCGGAGCGCCTGCGTTCCGACGAGGGATTGGGTCAGCTTGCGGTACGTGCCGCCCAGCCCGATCAAGTCGACGTGCGGCGCGTCTGCGCCCCCGATCAGCGCCATCACCGGCACGCAATTGGTGAGCACGGTCACGTGCAGCCCGCGCTCGAGAATCTCGCGGACCACGTAGTACGACGACGAGGAGGAGTCGACGAAGATCGTCTCTCCCGGTTCAATCGTCTCGACGACCGCGTTCGCCAGGCGACGCTTCGCGTCCACCTCCTGGCCTAGCCGGCTTTGAAACGAATCCTCGTGCGCCGCCAGTTCGGGGAGCACTGCCCCGCCGTGGGTGCGCCGTGCGTGCCCGCCCTCGGCCAGCAGCGCGAGGTCGCGGCGAGCGGTCATCGGCGACACGTCGAATGCCTCTTCGACAGCTCCCACCGTCAGGCTGCCCTGCTCTCGGAGCAGCTCCAGTATCAGGCGCCTGCGCTCGGCCGGAACCACGGCCCGTCTTCCGTTGCCCCTTCTCATCCTGACCAGTTTCGCACACAACCGAACGGGTATAGGGCGCCGGATAGTCGGACGAAGGCGGCAGAGCCGGCGTGCAGATAGTCGGACGAAGCGGCAGAGCCAGCATGCAAGAAGGTTAGCTGACTGTTTTTGTGCTCTTGACATCCGGATGCTGGTTTGATTTGATCGGTCTTGTTCGTTTGCTCTGAGGGAGTGACACGGTGCGAGAGGTCGATGGAGACGGGTTGATCGTTTCCCGGTTGCCGCGTCGCGGACACGCGACGGCACCTGCTGACGCCCCTGGATGCGATGAACCGTCCATCCACAGGTGTTCTCATCACAGGAGAGTTTCGTAATGCAGGATGTCGTGACAGGCGCCGCGCGTTCCCGCCGCGCCGGCTGGTGGTTCGGAGTCGTCGTGGCGCTGATGGCGGCATTCGGTCTCGCCGCGTGCGGGTCATCCAGCAAATCGTCCTCCGCGAGTGGCGGGTCGTCCTCGTCGAGCAGCGCCGCCTCGGGCGGGTCGAGCTCCAGCGGAGGACTCAAGACAGGGCTGAACGTATATGTCATCCCGAAGAACCTCGGCAACAACTACTTCACCGTCGCCGACAGCGTGAAGACCGGAGGCGCGCTGGCGGCGCTGCAGGCACTGGGTGACAAGGGCACCGAGACGAGCGGTTCGGCAGCGACTTCGGCGTCGCAGCTTCCGGCTATCCAGGCCTCAATTGCGAAAGGCGCGAATGCGCTGATCGTGTCGGCGACTGACCCGACGGCGCTGTGTCCAACACTGAAGTCGGCGATGGCGCGGGGAATCACGGTGGTCACATACGACTCTGACGCTCCCACCTGCCGTGACCTGTTCGTCAACCAGGCCAGCTCCGAAGCGATTGGCACGAGCGAGGTTGACCTGCTCGCCAAGCAGATCGGCGACAAGGGCAACATCGCGATCGTGTCCGCCGCTGCCTCGGCGACGAACCAGAACACATGGATCGGCTACATGAAGCAGGAGCTCAAAAAGTACCCGAACATGCATCTGGTCTCGACCGTGTACGGGAACGACGATCCGACCACCGCGAGTCAGGTCACGAGCGGTCTGCTCCAGAAGTACCCGAATCTCGCCGGCATCATCTCGCCGACGACGGTCGGCATCGCCGCCGCCGCCGGCGTGCTGGACACCGCCCAGTATCGCGGCAAGGTGGCGCTGACGGGTCTGGGGACGCCGCTGTCACTGAAGAAGTTCGTCGACGACGGAACGATCAAGGAGTTCGAGCTCTGGGATCCCGCCAAGCTCGGATACCTCGCTGCATACGCGGCGGCAAATCTGGCATCCAAGAAGATCACGAACGCCAGCGGCCAGTCGTTCACCGCGGGCAAGCTCGGCACCTACACGGTCGGAGCCGGCCAGTCGATTCTGCTCGGTCCGCCGCAGGTATTCGACAAGTCGAACATCAACCAGTTCAACTTCTAGCCAGCCGACACTGTATGGGTCACCGATGGGTTGCTGCCCGTGCAGCTGCCCATCGGTGCCCGACAATCTGAAACTATGACCTCTTCTTCGTCTGACACAACGGGCGGTGTGACCGACCGGGGCGGCGGTGGACAGCCGGCGGGCCGACCGCAGTCTGAGCCGACCCCCGTTCTCTCGTTGCGGGACGCTTCGAAGGCGTTCGCCGGTGTGCACGCGCTCGAGGGTGTTTCGCTTGACCTTTACGCGGGTGAGGCTCATGCCCTCGTCGGTGAGAACGGGGCCGGCAAATCGACCCTGGTGAAGATCCTGGGTGGCGTCCATCAGCCGGATCTCGGGACGCTTCTCATGGACGGGCGCGAGCTCGTCCTGAACGGGACGGCGGACGCACGCGACGCTGGGATCGCCGTGATCTACCAGGAGCCGACGCTGTTTCCGGATCTGTCGGTGGCCGAGAACGTGTTCATCGGCCGCCAGCCGCTGCGGACGGGCAGGCGGATCGACTACCGGTCGATGGACTCTGAGGTCAATCGGATCTTTGAGCGGTTGGGGGTGCAGATGGACCCCGATCGCATCGCCCGGGGCCTGTCGATCGCCGAGCAGCAGCTGGTTGAGATCGCAAAGGCGCTGTCGAGCGAGGCGAAGGTCTTGATCATGGATGAGCCCACCGCCGCGCTGTCGCCGGTTGAGGTCGAACGCCTGTTCAGGATCGCCCAGACGCTGCGTGCGGACGGCGCGGCCGTGTTGTTCATCTCACACCGTCTGGAGGAGGTGTTCGCCCTGTGCCAGCGGGTCACGATCCTGCGGGATGGGAAGCTGGTGAGGTCGCAGAGGCTGGAGGGACTGACCGCGGACGAGCTGATTCGGGGGATGGTGGGTAGGGAGTTGCAGGCTCGGGAGCACGAGGCACACACGCCGGCCGGCACTGTTCTCGAGGTTGACCGCCTGACGCGCGAGGGCGTGTTCGCTGACATTTCGTTCGAGGTCCGCGCCGGCGAGGTGGTCGCACTGGCTGGACTGGTTGGCGCGGGTCGCAGCGAGGTCGCCCGCGCGATCTTCGGGATCGATCGCTACGACGCCGGCGAGGTTCGTCTGTGCGGAGAATCGCTGCGCGCGGGTTCTCCGACGGTGGCCATGAGCGCGGGGATCGGGTTCGTACCGGAGGATCGGCGCCAGCACGGCCTGGTGATGGATTTCTCCACCGCGGACAACATCGCGCTCGCGTCGCTCAGGCGGTTGAAGCGGCATGGGCTTCTGTTCGCCTCGACCGAGCGGGAATTTTCGTTGGAGTGGGCCAAGCGCCTGCAGGTGAAATATGGGCGGATCTCAAACCCGGTCTCCTCACTCTCGGGCGGCAACCAGCAGAAGGTCGTGCTGGCGAAATGGCTCTGTCGCCAGCCTCGGCTGTTGATCGTCGATGAGCCCACACGCGGGATCGACGTCGGCACGAAGGCCGAAGTCCACCGGCTGTTGTCCTCGCTGGCCGGCGAAGGTGTGGCCGTGCTGATGATCTCATCCGAGCTGCCTGAGGTGCTATCGGTCGCGGATCGCATTCTCGTGATGCGCGAGGGACGCCTGGTATCCACGTTGGCGCACGAGGAGGCGTCCGAGGAGCGAATCATCGCCGCCGCCACGGGGCAGGCCACCACCGGGCAACTGGAGGTCAATCCATCATGAGCGCGACCACGACAGAAGCCACTACCGGCATCGCGCCGGCCAGCCCCCGGCGGCTCGTCGACATCGTGCTGCGCGCGCGGACGTTCGGGATCCTCGGCGTGCTGGTCCTGTTCGTTCTGATCACGACGGCAATCCAGCCCCGGTTCCTCCACGCTGCGAACATCCAGTTCATCCTTGCCAGCACCGCGCTGTACGCGTTGGTGGCGGTCGGCGAGACCTTCGTGGTCATCACCCGCAACGTCGACCTGTCGGTGGGGTCGGTCGTCGGGCTATCCGCATACGTCTCGGCCAATATGTTCCAGGCCCACCACGGGATCCCGATCCCCGTTGTATTCCTGGTCGGTCTCGGCGTTGGATTGGCATGCGGGCTGGTCACGGGCATCATTACCGCGGTTGGGCGCGTCCCGAGCCTCGTGGTGACGCTCGCGATGCTGTACATCATCCGGGGGGTCGACACGCTGATCGTCGGTTCGGGGCAGGTGGTCGCGAACGCGCTGCCGAACTCGTTCGTCAACATCTTCCACGCCACCATCCTCGGGATCCCCGATGTGGCGATCGCCGTGGCGATTGTGGTGGCAATCGCGGCTTATTTCCTGCGCACCTACCGCTCCGGTCGGGAGCTTTACGCGATCGGTTCGGATCCTGACGCTGCCCGACTGGGCGGCATCCCGATCGCCCGGCGGATCTTCGGCGCGTTCGTGCTCAGCGGCGCGCTCGCCGGACTGGGCGGGGTGCTGTGGGCCACCCAGTACAACACGATCGACGCCACCGCCGCGACCGGCCTCGAGCTGCAGATCATCGCCGCCGTCGTGGTCGGTGGCGTCGCGATCTTCGGCGGGAGCGGCAGCGTCGTCGGTGCGGCGCTCGGGGCGCTCCTCCTCCTGACGATCAACTCCGCTCTGAACGTCCTCGGGGTGCCGTCGCTGTGGACGGAGGCGATCTCCGGCTTCCTCCTGCTCGTGGCAATCACACTCGACCGCGGAATCCAGCTCCGGCTGGCCGCCGCGCTACGCCGGAGGAGGGTCCATCTTGGCGCCTGAAACCCACACGCTGAGAGAGCGGATCGCGCCGCTCATGCGCTGGGAGTCCGGCCTGGCGGTCGCGCTCGTCGCCGTGCTGATCTTCGGCAACTCGGTCTCCTCGCAGTTCTTCTCGAGTTACAACATCTTCACGCTGTGCACGAACATCGGTGACCTGGCGCTGCTGGCGCTGCCGATGACCCTGATCATCATCACCGGTGAGATCGACCTGTCGATCGCGTCGGTCCTAGCCGTCTCGGCCGAGACGCTCGGGGCGCTATGGACCCACCACTGGCCGATGGCGCTGATCTTCGTGGTATGCATCGCGATCGGCGCGCTGGCCGGGCTGATCAACGGCGTGCTCATCACCCGCGTGGGCCTCCCCTCGCTCGCGGTCACGATCGGCACGCTGACCCTGTACCGGGGGCTTGCCAACGTGATTCTCGGCGCCTCCACCGTGTCGAGCTTCCCGTCCCCGTTCAACAACCTCGGGGTCGTCGGTTTTCTCGGCATCTCGTGGCTGTCATGGTCGGTCGCGATCTTCCTGGTGGCGGCAGTGATCACCGGCGTCGTGTTGCGGATGACTCCGTTCGGGAGGTCTCTGTACGCGATCGGCCGCAGTCAGGAAGCCGCCTTCCACGCCGGCATCCGCGTAAAGCGCACCAAGCTCCTGCTGTTCGTCCTGTCCGGCGTGGTGGCCGCCACCGTCGGCCTGCTGTATGCCTTCGAGCTGTCGTCCGCCGGCGAGAACATCGGCATCGGATTCGAGCTCCAGGTCGTCACGATCGTGCTGCTCGGCGGCGTGTCGATCTTCGGAGGCAAAGGGACCATACTCGGGGTGGCTCTGGCGGCGTTCGTGTACGCCGGATTGCGCAGCGCGCTGCTGCTGACCTCGTCGTTCAACGAGAACGATTTCGAGGTCGTCTCAGGAGGTCTGCTGATCCTCAGCGTGCTCATTCCCAACGCGGCGTCCTTCGTCCAGCGCGCACGGGTCTTGATGCGGCGTGGGCAGATTCGCGATCGGCGCAAGCTGCTGGCGCTCGCCGACGCCGAGGTGCTCGATCGTGAATGAGTCCCGGGCGTTTGCCGCGGTCGACCTCGGTGCCGAGAGCGGCCGCGTCGCTCTCGGCCACCTCGATGGTAAGCGGGTCCACCTCGAGATCGCTCATCGCTTCCCGAACCGCCCGGTCTGGCTCAACGACGGGCTTCACTGGGACCTGTTGAAATTGTTCGCCGATTCCCTGGAAGGCATCGCGCGTGCTAGCCGAGCGGTGCGACTGGACGGGATCGGCGTTGATGCGTGGGGAGTCGACTATGCGCTGCTCGACGCCGGTCACCGTGTCCTCGGCCTGCCGTTTCACTACCGCGACCGGCGAACGGAGGGAATGATCGCCGCCGCCCACGCCAGGGTCAGCCGGGAGGCGCTGTACGCGCGCACCGGCATCCAGACGATGCCGATCAACACGATCTTTCAGCTGATGTCCGAGGCCGGCAGCCCGGTCGAGCGCGCGGCCGAGCGCCTGGCGTTCGTGCCCGATCTGTTCGGCCTGTGGATGACCGGAGAGCTCGTCAACGAAGCGACGATCGCATCGACGAGCGGTCTCCTGGGAGCACGAGACGGTCGGTGGGCGCGAGACCTCATCGCCGAGCTCGGGCTTCCTGGGGCGCCGTTTGCGCACGATCCAGTCGAGCCGGGCACACCCGTCGGGACCATTCTCCAGCGCCACGGCGCTGTCTGCGACGGCGCCGCAGGTGCAACCGTGTGGGCGGTCGCCGGACACGACACGGCCAGCGCTTTCGTAGCCGCCCCGCTACGCGGTCCGTGCGATGCGGTCCTGTCGTCCGGCACGTGGTCGTTGCTCGGCACGGAGTCGGACAGGCCGTTCCTCGACGCCCCGGCGCTCGAGTACAACCTCACCAATGAGCGCGGGATCGGTGGAAGGACCCGCCTGTTACGGAACGTGATGGGGCTGTGGCTCCTGCAGGAATGCCGGCGAGCGTGGGAGCGGGCCGATGTGCCGGCGGATTACGAGCAGCTGATGGCGCTGGCCGAGGCAGCCGACCCGAACGTGGCGCTGTTCGATCCCGACGACGAGGAGTTACTCGCCCCCGGCGAGATGCCCGCCAGGCTCAGGGAGGCGTGCCGGGGCGCAGGGCAGTCTCCGCCGACCGAGCCGGGAGAGATCGTCCGCTCGATTCTCACCTCGTTGGCGTGTAAGTACAGGTTCGTGCTGGAGCGTCTGCAACGAGTCACAGGACGGACATTCGAGGTCATCCACGTTGTCGGCGGTGGAGCGCGTAATCGCCTGCTGTGCCAGCTCACGGCTGACATCACTGGACTGCCCGTATTCGCGGGGCCGGTCGAAGCGACGGCTCTGGGAAACGTGCTCGTGCAGGCGATCGCGGTGGGCGAGGTCGCCGACTTGGCGGAGGCGCGCGAGCTTTCTGCAGCGTCGTCGGAGCGCACGCACCATGAGCCTCGAGACGGGGCGCAGTCCGCCGAGCTCTACGAGCGGTTTCTGACCGTCACGGGCCTCGCGGTGAAGCAACGCGACCATGCGATCGCCTAGGACACAGAGAGGTAGGAGTGACCAGTTCGAACCGTGAGTACGAGCAGCTGGCTGAGCAGCTGACCGCTGCCGGCCGTGACATGGGCGCAATCAGCCGGGCGTTGAGCGCATTCGATGTCGAGACCCCGTCGTGGGGCTATGGCGACTCGGGCACGCGCTTCGCCACCTTTCAGCAGCCGGGCAGGCCGCGCGATGTGTTCGAGCGCCTGCAGGACGCTGCAGAGGTCCACCGGCTGACCGGCGCGGCGTCAGCGGTGGCGCTCCACTTTCCGTGGGACCACGTCGACGATCTGGCTTCGCTGCGGACCCATGCCGAGTCGTTGGGGCTGCGGATCGGGGCGGTGAACCCAAATCTCTTCCAGGATCCGGACTACAAGCTGGGCTCGATCACGCATCCGGACGAGCGGGTACGTGACAAAGCTGCCCGGCACCTCCTGGAGTGCGTGCAAATCGCGACCGAGCTGGGCTCGACGGCCCAGTCGCTGTGGTTGGCCGATGGCACCAACTACGCCGGGCAGGACGACCTGATCGCCCGCCGGCACCGTATGCTGAGCTGCCTGACGGGTGTTTATGAGGCCCTGCCCTCCGAGCAGGAGTTGCTCGTCGAGTACAAGCTGTTCGAGCCGGCGTTCTACGCCACCGACCTGGCCGACTGGGGCTCGGCGCTGCTCATCTGCCAGAAGCTCGGCGGCCGCGCAAGAGTGCTGGTGGACCTGGGCCACCACGCCCAGGGCGTCAACATCGAGCAGATCGTCGCCATCCTCGACGACGACGGGCGGCTCGGAGGTTTTCATTTCAACAACCGAAAGTACGCCGACGACGACCTCATCGTTGGCTCGGTCAACCCATTCGAGCTGTTCCTGATCTTCGTCGAGCTGACCGCTCCGGGGCGGACGATGCCGCGGCTTACGATCGATCAATCCCACAACATCGAGGCAAAGGTGGAGGCGATGACGCTCAGTGTGGTCAACCTGCAGGAGGCGTACGCCAAGGCGCTGCTCGTGGACCGAAGTGAGCTCTCCGAGGCGCAGCGCGACGGCGACGTGTTGCGTGCCCACGAGTTGCTCCTCGACGCCTACCGGACCGACGTCCGCCCGTTGTGCGCGAAGATCAGGACGGACTTGGGGGCGGCTCTGGACCCGGTCCGGGCCTTGCGCGAGGGTGGGTACGTCGAACGCGCCGTCGCCGAACGAGGTACCGCCGAGGCCGTCGCCGGGGGGTGGGGCCGATGAGCGTCGTCGCCCGGATGGTCGGCCCGGTCGAGGATCGCTGGCCCAACGACGCGTCCCAGATTCCCGAGGACGCGCTGGGGCAGGTCCTGTTGGCCTCGCACCTACTCGGATCTGATCGCGCGGTTGCGAACTTCGGCGGCGGCAACACCTCGGCGAAGGGCACGACGACTGACCACGTCGGCCGCACGATCCCGGCGATGTGGGTGAAGGGCTCGGGTTCGGACCTGGCGACGATGCAGGCAAAGGACTTCACGCCGCTACGGCTCGAGGAGACGTTGCCGCTGCTGGAGCGAGACGAGATGTCTGACGAGGAGATGGTCGCGCACCTGGCACGCTGCCAGATCGATCCGGCGGCGCCTCGGTCCTCGATCGAAACGCTGCTCCACGCGTTCATTCCCGCGGCGCACGTGCATCACACACATCCGGATGGCATCAACGTCCTGGCCGGGACCAAGGACGGCGAGCGGCTTGTCGACGAGTGCTTCGGCGAGGAGGCGGCGTGGATCCCGTACATCCGGCCGGGCTTCACGCTCGCCAAGCAGGTTGGTCTCGCGGTACGCAACAACCCCAATCTACGGCTCGTCGTGCTGGCCAAGCATGGTCTGGTGGTTTGGGGCGACTCGGCCGAGGAGGCGTACAAGCGAACGATCGAGGTGATCAACCGAGCCGTCGAGTTCGTCAACGCCAAGACGACAAGCAAGGATCGCTTCGACGGCGCTCTCGAGACTCCCACCGTCGATCGCGACTCGCTCCTGCTCGATGTGCTGCCCGTGCTCCGAGGCGCGGTGTCCAGCGAGCGGCAGAAAGTGCTGATCGTCGACACCTCGCCGCGGGTGCTCGAGTTCGTCTCCTCCAGGGCGGCGCCGGAGCTGACTGACATCGGAGCCGCATGCCCAGACCACCTCGTCCACACCAAACGCGTCCCCATGTGGGTGCCGTTCGACCCGGACTCGGAGAACGCGGAGACGTTGCGGGAGCGGGTGCGGGAGCTGGCGGCTCGCTACCGTGACGAGTACCGCGGATACGTCGACGAGCACGCTGACGATGCGACCGTCCCAGGAGATCCCGACGCCCGCGTCGTATTGATCCAACACGTCGGCCTCGTGGGGGTCGGACCGACGGTGAAGAACGCCTCGCTGTCGCGCGATCTCTACCACCGCGCGATCGAGGTGATGGCGGGCGCCCATGCGCTCGGCGGCTTCACGTCGCTGACGCCGGCGGAGAGCTTCGCGGTCGAGTACTGGCCGCTCGAGCTGTACAAGCTTTCACTCGCTCCGCCGCCAGGGGAGCTCCAGGGAAGCGTCGCGCTGGTCACCGGAGCGGCGGGCGGGATCGGGCGGGCGATCGTCGACGCGCTCTCGGGCGCCGGTGCATGCGTCGTCGCGTTCGACCTCGACGGCGGAGGGGCCGAGGACGCCGTTCGAGAGCTGGGCGACTCAGGCCAGGCGGTTGGAGGCGACGTCACGTCCGAGACCGACGTGCGCGATGCCTTCCGCACGGCGATCACCGCCTTCGGTGGGGTGGACATCCTGGTCTCGAATGCCGGGATCGCGTCGAGCGCCCCGATCGAGGAGACGTCGCTGGCCGAGTGGAACCGCAATCAGTCGATCCTGGTCACCGGGTACTTCCTCGTCGCTCGCGAGACGTTCGGCATCCTCCGCGAGCAGGCAACCGGCGGGTCAATCGTATTCGTCGCCTCGAAGAACGCCCTCGTGGCGGGCAAGAACGCGGCTGCGTACTCGTCGGCAAAGGCAGCCGAGCTGCACATGGCACGGTGCCTCGCAGAAGAGGGCGGCGACGACGGGATCCGGGTAAACACCGTGAATCCCGATGCCGTGCTGCAGGGATCGCGGATCTGGGGATCGTCGTGGCGCGAGGAGCGCGCCGCCGCCTACGGCATCGATCCCGATGACCTCGAGGAGCACTACCGGCAACGGACGACGCTCGGCGTCAACGTTTTTCCCGAGGACATCGCGGTTGCGGTCCTGCACTTCGCCTCCGACCACCGGTCGGGCAAGAGCACCGGCAACGTTCTCAACGTGGACGGCGGCGTGGCCGCCGCGTACACGCGATAGTGCTAGTGGGCTCGGTCGTAAGTCGTGCGGCACCGAGAGTGGTCACTGGCGGATGCTGCGCGGACGCAGGAGTCGACGCGTAGCAGCGCTACACGAGACTCCGAGGACAAGGCGCAACGCCGCCAGGGGGCCCTCGAATGCGGCAGGCGGGACTCGCGGACGGGTCACGAGGCCACCAGCCCCCCGCGCCGGCTGGCGCGGACCTGCAAGATCTGCCCTCGCCCGTCGGCGCCCTCCCCCGTCCCTCGACCTGTATAGCTCGACATTCGACGCGCGGGCACCGGACCGTGCCGTACCACGCACGTATAACACGCGTTACACGTCACGGTCGCAGCGATCCCGCACCGTTGTCGGGTTAAGCATGCCGGGGGCAGCTGACAGGCGAGTCGGGTCGGCGGCACGTCATCTCCAGGTGCCCGCCGTTCATCGGGCCTCGATCGGGTGTCCGTTCACGATGACGGCGACGATCATGTCGGCTCCATGCGCGAATGTGAGGTAGCCCATCACTCCGCGTGCAGCTCCTCGGCGACTGGAACGCGTTCGTCTAGTTCCCGATCCCCGAGACCACCGGCGCGCCGGCCGGCGTCGCCGCTAGAGCGGCTGGCGGCCGAACCGCCGAGTGCGCCACCCGACCAAACCGAGAAGCAGGAGGGGCAGCGCCGTGCCGGACACGATTGCGATGTCGCGGACCCGGGCCCTGTGGGCGCTGGTCGTCTTCTTGCCGGCCCTCGTCTTGCCGGCGTTGTTCTTGGCCGGGGGCTTGTTGGCGAGGGTCGCCACCGCCAGCTCGACCTTGGCCACGTTGAAGCCGTACTTGCCCGAGCAGTCGAGGCCCTTGGCGCATCCGTCGAAGTTCGCGGCCCATTTGAGCCACAGCCGGCGGCCGTCGGCGCTGATCCACTGCGACGGGAAGCCGGCGCCGTAGCCGTTGGACGGGCCGAAGTCACGGGAGGCGGCGACGAACGAGAACGGTCCATCGGGCGTCGGCGACTCGGCGATCACGAGCTCGGCGCCGCCCTTCCACACCGCCGGGGGCTTGGGCTTGTAGGAGTAGGTGAACGTCAGCAGGTAGCGGTGAATGCCGGCGTCGTAGGTCATCTCGGGGTAGGTGATGCGCGAGGACCAGTTGAGGACCGGGACCGCGGCGGCGACCGAGTTCGACCACTGCGGCGCGCCCGCGGCCGAGCCCGTGTACCACTGCCACTTCGCCGGGTCGGTGATGTTGGCGACGCCGGTCGGCACCCGACCGAGCAGGAGCCGCGAGGCGTTGAACTCCCGTTCGGTCCCGATCGCGTACATGTACCCGTCCGGATAAGCCCCACCCGGGCCGCCGCCGTCGACGAACGTCAGGTTGCCCAGCGGCGGCGGGAACGAGTTCTTGGCGAACATCCAGCTCTTGCCGTGGTTGGTGGAATAGGCGATCCCGACGAGCCCGGTGAACGGACCGTTGGCCGACCAGTTCCAGTCGCGCTGCTGGGTGGCGTAGAAGACCCCGCCGGCCTCGGCGAAGCCGATGCCGTAGTACGGGCCGAGCGGCCCGTCGTCGTTGTCGATCTGGTTGCCGATCTGCGACCACGTGCGGGGCGGCGGCGAGGTCGGATCGCCGACGTGCCTGAACCGCAGGTTCGGCGGGGTGCCGGTGATCTTCGCGAACGACTGGCGCCACAGGCCACCCGCCACCGGCACGTCGGTGCCGCCGTCGTCGATCAGCACGTAGGTGCTGCCGTCGTCGCTCCAGACCGTCGGCAGGATGTCGCCCGACTGGTTCGAGGGCGGGTCGTAGCGTCCGGTGAGCCACCGCGCGCCCGTGATGTACCGGCTCGCCGGCAGCGGCGTCACGTTCGCGCGCGACAGCGACCCGCCCGGTGGCACCGCCGACGGTGCACGGCTGCGCGTCTGTCCCCCCACCGACGCCGATGGAATGAAAGCTAATGCGGCGACGCCCGCGGCCAGCGCGAGCGTCCGTTTACGAAACCAGATGCCTACGACGATACGAACCGAATGTAGTTTCGGGATAAACCGGGCGGATCAGCGCCGGCGCGCGCGCAGCTGGCGGTTCTTCAGCCGGTTCCCGCAGGCGGCCATGTTGCACCAGCTGCCCTGCTGATTTCGCGACCGATCGTAGAACACCCACGCGCAGTCCGGGTTCGCGCACATCCTGAGCCGCGACCAGGTGCCGTCGACCTGGGCGCCGCGGATGGTCAGCAGGAGCCCGAACAGCGCGTCGCCAAGGCTCTCGCCGCGCACGTCCTCGAGCCCGAGCACGCCGCCGTCCCCCACCGTTAGGCGTGCCGTGTGCTCGGCGGCGAGCTTCCGCAACGCCTCGAGGTCAGCATCCTCTTGCTGACGGTCGTCACCGCCGGCCTCGAGCAGGCCGCGCAGGCAGTCGCGGACCCCGCGGGCGAGCTCGAGATCGGCTTCGGTCAGCTCGCTTCCGCGACCGAGCAGACCCGCCTTGACCAGCCAGCCCCGCGCCGTCGCCGGATCGGCCAGCAGATCGACGTCGTCCTCGACGTCAACGGTGTTGAGGAACGCCTGGACCCGCAACAGCGGCATCGGAGCCGGCTTCGACTCGGTGCCCGGATACCACGGCGGCAGATCGGTCATGTTCGGATTCTAGCTCGCGTGACCGCCAAAATCACTTGACAGGTCACCGTGACCGGCGTAA
The DNA here is from genome assembly GCA_963777335.1 of uncultured Solirubrobacterales bacterium. Classification (GTDB taxonomy): domain Bacteria; phylum Actinomycetota; class Thermoleophilia; order Solirubrobacterales; family Solirubrobacteraceae; genus Palsa-465. Next base: position 513,240 of record CAVZQD010000001.1, read on the forward strand.
CATTCACGGTGGTCATGAGACTCAAAGCAGATCACCAAGCGGCGACGGTTTTGGTCGCAGACGGGCTCGCGGAGGGCCTGGTGCATGCCGAGCGTCCGCGCCTCCGGGACCGGCTCACGGCACGCTGGCACCACCGTAGGCTCGATCGCGCGCTCGCCGGCGGCGTCCCGCCCGAGGCGAGCACGGCCTTGGCGTTGCGCGCGCAGGACCTCACCGAGCTGGGGCGCCGCCAGTCGATCGCGGGCGCGATCCGCCGGGTCATTCGCGAGGCCGGCGAGGGCGCGCCGATCGCACCCGGACGGATCAGGCCCGATCGGAAACGGGTGGCCGCGGCGGGCGAGGAGCTGAGCGCCCTCGCCGACACGCTGGCCGAGCCCGGGCCGGTGGCGGCCAGCGGCGTGGCCCAGGCGTGGATCCTGCTCACCGACGGCACCGGGCCGCTCTACAACCCGTACAGCCGGACCAGCCTCCGCGCGGGCGCCGCTCGCGCCGTCAGGGAACTGCGGCCCTGGCCCGCGTGACCGGGCCGCTGTCCCTCAAACATCTGGCGTTCTGATCAGGCGACGGGCGTCGCCTCGTGCTCCTGGGTCAGCGCTGCGAGGTTGGCTTCCGCGTCCACGACTTCAACTGCCTGCTTGACGTAATCACTGGGCATCGCGACGCGAGCGGCCCAGTAGTAGATGACGAGGCTGAACGCGGCGACCACGCCGAGGTCGACCCAGAACGGGATGTCCTGCTTGGCCAGGAGCGCGATCCCGAACGGCCAACCCGAGCTCGGTTTGCTCGACGGGAACTGACCTAGGTAGGAGATGATTCCGAGCCCGATCAGCCACGGCGGGATCCACGACGCCGCCCTCCAGTGCAGCTTCAGCTTGCGCCCCGGAGGCGCGACCGCCTGGTAGACGAAGAACACGACGTACCCGGCGATGATGAATATGTACAGCCAGAAGATCGTGTTCCAGCCCGCCCAGTAGACGATGAAGTTCGCGCACACGAACGACAGCGGAGCCAGGAACCAGGCCGCCGGCAATCGGTACGGACGTGGTCGGTTGGGGTCGGCTCGTCGAAGCGCGGCGAGCGAGGGCGGCGCCATCGCGTACATCAGCACGGTCGCCGCGGTGACCAGGCCCACCATTCCAGCCCAGCTCGGGAACGGCAGGAACACCAGCATCCCGATCACCCAGCAGAAGATCAACGAGGCGAATGGGACCCCGCGCCTGTCGACCTGGCCGAGCCTCGGCGGCCAGTAGCCGTTGCGGGACAGGCTGTAGGACAGACGCGACGACGTGCCGGCGTAGACGAGGCCCGTGCCTGCCGGGGATATGACCGCGTCGATGTAGAGGATCGTCGCCAGCCATCCGACGCCGGCTGTGGTCGCGAGCGAGGCGTAGGGGCCGAACGAGCCCTGACCGGGGATCGGGTTGGTCCAGCCGTGCACGATGTCCTTGGGGTTGAGCGCGCCGATGAACGCGACCTCCAGCAGCAGGTAGATCGCCGTGCCGATCAGCATCGAGATGATCACGGCGCGGTGAATGTCATGCTGAGGGTCTCTCGATTCGCCGCCGACTTGAATCGCTTGCTCAAAGCCCTCCAGGGCGAACACCACCCCCAAGGGGAGCGCGGCGAAGATGCCCTTGGCGCCGAACGGAGCGAAGCCACCGCCGCTATTGGCGGAGAAGTTACTGCCGTTGAAGGTGACGATCAGCAGCACGATGATCGTGAGCGTGGGCACAGCGAGCTTCCAGATCATCGTGATGTTGTTCGACTCGGCCAGCCAGCGGACGCCCATGATGTTGATGTACGTGAACACCGCCATGCAGACGGCGGCGACCGCGATCCCCGACCCGCTCAGCGTGCCGTTGCTGTGCACAAAACCCGGGTGCAGCGAGGTCGACTCCAGGTACGTCAGCGCCGCCTCGACCTCGATCGGGGCGATCGTGACCGCCTGGATCCAGGCCATCCATCCACCGGTGAAGCCGCCCAGCGCGCCGAAGCCGAGGAACGGGAAGCGCGCCGTCCCACCGGACAGCGGGTACGTCGAACCCAGCTCGGCGTGCACGAGCGCGAGAACCCCGAGGATCGCTCCGGCCAGGATCCAGGACAGGAGCGAGGCGGGGCCCGCTGATTCGGCGGCCCCCAGCGCCCCGAGCAGCCACCCCGAGCCGATGATCGATCCGAGCGAGATCATCGTCAGCCCGCGCAGCCCGACGTCGCGCTTCAGCTCCCCCTGGAAAACGTCAGGCGCGAGGACTTCTACCTCTTCGGGTGGGACAGTCGCCATCTCTCCTCCTTCCCTGAGCTCCGGCCGCGATTCTGACGGCGCATTACCGGCTGATGCGGGGGGAACCTACCGCCGGAGGCGGTCGGATACAAGGTGGCGGGTTACGTCAGCGTTGCTCTGGTTCCGGGCGCCGGCCCGGCGCCAGCCTGGGGGTGTTGTTGGAGTTGTCCGTGGCGTCGCTGGCGAGGTCGGCGACCAGGATGCCGTCGCGGATCTGACCCATCAGATCGCCGACCGCGCTCGGCGAATGCGGGAGCAGGATCGTGTTGGTCTTCGCACTTTCGCCGAGCGCGCGGATCATGTCCGTGTACTGGGTGAGCGCGACGAGCGCCATCGCCTCGCGCATATCGAGTCCGTGCTGCGCGATGATCTCGAGCGACTCGTGCAGTCCCTCGGCGATCGCCTTGCGCTCGGCCGCGACGCCCTCGCCCTGAAGGCGCATCGTCTCCCGCTCGCCCTCGGCCTTCTTGACCGCGAGCGTCTTCTGCGCGTCGCCCTGCGCCGCAGCCGCGATCTGGTTGCGCTGCGAGGCATTGATGTTGTTCATCGCGTCCTTGACGCGCTGATCGGGCTCGATGTTCGTTATCAGCGCCTTGACGATCTCATAGCCGTAGTCGGCCATCTGCCGGTGCAGCGTGTCCTGGATGTGCATCGCGATCGTGTCCGCGTCCGCGTAGGCCTCGTCGAGGTCCATGCTCGGTATGTGGGACCGGACCACGTCGAACGCGTAGGACTGGATCTGGACCTCGGGGTTGTCGAGCTTGTAATAGGCGTCCTGAACCTGCTGTTCGGCCGGGCCGACCTTGTACTGCACGGCTAGCTTGACCTGCACGAACACGTTGTCCTTGGTCTTGGTCTCGATCTGTGAGTTGAGCTGCTCGACCTGGAGGCTCATCCGCCCGGCGACACGCTCGACGAACGGCGTCTTGGTCTGAAGCCCCGGACCCGCGACCCGCACGAACTTGCCGAACCGCTCGACGATCGCCCGCTCCTGCTGTTCGACGGTGAAGAAAAACAATGGCATCTTGCCCCCCCTTTCCAGGGTCGGGATCTGAGGCGCTGGCCGATCCGTCCGGCGCGTGTTTGCTGGATCCAAGTGTAGGACCGCATCCGGGCTTCCGAGGCACACCTGGGTGTCGTTGTAGGACACCCATGGAGGCGAGTACCTTGATCGCATATGACCGACGAGTTGAGCCCGGCTGAGTTCGTCGACCGCGAGCCCGACGAGCGACTGCTGTCCGACGATCTCGAGAACCTGCCCGAGGCCGTCGGGCGGCCCGAGATGCCCGTCCCGAGCCGGGCTCGCGGCCGGATCGTCGGCACCGGTGCGACGCTCACCGCCGCTTCGCTCATCCTCGGTTCCCTGCTCGTGCTGCTCGGACTGATCGATGCCCTGTCCAGCGGCGTCGACGGGCTCAGCATCGCGATCGTCGTGGTCGGGGCGATCCTCGTCATCACCCACTGGGGCTGGGTCCATGTCGCCGAGCTCACCGCGAACTCGATCGAGGGCCGAAGCACGGCCGAGGTCGAGGACCGGCGCCGGCAATGGTTGGCAACGATCCAGCCGTACAGCCGCTTCGAGGTCTACACGCGCGTCGAGGATGACGGCTCGATCACGATCTATCGGGTAGCGCACCGCCCGGTCGCCAACGGCGAGCGTCGCTTCACGTTCGACCTCGAGACCGAGTACGAAGAGGTCCACTCGCCCGACGAGCCGGCGGCCGCGGTCACCGAGCGGGCCGAGCTGCTCCGCCGGCAAGCCGCCCAGGACACCGAACGCGAGCGCGAGCGCTACCAGATCGCCGCGGACGCCTACGAGTCCGCGCTGATCGACCACGCCGACGAGCAACAGCGGCGGCTCGCGCAGCGCGCCGCCTCCGAGGCGTTGTCGGAGCAGATCAACACGAACCTCCGCGACCCGCCGCTACTCGAGTAACGCGCCGCCGTGAGCGTCACCGCAGAAACTGAGGCGGTCCCGTTCGGCGGCCGGACCGCGTGGGCTCGGAACCTCGCCGCGCCGGTGCGGAGCTTCCTGAGCACCGAAGCCGGAGGGGCGTTCGTGATGCTCGGCGCCGCGATCGGCGCGCTCGTGTGGGCGAACTCGCCGTGGTGGCACACATACGAGTCGGTCTGGACGACCGAGCTCTCGATCCACGTGGGGACCACGGGCATCGCCGCCGACCTTCGTACGTGGGTCAACGAGGGGCTGATGACGCTGTTCTTCCTCGTCGTCGGCCTCGAGGCCAAGCGCCAGCTCGACCTCGGAGAGCTCCGCGAACGGCGGCGGTTGGCGATCCCGGTGTTCGGGGCGATGGGAGGCGTCGCGGTGCCGATCGCGATCTACCTGGCGTTCAACGCCGGCCGGGCGGGCGGACATGGGTGGGGCGCGGCGATGTCGAGCGACACGGCGTTCGCGCTCGCGGCGGTGGCGCTCGTGACTCCACGGACCGCGACCCGTATCCGCGTGTTCCTGCTCACGCTGGCGGTGGCCGACGACCTGGCCGCGCTCGTCGTGATCGCGACCGTGTACACCACCCATGTCTCGGTGATGGCGCTCGGCGATCGCGGTCGCGTTGTTCGTGGCGCTGGTGGCGCTGCGATATGCACCGTTTGGGCGGGCCGCCATCTCGGTCGGTCTTGCGGTCGGGATCTGGGTCGCGATGTTCAAGTCCGGCATCGACCCGGTGATCTCCGGCCTGGCCATCGGGCTGGGCACGAGCGCGTACCCGCCGTCGCGCGACGACCTGGAGCGGGCAACCGCGCTGACGCGCGAGTTTCGCGAGCAACCGACCCCCGAACTCGCGCGCTCTGCGCAGCAAAGCCTCCAATCGGCGATCTCGCCGAACGAGCGGGTCCAGTACGAGCTGCACCCGTGGACGAGCTACGTGATCGTGCCGCTGTTCGCGCTCGCCAACGCGGGGATCCACATGACCTCGACGTTGCTGAGCGACGCAATCTCCTCGCCGATCACGTGGGGGATCCTTCTCGGGTACGTCGTGGGCAAACCGATCGGGATCTTCACCGGCTCGTGGATCGCCTCGCGACCCGCGCTGCACGGGCCACGCTCGCCGATCAGCGAGCCCGTGCTCCTCACTGCGGGCGCATGCGCCGGCATCGGCTTCACCGTCTCGCTGCTCGTCTCGAGCCTCGCCTTCACCGGCATCGAGCTCGACGAGGCGAAGCTCGGGACGCTCTGCACGGTGATCGTGGCGCCGGCGGTGGCCTGGGCCTTGACCCGCCTGATCAGGAAGTTGCCCGAAGCGCTTCGCGCCCGCCAGGTCGCCCGGACCGCCGAGGACATCCTCGACCTCACGTCCGACGTCGATCCCGAGTACGACCACATTCGCGGGCCCGATGACGCCCCGGTGACGCTGGTGGAATACGGCGACTTCGAATGTCCGTTCTGCGGCATGGCCGAGGGCACGATCCGCGAGCTGCTCGCCTCGCACGGTGATGACATCCGATACGTGTGGCGCCACCTGCCGCTGAACGACGTCCACCCCACCGCCCAACTCGCCGCCGAGGCATCCGAAGCGGCCGCCGCCCAGGGCAAGTTCTGGGAGATGTACGACATCCTGCTCGCCCATCAGGGGGAGCTCACGCCACGCGATCTCGCGAAGTACGCCACCGAGCTCGGCCTCGATGGCGACCGCTTCAAGGACGGGCTGCGCCGCCGCGAATACGCCCAGCGCGTGAGCGAGGACGTCGCCAGCGCCGACGAGAGCGGAGTGTCAGGCACGCCGACGTTCTTCATCAACGGCCGGCGCCACTATGGGGTCTACGACCTGGACACGCTCACCGAGGCGGTCGGGGCGGCCAAACGGAGGGCGCGCCAGCTCTCGTACAGCGCGATGCCGGAGCTGGAGGAAACCGCCGGCTGACGCTACAGCCCCAACTTGCGTCTCGAGCGCGGGCACTGGGTGGCGATAGTTGTGTAGACAACTATCGTGCTATCCTCGTTCACATGGAACTTGGATTGGCGACCTTCGCGGACCTCTCCTCGGGCGTCCCGCCCGACCAGCGGATGCGCGACCTGCTCGAGGAGGCGGAGCTCGCCGACCAGCTCGGCCTCGACGTGTTCGCGATCGGCGAGCACCATCGCGCCGACTTCCTCGTCTCGGCGCCGGCAATCCCCCTCGCGGCGATCGCCGCCCGGACAGGACGCATCCGCCTCTCGAGCGCGGTCACCGTGCTGAGCTCGGATGACCCGGTTCGCGTGTTCCAGCAGTTCTCCGAGCTCGACCTGATCTCGGGCGGCCGGGCCGAAATCATGGCCGGGCGTGGATCGTTCATCGAGTCCTTCGCCCTGTTCGGCTACGAGCTCGACGACTACGACGAGCTGTTCGCCGAGAAGCTCGACCTGCTGCTGAAGATCCGCGACTCTGCCCACGTGACCTGGTCCGGACGCCACCGCGCGCCGTTGAATGACGCCGTCGTGTGGCCGCGACCAGTGCAGGATCCTTTGCCGGTGTGGGTCGCGGTCGGCGGGACGCCGCAGTCGGTGGTCCGCGCCGGCGCGCTCGGCCTTCCCCTCACGCTCGCGATCATCGGCGGCCGGCCCGAGCGGTTCGTGCCGCTCGTGGACCTCTACCGGCAGGCGTACGCCGCGGCCGGCCACGACCCGGCCGATGCCAAGGTCGCGATCAACACCCACGCGTTCGTCGGCGCCACCGAGGCGGAGGCCAACGGCGCATTTGCCGCCTCGTACCTGGCGATGATGAACAAGATCGGCCGCGAGCGTGGCTGGCCGCCGTCGGGGCGGCCCGAGTACGACGCGCTCCGGTCTCCTCGCGGCGCCCTGGCCGTCGGCTCACCCGAGCAGGTGACCGAGAAGATCCTGTTCGAGCACGACCTGTTCGCAAACCAGCGGTACGTCGGACAGATGAGCGTCGGCGCGGTCGCGCACAAGGACGTGATGCGGTCGATCGAGCTGTTCGGGACGCAGGTGGCCCCGATCGTGCGTGCCGAGGTCGCACGCCGCGAGGCAGCGGCCGCAGAGTCCCAGGCCGCTTGAACGCATACTTTGCGGCGCACCCTTGGTGTGCGCCGCGCCATGCGCGTTGCGCTGTTCACCACCTGCCTCGTCGACGCGCTGTTCCCCGACGCCGGCAAGGCGACCGTCCGCCTGCTCGAGCGGCTGGGGCAGCCGGTCGAGTTCCCGCTCGAGCAGACCTGTTGCGGACAGATGCACGCGAACAGCGGCTACTTCGAACCGAGCCTGGTGCGCCGGTCCGCGGACATATTCGAGCCGTACGACGCCGTCGTCGTCCCATCGGGGTCGTGCGCCGGCGCGATCCGCCACCAGCACGAGTTCGTCGCCCGGGTCGCGGGTGACGAGGTGCTGGCGAGGAGAGCGCAGGCGGTCGCGGCCAAGACGTACGAGCTCTCCCAGTTCCTGATCGACATCCTCGACACCGACGACGTCGGCGCCTACTTTCCCCACCGCGTCACGTACCACCCGACATGTCACTCGGTCCGGATTCTCGGCGTCGGCGACCGCCCGCTGCGCCTGCTCAGAAACGTTCGCGGGATCGACCTCGTCGAGCTACCGAGGCACGAAGAGTGCTGCGGGTTCGGCGGGACGTTCTCGATCAAGAACCCCGACGTGTCGTCCGCGATACTCGCCGACAAGATGGAGGCGGTGATCGAGACCGGCGCCGAGGTGCTGTGCGCCGGCGACCGATCGTGCCTCATGCACATCGGAGGCGGACTGGATCGCATCCGCACGGGCATAAAGACGCTCCACCTCGCGGAGATCCTGGCCAGCACGGAGAAGACGTCGGCCTGAATACCGGCGACCTGATCTGGACCGACGACCCGCCGTTCGCCGACAACGCGAAGCGCGCGGTCGGGAACTCGCAGCTCCGCCGCAACGTCCGCAAGGCCACCGCCAGGATCCGGGAGCGGCGTGCCGGGCTGGTCGCCGAGACCCCCGACTGGCAGCAGCTGCGCAGCGCCGGCGCCGCGATCAAGGACGACGTCCTCCATCACCTCGACGACTACCTCGAACAGTTCGAACGAAATGCCACCGCGCGCGGCGCCCACGTCCACTGGGCCCGGGATGCGCAGGAGGCGACGCAAATCGTCACGACCCTCGTGCAACAGACCGGACACAACGAGGTGATCAAGGTCAAATCGATGGCGACCCAGGAAATCGGCCTCGTAAAGACCCTCGAGAACCAAGGGATCGCCGCCCACGAGACCGACCTCGCCGAGATGATCATCCAGCTCTCGAACGACAAGCCGAGCCACATCGTGGTGCCGGCGCTTCACCGCAACCGCGCGGAGATCCGCCGGATCTTCCTCGACCACATGGGCGACGCGCCCAAGGATCTGACGGACGACCCGCTCGCGCTCGCCGAGGCCGCCCGCCTGCACCTCCGACGTCTGTTCCTGAAGACCAAGGTCGCGGTCAGCGGGGCGAACTTCGCGATCGCCGAGACCGGTGGGCTGCTGGTCGCCGAATCCGAAGGCAACGGCCGCATGTGCCTGACGCTGCCGGAAACACTGATCAGCGTCGTCGGGATCGAGAAGCTGATCCCCACGTTCGGCGACCTCGAGGTGTTCCTCCAGCTGCTGCCACGCTCCTCGACCGGCGAGCGGATGAACCCGTACAACTCGGTCTGGACGGGAGTCACGGAAAACGATGGACCGCAGAACGTCCACATCGTCCTCCTCGACAACGGCCGCACGAAAGCCCTCGCGGACCAAACAGGACGTCAGGCGCTCAGGTGCATCCGCTGCGCCGCGTGCCTGAACGTCTGCCCCGTATACGAGCGGACCGGCGGCCACGCGTACGGCGCCACCTACCCCGGGCCCATCGGCGCGATCCTCACGCCGCTGCTCGTCGGCGTCGAGCACGCCCCGCAGCTTCCGTTCGCCTCCTCGCTGTGCGGCGCCTGCTACGAGGTGTGCCCGGTCGAGATCGACATCCCGACCGTGCTCGTGAAGCTACGGCATGACGCGGTCCAGGCCGAAAGACACCGAACCCGGGATGCGGCCTTCGGAGCCGCGGCCCGCGCGATGAGCGGCCGCCGGCGCTGGACGCTCGCGCTCAAGCTCGCCCCGCTCCTGCGCTTGATCAAACGCAGCGCGCCGCCGCCGCTTTCGGGCTGGACCCGGACCCGAGACCTTCCCGACCCCCCGCCCCAGCCGTTTCGGGAGTGGTGGACCAAGAACAGGAAATGACCGCGGCCCGCGACGAGATCCTGACCCGCGTCCGATCCGCGCTCGGTCCCGAACCGCACGAAAAGCGCAACATCCCCCGCGAGTACCGCAAAACCACGGACGACGGCATCGACTCCTTCCTCGAGCGGCTCGCCCACTACGACGCCCGCGCGATCCCGACCACCGAGAACGAGCTCGAAACCACCATCCAGACCACGCTCAGCCGGCGCGACGCCCGCGACATCATCGCGCCCGATGGGGTCCCCGCCGGCTGGTTGACCACCGTAAATCCAATAACAGACAATCCCCCGCTCGACAACGACGCCCTCGACGCAGCGGACGGCGTGGTCACGACGTGCGCGCTCGCGATCGCCCAGACCGGGACGATCGTCCTCGATGGCGGCCCCGGGATGGGCCGGCGCGCGCTGACGCTCCTCCCCGACTACCACCTGTGCGTGGTTCGCACCGAACAGATCGTGCCCTCGGTTCCCGAGGCCCTCGCACGCCTCAAACCCACCAGCCCGCTGACGTTGATCTCGGGCCCGTCCGCCACCGTCGACATCGAGATGGTCCGCGTCAAGGGCGTCCACGGACCGCGGACGCTCGACGTGATCCTCGTCGCGGCACACGAATAGACTCGCGGCCGTGCGTACCCAGGTAGGCATCGTCGGGGCCGGTCCCGCAGGGCTCATGCTCGCGACGCTGCTCCACCGCGAGGGCATCGACTGCATCGTGCTCGAGGCGCGAGACCGTGAGTACGTCGAGAAGCGCGTCCGGGCCGGGTTGCTCGAGCAGAACACCGTCGACCTGCTGCGCGAGCTCGGCGTGGCCGAGCGCCTCGACGACGAAGGCCTCGAGCACAACGGCGTCTACCTCCGCTACCACGAGCAAAACCACTACGTGGACATGACAGCGCTGACCGGCCGGCACATCACGATCTACGGCCAGCAGGAGGTCGTCAAGGACGTCACGGAGGCGTTGCTCGACCGTGGCGTCCCGGTCCTGTTCGAGGTGAGCGATGTCGAGCTCCACGACATCGCGACGGACCAGCCGCGGATCACTTATGAGCACGACGGGCAGGCAGACGAGCTGATCTGCGACGTGATCGCCGGATGCGACGGCTTCCACGGCGTCAGCCGCCCGACGATCGCCGAGCACCTGACCGAGTACGACTACACCTACGAGTTCGGCTGGCTCGGGATCCTGGCCGACGCCGCGCCGGCCACCGACGAGCTCATCTATGCCTGGCACGAGCACGGGTTCGCGCTCCACTCGATGCGCTCGACACAAGTCAGCCGCCTGTACCTGCAGGTCCCGGCCGAGGAGGACATCGAGACGTGGCCCGACGACCGGATCTGGGATGAGCTCCGAACGCGCCTGGGCGACGTCAACGAAGGCACGATCTTCGACAAGGGCATCACCCCGATGCGCTCGTTCGTGGCCGAGCCGATGCAGCACGGCCGCCTGTTCCTGGCGGGTGACTCCGCCCACATCGTCCCGCCGACCGGGGCCAAGGGCCTCAACCTGGCCGTCAATGACGCGCGCCTCCTGGCGCCCGCGCTGACCGACCTGATCAGGGAGGGCAACGCGGAGCGCGCCGACGGATACACGACCGCCGCCCTGCGCCGGGTGTGGCGGGCGCAGGACTTCTCGAACTACATGACCCAGATGCTGCACGACCTGGGGGGCGGCCCGTTCCAGCGCCGGCTCCAGCTCGGCCGCCTCGAGTACGTCGCACGGTCGGAGGCGGCGGCTCGGAGTCTCGCCGAGAACTACGTGGGCCTCCCGGCCGAGCCGGAGTTCTAGAACTCGCATGAAGATCGCCTACGAGCGCGGACTGCACGAACTCGGAGACGGCCTCTACGCCTATCTCCAGCCCGACGGCGGCTGGGGTTGGAGCAACGCCGGCCTCATCACCGCCGAGGGCACCTCGCTGCTCGTCGACACGCTGTTCGACCTCAACCTCACGCGGGACATGCTCGACGCGATGGCGGCGGTCACCGACCGCAACCCGATCGAGCAGGCGTTCAACACCCACGGCAACGGCGACCACTGGTTCGGCAACTCGCTGCTCCCCGACGGCATCCCGATCCTGGCCAGCGCCGGCGCGATCGAGGACATGCGCGCGGTCCCGGCGGCGACGGTCAACGTGTTGTTCAACGAGCTCGACCTGGGGCCGGAATTCGACGCGTTCGCCGCGCGCGCGATGCGCAGGTTCGACTTCGCGTCGGTCATCGAGCGGCTGCCGACCGAGTCGTTCGAGGGCCGGCGCGACCTCCGGGTGGGCGATCGCGACGTCCACCTGATCGAGCTCGGGCCCGCCCATACCCTCGGGGACACGATCGCCCACGTGCCCGACGCGAACGTGGTGTTCACCGGCGATCTCCTGTTCATCGAGGGCACCCCGATCATGTGGGACGGGGGGGCGGGCCAATTATCGAACTGGCTCACGGCGTGTGACCGCATCATCGAGCTGGGCGCGAGAACGATCGTCCCCGGCCATGGTCCGGTGACCGACGAGTCCGGCGTCCGCGACGTTCAGCGCTACCTCGCGTACGTCCGCGACGAGGCCACCGAGCGGTTCGAGGCGGGCATGGATGAGACCGCCGCCGCCGACGACATCGACCTGACCGACTTCCGCGACTGGGGCGATCCCGAGCGGATCGCGGTCAACGTGGCGACGATCTATCGCGAACTCGACCCCTCCCTGCCGGCGCTGACGCGTCCCGAGCTGTTCGTGCGGATGGCGGAGTGGAGCGCCCGGCACTGATCGCATGCGACTGATCACGGTGGAAGAGCATTACCGGGCGCCGATGCTGAGGTCCGTGGCGTTCGGCGGCGGCGAGCCCCCGCCCGACAGCCCGATGGCGCGGATCCAGGCAAAGCTCGACGACGTCGGTGATCAGCGGATCGCGGACATGGACGCCGGCGAGATCGACGTCCAGGTGGTGTCGCACGGCGCGCCCGGGACCGAACAGCTGGATCCGCACGAGGCGATCCCGCTTGCGACGGCAGCCAACGACTACCTGGCCGGAGCGATCGCGGCACACCCCGACCGCCTCGCCGCATTCGCGACGCTCCCGACCGGCGCGCCCCGGGCGGCAGCCGACGAGCTCGAGCGGGCGGTCAACGACCTGGGCTTCAAGGGCGCGCTGATCAACGGTCACGTGCGCGGCCAGTTCCTCGACGCAGGTGAGTTCTGGCCGATCTTCGAGCGGGCGCAGGACCTCGGCACTTCACGACCAGCGAGATGTTCACCTACCCGCCATTGACGTGCCTGCTCGAGGTGGTCGGCGCCGACCGCGTGATGTTCTCGGTCGACTACCCGTACAGCAGCAACGAAGAAGGCCGCGATTTCGTCCTGGGGGCGCCGATCAGCGACGCCGACCGCGAGAAACTCGGGTGTGCGAACGCGGCGCGGCTGCTCGGCCTAGGATCATCACCGCGGTAGCAACGACGCCAGGAGGTTGACTGATGGCGACAGAGGCTGTAGTGGCCGGCAACAGGACGATCGCGCGAGCGGCCGCAGACGCCGCGGAGCGCCATCGTGGCCGGCTGGCGGTTCGATACCAGCAGGATGGGGAATGGCGTGAGCTGACGTTCGCCGAGGTCTCCGAGATCGTCGAGGAGATCGCGCTCGGGCTCGTCGCGCTCGGGATCGAGCCGGGCGATCGAGTGGCGTTGCTCGCGAACACGCGGCCGGAGTGGACGTTCTCGAGCCTCGCGATCTCTCGGGCCGGCGCCGTCGTCGTGCCGATCTACCCGACGAACTCGCCGGAGGAGTGCGCGTGGGTGGTCGGCAACTCAGGCGCGAGGATCGTGGTTTGCGAGAACACCGGCCAGGCCGCGAAGATCGAGCAGGTCCGCGAGCGGCTCGACGCCCTCGAGCACGTGCTCCTGATCGACGCCGACGCTTCAGAGAACCAGCTCTCGATCGACCGGCTCCGCGAGCGCGCCCGCGGCGGCGACCGTGCAGAGCACTCCGGCGGCGGCGATCGCGCAGAGCTCGACCGGCGCTGCGCGGCGGTCGAGCACGGCGACCCGTACACGATCATCTACACCTCGGGCACGACCGGACCGCCGAAGGGCGTCGTGCTCAGCCACGGGAACTGCGCGTCGGTCGGGGTGATGTGCCAGGAGATCGGGTTCGTCACCCACGATGACCTGAGCTACCTCTACCTGCCCCTGGCTCACTCGTTCGCGCTCACCGTGCAACTCGCGTCGTTCGATGTCGGCGGCGGGATCGTGTACTGGGGCGGCGACCCGCAGCAGATCATCCCCGAGCTGATGCAGGTCACGCCGACCTACTTCCCGTCGGTTCCCCGCATCTTCGAGAAGCTCTACGCGCTCGCGCTGTCGATGGCCGAGAGCGAGGAGCAACTGCGCGCAGCGGTCGAGGTCGGGCTGAAGGTCCGGCAGCTGCGCGCGCGCGGCGACGCAGTGCCCGAGGAGCTCAGCGCGGCATACGACCGGGCCGAGGAGGCTCTGTACGGCAAGGTCCGCCCGCTGTTCGGCGGCAGGATGGAAAAGTGCGTGTCGGGTGCGGCTCCGATCTCGAGCGAGATCCTCGAGTTCTTCTACGCGTGTGGCGTGCCGGTGCTCGAGGGCTGGGGAATGACCGAGACCGTCGCGGTTGGGACCGTCAACCGGCTCGATAGCTTCAAGCTCGGGACGGTCGGGATCCCGATGCCGGGCGTCGAGTTCAGGATCGCCGACGACGGCGAGATCCTGATCAAGGGCCCGAACGTGTTCCGCGAGTACTGGCGCAACCCGGAGGCGACCCGCGACACGTTCACCGACGACGGCTGGATGCGCACCGGCGACCTCGGCTCGATCGACGAGGACGGCTTCATGTCGATCACCGGGCGCAAGAAGGACATCATCATCACCGCCGGCGGCAAGAACCTGACCCCCGCGAACCTCGAGAACGACCTCAAGCAGTCGCGCTGGATCTCCCAGGCCGTGATGCACGGCGATCGGCGCCCGTACCCGGTGGCGCTGATCACGCTCGATCCCGAGGAGATCACGCCGTGGGCCCGGGAGCGTGGCCTGCCCGAGGACATGGCGGAGCTGATCGAGCGCGAGGAGATCCGCGAGCTGATCCAGAACGTGCTCGACCGTGCCAACGCCAAGTACGCGCGGGTCGAGCAGGTCAAGAAGTTCGCGCTGCTCGACCACGACCTCACGCAGGAGGGCGGCGAGCTCACGCCGACGCTCAAGCTGAAGCGCAACGTCGTCAACGAGCGGTACGCGGACGTGTTCGAGGCGTTGTATGGCTGAGCGTTTCGCCGACATCGGCGGAGCGATCAGGCTCTGCTACGAGACGTTCGGCACCGAGACGGACCCACCGATGCTGCTGATCATGGGGCTCGGGACGCAGATGATCGGCTGGCCGGACGAGTTCTGCGCGCAGCTCGCCGAGCGCGGCTTCCATGTCGTGCGATTCGACAACCGGGATGTCGGGCGCTCGACGAAGATCCACGGGCGGCCGCCGACCCCGAGCCAGCTCCTGCGCCGGCAGATCGATCCCGTGCACTACACGCTGTCCGACATGGCCGCGGACGCTGCCGGCCTGCTGGCGCAGCTCGGGCTCGCGCCGGCGCACGTCGTCGGGGCGTCGATGGGCGGCATGATCGCCCAGACGCTCGCGGCCCAGCGTCCGGAGTGCGTCCGCTCGCTCGTGTCGATCATGTCGAACACGGGCAACCGCTGGAAGGGCCAGCCGGCGTTCAGCATCTACCGCTACCTGCTGCGCGCCGCGCCGACCGAGCGTGACGCGTACATCGAGTACACGGCTCGAGTGTTCGAGGCGATCGGATCGCAGGGGCTGCCCCAGGACCACGAACGAATTCGCGACATGGTGGCTCGTAGCTACGACCGGGGCCACGACCCCGCCGGATCGGGCCGGCAGCTCGGGGCGATCATCGCGTCGGGCGACCGCACCGCCGAGCTGCGCAAGATCGCGGCGCCCACGCTCGTGATCCACGGCTCCAAGGACCGGATGGTCGCTCTGTCGGGCGGCAAGGCCACGGCGGAGGCGATTCCGGGGGCGCGGCTGATGGTGGTCGAGGGCATGGGGCACGACCTGCCGGAGGCCGCCTGGCCGCAAATCATCCCGGCGATCGCCGACCATGCCCGCGCCGCCGACGCCGACCGGTCCGCGGCCGGAGCGCCGCTCAGCACCCCTTGACCGCCTCAGCGCGCACACAGCTGCGCGACGGCTCCACGGTGATGATCCGTGCGCTGGAGCCCGGGGATCGCGGCCTTCTGAAATCCGGCTTCGAGCGGCTGTCCGACAGGTCGCGGTACCTGCGCTTCCAGACTCCGCTGACCAAGCTCAGCGAGCAGCAGCTCTCGTACCTGAGCGCGGTCGACCATCACGACCACGAGGCGCTGGTGGCACTCGATCCGGACTCGGAGGACGCCGTCGGCGTGGCCCGGTTCGTGCGCGTCGGAGACCGCGTCGCCGAGTGCGCGATCGTCGTCGGCGACGACTGGCAGGGCCGCGGGCTGGGGACGGAGCTGCTCGATCGGTTGGTCGACCGCGCCCGCGAGGAGGGCGTCGAGAGCTTCACCGCGCTGGTGCTCGCCGAGAACATCGACGCGCTGCGGCTGCTCGAGCGGCTCGGGGACACCGTTCGGCACTCGGAGGGCTCACAGGTCGAGCTCGAGATCGAGCTACCGCAGCGGCCCGAGACGAGCGCCTCGTCGCGACTCGTCCTCGCCGCCGCGGCGCGTGGTCTGCTGGTGCCGGCGATCAGCATGTGGCGCCAGGTCGCCGACTTCGCCCACCACCACGGTCGAGCCGACGCCGTCGTTCAGCCGGCGAACGCGATCGTCGCCCATGCGTATGACCCCGGCGACGGCGCGGGCGCGCCGGCGCTGACCGTCGCCGCGGGGCTGGCGTCCGCCCGCCGGGCTCGCGTCCATCTCGTCGAGAGCTACTGGCCGGTGTTGTCGGATCGTTCCGCCGCGGATATGCGGCTATCGGCAGCCGCCGATGACCTTCGCCGGCAGGGGCTCGACGTCACCGTCCACCTGCGCGGCGGGGACACCGTCGACGCGGTGATCGACGTCGCCGAGGAGACCGACGCCGCGCTGATCGTGATCGACCCCCGTGCCGCGAGCGCAGTCACGCCGTGGCGCGCCTACTCGCTGCCCGCGCGGGTTTGCGCGCGCGCGCCGTGCGACGTGCTGATCGCGCGGGACGCCGCTTAGGGCCCGCGACTTCAGTCGCGGACCCTTAACAGGCGAGGGCTCGGGCTGATCCTTCAGCCTGAGCCCGCGCTTGAAATGTCTGCGGTCGCTTACGCCGCTTCGCTCAGGCCCTCGAGCGAGGCGGTCGCGGCCAGACGCCGGAGGCCCTGCTCCTCGAGCTGACGGGCACGCTCGGCGGTTATCCCGAGCTCCGA
The DNA here is from genome assembly GCA_963777335.1 of uncultured Solirubrobacterales bacterium. Taxonomy (GTDB): domain Bacteria; phylum Actinomycetota; class Thermoleophilia; order Solirubrobacterales; family Solirubrobacteraceae; genus Palsa-465. The sequence goes on from CAVZQD010000001.1 coordinate 530,100, forward strand.
TCCCGCCTGCCGGAGGGTCCGCGGCTCCTCGCCGGCGAGACCAAACCGCAGCCGGATCACGCTCGCCTCGGCTGCCGGCAGTCGCTCGACGGCCTCGTTGACGCGCTGGTCGCGCTCGAGGTCGGCCACTTCCTGCATCGGCTCCGGTCGATCGCTCGCGAGCAGATCGCCGAGCGCCGTCTCACCGTCCTCGCTGACCGGCTGATCGAGGCTGGTCATCGCGCGGCTGAGCTCGCGAAGCTCGATCACCTCGTCGAGCTCGAGACCGGCGACGGTCGCGATCTCCTCATCGGTCGGCTCACGCCCGAGCTTGGTGTTCAGCTCGGCCTCGATCTTGCGCACCTTGACCTGGCGCTGCGAGACGTGCACCGGCACCCGAATCGTCCGGCCGTGATTCTGCAGCCCGCGCTGGATCGCCTGCCGGATCCACAGCGTGCCGTATGTCGAGAACTTGAAGCCGCGCCGCCAGTCGAACTTCTCGACCGCACGGATCAGCCCCAGCATCCCCTCCTGGACCAGGTCCTCCATCGGCAAGCCGTGGCCCTGATAGCGCCGCGCCTGCGATACGACCAGCCGGAGGTTCGCGTTGATCATCCGCTCCTTGGCCGCGAGGTCGCCGCGCTCGATCCGCTTCGCGAGCTCGATCTCTTCGGCGGCGGTCAGCAGCGGGTGCACGCGGGCCTTGCGCATGAACAGCTCGAGCGAGTCGAGCGAGCCCACGCCGCGATCCATGTCCGCCGTGCGCAGCTCGACGCCGGTCTCAGCCTGCGCGCCGCCATGCCCGCCGCGGCGCTTGTCCTGGCGCCGGTTCGCCGATGTGGGCCTGCGCTTCGGGGTGCCTGACCGAAGGCGTCTGGTGATTTCGTGGTTGCCGGACCGAGGGGAAGTCCGGCGATCTACTTCAAAATTGTCCAATTCAAACCCTTGTCATCCATAGTTCGATGCAGATCGAATTATAGCATTGTTCGACGGTCATCGAACCATTCTTATCCAATATTTCAGAGGCCGTTTCGGCCGCGTCTCGCCGTGTTCTGGCGACGCTACGCAGGGTGCCCGAGGGAGCCGTTCCGTAATCCGGACGGTGCCACCAGAGCCCTGAAAGAGAAGACGCCGGCCGCTCTAACTTCCTTCTACCCAAAGAAACCTTCTTGTTGATTACTTAGTTTCGGCACAAACGTCACACCCCTTCTGACCCTTTTGGTGCTCGAAACGATTCGGGCTGCTAACGCTTTCGGCCGCCTACGACGATAAGGGGGCATGTTCTCCGACAGCGAGGCGCTCTCCCGGGTCAGTCACGAGCTGCGGACCCCCTGAACGCGATTCTCGGCTTCGGTCAGCTGCTCGAGCTCGATGAACTCGACGAGTCCCAGCGCCACAGCGTCGAGCAGATCATGGCCGGCGGCCGTCACCTTCTCGCGCTGGTCGAGGACCTGCTCGACCTCTCGCGCCTCGACGCCTCCGGCGTCGAGTTGCGGCCGGTCGACGTGATCGACTCGGGCGTCGGCATGAGCTACCGGCAGCTGACTCGGCTGTTCCAGCCGTTTGAGCGGCTCGACGCGCGGGCGCGAGGCATCGACGGAAACGGACTCGGCCTGGCCGTCTCGAAGGCACTCGTCGAGGCGATGCACGGCACGATCGACGTCGCGTCGACTCCGGGGGCCGGATCGGTCTTCAGCGTGTGCCTTCCCGCCGGCGTGGCCTGACGCCCAAGAAACCGTCCGTACGGCGGCGCGACGCTCACCGGCTCGGCATACCTCGGATGCATCACGCCCAGACTGAGGCGACCCGGAGCTCCGACCTACGTGTACTACCCGTGGTTGCCGCACCGCGACACCGCCGGGCGGCGCGTTAGCGCCTGCACCGCGACGCCGGCCGCCGGTACGATCACCGCGGGGGCCCACCCCCAACACCCATCGTATGCAGCGCCTTTCCATCGCCCGCTCGCTGCGCTTGGCGCTCGTCGCGCTCACGCTCGCCCTTGCCGCCATCGCCGCGCTCGGCGTGGCGAGCCTCTACAACTCGCGCCAGAGCGCCCTGGTGCCGATCGCCGTCGCCGGCGTTCTCGCGCTCGCCGGCGCGCTCGCGTTGATCACGGTCCTGGTCCGATCGATGCGCCAGCCCCTCGACGAGCTGGTTCAGGCCACCCACAGCCTCGCCGAGGGCCACCTCGAGCAGCGCGTGAACCCGTCGGGACCGCGCGAGCTCCAGGACCTCGCCGGCGCCTTCAACCACATGGGCGAGGACCTCGCCACCGCTCAGGGCCGGATCGAGGAGGAACGCGCTCGCCTGGCGACGACGATCGAAAGCCTCGGCGACGGCCTGATCGTCACCGAGCCCGGCTCGAGCACGATCGCCGCCGTCAACCCGCGGACCGCCGAGCTGGTGCCCGAGCTGGAGCCCGGAACCGACATCGACGCCGAGGACAGCCCACTTCCCCCCGAACAGTCGGCGCTCCTGCACGAAATGCTGATCGAGCATCGAGGGCGATCGCTGGCCGTCACCGCCGCCCATCTCGGGAACAACAACGGAGGCGTGGTCTGGACGGTGCGCGACATGAGCGAGCGCGCCCGGCTCGAGCGCGCCAAGAGCGAGTTCGTCTCGACTGCCTCGCACGAGCTGCGCAGCCCGTTGACCTCGATCAAGGGCTTCGTCGAGTTGCTGCAGCGCTCGCCGGAGAACATGTCCGAGCGCCAGCGCGAGTTCGTCGAAATCATCCTCAAGTCGACCGACCGGCTCGTGGAGCTCGTCAACGACCTGCTCGACGTGGCGCGGATCGAAGCCGACCACGTCGAGATCAACCGGCGCCCGATCGACGTGGGCGACGTCGTGCACGACGTGGTGGAGCTGATGCAGCCGCGCGTCCTCTCCAAGCACCAGAACCTCAGCTCGTACGTCGCGCCCACGTTGCCGCCGGCGCTCGCCGATCCGGGGCGGGTGCGCCAGATCATCGCCAATCTGGTCACCAACGCGCACCTGTACACCCCCGAGGGAGGCAACATCCACGTCGGCGTCGAGCCCGACCGGGCGTGGGTCCAGATCGTCGTGGCCGACTCCGGCGTCGGGATGAGCGAGGAGGAAACCGGGCGCATCTTCGACCGCTTCTATCGCGCGGGAAACCGCAGCGGATCGAATCCCGGCACCGGCCTCGGCCTCTCGATCGTCAAATCGCTGGTCGACCTCCACTTCGGGCAGGTCAGCGTCGAAAGCGAGCCCGGGCGCGGCACCACGTTCAAGGTGCGGCTGCCCGCGGCGGTGCCGGAGCTCGATTCGGCCGCCGCGCTCGAGTCGATCCGGGGCCGCAGCGTGCTCGTCGTCGACGACGAGCAGGAGATCGCCGAGCTGATCTCCAGCCAGCTCGCGGTGCTCGACGTCCGCACGACGATCGCGCTGAGCGGCGAAGAGGCCCTCGAACGACTGCACGAGGGCCACTTCGACGCGGTCACGCTCGACGTCCTGATGCCGGGGATGGACGGCTTCGACGTGCTGCGGCAGATCCGGACCGAGAAGGATCTGGAGACGACGCCGATCGTGTTCGTGTCGGTCTACTCCGGCCGTCAGGAGCTCGCCGGCGAGTGGGTCGTGAGCAAGCCGATCGACGCCAACGAGTTGCGAGCGGTGCTCGGGGCGGCGGTCAGCGGGGGCCGCTCGCGCGTGCTCGTGGTCGGCCGTGAGGAGCTCCAGACGAAGCTCGAGCCGGCGCTCGACGACCTCGGCATCGAGTTTCAGTGGGAGGTGACCGGCGTGGCGGCGGCGCGGGTGTGCCGGGAGCGCCGCTTCGAGGTCGCGCTCGTCGACGTCGGGATCCGTAACCCGCAGGTGGTCGTCCAGGCGCTCGACCTCCGCGGTCGCCGCGTCCGGCAAGCGGTGATCCTCGTCTCGGACGGCGAGACGCCGACGCCGGCGGGCGTCGGCAAGCTCGGGATGGAGGTCGTCTCCGTGGAGCACGCCGCCTCGGCGGTGCTTGCCGCCCTGCGGGGAGACCGCTAGTTTCGACGGCGTCCGGATAAGCATGTCCGCACGACGGTAAGGCTTGACGCTGCACGGTACGCTGATTCGGTGGCAGTTCAGAGCGACATCGGGCTGATCGACGAACTCGTGCGGTTGCGCGCCGAACTGGCGCGCCGTGAACGCGAGGCCGCCGACAAGGAGCTCCAGCTCCAGCGCTACGCCGCCGACCTTCGAGAGACGTTCAAGCAGGAGCGGGCCCGCGCCCAGGAGCTCCGCCGGTCCTACATGGCGACCGTGCGGGCGCTGTCGAACGCGGTCGAGGCTCGCGACGCCTACACGGGCAAACACGCCGAGCGCGTCGCCGCCTACGGAATCGTGCTCGCGCGCAAGTTCTCACCCGAGCTCGAGGTCACGCCCGAGCTCGAGTTCGGCTTTCTCCTCCACGATGTCGGCAAGGTCGCGATCCCCGACGCGATCCTGTACAAGCCGAGCGCGCTCGACGACGACGAGCGCGCGCTGATGTCGCGCCACCCGGTGATCGGCGCCGAGATCGTCCAGGGCATCGAGTTCCTGACCGAGGCGGCCGAGGTGGTGCGCTCGCACCACGAGCGCTGGGACGGCAGCGGCTACCCGGACGGCCTCGCCGGCGAGGAGATCCCGCTGGCCGCGCGGGTGTTCTCCGTGGCAGACGTTCTCGACGCGCTCACCACCGACCGCCCCTATCGACCGGCGTACTCGCTCCACGACGCGCGCGCGATGATCACCGCCGCGCGCGGAACGCAGTTCGACCCGCGGGTCGTGGACGCCTTCAATTCGATCGACGACGAGGTGGTCAAGCGGATCGCGGCCGAGATTCGATGACCGCCCCGTCGCCGGAGGCGTCCGGACACGGAGTGCTGATCGTCGATGACGACCAATTCATCCGCAAGCTGATCGCGACCACGCTCGAGGACGTCGCGGAGTTCGACCTCCACGAGGCCGCCGACGGGGTCGAGGCGCTCGAGGTCGCCCGGCGCTCGCGTCCGACGCTCGTGTTCCTCGACGTCGACATGCCGCGCCTGAACGGGATCGAGACGTGCCGGGAGCTGCGAGCCCGCGACGAGTCGGGCGACGTCACGATCGTGATGCTGACGGCCGCCTCGGGCGACAGCGTCGAGTCGGACGCTGAGGAGGCCGGCGCCGACCTGTTCCTCACCAAGCCGTTCAGCCCGCTCGACCTGCTCCGCCTCGTCGATCAACTTGGCGAGCGCGGCGGTCGCTGACCGGTCGCGGCTGCAACACTGCAGAGCATGACGCGTCGCGCCTGGGTCGCGTTCGCGGCGGCCTCGCTGATCTGGGGCGTGCCGTACCTGTTCATCAAGATCGCGGTCGACCACGGGGTCACGCCGCCGGTGCTCGCCTGGGGACGGGTCACGCTCGGCGCGCTCGTGCTGCTCACGCTGGCCGGGAGCGCGGGCACGCTCGGGAGCGTGCGCAAGCACTGGCGCTGGCTGCTCGCGTTCGCCGTCGCCGAGATCGCGATCCCGTTCCCGATGCTCGCGATCGGTGAGGAGCGCGTCCCCTCGTCGCTGGCGGCGATCATGGTCGCGACGGTCCCGCTGATCGGGGCGCTGCTGGCGATTCGCTTCGACCACTCCGAGCGGCCCACGCCGGTCCGCGCGCTCGGCTTGGCGCTCGGGTTCGGGGGCGTGATCGCGCTCGTCGGGATCGACGTCGCCGGCCATGGCGGCGAGCTGCTCGGGATCGGGGCGATCATGATCACCGCCACCGGATACGCGATCGGTCCGATGCTGATCAAGCACCGCCTTTCCGGGCTCGACCCCCGCGCGACGATGGGCGCGAGCCTCGCGATCGCGTCGTTGATCCTGCTGCCGTGGGCCGCGCTCGATCTGCCGCGCAAGACGCCGTCGGCGGGCGGGATCGGCGCGGTCGTCGTGCTCGGGCTCCTGTGCACCGCCGCCGGCTTCGTCGTGTACGCGATCCTGATCGGCGAGGCCGGCACGAGCCGCGCGACCGTGATCACGTACGTCAACCCGGTCGTCGCCGTCGCGCTCGGGGTGGCCCTGCTCGGCGAGCACCCGGGCGCCGGCGCGGTCGCAGGGCTGCTGCTGATCCTCGCCGGCGGGTGGCTGGCGACCGACGGCCGCCTCCCACCGGGGATCGCGCGCATGGTCACGCGGCGGACCGAACAAGTCGCCACTCGGCAGACCCGCGTCGCCGAGAGTCGCGTTTCTCGCGCTATCAGCCGACTGAATCGCCGTTCACCTCGGGAACGGGGCCGAGTGGCGAGAAAGTCGCCTATGCGGATGATGGGCCTCGCTTTGCTCGGCGTCCGTGGGGCCGTTCCGCCGGGCGTCCGTGCCCGGCGGGCGTGGTCGCGACCGCCCGGCAGGGATGCCGGGCGGAACCCGGCCCCACGGACGCCGCCGCAGGCGGCCCCAAAACCCCGTCAGCTGATCTTGATCAGGATGATCGTGTTCACGACGAACGCGATCGCGAACCCGACCGTCCACCGGTTCAGGTTGCGCTCGACGAGCGATCCGCCGCCAAACGGGCCCGCGCCCGTCCCCACGCCGAACGCGCCCGACAGCCCCGCGTCCTTGCCCGAGTGCATCAGGATCAGGAACACCAGCACGACGCACAGAAAGACTTGGACGACTCCGAGAACGCTGCTCATTGGTCGTCGATGGTAGCGCGGTCGATACGGTGCAGGATCTCGATCGCCTCGCCCCGCAGGGCCTGGTCGAGCTCCTCGTAGTCGGCGTCAGACAGCTTTCCGGTGCGGTAGTCGAGCTCGGCGTCGCGGAGCTCGCGCAGCTTGGCCTCACGCGCCGCCTCGAGCTCGGCAAGATCGGTGGCGTGGACCCGATCGGAGTCGGTCTCGTCGCTTCGGACGACGAGCGCCCGGCGGACCGGCGCGGACACGAACGCGACCAGCGCCAGCAGGATCGCGAAGATCACCAGGTACTCGACGACGTGCACGCTCTCAGACCGGCTCGCGGACCGGGACCGGCGGCGGAGCGGTCGGTGGAGCGGTCGGCCGCGCCGGAGCGGCAATCTTGGCGCGCCGGCGAGCCAACGACGGCACCGGCCACAGCGCGATCAGGCCGCCGATGCCGATGATCAGCGCCCCGAGCCAGATCCAGCTCACGAGCGGAGCCACGATCAGCAAGAACTCGGTGGGCCACGGATGGGTGACGAATCGCCGCGCGATCTCGCTCACCGCCAGATCCCGCTCTGCCCACAGCCCGTTCATCGCGGACTCCGCCTGCCCGGGGGGCAGCGTCGCCGCCTTGGTCATCACCTGCGGCGCGTACGCGGCGAACACGCTGTCGCCCTTGTTGATTAGCGGCGCGAGCGGCGTCGGTTGGGCGTTGATCACGGTCCAGATGTTCCGGCGCAGGTTCTGGTCGAGCCCAACCTCGCTGTCGGCGTTGGAGGTGTCGAAGAACTTGCCGATCAGGCCGTCCTGGGGGTTCTGCGAGGGGTAGAAGTTGCGAACGGTCGTGACCGTGGTGACGTGCTTGCCGCCCTTGGTGACGTCGAGCACGGCGCCGAACCCGATCTTCTGCGACGACACCGTCTCGACGGGGCGGACGTAGCGGATCGTGTAACCGTCGACGTGCGCCTTCTGCCCGGGCGAAAGGATCACGTCGGTCGAGTGCTGGAACGACGAGGAGGCGGCGACGCCCACCAGCAGCACGGCCAGCCCGGCGTGGACGGTGTAGCCGCCGTAGCGCCGGCGGTTGCGGCGGACCAGTTGCACGAGCGCGAGCGGCACCGGGTCGTGGGTCATCGCGCGGCGGGCGGCGACCCCGCGCCACAGCTCCTGCCCCACCGAGGTCAGCACGAACCCCGCGAGGGCGAACATGATCAGCGCGAACGGCCGCGAGGCCGGCCCGCCCGGCCAGAACAGCAGCACGAAGAACGTGACGAGGCCGGCCGCGACCGGAAGCGCGAAGTTGCGGCGCAGGTTCGCGACGGTCACGCGACGCCAGGCGATGATCGGGCCGATCCCCGACAGCGCCACGAGGATCAGCGCCAGCGGCACGATGAACGGCTGGAACGCCGGCGGCCCGACCGACACCTTGGTCCCGGTCAGCGCCTGCGAAATAAGCGGGAAGAACGTGACCCAGAAGATCACGAACACCATCCCGACCAGCACCAGGTTCTGGCACAGGAATACCGCCTCGCGCGACAGCAGCGACTCCAGGCGGGCGTCGGAGCGGAGCTGCTCGCGCCGCCACAGGATCAGCCCGATCGAGCCCATCACCATCGCCGCGAGCAGGATCACGAACGGGACCCCGAGCGTCGAGGCGCCGAACGCGTGGATCGAGTCGAGGATCCCCGAGCGCACCAGGAACGTCCCGAGGATCGACAGCGTGCCCGCGCCCAGGACCAGCGACACGTTCCAGACCTTCAGCATCCCCCGCTTCTCCTGGATCATGATCGAGTGGATGAACGCGGTGATGCACAGCCACGGCATCAACGCGGCGTTCTCCACCGGATCCCAGGCCCAGTACCCACCCCAGCCGAGCTCGGTGTAGGACCACAGGGCCCCGAGCAGGATCCCGATCCCGAGGAACAGCCACGCCGCCAGCGCGAACCGGCGCGTCAGCGAGATCCATTCGGCGCCGAGCCTCCCGGTGATCAGCGCGCCGACCGCGAACGCGAACGGGATCGTCAGCAGCGTGTATCCCGAGTACAGCATCGGCGGGTGGATCATCATCGTCGGGTGGAGCAGCAGCGGGTCGAGGCCGGCGCCCTCGGCGGGGGGGTTCGCGCTGGTCGTGAACGGGTTCGCCCAGAACGCCGCGAGCGAGGTGAAGAAGGCGGCGAAACCGAGCAGCACCGCGGTCGCGTAGGGCGTGATCTCCCGCGCCCGCTTGCGGACGAGGAACAGGATCAGGCTCGACCACAGCGACAGCAGGAAGACCCACAGCAGCAGCGAGCCCTCCTGCGATGACCACGCCGCGGCGAGCTTGTAGAACGCCGGCGTCGTCGTCGAAGAGTGGTTCGCGACGACGTTGAACGAGAAGTCGTTGCGCCAGAACGCGTCCTCGAGAATCGCGAAGGCGATCGTCGCCAGCGCCGCGAGTGCGTACACGGACCGGCGGCCGGCGTCGACCCACTCGCGCCGGCCGTTGCGGGCGCCGTAGATCGAGGCGCACATGCCGAACGCGGCGGTCCCGAGCGCCATGATCAGCAGCGCGCGGCCGATCAGCGCCATCTCAGAACCTCCTCACTCCAGCCGGGACCATCGTTAGGACGCGGCTTCCGCCTGGTACTTCGACGGGCACTTGGTCGTCAGCGAGTTCCCCTGGCCGATGTAGGTGGGGCCCGGGCCGCCCTTCTCGACCGCGACCATCACCGCCCGTCCGGCCGCGAACGGGTCGGGCACGATCCCGCCGTATCGAACGGGGACCGACACCGGAAGCTTGGGGTCACGGATCCGGAACAACAGCGTGGTCCCGGCGCGCGACACGGAGCCGCTCAGCACGGTGCCGGCGAGCTCGTAGGTCTGCCCCGGCTTGCCCTTCGACAGCAGCTGAGAGGCCGTGTACTCCTTGTTCCCGGCCGTGAAGCTCACGTAGACGAGCGCCGACGCGAGCAGCACGGCGGCGGTCAGGGCAACGGTTAGGCGAATGGCGCGCTTGCGGCTGGGATCCATGCCTCGGGTGATTCTCCCATACCCCGGTCGCGGATCTCCCCGCCACTAAAGGTCTGGGGGCGCCTGCCGATTAACGTCGTATTAGAGGGCTGCCACCCTCGCGTTAGTCGAGAAACGAATCCCTCTCACAGGCGTTAATAGCTAGAGATGTTAGTCAAAGCGAAAGCAACGGAAAGCACAATGAGGTGGCACCGGCGGGCGCGCGGGCGCCATGAGGCGGCGGCGCATTCGAGCGCTTCCGCGCCGCAGCGCGACGCCGCCTCACACGAACGACGGCACGGCGGCGCTTCCGAGGACCGAGCGCTCTACACGTGCGAATGCGGCTACGCATTCGAAGCGCTCGTCACGACCTCGGTCGGCTGCCCCCACTGCACCCGTACGCAGGCCTGGTAGGCGTACGCCTACCAGCGACGCCCCCGCGCAGTGTCCCCGCGCGCGGGTGAACCGACCCGGGACGCGGTTGCGCGGCCGGGGAACGCGCTCGCGTAGACAGAACGCGAGCCGGCCGAGCCCGCACCGCCGAGGGTGCTCTCGAGGCCGGCTCGCGAACCTGAACCGGTCCCACAGTTCGCCCCCGATACCCCGAACGTATGGCTGAATCGATGGTTCCAGAGGGTTTCGGCGTAGTCAAATACGTTCATCGGCGCCTGCTATAACGGCTGCTTATGGCAGAGACGAGCCCGCGACGGATGCTCAAGTGAGGTAACTGAGCGAGCTCGACCTCAGGCAGCTGCGCTACTTCGTGACGGTGGTGCAGGAGGGTCAGATGACCCGCGCGGCCCGGCGCCTCCAGCTGGCGCAGCCGGCCCTGTCGCAGGCGATCGCGCGACTCGAGTCGCAGGTCGGCGTCAGATTGCTTGAGCGCAACCCCCGCGGGGTGACCGCCACGCCCGCGGGCGAGGCGTTCCTGGAGAAGGCGCAGGCGACGCTTGCCGCCGTCGAGGAGGTCAACGCGACCGCACGCTCGTGGGCGCGAAAGGAGGAGGGCCGGCTCCACGCCGGGTTCATGTCCATGACCCCGCCGATGATGGCCGGCGAGCTCGTCACGCGGTTCATGGCCGCGCACCCCGACATCACGATCGAGTGGCGGCAGCTGGGGTACCCCACGCTGGACCCCAGCGCATGGCTGAGCGACTCCGATGCGGCGCTGATCTGGTTCGCGCCGAGCGCGCCCGGCCTGGCCAGTCAGGCGATCCGAACCAGCCCGCTGGTCGTCGCCGTATCCGAGAGCCATCCGCTGGCGGGCCGCCCGGAGCTGACGGTCGCCGAGGTGGTCGACGAGACGTTTCCGGGGATCGTCGACTGGTGCGACCCGGTGTGGCTCGGTTATTGGGGCCTCGACGCGTACCGCGGAGCGCCCGCGCGCCGCTCCGACGACGGCGCCGTCACCCCCGAGGAGGTCGCGTCGATCGTGGCCGCGGGCCGGGCGATCACGACCGTGCCCGCGCTCGTCGCGGTCCCGTTCGCGCACCTGGGGATCAAGGCGATTCCGCTCGTCGACGCCGACCCCGCCGTGCTGATGCTGGTCTGGCCGCAGGGCGCGGCCGCCCCGCTGGTGGCCGAGCTGGCCGAGATCGCCCGCCAGATCTCAGAGCCAGACCGCTGAGCCTCGCCTAAAGCTCGTGCCTCGCCTGCAGCTCGTCGAGCGCGGCGTTCAACGTCGCGCTCGGGCGCATCGCGGCCGCCACCTTGTCGATGTCCGGGCGGTAGTACCCGTCGATGTCGACCGAGGAACCCTGAACCGCATCGAGCTCCTCGACGACCTTTGCCTCGTCGTCCGCGAGTTGCTCGGCCAACGGCCGAAACCTCGCCGCCAGCTCAGCGTCGTCGCCCTGCTCGGCGAGCTCCGCTCGCCCAGTACAGCGCGAGGTAGAAGTGGCTGCCGCGATTGTCGAGCTCACCGACCTCGCGCGACGGCGAGCGATCCTCGTCGAGCAAGCGGCCGATCGCGCGGTCGAGCGTGTCGGCCAGCACCTTCGCGCGCCCGTTGCGGTCCTGTTCGGCGAGCAGCTCGAACGACGGCCCGAGCGCGAGAAACTCACCGAGCGAGTCCCAGCGCAGATGGTTCTCCGCGAGGAACTGCTGGACGTGCTTGGGCGCCGATCCGCCTGCGCCGGTCTCGAACAGGCCTCCGCCCTTCATCAGCGGCACGATCGACAGCATCTTGGCGCTCGTCCCGAGCTCCAGGATCGGGAACAGGTCGGTCAGGTAGTCGCGGAGCACGTTGCCGGTGACCGAGATCGTGTCCTCGCCGGCGCGGGCCCGCTCGAGCGTGAACTTCGCCGCCGCGGCTACGTCGAGGATCTCGATCTGCGCGCCGTCGGTGTCGAGCTCGCTCGAGCGCCGGCCGGACCTTGCGCAGCACCTCGGCGTCGTGGGCGCGGGTCTGGTCGAGCCAGAACACCGCCGGTGTGCCGGTTTCACTCGCGCGCGCGACCGCGAGCCGCACCCAGTCCTGGATCGGGGCGTCCTTGGTCTGGCACATGCGCCAGATATCCCCGGCGTCAACCTCGTGCTCGAGCAGGGTCTCGCCGGCCTCGTCGACCACTCGCACGATGCCCGGCCCGGCTATCTCGAACGTCTTGTCGTGCGACCCGTACTCCTCGGCCGCCTGCGCCATCAGCCCGATGTTGGGCGTGCTGCCCATCTTCGCCGGGTCGAACGCGCCGTTCCGGCGGCAATCCTCGACCGTCTCGGCGTACAGCTCCGCATAGGAGTGATCCGGGATCACGAACTTCGCGTCCTGTAGCTCCCCGTGCGCATTCCACATCTGGCCCGAGGAGCGGATCGCCGCCGGCATCGACGCGTCGATGATCACGTCGCTGGGGACGTGAAGGTTCGTGATGCCGCGGCCGGAATCGACCATCGCGAGCGGCGGGCGGTTCTCGTACGTCGCTTCGATCGCCTGCTCGATCGCCGTCCGCTGCTCGTCGGGCAGGGCCCCGATCGCCTTCAGCATGGCCCCGAGCCCGTCGTTGGGGATGACGCCGGCCGATTTCAGCGCCTCGCCGTGCTCGGCGAAAACGTCGGCGAAGTATGCACGCACCGCGTGCCCGAAGATGATCGGGTCCGACACCCGCATCATCGTGGTCTTCAGGTGCACCGAGAAGAGGACGCCGCGCTCCTCCGCGTCGGCGATCTGCTCGGCGAAGAACGCGTCGAGAGCAGCGCGGCGCATGACGGCGGCGTCGAGCACCTCGCCGGCCTTGACCGGCGTCTCGTCCTTGAGCACCGTCACGTTCCCGTCGGGATCGACGTGCTCGATCCGGACGGTGCCGTCTTTGGCGACGGTGACGGATCGCTCCGTGCTTCGAAAATCGTCGCTGTTCATCGTCGAGACGTGGGACCGAGACTCCGAGGACCACTCGCCCATCGAATGCGGGTGCCGGCGGGCGTGCTCCTTGACCGGCGCGGGCGCCCGGCGGTCGGAGTTGCCCTGTCGCAGGACCGGGTTGACCGCGCTCCCCTTGACCTTGTCGTAGCGCTTACGCACGTCGCGCTGCTCGTCGTCGGCCGGATCCTCCGGGTAATCAGGGATCGCGTAGCCCTTGCCCTGCAGCTCCTCGATGGCTGCTTTGAGCTGGGGCACCGATGCGCTGATGTTGGGCAGCTTGATGATGTTCGCCTCGGGCTGCTCGGCCAGCTTGCCGAGCTCGCTTAGCGCGTCCGCGACTCGCTGCTGCTCGTCGAGCACGTCGGGAAACTGGGCCAGGATCCGGCCGGCGAGCGAGATGTCGCGGACCTCGACCTCGATCTCGGCCGCGGCCGCGAACGCTCGGACAATCGGCAGCAGCGACGCGGTGGCCAGCGCCGGCGCCTCATCGGTGAGCGTGTAGACAATCTTCATGGCGTTCGGCAGCGTAGCGGCCGACTAAGGGTCGAGCGCCTGCGACAGATCGGCCCACAGGTCCTCGACGTCCTCGAGGCCGACGCTGAGGCGGAGAAGTCCCGGAGGCACGCGCTCGGGTTCCCATCGGGCCCGTGCCTCGAGTGTCGAGGCCACCCCACCGAGGCTCGTGGCGTTCTCGATCAGGCGGAGGCCACGCTCAACTTGGGCCGCGGCGTGCTCGTCAGCGACGTCAAACGAGAGCAGTGGCCCGAACGCATCGACGTACCCCGCCGCGACCGGGTCGCCGAGCCCGGGGTAGCGCACGCGTTCGACTTTCGGATGGCCGGCGAGCCGGCGGGCCAGCTCGAGCGCGGTGGCGGACTGGCGCGGGATTCGGAGGGCGAGCGTCTTCATCCCGCGCAGCAGCAGCCATGCCGGGTCGGGCGCGGCGACGATCCCCGAGGTCGTGCGGAACGCATGCAGAGACGCGCGGTCCTCGGCGCGGGCACAGATGACCGCGCCGATGAGGGCGTCGTGGTGGCCGGCGAGGATCTTCGTCCCGCTGTGCAGCACGAAGTCCGCGCCGTGCTCCAGCGGGCGCAGCAGGAGCGGGCTGAGCACGGTGTTATCGACGACCACGACCGCCCCGGCGGCGTGCGCCTGGCCGATCGCCACGTCGAGATCCGGGAAGGTCATCATCGGGTTCGCGCACGGCTCGAACCACACCATGTCGGCGACCGGCGGCTCGCCGGTCTGGTCGAACTCCTCCACCTCGAGCCCCCACCGAGTCAGTTCGCGCATCAGCCCGACCGTGCCGTAGTAGCCGCCGCCCGCGACCGCGACCGTCGCCCCGGGCTTCAGCATCGCCAGCAGCAATACGGTGGCGGCGCCGGTGCCAGAGGAGAACAGCAGCGCATGACCGCCGTCGAGCTCGCCGAGCAGGCGTTCGGCCTCGGCCCCGACCGGATGGGCCGCGCGCTGGTAGAAGAACAGGCCGGGGGTGGCGTCGACGTACGGGTGGATCGTCGCGCGATCGAGCCCGGGCGTGCCGCCGCGGACGAGCTCAGTGTCCCGGTTCACGCGGCGAGTCTCGGGAGCTCGATCGCCGGACAGCGGTTCATCACGACGAGCAGGCCGGCGTCGAGTGCCCGCCGCGCGGCCGCCTCGTCGATCACCCCGAGCTGCATCCACACTGCGCGGGCGCCGGCAGCGATCGCCTCGTCCACGTGGACGCCGGCGCGGTCGGCACGGCGGAAGATGTCCACGACCTCGGCGTCCTCGCTCGCGGGGATCTCGGTGACGCTCGCATAGCAGCGCTCCCCGAGTACCTCATCCGCGTTCGGATTGACCGGGATCACCCGGAACCCGCGGCTCTGGAGCAGATGGGCGATGCGGTGCGAGTCGCGCCGCGGATCGGGGGAGCAACCGACCACCGCCCACGTCCGCGTCTCGGTCAGGACCTCCCGGATCGTCTCGGGGCTGGAATGGACCGCCACGCACCTGAGTATGCCGTCACGGCGCGCCCCCGTCGCCGGTCGGCCGTCGGCCGTCGGCCGTGCGGCCGTCGCCGGTCGGCGGTCGGCGTCGGCGGTCGACGCTTGGCCTGCGAGGACATTTCGACGGATATCACAGTTTCGGCCTCGTAACGTTGTATGTATATGACCGCGATCGCCCCTGCCATCTCGCGCCCCTCTCGCGAGCGCGGCGCCGTGATCGGGCGGTCGCGGTGATGGTCTGCGCGTGGGCGTCGGCGTTCGTGGCGATCCGGTTCGCCGACCGCGAGTTGTCGGCGGGCGCGCTCGCGCTCGGGCGGCTACTGGTGGGGAGCGCCGCGCTCGGGCTCCTCGTCATCGTGCGTCGGGCGCCGCTGCCCAGCCGCCGCGAGCTCGCGGGCATCGTGGTCTGCGGCGTCCTCTGGTTCGGCCTCTACAACGTCGCGCTGAACGCGGCTGAGAAACGCGTCGACGCCGGAACCGCGGCGATGCTCGTGAACGTCGGGCCGATCCTGATCGCGATCCTCGCGGGCGTGATCCTGCACGAGGGCTTCCCACCCCGCCTGCTCGCGGGCTGCCTCGTCTCGTTTGCCGGCGTCGTCGTCATCGGGGTCGCGACCTCGCGCCATGGCGTGGACGACATCCTGGGCGCGGTCCTGTGCCTGGTGGCGGCGGTCGGCTACGCCGGCGGCGTGGTGGCGCAGAAGCCAGTGCTCCGCCACGCTTCCCCGCTGTCGGTCACGTGGCTCGCGTGCACGATCGGGGCGATCAGCTGCCTGCCGTACGCCGGCTCGCTCGTGCACGGGATCGGCCACGCCGGCGGCTCGACGATCGCCTGGATGATCTACCTCGGCGTCGTCCCGACCGCCGCCGGCTTCGTCCTCTGGGCCTACGCGCTGGCGCGCACCACCGCCGGCCGGATGGGCTCGACCACGTATCTCGTCCCCCCGCTCGCGCTGCTGTTCGGGTGGGCGTTCCTCGGCGAGGTCCCCCCCGCGCTCGTCTTCCCCGGCGGGGCCCTGTGCCTCGCCGGCGTCGCGCTCGCCCGCACTCGCAGCCGCCGGCGCGTCCTCCAATAGCTACCAAAGCTCGTCTGGCACGCGTGAAGGCGGGCCGGTAGGCGGTAGGGCCGAATCGTTCGATCCGCAATTACTACGGATAAAGGCAATTCGCTACATGGACGATGACGTTGAAGCAGTGTCCACGGAAGCCATCTGGACCGACCGGTCAGGGCGCAATGCGGAGACCACACGGAGGTTACCGCGCCAACTACACGTTCGTCGGCAACCTGACCGACGACGCCGGTCACAACGGCGCCGGCGTCAATGTCGTCGCGGCCGGCGTCTGCACGCCCGGAAGCTTCACCTCGGGCAGCACGGTCGTCACGTGCGACTTCACCCGGCGGGAACGGTCGCGGCCGACACCGGAACCCTCGTGGATACGGCTGAACGGGTTCGAGCTGTCGGTCACCGGCAACGACAGCACCGGTACGAGCTCGAACTTCAGCGGCTCGTAACGGCCAATTGGCGCAGCGGACGGGAGAGCCTGGACAGGGGTCCGGGCTCTCCCTCCGCACCAGCCGAATTGCGGATGACCAGCCATCGTGAAGCGAAATCGTCTGCGTTCCGGCCCATCGTCGCCGGCGAGGACCTCGGCTGGCCGCCGGTGGACGTGCCGAATATCAAGGCGCTCGTGCGGCTCGCCGAGAGTGAACGCGGCGTAGCTCCGCCGGCGCCCGCGATCAGCCCTTCATCGGCGTCACCCGGTACAGGACGACGCTGTCGGGCGGGACGGTGGCGCTGATCTCACCCGTCGTCCGCTCGGTGGTACCCGCCCACAGATCGTGGAGCGTGTAGCGCGCGGCCGACCGTAGCCCGGCCTTGCTCGCGGTGGTGGTGATCTGGAACGGCACCGTTCCGCGGTTCAGCAGTGCGACCGCGGCCTGCCCGTCGCTCAGCGGCTTGCTCCACGCCTGACCGGATCCCTCCTGCTGCACGACCGTGCCCTGGATCCCGAGCGGATCCTGATCGATCGCGATCACCTGGCGGTTCTCGAGCATCTTGATCGTCTCCGGCGACAGCGCGCGGGGATCGCTCCCGAGGATCAGCGGCGCCGCGACGATCGCCCACATCGAGAGCTGCGCCTGCGCCTCGGCGGTGGTCATGCCGAGCTCCGGCCCGAGGTAGTCGGGATCGTTCCAGTGGCCCGGCCCGGCCGCGGTCGGGTGGGCGGCGTCGTGGTCGAGGTTCCGCAGCACGTTGACGAACTGGACGTTGTGGCTGAAGCCGATGTCGGTGTCGGTGCGCCAGCTCTGCGCGATCCTCGACGCCCACCGGTAGCTGGCGTACGCCGAGTTGGCATATGTCGGGAGCGTGCCGTTGATCTGTCCCGGCACCCAGAAGTTGCACACGTTCAGGATCATCTTGCGGTGGCTCGAGTTGTTCGCGATCGCCTTGGCGAACCGCACGTACGCGGGCTTGGGCACGAGCCCGGCCTGGCCGGCGCCGCAGAAGTCGATCTTGACCGCGTCGAACCCCCACGCGGCGAAGCGGTCGGCGTCCTGCTGATAGTGACCGAGTGATCCGACTCCCTGACCGTGACATCCGCTCTTGCCCGCGTCGGTGTAGATCCCCGCCAGCAGCTCGTGTCGGTGCAGCCAGTCGGTCAGCCAGCGCAGGCCGTGCGGCCACTGGTGCGGGTCGACCACGAGCTCACCGCTGCGGTCGCGCTTGCCGCTGGCCCAGCCGAAGTCGAGCCACACGACCCGGTACCCGACCCGGGCCAGACCGCGGTGAAGGAGCGCCTTGGCCACGGCAATGATCGTCTCCTCATCGAACACTCCCCCGACCCCGTAATACGTGTTCCAGCCCATATAGGGAACCGCGGCCAGCAGCGGGCGGGACTTCCCCATCGGAGCGCCGCCCCCGCTCGAGAATGGTCGCGCCGCGCTCGCCGACCCGCCGAACACGGTCATCCCCAGCGCCGCGCCCGCGATCATCGCGGCGGATACGACCAGCGAGACACGGCGGCGACGCGGCACGACCACGCCTCAGAAGTGTTCGACTACGGAATGGCTGTCGGGACTTGTGGGCACCCGCCGCGACCTTACCGGCGCGCGGCGGGATTGGCACGGCTAAACCGCGTTTTCCCGCTGTAGCGTGACCAGGCGCTGCGAAGTGTCGGATTCCGGAAACGCGGAGTCCGGTCGCCGGTACTCCTCGGCCGTGAGCGGGCTCGACAGGACGAAGTCGGCGGTCGCGCGGTTGCACGCCGTCGGGACGTTGCAGACAACCGCGATCCGGAGCAGGGCCTTCACGTCGACGTCGTGCGGCTGCGGCTCCAGCGGATCCCAGAAGAAGATCAGGAAGTCGATCCTCCCCTCCGCGATCGCGGCACCGACCTGCTGGTCGCCGCCTCGCGGGCCGCTGAGAAACCGGTTGACTTCGAGACCGAGCTCACTCGCGAGCAGTGCGCCGGTCGTCCCGGTCGAGTGGAGCTCGTGTACGGCCAACGTGCCGCGGTTGAACCTGGCCCATTCGAGCATTTCCGTCTTGCAGTTGTCGTGCGCGATCAGCGCGATGCGCTTCCGGCGCGTCATCAATTTCACGATCTCACCCATGGGGCATGACCTCGCAGGTAGATGTCGATGGCATCCTCGACGCTGGAGGAATGGCAGCGATCCCGGCACGGGCGACCGCTCTCAACCCCAGCCGTCCAGCGTCTCGATTGACGCTAGCAGCCGGTCGATCGGAGTCGCCATCCGTTCGGTCCCCGCGTGGAGCGTGTGCGCCGTCTCACAGATACGAAAAGACCGGGCCGCCCCCTTGGCGGCCCGGTCTGATCAGGTCGGCTGAGAGGAGAGATCAGCCGCGGTGCCCCCAAGCCGGGGTGGCGAGCAGTCCGTCCGTGTTGCCTGCCGCGTCGGTGTAGAAGCCGACGAGCTCGCCCTGGTCGTTGACGCCGTTGATCGTGGTGGCGCCGACGCCGTGCGGGTCATCGACGGTCTGGAACCGACGCTGCGGGGTCCAGGTGAAGCCGTGCGTCACGGCGCTGTCGCCGCTGCCGACCTGGTAGACGCCGACGACCTCGTCGTTGTCGTTGATGCCGAGCGCCTGAGTCATGCTCGAACCGGGCACGCTCAGGATCGTCACGCGGCCACCGCGGCGGAGCAGGAACCCGACGACCTGACCGTTCGACGGGCCACCCGTCGAGTCGGTGCCGAACCCGGCGATGTCGCCGCGGGTGTTGATCCCCGCGGCGGTCGGGCTGGTCACGCCGGACGGCGTGATCTCGGTGAACTGGTTACGCCGGATGTTGAACGAGTACGCGTGAGTGTTGCCGCTGGCATCGTTGTAGAACCCGACGGCGACGTCGTGGTCATTGACACCCAACAGCTGGTCGACCGGGGGCGACGCCGGGCTGTCGGTGGGGAAGTCGCCATCGACGAAGTAACCGTGCACGGACACGAACGCACGGTTGTCGTTCATGTTGTCGGCGGTGTTCATCGTCGACCAGAAGCCGACCGTCACCCCGTTGTCGTTCAGTCCGGTGACCTGGGTCTGCGTCGACTCGGGCCAGTTCTCGCCCCGGTAGTTCGCCTGGGAATACGGCGCGGTCAGCAGGTAGCCCTTGTTGGGATGGCCACTCGCGCCCGAGCCGAAGTAGCCCGCGATCACTCCGTGCCGATTGATGCCGAGCAGCTGGTTGAACGTCGGATCAGCTTCGTTGTCGAGGGTGGTGAACTGGTACTGGCCAGCGCGATTGTCATGCGGCTTGGCGACGGCGGGGGCCGCCACCGCGCCCGCGCCGATCACGGGGGTGGCGGCCACGATTGCCACTCGGGCCCACTTCGCCGTGCGCTGCTTGCGGCTTGTATTGGACGCGCCCGCCGACGCGCGAGCGTGCTTGGTCGCATGCTTGTGCATGAGTGCTCCTTATTCGAGACGTGACAGAGGTCGCACCAAGCGGCGGAGAATTTTCTGACCTACTTCTCCCGGCCCCCACGAGGTGCCGACATCTCGATAAGACGCGGGCGTCTGCGAGCGCATTCCATCCCGTCTGTGAAAAATGTCTTACGCGATCCGCGGCGATCGACGGCCTCAAAGCGCCGGCGGAGACGGCCGCGAAAATGTTCGCCCGCGATGGAATAAGGGCCACCGCGGTTGCGTCTTTTCGAGTGTGGGCTGCGCTCTTTCCGAGCCCCGCCGGTTGTCTTCCGGGCTCCTATGATCAGAACCAGCGATGCCACCCGACCAGTCACCCGAAGAGCACGAAGCTCGAGCGATCACCCGACTCGTCGACGCGCCCCAAGCCGACGTCGGGACCGCGCCGGAGCGCGAGTGGGCCGCGCGGCCTGAGGTCCGCCGGCAGATCGAGTCCGAGCGCCGCGTCGCGCGTGAGCTCCGCACGGGCGGGCCGGTGGCTCCCGATCGACTCGTCCGCTCGGTGAAGGACAACGTCCGCGAGCGGTATGGCGCGGACGCGGACCGGCCGAGGCGCCCGCGTCTCACTTCCGGACCGTCCTCGCGGCCGGCGGTTGCGCTCGCCGGAATCGCGGCGATCTGCGCTGCGGTCGTGATCGGTGTCGTCGGGCTCGGCGGCGGCAGCAGCAGCCCCACGATCCCGGCGGCCGCCGGGCTGGCGTTCGCGCCGTCGACGGGACCCGCGCCCGCCGCCAGGGACGCGCGCCTGCTCGACGTCTCCTATGGGGGCGTGACGTACCCGAACTACGCCAAGTTCTCCGTCCCGCCCACGGGTAGGCGAACAGACCGGATCGGCGGCCGCCCCGCTCTGACCGTGTTTTACCGCCTGCCGGACGGCACGCGGCTCAGCTATACGGTGTTCTCCGGCAAGGCGGTCCCGCTGCCGCGCGACGCCCACACGGTGGCGTTCGAAGGGGTTCCCCTCCGGGAGTTCTCGACGTCGTCCGGGTTGTCGGTGGTCACGCTGGTCCGTTTCGGCCGGACTTGCGTCCTTGCCGCGCGAGCCAAGCCCGACGTGGTGCTGGGGCTGGCCGCCGCTCCGGTACTCGCCCAATCGCACGCATAATCGTGCTCAGCCGGTCTTCTCGAGGCGAGCGGCGATCTGCCCCCGGCCCCGATGAAGACGGCTCATGATCGTCCCCTCTTTCGTGCCGAGCGCGCGCGCCGCCTCGCGGTAGGAGAGACCGAGCACGTCGACCGCCACTAGCGCCTCGCGTAGCGGCTGGGTCAGCTCCTGCAGCGCCTCGTACACGACGGCGCCATCGATCGACTGAGCGATCGGATCGTTCGGCGCCTCAACGTCCTCGATCTCCTCGCCGACCAGGGCCGTCGGGACTTGCCGTTTCGCCCGCCCCGAGCTGATCCAGGTGTTGCGGAGCACGCGAAGCAGGTAGACCACGTCCTGGTCGCGGCGCAGGAACCGCGGCCGGCGGAGCACCCGCTCGAACGTGTCCTGGACGAGGTCCTCGGCATCCTGACGTGATCCGCACAGCCCGTACGCGGCCCGGTAGAGGCGCGCGACGTGCGTGCCGAGCGATTCGGGATCGAGTTGGCGCGTACCACCCTCCACGGCACCGCCCAGTCTCACAAATCCGATGGCGTGGCAGCGGGTGACCGGGGCGCTCCGGTCCCGCCCGAATCAGCAGCGCCCGCCTCGGCGAGGCCCCGGGCAGCTCAGCCGCGGATGACCACACGCGTGGCGCGTCAGCCACTGCGCTACCTGTGAGGTAATTGCGTAGCCGCGGGGCGCGCGCTACGTTCGCGGCGTGGCCGTCGACACTGCATCGACGCTTCCGATCACGGCGCGCGCGCCGATCGGCGAGCTCCTTCGTACGTGGCGACGGCGACGGAGCCTGAGCCAGCTCGAACTCGCGCTCGAGGCCGACGTGTCCTCGAGGCACGTGAGCTTCCTCGAAACCGGGCGGGCCCGGCCGAGTCGTGAGATGGTCCTGCGCCTGGCCGAGCACCTCGAGATCCCGCTGCGCGAGCGGAACGCGCTGCTGCTCGCCGCCGGCTATGCGCCGCAGTACGTCGAGCGGTCGCTCGACGATCCCGAGATGGCCCCGATCCATCAGGCGCTCGATCGGTTCCTGCGCGCCCACGAGCCGTATCCGGCGGTGATCCTCGACCGGCACTACAACATCGTTTCGGCCAACGACGCGACTTCGGCCCTCACCGCAGGGGTCGCTCCGGAGCTGGTCGCCCCGCCGGCCAACGCGCTCCGCGCGACGCTCCACCCGGACGGAATGGCTCCCCGGATACTCAACCTGCCCGAATGGAGCGGCCACCTCCTCCGCCGTCTGCGGCGACAGGCCGCACTCACCGGCGACGCCGAGCTCGAGCAGCTCTACGACGAGCTCTCCACCTATCCAGGGGTGACGCTCGAGCCGCCGCGCGACGGGCACGCCGGCGACGAGATCGTGCTTTCGCTTCGCCTCAGCGACGGCGAGCGTGAGCTCGCTTTCTTCAGCACGGTCTCAACCTTCGGCACCGCCGTTGAGATCACACTCGCCGAGCTGATGCTCGAGGCCTTTTACCCCGCGAACGCCGCCACCGCGGCCCATCTGCTCCAGGGCATCGCCGGCCCGTGACGGCCGCTATGCGGCGGGCTCGAGGACGCCGGTGACGTCCCGCATGCGCCCGTCGTCCGCCGTCGTCGCGAAGTCCACGCCGACGGCAACCGGCTCACCGGCCGGCGAACCGAGCGACCAGCTGTCGATTAGCTCACACATAGTCTGAGGCCGTCTCGACCCGCGTAAGCTGACTCTTAAGTGGCTACGCGCGCAGAACTCGAGGACAGTCCGAGCACCGAGCCCTCGCAGGCCGAGATGCCCGACGATCTGCACCCCCGGCATCTCGCGCTCCGGGTCCTCGAGGTCGCCGCGATCATCGGGGTTGTCGCAATCGCGATCACCTCGCTGCCTGGGCTGGGCGAGCTCAAAGACCGGCTGTCCAACGCGGACCCCGTTTGGGTTGTCGCGTCAGCGGTCGCCGAGGTCGGCTCGTGCCTCGGCTACCTGCTCGTGTTCCGCGCGACGTTCTGCTCGCGGATGTCGTGGGGGCTGAGCTACGACATCGCGATGGCCGAGCAGGCGGCCAACTCACTGCTCCCCGCGGGCGGCGCGGGTGGTCTCGCGCTCGGTGTGTGGGCGCTCCGCCAGGCGGGGATGCCCACGGGCCACATCGCCCGTCGTACGGTCGCATTCTTCGTGATCACGAGCGCCGCGAACTTCTTCGCGCTGATCGTGGTCGGGATCGGCGTGTACCTCGGAATCGTCGCGGGCAAGGGAGGGTTCGTCCTCACGCTCGTGCCGGCGCTGATCACGGCCTTTGGAGCCCTCCTCGCCGGGCTCAGCCCCCGGCTCTTTCGCGCGCTCGGCAACCGCGGCTCTGACGCCGACCGCGAGACGTTCAGCGGGCGCGTGCGCCTCACGCTGCGGGCGTGGCTCCACGCGGCCGCCGACGGCGTGGACACTGCGATCCTGCTGCTGCGCTCGCACAGCTTCGGCGCGCTCGTCGGCTCGTTCTCCTATATGGCGTTCGACATCGCGGCGCTCGGGTTCGGATTCGCGGCCGTCGGACACGTCCCCTCGTTCGGCGTGCTCGTGCTCGGCTACCTGATCGGCCAGATCGGCAACCTCGTGCCGCTCCCGGGCGGGATCGGCGGCACCGAGGGCGCGCTTGTCGGGGTGTTCGCGCTCTACGGCGTGAACGTCTCCGATGCGGCCGCGGCGGTGCTGATCTACCGGTTCTTCCAGCTGGTGATACCGGCGGTGCTCGGAGCGCCCGCGTACGTCTTGCTGCGCCGCAGGTTGATGCGCGAGGACAAGCCGGCTTCGGTGTGCGGGCCCATGGCCACTGAGGTCGTCAAGCTGCCGGCGCGCAGCTGACGCGCGGGCCGCGGTTAGGACCGCCGATCACGATGTCGCTGGGGAGCTGGTGTCCTGCGCCCAGACGTTGCTGGTGACGGCAGGTTATGCCGCTAACCTTTAGTTAGCGGCGGGTTCCCCACCGTGGTCGTCTGAAGAAAGGCTGGAATTGGGCAAAGTCTGGGTGCTCGACACCGAAACCAAGGGCACGGGCGCGAACATGGTGCCGCTCGAGCGGGTGCTCAGGCAACCTGGGTCCGAGCCGGTGCGCGTTCTCCGACAGCCCAGGCCGCCCGCCCCGAAGCCACCCGAACCGAGGAGCCCGCGGAAGTTCAAGGTGGTCGACGTGATGACGCGAGAGGTCCTGGCCGAGGGTGCGGACACGCGGACCACGGTCAAGCTGCTCGAGGATGTCCGCAGCATCGTCGATGTGACGATCTGGGTATGGAAGCCGGAGGCCGAGCGCTGGCGGATGCTGTCCCTCGAGGAGGCTCGGTCGCTGTGGGAGTACAGAGGCCGCATGGATGACGCCGCAGCGCCCCCGGGTTGAGCTCAGGTCGCCGACGCCGGCGGATCGCGACGAGTTTCTCGCCGCGATGCGCGCTGACAGGAAAATCCCGTCGGGAGGGCGATCACTTTGGGGCCGCGAGGTTGTTGACGTTCAGGCTGCCTGCGGCAACTCCTCGAGGATCACTTTGTGGCCGAGGCCCTCGAGTTGGGGTGTGGGGTGGTTGGAGAGTGGTCACCGCGAGGTGTTGTAGAGCTCGCCGGTGCTGAGCATGTGCCAGATGATGCAGATGATCGAGTGCTTGACGGCGCCGAGGGCTTTCTTGTGGCCGCGGCGGGGTCTGAGCCTGGCGTATTGGGCAGCGAGGTAGGAGTCCTTGGTGCGGATCGCTGCCATCGCGGTCTCTTCCAGGGCCCAGTCCAGCCACTTCGATCCCTTGCGGCTCTTGCCGGAGCGGCGTTTGCCGGCGGACTGGTCGTTGCCGGGGCACTGACCGGCCCAGGAGGCAAGCTGCTTGTCGGTCGGGAAGACCGACATGTCAATGCCGATCTCGGCGATGATGCACTCGGCGTTTCGCCGTTGGATGCCCGGGATCGTGCACAGCAGCTCAACGGCCTTCTCGAAAGGGGCGATCTGCTCCCCGATTGCCTCGGTCAGGTTGGAGATCTGCTCGTCGAGGAAGTCCAGGTGGGCGAGGATCGCGCCGATCCAGACGGCGTGCAGGTGGTCAAACCGCCCCTCCAGGGCTTCCTTGAGCGCCGGTATCTTCTTGCGCAGCTTGCCCTTGGCGAGGTCGGCGAGGATCTCGGGGTCGGTCGTGCCGGACACGAGCGCGTCGAGCATCGCCCGCCCGGACTTGCCGAGGATGTCGGTCGCGACGCAGTCGAGTTTGATCCCGGTGTCTTCCAGCGCCTTGTGCAGCCGGTTGGCCTCCCGGGCGCGTTCCTGGATCTGAGTCTTGCGATACCGGGTCAGGTTTCTGAGCGCTCGGATCGGCTTGGGCGGCACGAAGCTCGCTCGCAGCAGGCCGGCCTCAGCGAGCTGGCACAGCCATTCGGCGTCTTTGACGTCGGTCTTGCGACCGGGAACCTGCTTGACGTGGCGAGCGTTGACGAGCAGACACTCGAACTCGTCCTCGAGGATCGCCCACACCGGCTTCCAGAACACGCCGGTCGCCTCCATCACGACCTGCTGGACGCCGAACGCCGCCAGCCAATCGCGCAGCGTCAACAGCCCCGCCACCGTCGTCGGGAACTCCGCCACGTGCTGCTCGCGGCCCTTGCCACTCGCCGCGGGCACCCGCACGCACGCGGTCACCTGCTCCTTATGCACATCCAGCGCCGCCGGGCGCTCGACCACCGTCTCCATCCGGCCTCCTTGAACACGATCGACAAGATCGTCGCCCAGGGGCCTCTGAGAACTAACGAGTCTGACAGGCGTGCTCTTGGCAACAGTCCGGAACCCCGGGGAGACCCGCACGCCAAACTAGCCTCGGGCTCACAGGCACCAAGCGCTGAACGGCGTCGAGGGCGACCCCAGAATCATCCAAGATTTTCAGTCGCCCGCGACCGGCCGCGGGCCAGTTCGTGTGCCTTCGCGACGGCGGCGCGATCGTCGGGTACATGAACATCAGCCAGATCGTTCGCCGGGCCTTCCAGAGCGCGTTCCTCGGCTACGGAGCCGTGGCCGCGTACGCCGGCCAGGGGTACATGAGCGAGGGACTCCAGCTCGTGCTGGCCCGGGCCTTCACCGAGCTTAGGCTCCACCGTCTGGAGGCGAACATCCAGCCGGGCAACGCCGCGTCGATCGCTCTCGTCAAGAACGCCGGCTTCGTGCACGAGGGGTTCGCCGAGCGCTACCTGAAGATCGGCGGGCGCTGGCGCGACCACGAGCACTGGGCGATCCGGGCCGAGCAGTGGCGCGAGCGCAGCCGCCGGCGGAACCGTTAGCGCGTCAGGCTCGGGGGCCGAGAATCGGGTCGACGATGGTCCCGCTGCATCCCGGCGCTGATCGAAGGCGCCGAGCGGGACCGGCGAGTGCGCGAGTTCCACCACTCGTACTCGGCCGAGCGCCAGGCGCTGGTTGACCTGATCGCGCGCGGCATCGACCAGGGCGAGTTCCGTTGGGGGCTCGACCCCGAGGTCGAATCGAGGACCACCTCGGCGACGTGGCCGAGCAGCGTCTCCACGGACTCGCGCGCCGAGCGGTCCCTGACGTCCGGGACCATCTGCACGTGGAACGTCTCGAACGCATCGGATCAGCGCGAGCGGCGAAACGCCTACGTTTCATAGTAAACCTGACCCACAAGCGAGGACGGAGGGAGCACCGATATGCCGAGAGTCAGCGTCCGCTACATCGTCGACGACGTGGATGCAGCGATCGACTTCTACTGCAACAGGCTCGGGTTCGATGAGGTCATGCACCCCGCGCCGACGTTCGCGATGCTCTCCAACGGCGACCTGCGGCTCGTCCTGAGCGCCCCGGGCGGCGGCCCAGGGGGCGGACGGGCCATGCCCGACGGCACGTTGCCCACGCCCGGCGGATGGAACCGCTTTCAGCTCGAGGTGGCCGACATCGAGTCGACCGTCGCCGATCTGCGAGCGCACGGGGCCAGCTTCCGCAACGACATCATCGCCGGCGTCGGCGGCAAGCAGGTCCTGGTCGAGGACCCGAGCGGCAACCCGGTCGAGCTGTTCGAGCCGACCATCGACGAGGCCAGGCTGTCACCCTCCGGCTGAGCGGCGGTGCCGCTACTTCATGCTCTGAGTGCTCGTCGTGCCGGACATGCCCTTCCCGGGCTTCTTCCCCGGCATCTTCGTCGCGCCCGGCATGCCGGTAGTGCTCGTCGTGCTCTGAGTCGCCGTCGGGCTTTCCATCTGCATCATCATGTTCGGAGATCCGGGCATGACGACCGAGTGGTGGACCTGGCGCCACCACACGTACGCGTCGACGTGCGGTGCGCCGCTCAACTCGCCGAGGACGTGCCCGTCATCCTGCGTCCAGACCAGGTACAGCTCCGAGTTTTCGAACGTGCAGTACACGCGTCCGGCGGCCTGGTCGTCGGTGATGCGCCCGGAGGTGAAGTCGCTGACCGGATACATGCTCGGATGCTTGAAGTCGTGGTTCCAGCCGATCTCCCCGCTGGTCATGGTCTCGGTGCAGTTGCCGTAGTTGGCCCGGAACGGTCCCTGGGCGATCTGGCTGACCCGGGCCTCGTACGCCGCGTACAGCGCCTTCAGCGACGGGTAGGTCCGGAAGATCACGACGTCGACCGCGGAGGTCGGCTGCACGCAGGTCACCTGGGTGGAGGTCGCGAGCCTGCACGATGACGGCGGCAGCTTCCCTTTCGCGGTGTCGCTCACGTCGATCCCCGCCACCGCCTTGGCCAGCGGGTTGTGAGCGATCGTCTGACTGGTCAAGGGCAGGGCCACCGCGGCATGGGCCTTGGCGATCGCGGTCGCCACCGAGGCATGCTGCTTGGCGGTCGCGACCGAGGCATGGTGCTTGGCGCTCGCGGTCGCGAGCGGGGGCCGCGCCGGTGATTTCGACCCGCCGACGCCGAACTCGAGGAAGACGACGAGCGCGATCGGGACGAGGACGGCGACCGCCAGGCCGACCACGACCGAGCGCCTGACGCCGGCCAGCTCGAGCCGCTGCACGGGAGGGCGCACCGGCGGAAGTTGGCCGTTCGCGGGCGGCCCACTTCGATTCGCTCGCCCGCGGCCCTCGCGGCGCGGATCCTCGACCGGCGGCGTCACGCCCGCCACCGTCCTGATCCGATCACCGGCGGCTCGGCCGGATTCCCCTGCCGAGCTGAACGCTCATCTGCCACGCTGCACTCCCGCATACTCGTCAACTGAGCTTTCGAGCTGCTTACTCCCGCGCAAAAAGTATGGAGCCGGGGTCGCGGCAAGTCAATTTGGAAGTGCGGCTTCGACCATCCGCTCGATCGACGGCGCGCAGGAGTCCGATGACCGCCTAAGCCAGGCTGTGGTACAGCGCCGAGGTCTGCTCGGCGATCATCGACCACGAGAACTGCTCGATCGCGCGCCGGCGGCCGGCTTGGCCCATCGCGGCGGCCCGGTCGGGGTCGCCGATCAGCGCGTTGACGCGCTCGGCGAAGTCGCCGGCGAAGCGATCGGGGTCGCGCGGGGCGCCGGTGCCGTCATCGCCTGGCTCGATCGGGACGAGCAAACCGGTGACCCCGTCCTCGACGACTTCGGGGATCCCGCCGGTGTCGGTCGCCACGACCGCGGCCTCGCAGGCCATCGCCTCGAGGTTGACGATCCCCAGCGGCTCATAGATCGACGGGCAGGCGAACACGGTCGCGTGGCTGAGCAGCTGAATCACCTCGACCTTGGGGAGCATCTGCTCGAGCCACACCACCCCATCGCGCTCGTCTCGCAGCTCGGCGACACGGCGCTCCACCTCGGCGCCGAGCTCCGGCGTGTCCGCCGAGCCCGCGCACAGCACGAGCTGCGCGGTGGGGTTGAAGTCACGCGCCGCGCGGAGCAGATACTCGACGCCCTTCTGGCGCGTGATCCGGCCGACGAACACCACCGATGGCCGCTCCCCGTCCACCCCGTAGCGCTCGAGCACATCGGTGTGCGCGTCCGGCGCGTACTGCTGGGTGTCGATGCCGTTGTAGATGACGTGCACGCGCTCGGGGTCGATCGCCGGGTAGACGCCCAAGATGTCGTCTCGGGTGCCTCGCGACACGGCGATCACGGCGTCGGCCGCCTCGAGCGCGGTCTTCTCCGCCCAACTCGAGACCGCGTAGCCGCCGGCGAGCTGCTCCGCCTTCCACGGCCGCAGCGGCTCGAGGCTGTGAACCGTGGCGACGTGCGGGATCCCGTGCACGAGCTTGGACAGATGACCGCCGAGATTGGCGTACCACGTGTGGCTGTGGACCAGGTCGGCGTCTCCTGTACGGGCCGCCATCGTCAGGTCGATCGACAGCGCCCGGAGCGCCGCGAGCGAAGGGTCGTCGCCGCCGAGCGCTTCCCAGGGGTGGTGGCGCACGTCGCCGGCGCCCCACGCGTGGACGGTCACCTCCTCAAGCCTTGAGAGCTCGCGCGCCAGGTACTCGACGTGCACTCCCGCGCCGCCGTACACGTCGGGCGGATACTCGCGGGTGAGGAGCGCCACCCTCATTCGACGACCTCCCCCTTGGGGATCACCACCACGCCCCCCGCGGACACCACGAAGCGCTCTCGATCGGCGTCCGGGTCGACACCGACGCTCGCGCCGGGCGCGATTCGCACGTCCTTGTCGACGATCGCTCGGCGCACCACCGCGCCCCGCCCGATCTCGGCGGAGTGCATCACGATCGCATCCTCGACCTCGGCGTATGAGTGCAGATGGACCCCGGGGGACAGGATCGAGCGCCGTGCCACCCCGCCGGACAGCACGACGCCGGCGCACACCATCGAATCGAGCGCGTGGCCGCGCCGGCCGTCCTCGTCGAACACGAACTTGGCCGGCGGGAGCGGATCCGGCCAGGTCAGGATCGGCCACTGCGCGTTGTAGAGGTTGAAGATCGGTGTCACCGAGATCAGGTCCATGTGCGCGTCGTAGTACGCATCGAGCGTCCCGACGTCGCGCCAGTAGCCGCGGTCGCGGTCGGTGGCGCCCGGCACGCGATTGGCCGCGAAGTCGTACACGCGCGCCTCGCCCCGCGCGACCAGCATCGGGATCAGGTTGCCGCCGATGTCGTGCCTGGAGGTCTCGTCCTGGGCGTCGGTGGTGACCGCCTCGATCAGCGCCTCGGTCGTGAACACGTAGTTGCCCATCGAGGCGTACACCTGGTCGGGCGCGTCGGGGAGCGGCTTGGCGTCGGTCGGCTTCTCCCGGAAGGCCGCGATCTGGCGGCCGTCCGGCGCGGTCTCGATCACGCCGAACTGGTCCGCCTGCTCGATCGGCGCGCGAATCGCGGCCACGGTCACGGCGGCCCCGCTCGCGATGTGCTGCTCGACCATCTGGCGCGGATCCATGCGGTAGATGTGGTCGGCCCCGAACACGATGATGTGCTCCGGCCGCTCGTCGCGGATCAGATTGAAGTTCTGATAGATCGCGTCGGCGGAGCCGACGAACCACCGCGGCCCGCGCCGCATCTGCGCCGGAATCGGGGTCACGTAGTTGCCGAGCAGCGGGGATAGCCTCCACGCCTGCGACAGGTGCCGGTCGAGCGAATGGCTCTTGTACTGCGTCAGCACGGCGATGCGCAGGTAGCCCGCGTTGACCAGGTTGGACAGCGCAAAGTCGATCAGCCGGTACACGCCGCCGAACGGCACCGCGGGCTTGGCCCGGTCGGCGGTCAGCGGCGCCAGCCGCTTGCCCTCGCCGCCCGCCAGCACCATCGCGAAGATGTCGGTCATCGTTCAGACCCGAGCGCCGCGTCGACGACCGCCTGGGCCTCCTCGAGGATCCGCTCGAGGTGCTCGGCACCTTTGAAGCTCTCGGCGTAGAGCTTGTAGACGTCCTCGGTGCCCGACGGGCGGGCCGCGAACCAGCCGCTGTCGGTCACGACCTTAACTCCGCCGAGCGGAGCTCCCGACGGCGCCGCGGTGAGCACCTTCGTGATCGGCTCCCCGGCAACCTCTGTGGCGGTCAGGCCCTCGGGCGAGAGGCTGCCGAGCAGGCGCTTCTGCTCGGCCGTGGCGGGGGCGTCGATGCGGCGGTAGACGGGCGCGCCGTAGCGGTCGGTCAGCTCGGCGTAGAACCGCGCCGGGTCTTTGCCGGACCGGGCGGTCATCTCCGCCGCGAGCAGGCACATGATCAATCCGTCCTTGTCGGTGCTCCAGGCACGGCCGTTGCGGCGCAGGAAGCTCGCGCCGGCGCTCTCCTCGCCACCGAACGCCAGCGTCCCGTCGATCAGGCCGCTCACGAACCACTTGAACCCGACGGGCACCTCCTCCAACCGGCGCCCGACGCCGGCCACGACACGGTCGATGATCGAGCTCGAGACCATCGTCTTGCCCACGCCGGCGTCCTGTGGCCAGTCGAGGCGCACGCCGCCGAACAGGTAGCCGATCGCCGCCGCGAGATAATGGTTCGGGTTCAACAGCCCCGCGTGGGTGACGATCCCGTGACGGTCGGCGTCGGGGTCGTTCGCGAACGCGACGTCGAACCGGTCCTTGATCGCGATCAGATTCGCCATCGCGTCGGGCGAGGAGCAGTCCATGCGGATCTTCCCGTCGTGATCGAGCGGCATGAACGAGAACGTTGGATCGACGCGATCGTTGACGACCTCGAGGTCCAGCCGGTGACGATCCGCGATCGCCTCCCAGTAGGCGACGCTCGCGCCGCCGAGCGGATCGACGCCGAGCCGGATTCCCGACCCCGCGATCTCGTCCACGTCGACCACCGCCGACAGCTCGCCGACGTAGGCGGAGCGGTAGTCGTGGCGACGCGCCCGGTCGATCGCCTCGTCGAACGGCAGCCGCTGCACCCCGTTCAGTCCCACGCGGAGGAGCTCGTTGGCGGCGTCCTGGATCTGGCGCGTGACGTCGGTGTCGGCCGGTCCGCCGTGCGGTGGGTTGTACTTGAACCCGCCGTCCTCGGGAGGGTTGTGCGACGGCGTGATCACGACGCCGTCGGCGCGGGCGCCCCCGCGCGCGTTGTGGGTGAGGATCGCGTGCGAGACCGCCGGCGTCGGCGTGTATCCGTCGTTGGAGTCGACGGCAACCTCGACGCCGTGGGCCACCAGCACCTCGACCGCGGTGCGGAACGCGGGCAGCGAGAGCGCGTGCGTGTCGCGGCCCAGGAACAGCGGCCCGTCGATGCCCTGCGCGGCGCGGTAGCGGGCGATCGCCTCGCTGATCGCGAAGATGTGCGATTCGGTGAATGTGCCCGTGAGCGAGGTGCCCCGGTGTCCCGAGGTTCCGAAGGACACCGCCTGGGCGGGATTGGAGGGGTCCGGATGCTCGTCGTAATAGGCCCCGGTCAGCCGGTCGACGTCCACGAGCATGTCCGGTGTCGGCCGGCGGCGAGCCGGCGCTGCGGTGGGTTCGGTCATTGCGCCGGGAGTCTGGCAGTCCGCGGCCCGTGCGGTACGGCTCGTCCGCGATTCCCGGACGCGCGCGGCGCGTCAGGCGCGCCGTTCCGACTTGCAAAACGGGCCAAGCTGCCGCCCGTATCGATTACTCGACCTCGAGCGGCTCGAGCAGACGGTGGGGACCGCGCAGCGCTACGGCGACGGGATCGACGCGGTGCCGGCCGCGACCCGGGCGCGGCTCGGTGATGATGTCCTCAACCGCGGGTGTCATCCCGCACGTGGGGCAGTCGGCGGTGTCGTCGAGTTCGGTACCGCACTCCGCGTGCCTGAACAGGCGACTGTTCGAGAAGCCGTGTTGGTCGGACCACACGACCAGCGCGTGCAGCACCGGCCACAGCTCGCGACCGGCGGCCGTGAGCGCGTACAGCGAGCGCCCGGCGTGATCCGGATCGGGCCGCCGCTCGAGGATCCCATGCTCCACCAGCCCGTTCAGGCGATCGGTCAGCACCGCCTTGGGGATGTCGAGGTGGGCGTGGAAGTCGCTGAACCGCCGGACGCCGTACAGCGCGTCGCGCACGATCAGCAGCGTCCACCGCTCCCCGACGACCTCCAGCGCGCGGGCGATCGCGCAGTCCTGCCGTTCGTAGTCCTTGCCGAGCATGGAAAGCATTCTAGCGGCTTTAGTTCAATCATCGAACTCAATGTGCTAGGCTCCCGCTCGACGGTTCAATCAATGAACTCGTGAGGAGGCTCGATGAGTACTGCCGCCATCGCCCATATCCCGAAAGCACGCGCCGGAGGGGCCGCGGAGATCCGGACGCTCGCGGTCGCCGCCTGGGGCACGCTGCTCGTCCTCGCGGTGTTCAGCGCGGTCGTGACGACAGTCGCCGACAGCGCCCGAGCGCTCAACGGCGGCGTCTCGGGCCAGACGTGGGCGCTCAGCGGGATGAGCCTTGGCCTCGCCGTCGCCCTGCTCACGGTCGGCGCCCTCGCCGACGCGTTCGGCCGCCGGCGGGTGCTGGTGCTATCGAGCGCGGTGCTCGCGGTCACGAGCGCGCTGGGCGCGGTCGCCCCGAGCATGACGGTGCTGATCGCCGCCCGGATCCTCCAGGGCGTCGCCGGCGCCGGCATCCTTGCCGCGGCCCTCGGTGCGATCGGGCACGCCTTCCCGACCGGCCACCGGCGGGCGCTCGCCACCAGCGTGTGGGGAGCAGCCGTCGGCGCCGGCATCGCGATCGGGCCGCTCGCGGGAGGCACCCTCGCGTCGTCGATCGGGTGGCGAAGCAGCTACTGGCTCGAGGCGATCGCCGCCGCGCTGCTGATGCCCGCGGCGGCGCGGCTCGCCGAGTCACGCGCGTCGACGAAGCGATCGCTCGACCTGTCTGGCGCCGTCGTCCTCGCCCTCGCGATGGCCGGTCTGACGGCCGGGCTGATCGAGGGCCGGCAGAGCTGGTCGTCGGACCGGGCGATCGTTCCGCTCGTCGCCGGCGCGGCGTTCCTGGCCGTGTTCGTGGCGATCGAGTTGCGCAAGCGCGAGCCGCTGCTCGAGCTCGGCCGGTTCTCGAACCCGCTGTTCCTCGCGTCGCTCAGCGGCGCGCTGTTCACCGGACTCGCCGTCATCGGCCTGATGAGCTTCACCCCGCTGCTCCTGGAGCGCGGACTGAACGTCACCGTCATCGGGAGCGCAGCGGTGCTCGCGTCGTGGTCCGGGACGAGCATGGTCGTCGCACTCGCGACACGCCGCCTTCTCGGACGCGTGAGCGCCGCCTCGGTCGTTGTGATCGGGTTCGCGATCTCCGCCGCCGGAGAATTCGCACTCGCCGGCCTCGGCGTCGGCATGTCCTGGACCCGGGTGCTCCCGGGGCTCGTGATCCTCGGGATCGGCAGCGGGCTCGTCAACGCCTCGCTCGGTCGCCTGGCCCTGGAGTCGGTGCCGCGCGAGCGCGCGAGCATGGGCAGCGGCGCGAACAACACCGCCCGCTACCTCGGCGGCGCCGCCGGGGTAGCACTCGTGGTCGCGCTCGCGACCGGCAGCGGAGAGGCCGGCGCCTCGGGCCTGCTGGCGGGCTGGAACACCGCGGTGGTCGTGTGCGGCGCCCTTTGCGTGGTCGCGGCGCTGATCGCGGCCGCATGCCGCCCCGCGCGGCACTAAGAAGCTTCTTGCCTCTGGCGCCAAAGCGTCATCGTGCCGGAAGCTCGGGCTGATGAGCCGCTATGCGGCAGCACGTTCTCGACGTGTGCCGACTCCAGCCCGCACGGACGCGCCTGGGACACGTGATTGGGAACATTGGCGCTGTGCCCGCAGCGCCAATGCCCAATCCGGACCCCAGGAGCTGCTCGCGCAGCTCGGGCTTCCGGGCGTCGTGGACGCGCCGTCGGAACCGACGTGCTCGGCATCCTGCGCCGGAACGGCACCGCCGTCGGCATGGCTTTCCTCGTCGACGCGGGGTCGGCGCTCCGGAGCCACTGGCGCACGATCCTGCGCCTGATGGTCCGCCCGGAGCTCCAAGGCTGCGGCGCCGGTCGCCTCCTGCTCGAGGGACTGCACGGGACCGCCGCGGGGCTCGGGCTCCAGCAGCTGATGCTGACGACGC
Source organism: uncultured Solirubrobacterales bacterium (assembly GCA_963777335.1). GTDB lineage: Bacteria > Actinomycetota > Thermoleophilia > Solirubrobacterales > Solirubrobacteraceae > Palsa-465. Next base: position 564,990 of record CAVZQD010000001.1, read on the forward strand.
GTGGCGGGACCGGAGTCGAAGGGTTCTACGAGCGGTTCGGGTACAGCATCGTCGGCCGACACCCCGGCGCGATCCGGCTCGCCCCGGCGATGACCGTGACGAGTTGATCCTGGTCTTCCGGCTCTGACCGGTGGCCGCGGTCGAGCTCCGGCTGCCGTATCGAACGCCGTGCGACGTGGCCGGCCTCGTGCGGTTCTTCGAAGCCCGGGCCGTTCCCGGCGTGGAAGCCGTGACCGACGGTGTCTACTGCCGCAGCCTTCGCCTCCAGCACGGGAGCGGCGTGGTCGCGCTCCGCAACGGAGCCGATGACGTCGAGGCCACCTTCTGGCTAGACGACAGCCGCGATCTCGACGGGGCGGTGGCGGCGTGCCGGCGGCTGCTCGACCTCGACACCGATCCGAAGCCGATCGTCGACGCGCTCGGAGGCGACGAGCTGATCGGCGCGATCGTGCGGGCGGCCCCGGGGCGCCGGGTGCCCGGGGTCGTCGAGCCGAACGAACTCGCGATCCGCGCCGTGCTCGGGCAGCAGGTCTCGCTCGCCGGCGCCGCCACGCTCGCGGGGCGGCTCGTCAAGAAATACGGCGAGCCGATCGAGCAGCCCGTCGGAGCGGTGACGCATCTGTTCCCGTCGGCCGCCGCACTCGCGCGTGCCGACCCCGAGCAACTGGCGATGCCGTGGTCGCGCCGGCGCGCACTCATCGGCCTCGCGACCGCGATCGCCGACGGTGAGGTCGTTCTCGACACCGACTACCTCGACACCGCCGAGATCCAGCTGCGGTTGCTGGCGTTGCCCGGAATCGGGCCGTGGACGGTCGCCTACATCGCGATGCGCGCGCTGCGCGACGCCGACGCGTTCATGCCCACCGATCTCGGCGTGCGCCACGGTCTCGAGCGGCTCGGCCGCGACGGCAGCCCCGCCGGCGCGAGCGCGGTCGCCGAAGAGTGGCGCCCGTACCGCGCCTACGCGACCCAGCACCTGTGGGCCCAGCTCGCGTCGCCATCTCACGCCGCCTGAACCGGCCACCGTTCTACGCCCGCGATGACAACCACGAATCAGACACCACCCCGCCTCTACTCGTTCTTGCCGAGCCCGATCGGCCGGCTCCTGCTGTGCGGCGACGGCGACCGACTGACCGGCCTGTACACGCCCCCAGCGTCCGAGGACGCGGACCTCGTGCGTGGCCGGCGCCGTTCGGACTCGGCGTTCGCCACGGTGCGCGAACAGCTCGAAGAGTATTTCGACGGCGAGCGCATCACCTTCGACGCAATCCTCGACCTGGACGGAGCTACCCCGTTTCGCCGCAATGTATGGAGCGCGGTGCTCGAAATTCCTTACGGCGAGACGGTGAGCTACCGCGAACTCGCCAACTATCTCGGAGCGCCGAGCGCCGCGCGCGCCGTCGGCGCCGCGAACGGCAGCAACCCGATCTCGATCATCGTCCCCTGCCACCGCGTGATCGGCTCGGGGGGCGATCTCACCGGCTACGCGGGCGGTCTCGACCGCAAGCGATACCTGCTTCGCCATGAGGCGGAGGTGCTGACGCACTCATCACGCGAGCTGCGCGCGCCGGGACACCACCTCCTCCAGCGCGCGGCCCGGGTCACGATCTCGAGTAACCCCGCACGCAGGCCGGCGACCGCGTCCGCGCCGACTCGAGCTCGCGCTCGAGCCCGTGGGACCGCCCTTCGACCTCGAACCGGGCGCCTCCGGCCGCGGATCCTGACTTCGCGCGCCAACGATCGGGCCGCCGGGGGGCCTGGATCCGGCTCACGTCACGGGACGCCAGCAGGGTCAGCCTCGTCAGGCGGCGACGTGCTCGCTACGGCGGCGACGGCGATCGCAGCGGGTGGCTGGATGCGCTCCGGCGTTGTCTCGTCGTGCCAAACTCGATAAGCCACGATCGTCCGGGCAAGCAAGGCGCGCGGAACGGTCCGCAGCGCCCCTCGCGCTCGGCGCTCGGAGGTCAGCGGTCAGAGGTCTCGGCGTTCGAAGCCGACCGTGGCCAGTACCGCGAGGATCGCGACGTAGGCGGCCGCCCAGATGTCAAACCAGACGCTGTTTGGATGCGATGCGCCGAACGGGCCGAGGTTGACCAGGACTCGGGTCAGGCCGGTCTGGTTCGACCCGAGCGCGTGGAGCGCGGACTGATAGAGGCCCTCAAACGGGAGCGCCAGCGTGATGTCGTGCGCGATCGTGAGCACGGTGTGCGCGTTCAGGGCCGCCCCGATCGCCGCGAGTAGACCTGATACCAGTCCGGCGCCGTACAGCATGAACATCGCGATTCCGTTTGCGGTCGCCGACAGGAACACCGAGCCGAGCAACGACATCGCGACCAGGAGCGTGACCGCGCCTGCGAGCGCGGCCCCCGGGCCGATCACGTAGTCGGGCCAGAGACCACCGGCCTGGTGGACGATCAACACCACCAGCGCGTACAGGACGACGACATACGCGACGCACACCGCGACGGCTCCGACGAACCGGCCGAGCAGGAACTCCCGGCGTCCGAGCGGACGGACGACGAGCGGCTGCAGCAGGCCTCGTTCCGCGTCGCCTCGTACCGCACCGAGCGTGAGGAACACCGCAAGGACCGTCGCGAGGAACAGCGACGCGAACACCCCGAGGCCGTTCAGGGTGACCGCGGTGATCGCGTGGGGGCTGAACGAGCCGCCGCCTCCGAACGGTTGCTGGGCGTTGAACGCCTCGACGGTCGCGAGCGTGAACAGGGCGAGGAACAGCAGCGTCAGCACGAGCACGACGACGAACACGCGCCGTCGGACGCTCTCCTGGAGGACGTGACGCGCGATGATCAGCGCCGGTCTCAATTGGGATCGACCGCCTCGAGATAGGCGTCCTCGAGCGTGGAGCGGATGATCGTCACCTCGTAGATGTCGACCCCGGCGGAGACGAGCTCGGAAACGATCTTCGGGACGTCCTCCCGGCGCGCGTCGGGGAAGCGCCTCGTGCCGTTCCCGGTCTGGACCTCGACGCCACCGGCGTGCGTGAGCTCCTCGGGCCGCCCGTCCGCTACGACCTTGCCGCCCGAGAGGATCGCGACGCGGTCGCATACTAGCTCGACCTCGGACAGCAGGTGTGAGTTGAGCAGGACCGCGATACCGCGATCGCGCAGATTCGAGCAGCAGCGCACGGATCGCCCGGCGCCCCGCGGGATCGAGCGCGCAGGTCGGCTCGTCGAGCAGCAGCAGCCTCGGCTCGCCGACGAGCGCCTGTGCGATGCCGAGCCGCTGCTGCATCCCCTTCGACATCCCCTCGACGCGCCGGCGGGCGACGTCGCGCAGGCCGACGAGCTCGAGCAGCCGTACCGCTCGCGCTCGCCGCCCGCGGATCCCGACAGGCGCTGGTGAAGCTCGAGTACCTCCTCCGCGGTGGACCAGCCGGGGAAACGGAACAGCTCGGCAAGGTAACCCAGTGCCGTCGTGCCTCGCGAGGCCGGCCGGCGTGCCGATGGTGGCCGTGCCGCTCGTCGGCCGCACCAGCCCGCACGCGATCTTCACCAGCGTCGACTTGCCGGCGCCGTTCGCGCCGAGCAGGCCGACGAGCTCTCCCTGCGCCACCGACAGCCCGACCCGCTCGAGCGCCACGACGATCCGTAGCGTTTGACCACCCCGGACGCCAGCAACGCCGCGGACTCGCTCGCTGCCCCGCCCATCCGCGCTTCGCTCCCGGAGCCGGCGCTGACATCGATCTGCGCTTCCACGCCCGGACAGGCTAGGGGGCGCCCGGTCACACTGTCGTCACTGCGGCGAGGCATCTTTGCCTCCCCCACGTCAGCTACGGCGCCGGCGGCGTCACGCTATTCGTGCTGGATCGCCTCGAGTCCGCCACGCAGGAACTCGAGCACCTCGTCGAGGATCGCCATGCTCTGCTCGTGCGTGATCGGCTCGCCGCCTGACTCGGCCTCGAACAACCGCTCGCTGACGGACTCGAACGCCGCCTTCATCGAGGCCGCGATCAGCAGCGGGCGGATGTCGTCGCGGTCGGTGCCGAGATCCCGCGCAATCGACTCGGCGAGCATCGGCTCGAGCTGGACGTGGCGCGCGCGCATCTTCATCTGTAGCGCGGGATTGGCCATGATGACCTTCTTGCGGAGCATCGCGTCTTCGTCCGGGGACTGCATACACGCAACGAACTCGCGGAGCGCGTCGACCGTGGTCGCGCCGTCTGGACGTTCATCGAGCCGCCGCTTCAGCTCGTTGACGATGCCGCTTTCCTCGGAGAACAGGATGTCCTCCTTGCTCTCGAAGTAGGCGAAGATCGTCCGCGGAGCGACGTCCGCGGCCTCCGCGATCTCGGCGAGTGTGGTCTCGTCGTAGCCGCGCTCCGCGAACAGCCGCAGTGCCGCGCGGGCGATTGCGTCGCGGGTCTGTTGCTTCTTGCGCTCGCGCAGACCGGGCTTGGCCGAAGGCGCCAGAGAACTCATCAGCTCCGAGCTTAGCGAAAAACCTTCACAAGCGGAAATTTTGCAATGAGTGTTGACGTTACCGTGCAGCTGGTATATAAATGCATTGCCTGCAAAATTGCTACCTATGAAGCTGGAGCGAAAATGGTGAATATCGCGCTGGACAATGCGGCACCGACGGACGGTCGTGATCGGCTGGATCGTCGCCGTGGTCGGGGTCTTCGCGGTTTCTCGGGCCGGCTGGGAAAGACGGCGAGCAGCTTCACGCTGCCGGGGACAAACTCCCAGCGGGCCGTTGATCTGCTCCAGAGCCACTTTCCCGCCCAGGCGGGGGACGCAGACCAGATCGTGTTCCATGCCAAGCCCGGCAAGCTCACGGACTCAGCCGATCGCAGGGCGATCGCGGCGACGCTGAAGCGCGTCGCGTCCCTCCCCCACGTCACCGGCGTGGTCAGCCCGTACGCGGCAGGCCAGCACGCGGTCTCCCGTGACGAAACGATCGCGTTCGCCACCGTGAACTTCGACGAGCGCGCGAACGCGCTCCCGAAGGCGGCGGTCGACAGCGTGATCACAACCGCCGAGTCGGCGCGGTCGGCGACGCTCGACGTCCAGCTCGGCGGCCAGGCGATCGAGCAGGCGCAGCAGGCGTCGCTCGGATTCGCGACAGTCGTCGGGATCGCCGCCGCGATTCTGATCCTGCTGATCAGCTTCGGTTCGTTCAGCGCGATGGGACTTCCGATCGCGACCGCGCTGCTCGGCCTCGGCGCCGGGATCGGGGTGATCAACCTCGCCAGCCACGTGATCGATATGCCGAGCTTCGCGACCGAGCTCGCGCTGATGATCGGGCTCGGCGTCGGCGTCGACTACGCGCTGTTCATCGTCACCCGCTTCCGCGAGAACTATCGCACCAACGGCGGCGACGTGGAGGAAAGCGGTCGAAGCCGCACTCAACAAGGTCTGGCCGCGCCGTCCTGTTCGCCGGCGTCACCGTCGTGATCGCGTTGCTCGGGATGTTCCGCGCTCGGCGTGAGCCTGTTGAACGGAGCCGCGGTCGCCGCGGCGATGGGAGTTGTGCTGGTGCTCGCGGCTTCGCTCACCCTCCTCCCCGCGTTCCTCAGCCTGATCGGACGGCGCGTCGGCGAGGTCGGAAGGCGCCAGGCGGCGCGCGATGCCGACGGGACTGGGGTCCGGGATTCTGGCTGCGCTGGGTGCAGCGGGTGCAGAGGCGACCCGCCGTGACCGCGGTCGCTGCGACCGCGGCTGATGCTGACGCTCGCCGCGCCCGCCCTCGGGCTCCGGCTCGCGTCGAGCTATGCTTGGCACCAACCCGGCCAACCAGACGACCCGACAGGCGTACGACCTGCTCGCCGGTGGGTTCGGCCCCGGCTTCAACGGCCCGCTGCAGCTGGCGGTGGCGCCCCGCAACGCGAACGACTCCGCCTCGCTCGGCGAGCTGACGCATGCGTTGTGTACCCACTCCCGGAATCGCGTCCGTGGCGACACCGCTGGCTCAACGCCGCCGGGACGACGGCCTCGGTGGTGGCCAATCCGGCGACCTCACCGCAGAGCTCGCAGACGTCCAGCCTGGTCACGCAACTCCGCGACCGGGTGATTCCGCCGATCGAGCGCAGCACCGGGGTCGCGCGTGTACGTCGGTGGCGCCACGGCGGCGCAAGTTGATTTCTCCCACGTGCTCGTCGAGCAAGCTGCCGCTGTTCATCGGGGTCGTGGTCGCGGTGGCGGCGCTGCTATTGCTGATCGTGTTCCGATCGCTCGTGATCCCGGTCCAGGCCGCGTTGATGAACCTGCTTTCGATCGGGGCATCGCTCGGGATCATCCAGGCGGTGTTCGAGCGGGGCTGGCTCGGCGGGCTGTTCGGCGTCCAGCCGGGACCGATCGACGCGTTCATCCCCGTGCTCGCATTCGCGATCGTGTTCGGGCTGTCGATGGACTACGAGGTCTTCCTGGTCTCGCGCGTGCACGAGGAATGGCAGGCGCGGGGGGGACGCAAGCGCTCGCCGTCCGCGAGGGCCTCGCCCGCACCGGCCGGGTGATCACGGCCGCCGCCGCGGTCATGGTCGCTGTCTTCGGCGCCTTCGCGATCAGCGGCGATCGCGTCCTCGAGATGTTCGGGCTCGCGATGGCGAGCGCCGTCTTGCTCGACGCGGTCGTGGTCAGGATGCTCCTGCTGCCCGCGGTCCTTCACTTCCTCGGCCGAACCACCTGGGCCCTGCCGCGGTGGCTCGGGCGCCGCCTCCCTCAGAGTCGCGATCGAGGCCGAGCCGAGCCCGAAGCCGCGTCCGTCGCTCGAGCCCGCCTTCGAGGCGGGGTCATGACCGACCAGCGGACTCGCCATGTGACCGCGCCGATCGTGGGGTGGCCACCCCCCCGCTCACCGGACACCCCATTGGCCGACGGTGAGCGAGGAGTACCATTGATTACTCAAGCAAGTCAGGTGGAATGACAGATGAACGAATTTACGAACACCGAGACCACGCTCTCCGGAGGGACCCCGTCATGAGCGCCCTACGGATGATGATGCGGCCGATCCGCTACGGCTGGTCGGTCCAGCTGAGCGACGGCCGCGAGCTGGCGCGGTTCCTCGGCCCCACCGCGAAGTGGCGCGCGATGCGCTACCTGCGTCAGGCGGCCGAGGCGCTCAAGAACAGTGGCGCCAGGCCGGGCGCCGCCGCCGGCATGCTCTGAGGCCACGACCCGGCGCCCGACGTGGCGCTCGCGCAGGTCCGCGGCACGCGTCGCTCGAGCGGCTCTGGATGAGAACATGAGCACCATGGCCCGCCGCCTGATCTCGACCGGTTCGAAGTGGGAGCAGGAGGTCGGCTACTCCCGCGTCGTCGTCGACGATGAGTGGGCGTTCGTCTCCGGCACGACCGGATTCGACTACGCCACGATGACGATCTCGCCGGATGTCGGGGAGCAGACCCGTCAGGCGCTCGAGAACATCGCCGCTGCCTTGCGGGAGGCGGGGTTCTCGCTGGCGGATGTCGTCCGCGCGGTCTACATCCTCCCGCGCGCGGAGGACTACGCCGACTGCTGGCCGGTCCTGCGCGAGTACTTCGACGAGATCCGGCCGGCGAGCACCGCGCTCATCGCGGACCTCGTCGATCCGCGGATGCGGATCGAGATCGAGGTCACCGCGCGGCGAAGCGCCTGAGCTGGTGCGCTTGCTGGCATGCGCGGCCGGCGGCAAGTTCGTAAAGCCCGAGGTCGTTGCTCGGATATGGGAAACGAACGGCAGAGGCTCGTCGGCTACTGCTCGCGCGTCGTGACCGCGTTGGTCGCCTTCGGGGTCGTGGCGGCGACGCTGCACGCGGACGTGGCCGCACTGGCGATCGTCCTGGCGGTGTCGCTCGTGGTGCTGGGACTGACGGGCATCACGTTGCGCGACGGCGATCTCTGAACGCGCCCTGATGCTCAGGGCGAGCGCTCTCGATACTGCCACCCCACGCGCTGAACCCTGGCTCGGCTTTGCAGCATCGCGAGGGCCGCTGCCTGCTGGTCGCCGCCCCTGAGATCGAACGCGAGACCTGCCGGATCAGGCTGCGCCGCCGGAAACCGGGCCAGGAGCCTCGAACGGGTGTCGGCGGGCGCGTACACGACCAGTCTCTCTCGCCGCTCATCGATCCGCGCAATCGCGTCGGGGCCGACCTTCACCTCCGTCGTGCCGGAGGATCGCTCGATCGAGAGGTCGGCCGGCTGGTGGCTTCGGAGCGCATCGAGCAAAGCGTCAACGTTCGTGCTCATGCCACCGGTGCTCGGCCGAGCGTCCCTGCGCGATTCGTGAGCTCACCGCGTCGGGGAGGGGTATGCGAGGTCCGCCGTCGAGGGCGGTCACGCTTGGATGGTTCGATCAAGGTGCGGCCGTGGTGGCGGAGGATCAGCCGCTCCAGATGCGCCAGAGCGCTTCGAGCAGAGCGATTGTGTTCGGCTGAAGAGAGCATAGGCCACTCCGATCGGTTTAACGAGCGCCGCGGCCCCGAGGAGAAGCCCTCTGGGTACACCTGCCCGACAATAACCACGATGACCGAACGCGTCGTTCGGGTGCCGATGACGCCGGTCGCATAGCATCGGCTATGTGCTCGAGACACCGGGGACACGGGCCGAGCAGCACAACGGCCAGGATCAGCGACGCCGTCCCGCGATCGTCGCGGTCGACGACGAGCCGGCGGTGCTCGCAGCGGTCGCGCGGGATCTGAGACGCGGCTTTGGCGAGCGCTACCGGATCATGCGCGCCGGCTCCGGAGACGACGCGCTCGATCTGCTCAAGCAGATTCGCGCGCGCGGCGAGCAGGTGGCGCTGCTCGTGGCCGACCAGCGCATGCCCGGACTGTCGGGCACCGACTACCTGGTCAGGGCCCGCGAGATCGTGCCGGAGGCCAAGCGCGTGCTGTTGACGGCGTACGCGGACACCGAGGCGGCGATCCAGGCGATCAACGAGGTGTCGCTCGACTACTACCTGCTGAAGCCGTGGGACCCGCCGGAAGAACAGCTGTTTCCCGTCGTCGAGGACCTGCTGACGACCTGGGAGGCGGGTGCGGCCCTCGACTCGGGCGGCGTGCGCGTGATTGGCCACCGCTTTTCGAAGCAGTCGCACGACCTGCGCGATTTCCTCGCCCGCAATCGCGTGCCGGCGCGGTGGCTCGACGTGGAGCGCGACAGCGAGGCGCGCGAGCTGCTGGCGGTGGCGGGCGTCGACGCCGATCGGCTCCCGGTCGCCCTGCTCGAGGAAGGATCAGTCCTCGAGCGCCCGACGATGCTCGAGCTCGCCGAGCGACTCGGGATCTCGGCACAGCCGATCGGCGATCACTACGACCTCGTGATCGTCGGTGGCGGCCCGGCCGGCCTCGCCGCGGCGGTGTACGGCGCGTCCGAGGGCCTGCGGACGGTGATGGTCGAGCGCGAGGCTCCGGGCGGCCAGGCCGGCCAGTCGAGCCTGATCGAGAACTACCTCGGCTTCCCGGCCGGCTTGAGCGGTTCGGACCTCGCCCGGCGGGCGACCGACCAGGCGCGGCGGCTTGGGGCCGAGCTCGTCACCGTGCAGGAGGCGGTCGCGCTGCGCGTCGAGGGGTCGGGACGGCTCGTCGAGCTGACCGGCGGCGGCGTGCTCAGCGCCAACACCGTCCTGGTCGCCTCGGGCGTCACGTATCGACAGCTCGACGTGCCCGGGTTTGCCGAGCTGACCGGCGCGGGGGTCTACTACGGCGCGGCCCTCACCGAAGCGCGCGCGTGCGCCAACCAGCACGTGTTCGTGATCGGCGGCGCGAACTCGGCCGGTCAGGCCGCCGTGTACTTCAGCGGGTACGCGGGACGGGTCACGATGCTGATCCGCGCGGATTCGCTGGCGAAGTCGATGTCGCAGTACCTGATCGAGCAGATCGCGGCGATCTCGAACATCGAGGTGCGAACGCGATCTCAGGCGGTCGCCGCGGAGGGATTGGACGGCCATCTCCAGGCCCTGCGGATCCGCGGCCAGGATGCCACCGAGACCCTGGAGGAGGTCGACGCCTGCTTCGTGTTCATCGGGGCGTCCCCCCGTACCGACTGGCTGGAGGGCGTGGTCGCCCGGGACGAACGCGGGTTCATCCTCGCCGGTCCGGACGTCCGCGATAACGGCTGGCCGCTTTCGCGCGACCCCTACGCGCTCGAGACGAGCGTGCCCGGCGTGTTCGTCGCCGGCGACGTTCGGATGCGCTCGATCAAGCGCGTGGCCAGCGCCGTCGGCGAGGGCTCGATGGCGGTGTCACTGATCCACGAGTACCTCGCGAATCCATGAGCGAGCCCGCGCGGCCAACGCTCGAAGAGCTGCGGACGATCGACCTGTTCGACGAGCTCGACGACGAGCAGCTCGCGCGCTGGCGCGAGGTGGCGGAGATTCGGGAGCTGCCGGCCGACGCGGTCGTGGCCGAGGCGGGGCAGATCGTCGAGTTCATGTTGTTGCTGCGTGGGGTCGTGCAGGGGCTGGTCGTCGAGGCGGGCCGGGTCGAGCCGATCACTCGGCAGACCGCGCCCACCTGGATGGGCGCGATCACCGTGCTCACGGAGACCGGCTACGCCGGCGAGATGCGCGCGGTGAGCGATGTCCGGGTCGCGGCCATCGCGGCGGAGGACTTCACCCGGCTCGTGACCGGTCAGCGTCCCGTGTTCCGGCGGGTGATGCGCGCAATTCGTCCGGTGGCCACGCGGATCGCCGCCCGCGAGCAGAATCGCGAGCGCCTGGCCTCGCTCGGGACGATGGCGGCCGGGCTCGCGCACGAGCTGAACAATCCGGCCAGCGCGGCGCGGCGGGCGGCCTCCGACCTCGCTGACGCGCTCGACGTGCTCGCCTCGACGATCGGGCTGTTCGTCGAGTCCGGCGTCGAGCGCGCGCAGGTGGAGGAGCTGGTGGCGATGCAACGCGAGGCGATGGAGCGCGCGAGCGCAACGGACGCGCTGTCCGCGCTCGACTCGGCCGACGCCGAAGACGAGCTGCTGGACTCGCTCGAGCGTTTCGGCGTGCGCGAGCCCTGGCGGTTGACCGAGCCGCTCGTATCCGCCGGCATCGACGCGGTCTGGCTCGACCGGCTGGCCGAGAGCGCCGGCCCGGGCACGAGCGCCGCCGTCGAGTGGATCGCCGCATCGCTGACGACTCGCGGGCTCGCGGCCGAGATCGCCGAGTCGACCGAGCGGATGAGCAAGCTCGTCAAGGCGGTCAAGGCGTACGCGTTCATGGATCGCGGCGAGCTCGTCGACACCGACGTGCACGAAGGACTCGAGACGACGCTGATGGTGCTCGGCCACAAGCTGAAGCACACCTCGATCGAGGTCCGTCGCAACTACGACCGCTCGCTTCCGAAGATCACGCTGCGCGGCTCCGAGCTCAACCAGGTCTGGACCAACCTGCTGGCCAACGCGATCGAGGCGCTCGGCGATAAGGGCACGATCCAGATCGTCACCGAGCGCGACGGCGCCTGCGCGCGAGTCGACGTCGCCGACGACGGCCCCGGGATCCCCGAGAACATCCGCGGTCACCTCTTCGACCCGTTCTTCACCACCAAGGACGTCGGCGAGGGCACTGGGCTCGGCCTCGACACCGCGCGCCGGATCGTGACCGAACGACTGGGCGGGTCGATCGACTTCGAGTCAAAGCCCGGTCGGACGGTCTTCCACGTCTGGCTGCCGCTGAACGGGGCGCGCTAGGGCGACGTTCCAGACCGTCCACGCTCGCAGTTACCCGAGCCTTGTACTCGGTGTCCCGACGGCGCCGTTCTGGCCGGCCGGGGTGACACTCCACAGCCTGCTCACACCGGTGACGTTCGCGACGCTCGGGAAGCCGTCGATCAGGGTCTGGGGCGTTGAACGGGAGGTTCTCGCTGGTCGTGAACTGATAGCTCACGATGTCCCCGCTGCAGCATCTCGGCACCAACGTCGTCCCCCTCGGCCGCAACCGGTTCCTGCTGGCCAAGGAGTTGGCTCAGCTCGACCAGATCTCCGGCGGCCGGCTGCTGCTCTGCGTCGTCACCGGCCTCGGCCAGTCGGGAGAGCGCCAAGCGCTCGGCCTGCTCGCCGCGCGCCGTCCCGACGTCGACCCGCTGGCTTTCGTGCCGGTCGGCCGGACCGGCCTGCGCGACTTCGTCGAGGGCTACGTCGGTGCCGGTCTGTCGAAGTTCGTGGTCCGTCCGCTCGCCCCGTCGCGTCCTGGGCCGAGGAGGCTGCATGGCTAGGCGACGCCATCCTCGACCTGCAGACCTGACGCCGGTCGGTCGGTGTCTCCCGCCAGGCGTGAGCGCCTGATGCACCAGAACCGACATGCGCCTTCAGCCTCCCAGGTGTGGCGGATAGACCCTTAGTTTGATCGCCCGTTACCTTCCCTAGGAGACCTCATGGCCCTGACCGAAGAGCAAGCCCGCGTGAAGCGCGCATACGAGGCGGTGAAGGACGTCTTTCCGACCGCTGGGTACGCGTACGTGCTGGCGTGCCGGCGACAGCTCTCTGAGATCGACTCACCCGAGATGCTGGCCGAGTACCGCAAGCTGGCCGAAGAGGCCGAGGCGCTAGCCGCGATGGTCGCCGCGACGGCGACAACGACTTCTTGAGGGCAACAGTCGCAATGGCGATCCCGTTCGTGGCAGCGCGATAGGGGCGGTTCGCTCTGAGAGAGTCGTTCCGGTTAGGCCCCGGCGACGCGGTCGTAGAGTTGCTGGGATTGTCCGGGCCAGGATTGTTCGCCTTGGGGCTCGGTGATCAATAGTGGCGTGTCGATTCGCTGTAGCTCGTCGCCGAGTTTGTAGGCAGAGACTGCGCGATAGAGGTCGTAGCGCGAGTCGTGGATGGCCCCGTACGGTTTGCCGCGGAACCGCAGGGTCGCGGCGGTGGCGAACGCAAGCGCGCGGGGGATCCAGTAGGCGCCCTGGCTGACGCCGATCACGGCGACGTGATCGGGGTCGACGTCGGAACGTGCGAGCATCGTGTCGAGTACGGGGGGTGAGGACTGCCTCCCAGTCGGGCCGGAACGGGATTCCTTGCTCGTAGAGCGTGGCCTGCTGGCCTGGACCGTCGAAGGTCATCCAGTGGTAGCCGCGTTCGCCGGCCGCGGCGCCGCCGTGGACCCACATAGCTGCGTGGCGTGCGAGATGCGGTACAGCGCGGTCGCGTGGTGTATCCGAGGGCAACCTCCAGGCCGAACTGAAAGTCCTCGTCCTTGGACCCCTGATCATCGTGCCACCTCGTCTTCGGCTTCACTCACAGCGGCGGTCCGCTTGGCGGCCCAGATGACGAGCACGATCGGCACGACCCAGTTGAAGATGGTGTTCGCACGCCGGGTGTCGACGGCGCCGGCGATCAGATGCGAGGGGATCATCGCGACGAACACCCAGGCCCACATGAGCGTCAGCCGGCGGTTGATTTGCTTAAACCGAGGCGATGACCAGAGCTCGCGGCGGACGGACTCGCGCGCGTATTGCTCGGTGAACGGGGTCAGTAGCAGAGAGCCGGACGCGATCAGCGCCAACACGCCGGCAGCCATCGCTCGGGCGTAGCGCGCCACCAGCGCGGTGGTCGCGGCATCGGCCCCGAAAGCGACGATCGCGAAGCCGGCGAAAGCGACAACCGCCCCGAGCTCGAGCAACTTGGGACGTCCCGCGAACAGTCCGGGAAGCGCGATGATGACGGACGCTGCCAGGGCCGCGATCGCGGCGGCCTTCAGACCGTCGTGCTGGGTTATGAGCGTGAACAGGACCCAGGGCACGAACGCCACGTAGATCCCGAACCCCGTCTTGCCGCGTTCCTGTATCCGCCCGGCGGTGGTCGATCCCGTAGACATGATTTCGCTTCCTCCGTTCGTCGAATGCGCCCGAGAGCGCGGTTCGTTGTTGCTGTGGGTGCAAGGCTGCCGGTGGATGGAGGCGGTGTCTTCAGTAGGCGAGTACTGATCTTTTGAGCCGGCGCCCGGCTCAGTACGGATCCTTCGGAGGGTGGGGTCCGGGCCCGTGGGTGGGCGGGTGTCCGATACTTCGGTTTGTGGATGAGCTGCGAACGCCGCGTCTGCTGTTGCGCCGCTGGCGCGCAGAGGATGAGTCTGCGATGGCGGTAATCAATCGCGATACGGAGGTCGGTCGGTATCTCAACCGGCCGGTGGATGAGGCGGCGGTCGCGGCGTTCTTCGGGCAGATCGTCGATCACTGGGAGCGTTATGGCTACGGTCCGTGGGCGTTGGAGTCGGCCGAGCGCGCGGATGCGGGCCGCTTCCTTGGGTTCGCCGGTCTTGCCCACGTGCCGGCCTTTCTAGCGGCTGCTGGACCGGCGCCCGAGCTGGGGTGGCGGTTGGCCCGTTCTGCTTGGGGGCGGGGCCTGGCGACTGAGGCTGCGATCGCGGCGCGCGACGACGCGTTCGCCCGGCTGGGGCTGATCGAGATCATCTCGATCATCCACCCCCAGAACGAGCGATCGAGGCGTGTCGCGGTCAAGCTCGGCATGCGCCGCGCCGCACGCATCGAGAATCCGGTGATCGGGGTCGACGTCGACGTCTGGCGCCAGACGAGGGACCAGCCACGCCCACCGTCGCCGGAGCGGTACCTCCGCGGATGATCAGCGGCGGGTTCTGATGTCGGCGGTGCCGTCCTGGGCGCTCGTCGGTCGCGCCGTTGAGCTGGAGAGAGTGACGGCCTCACACACCGAAGGATCGGCTGGGATCGTCATCCGGGCGGGGGCCGGGGTTGGTAAGTCTCGGTTGGCACGCGAGGCATTGGCCATCTTCGAGGACCGCGGATGTGCGACTGGCTGGGTCCAGGCCACCCAGAGCGCCAGGAGCGTCCCGTTGGGTGCGTTCGCCGCGATCATCCCGCCCGACGTGCGTTCTGATGAGCTGTTCGTGCTGATGCAACGCAGCGTCGCGGCGTTGCGCGAACAGGCCGCTGGCCGCCCGTTCGTGCTTGGAGTCGATGACGCCCAGTGGCTCGATCCCACCTCAGCGACGCTGGTCCTGCATCTGGTGACCACCGGCGCTGCGTTCGTGGTGGCGACGGTCCGCAGTGGTGAGTCCTGCCCGGATGCGGTCGTGTCGCTATGGAAGGACGCTGGCGCGCAGCAGCTTGACCTTCGCGTCCTGACCGAAATCGAGACCGAGACCCTGATGGAGCAGATCGTGGGTGGCCCGGTCGAGCTCGGGGCGCGCCGCTGGGTCGCGCAGACTAGTCAAGGCAACGCGCTCTACGTTCGCGAGCTGGTGCTCGGAGCGATCGCCGGTGGTGCGCTTGAACGGGTGAGTGGCCTCTGGCGGCTGCCGGCCCGACCGGCCGTCAGCGCGTCGCTGAGTGAGCTGGTTGCCGCTCGGATGGCGGGCCTCACGGACGCGCAGCAGCGAGCGCTCGAGCTGTTGGCTTTCGGTGAGCCGTTGCGTCTGGCGGAGCTCTTGGATCTCGTCGGCGCCGAGCCGCTGGCGGCGGCCGAGGGTCGCGGGCTGGTCAGCATCCGCGGGGCGGGCCGGAGCGCGGAGGTGCGACTCGCTCATCCGCTCTACAGTGAAGTGATCCGCGCGGGACTGCCCTCGTTGCGAGCGCGTGAGGCACGGTTACGTCTCGCGGAGACCATCCAGTCAAGTGGATCGAGAACGCCCGAAGACTCTCTCCGTCTGGCCCGCTGGCTGATCGACGCGGGCGAAGTGATCTCGATCCAGTTGATGCTTCGGGCCGCCCGAGCGGCGAACCTTGCCGGCGACCCTGAGTTCGGCGCGGCACTGGCGAAGCAGGCATGGGAAGCCGGGGGCGGTATAGACGCGGCCCTGCTGTTGGCCAGGGCCTACACGGTACGCAGCCGGTTTGCCGACGCAACCGCGGTCCTGGCGTCAGCCGAAGACAGCATCGACAGCCAGAACGCCGCCCTGGAGTATCTCGAGCAGCAGAGCGAGATCTTGCACTGGGGGCTCAAACGGCCCGCCGAGCTCCAGGAACTGCTCGACCGCGCGTCCGGTTGGTGGCCGGACCCCGCTTGGCAGGAGCGTCTGCACCCGCTGCGCCTGCGGGTCGCATCCTTTGAACGCCTCGGTCTCAACGTCTCGGCGACCACGGAGCTTCTGTCGGCCCCCGAGATCGGAACAGACATCCGCGATCAGATCGAGCCGGTGCACGTCGCGAACCTCTTCTACAGCGGCCGGACCGCCGAGGCGCTGCAACTCGCGACGAGGATTCGACCGGAGCTGCCGCTGCGCGATCTGAGCCAGGCGATCGCGCTCTCGCTCTGGAGTCGGGTGATCCTCGAGACCGGTGAGCGGTGGACCGAGCTCGCCGCCTGGATGACCGGTGCCCTTGAGAACGGTGTGCGTCTTGCCGATCGCGCAGCCGCCGGCCAGGCGGCGTACTCGCTCGCGTGCCTGCACTTCTCGGCGGGCAGGTATATCGACGCGGGAAGGCTCCTCGCGGAGGCCGAAGTGCAGTTGGAATACCACGACCCGGTTGGGCTGCTGCCGGTCGTTGACGCGATGCAGGTCGGCGTTGCATGCTTCTCCAACGATCTCGCCGCAATAGGGCCGGCGCTGAGCCGATGCCGCGCGCGCGTGGGCGAGGCGGGACCCCTTGCGCATCAGCAGCCCTACGTCGTACGTGCCGAGGCCTGGGCAGCACACGCCACCGGAGATGCGCCGCACGCGCAACAGCTTCTAATCGACGCCGCGGAGCAGCTGTCGCCAAGCCCGGTTCACGCAGCACGCCTGACCTATGAAGCGATGCGCGCCGGCGCTTCCGCTCGGCGGCTCGCAGAGTCACTGCGTCGGTTCGCAGCGCGCTGCGACGCGCGGCTCGTCACTTTCTACGCCGATCACGTCACCGCCCTCGCCGCGGATAACGGTCCCGGCCTCCTTCGAGTCGCCGATCGGATGGAACAGATCGGCGCGCTGCGGTACGCCACCGAAGCCGCCGCGCACGCCGCCGACGCCTTCGCGCGCGAAGGCCGCCAGAACTCGGCCCGCCAAGCCGCTGACCGATGCCGGGACCTCAGCGCACGCGGCCAACACAGCGCGCTGCCCCCGATGACCGAACTCGACAACACAGCCGTCAAGCTGACCCAGCGCGAGTCACAACTCGTCCAATTGGCCTCACAAGGCCTCTCCAACGCCGATATCGCCGAGCGCCTGACGCTGTCTATAAGAACGGTCGAATCGCATCTATACCACGCGATGCAAAAACTCGGCGTAAACGATCGCCACAACCTGTGAAAACGCCGGACGGCCGCGTGACGGGCGCGGGCGGGGCTTGGGTCCGCAACGGCGGAATCGCCATTGATCTGTTACTGGCTCGGGTGCCAGCCGGCGGTATGTGTAAAGCGATGGTTGGATATGCGTTCGCCGTCGCGACAGACGTTGTAGACACCGCTGGGGAGAGTGAGCGCTGCGAGCAGGGCCCGTGCCGCGTCGGCGACGTGGAGGGTGGCACCGAGCGACCGCATGGGCGCATCGTGTCCGGTGCCTGGCCCATCGAGGAGTCCGAGGCGGAGAACGATTCCCCGGCGGCCGCTCCGTGCGAATCGATCGGCCTCACGCTCCGCGGTGATCGCGGAGCGCAGGATCGCCGGGACTTCGCTGACCGGGGTGTCTTCGGAGACGGGCCCGCAGCTCGGGTAGACGAACGTGACGGTCGGTTGCACATAAGCGGCGACGTCGCCCGCGAGCGCGGCGTCCACGAGGATTCTCGAGGCGTCGGCCCGAAGGCGATCGTTATCGCGCCATGCCTCTGGGTCGTCGAGCTGCTCGAGCGGCTGGATCCGAGTGGCCAGGTGAAGCAACGGCATCGACGCCATGTGTGGCGTGCGCGACAGCGACAGGGTCGAACAGGTCTAGCTGGTCCTTGGTCGGCGCGAGCAACTCGTGGCCGGCGGCACGCGCGAGCGGACCGAGCGCCCGGCCGAGGACTCCGGTTCCGCCTGTCATCAACAGGCGCATCGAGCCGTTCGCCCGCGCGTTCGCTGCAGCGTCGGCCATCTCGTCCGTGGTGTTCATGTGCGGTACCTCCGGGTTCGGCTAGCGGCGACAGCGGTTTGTCGGCGAGCCGCTACTCGACTATTTCCACGATGCCTGAGGGAGCACCCAGAATTGGCAAGGTCCGCCTTGCCGCCTCGTCGATTTGGATCCGGGGCGGCGGCGGCTTCTCGGTCTCGAAGTACGTTCCGGGACCGTAGAGCCGTCCGTAGCGGATCACAACACCGTCCAGGTCCAGCACGGCGTTTTCGTACTCGCGGGTAGTGAGGCCACGATCCCCGGGCTGTTCCCAGGCGATGCTTTGGGCAAAGATCCGCTCGCACCCCGCGGACGCGGCGGCGGTCAGAAGGTTCCGTGTTCCCTCGCGTCGTATCCGGTCGTTGCGGACGCCGAACTCTGGGATCTTCGCCGCGTCATCCGGCAGATCGGTGAGCTGATGCATCACCGCGTCGGGCCGGAACCGGACCACGGCGGCTCGCAACGCGCCGGCGTCGTACACGTCGGCCAGAACGGGTTCGGCGCCAAGAGCCTTCAATCCATCGAGCTTTCCGGGTGAGTGAGTCATCCCGGCGACCTCGTGCCCGGCCGCCACCAGCCGCGGCAGTAGCCGGACACCAATCACGCCGCTCGCCCCGGCGAGGAAGATGCGCATAATCACTCACCTCCTGCGACCGTGGACGACGGGTGCCGTTGCCAGAAAATGCGACCTCATGGGCGTAAAGCGTGTCCATGTACTCACGCACGTCTTGGATCTGTCCGTCGCGGATGGTGAATAGCCCTATACAGCCGTTCTCGTATCGCCGGCCGTTGCGGGTTCGTGCTCGGCTGGTCCACTGGAGCACGACCTGATCGTGCTCGGCGATCATTCCGGTGATCTCGAGGCTGACCGAGCCTGGCTCGTAGTAGGACATCGCCGTAGCGAGAAACCCGTCGACGATCGCGTCGCGTCCTTGCCAGACGCCAGCGATCGGCAGATCTCCCACCAGGGTCCACGTTGCGTCTTGCGCGAACAGGTCGCGGACGGCGTTCTCATCGCCGGCCTCGGCCGCCGCGACATACCGCTGAGCAATCGCCTTGCTGTCATTGCCCGTCATTTCTGATCTCCTGGTCCGGTTGCTGGTGACTGGTTTTCGTGGTCGACGCGAAGCACCGCGTTACCGCGGATCCGACGCGCGCGGAGTTCTTCGAGGACCGACGCGGATTCCGTCCAGTCCGAGACGACCCCGATCTCCGGATGCAGGCGATCACTCGCCACCAGTCGAACGAGGGCGGCGAGGTCACTCGAATCCGGGACCGCCGAATCGTCGTGGTCGAAATGGCGGATCGTCAGGCCGGTCTGGGCGAAGAACTCGAAGAAGTCGAGCCGGCTCGGCGTCCGGCTCGCTTGGCCGAACCAGATCAAGCGACCACCGTTGCCCGGCAGCTTCAGCGCCTTCGGCAGTGAGCTCCCACCGACCGACTCGAAGGCGACGTCGTACGGGCCGCCAGCGTCGTCGAGGCTCCGCACGACGTCCGCCGCGCCCAACGCGAGGAGGCGTTCAGCCCGCTCGGATGATGCGCTGACCGCCGTGACCGATGCCCCCGTGGCTGACGCGAGCTCTGTCACGTAGTGACCAACGCCCCCGGACGCTCCGGTAAGCAGGACGCGCATCCCGCCGACGGCACCGGTTGCACGCAGGAGCCGTAGCACGGTGAGTCCGGCGAGGGGAAGCGCTGCCGCCCTCACCACGTCGACCTCGTCAGGCAGAACGGCCAGGGCGATGTTCGGAACGGCCGCGAGCTGTGCCCAGCCCGCCTGTTGCGGATGGCCCACGACCCGCTCGCCGGTCGCTGGCCCACTGCCGTCGGTAGCCGCACGGATCACGCGACCGGATACGTCTCTACCGGGCCTCCAGCCACCGCGGCGAGGCGCCCGAGCCGACGACCGCTCCTGACGAGGCGCTGATCCATGTCGAGGCGTTTTCGTTGATCGCGTTTGCGTCATCTCCCGCAACGGTAGGTCCCGGCGGGTCGGATGTGAAAGACCTCCGCGGCATGTCTTCAGTACGGCCCGGCATGACGGCGGGCAGTGGCTCGCCGGCGGTCCTAGATCCAGCCGAGCTCGCCGCTGATCGCGGTTGCCGCGTCGAGCATCCGATCCACGGCGGGAGAGCGGTTGTGGCGGCGGGCGAGCAACGAGACCTCAAAGCTCGCCGGTGGAAACAGGGGCAGCCAGCGCAATTGTTCGGGCAGCCCAACGGAGCTCGACGATTCCCCGATTATCACGACAGCCTCGCCGCGCAGAACTGGGGTGTATGCGAGGTCAAAGCTAAGCGTACGTAGCAACACGCGCGGCTCGTGACCCTGCTCGCGACAAAGCCCCAGGACGGCATCGTAATGGCCCGGGTTGGCATCCCGCGGGTGCAGCAGCAACGGGTCATCGGCCATGTCTCCGATGCTGACGGCAGATCTGGCCGCGAGCCGATGGTCGCGACGCACCAACACCCCTTGACGCTCGAGGCGAATCGGGCGCATCTCAAGATCAGCGCTCTCCGGAGCGCAGCGGACGAGCCCGATGCCGATGGAGCCGTCGCGCAGGCCCGCGACGATTTCACGCACCGACTTGACCGCCGTCGTGACGGCGATTCCCGGATGGCGCTCGGTCAACCCCTGCAACAGGCGCGGCGCGGTCTCATAGCTCGCACTGCCGCCATAGGCGATCAGCACGCCGCCGCGCTCTCCGGTGGCGTAGGTCCGAACGTTCCGCCAAAGCTCATCGGCCGCGCCGAGCAGTACCGGTCCTCGCTCCAGCAAGAACTCGCCCGCCTCGGTCAGCTCGAACTCATGAGTGGTTCGGTGCAGCAGTTCGACTCCGAGCTCCTGCTCGAGCGACCTCACCTGACGGCTGAGCGCCGGTTGGGCGACGTGCAACCGCTCGGCGGCCCGCGTGAAGTTGCGTTCCTGAGCAACCGCGACGAAGTACTGCAACCGACGCAGATCGGTCACCGGACAAAGCCTAGCGGCGCTCACTCGGCCGTGATGCCGAGCCGTACTGAAGAGAGCGCAGACCGGTCTTTCACATCCTGCGCCCGGCGACCTAGCGTGGACGGCGATCCACCACCCGCCAACACGAAAGTCCGTTCAGCGATGAATCCCCAGCGACACAATCAACTCGGAACGCTTGAGTCCACGAACTGGCGTGCGAAGCCGCGACCTGCGGTCGGGATCGGTAGCGGCGCTTGTCGCCTCGCTGCTCGTACAGGACGTCCCGGACCCACGGGTCGCTCCGTTTGCGCCACGGTAGTACGGTACCCGCCCGGGCGATAGGTCTCATGGCGGGGCCCGGATCGGCTCAGCCGGGGCTGATGCCGAGCGTGCGCTTGAGGAACTCCACCTGGAGCAGCATGAGATTCTCCGCGACCTCTTCTTGCCGGGCCATGTGGGTGACGCCGGACAGCGGGAGCACGGTGTGCGGCCGCCCGGCCGCCAGGAGCGCCGACGACAGCCGCAGCGTGTGCGCGACCACTACGTTGTCGTCGGCCAGCCCGTGAATGAGCATAAGCGGGCGCTCCAACCTCGGCGCGTCATCGATCAGCGAGTTACGGACGTAAGCATCAGGGTGGCAATCCGGGTGACCAAGGTAACGCTCTGTGTAAAAAGTGTCATACAGCCGTTGGTCGGTGACTGGCGCGCCGGCCACGGCACTATGGAAGATGTCCGGGCGGCGCAGGACGGCCAGCGCGGCCAGGTAGCCGCCGTGCGACCAGCCGCGGATGCCAACCCGGCTTAGGTCCAGGTCGGGGTGCGCCGCGGCGGCCGCGTGCAGCGCCTCCACTTGGTCCTCCAGGTTGAGCGTGGCCTCGTCGTAGTGGATTAGGCGGTCCCAGTCGGGCCCGCGGCCGGGCGTGCCCCGGCCGTCGGCGATCAGCACGGCGAAGCCCTGGTCGGCGAACCACTGCGGCGTCAGGTATGCGTTGCGCGCACAGACCACGCGCTGGGCGGCCGGCCCGCCGTAGGGGTCGCACAGCACGGGCAGCCGGGCCGAGCCGGGTTGATGGCCGCCCGGCAGCAGCAGCGCGCAACGCAGCTCATGCGCGCCGACAGTTAGGAACGTCACCTCCGGGGTGAGCACCGGCGTCTCCGCGAGCGATGCAATCTCGCCTGTCGGCTCGCCGCCCCGCCAGGCCTGCACCCGAGCGCCGAACCAGTCGAGCGACCGGGATGAGGTGACCACGAGGTCCCCGCGCCGGGCCGCCTGGTGCACGCCGGGTTGGGGGGTAAGCCGGCCGGTGCCGTTTGGACCTGCGGTGTAGACGTGCCGCTCGCCCGGGTCCTCGCCGCTGGCGGTGAACAGCACGTCGTCGGCGACGTCGAGGACATCGGCGACGTTCAGGCCCACCGGCGTGACGGGCTTCTCGCCGATCATCAGCCGGTACGCGCCGTCTCTGACGACCACCCGGACCAGCTCGCCGCCCGGGGTCCAAGCCGGAGTCCCGACGACCACGTCGACCCAGTCGGGGTCGGTGTCCTGGCAGATCCGCTCCACCGTACCGTCCGCGGCCACGGCCAGCACCCACATCGTCCGCTGGTCGCGCGAGGCCACCTGCAGCAGCGCGGGCCCGCCGCGCGACCAGTGCGCCGAGGTCAGGTAGGGCATGTCCGAGGAGCGCCAGCCCACCGGCGTTAGGTTTCCGTCGAGACCGGCGAGCACCACGCTGACATCGGCGTTCGCGGTGCCCGCCCTCGGGTAGGCGACCTCAACGGGCGGGCGGTCTGGGCGGGCCGGATCCGACAGGTGCCAGCGGGCCACCGGTGTGATGTCCACTCGGGCCACCATTAGCTGGCGTCCGTCGGGGGACCACCAGAAACCGCGAGTCCGGGACATCTCCTCCGCGGCCAGGAACTCGGCCAGGCCGTAGGTCACGTTTTCGGCTTCCGGCACTGCCACCGCCCGGTCACCGGCGCCATCGGCGGCGACGACGCGAAGCGCCCCTTCCGCAACGTATCCGATGCGCGCTCCCGTCGGATCGGGACGCGGGTCGAGCACTGGCCCCGGCACCACCAGCTCGCGCGGAGGGCTGCCGCCCGGGTCGGCCAGATCGGCCACGAACAGCCGCCCGGATAGCGCGAACGCCGCGATCCGCACCTCCTCGTCGGCGGCGAAGGACACCACGCCGGCCGCGGCCTGCCGGGTGCGCTCCCGGCGCGCCCGCTCCACCGGCGGGAGGATCTCCTCCCGACCGGAGAGCAGGTCCTCCGGGTCGGCGACCAGCCGCTCCGCGCCGGTAGCGGCGTCACGCACCCACAGGGCGGTGCTCCGGTCGGTGCCCGACCGCGACCGCAGAAACGCGACGCGGTTCCCGTCCGGCGCGATCGCGAACGCGTGCGGGACGCCTAGGGAGAACCCGACCGTACGGGCGTACTGGCGAGGAAAGCTGATGCCGGCGTCGGTCATGCCCCGATCCTCTCAAAAACTGTGCCCAGATCATGCCTAGCCGCGGCTCCCCGCCGATTCTCCCCGGCCTCCGCTCGCGGTACGCCAACGGCGCGCTTCGCGCCTCGCATCGTTCGGCTCTGACGGGGCCGCCCTCGCATGCCGATCGCTTCGGCTCGATGGCCACGAATGTCCGCGAGCGCGGTCCGTGTCAAGGCCTCTGGCGACGGAGAACGTCCGGTCCGCGACGGCGGCGGTTTGCTCTCAAGTAGGTGCCGCGACCTAATCCGGCCAGGATTTGGTCGCGTCGCGCACGGTCTTGGCGGCGACCTCGTTGGTGATCGGCGCGACGCGAGCGGCCGCGTTTAGCGCCCGCATCGGTGCGTTCGCTCATCGCGGCCAGATGATCGTGGGAGTGACCGTCGAGCCACATCGGCTTCCGTTCGCGCCGGTCAGGGATAGGGAGGGGGGGCCTGGCCGCCCTTTCGTCTGCCACGGACCGATCCGGCTCGGGTTCGTCCACCACAGCACCGCCGAGGAGGTCGACCGGCTGGTGGCGGCGCTTAAAGGGCCGCGCCGGTCGGCGTCACGGGCGCGAGCATGCAAGGATGCCCGACCGTTACCGAGCGAGGAGAGACAAATGCCCCTACACCCTCAGGTACGTGCGATGCTGGATCAGATCGAGGAGTCGGGTCTCCCGAGGTTGAACGAGCTGGCGCCGGTGGATGCCCGGACGCAGGCGAAGCTGATGGCCGAGCTGGTTGGGGCCGGGCCGGAGGTCGCGCGAGTTGATGAGTTCTCAATCCCGACGTCCGCTGGCGAGATCCGGGCGCGGCGCTATGTTCCGTCCGATCCGGCCGGCGTGATCCTGTGGATTCACGGCGGGGGATGGGTGATCTGTGACCTTGATACGCACGACGCGATGTGTCGGCTGCTCGCCACCGAGTCGGGCGGCGTCGTGATCGCGGTCGACTACCGCCGTTCGCCCGAGCATCCGTTCCCGGCGCCGCTCGAGGATTCTTGGGATGCGCTGCGGTGGGTCGCCGAGCAGGCTGGCGAACAGCCGGTGATCGTCGCCGGGGACAGTGCCGGCGGGAACCTGGCCGCCGTGTGTGCGCTGCGTGCGCGCGATCGTGGCGGGCCGGAGCTTGCCCTGCAGGTGCTGGTCTATCCCGCCACAAGCGGAGACCTCACTACGCCCTCGTGCGTCAAGTACGGCAGTGGGCGCGACACGTTCCTGACGCTCGGCGAGATGGAGTGGTTCTGGGGTCACTACGTCGGCGATGCCTCCGACGACTCAGGCCCCGATTTCAGACCGCTGCGCGCCCAGGATCACTCCGGGCTTCCGCCAACGATCATCGTGACCGCCGAGTACGACCCGCTTCGCGACGACGGTTTTGCCTACGTCAAGGCGCTCCAGAACGCCGCCGTGCCGGTCACGCATCATCATTACGACGATGTCGTGCACGCTTTCTTCTCGCTCGTGAACGTGCTCGATCGGGGCAACGAGGCCGTGGCGCAGGTTGGTGCCGACATCCGCGCCGCGGTGGCCCGCCAAGCGGCACCCGCCTAACAGAACGGCGAGTCCCCTACTCGCTGCGTCGCTCGGCCTCGAAGGTTGTGCGATGAGCCTGCCCAGCACCTGCGACGGCGTCCGTCGCCGCCGCGCCCGCCGGTCAGCGCCCCGTAGTCGAGTGGGTAGGACCGTTCCTCACACCGGAACTCGCAAACCTTGTTCGTGCTGCCGTGCTCGAGAATTGGATCCGCGAGATCCTCGGCGTCGAGCAGCTGCACGGTCCGATACTCGATCAAGCCGGCGCCGGCACTCCCGTGGAAGGCCTCGCTCGAGAGTCGCTCGAGCACGATGCACGGATCCCGCCCCGTCGTAGGCCGAGCGCCAGCGCCAGCCCGGCGGGGCCGGCGCCGGCCACGCATACCTCGGTCGCATACACGGCATCATCGGCTCGCTCACGCGGTCCTGTCCGACCTTCGCGCATGTGGTCTTGACCGCAGGCCAGGAACGAACGGACCACCAATGCCCGGCTCACAGGCGCCGAAGTCAAGGTTGGCTCGCGCGAGGGCTGCGTCCCTCGTGATGTCTGTCTTGGGCGCTCGCGAGGCGACCCGGAGCTACCAGGCTGGACGCCTGCGCTTCCGCGCAAAGCTCGCGGAATTATTGGCCGAGCGCGCAATCGAGCAGTCCCGCCGGCCCGTAATCGTCCCGATGACCGACGTCGTCACCGCCGTCAGGAAGAGCAAGGAATATCAGCGAGTTGCCACCAAGGTCTGGCCGCATGCGACACCGGAGCGGCTCGTGCAGGCCCTCTACCGGAACCGCCGGCGGCTCAAAGACGCCGCGGGCGACCTGCTCAGCGATGAAGAAATCGACCTGTTGCCGTCATCGTCGGCCCCGGCTAGACGACTCGACATGAGCGCGACGGACGGGCGCTTTTCGACGAGGCGCGCTGGCTGATCGAGCCCGATCACCGAACCTTCGGGCATGTGGTGATCGATGAAGCGCAGAACCTCACCGCCATGGAGCTGAGGATGGCTGTTCGTCGGCGCGCCGCCAATCGCTGACCGTGCTCGGAGATCGCCCGAGAACCAGTGGGCATTGCTGCATCGAGAGAAGGCACCACTACCGGGGCGCTCGTAGCGCATCCGCGTGCATTCGCATTGAGACGGGCGGGAAGAGCATTCTTACGGATGGCTTCGCGTTCGAACTAGCCACCGTGGGTCTCCAGCCGATGGCGACAAGTGATTGCTCACGATCGGTACCGGCCGCCCCGACCGGATGCCTCAGTTTTCAGTGGACGCAGCTTTGAAGAAGGCGCTCGTGCGTGGTGAGGAAGTCCGCGGGCGCGCGGCCGGCGGTGAGGGTCGCGTTGCGGGCTGCGCCATCATGCCGGGGATGGTGTCGAGGAGATCGATAAAGGGGTGAGAGATGGGTGAGCGGCTCAAGCTCGGGCTGAACACGGGTTATTGGGCGGGTGGGCCGCCGGCGGGTGCGGTCGACGCCGTCATGGAGGCGGAGCGGCTGGGGTTTGATTCGGTGTGGTGTTCTGAGGCGTATGGCTCGGACGCGTTGACCCCGCTGGCTTGGTGGGGCGCTCGAACGGAGCGGGTGCGGCTGGGTACGGCGATCGTGCAGATGAGTGCGCGTCAGCCGGCCGCGACGGCGATGGCGGCGATGACGCTGGATCATCTGTCGGGCGGGCGGTTCATTCTCGGCCTTGGCGCGTCCGGTCCGCAGGTGGTGGAGGGCTGGTATGGAATGCCGTTCGCAAGGCCCCTCGCGCGCACTCGGGAGTACGTGGGAATCCTGCGCGACATCTGGGCCCGCCGGGGGCCTGTGACGAGCAGCGGGCCGCATTATCCGCTCCCGTTGCCCGCCGGACCGGGGGTGGTGGGGCTGGGCAAGCCGTTGAAGGCGTCGATCCATGCGCTGCGCGAGGACATCCCGGTGTTCCTGGCGGCCGAGGGTCCGAAGAACGTGGCGCTTGCCGCCGAGTTGTGCGACGGCTGGATGGCGATGCTGCTCAGCCCGCACGAGGGGTTCTATGCGCAGGCGCTGGCGGAAGGGTTTGCCCGTCCGGGCGCCCGCCGCAATGCCGGAGTGTTCGAGGTCGCGGCGATGGTCCCGTTTATCGTGCGCGACGATGTGGACGCTGCGGTCGATATGGTGCGGCCGTTCTACGCGCTGTACTTCGGCGGGATGGGCGCCCGGGGTGGCCAGAACTTCCACGCCAACGTTGCCATTCGCATGGGTTACGAGCGCGAGATCGCCGAAATTCAGGACCTCTACCTGGATGGCAAGAAGGACCAGGCGGCGGCAAGGATCCCCTCCGAACTGATCCAAAAGATGTCGCTGCTCGGCCCTGCGGACAAGATCCGCCACGACCTCGAGGCATGGGAGGACTCGTTCGTGACCACGCTCCTGATCAACGGTGACCGAACGTTGCTTCGCCAGGCCGCGGAGATCGTGCTCGGCTGACGGGTTGCTCATCTCATGTCCCTTCCGGCCCCGCACACCCGGACTAAGCGTGTCCGACGGCAAGCTACGCGGGGGACGGCGGCCTGTCTTCCGTACTGGCCCGGATACCAGTACTGAGCCGCGGGCTGAGCTGCTGAACGTTCACGCGAGCCCGAGCTCCGTCGCGCGCCGGACGAGCTCCATTTCGAACTCACCCCGAGCGTTGCCGACGTGCTCGCAGGATCGCGCTTCTCCCCGGCGATCACCAGCCACCCACCCCAACTGAATGGGAACGATGGCTCACCACAGCCCGGGACACGATCGCGGCCGCGGTCTGGCCGATGCCGCAGAAGTCATCGCGCTCACCCTCGATGGTGAGCAGGACGGTGCGCCGGATCGCCGCGGGTCAACGAGTTCTCCTCGCGCTGAACGTGCTGATGCTCGGGTACGACTGCCTTGGCGGCCCGGAATCGGCGCTGCGTGATCGCGTTTGTCTGTCTGACGTGGCGCGTCACCGCGCACGCTCTGGCCACGTCCGCCCGCCAGGTTCCCTGATCAAACGGGCCGACTGTCCCGACCTATTCAGGGTGCCCCCCTGATGCGACCTCGCTGTGGCTGCTTTAGCGTCTTGGCCAAGCGGTAAGCGAGAACCGCGAACCGTTGGACCGAGCCGCACGTATGGCTCGAACAGAACGTACTTTCGAGGCGCGGTGCGCCTCCAAGGCCCGAGCGTCTTCATCCGCCATGCAGATTCTCTTCCTTGTATCAGCGCATAACAGCTTGAGCCAGCGCGCGTGGGTCGCGTTGACCGAAGTCGGTCACGACGTGAGGGTCGCCGTCGTCGACTCGGCGTCGGCGATGGAGTCAGCGGTGCGGGTGCACGCTCCGGACCTGATCGTGTGTCCGTTCCTCAAGACGATGATTCCCGAGTCGATTTGGCGCCGGCATTGCTGCCTGGTCGTGCATCCGGGGCCGCGTGGGGATCGTGGCCCGTCATCGCTGGATTGGGCGATTGAGCTCGATAAGCCGAATTGGGGTGTGACCGTGCTGCAGGCCACCGGCGACGCCGATGCCGGCCAGGTGTGGGCAACACGCACGTTCTGCATGCGCGAGGCAGCGAAGAGCAGCCTGTACCGGCACGAGGTCCGTCGCGCGGCGGTCGAGGCCCTTCTCAGTGCAATCGACGCGCTGGTGGGGGTTGGTTTGGCGCCCTCGGCAACGTCCGGGGCCGGGAATGTGGCGCCGGGCCCATGTTTGCCGCTGATGCCCCAGGAGGTTCGCGCGATCGACTGGGAGTCCGACCGGACCGCGCGTGTCCTGCGGAAGGTACGCGCCGCAGACGGCCACCCGGGCGTGCTCGACGTGATCGCGGGGGAGCACTTCCACCTCTTCGGCGCTCATCAAGAGCGGGCGCTGCGCGGCCGGCCCGGCGAGCTAATCGGGTCGCGAAACGGCGCGATCTGCAGAGCCACGGTCGACGGTGCGGTGTGGATAACGCACCTTAAGCGACGGGACACGCCGACGCAGCGGTATTTCAAGCTGCCTGCCACACGTGCGCTCGCGCTTGCGCGGCATCGAGGTCCAGGTCCCGGAGATCGGGATCGCGCTCGATGCACGGGTTTCCGACGAGCACACCTACCGTGAGATCAGCTACCACGAGCACGCGGGCGTTGGCTACCTGCGGTTCGCGTTCTACAACGGCGCGATGAGTACTGACCAGTGCGCGCGGCTCCGCGAGGCGTTCGCGTACGCTCGCGCGCAGCGGCACACCAAGGTGATCGTGCTGCTCGGGGGGGATGATTACTTCTCAAACGGCATTCACCTGAACGTGATCGAGGCGGCCGAGCACCCGGCCGAGGAGTCCTGGCGCAACCTCGAGGCGATCGACGATCTGGTGAAGGACATCGTCGAGACCGATTCGCACCTCGTCGTTTCGGCCCTGGCCGGAGATGCGGCGGCGGGCGGAGTGCCCCTCGCGCTTGCCGGCGACTACGTACTGGCACGAGAGGACACGGTCTTGAACCCCTACTACCAGCACATGGGCGGCTTGTACGGATCCGAGTACTGGACCTACCTGTTGCCGCGACGCGTCGGCGAGGCCACGACGGAGCGTCTCACGCGAGCGCCGTTCCGCGCGATCGGCGCACGCGAGGCGGTCAGGATCGGGCTGCTGGACGCGGCCTTCGGCGCGAACCTCGAGGACTTTCGGGCCGGTACTGCGGGCTTCGCCGAACGGGTCGCGCACGACGGGCTGCAACAGGCGCGCCTCCAGGACAAGCGACGCCGGCGCGCGATCGACGAGCACGTCAAGCCGCTCGAGGCTTACCGCCGGGAGGAGATGGCCCGGTGCCACCGATGCTTCTTCGGTCCCGACCCCGCCTACCACCACGCGCGTCACGGTTTCGTCTATAAGCTCCCGGCGCCCGACACCGCACGCGAGGAGCCGGCGCGTGTCGCGATCTGACTCGGCGTCCATGGTCGCGCCTTGCCTCTCAAACCGGATGTTGCCGTAGTGTCGATGATGTCGGAATCCGAGACCAGTCCCGTCGCCGGTGGACCTGCGTTAGAACCGCCCCCGCCCGTCGCGGCTATCGATGACCCGAACGCTGTCTATGCGCTGGGCAGCAGTAGCGGCGAGAGCGCCCGGTTACAGCGTCAGGCCGAAGAACTCGCACCCGATAGCGCCGTGCTGCTTGACCGGGTTGGGCTGCGGCCCGGCGACAGCACGATCGATCTTGGCTGCGGACCGCGTGGGGTCATCGATCTGCTGGCCGAGCGAGTGGCTCCGAGTGGGCGGGTCGTCGCCCTCGACGCCGACCCGGCGCACGTGGCGATGGCGTCCGAGTTCGTCGCACGCCGGGGCCTCAGCGGAGTGGAGATCGTGCGCGGCGACGCGCGGCACACCGGCCTAGAGTCAGACTCGTTCGATCTGGTTCATGCCCGGACGCTGCTGATAACGGTCCCGCAGCCAGCAGAGGTGCTTGCGGAGATGGTCCGGCTGGCGCGGCCCGGAGGGTGGGTCGCCGGCCTTGAGCCTGACACCGGGGCCGCGATCTGCTACCCGCCACATCCCGCGTTCGAACGGCTGTGCGAGATCTTCACCATGGCGTTCGCCCGCAACGGCGCCGATCCGCACTTCGGCCGCCGGCTGGCTGAGCTCTATCGCCAGGCGGGGCTCCAGGATGTAACGGTGGCAGTCCGAGCGGAGGTGTATCCGGCTGGACACTCGCGCCGCCCAATCCGGGCCGACCTCGTCCGCAGCATGCACCCAGAGATCATTGAGATGGGGCTGGCCGACCAGCAAGAACTCGACAAGCTTGACACCGCGGCGCGCAAGCACTTCGAAGACCCCGGCGTTCTCGTGATGCCAGCTCTGCACTTCCTGGCCTGGGGTCGTAAGCCGACATCCACCTGACGAGAAACGCCGGCAATCGGGGAGCAGAAGCGCACCCCCGGCCAGTCGCGCTGGAAGCAATTTCGCAACTGAGGGCGGAGCGCCATCCGCACCGCCAAACGTGGTGCGTCATTCGGCTGCTGGGATAACAGCCACTGACGCTCTTGTCGTCCTGGTCGGTTTCTCAGAGTGGGATGAATCGTCGGGCCTTGCCGGTTTCGGGGTGACGTGCGATGCGGCGAGATGCCCCTCCACGCGCGCTCTGGTCAGCCGCCGGTCGGTCAGCAGCTCGTCAAAGCCCGCCATCATCTGCTCCTTGCTCATCACCGGAAGCTCGGCCAGCTGCTCGAGCTCGAACCGCTCAGGATCGACCCCCCGCAGACGCCGGGCGTGAAACGGAGAACGCTCGACTGCGTTCCTCAGCAGCCTGCGCAGCTCATCGCGCTGGAACCGCTCAAGTTTCCCGGCGTCCCAGCCCAGACGCTCGATGTGCGCATCCAGCCGGGCCGCCAACGTCACGCCAACGCGCCCTCAGCGCCTCAACTCCCGTGTCAGTGATTGTGGTCATGCCACCCTCTTTCGTTTTGGCGTCCCGTCGCGGGACGCCCCCATGAGCGAGCTCGGGACGCGCGCCAGCAGCTCCGCGACCTGCGTGTTCGGGAGCACCTTCGAGTTGGTTGCCTGCTCGAGCCGCGCGCCGGCCGCCACCGTGAGCAGCATCCGCGCGAGCTCGGGCGCCGGCAGCGGTAGCGCCTCGCCGGCGCGGTCGTAGATCCTGGCCACCACGCCGGCGACCCCTGCGACGGTGCGTTCGTGCACCTCCCGGTAGCGACGGTCGAGGTCGCGATTCCGGGCGGCGTGCACCCTGAACTCGATCACCAGCAGCCCCCACTCCGCGTCCGCGCGATCGCGCTCGGTGACGTGCTCGGCCAGCGCCCGCAGCCCCTGACCGAGACGAAAGTCATCGCCTGCCATGAGACGATCGACGAACCGCGCGTTCTCGCCCTTGCGCTCGTCGATCCGCTGCTCCAGCAGCGCCAGGAACAGATCCGCCTTGCTCTCGAACTGCGAGTACACAACGCCCTTCGAGAACCCAGCCTCATCGGCGATCTGCTCCAGCGACGCGCCGTGATAACCGCGCGTGAGGAACAGGCGGCGCGCGGCCGCCAGCACGAGCTCGCGGTTTCGCAGGCTCTGCTCGACCCTGGTCAGGCGCGGACTCATACCGCCGGTATTGAACTACCGGCGGTAGCTCGAGTCAAGGTCTGGCCGACAGCGATCGAACCAAGAGTCTGCTCCCGGCGCGCGATCGCGGCCGCGTGACACGTACGAGACGGTACAACGCGTCCGGAATCGGGTAGACCTTGGCGTCGTGGCGACGATTGCCGTGACCGGAGGTAGTGGCAAGGCCGGACGCGTAGTTCTGCGCGACCTGCAACGGCGGGGAAATCGGGTGCTCAACATCGATCTCGTGCCCTCGCCCGAGTCGCCGCATCCGGAGGCCGAGATCCCGTTCCTACGGGCAGATGTCACCGATTTCGGGCAGACGCTCGAGGCACTGAGTGGCGGCGACGCGCTGCCCGGCATCGACGCGGTCGTTCACCTCGCCGCGATCCCCTCGCCCGCCCACGCTACGCCGGATCAGGTGTTCCGCACCAACATCACGAGCACGTACACGGTGTTCTCGGCGGCCGCGCGCCTCGGCCTCGCGCGGGTGGTGTGGGCTTCGAGCGAAACGACTCTCGGGCTGCCGTTCGACCGTCCGCCCGGCTATGTGCCGGTCGACGAAGCACACGTGTACCCGGAGACCAGCTACGCGCTCTCCAAGGTCCTCGGGGAGGAGATGGCGCGGCAGTCGCACCGCTGGCACGGAACAACGATCATCGGGCTGCGGTTCTCCAACATCATGGTCCGTTCCGACTACGAACGGTTCCCGACGTACTGGGACGACCCCCATCGCCGGAAATGGAATCTTTGGGGCTACGTCGACGAGAGCCACGTCGCAGAGAGCGTCAGGCTCGCGCTCGAGGCCGACATCGAGGGAACCGACAACTTCATCATCGCCGCCGCCGACACGGTGATGAAGCGCACGAGCCGCGACCTGATGAGCGAGGTGTTCCCTGCCGTCCCAGTAGCCGACCGCATCAGCGGACACGACACACTGTTGGACATCAGCAAGGCTCGCAAGATCCTCGGCTATTCACCGACCTTCAGCTGGCGCGAACTATTCTGAGCCTGACGCCTCCTGCGTCGCCGGCCGCGTGAGGGAGGCTGCTGCTTTTCGCCTCGGCCAGTAGCGGAGGAGAAGCGCGAAGGATGGGCCGAAGTGTCCCGGGGCTTCGGGCTGGTGCGCATGGCGTCAGGTCCGCGCAGCTGTGGTTGGTGCCGGCCGGGCGGCTGTCCACGTGCCCCGGACCATTACGGAGGTGACCGTGAGGGTGTCGTCGAGCACGACGAGGTCGGCGGGGAGGCCGGGCTTGAGCGCGCCGGTGTTCAGGTCGAGCAGCCGCGCCGGGTTGGTCGCGGCGGCCAGGGAGGCGTCGATGATTGGGATGCCGAGGTCCTGCACGGCCCGGCGTAGGGCGGTGTCCATGGTTAGTGTGCTGCCGGCGATCGAGCCGCTGTCGGGGAGGCGTGCGATCCCGTTGCGGACGCGGACGTCCATCGGCCCCAGCTTGTAGTCGCCGTCGGGCATTCCGGCGGCTGCCATCGCGTCGGTGATCAGCGCGGTGCGGGCTGGGCCGGCCGTGGCGACGGCAAATCGCGCGACTGCGTCGTGAAGGTGGACGCCGTCGTTGATCAGCTCGATGGTCACGCGCGGGTCTTCGAGCGCGGCCGTGACCGGGCCGGGTTCGCGGTGATGCAGGGCGCGCATGGCGTTGTGGAGATGGGTCGCCACCCGGGCGCCGGCGTCGAATGCGATGCGGGCCTGGTCGTAGGTGGCGTCGGTGTGTCCTATCGCCGCCAGCGCTCCGGTCGCGACCGTCTGGTGCACAAGCTCCAGGGCGCCGGGGAGCTCAGGCGCGAGCGTGACCATCCTGATCGTGCCGTCGGCGGCGTCGAGCAGGCGACCGAGGGCGTGCGGGTCGGGCCGCTGGAGCAGCTTCGGGTCGTGCGCGCCGCAGTGCGCCGCGCTGAGGTACGGTCCCTCGAGGTGGAGCCCCGCGAGCACGCCCTCGTCGACGAGCGGCGCCAGCGCGCGTACGGTCTGCTCGAGCTCGTCGATCCCGGCAGTGACGAGGCTGGCGAGCGTGGTGGTCGTGCCGTGGGCGCGGTGGAAGGCGGCGGCTACGCGAGCCTCGTCGGGGTCCCCGGAGGTGTAGGAGGCGCCGCCGCCGCCGTGGACGTGGATGTCGACGAATCCGGGTAGCACCCAGGCGCGTGCGAGGTCGATCGTGCTGGGAGCATCGAGATCGTCGGGGCTGGGACTGCCCACCTCGACAGCGGCGGGACCGTCATCGCCACCGCCCAGGGCGACGATCCGGCCGTCCTCGATCCGCACCCAGCCTCGATCGAGCACCCGGCCCGGCGTGACCACGCGCGCGTTGGCCAGCAAGATCATGCCGCCACCGCCGCGGTCCGCGCACGTTCCCATGCCAGCAGGGCCGCGCCGAGCCGTCCGGACTGGTCGCCGAGCGTGGCTCGGCGCAAGGCCGGGCGGCGATGGAAGGTGAGTCGTTTGCCGAGCGCGTCATCGAGCGGCCCGAGCAGCTGCACGCCGGCCTTGGATAGCCCGCCTCCGGCCACGATCAGTTCCGGGGCGAGCACGCTGACGTACATGGCAAGCGCATCCGCGAGGGCGTCGATGGCCTGGCGCCAGACTGCGCCGGCAGCCGCGACCCGTTTGCTGCTGGCCGACGCGCCACTCGAGACCAGTAGGACGATGATGCCGACCACCGCCAGGCCCACGATCCATCCGGCGAGAAACGCCGGGCCATTCACACGCCCTTTCGGCGTTGAGAGCATCAACACGACGGCGATGATCCGTAGGGGGCGGAGCGCGACGCCGACGCCGAACGAGATGACCTGTCCGATCGCCTGCCCCATCAGGGCACCTCCAGTTCGTTGTCCTCGAGTCGCCACCCGCGTTCAGATTTGTCGCCGAGGGCGTCGACTGCTTCGTCGATCGTCAGTGAGCATCTCCGCGCTGGTGATGTCGAGCCGTTCGTTGCCGCCGAGATCGATGATGAGCGCTCCCGGCAATGGGTCGCTCGCGCCAACGAGCGTCTTGATGCGATCGCGAACCGGGGTGGCGTGGGCGTAGAACAGCGGGGCCTCGAGCCGGAGCACGAGCATGTCCGTGATGCGGTCGTAGTCGGGATGTCTGCCTACTTCTCCGTATGCGCCGGGCTCACCTGGCACACGCCCGAGCGATCCGATCTGCGCCCTCGCGGCATGATAGATGACGAGCAGCAGCATCGCCGCGACGCCGATCACCAGGCCGGGGAGCACGTCGATCGTGATCACGCCGAGAAGCGTCGCGAGCGCGAGCCAGAACTCAAGGCGCTGCAGGCTGTAGTAGCGCCGCATCTCGGCGACCTTCCACAGATGCGAGACCGCGTGGATGATCAGCGCGGCCAGCACCGCCTCGGGCAGGTTCTTGAACAGCGGGGTGAGGACGAGCACCGTGATCAGGATCAGCACCGCGGCGATCAGCGGCGAGACCTCTCGGGTCACCTGGAGCGTGGCGGACCTGGCACGATCGACGCTGTCCGCGGCGACGAGCAGCACGCACGTGCGCACGCCGCCGGGGCCCAGGCCCTGGTCGCGAGGAGCGGCGCGCAACTCGTGGGCCGCAAAACGGCTAGAGCGCTTGCGCTGCTCGACCTCGGTCTGGGCCAACCGTCGGGCGCACTTGACCGACCGCTGGGTTCGGTCCTCGACATGCGTCCCGAGTCGGACTATCTGTTCGTGCTCGGAGTTCCCGACGCGGTGGAGGCCGCCGCCCGCTCGCAGCGACTCGACGACGTGGCCGGTCACCTCGACCGCTATCGGAAATGGTTCGCGCCGACTTCCAACCGCGCCCGCCTGGCCCTTCTCGCGCGGTGCGAGGCGTTGACGGACGAGGTCCATGCCGAGCGCCATTGCCGCGATGCGGTCGAGCTCTCCGACGCACTGTCGCCATTCGACCGTGCGCGGACCGAGCTGCTGTACGGCGAGTGGCTCCGGCGCCGGCGACGTCGCGCCCACACGCGACCCCGCCTGCGAACGGCGCTGGACCAGTTCGCACAGCTCGGCGCCCGGCCGTGGGAGACGCGTGCTCGCTCGGAGCTTCGCGCTAGCGGCGAGACGGCTCGCCGTCGGGACCCGTCGACCCGGGATCAGCTCACGCCCCAGGAGCTTGCCGAGAGTCGCGCTGGCACGCTGTTGACGATCTGTGCGCCGCGCTGGCGAGCGCCTACGGCCAATCCGTTTTCTGCTCGCTGCCAGGCGGCTCCGACTGCCGGTTGATCGAATACCGGGTCTCTTGCATTGCGCGCAGGGCGCCCGGCTTCGGATTCGCAGGCTTTGCAGCGGATGCCGTCCGCTTGTCCGGGAACCGCAGCGCGGGCGGCGCCGGCCACGCTCGAAATCGGGGCCGCGTCCAGAAGGTCGACGAGCGGCCACTCACGGTCATTCGGACCAGCCGGGTCGTACAAGGCCGGACTCGTAGGCGATCACGACGAGCTGGGCGCGGTCACGGGCGCCGAGCTTGATCATCGCCCGGCTGATGTGCGTCTTCGCCGTGGCGGAACTGACGACGAGGCGTTCGGCGATCTGCTCGTTCGACAGGCCGGCGGCGGCAAGCGCCATCACCTCGCGCTCGCGGTCCGTCAGCTCCTCAAGCGCGGGCGAGCGAGGCGGCTCCTTGGCACGCGCGGCGAACTCGGCGATCAGCCGGCGGGTGACCGACGGCGATAACAGCGCCTCGCCCGCGGCCACTACCCGCACCGCCTCGATCAGGTCGCTCGGCTTGGTGTCCTTGACCAGGAAGCCAGCCGCCCCGGCGCGGATCGCGTCGAACACGTATTCGTCGAGCTCGAACGTGGTCAGGATCACGATCCGGACGCCAGCGAGCGCCGGGTCCGTGGCGATCGCGCGCGTGGCGGCGATTCCGTCGAGCGTCGGCATCCGGATGTCCATCAGCACGACGTCGGGGATGAGCGCGCGCGTGAGGTCGACCGCCTCCCGCCCGTCCGCGGCCTCGCCGACCACTTCGATCCCGTCCTGCGAGTCCAGCAGCGCGCGGAACCCCGCGCGCACGAGCGCTTGGTCGTCGGCCAGCAGGGCGCGGATCACGTCGCTCGCTCGCCCGGCACCGGAATCCGCGCGCGAACGCGGAACCCGCCGTCGGATCGGGGGCCGGCGTCGAACGTGCCGCCTAGCGCGACCGCGCGC
The DNA here is from genome assembly GCA_963777335.1 of uncultured Solirubrobacterales bacterium. Taxonomy (GTDB): domain Bacteria; phylum Actinomycetota; class Thermoleophilia; order Solirubrobacterales; family Solirubrobacteraceae; genus Palsa-465. The sequence goes on from CAVZQD010000001.1 coordinate 602,028, forward strand.
TCGCGCATGCCCGGGATGCCGTTGCCACCGCCCTCGCCGACCAGTGCGGACACCTCGCGGCGACCGCCGGGGACGTCGGGGCCATGTCCGTCGTCGTCCACCTGCACGGTCAGCTCATCGGGGCCGTAGGTCAGCTCTACGGTCGCGGCGCCGGCCCCGGAGTGGCGGACGATGTTGGTCAGCGCCTCCTGCACGATCCGGAACGCTGCCAGATCGATGCTCGCCGGGAGCGGCCGGCGGCCGCCGTGCATCTCAAGCGTGACCCCGACGCCAGCCGCGGTGGTGCGGGTCACGAGCTCGTCAAGGCGGTCCAGGCCGGCCGCGGGCGCCCGGGGCGCCTGCTCGCCGGTGCCGCGCAGCACGCCGAGCACCGAGCGGACCTCGCGCAGCGCGTCGGCGCTGGCCTCGTTGATCGCCGTGAGCGCGATCCGCGCCTGCTCGGGCTTCTCGTCCATCAGGTGCAGGGCGACACCTGACTGAACGTTGATCAGCGAGATGTTGTGCGCCAGCACGTCATGGAGCTCCTGGGCGATGCGCAGCCGCTCCTCGTCGGCCTGGCGGCGAGCCTGGAGCTCATGCGCCCGTCTGGCCTCCGCGAAGCGCTCCCGGCGGTTGCGCACCCCTTCGGCGCCGGCAAGCGCCACGAGCAGCCAAGCGGCGATCGCTAGCGCCGCCAGCACCTTCGGCGGCCCGGAGTGCCCTAGCGCCCACGGCAACCCGAGAAACACCAGCCAGCCGACTCCGACCGCGGCCCACGCGAGCAAGCGCTCCCCGGCGAACATGGCCGAGACAATCGCGAGGCCGAGGGACAGGAAGTTCGGGCCGAGCGGGTAGCCGCGCGCGACGTACGCCACCGTGACGGCGAACACGAACGCGAGCACCTCGCGCACGTACCGCCGACGGAAGATGAGCGCAAGCGGGCCGAGCGCCAGCAGCGCATAGGCACCGGCGTCAAGCTCCGTCGTAGGGTGGCACGCGGACGCCCACCAGCAGCTGTGCGTGCGCGACGCGTGATGCGCCGCCCCCGCTGTCGCGGCGATCTGGACCAGCGCGCACATCACGGCGAGGCGGACGTCGCTGCGGCGGATCCAGCCCGACCTGGTCACAGCCGCACGATAGCCCCGCCCGCGGGGGCCGTCATCGGCTCCCGGGCGCAGCCACGACTACTCCGGCGGGAGTACGTGGCGCTGCTGCGATCAGACAGCGGGAGCAATACAGGAGCCGCCCCTCGCCTGACGACAAATCGCCCCCAGGAGAGCATGCTTCTCCTTGCAGCACGTGACCGAACCACACAGACCGAAGGAGCAACGATGTACGGGTACGACACGTTCAGCCAGATGATCCGCAACCCCAACCTGCGCGCAAGCGACACCGACCGCGAGACGACCGCCGACCGGCTCCGCCAACACCACACCGACGGCCGCCTCGACCTGGACGAATTCCGGGAGCGCCTGGACAGGTGCTTCGCCGCGAAGACCGTGGGCGAGCTAGCCGAGCTCACGCGCGACCTGCCGGACGATCCGGGCCGGCACCGCGCCCGAGGCCGTACCGGCCTGGGCCTGCTCGGCTGCCTGCGCATGATCCCGATCGTCCCGATCATCCTGGCGATAATCGCGATTCACCTGATCGTCGGTGCGCTCAGCGGCCTGTGGATCCTCATCCCGCTGTTCTTCCTGGCCCGGTTCATGTTCTTCCACCGCGGATTCCGCGGCTCGACCGACCGCCGCGGCGAAGCCGCGCTGTAGCGGCGCGGCGGACGGGGCGGGATGGTCGCGGTGTCCGTACCCGCGCCGCGACCCGGAGCCCCCACCACCTGCCCACCACGCGGCGAGTAGCGCCAGTGCTCCCGGCGTAGTGGGCGATTAGCCGGCACCGTTCAAGCAAGGCCCGGAGCCACACGGCGTCGCAGAGGTCCACCGACACTAACGACCACGCCGAGGCCGCCCACGCGACCATCAGTAGCGATTTGCGCGTGACACGTGCTCTCTCAGGTCCCCCCGCATCACCGCTGCTGGCCGGCATTACCGAAGCGCCGGGCAGTCCCGCCGTGATTCCGCACCGCGATCTGCGTCGGCGTCGCGAGTATCGCCAGCTCGACTAGGACCGGCGGATCACGACCGCCATCCGTGGGCTGGCGTGTGGAGGTGGCTTGGGGTGCGGAGGCTTGGGGTGCGGAGGCTTGGGATGCGGAGGCTTCGGGTGTGGAGGGGGCTTTACGCACGAGGGCGGCTTCGGGTGGTCCTTCGGGCGGGACGGGCACGGGGGTGGCTTCGGGTGTGGAGGGCGCGGGGGTGGGGTCGTCTCCGTCGTCGGCGGCGGGGTCGTCTCCGTCGTAGGCGGGGTTGTCTCTGTGGTTGGCGGCGGGGTCGTCTCCGTCGTAGGCGGGGTTGTCTCTGTGGTTGGCGGCGGAGTCGTCTCCGTCGTAGGCGGGGCTGTCTCTGTGGTTGGCGGCGGAGTCGTCTCCCTGGTTGAGGGTGCGGTGGTCGGAGGCGAAGTCGTCTCCGTCGTGGTTCCAGTGGCCCCGGTGGTGCTGGTGTCGGTCGGGGCGCTCGCGATCGTGGTGCCAGTGGGCGCGAGCGAGGTCGTCGTGGTGGACGCCCCGGGCGTGCTCGCCGAGCCAGGAGCCCGGGGTGACGAGGCGGCTGGCGTCTGAGGTGAGGACGGGGTCCCAGGAGTCGTCTTGGAGGTCGGAGATGTACGAGTGAGTCCGCTCTTGGAGCCGGGAGGTCCGCTCGGCGGCGCGGACGGTGACGGAGCACCACCCGCATGAACCACGGCGGGTGTGGTGGCGCCCGCGTTTGCCACGGCGACCGCGGCCGTGGCGAGCCCACCTGCCGCCACGGCTCCCACGACCCCTGAGCGCAGGGACCGTAAGAACCCCGTGCGCGGCGAGCTGAGCACCATCGAGAAGAACGCCGACACGTCGCGGTCGGAGTAGTAGCGCAGGAAGGCCTGAACGACGCGGGGATCGAACTGGCGCCCGGCCTCTCGCTGGAGAACATCGAGCGCCTGCTTGTCCTGTACGCCGTCGCGGTAGGGCCGAGCCGAGGTGATCGCGTCGAACGTGTCCGCCACGGCGATCACCCGTGAGCCCACTGGGATGTCCTCGCTCTTCATCCCCGCCGGATAGCCCCCTCCATCAAAGCGCTCGTGATGATGGAGGACCGCCGCGGTAAGCGCCGGATTGCCAAGCGTGGCGACCAGCTCGCCGCCGCTGGTTGTGTGGCCCCTCATCACCGCCAGCTCGTCATCGGTGAGCCGTCCCGGCTTCTGAAGGATCTCGGGCGGCGTGTGCAGCTTCCCCACATCGTGCAGGAGGGCCGCCGTTTCGATTAGTGCCACCTCGGCGCCCCCGAGCAGCATCCGCCGGGCCGTCTCCGCTGCGTGTCGAGCGACCCGGCGTGAATGCTGATGGAGGTAGGGATCGTTCTCGTCTATGGCGACGGCGAGCCGCTTGAGGAGCTTGGTCCGCTCCTCAACATTCGGCGTGTCCCCCAGTTGTTCGAGCGAACCCAGGGCGCGACTGATCTGGCGGTTGGTGTACTCACGACGCAGCCAACCCCATACCAACAAGTCGCTGAACACCGTCGCGGGCAACAAGCGATGGCGCCGCCAGAACGCGCTGGCGGTCAACGAGGCGGCGATCGCCAACCCCGCGGACACCCCAAGGCACACCCAGAAGCTCGTCACGACATTGGCCACGCGCAGCAGGTACACCACCACCGCCGGCAACACCACCACCAGCATGGTGGTCACGGCGACGAGCGCGTAGTAGGCCGGACCCGACCCCCGGCGACCCATACGCGTAGGCTAGCGCCCACGGCTCTACGTTCAGGCCTTGCGCCAGGTACCGAACGTGCGGATCACGAGCGCCGCTCCGTGAGTCGTCTAGAAACGTCGGCGGCGGCCGCCGATACCTTGCCGTCCAGCGGGCTGCGCGCCGCGCTCACAGCCGACCCGGCGCGGGTACTGCAGACCGTACGCGCGCTCGCCCCCGGATCGCGAGCCTCACGCTCTCACCCGACGGCAGAGACTGGCTGGCGAGCGCGAACGTCACCGACGGACAGAACACCTACCAGGTGATCAGCATCCTCGATCGGGTCCACGGGAGCTGGCGCGTGATGGCGCTGCGCTCCGCAGATGAGCGCAGCAGACAGCACACGTCCGGCATATCCCGGCCCGGGGCATTTCAGTCGCGCCGCGCGTGAACGCTTGACCAGCCGGATCTGGGATCGCCGCTCGCGATTCACCCGGAACGGGCTACCCACATCGGCGCGCACCCATTGCCGGACCACCGACGCAGCCGGTCCGGGCGTTGCCGTGACGTCACAGCGTCGCCCCGCGGTCCCGTCCGCTGCCGGCAGCGAGGGTCAGCTCGACGCTGTGCAGGCATCCGGACAGGTCCGCGCTGCTCCTTGCGTGGCAAAGCGCAAGCCGGCCTCGAGCGTCCCAGACGAGCAGAGCGTCGTCAGCTGGCGGCCGGTGCTTGCCGGCCGTGTGACCCGTGGCTAGCGTTTTCGACTGACGTGAATTCCGCGCAACTCAGTTCCCCGGTTCGGAGGGCCGCCATTACCGCGGCCGAACGAAGGAAGGTCTTTGGCGCAGCCAGCTTCCGCATCGTCGCGAGGCTGCAGAAGCCTGCGGTCGGCGGCGGCGCGCACGCGCGTGTCGTCAACGTGCGCGCCGTGATCGATGACCGCTTCGGAGTCCCGGTAGCGCTCGTACATGACGCACTCGGACTCATCGTCGCTCAGGTAGATCTCGAACTGAAGCGTTCCGGTGTCCTCGGCCCGCACGATGTCGATGAACTCCGCGCACAAGCGCTTGAACTGCTCGACCTTCCCCTCGTGGAACTTGAAGCGAGCGAAACCTTGTATCTCCCTCAACTGTTCGCTGGCTGGCATTTGACTTCTTGTTCTTGCCTTGGCAGGCCAAGCGGGCATATGCACCCGGGGTCATCATGAGGCAGCCGCGAGGGTCACGATGTGCATGTTGCCGGTGGCCCATTGGACGGTGAACTTCAGCCCTGCGATCTTCCAGCCGGCGGCGGTCCGTTTGAGCTGGTAGTCGTGACGGCCGCCGACTGTCCACATCGGGCCGCCGGAGCTATTCGCGAGCACGTGTGTGCCCTGCATGTTGGCCGCGCAGGTTGCCTGATCGCCGTCGAGGTTGATCACCTGGCAGGTGATCAGGTGGTGAATCGCGTCGAGATTGCCCAGCGCTTGGCGGTATCCCTCGACGAGCTCCGCGGGACTGAGGGTCTCTGGCTCGCCGCCGAAGAGTGAGGTGCGGTCGTAGTGGACCGGGTCGGTGAACAGTCCCTCCAGCGCGTCCCAGTCACGCGCGTCAAGAAGCAGCGCGAGGTTTCCGGTCAGCTCGAGGATCGCGAGGCGTTCCTCGGTCTCGGTTGTGATGGGATCTGAGGTGATCGTCGTCATGCTTGCTCCCTTCGGTGGCTGGTCTTAAGTTCAGGTGGTCGCTGCAGAACGCTGAGCTGGTACGCGAGGTTGGCAACCACCTGATTTCCAATCGGGACGGTGTCTCTGTCGACAGGTACACGTCGAGCTTTCCAAACGATCAGACGACTCGGCATCGCCTGATTCCGGTGATTGGCGCCGGCGGGCTGGCGAGCCTCGAGGCTCGGGTCATCGACTTGCGCGTCCCGTCAGGGGATCAGGACCATCTTCCCGGCCATGTGACCGGCCTCGAGCTCGGTGAACGCCGCTCGAATGTCGTCGAGCGAGTAGGTGCGTTGAATCGGCACGACGAGGTCGCCCGCCGCTATCGCCTCGGCCAGTTCGGCCAGCGTCGCCGCGCTCGCTGCGGCCGCGCCGCCGTCGCCCTTGACGCCGTACTTCGCGATCGCGGGGAAGTCGACGACGGTGTCGATCCGGTCCTTGGCGATGCCGAGCACGAGCGCAAGCTCGACGTAGCCGCGCCCGACGAGGTCGATGAAAGCGGCGACCGGCGTATCCTCGGCGGCCGCGGTGATGCGCTCGCTGACGCCCTCGCCGTAGGTTGCGGGAACCGCGCCGCGCTCGCGCAGCCACGCGTGATGACGCTCACTGGCCAGTGCGATGACGCGCGCGCCCGTGCGAACCGCGAGCTGGACCGCGAACACGCCAACGCCGCCGCCTGCCCCAGCGATCACGACCGCCTCACCCGCAGTCGGAGCCACGGCACGTACGGTGGCGACCCCCGTCACGCCCGCGACGAACAGCGCGCCGGCCACCTCCCACGGGACCTCCGCCGGCTTTGGCGTCAGGTCGACTGCCTCGACGAGCACAAACTCGGCGTGGCTCGCCCGATTGTCGGTGTAGCCGATCACCTCGTCGCCGACTACTACGCCGTTCACGTCCGGGCCGACCTCCTCGATCACGCCGGCGAGGTCCGAACCTTCGCCGCTGGGAAAGATTGCGGGGAAGATGTCGCGCACGATGCCTTCACGGATCGCGGCCTCGCTGGGATTGATGCCGGCGGCGCGGACCGCCACGAGGACCTGGCCGGGCCCGGGCTCCGGACGGGCCACGTCGCGCACCTCGAGGACTTCGATGCCACCGTAATCGTCGAATCGGACTGCCTTCATAAGCCGATCACCTTCCCATGCGCACTATGCGGTGACGCGTTCTGCGCCGGCGAGATGCACGGACAGGAGTCGTCCGGCTGTGTCCAGTGCCGCGGCCGCTTCGTCAAGCATCATGGAAAAACCCTGAAAGACGTGGGGGACCTCAGGGGTGATCTGGAGCGTGACCTCGACGTCGGCGACGGCGGCTTGCCGCGCGAGGCGAACCGCGTCGTCGAGGAGAACCTCGTGACTTCCGGCCTGGATGATGAGTGGCGGCAGGCCGGACAGGTCGGCGAATAGCGGACTGATCAGACCAAGGGCGGGATCTTGTCCCTGCACATAGTCGGCGACTCGCGGTTGGAGGAGTTCCCGCTTGAGCAGCGGGTCGACGTCGCGCTTGGTTTCCATGGTCGTCCCGGCGAGGGTGAGATCGACGTACGGCGACATCACGAACGCCGCGGCGGGCAGGGCCAGCCCGTGATCGCGGGCGTTGACCAGGGTGGCGATGGCGAGGCCGCCGCCGGCGGACTCCCCCGCAAAGGCGATGTCCGAAGGGGATATCCCGTCGTCCACGAGGACCGCGTAGGCCGCGAGAGCGTCATCAACCGCTGCCGGGTACGGGTGCTCGGGGGCGAGCCGGTAGTCGACGGAGATGACCTTCGCCTGCGTTCGACGACCGACCTCGGAAGCCAAGCCGGCGGCGACAAAGGCGTCCGAAATCACGTACACCCCGCCGTGGAAGTACAGAACAACGTGGCGCGGTTCGATCCCGTCCACTGTGATCTCGGCGGTTGGGACACCGCCCAGTTCGCCTGCGGTCACGGTTACGTCGGCGGGCAGCGGCTGCGCCGACGCCGCCTCTCGGAATAGTCGGCGTTGCTCGGTGACATCGCTGTCGACGGGGAAGGCCGACTGTCGCAGGATTGCATCGATGGTCTCTCGCTGCTCGGTGCACACGGATCTCCCTTTCGTTGGGTCGGGCTGCAGTCTTGCCGCGAGGTAGGTGAAAAGACATCACCGGATCACGGTGATCCGGCTGATCACCGGGATCCGGCGATGACGGATCACCCGCGGCGTGGCGAGGATCTCGTTCGTCGAGTTACCGACGGTGAGTGAAATGCAAGCTAGGCAGCGAAGTGCGGTTGTATTCGGAGCGCGCAATCTCGGTCGCGCGGTCATCGAGCTTCTGGTGAGCGACGGCTGGGCGGTGACCGGGGTCGCGCGGTCGCAAAGTACCCTGGACGGCGTGAGCGCGTCCGGCGCGCTCGCGCTCAAGGCCGACGTGACAGACCCGGCGAGCGTCTACGACGTGCTGGAGCAGGCGGCCGCTGCTCACGGCGGAGTCGAGCTCGCGCTGAACGCCGCCGCCGCGTACGGCGGCGAGCGCTCCGGGCCCTTCGGCGGCGGCCCGATTGCCGAGGCCGACCTTAACGGCTTTGACTCGTGGGCGGCGGCTCCGGCCCGTGCGGCGTTCTCTTTCTTGTCCGCCAGTGGACGATTCGCCATCGCGCAGGGCGGGGCCTCGATTCTGGTGCAGGTCACCGGCGGCTCGGCGCGGCGCGCGCAGGATCGCCGATGCCGTCCTCTTCTTGGCCAACCAGGACGCGCGCTCCGCGACACACGAGCTCCAGCTCACCCCGCGCGCCGAGACCTGGACGCCCTGAACTTCAGAGGCGCTAGGTCGCGAAGACCGTGCGAAGCTCGGCCGGGACTTCGGCTGCCGAAACCGGTGACGGGGCGGTCTGGAGCGCCGGGACTTGCGCGGCTGGCCGCTGTCGCTGGCTCGACGGTCGACAGGGCTGGCCTTGGCCAGAATCACGCCGTCGCTGCGATGGGCCTTGGCCACGCCGTTGCCGAACTGCTCCTCGTAACAGCCGCGCGTGGATACCGCCCTGCGCCAGGAGCTCTTCGTGGGTGCCGCGCTCGACGATCCGGCCGTTCGCGACGGCGAAGATGACGTCGGCGGCTCGGATCTTCGAGAGCCGGTGGGCGATGGCGACCCCGCGCGCGATCGTCACCGCCGTGAACTCGCGCACGTCGTGTCCGTCGATCTTGACCGCACCTCGCTCGGTGTCGTAGAGCCGCGGTATCAGGTACGAGATCGTCGTCTTGCCGCGCCGGAGGGCCCGACCGGTGCCGCAAGCTGCCCGGGCGAGACCAGCATCGAGACGTCGCGCAGCGCGTCCTCGGGCGCGGGCGGGCCGCCGTCCTCGCCGCCGCCGTATCGAAACGACACGTGCTCGAACGCGACCCGGCCTCGGATCTCATCTGCCTCGAGGTCGAGCACGTCGGGTCGAACGCTCGCGGTGAACACGTGCCCCGGTTACGGTAGCCGGCGTATCCACACGTCAGACATGCTGGAGGCTCACCTGTGCGAGACGCGGGATCAGCCGGGCGGCCGATCCACCGAGAACGCTGCGCCGTTCGGCGTCGTCAAGATCGGTGGTGGTCTGAAGGTGGCGGAGTCCGCCGATCGAGATGGCGTCGCGCGGGTACGGGTAGTCGGTGCCGAACAGCACGTTTCGGAGCCCAGTTACGGACCGGAGCATATGGAGCACGGGATCGGTGAACGCTGAGGCGGTGTCCCAGTAGAGGCGAGGGAGGGTGTCGGCGAACGCGCCCCGCTCCCGGGCCCCGGGGATGACGTTCATCTCATCGACGATAGCGAAGCGAGAGGCGAGGAATGGGATCGTGCCGCCGGCGTGCACGAACACGTATTTGACGTCCGGCGTCCGGGCTAACGTGTTGCTGTAGTGGAGCTTCGCGATCGCCCGCGAGGTGTCGACGGGGTAGTCGAGGAGCGTGTCGGGGAGACCGAGGGTGTGCGCGATCGGGTCGGGCGAAGCGGTGGGGTGGACGAACAGGACGGCAGCGCGCCTCTGGAGCTCCGTGAAGACTGGGTCGAAGTAGCTGTCTCCCAGGTATCGGCCGCCGGCGTTGGTGAACATCGACACGCCGTCGAGGTCGAGCACGTCGAGCGCGTACGCGATTTGCTCAAGCGACCCATCGACGTCGGGCAGCGGCAGGACCGCGAAAGCCCCGAACCGGTCGGGGCGATCGCGCTTGATGCCTGCGAGGTATTCGTTGACCCGGACAGCGAGATTCCGCGCCGCCGCGTCGTCGCCAAAGTGCACGCCGGGCGTACTGATCGATGGAACCGCAACGTCAATCCTCGCCTCGTCGAGGTAGGCGATCGCGCCATCGAGAGTCCAGCGCGGGGGCGTGATGCCTCCTGCGGCGTTCCCGTCCTCGTTCGACGCCTGCCAATAGAAGTCGGGAATGACGTGCTGGTGAATGTCGACCGTGCGGCTCATGCCGCCAGCAGCCTGTCGGTGAGCACGATCTCGACGATCACCGGGACGGTCTCGAGGCGGGCCCAGTCGCGTTGGAGCTCGCAAGCGAGCGACACCCAGCTGATCGGCTGCGCGCCGGCTTGGACGACGCGGTCGAGCCCGGCCCGGTGCGCCTCGAGCGAGGTGCCGCCGATCGCGTCGACAACGGGATAGACCTCGTAGCCCTCGCGCAACGCGTCGAGCGCCGTGAACGCCATGCACACCTCTGTCCACAACGCGCAGAGGATCAGCTTCCGGCGTCCCGTGGCGTGAACGGCCTGGACGAACTCGGTGTCCTCCCACGAGTTGACGGTCGTGCGGTCGAGCGGCGAGTCGTCCTCCAGCAGCTCGGCGAGCTCAGGGACGGTCGGTTGAGTTTGACCGGAGGACACGTTCACCGTCGAGTGGATGACTGGCACGTCGAACGTCTTCACGGTCTTGACCGTCGAGACGGCGTTCTGGAGGAGGAGATCGGGATCCATCGACCGGACCGTGGCGAACTGCTCCGGCTGGTAGTCGATGAACACGAACGCCGCGTTCTGCGGGGTGAGGAGATGGTCGGCGAGCGGGTCACGGATAGGTTCGCTAGTCATCAGGTATCGATTCCCTGTGTTCGAGGTGACAGCTCTATACGGCGGCGGGCTGTTGCAGCGCGGCGTCGAGGTTCCCCAAGACGCCGAGCTGGCCGAGGATCACCGTGCCCGACGGGTAGCAGTCGAAGAGCTGGATCTTCCCGTTCTTGAGACGAAAGACATCGCAGGACGGTGCGTCCATTCGGTTACCCGTAGGCGGGAGGATCCCCTGGGGAAGCCAGAGCGGCCCGTCGTGAGTCCCCTGCAGTGCCAGCTCGACGACCACCACGTCACCGTTTGCGCCGGTTACGTACACGTCGTACAGCTCGCGATGCATGTCGGAGAACGCGGTCCCGTAATTCTCAACCGGCTTTCCCACTTCGCTGGGTCCGCGATAGGTCACTCCAACCGATTCGTCGACGAACACGCCGTCCGGGTTGAAGCACGCCACCCACCCCTCGAGGTCCCTGACCTCGGCTACTGCGTACGCCCGGCGAACGAACTCTTCGTTTGTCATGTCGCTCCTTTCCGTTTGTTCGTGTCCAAGTGCGCGCTCGGCGCGGGCGTAATCTCCCAACCAATCAGGTGAGCCGTCCTCGCCGGATCCGGGTGATCAATGGTCAGGAGACCGAAGTCACTTGAACTCCGCGATGCCCAGGCTCGCCCGCGTACCCGCCCTTCGCGATCCGCTCAGCGATCATGATCGTCGTGGGGTTGATCGCCACCGACGGGACGGCCGGGATGATCGAAGCGTCGACGACACGCAGTCCGTCGGTTTCCCTTGACAGCACCGCGCGAGTCGACGACCGCCGACGGGTCCTGGGGACCGCCCATCGGCGCCGTCGCGGTCGGGTGGCCGTAGGAAGCCAGGTTGGAGGCGACCGCGTGGGCGAGCTGGTCGTCCCCGACGGCGTCACCGGGCAGTATCTCGAGCTCGAGGAACTGAGCGAGCGCCGGATTGCGGCCGATCTTGCGGGCCAGTCTCACTCCTTCGAGCATTCGGCGGGCGTCTCTGTTCTCGGCCAGGAAGTTGCAGTCGATCTCGGGCTGCTCGCGCGGATCGCGGCTGCGCAGCGTGAGCGTGCCGCGGGAGTCGGGCTTGACGACCGCGACGCTCAGCGCAATCGCTCCGCCGGTCGGGCTGTATTGGGGAGGCATGAGGTGGGTCACCGCGACGTGAAGATCCAGGTCGTCGCCGCGGGCTTCGCTGGACTGTGTCCACAGCAAGGCGCCGACCGCGGGCCTCATGTCAAGCGCGTCCGTCTTCAGCGCGTATGCGTTGTAGTAGAACGGCTGGTCCTGAAGGTGCTGCCCGACAGGGAGATCGGCGACAACGTCGATGCCAAGCTCGGCCAGATCCGCCGCCGGTCCCAGGCCCGAGCGCATGAGGATCGCCGGGGTCCCGTATGAGCCCGCCGAGAGGATCACCTGACCGGCAGGGATCGCAGCGCCGCTTGAGGTGAGCACTCCAACCGCCCGGCGCTCGTCGAACAGGACGCGATCGACCAGCACATTGCCTGAGATCTTGAGGTTGGGCCGGTTGCGAACCTCCTCGGTGAGATAGACCAGGCCGGTGTTCTGGCGCACGCCGTCGACGACGTTGACCGGGTAGGCGCCGACCCCACCCGGGTCGGGACCGTTGAAGTCTTCGACCCGGGCGAACCCCTCCGCCGCCGTCGCGTCGATGAAGCCCCGCAACGAGCTCGTGAGGTCGTTGTAGCGCTGCTGTTGTATCGGGAACGGACCGGTGCGTCCGCGGTTGGCGTCATCGCCGTCGGGCGTGTTCTCCATCTCGCGGTACGTGTCGTACACGGCCTCGATTGACCACTCGTCGAGTCCGTGTCGCTGCCAATCGCGGATGTCGCTAGGACGCGCGCGCATCGCCACGGTGGCGTTGTGGGCCGAGCACCCGCCGAGCACCTTGGCGCGGGGGGCTTCGATCTGAGGGGAGGCAGCTCCACCATGGGCGGTGTAGCCCCACTCGTGCCCGGGGGTGGCCGGCACGCGCGCGGGGTCCCGCAGGTCGTCGGGATAGCCCTCGACGCCGTAGGCGGTACCTGCCTCGAGCAGCAGGACCGAGCGGGTCGGATCCTCGCTCAGACGGCTGGCCAGCACGGCGCCCGCCGCGCCGCCTCCCACGATGACTACGTCGGCGCGACCGGCGCGACCGTTTCCGATATCGGACATGGATCTCGTTCTCCTCAGGTCGATGACTCGCAGCCCGATCGTCGCCAGGCCGCGGGTGATGCGTCATCGCCGGATCCCGGTGATTTCAGCAGTCGTCTGCCCGGCTTGGGACAGCTGAGGGATCGCCGTAGGTCGGACTACGACAGCCGTAGTGCGAGCTGCGTGCGCGACTTGACGTCGAGCTTGCGAAACGCTTTGCGGAGGTGGTACTCGACTGTGCTCGCGCTGATGAACAGCCGAGCGGCAATCTCTCGGTTGGTCTCCCCTTGGGCCGCAAGCCGGGCGATCTGGGCTTCCCGCGGGGTGAGCTGGTCGAGCGTGTTCGCGGTCCGCCGGCGGGCGCGTTCACCGGTCGCCTCCAGCTCGACTCGGGCACGCTCCGCGAACGCCTCCACCCCAAAGTCTTTGAACAGCTCGTAAGCGGTCCGCAGCTCCTCGCGAGCGTCCAGGCGTCGGCGCTCGCGCCGAAGCCACTCGCCATAGAGGAGGTGGGTACGCGCCAGCTGCACGCGGATGCTTGTGCGCTGAAGCCGTTCGATCGCCTCGCGAAAGAGCGATTCGGCGGCCTCACCGTCGCTGAGCAATGCGTGCATGCGGGCCTCGATGCCCAGCCCCCAATCGGTGCCGGCTGCTCGAGTTGTCTCTTGCACCCGCTCGAACGCCCGGTGCGCACGCTCTGGCTGGCCGCATCGGACCGCCGCCTCGATCAGCTCGGTGAGCGCCCATATCGCCGGCCCTTCCGTGTAGAAGCGCTCGGCGGGCAGAGTCGCGGCCAGGGCGGTCTCGTAGCGACCGAGGGCGTTATAGAGGGCGCCGCTCAGGAACTCGGCGACGCTCAGGGCGGCACCCTCTCCCCGCGCCTGCGCCTCGCCGACCGTGCGTCGGACAAGCTCCGAGAATTCGGCCTCGCGGCCGCGAAGAGCAGCGAGACACAGGCGACGGAGGCGTGCGCGGCGATGCCGGTCGCGTCGATCGCCGCGCTCAGCTCCTCGTCCAGCAGTGCTGCCGTCCTGAGGTCGCCCAAGAACGCGTAAACGGCGCTCCGATCCGCGAGGATAAACGGGAGCGCGGAGATGTCGCCCGTCCGGCGCACGAGTTCGAGCTGTCGCGTCGAAAGGACGCTCCAGCTCGCGTCATCCCACAGGATCAGCGCGATCCAGCTGGCAAACCAAAGCCACCGGGCCTCCTCTGGGGGTAGCGCCGTTTCGCGCGCAAAGGCGCTTAGCGCCCGCCTTGATGATCGGTGCTCCCGCCGCGTATCCCTGTGTGGCCTGGACGGCAAACCCCTGGAGCAGGAGATCGGACGGACTCGGGGCCGGTGGCATGGGAGGACCCGCGAGCGCCGCCGCGCCGGCCTCCACCATGCTGCCCCCGCGAGCCAGTCGACCTGCGAACGTGGCCGCCGAGAGAGCCTCTAGGTACGTCGCGCGCGAGGCTCGGGTCGAGCACCTCGAGTTCGCCCGCGGCGGCAAGGAGCAGCGGGGTGGCGTCGCTGCCGCGCCTCGAAGCGAACGCGATTTCGGCGCGCAGGAGATGCACCTGCGCACGAACGGGATCGTCGTCGGCCGTGCTCGACTCGGCGGTCTCCAAGAGATCGAGGGCGTCCTCGAGGGCGCCTGCGTGGAACTTCGCCTGAGCGGCGGCCAGGGCGCGCCCGGCGCGAGGCCGCCGAGGAGCAGCCCCTTCTATGCGTGGTCGACGACGCGCAGTGGCTCGACAGCGCGTCTGCGGTCACCCTGGCCTTTGCGGCACGTCGGCACGAGCGCCCGGCTAACCTGAGAGACAGATTCGACCGGGGAGAGGGAATGACCAGCTTGGTGACGACACGGCGGGGACCCGACCGCGAAGAGCCGATCTCAAGGCGCATCTCGGCCGTCCGCGGTCTTCTCGACCGGGGCGACCTTCTCCACATGCTGGATCAGGCCGTGACCAAGCGGGTGACGGTCGTCTCGGCGCCGCCGGGAAGTGGGAAGACCTCGCTGCTGCGCGCGTGGGCTGACCGCTCGACCAACGATCGGCGCGTCGCGTTCGTGTCCGTCGACCGGGACCAGCAGGACGCGCATGGCTTTTGGTCCTCCGTGCTGGATGCGATCGACCGCCGGTCAGCGGCGATCGATCCTCGCGCACAACCTCCGGCGCTCGGTGCAATGGACGCCGACGCGGCGGTTGAAACCGTACGTTCGGCGCTCGCCGACCGGGGCGAACAAGTTGTTCTGATCGTCGACGATCTCCACGAGCTGAGGTCGGCCGAGGCCCTCGTGCAGCTCGAGCAGTTGCTCGCGGTTGTGCGGGCCTCCGCTCGCGTGGTGCTGTCGTCTCGTCGGGATCCGACGATCAGGCTGCACCAGCTCAGGCTGGCCGACGAGCTGGCCGAGATCCGCGCCGACGATCTTCGGTTCACCGAGAGCGAGACACGCGAACTGCTCGCTGCATCCGGGATCAGTTTGTCCGACGCCGGGGCGGCCGCGCTGTACCGGCGCACGGAGGGTTGGGCGGCGGGTCTGCGCCTGGCCGTGATCTCGCTGAGTGGGCATCCGGATCCCGAGCGTTTCGTGGCTGAGTTCTCGGGCACCGACCGGGCGATCGGGGAGTACCTGATGGCCGAGATGCTCGAACGGCAGCCGAGCGAGGTTCAGAGCATGCTGTTGCGAACCTCGATTGTCGAGCGGTTGAACGGTGAACTCGCCGACC
>CAVZQD010000002.1:0-203117 GCA_963777335.1 uncultured Solirubrobacterales bacterium
CGGTCCAAGCCACGCGGCGTGCTTCACAGCGCGTTCACAAGTCTTTCACATGCCGGGTGGGCTCGCGGCCTATGGTGCGCCGGCACGCGTCGGAGCCGGCAATGGCCGATGGGGTCCGGTCAGCAACGACGACGGGGCAGCCCGCCGACTTTGGGACCTCATATGGCTTCGATCACAAATCTGATCCGCGGGAGCGGCCGCGAGTACTTCGACCTGTTCGAGCGGGCCGGCGCGAACGTCGCGCGCGCCGGCGAGCTGCTCGACGAGATGCTCGCCGGGTTCCCCGAAAGCCAAGGGCTGGCGCAGGACATCCTGGTCTGCGAGCGCAACGGCGATCAGATCACGCACGAGCTGATCAACCGGTTGAACAAGACGTTCGTGACGCCCATCGATCGGCAGGACATTCTCGATCTCGCATCTGCGCTTGACGACATCGTCGATTACACCGAGGAGGTCGCGGACTATCTCGGCCTGTACAAGATCGAGGCGCCGATGGCGCAGGCCCAGAGCCTGGCCCACGTTCTCGGTCAGGCAACCGCGCAGATCTCGCTGGCGATCCCGCTGCTCCGCGGCTTCAGGGACATCAGCCAGCACACGATGGAGGTGCATAGCCTCGAGAACGCCGGCGATCGGATCGTGCGGGGAGCGATCGCGTCGTTGTTTGAAGTGGGTGGGATCGATCCGATGGTCGTGATCCGCTGGAAGGACATCTTCGAGCGACTAGAGCACGCGATCGACTCGACCGAGCGAGCGGCGGACATCCTCGACGGGATCGTCATCAAGAACGCGTAGCTGCATGAGTGGCGACATCATCCTCGTGATCGTCATCGCTACCGCGCTGGCGTTTGATTTCACCAACGGCTTTCACGACACCGCCAACGTTGTCGCGACGGCCATCTCCACCCGTGCGATCGCGCCGAAACCGGCGGTCGCGATCGCCGCGCTGTTGAACTTTGTCGGGGCGTTCCTGTCGCTGAAGGTCGCCGCGACGGTCGGCAAGGGGTTCGTCGACACCGACGCGGTCACGACGACGGTCGTGTTCGCCGGGCTGGTCGGCGCGATCGGATGGAACGTGATCACCTGGTATTTCGGGCTGCCGTCGAGTTCTTCGCACGCGTTGATCGGCGGTCTCGTCGGGGCGGTGATCGCCGCGCAGGGGTTCGCCGCCGTCAACGGCGACGGCCTGCTCAGCAACCTGATCGTCCCGGCGATAATCGCGCCACCGATCGCATTCCTGGTCGCAGGGATGTCGATCCTGCTCATCTACCGGATCGTGGGGAACCTGCGTCCGGGTCCCGTCGGTCCACGGGTTTCGCCTGGGTCAACTCGCCTCCAGCGGGCTGCTGGCGCTCTCGCACGGCACGAACGACGCGCAGAAGACGATGGGCGTGATCGCGCTCGCGCTGGTCGCTCACGGCGACATCTCCGCGAACGCGTTCTACGTTCCCGATTGGGTCGTCATCGCCTCCGCCAGCGCGATCGCCCTCGGCACGTTCGTCGGCGGATGGCGGATCATCAAGACCTTGGGAACCCGGATCATCGAGATGGACGTCACCCAGGGCTTCGCGGCGCAGGCCGCCGGCGCCACCGTCATCCTTGCCGCCTCCAGCGCCGGGTACCCGCTCTCAACCACGCACGTGATCTCCGGCTCGATCATGGGCTCCGGAGCCGCCAAACGCCTATCCGCCGTCCGCTGGGGCGTCGCGGGCAACATCGTCGGCGCGTGGACGCTCACGCTTCCCGCCGCCGCATTCATGGGCGCAGTCGTCTACGCCATATCCACGCTGTTCGGCCGCGGCGCAATCGGCCCGCTCGTCATCAGCGCGGCGCTGCTCCTGGCGCTCGCAGCGGTTTTCGTCCGACGCCTGCAACAATGCAACCCCGGCACCCGTCACGCCATGATCGCCGCCGCCATCAACACCCACGCCCTGGCGAAGATGGCCTACTCATCCGTGATCGCAGGCGTCGGCGTCTCTGTCGTCTTCTCGCTCGCGATCCTGGGAGTGGCCCGCTCAGGCGAAATGCGCCGCGAACATCGCACCAGTGCCGCCGTGGCGTACACCGCACTCGCGACCGCCGGGCTGCTACTCGCCGCCGCCATCGTGATCTACGGCCTCACACTCGTCGCGCACAAGACTTAGGCCCAACGCCGACCGGTCCCACCGAGCGCTTCGAGGCCGATCAGGCCAGGACCGCCGACGCGCTAACTCCCGGCTTGCGTAGCGCCGACCCGCGCGGGGGCTGCTGGTCACTGACCATTGTCTCCGTGGGGCGTCCGGGTTAGGGTCGGCGTTCCTCTGGCAAGCGCCGCAGGCCGAGACCAGCGCTGGCGCTTGTCTCGGATTCTTTGTTGTGTTCGCCGGAAGCGGTCCGGCTTATCCGCGACGCCCCAATCTATGCCTCGGTATCGCGCTGCTTAAACGAGCCGCGACGCCGGTTGACCGGCTGCGGCAAACGCCAATAGGCAGGTATCCACAATCGCGCCGGCGCGCATTTGGATTGACCTGGCCGCAGCAGTGAGCGGACGACTGCCTCCGCGACTCCGGTCGTGGCGGCCGCTACGGACCTGATCATCACGGTCCGGCGATGATCACGTTCGCGTCGCTCGATGCGCTGTTAGCGGCCGAGCTGCGGGTCGCTGGTCAACCGGGCGCCGGACTCCAGTCGACCCGCGAGCTGATAGCTGAAGCTGGAGTCGCTCGGCGTCGTGAGCGCGATGTCGTACCAGCCGCCCGAGTGGTGGGTGTCGATCGTGATCTCCTTCGTGCCGCGCAACGTGATGTGCCGGTCGGGGCCGTAGGCGTCGGCGACGTTGACGACGACCGGGTGCCGATGGCCGCCGTGGGCTGAGCCGCAGCGTGAGCTTGCCGATGTCGTGGTCGCCCTGCTCCTCGACCCGCAGATCCGTGGCGGGAGAGCCGGCGAAGTGGCGGAAGAAGCCGTTCGGGCCGTGGAGGCTGAGGTCGTAGGTGCCCGGGTTGGGCAGCGCGACCGCGATCTGATGGCCGGCGCCGATCGTGTAGCTGTAGGGCGCGCCGGTGACCGTCAGCGATCGCGCCTGCAGGCCGACGCCGAGCCTGCCGTGGTTCTTGACCGCCAGGTTGAGCTTGCCCGACGCGGCGTCGAAGCCGATGTGGAGGCGGTAGCCGAGCCGGCGCGACGGCCGCACGCCGCGCTCCTGTGCCGGGACTGACCCGACCGCCGGCGGCGTCGGGTGGTAGCTCGGCGGCGCCGTGCTGGTTGGCTTGTAGGCGGCGACGCTGGGCAGCGCCGGGACGTGGTCGGACGCGCTCGCGAAATCGAACGCCGAGGTCAGGTCGCCGCAGACGGCCCGCCGCCACGGCGTGATGTTGGGCTCGTTGACGCCGAAGCGCGCCTCGATGAAGCGGATCAGCGACGTGTGGTCGAACACCTCCGAGCAGACCCAGCCGCCTCTGCTCCACGGCGAGACGATCAGCAGCGGCACGCGGACGCCGAGGCCGTACGGTCCGACGACGCCGTTCGTGGGTGCCGCCGGAGTGTCCCCGCCTTGCCGTCGAACAGCTCGTTGTCCAGCGGCACGGTCGACTGCCCGGCGAGCGCGCCGACGTTGGGGTAGGGCCCGACGACGTGGTCGAAGAAGCCGTCGTTCTCGTCGAAGGTGATCAGCAGGGCCGTCTTTGACCACACCTCCGGGTCGCTGGTCAGCGCGTTGAGCACGCCGGCGGTGTACCAGGCGCCGTACCCGGCGGGCCACGCCGGGTGCTCGGTGTACGCCTCGGGCGCGACGATCCAGGACACCTTCGGCAGCCGGCCGTGCTTGACGTCGGCGGCGAGGATGTCGAAGAAGCCGCCGCCCTGGTTGACGTTGGTTCCGGTGCGCGCCCTCTGGTACAGCGGGCTCCCCGGGGCCGCGTTCTGGTAGTTGAAGAAGTACAGCAGCGAGTTGTCGCCGTAGTTGCCGATGTACGGATCGGCCGTGAAGCCCCAGACGCCGGCTTTGTCGAGGCCGTCGCCGATGTCCTGGTAGATCTTCCAGCTGATCCCGGCCTTCTGGAGGCGCTCGGGGTAGGTCTGCCAGCCGTACCCGAGCTCGTCGTTGGCGATCACCGGCCCGCCGTCCCGCCCGTCGTTGCCGTCCCAGCCGGTCCACATGTAGTAGCGGTTGGTGTCGGTCGGGCCGAGCATCGAGCAGTGGTAGGCGTCGCACACGGTGAAGGCGTCGGCCAGCGCGTAGTGGAACGGCAGGTCTGAGCGCTCCATGTGCGCCATGCAGGTGGTCGTCTTGGCCGGCAGCCACTGGTCCCAGTTGCCGCCGTTGAACATCTCGTGCGTCCCGTCCCAGCTGTGGTCGAGGTCTTCGATGAACGTGAGCGCCAGGTTGCCGACGTCGGGACGGAACGGCGGCACGACGGTGGCTCCGTCGGCCTGGTACCAGACCGGCTTGCCGCTGGGCAGCGTCACCGGGTGCGGATCGCCGAACCCGCGGACTCCGCGCATCACGCCGAAGTAGTGATCGAACGACCGGTTCTCCTGCATCAGCACCACGATGTGCTCGACGTCCTTCAGCGAGCGAGTCGCCCGGTTCGCCGGGATGGCCAGCGCGCGGGCGATGCTGTCCGACAGCATCGTCGCCGCGACGCTGCCGCCCGCGAGCTGGAGGAACCTACGACGACTGACGGCCGGCATCAGCACCACCCACCTCGCATCCACGGGCGGCTCCCACGTGCCACCCTCCTCTACGCCGCAGCCTACCGGTCCGGTCAAACGGTCGGTCCGCAACGCCGCAGCTTCGCCGGGACCGGCCACCAAACCCCGTCGGACCCTCGGGACACCGCCCAGGCAGATCGGCGGGATCAGCTACCCAGTGCGCCTGGCTCGCACGCATCTGCGTGCCAGCTGAACTTTTCAACAAGCTCGAGGTTCTTGAAACTGTGCTCGTCTAGTTGGACCGTGACTTGACGGTCGCGCGCGCCGAGGAGTTCGACCAGTTCGTGTGCGTGGTCATACGAACATTCCCGAGCGCTCTCCACCGGATCGAGGTCCTCATGCGCGTGCTGGGCGGTGAATATCGTGGCTGGCTCGCCGAGCGGACCGAGCATCAGGTGCGTGGCCATGGTGGCCGTGTCCGCGTGCCCGACGTAGGTGGAGATGAGCTCAGCAGCGAGCTCTCGTTCGGGCAGAACGGTCGAAAGGGCGAGCACCGTCCCGCCGCCGGCCCAGCTATAGGTGCAGTGCGCGTCGCAGGGTCGATCATCGAGCGAGACCGTCACCGGGATCTCTCCTTGCATGTTCACGGCCACGCGGTGACCGTAGCGCGACCGGCGGCAGCTACCTGTTGACTCCGATGCCCAACTCGCGGGCGAGCCGCGTCCGTAGCTTGAGGGACGCGGCCCCCTTGGTGCCGGTTAACCACAAGCGCGAGGCGAAGTCGAATATGGATCCTCCGGCCTTGCAGGTGCCGTAGCAGTACCAGGTGCCGTCCTCGTGGAGCTGGAGGCTGGGGGTGTGGTCTTGGTGAAATCCGGTAGTTGCGGGACGGCGTACGCAAGGGAGGTCAAGAGGCGTCCGAAGCGTCGGCTTGCTCTGTTGCGTACGGGTTATCCGAGAGGGACTCGCAACGGCGGCTGATGGGGATGCCGCCGGTCGCGAAGACCGGCGAGCCGTGGCGAGCTGGGATTCGTGGCCGGCGGGCGCGGCCCGTTCGTGCCCCTCCGCGGTGGGTCTGCGTCCTGGCTTTAGCTACTTGGGGGACAGACTCTGGTCGTGGCTGTGTTCCTGCTTTGGGGGCGCCACCGACATATCCGTGGTGATGCCGAGGCGGCGCTTAGCGTGCCGGGGCTGGGCTGCCGCATACGGCTGCGGCGCGTTTGTATGCGGGTGATTGTTGTTGTTGCGGGGTTCCGAGCGAGAGCCAGCCGCCGGGACCGCCGAGCGCGTTCCCGTGGCTGGGTGGTGGCGGTGAGGTTGTCGGGTCGGAGAAGTTCGGCACGCCGTGTGAGCGCATGCATCGCGCGAGTGCGAGCAGCTCGAGGTTGCGGCTCTCAGACGTTCCGGCTTGTCCTCCGCCGCCCTGAGCGAGGTTGCCGCAGGCTTGTTGGGCTGATCTGAACGCGGGAGACTGGGGGTTGATGTCGTTGGGGATCACGAGCCCGCTGTGCGGGCTGGGGTCGGGGAAGTTCGGTACGCCGTGTGCGCGAAGGCATCGGGCGTATTCGAGCGCCGGATCGCCGCCGGCGCTCGCGCCGGATGGCCAACTCGAGGACCCGCAAGCCATGATCATGGCGACGACGCAGATCACCGTCGCGAGCGCACCGAGCGAGCGGCGAAAGTTCCGGGCCGCCCGGTCCCTAGGTGTGCGCGTGTTGTTCGTGGCTTCGTTGTTCATTTGCTCGCCGCAGTTGTATGTGCTGACCCGTAACGCGGGCAGAACGGGCGCCGTTACACCGTTGTTAAGCGGGGTTCGGGATCCTCAGGCCTGATGTGGCGGTCGCCAGCGAGTCTTGTTGAGCGGATCGGTCGGAGGCTGCCGGCGCGAAGCGTGCGCGTGCGGCTGACTGCGCTCTACGGCAGCTTGTTCCTGTTGTGTGGAGCAGCGTTGCTGGTGATCACCTACCTGCTGGTCAGCCGCGCTACGGCGATCCGCGCTGTCGAGGGTTCGCCGGCTCATCCTCCCGGGCCTGGGGCGGTTGTCCACACGCACTTGGTCGATCTGCATCAGCTACTGGTGCAGTCCGGGATCGCGCTGGCGATCATGACCGTTGTCTCGGGCGTGCTCGGGTGGGTGGTGGCTGGCCGGGTGCTCTCGCCATTGCGGACGATCACGGCCAGGACGCGGCAGATCTCGAAGGAGAGCTTGCACGACCGGCTCGCCCTGCAGGGCCCGCTAGATGAACTCACGGAGTTGGCGGACACGATCGACGAGCTGCTCGGCAGGCTCGAGGCGGCGTTCGACGCACAACGGCGGTTTGTCGCCAACGCGTCGCACGAGATGCGAACGCCGCTGACGATCATGCGCACGACCCTCGAGGTCGCCGCTGCCAAACCAGACGGTGCGCCGGCGAAGCCCAAAGCGCTTGAAGCCGCACTGATCGAGGACCTCGATCACGCCGAGCAGCTGCTGGAGAGCTTCTTGGTCCTCTCCCGCGCAGAGCACGGCGAGCTCGGAGAACAGACCCTCGTGTCTCTCCAACGGCTTATCGCGGCCGCCCTCGCGACGCAGGCGGAGCAGCTCGCCGCCAAGGAGATCGCGGTGCGGACCGTCTCGACCGATGCGCGGGTGGTCGGGAGCGAGACGCTGCTCGCGCGAATGGTCGGCAACGTGATCGAGAACGCCGTCCGCCACAATCAGCGTCACGGCATCATTGACGTCGCGTGCGAGCTGGATGGCGAGCGGGCGTGGGTTCTCGTCGACAGCACGGGCCCATTGCTGGACGAAGACCGGGTAGCTCAGCTCGCGCAGCCGTTCAGGCGTCTCGGTCGGGACAGAACCGGCTCCGACCACGGCCACGGCCTGGGCCTATCGATCGTCGCCGCGATCGCCGCGGCCCACCATGGCCGGCTCGAGTTGCGCGCACGACCACAGGGCGGCCTTAGCGTCCGAATCGCGCTACCCACAAGGACGCCCGCGGAGCTGGCGGCAGGTCGAGCGTGAGGATCCTCGTCGTCGAGGACATCCCACGGCTTGCGAACGCGATTGCCGAGGGTCTCCGCGACCAGGGGATGGCGGTCGACGTTGCCTACGAGGGCTTCGAAGCCGCGTCAAAGCTCAACCTGTATTCCTACGACGTGGTCGTGCTGGATCGGGACCTTCCCGGCATCCACGGCGACACGCTCTGCAAGCTGATCTCCGACTCGGAGGAGCCGGCGATGATCTTGATGCTGACCGCCGCAGACGCGCCAGCAGAGCGCGTCGCCGGGCTCACCCTCGGAGCCGACGACTACCTGACGAAACCGTTCCATTTCGCCGAACTCGTTCTTAGAGTTCGCGCGCTCGCACGCCGCAAACCCGCCGCCCAGGACCGGGTCCTCAAAGCAGCGGGTGTCGAACTGGATCCTGTGCGGCGCACCGCGACCCGTGACGGCCGACCGCTCGACCTCTCCGCCAAGGAATACGCCGTCCTCGAAGCGCTGCTCAAAGCCAGCCCGGGAGCCCTAACCGCCGAGCGCCTGCTCGAACAGGCGTGGGACGAGAACGCCGACCCGTTCACCAACACCGTCCGCGTCACCCTCGGCCGGCTCAGGCGGAAGCTGGGCGAACCGGACGTCATCCACAACACTCCAGGACTCGGGTACCGGATCACGCCGATCACGCCGGCCGACCCTCCGGTTCCCGGCGGCAACCCGGGCTAACGGCTCACGCGCGTGGCGGAGCGGACGCATCCGGCCCGAGTTTGGAGGACGAGACACCTCTTCGACCGCGGCGCGTGCTCGTCGTCCGGATCGTCAAGCGCATCAGGACCGGTGGAAAAGACAAGTCTGCCGGCCCCGCGCTTCGAGACTCCCAAACCGATGTGGGCTCTTTCGACCAAATGGAGCGAGGAGCCGAGCGCGCTGATGCGGGCCCGTGCGGCAGTTTCCCTGTTGCCGGGGAGTATGTCCGGCGAGCGCGGCATGATGCCCGGCCCCGATGACCGGCCCGTCCCTGACTCATTCGCCTCGTGCGTGCCGAACCGAGCGCGTGGTGCTTTCGCACGGAGAGCGTACCTGGACCGTGTTGGATGGCGATCATGGTGTGGCTGAGCCGGAGGAGGAGTTTCTGGAGTATCTGCGGATGTTGGGCCGCTCGCCGATACGGTGAAGTCCTACGCGCGGGCGTTGGCGTTGTGGTGGGAGTTCCTGTCGGTCTACGAGCTCGCTTGGGATGCGGTGGTGGTCGAGGACCTCGGCCGGTTCCTCGGGTGGCTGCGCACTGGTGACTCGCCGGGGTTGGTCTCGATCGAGCGGGAGTGTCGAAGGAACCGTGTAAGGCTGATCGAAAGGATTCCTCATGCCTACGACTACGCAACGCAGGATCGATCAAGAAGAAGATGTTCTGTCTGTCAGCGAGGAGCGAAGCGACCTCGGAACCGTAGAGCGGCGAGAGGTGTTTCCCGGGTTGCCGGGCGGTCCTGGGATCGATGAGGAGCCGTTGGAGATCAGCGACGAGCTGCTCGACGCGTTGCTGGCCGGCGCCAGGACGGCGGAGGAGATCGCGGGTCCGGATGGGCTGCTCGGGCAGCTGACGCGCCGGCTGGTGAAGGCGCTACAAGCCGAGATGACAGAGCATCTGGGCTATGAGGCCGCTCCGGCGCGCCCGGTGGTGGGGGGAACTCTCGAAACGGCAAGCTGGAAAACGATCCAGACCGATAGGGGCCGTTGAGGATCCGGTCCCCGCGGGATCGGAAGGGCACGTTCGAGCCGCAGATGGTCAAGAAGCACCAGACCCAGTTCGACGGGTTCGACGACAAGATCAGCCTCTACGCCCGCGGGATGACGGTCCGCGAGATCCAGGGACACCTCGAGGAGATCTACGGCACCGAGGTCTCGCCCGATCTGATCTCGCGGATGACGGACACGGTGCTCAGCGAAGTGAAAGGGTGGCAGAACCGGCCGCTGGAGCGGGTCTGGCCGATCGTCTACCTGGACGCTCTGATGGTGAAGATCCGCGACGGGGACGGTACGAAACAAGGCGGCCTACCTGGCGGTGGGCGTAAACATCCAGGGCACAAAAGAAGTTCTCGGCCTGTGGATCGAGGCGAACGAGGGCGCGAAGTTCTGGCTCAAGATCATGACGGAGCTCAAGAACCGCGGCGTGGCCGACATGCTGCTGGTTTGCTGCGACGGCCTCAAGGGTTTCCCCGAGGCGATCGAGGCCGCCTTCCCTCGCTCGACCGTCCAAACCTGCATGGTGCACAGGTCCGAACTCGAGATGCGGTTCGTCGCCTGGGAGGACCGAAAGCCGGTCGTGAATGCCCTGGCAAGATCTAATCGGCGTCGACACCGAGACGCGGCAGAGGCGCTGACGGCGTTCGGCGGGGCTTGGGTCAGCGCTATCCGATGATCGGGAAATGCTGGCGATCGAGACTGGCAGCGGATGATCCCGTTTCTGGCGTTCCCACGCGACATCCGGAAAGCGATCTACACGACGAACGCGATCGAATCGCTGAACCTCCAGCTCCGGAAGATCATCAAGACCCGCGGGCATTTTCCGTCGGACGATGCCGCCTTCAAACTGCTGTACCTGGCGATCACCAAGGCCGAGACCAAATGGAAGCGCGTGTTCAACTGGCCAGCCGCCTTGGCCGCGTTCAAAATCGAGTTCGGTGACCGCATCCCCGACAACTGAAACCTGACTGTCACTACTTCACACACCAGGAGTAACTGTTACTATCAAATAGTCAGCTTACACGGAAGAACTGACACCCTCCAAGGCGATCCCCTACGGGGTCTACGACATCGGCACCGATCAAGGATGGGTGAACGTCGGGATCGATCACGACACCGCGCAGTCCGCGATTAGCTCGATCCGAAGCTGGTGGCATCACCTCGGGCACGTGCGCTACCCCAAGGCCACGACGCTGCACCTCACCGCCGACAGGCACCTACCCCGACAAGCCCAACATCCCCGACAGCGCGCTGCAGGCCGTAAACCTTCACGGCGCGGAGTACCACCCAGGGTGGAACTACAGCATCAAACCGAAAGGTTAATTATCTACATTCCCAGAGTCGCCCACGCGGTCATGTCGCCGCCGCTGCCGCTTAGGTCGATCCTCGGCTCGAACCAGCAGCCTGTCGCCGGACGGGATAGGCCGAGCGAGTGGCTCGCGATTCGATACGGAAGAGGTGCGGCTGCTAGGCGGGCCTCGTCGTCATGTCCGGCGCAGTCAGCGGTGCTGGAAATCGATCAACTCAAATGCGACGCTGGTCGTGAGTGATGTTTCGCGGTCTGGCGGATCACGTCCGCGGTTGCGCGGTGGCCAGTCTGGGTTTAGGCTGTCCGCGGGCTGAACTTCCTCTCGTATCTTTGATCGGGGTGATGGCATGTTCTTCGGAGCAGTGGTCGGGGCACGAGCGCCGTCGGCGCGTCGGCGCGGGGGCTTGGGTCGGTTGTTGGTCGCAGCGGGTGCCGCCTTGGGGTCGGGGTTTGTGTTCTCGCCTGCGGCGGCCGCTGCCTGTCAGACGGGGTCGCTGACGTTCTTGTCGACGGGTGCTGAGCAGTGCTACACGGTGCCGGCGGGGGTGAGCAGCGTGCAGGTGGTGGCGGTCGGGGCTCCCGGAGGGACCGGGGTCGGCCTGGGGGCTGGGACCGGTGGTCCGGGCGGGATGGCGTCGGGTGGGTTGTCTGTCTTCCCGGGCGAGGTGCTGTACATAGAGGTCGGGGCGCGCGGGAACGGCGGCAGCTCTGGAGCTGCTGGCGGCGGCGGATTCAACGGCGGGGGCGCCACCGCGGGGGGGTTTGAAGGCGGTGGCGGTGGCGGTGGGGGCCTCGGATGTGCGCACAACTCCTGCGGTACCCCCTGTGACCAGCTGCAAGCGGCGCGACGCTTGGCTCGAGGCTGCTGATCGCCGCGGGAGGCGGGGGTGGGGGCGGCGGCGGCGGGCTCACGGGGGAGCCAACGGCGGCGCGGCGGGCGGGGCGGCGGCAGCGGCTCCGGTTCAACGGGCGGAGGCGTCGGTGCCGGGGGCGGCAGGGGCGGCACCCTGGAGGGGGCGGCGTGCCGGCAGCAGCGGGCTGGGCTGCATACCGGGGGTCGTCCGGGCGCTCGGGAGCTGGGGAGCGGGCGGCCGGAGCGTCGGCGCGTCGGTACCGGTGGTGGTGGCGGCGGTGGCGGCTACTTCGGGGGTGGCGGCGGCGGCGGTGCAGAGAACGACGCGGATGCGGCCCGGCGGCGGCGGGGGCGGGTCGAGCTACGGCCCGTCGGGCGCGACTTTCGGTACGGCACGAGCACAACACCGTCGGTGACGATCACGCCGATGTCGACGGGGCTGGCACAGGCGACCCCCGGAAGCCTGATGTTCCCGACACAGCCGCAGAGCCACCGAGAGCGCGCCGCAAACAGTAACAATCGCCAACAGCGGCGACGGGCCGTTGAGCGTCACCGGTCTGTCGTTCGGCGGCGCGAACCCCGGCGATTTCTTCGTCGGCTCGTCAACCTGCGGCGGCCAGGTGGCCCGTCCGGTGAGCTGCCAAGTAACCGTGAGGTTCGCGCCCCAGGCTCAGGGGGCCCGTTCGGCGGAACACTGTGATCACCAGCAACGACCTCAACAGTCCGGCGGCGTGAGCCTGTCGGGCACCGGCGGCCCGCTCCCACAGGGTCCCGCAGGGCCGCCCGGGCCGACCGGGCCGACCGGGCCGACCGGGCCGACCGGGCCGACCGGGTCGACCGGTGCGGCCGGTGCGGCTGGGGCCACCGGACCTCAAGGACCGGCGGGCCCCCGTGGTCCGCGAGGTCCGGCCGGCAGAATTCGGCTCGTTGTGTGCCGCACCACCGCGACCGCACCCGCCGTCACTGGCAGCGCCGACACCGCCGCGGCCCGCGGCCGCCACGCAAAGCTGGTGTGCTCGACCCGGATCATCTCCGGCGTGGTGACGTTCACGATCGGTAGCCATGCCATCGCAGCCAGCCTCTCGCGAGCGCAGATTGTGTACGCCAGCGGAGTGGGCGTCGCCACGGACGCGGGACGCTGGCAGCTCTTGCTCCAGGACCGCCGGACGCTTCGACGGGGCAGCTACACGCTGACGCTCCGCAGCCCCCAAGACGGCCGGTGGGTCACACACCGTAGATCGATCACGATCACCTGAGCCCGAATAGACAAACGGTTCGGGCGGCCTGGCGCCCGAACCGCCCGCCCAGGCAAACGACTCCGTCGCTTGGGGGCTAATACGAGCAGCGCCGTGGCTGCGCTCAGGGCCGCCGCGAGGAGCGGGCCGCTGAGGGTCGGTAGAGAGTTCGTACGGAAAACCGGGTTACACCGCCGCTGAGGGTCCCCAGGTTTTGGGAAGCGCCGTACTCGACTCGTGGTCAGCCGAGGGTCTGGATGAGGCGGATCAGGTCGTTGGTGCCGTATCCGTGTTGGCGGGCGAAGCTGATTAGCTCGCGGGTGCGGGCGGTGACGGCTCCGGCTTCGGGGGTGCCGGCGACGGTGATCCCGCGGCCGCGGCGGAATTCGAGCAGCCCTTCGTCGCGCAGCGTGCGCAGCGCCCTGAACACGAGCCAGTCCAAATACCTGTTGGGCGCTGAGGAATCCGAGCGCTCACGCCTATTGCTGCAAGCCGAGATTCACCGCCCCGAGGCCGAACGGATGCTGGCGCGGCTGCAGGGGCCCGCCGGCGGTCGGGCAGTTGACCTGGGGTGCGGCCCCCTCGGGGTTCTGGACCTGCTGAGCGCGGCCGTCGGCCCGTCCGGGCGGGCGATCGGAATCGACAACGAACCGCGGATGATTGCCCACGCCCGCAGGACGATCGCCGAGCTCGCGCTGACCAACGTCGAGCTCGCGCTCGGCGAGGCAAGCCACACCGGGCTCGCACCAGGCTCATGCGATCTCGCGCACGAACGACTCGTGCTGGTCAACCATCCGGCCCCTCAGGACGTCGTCGCCGAAATGGCGCGAGTGGTGCGGCCAGGAGGGTGGATCGCCCTGCAAGAGGTCGACTGCGAGCTGTGGAGGTGCGAACCGAGGCATGACGCCTGGGACGAGCTGCACCCGCATTCATCGAGGCCTTCACCGGCGCGGGGCGGGACCCGTTCGTCGGCCGCCGCCTGCCCGCCCTACTGCGAGAGGCGGAGCTGACCGACGTCGCCTTCGACGTCAACGCCTATCACTGGGGTCCCGGCCATCCCTACCAGACGCTACTCCTGTACTTCACGGGCATCCTGCGCGAGCGCATCCCAGAGGCAGGGCTTCTCACCGCGGACCGCCTGGAGGGGCTCGAGGCGGAGCTCGAGCAGCACCTGGCTCGTCCTGACACGTTCGTCATCCATGCCCTGTTCTTCCAGGCCTGGGCCCGCCGATAGGGCTCGAAAGGAGATCGTCGTGCACACGATCGAGACGACCACCCCGGCTGAGCGCACCGCCGCCGGGAAGCTGCTGCCCATGATCTGGGGAATCCACATCTCGCGCTGCGTCTACGTGGTGGCCGAGCTTGGGATCCCCGACCTGCTCGCAGACGGGCCACGCAGCTCGCGGCGAACTGGCCGTGGCGACGGCACCCACGAGCCGTCGCTATATCGGGTGCTGCGGGCACTTGCCGCCTGGGGGTGTTCGAGGAGCACGAACCGCGCACGTTCAGCCTGACCGTGATCGGTGAGCGGCTGCGAGCCGGCGCGCCGCTCGGCATGCGGTCGTGGGCCACCTTCACTGGAGGCAATCGGCGGCGTCCGGCCGTTCGCGCACATCCTCGAGACCGTCAGGACCGGCAAGCCCGGCCGGGAAATCGAGTTCGGACCGAGGTGTTCGGGTTCCTCGCTCACACCCGGATGCCGCGGCGACCTTCGATGCGGCGATGGCCGAACGGACCGCGGCGTACGCGCCGAGCGTCGCCGATTCGTATGACTTCTCCGACATTCGGACGATCGTCGACGTCGGTGGCGGCAACGGCACGCTGCTGGTCGAGATCCTGCGCCGGCACTCGCACCTGAGCGGCGTGCTGTTCGAGACCCCAACCGTCGCCGCCCGTGCCGACGCGGTGTTCGACGCGACCGACATCGCCGACCGCTGCGAGGTGCGCGCGGAGACTTCTTCGAGCAGTTCCGGACAAGGCAGACTGCTACGTGCTCGCGAACGTGCTCCACGACTGGGACGACACGCGGGCGATCGAGATCCTGCGCAACTGCCGCCAGGCGATGTCCGCGCGCCGGCCGGGTCCTGATCGTCGAGCGCTTGATCCCCGACGACGGCGGCGACCCAGTGCCCACGCTGCTCAGCGACATCAACATGCTGGTGATCACCGGCGGGCAGGAGCGCACCAACGCGGAGTACGGCGAGCTGCTCAGCGCGGCCAGCCTGGCCCTGGCTAGCGTCCAGCCGGTCGCCTTCCCTTACGGCGTGATCGAAGGCGTGGCTCCGTGACTGCGTGGGCCCGTCCCCGCGATCGCCATAGTGGCGCGCTCCCCGTCCCAATTCCGCCACGTTCCCTCTCTCGGTCCTACAGCGTTCTATCAGCGACGCTCTCACGCTCGCCGACGGCGTCGCGAGCATGTTGGCACACGAGACCGCGCTACTGCTCGTGAGCAGCACCCGGCGGTCTCGTAGTTATCAGCGGCGACAGCGCCGCTCCCGCAACCAAAATCGAGAGCAGCACGGCGCCGGACGCGGACGCTGGCTGCCGCGCCGGACGAGCTGGGGAACTACACCCAAGCGGAGCCGGGCTTCCGCTCGTCACAGTTGCGGAAGTCCTGCTCGGTAACGCCGTCCTTCGCCTGCATCGAGCCCCGACGGTGTGCGATCCGAACATGCGGATGCCGCCCGAACCGCAGGCCCGGCCGCTTCCCCTGGACGATTTCCACAACTCTCCGGCAGCCGCTGCGGAGACCGTCACGCGGCTTGTGGAATTCGTCGAGGCTGTTTCATAAACCCGTTCCGTCCGCACCGTTGAACACAATTTCTGTATGGCGCAGAACTTCATTGAGAGTCGGCGTGAGCAGGGGTTTTTGCTGCCGCCGGATGTGAGGGATTGGCTCGGGGCGGATCACCTGGCGTGGTTCGTGATCGATGCCGTCGAGCAGATGGATCTGTCGGCGTTCTATGCCGCCTATCGGGCCGATGGTCACGGCCGGGCGGCGTATGAGCCGTCGCTGATGGTGGCGGTGATCTTGTTCGCGTTCGCGACCGGGGTGCGTTCCTCGCGCGCGATCGAGCGTCACTGCCGGGAGCATGTTGCTTTTCGGGTGATTACTGGGAACTTGGTTCCTGATCATGTGACTGTGGCGCGGTTCATCTGCCGCCACCAGCGGGCGCTGTCGGGGCTGTTCGCCGAGGTGTTGAGGTTGTGTCATGAGGCGGGGTTGGTCAAGCCGGGGGTGGTGTCGATCGATGGCACCCGGATCGCTGGTAGCGCCAACCCGGATGTGAACCTGGAGTTCGAGCAGGTCGCCAAGGAGATCGTGGCTCAGACCAGGGCGACCGACGAGGCTGAGGATGCGCGGTTCGGCGAGGCGCGTGGTGATGAGCTGCCCGAGGCGCTGCGCACGCCCGAGGGCCGGCGCGAGTTCTTGCGTCAGGCGCGGCAGGCCGTTCGCCGCGATGAGGAGGGTGAGCGTCCGGAGCAGACCGACGCGCCCGATGCGGAGACCCAGACCGAGGAGCCCGACGGGGCGGCCGAGATCGAGAAGCCCGATGTGGAGGCCGAGATCGAGAAGCCGGAGGGCACGTCAACTCCGGAGTTCGAGTTCGACGCGGGCCGGATCACCGACGCGGGTGGCGGCCGCCGCCGGTGGCTGTCTGAGGCCAAGCGCCAGCTCGAGCAGCATCGCTGGGAGAACCCGGATCCGATCGTTCGCTCCCGCGTCGAGCGGCTGCTGTTGGCGCTCGGGCGCCTGGAGGCCGACCTGTCGGCCGAGCGGGCGGGCCACGAAGCGTACGAGGCCTACCGCAAGCAGGGACGGATGCGCGACGGCCGGCGGTTCGGTCGCCCGGCCGACCCGTATCAGCCGCCGGAGGTTCCCGAGGGCAAGGTGAACGTGACCGACCCGGACTCCCGTCCCATCCCCGTCGGGTTCGGGTTCGTTCAGGGATATAACGGCCAGACGGCGGTCAACGAGCAGCAGATCGTGCTGGCGGCCGAGATCACCAACCTGTCGACCGACTTCTCGCAGCTCTCCCCGATGGTCAACGCCACTCTGGAGGAGCTGGGGCGTGCGGGCATCACGGACGTCAGGCGGCTGCTGGAGGCAGTGGCTGCCGACGCCGGCTATTGGAATGAGCAGCAGATGGATGACGTCGTCAATAACGAGCACATTCCGGTGCTGGTCGCGCCCGACAAGGGCAGCCGTGCCACCCCGAAGCGCTGGTTGACCGACGGTCGCGCGAACTGGATGCGAACGGTGCTCAAGTCAGAGGACGGCCACCGACGATACGCAAAACGAAAACAGACAGTAGAGCCGCTCTACGGTGACACCAAACACAACCGAGGGTTCATCCGCTTTCATCGCCGAGGCAGAGTGAAGGTGCGCACCGAGTTCAGGTTACTGATGATGACCCACAACCTCACTAAGGCCCACAGGCACCACATAGCCACCATGGGGGCCTGAAACGGCTCCCACCTGGTGACAACGGCCTCCACCGTGGGCACGTCACCGACGGCCCACCCACCAGCGAGCCGCCACGAACAAGACCGAGCGTCTTTGAGAAACAGCCTCCGTCCTTACCGGAAGCGGCGGCTTCGGTTGATGGACCGGGTCAAACGCAGCAGCGAGTTAGCACCGCCACGGGCGACCGTCGGCTCCTGCTCCGCCTAGAGTTAACAGCAGCCGGCTCGTGTCGGCTGCTCCCGCGTGGGGATTCGGGATGGTCGTCGCCACGCTCGAGGTGCCGCAGGTCGCAGGGCGCAGGATTTCCGTGGAGTCAGGGGTTGGCGCCGTTCCGTGGCATGGAGGCTCATCGGTTTAGGCAGCGGGCGGCTGCTGTCGGTCGATCGCGCATCGCATTGACTATCCTCGGCGGTGGCTTCGGGCGACCGGGGGCGCTGACAGGCGTAGGGCTCGGGCGTGGCTAGCGGACCCAGAGTTGGTCGAGCAGCACGCCGTAGGGTGCCGTGATGCTGAATTGGGAGTTGCCGACGCGCGCGGAGACGAGGTAGGTGTTGCTTGGGATATTGAGGGGGACGGCTGGCGCTTGGTCGGTGGCGGTCTGGTCGGCCTGTGCCCATAGTGGGCTGCGTCGGGCGAGTTGTCGGTTTGGGCTGCGAGCGCCCTGTTGATCTGCGCGTCGAGTTGGGGGTCGCAGAACTCCGCCCAGTTTCCGTTTCCCGGCGAGTCGGGGAGAAACGATTGGCAGGCGAAGTTGGCCTGGATGATCGCGGCGGGGGACGGGACGAGGGAAAAGCTGGAGGTAAGGGCAGCCTGGGCTCGTGTTTGCGAGTCGGCGAATTGCGTCTGCGCGTTGAAAAACACGTTGTCGTCAACAAACTTGATTGTGGTTGGATAGCCGAGTCGGTCGAGGAGCGAGGTCAGGTACGGCTCGATCGAGGTGTAGTTGGTGCCCCGCGCCGAGGTTCCAGATCGTGATCGGCGTGCCGCGCGTGTGGGTGGCGGCGATCAGGCGCCGGGCCCGGGCGAGGTTGGGCGCGGTCCAGGTGCCGGATGGGTTAGGGTTCAGCGTGTAAGGGCAGTAGGGCCGGTAGCCGAGGATGAAGGGCGTCAGCATCTGGCACGTCGGCTGGCCGCCGGTCTGCACCAGGCGGGTGATCTTGCGGCGGTCGATCGCGTAGTTGAGCGCCTGGCGCACCGGGAGATCGTTGAACGGCGCGACCCGGGTGTTCAGGACCAGCAAATCCACGTGTCGGATGGGCTCGGTGTACAACTGGCTGGCGAGCCCAATTGGAGCTCTTTGACGGTACCCGCGGGCACTTCGTCCAGGCCAACATCGGCCCTACCCTGCTCGATCGCGGTCAGTTCGTCCGCTTCAGTGGCGGCGTGCCGAAAAATGATCTGATCCGGGTAGCCATCCGGTTGCGCCGCGTGCGACCACTCGTGGAAGTAGGGGTTGCGCATCAGCATCGCCTCGTCCAGGTAGATGAACTCACTTGTAGGGGCCGGTCGCGGGCAATGGGTGAAAGCCAATGTTGTGCATTGGCGCGTGGCGGGCACGGCGAACGCGTCCGGCAGCGTCAGCCGCGCCAGGAAATCGGGATCCGGCGCGACGAGGTGAAACGTCACCGTGTTCGCGGCATCATCGGTAACCACGCCTCGGAGAAGTCGCAGTGGCTGGGGTGCGCTTCGCAGACGGCGCCGCCGATGACGTCGGCGAACAGGTCCCCGTAATTCGAGTTGGGTCCCAGGATCAGGTCGCGCTCGAGCGCCCGGCGGAAGTCCTCCGGTCTGACCAGCTCGCCGTCCGAGTAGTGGATCCCACGCCGTAGCTGGAAACCCAGTGACCCCACGTCACTGCCCGCTTGTCGCCGCATCGGGAGGCGGATCGGGCGGCTGCTGCTTCGGCTGGCCGGCGATGTTGAGCAGCAGTGACCCTCAGGCGGCCGCTTGCGGCCCCGGGGAGCGCCGAGGTCGCTGGTGCTGGATCGGTGCAACAGATGCACGTCGGCGTCGGTCAGACCGCGTACCACCGACCAGGCTGCGGATAAACCTGCACGGCGATCGACGCCGCGGCGTCACCAAGGCGATCGATCAGCGCATCGCTGATCGGCCACACCCCGATATACGAATGACCCACCCATCTTGCCGACACTCGGGAAGCGCCTCGCGCAACTCGTCGATCGCTCGACGGGATAGCCGGCGGAACAAGGCGTCAGGCACGGTCTCGGCTGTCAGGTCCGTCGGCGGCCAGTTGCGCTCGTCGTACTCGCCGATCGGGCTGCGCCAGGCGTCGTCTGGACAAACCCACATGACTGAACCGGCGACGGACCGGCACGCCAACGCGTGGTCATGCAGCGGGCAAGCTGGCACCGGTGTGCCGTATACGTCTGAAACGTGCGCCTGGAGGCGCGAAACGAACGCTTCAACCGACGTGTCCGACGTGATGTCGGGAAGCGACAGCTGATAGCGCCCTTCCTCTCCTGACTGGATGACGACCTCCCCGGAGTCGCCCGCACCGATCCGCCGGCCGACGAACATCGCTTCGGGCAGCGCCAGATCGAGCAGAACACGATCGACAAACCCAAGGACAGGCTCGGGCTCGACAGCACCTGGGCTCATGCCCTCGATTATCCGACACCCGGATTTCAGGCCGCTGGCGCATGGATCGTGCACAGGGCCGCGAGCGCCGCTGCTCAATCGCCGACTCGGCGGTCAGCGGCCGACTTCTTCTTCGCCGCCACGCCCAAGTTGAAGGAGCAGTCTGCCCGTCGGCTGCCGCCCCGCGCGGCCGGAAGGGGCGGGATCGCGGTTCGGGGTGCCCAGCCTCTCGCCCCGGTGATTCGTGATGAGACAGACTTCGCGGATGGCTTTCCAGGATCCAGAACCGAACCTCGAGCGCTTCTATGAGAGTCGCTACGTCGAGGATGATCGGTTGCGGGCCACCCCGCACGGCCGGTTGGAGTTCGAGCGCACCCGCGAACTGCTTCATCGCCAGCTTCCGCCTGCGCCGGCGCGCGTGCTCGATATCGGCGGCGGCACCGGAGTGCATGCCCAATGGCTCGCGCAGGAGGGCTACGAGGTTCACCTTGTGGACTTAGTTCCGGGGCATGTTGAGATCGCGGCTTGTCTGCCGGGGGTAAGCGCGTCGGTTGGAGATGCAAGGAGCCTGGAGCAGCCGGCGGATTGGGCTGATGCCGTGCTCCTACTCGGGCCGCTGTACCACCTCGTGAGCGCGTCTGATCGAGAGACCGCTCTGGCGGAAGCTCGGCGGGTCGCCCGCCCTGGTGGGTTGGTGGCGGCAGCAGCTATTGGTCGTTACGCAGGCTTACTCGACCTCGCGGCCCTCGGGATACTTAACCAAGAGTCGGAGCCTGCGGTCCGGCGGACGATTGAGACGGGTCTGCACGACCCGCGACTGGGGTTCACAACGGCGTACTTGCACCTGCCACAAGAGCTTGCTGAAGAGCTACGGCGCGCAGGGCTTACGCGCGTCGAAGTTTTCGGTGTAGAAGGCCCGACCGGCCCGGCGCTCGACGCTCACGGCATCGAGCGCGTCGACGAGTTCTTGCCGTCCGCGATCGCGAGCGCGCGGGTCGTGGAATGCGACCCGGCGCTGCTTGCCGCTAGCGCACACTTCCTCGCCTTTGGCCGCGCCTAAGCGAAGCCGCACGCGCGTCCCGCGTTGAAGCAGCCACAGAATCCAGTGCGCGCCCGGTGATACATGTGCTCCGCTTCGTTCGCTCTTGAGCTCCACCAGTCCTCCCGCTACCAGCGAAGACTTCTGGTCTGTCGCCGCCGGAGAACCCAGCCGCCGGCTGCCGGTTCGGCCGGCGGAAGACCCAGAGCAGGAGTACGAAGCGGCCGGACGGGCCCGCCCGGGTGCCTCAGGCTTCGTGGGAGCAGGGGCACAGGCAGCGTTTGGGTGACACGCCTGTGATCGGTCAGCAGCACGATCGCGTGACCCGCTCAGCGGGCATCTCGGAGCTTTCGCAGTGCGGAGGCTCATTGCGAGGGCCGCGCACTTGGTGTGAGACCGCGCTCGCCTTCCCGGATGCCGGGCCGAGTTGAAAGTGCGATGTCTGGTGGTTGATCGACTTCCGCAACCCGTGTCCCGCCGGTTGATGCTCGACGTCAGCCGCGGGCGCCACGTCGTGGCGTCTTGATGGAACGCGCCCAGATGGCCGGCGTTCATCACGGCGATATCGGCCGGCGGCTCGGGCACCGCCGATGATGAGCTACCCAAGACGGCCCTTGGCTTAGCCTGAGTTCCGTGGGATGATCCCTTTATGAGCCCTGCTGGGTCGGCCAGTGGCCAGTTTCGGGGTGGGCGTACGCCGCGAAATGCTCAGTCTGTGCCAGCAGGCTCGGCGTGCACGTGGGTGCTGCCTTGGTTACTCCCGGCGGGCTTGCTCGGGACCGTCGTGCTGATCTCGCTGCCAACCCCGTTCGCGTTCCTTCTCGTGGGGATTTGGGGCTGGCTTGTGTTTCCGTATGTCGCTGCGTACATCAACTCTCATTCGCGGGCCGACGGCGGTGCTAACCACGGGAATGGCTTCCCCGACGGCGAACGGGAGTACTGGCGGACCAAGTTGATGTAGCCGCGGACGCACGGCCACTCCCGTGGTGGCGTCCGGCCGGGAACGAGCCTATGTTTTGAAGCCTCCGCGCGCCGACGATCCGACCGCAACTACAACGAGCAGGAGCAACGCGGGCTCAGCCCTTAAGGGCGCACACCGGGCATCGACCAGGACCGCAAGCCGGACTTCCGCTTCGTCGCCGCACCAGCCACGACGGATCGGCTTCTGCATCGGGGCCTCGTCACGCCCAAGGAGTCGCGCAGCGCTGTCGACGTGCCGGCCAGACGCTTGAGCCTTCGTGATCGAGGAAGTTTCGGCGGGTGAGTCTGAGCTGCGGTTCCTCCTGCGGGATGATTTACGAGCTGAGTGGGTGATCCTTTGTCGAG
The DNA here is from genome assembly GCA_963777335.1 of uncultured Solirubrobacterales bacterium. Lineage (GTDB taxonomy): Bacteria > Actinomycetota > Thermoleophilia > Solirubrobacterales > Solirubrobacteraceae > Palsa-465. The sequence goes on from CAVZQD010000002.1 coordinate 22,174, forward strand.
AAGCGCCGGCCGGCTCCGCTCACCAGCTGACGGGCCTTGACAGGCCCGGGCTCACGACACAGCAGATCCCGGAGGACGTACCTCATGTCGCACATGCGACGTTTCGACCATGTCGGCATCACCGTCGCGGACCTCGACACGGTGACGGCGTTCTTCGTCGGGCTGGGGCTCGACGTCGAGGGCCGAACGTTCGTAGAGGGCGAGTTCGTGGACACGGTCATCGGCATCCCCGACTCCCGGAGTCACATGGTCATGCTGCGGCCGCCCGAGAGAGGTGCCGGGCTGGAGCTGTCGCGCTTCGTCCGGCCAGACCACGAGCCCGGGTTGCCCACCGCCATGGCCAACGAACTGGGGCTGCGCAACGTGGCATTCGAAGTCGACGACTTGCAGGCGACGGTCGACCGGCTGGCTGCGGACGGCTACGCCTGGTCGGCGGCGTCGGTCAGTACGAGAACATCTGGCGCATGGCCTACATGCGCGGGCCGGAGGGGATCATCGTCTCCCTGGCTGACCGGATCGGCTGACGCCCCCCGACGCCGCAGCCCGTGGGGGCACATGCCGAGGGTCTGCGGCGTGGTGACCGGCTCGCGTGATAAGCCCGCATCAGCCGGGCTGGGCGACAACGAAAACGGGGGTGCAGCGACCGATCTCGCGACCGGTCCGGCCCCGGCTGCCCTGACGAGGCCGACCCGGCCTTCAGCAACGCAGCACGCACGACGGATCCGCGCGAGAAGCCGCCGATTGCGAAATGAGCGGAGGCGCTCGAGACCGCCGAGCGCTTCTGGTTCGTCGCCTGTGCAGCTACGAGGTCGACTCCTTGTATTACGTCTCCTGCCGCGCCCGAACGCCCCGGTGCGTCACTCCTGAGAGTCGCTGTTCCTACCCGGGGTGTCTACTGGAATCGTGCCGCTGATCCGCGTACCGTGGCCAGAGCCGGCGTCGATGATTAGCGCCCCGCCGAGCGAGGCGACTCGGTCACGCATATTGCGAAGGCCAGCGCCCGCAGCGACGGTGTCGAGGTCAAACCCCTCTCCGTCGTCGCTGACCACGAAGGTCAGCTCGCGGCCGCGCTCGACAATGGCTATACGTACGGCCGTCGCGGTCCCCGCGTGCTTGACGGCGTTCTGCAAGGCCTCAAGGCAGCAAAAATAGACCGCGCGCTCAACGTCGGGACTCAAGCGTCGGATCTTGTCGGCGGTCACCGTGGTTGGGATTGGTGAGTCGCGGCCGGCTTGCTGCAAAGCCGCGACCGGCCCCAGGTCGGTGAGCACGGGCGTGAAGACGCCACGTGCGAGAGCCCGCAGCTCATCAATTGCGAGTTGTGCCTCCACTCCGAGCTCCTTGAGCCGCTCGACGCCGTGCGGGTCGATAGCGGCCTGCTCAGCAGCGAGCTGGAGCTTGATTCGCAAACCGATCAGCCGCTGCTGCGCGCCGTCGTGCAGATCCCGCTCGATCTGCTCCCGGGTGCGATCAGCGCTGACCGTCGCGCGCGCCTGCGCTTCGCGCATTTCCAGGCCAAGATGCGAAACGTCGGCCGCAAGGCGCTGGTTCTCCAAGCTCAGCGTTGCGTACGACCCAACGGCGTTGATGAACGCCGCCTCGTCCCGGAGCGCGTCGTCGTGAATCAGCACCGCGACGACCTGGTGACTGTCGTCGTGCAGCTCGGTCACCGAACGGCCGGCGCGCGGTGACGGCGCCGGCGCCGGGCGGCCGTCCGCCGCGGCCCAGCGGTCCTCGGCGACCGGATAGACGATCGCCAGCGATGGGTCCTCGAACGCGCTAGCGAACGCCGCTCGTATCCCCTCAGGCCCTCCATCGCGCGATCCTAGCGACGCGGCGAACCGGCTGAGCGAAGCGCCAACGTACAGCCGCCACCTCACCAGCCCGACGAGAAATGCCAGCGCCATCGCCGGAAGCGCGAGCGCAACAAGCCACCGTAGAGCAGACAACATCGGAGAGGCCGGCGCGAGCTTACGTACGACGATACCGAGCGCGATGACCAGCATCCCCGCCACCGCGACACCGAGCACCGGCGTCAGCGTCCTGCGCCGGACCCTGCTCGCCGCCGCGATCCGCTGGATCAAGCGCGCCACGACCGCCAGGAACAACAGCACGGTAATCAGCTCGCGCAACGGAACCACCAGATTGGTGATGACGCCCGGCTCGTGGCCGACGACCATGAACGCGTTGTGAGGACAATTCGCCGAGCAGGTCACCCACTCCGAGGGCGTTGGGTAGCGATCAACCAGCAACGCGGTCGGAAGCCACAACAACACCAAGTCCAAACCGAGCGCCGCCGCCAGCGCGCGGTCGACGCGAGCATCCAGTCGTCCGTCCGGAAAGGCCAGCACCAAGTACACCAGCGCGACCACGCCAACCCATTCAGCAACACGACCAACGCTGTACGCGGCCGACCGATCGCCCAGCGAGAACGTGACCACCAACCACAACACAGCGGTGGCCACCAGCACCGTGCCAAAGCGCCCAAACGGCACCCGCCGCCACGCGTACAGGCCGACGCCCACGGGGATCCCAACAACCGCCACCCGAGCGACGGACTCCAGCCGGACCGCATCGACCGACATCCCCGAAATCGGCGCCAACAAGAACGTCACGGCGACGGCAACCGCAATCACAGACGCGATGAACAACTCCCGACCAACCCCCACAGAAGCCTTCCGCAACCCGGGCGACGCTACCACAATCATGAAACGCTCAACCCCTCCGCCACCCACGGCTCGAGCAGCCCGCCGAATCCAAACCCGACATCTGCCAGCCAGGGCTGATCGTCGATCCACACGCGCAGCATCAGATGCGTGCGCGGACGAATCGGACCTGGCCATCCCCCAGTCCGGGCTCGCGCCAACAGCATGTCTACCTCGAACCCGGGCTGCTGCAGTCCGGCCTGGAGCAGCAGATTCTGCTCAAAGCAGTATCCGCCCTGACGTTCCCCGACGAGCTTGCGCTCGATATCCCCCTGATCCAAAGAGACCGGCTGTCCGGACCATGGGCCGAGGTTCTCAAACGGAATCGACGTCGCGTGCGCACGATGGACGGCGCCAAGCGTCGGCGAACCGTGAAGCTCGATCGGATCCAGGTAGGCGCCAAGATCAAACATCAAGACAAACCGTACCGACTGGCACCGGGCTGCTGCTCCGTCGCCGGACCGGCACTGACCAGCGACGAGCCCGAGCCGGCTCTTTGCATAGGTAGATGTCAGACCTGGGAGCCACCGCCGCGTACTACTGCTGACGCCGAGCTACCCGCAAGCGGCGGTCTAGGCTCAGGGGTGGGGCAACGGGGCCATCCAGGCCGCAGCCACGCTGCAGAATACGCAAGGATCTCGCATCAGATGCGAGAATCGCAGCCAGCGGGGTCGAGCCCGTGACTGAGCGGGCGTTGGCGCGGGTGTTCGGCACAGCGCGGCCCCTCCGGGTACCCGAGTTCGTGTTCGACGCGGTCTTGGACGGGTGGCGGGTTCAGCAGGCGAGTCGGCATCTGTAGGGGAGGACGATCAAGCAGCGCACCGATCTGGTCTGTCGCGCGGTCCGCCATCTGGGCGAATGGCCGTGGGAGTGGACGCCGCTGGCGGTCGAGGAGTTCATCCTTGACGTCGCTGCTAACGGCCTTGCCCGTTCGACGATCCGGAACTACCAGGGCAACCTGAAGGTGTTTCTGGACTACTTGTGCGACACACGGTATCCCTGGGTGGAGATCTGTGAGCAGGAGTTCGGGGTGTGCCCGCGGCAGGTGTTCGATAACCAGAACCTCACGCGGCATCTCGCCGAGCTCGAGGGCGACTCGGAGAACCGGCCGCTCACCCGCGCGGAGCTTGAGCGGTTTTTCGATTTCTGTGATGAGCAGGTCGCGGCCAGCAGCGCCGGCATCGGAAGGGGGCACTTGCTGTTTTCCGTGACGCGGTGTTGTTCAAGGTGATCTACGCCTGGGGGCTGCGCCGCGGCGAGGCGGCGATGCTCGATGTCGTGGACTTTGGTCCGAATCCGGCGGTGCCGGCGTTCGGGCGGTTTGGCTCGGTCCGCGTCCGCTACGGCAAGGGGTCAAACGGCAGCGGTCCGCGCTATCGCGCGGTGCTGACCGTGTTCGACTGGGCTCCGGGGGTGGTCGAGCAGTACCTCGAACGCGTGCGGCCCGTCTACGGCCGCGACGAGCACCCCGCGCTGTTTCTGACCGAGCGCGGCGGCCGGCTCCAACGCCCCTACATCGGCCGACGGTTTGCCGAGTACCGCGATCGCCTGGGGCATCCCCGGGAGCTCTCCCCGCATTGCTTGCGTCACAGCCACATCACCCACCTGATCGAGGAGGGGTGGGACAGCACGTTCGTGCAGGCCCAAGCCGGGCATCGGCACGCCTCGACCACGGCCCTTTACACGACGTGTCTAGCGACTTCAAAAACCAGGTGCTGCTGGCGAACGTTCGAACCCAGCTTGAGCAAGGGAGACCACGATGACCGACGTCGACTACGACTGGAACCTCCGGCTCCGGCTGGCAGAGAAGGGCATCTATAAGGCTGGCGAGCTGCGCCCTGGTCTGGCCGAGCGCGGCGTCCGATAGCCAGATCTGGCGACTGATCACCGGACGCCCCGAGCGGCTTAACCTGAGGGTCCTCGCGGTGCTCTGCGAACTCCTCGACTGCACCTGAGGGTCAGCTGTGCGAGGCCGACCTCGTCCGCCAGTCGCTCGGCGTCCTCGAGCACCCTGGTCTGAGTGAGCCCGGCCCTAGACATCTCCAGGCACGCTGGCGAGGAAGCGCATGACCGCCTCGCCCGTCTGCTCGGGCTGCTGTGACTGCGGGTAGTGGCCGGCTTCCGCCAAGATCACGACCTCGCCGTGCAGTTTCTCGCCGATCCAGTCGGCTTCCACGGTGGCATCCGGCCAGTCGGGATCCAGCTGCCCCATAACGATCATGGTCGGCTGGGTCACCTGCCCGAGGTGCGCCTCGGCGGGAGCATGGTCGGTCCTCGATGTCAACGAGAAGGCCTTGGCGTAACCGGGGCGGTTGAGGTTGGCCACCAATCGGTCGCGGTACTCCTCGTAGTCGTCGGGGCGCCGGCCGGCGTAGAGCCTGGGCAGATACGCCTTCCACGCGGCTGCCACCCAGGGCCGGGCCATCATTACCCGGAAGAGCGCCCGCTGAATGGCACCGATGGCGCCGTTGCGAACCCACGGTCCCACCAGCACAAGTCCAGAGACGAGCTCGGGCTGCTCGGCGGCTACGAGCACGGCCGCGCCGGCGCCCATCGAGTTGCCGACGATCACCGCCGGTCCGCCGAGCTCCTCGATTAAGGCACTCACGTCAGTGGCTGTCTCGACGTCGCCATAGGAGGCGAACGTGGTGTCGCTATCGCCGTGGCCCCGAAGGTCCGTGGCGGCGACTCGATAGCCGGCGCGGATGACGGCAGGCGCGAGGAAGCGGTAGGTGCTCCGCAATTCGCCCATGCCGGGCACAAGCACGACCAACGGCCCGTCACCGGCGAGGTCGTAAGCGATTCGCCCGTCGGGACGGCTGAGATAAGCGGTGGTTTGCATCAAAAGCTCCTCAGTGCCGTGTAGCTAGCGCGGCGAGGGTGATCCATGAGACCGCGAGCCGAGGCTCACCTCCGGCCGGGGCCCGGCGAGGTGAAGGACGCGGCGGACGCTGGGGTAGATCTAGCTCCAGCGGTCGGGGCGCACGAATCCATGCCCAAACCTGCTCGGGGGAGCCGGTCGACACCGCTCCTGTTGACAACGTGGATGGTCGGCGCCGGCGACGGCGTGCTCGACGGCCCAGTGGATCTCGGTTATGGCAGGAACTCCTATCTGTGGCGTCTGCTCTGTCGTGAGTGGTGTCTGAGCGGAATTTGTCGATGTGGCGTTCGGACCAGCCACGGAAGGTTCGTGGCGCGACGCCGGTGAGGTTCTCGATTTCGTCGGCGAGCACGCCGGCTCGGCCGGCACGGAATAGCTCGTTGAGGTTCTCCATGGCTCTGGCGAGTTGGGCCGGGGTGCCGCTCTCGATGGCTTCCTTGGCGACCTGCTCGGGTGTGACGGCGACGAAGTCGATGCTCTGTCCGAGGACGTCGGAGAGGGTCTCGACTTTGATCGCGGGCGGTGAGGGCCTCCGGTCCATTGAGGATGTAGCCATGGCCGACGTGGCCGTCCTGGGTGAGGACGACCGCGGCGACTCGGGCGATGGTGCCGATCTGCAGCTCAAACCCGTCTGCGGTGCGTCCTTCGGGGACGGCCATGATCCCGGCGTTGTTGATGAGGATGTCGATCGGGCCTTCCCAGCCGTCGGCGAACGCGCGCACCGACGCCAGATCTGCGAGATCGAGCGTGCGCACCTCGGTATCACCGGAGATCTCCGCGGCGACCCGCTGGCCTTTCTCAAGGTCGCGAACGGCGAGGACGACATGCGCGCCGGCGCCGGCGAGCACGCGGGTGGTCTGCAGGCCGAGGCCGCCGGAGGCGCCGGTCACCACCACCACACGGCCAGACAGGTCCGGTACGTCAGTTGAAGTCCAACGTGAAGTGGTCATGAACGACAGGCTTGCGCCACCGACTGTCGAGCACACTTCCCTGCGAGCGACTGGATGTGTGTGGTCATTGGAGTCCTTCTCTCGGGTTAGATGCAGTAACCGTGAACCCACGCTAAGCGACAATCGAGCTCCCCTCCGATAAGCACTGACTCACCGTCGATGCATGCGATGCATGCAAACGCGCGAAGGTCACCAGCCTGTCAGCACCGGCAGTCGCAGCCGGCCGACGCATCGGATCCCAGGCTCAGGCAGCGGCGGCGGGAGCTGGCGCCGCCGCGCCGGCGCGGGCAACCCGTGAATGCTCACGGCTGTCGCGCGAGGAGATCAGCAGCGCCGCGAGGATCGCGCCGACGACGGCGAATCCGGCGCCGACCAGGAATGCCCGGTCAAAGCCCTTGGTAAGGGCGACCGAGGCATTGTGGCTCCCGGCGTGGAAGAGGCTTTGGGTGCGGCTGTTGGCGATTGTCGCCAGGATCGCCAGGCCCAGGGCGCCTCCGATCTGCTGGGAGGTGTTGATCAGGCCGGAGGCCAGTCCCGCCTCGTGCGGAGCGGTTCCCGTGACCGCGGCGATCGTCACCGGTACGAAGGCGAAGCCGAGGCCGGCCGCGGCCAGCAGCGACGGTCCGAGCACGTCGCCGGCGAAGGATCCGCCGCTCGCCGGCACCTGCGAGAACCACAGCAGGCCCGCGGCGATCAGCAGCATGCCGCCGATCAGCGGCAGTTTGAAGCCGAAGCGGGTGACCAGTTGCGAGGCGGCGCCGGCCGAGAGGATGATCCCGACTGCCAGCGGCAGGTAGGAGATCCCGGTCTTGATCGGCGAGTAGTGCAGGACGTTCTGCAGGTAGAGGGAGATGAAGAAGAACATCGAGAACAGCGACATGCCGATCAGCAGCCCCACGATGTCGGCCCCGCGCAGGGTGCGCAGGCGGAAGATGGAGAACGGCATCAGCGGGTGGCGCTGGCGCGACTCGATGATCAGGAACGCCACCAGCAGCACGACCGCTCCCCCGATCTCCAGCAGCGTCCGGGTGGAACCCCAACCGACGTTGACCGTGTCGACGATCGCGTAGACGAGCAGCGAGAGCCCGGCGGTGACCGTCACGGCGCCAGGGATGTCGAAGGACATCGACGCGTCCTCGGAGCGGCTCTCCATCAGGGTCCGAGGCGCGAGTGCGGCGGCGACGAGGCCGATGGGGACGTTGACGAAGAGGACCCAGCGCCAGTTCAGGCCGCTGGTGAGGATCCCGCCAAGCAGGACGCCGGCCGCGCCGCCGGCACCGGCCACGGCGCCCCAGATCCCGAGTGCCCGGTTGCGCTCGGCTCCCTCGGCGAACGTGGTGGTGATGATCGAGAGGGCCGCCGGCGAGACGATCGCGGCGCCGAGACCCTGGACTGCGCGGGCGGCGATCAGCCACCCCTCGGATTGGGCAACGCCGCCCGCGAGCGAGGCGAGCGAGAAGACCACCAGGCCGAGCATGAACATTCGCCGGCGGCCGAGCAGGTCGGCCATCCGCCCGCCGAGGAGCAGGAAGCCGCCGAAGGTCAGCGTGTAGGCATTGACGACCCACGAGAGATCGGTGCGCGAGAAGTCCAGCGCATGGCCGATCGAGGGCAGCGCAACGTTGACGATCGAGGCGTCGATCACCACCACGAACTGCGTCATCGCCAACAGGATGAGAGCGAGGTTCTTGGCTCGGGGGGTGTAGGTGCCCGGTTCGGGGGGAGAAGCGATTGCGACCATAGGAAGCTGACCTCCGGTTCCGGAGTGTTGGTCTCTGCTGGCGTCACTAGCTCGGCGGAGGACTTCGGCGTGTGCCCGCACGGTAGGCGAGCTTCGAGCTCGCTTCCAATAAGGCTTGCCCCGCTCGTCATGCTCGCGACGCATGACCGGCGAACACCGAACCACCCGGCGAAGTCGGGAGCGGGAACTGCAATGCTCGTGGCCCGACTTGACATGGAGCGTCGCGTTCGATCTTTAGGACTTCAGACTGGACGGACGCGGGGCGGCCACTCTCCGCGGCAGCGACGAGCAGTGCGGCCGGGAATGAATGAGCCGTTTACCCCGGAGATCCAGCAGCTGCTCAAAGACGACCCGAAGCTTCCGGGGTGCGCGTCCGGGAACTGCTGGAACCGTTGGATGCACAGCGAGCAAGACGGCGCAGCAGGAGGCCCCTCCACGCCAGTCAGAGCTAGGGTGCGAGCTAGACGAGCCGAGCCTCGACGAGCGCTTCCGGATCTAGACCAAAGTCAGGCTGGGCTCTCGCGTGGGCCTCGCCTGTTCGGCGAAGGTAGCCAGCGCGCGTGTGGGCCCCGTTGCGACTCCCGTCCAGACGAGCCAAAGCGTTGCAGCCACGGCTGGAACCACGGGTTTGTAGACGAATCCTGTTGGTGACTGCCGAAGATCGGACCACTTTGGAGACGGTGTGACCGATTCGTCGTCCAATGCACCCAGCATGTCAGCCCCGACGCTTTGCCCGATCGTGGTGATGTGGTAGATCGAGCTGAAGCGCGCGGCGCCCCCGAGGCCGTCGAGGATGAGGTCGTAGAGGTCCGCGGCTCGTTCGCGAGGAAACATGATCAGTCGTTGACCCTCGAGCCGGTCAAGCGCCACCTCCGGCAGCATCGCCAGCGGATGAGATGCGCGCAGAGCGATCCCGGCTCCGGGAGCCGCCACCAAGGCCGATGTGTCAGCGAATCCCGGTGGGGGGTGGTCACCGGACCAGAGGATCGACGCATCAACATTGTGCCGAGCGAGCGCCTCCTTGGATGCGTCCTGGAACTTGAGTGTCACGTCGAGGTGCACTTCGGAGTGCGCCGCCGCGAACGCTTGGAGGAACTCCCGGGCGTACTCAAGTGCATCGCCGTTAATTGACAGAGGGAGCCGTCCGCCTGCAGCTCGCTCTGTGGCGGCCACGGCGGCCGCGGCGTCGACGGCGGCCGTGAGGCTTGCGCGGGCATAAGGGAGGAAGGCCGTCCCCGCCGCCGTGAGCTCAACTCTACGTGTGTCTCGTATGAACAAAGCAGACCCCAGCTGCGCCTCGAGGCGCCGGATCTGCTGGGACAGGGCGGGCTGAGCGAAAGCGAGCCTCTCCGCAGCGCGACCGAAGTGAAGCTCTGAGGCCAGCGCCACGAACGATTCCAGAAGGCGAAGATCGAACCCAACGGCGTGCCAATGGGGCACGCACGGCTCGACAGGCCCTCCTCGGCTTGCGTGAGCGGCGAAACAGCTGGCGCGTAGTTCATGAGGCTCCAGCCGTTGGCGCGTGTAAACGACAACGTCACCAGGGGCTGGAGCAACGCGCTGCGTCGCCAGGGGCTGAAGCGACGCGAAGGACGCAGAGCGATCCTCGTTGTTAGATTACCACGCTAGGTGCGCAGCCTGTCGGCCTGGCCGTGGCGGCAGGATTACGCCTACCCCGCAGGGCCGACGCCGGAGGGCCAGCAAGCCTCCATCTCTCGCAGAGCACCGCCTATTCAGATGTCTTCCTACACGACACCTCCTTCGGCGTTCGTGACTGACTGGTAGCTGCGTTTGAGCAGCTTGCGAGCGAGCGCAAGGCAGCGCGGTCACCGATCCGCTCGGCGAGCCCGATGTAATAGGCGCGGTCGGGGCTGCGGGGAACCGGGCGCGTTGCGCGGCCTCGTACAGCGCCCAGCGCAGCGCCGGTGGTCCTTGGCGGAGAGGTGCCCGGGCGCGCGGTGCGCGTCGGATTGGTAGACAGTGATGTCCAATCCGCCGTAGCGAACGACGTCGCTAGAGTTCTGAAAACCGCCGGGGATCGCCGAGCTCGGCAAGGATCGTGACCGCGGTCAAGCTCGCCGACCCCGTAGTCTGCGTCGATCAGCGCCCTGCACCGGGCTGCTTGCGCGCATCTCGCGCAGCTCCTGATCAACGGGACGAGCTGACGTCGAGCGCGTCGATCATCCCGGAGCGCGATCATTGAGCTGCTCGCGGGCGCCGCTGGGAGCTCCAGCTCGGCGATCCATTCGCGCCTCGGCGGAGCAGGTCGCGCGTGTGCGGGGACCCCGTGGTGATAGAGCACCGACGTGGATCCGCTGCTGCCACTCGGTCCGCTGATGAGAGAGCAGATGCCGCGTCCGACCCGGGCGCGGAGATCGAGGATGTGCGCCGGCGGGATCCCGACTCCGGCAGCCGTCCGATCAGCAACAGCTCGCGCAGATGCCGGGCATCGGCCAGTCGGTCTTCGCGCGCTTCTTCTTGCCCTTCAACCCGCTCGCCTCGGCCGGCTCGGCCGTGCACCTCGGCTCCGACCCGCTCGAGCTCCTCGACCACGAACCGCCAGCCCGTCGTCGCCTCCAGCGCGACCTCCAGCCCGTCGCCCCGGAACCGTCCGAATACTCTGCACCGCCGCCCGATCTGCCGGCGAACCTCCACGGGACACCTCGCCGGTCGACCGGGTCGATCGACTCCGCGGAGATCTGCGCCCGATGCTGATCAAACCCCATCACGATGGACACCAGGCCAGCTTCCCCGTAACCAGCCCGTCCCCCGCCACGACCGCCATGGGCTGTCACCACAGCGCCAGCCCCCATCGCATACCGTAAGACACGGTCGGTACCTCCTATTCGAGTGGCCGGCCGCGCGGCCGTAATCCGCGCGCGCCTGACCTACGCCGTTGGACAAGAGGGCCGGCCACCTTCACCCCCCGGGTCACGCGCCTAACCCGGGACATGACATCTTTCGCGCGCAAGCGGTCACGCCGGACGGGTCCGTTGTGGCGCCTGCGGTCCTCTACCGCTGACGAACCCCGTCGTTTACAACAGCCCTTTCCAGAAGAGCGCCAGCCTGCCGAACTATCGACGCCTCGGCGATGACCTTCAGCTCACCCCGCTGTCACCGAGTTCTTGCCGACTGGTGTGGACGATTGCCGCCGAGCCGCGACCCTGGGCCCGACGCCCGAAGTCACCGACGGCCCTGATCACGCGCAAGCTCTTCGCCGACACACGTGCGCACTTCGACGTTCGCTGACAGGCCCGATCTGGTGTGGGGGTCTGGCCGCTTCTAATACTGCTTAGACGCGGCATTCCGCCGAGTGTTCCGCTACTAATACGCGGATGGCGGCTCGGAAACCGGCGAAATCAACCGCGTCTAACAAGGAGCCGGTCCCGGAGGACCGTCGCGCCGCGCTGCTCGACGCGTATCTGGCCTGGTTGGAGGGGCGGCCGTTGGCGGCGCGGAGCCGGGAGGCGTACGCGCATCAGGTCCGCCGCTACTTGGCGTGGCTCGGGGATCGGTCGCCGGTCGATGGCGACCCGCTCGCCGACGAGCGAGCGCGGGATTGGGCGGTGCGCGATTACAAGCGGCATCTGAAGGCGGTGGAGCGGTGGAAGCCGGCGTCGGTGAACCTGGCGCTCGCGGCGTTGGACTCGTTCTACACGCAGCTCGGGCTTGGGCGGCCGGTCGTGCGGCGGGAGGAGCTGTCGAAGAGCGCGCCGCGGGCGATCACGGTGGAGGAGCAGCGCCGGCTGCTGCAGGATCGCGGAGCGGGCGCGGGCGCGGGACCGGGCGATCGTCGTCGTGCTGCTCTACACCGGCCTGCGTCTCGCGGAGCTCGTCGCGCTCGACGTCGACGACCTGCGGATGTCGGCGCGCAAGGGCGTCGTGATCGTCCGCTCGGGGAAGGGCGACGCATACCGGGAGGTGCCGCTCAACGCGCTCGTGCGCCAGGTCCTCGAGGAGTGGCTCGCCGAGCGCAAGAACAAGGCCGTCGACGAGGACGGCGAGCAGCCGTTGTTCGTCGGCCGCTCGGGGCGGCGGTTGTCGAAGCGGTCGGTCGATGATGTCGTCCGGGGCCTCGGCAAGGATGCGGGCATCAGCCTCTCGGCCCACATCCTGCGGCACACGTTCCTGACGCGGATGGTCAGGCAGGGCTCGGACCTCGTGCTGGTCGCCGAGCTCGCGGGGCATCGTCGGTTGGAGACCACGAGGCGGTACAGCCTGCCGTCGGACATCGACCGCTTGCTGGCGGTCGAGAACCTGCAGATCGACTACTGACCAACGATGCCGCCGGGCCGGTTTCTCTCCAACGCTGAGATCGAGCGTCTGGAGGGATGGCCGGAGGCGATCGACCGTCGTGACCTGGTGCGCTACTTCGCGCTCGACGGTGAGGACTTCGCGTTCGTGCGCGGGCAGCGCGGCGCAGCGAACCAGGTCGGGATCGCGTTGCAGCTGTGCGCGCTGCGATGGCTGGGGTTCATACCCGAGGAACTGGCCGGCGCGCCGGAGGAGGCGCTCGCCACGCTCGGCGGGGCGCTGGACGTCGCGCCGCGCGTGATCTTCGAGTACGCGGTCCGGGCGCCGACCCGCGTCGAGCACCGGCTGCTCGTGCGCGACCACGCCGGCTATCGCGCGTTCAGCGACCGGCATCTCGAAGCTCTTGGCGGACGCTTGGTTGACGCGGCTCTCGAGCACGAGCGCCCGTCGCTGCTGCTGGTGCGGCTGTGCGAGATCCTGCGAGCCGAGATGGTCGAGCGCCCGTCCGTCGATCGGCTCGTGCGGCTGGTCGGATGGGCGCGGGAACGCGCGCACGAGCGGACGTTCGAGCGAGTCAGCCCGCAGCTCACCGACCAGATTCGCGGCAAGCTCGACGGCCTGTTGCTGACGAAGGGCGGACGCTGCGGCCACGCATGGGTGCGATCGAGGCCCACGAGCGTGAGCGCCAGGGCGCTGGGTCGCGAGTTGGAGAAGCGTGCGTTCTTGATCGATGAGCTCGGCGCCGACCGGTTCGATCTCGAGCGGCTGCCGCCGAACCGGCGGGCGTGGCTGGCGCAGACCGGGCGTCAGCAGACCAACCAGGCGCTCTCCCGGATGGCGCCCGAGCGGCGCTTCCCGGTGCTGATGGCGTTCTGTGTCGAGGCGCTGGAGCGCACGACCGATGACGCGATCGAGATCTATGACCGCGCGCTCGCCGGCGCGGACCGTGCCGCCTAGCGCAAGCGTGAGGAGCTCGAGCGCCGCGCCCGCCGCGACACCCAGGCCACGGTGCGCACATTCATCGACCTCTCCAGCGTCATCCTGGAAGCGCACGATTCCGGCGGCGACGTGCTGCGCATGGTCCAGCGGCGGATCGGGATCGAGCGGTTGCGCGCGGACCGCGACCGTGCCCAGGGTATCGCCCGACCCACCGACACCGGGCACCTCGATCTGCTCATCGCCGACGGCGCCAGCACGGGCCGCAAGCTCCTCGCCGCCGTGATCGAAAGCCTCCAGCTGCGCCCGGCTGGCGTCGACGAAGACGAGCTGCTCGCCGCTTTGCGCTTCATCCGCCAGCTCGCTGGCGATAAGCGGCGGTGGCTTCCGGGCTTCTCGCCGAGCACGTTCATCGACAATCAATGGCGGCCACACGTCGTCGACACCGGTCGCGGAAGGCTGGACCGTCGCGCGTATGAGCTGTGCGCCGCCTACGAATTGCGCTCCGCGCTCCGGGCCGGCCGCGTCTGGGTTCCCAGAAGCCGCCGCCACGCCGACCCGGCGAGCCTGCTCCTGCCCGATGAGCAGTGGCGGGTGTCGCGGACCGAGTTTGCCCGGGCAGTCGATCAGCCACTCGCCGGCACTCAGCGTCTCCATGCACTCAGCGAGGAACAGCACGAGCTGCTTCACCGGCTTGCGCGCGAGCAGGACGCAACCGCTGAGGCGCAGCTCGTCGACGGCGACCTCGCCGTCGATGGCCCAGACACGGCTGAGGAGGGGCGGCTGCGGAAGCTGATCGAGCCCCGACTGCCCGAGGTCGACGTGCCCGAGCTGCTGATCGAGGTCGACGGGTGGACCGGCTTCAGCGACCACCTCATGCCGCTGTCGGGCAACCGCCGCCGCTCGGCCGACATGCCGTCCGTGCTCTACGCCGCGATCCTCGCCCAGGCGACCAACCTCGGCCTGACGGGCATGGCCCACGCGAGCGAGTTCAGCTACCAGCAGCTCGAATGGGCCTGGGAGCAACTCTGCCGCGAAGACACGCTCACCGCCGCCAGCGCGTGCCTGGTCGACTACCACCACGGGCTCCCGCTCGCCCAGGAGTGGGGCGCCGGCCAGCTCTCCTCCTCCGACGGCCAACGGTTCGCCGCCCGCGGCCGCGGGCCCGGAACCGCGGCGCTCCCGCGCTACTTCGGGCACCGCCGACGCGGCCTCCAGATCTACTCCTGGACCTCTGACCAGTACAGCCAGTACGCCAGCAAAGTCGTCACTGCCACGGTCCGCGACGCGACGCACACCTTGGACGGGATCCTGGATAACCAGACGGTCCTTCCGATCGAGGAGCACACCACCGACACCCACGGCTACACCGAGATGATCTTCGGCGCCTATGACCTCCTCGGTCTCAGGTTCGCCCCACGCATCCGCGACCTGGACCGCCAACGGCTCTACCGCCACGGCACCGTGCCTGACCTCGACACTGCCGATTCGCTCAAGCACAAGATCCGGCCGGAGCTGATCATCCCGTACTGGGACGAGCTGCTGCGCCTCGCCGCTTCGCTGCGGCACGGGTGGGCGCCCGCATCTCTTCTGCTGGCGAGGTTGCAGGCAGGCTCCCGGCGTAACCCGCTTGCCCAGGCGTTGCAGGAGTACGGGCGGCTGATCAAGACGAACTTCGTACTGGACTGGCTGGCCGATGAGGAGCTTCGGGCTCGGGTCAGCCGGCAGCTCAACAAGGGCGAGCAGCTCCACGCGCTGCGCCGCGCGATCTTCTATGCCAACGAGGGCCACGTCCGGCAGAGAACGCCCGAGCAGCAGGGTGAGCAGGCGCTCTGCTTGGCGATCGTTGTCAACGCGATCATCGCCTGGAACACCATCTTCACCCAGCGCGTCCTCGACGAGCTCCGCGCCGCCGGCAAGCTGATCACCACCAGCGAGATCGAGCACATCTCCCCGCTCGCCCACCAGCACATCCATCTCTACGGCCACTACCCGTTCGACCTCGCCGGCCGCCCCGACGGGCACCGGCCGCTCAGAACCCCGGTGTCCAGCGCGCCGGCGTCGCCGTCGGGGACGCTGAACCGCGTCTAACGCTAAACGTATAAATCCGCACCGTTACTAACTTCGGCTCATGCCCGCTACATCAACTTCATCTCGGACTTCATGGCCGCAAATCGCGGGGCCACGCGAGCGCAAGCGATCGCTGCCTGGCACACGGTGAAGGACATGGACGCCCCGAAGACCTACGAAGCGTGGGCGAGCCGCGGACGCGGGGCTGACTGACGGCACCGAGGGGGCTGATTCTCCGGCGCGCTCACGATTCCGATCTCGAGCGCGATCTGTGCACCCACCCGAGGCCGAGCGACCCGCACCCGGTTGGGACGCGCGCGCGTCAAACCTCCCAAGCGCGGCGTGCCGCGGCGAGGGCGTCCTCGGCCTCGGATAGGTGTCCAATGCCTCGCAGCGGGCTTGCGATGCCCTCGCTGCGGGCTTCAGGCCCGTAGGAGAACCGGGCTCGAATGCGACCCGGCAGGCTGCGTACCGGCTACCGCATCACCTCGCTTCGTCCGCCGAAGTCGGGCATGGTCCGGACCGGGCACAGGCAATGCGCAGGAGGGGGTGGCACGCTGCCGGCGCGCCGCCTCGGCTCCCATCGGAGCGGGCGGCGATGAGGATGCGTAGCCCAAGGCTCGAGATTGAGATGCGCGTCAGCCGGTGGGTCGCCGAGGAAGTCGTCGACGACCGCGAACCAGGCGCGCAGGCGGTTGGCTGAAGACTGGAACATATGTTCGTGACCCTAGGGAGCGGCTCGGACGGAATGGGCGCCCGGCCCGCTTGCAAGGTCCCCCCCGAGCCGAACGAGCGGCCGCCTGGAACGCTCCGTAACGTCGGCGGCAGGCCGGGGCGCGTGCCGGTGGCGTAGGGGGCGCGTTGGCGCTACTGGCAGCCGGTGGGGCGACGTTGGGCGTGGGGACGGGGCGCCAATGATGGCGCGAACACGCGGCTCAGTGCGACGGGCTCGGATGCTTGGGCTCGTACAACCCGAGCTCGCCGCCGCCGGGCAGCGCGATCGCGGTGCCCGAGCCCCAGCGCTCCTCGGCGATCGGACGGCTGAACTCGACTCCCTTGGCCTTGAGCTCAGCCACCGTCGTGTGGATGTCGTCGCAGATCAGGTACAGCTCGTGACGGCCGACGCCGTCGGTGGGATGGGCGGCGATCTCGGCCGGCGGCAGCGCGAAGATCAGCCAGCCGTGGCCGGCGTCGACCGATGGAAGCTCGAGCACCTCGTCGAAGAACGCGCGCACGCCGTCCGGGTCCTGGTTGTAGATGATTGCGTGCGCGCCGGTGATCAAGGCTCACGCCGCCGAGCCGAGCGATGACCACACCTCGATCTTCGTAGCCACCCGGTTGACCACCTCGGTCGTGAACTCGGTGGTGGTGGCGTTGCCTCCGAGGTCGGGCGTCTTGCATCCCGATCCGATCGTCTCGAGCGCGGCTTCGTAGACCGCTCGCGACGCGCGCTCGGCCGCGGGACCGTGGCGGCCGGCGGCATGGCGCAGGAGCGCGCCGCAGGCCAGGATCATCGCCAGCGGGTTGGCGAGGTCCTTGCCCTCGAGCGCCGGCGCGGTTCCGTGCGGCGCCTCCGCCATCGCGACCGTGGTCGCGTAGGTCTCGTTGTCGAACGCCAGCAGCACGGACTCGGCGCCGGCGATCGAACCGAACATCGGCAGCACCAGATCCGACAGGCAGTCGCCGTCGCGGTTGAGCGCCGGGATCACGATCGGAGCATCGGTAGCGCCGGACATCAGGCCGGCGTAGGTGGCGTCGATCAGGACCGGCTCGTAGGCGGTCGTCGGATGCCGGGCCGCGGCGGCGTCGAGCTCCTCCTTGAGCATCCCCTCGTACACCGGCGAGACGGTCCACTTCGGGCCGCCGTACACGCGGGCATTCATCCTCGCCGCGGTCCGGAACGCGTACTCGGCGACGGCGCGGCACGTGGAGCGCGTGATCTTCTCGGTTCGGTAGGCGATCTCCGACGGAGCTCCAGCCTCGCCCTCGCGCCACTGCTTGGCTCCGTAGGCATCGTCGACCGCCATCCGCACGACGGAGATCGGGTAGTGGACGCCGGCGATCGGGGTAACGCCCGGGAGCCGGCGCCCGGTGCGGACGATCACCTTCCCGTCGACCTCCTCGCGGAGGATGCGGTTCGGGGAGCCGACGTCGTCCTTGCCCTCGGGCGTGATCGTGGCCGCCTTGAGCCCCAGGCCGGCGTTGCACATCGCTCTGGCGGCTTCGGTCACGACCCCATTGGAGGTGGCACGTCGATGCTCAAGCGACAGGTCGAACCGCTGGAGCTCGAGGTCGAGCCCGAGCGGCACCGGGTCGAGCACGCGCAACGACTGCTCGAGCAACTCCTGACCGGTCTGGTCGCCCTCGAGCACGACGATCTTGATCGCCTCGGCCACGGCGGCGGACCTTAGCCGACAAGCGGGTCCGAGCCGGGCACGGGGCATCGTCCGCGTGCCCCGGCAGCCGGTCCGGATTCGGACGTATGTGCACGGACGGACCATCCAGGCGACGCCCGGCGCGGCATGTACGTTCTCGCGGGCGTTTCGCGTTGCTGCCTGGCAGCCGAGGCGCCCACTCTCCCGAGCAGACACGATGTCGTTGGCGCAACAGAGGCACAACCCCGAGGACACGCCCGCCGCTCCCGGGTCAAAGCTGCCCGGAGCTCAGCCAGAACTGCCGGTACCCGAGCCGCCGCCGCAGCTGACGGTCGAGGTGCGGGACGCGCCGGAGGCCGCGGTTGTGAGGGTCGCCGGCGAGATCGATCTGGTGACCGCGCCGCAACTGGCGGCGGCGCTCGACGAGGTGCTGCGCACGAACGCGCGACACATCGCGATCGACCTGACGGAGATCACTTTCATGGACTCGGCCGGCGTCCACACCCTCGTACAGACGCATCAGCGCGCGGGGCGGCATGTCGCGGTCATCTGTGGGCCCGGACCGGCGCTGCGGACGCTCGAGCTGCTCGGCCTCACCGAGTCCCTCAACGTGGTCTCCAGCCGCGCGGACTACAAGTTGCGCAGATCGTGGTCATGAGGTGCGCAAACCGCGATGCACCGAGTTTCGGTGTCCTATCGCGCGGGGGTCATGCTCGGAGGGAGTGCGGTGCCGACGAGACGACCCGCTGACCAGGCGACGCTCGGGCGCTCGCTGCGCCCGCGGGGGCCGATTGAATTTGCGCTGACCACGCGGCAGGGCTCGGGGGCGACGATGGTCACCGTCACCGGCGAGCTCGACGTCCTCACCGCCCGGAAGCTGATGCCTCAGCTCGACGACATCGTTCGCAGGCAAAGGGGCGACGCGGTGATCGACCTGAGCCAGGCCGAGTTCATCGACTCGTTCGGTCTCACCGTGCTCCTCGGCACTCAGCGCCGGCTGGCCCGTCAGGGGCGAGATCTGACCGTGATCTGCGGCGAGGGATCCGTCCGGCGGGCGATCGAGTTCGCGCGGCTGCTCGAACGGCTCGGGGTGGTCCCAAGCCTCGCCGAATACAACCGGCGCCGCCCGACTGCCTAACCCCAGGGGTCGTCCCAGAGCCGGACCTCGGCCGCAGGACGCTACCCGTCCCCGGACCTGGACCTGGGGCGGACGAGGCTACGCGTTCGCGGACCCTGACCCAGACGACTCCGACCCGCCCCCTGAACCGGAATCGGCGGGCATCAGCTCATTCTGCTTCTCCGCCAGCGCCGCAATCACGATCGTCAGGTGTTCGTCGAAGTCGACCCCGAGCTCCTCGGCACCGTGGCGAAGCTCGTCGCGGTCGACCGCGGCCGCGAAGCTCGGCTGCCTGAGCTTCTTCTTGACCGACTTGGGCGTCATCCCCTGCAACTTCTCGGGGCGCACGTAGGCGCACGCCAACACAAACCCCGACAGCTCGTCGACCGCGAACAGCGCCTTCTCCATCGGCGAATCGCGCGACACGCCCAGAAAATCGGCATGAGAAGCGACTGCGCGCACGAGCTCGGGTGGATAGCCCCGCGTCTCCAGCTCGCGCAAGGCATAGCGCGGGTGGCCGTCGTCCAAGTTCGGATACCGCTCGTAGTCGAGATCGTGCAGCAACCCGGTCAGCCCCCACAGCTCGACGTCGCCGTCGAACCGGGGCGCGTATGCCCGCATTGCGGCCTCGACGGCGAGCATGTGGCGCCGGAGCGAGTCAGAAGAAGTCCATTCGCAAAGAAGGTCCCACGCCTCCTCTCGCGAAAGCTGAACCTGCATGGACGGTACCCTAGCTGAGCGGATCCGGATCCTCGACGCTCGCGACACGGACTCGCGCGCGAGCCACACCAAATCCACTCGTCAGCAGGGCAAATCACCCTCGGGCACGGGTCTCGCGACACGAGAAGGTACGCTCCGGCCCCCTATGGAAAAGTTCGTAATCGAAGGCGGGCGGCCCTTGTCGGGGACGATCACACCCGCCGGCAACAAGAACGGCGCGCTCCCGATCCTGGCTGCGTGCCTGCTCACTGAAGATGAAGTGATCCTCCGCAACGTTCCCCGGATCAGGGACGTGGAGGCGATGACCCTGCTCCTCGAGCAGCTCGGTGCCCGCGTCCAGTGGCTCGGTCCCGGCGAGATCTCGATCGACGGCTCGACCGTCGACAGCTGCGAGGTCGATCGCGAGCTGGCGGAGCGTATCCGCGCCTCGTTCCTGCTCGCGGGTCCGCTGCTCGCCCGGTTCGGGCGGGCTCACATGCCGCCCCCCGGCGGCGACGTGATCGGCCGCCGGCGACTCGACCCGCACCTCGACGCGTTCCGCGCGCTCGGCGCCTCGGTGGACGACAACCGGGGCGACATCAGGCTCGAGGCGCCGATCGGGCTGCGGCCGTGCGACTTCCTGATGGACGAGCCGTCGGTGATGGCCACCGAGAACGCGCTGATGGCTGCCGCGCTGACGCGGGGGCCGACCGTGATCCGCAACGCCGCCTCGGAGCCGCACGTCCAGGACCTGGCGCGGATGCTCGGCGCGATGGGCGCCCAGATCGACGGTATCGGCTCGAACGTGATGACCGTCCACGGCGGCGGCAGCCTCCGGGGCTGCACGCACGCCATCGCCCCCGACCACATCGAGATCGGGTCGTTCCTCGCGCTGGCCGGCGTCACCGGCGGCGAGCTCATCGTCAAGGACACGAACACCGAGGATCTGCGGATGATCCGCCTCGTGTTCAACCGTCTGGGCCTGCGCACCGAGGTGCGCGGCGCGGACGTGATCGTCCCCGGCAACCAAGAGCTCGTGATCCGCAACGACAAGGGTGACCACACTCCCAAGGTGCAGGACGGCCCGTGGCCCGCGTTCCCGGCCGACCTGACCAGCGTTGCACTGGCACTGGCAACCCAGGCCCAGGGGTCGGTGATGATCCACGAGTGGATGTTCGAGAACCGCCTGTTCTTTGTCGACAAGCTCGTCCTGATGGGCGCCTCGATCACGATCTGCGATCCGCACCGGGCGATGGTCGTCGGTCCGCGCAGCTTGCACGGCCAGCGAGTGGACTCGCCGGACATCCGCGCCGGCATGGCGATGCTGATCGCCGCCTTCGCGGCCGACGGCGTCACCGAGATCGGCAACGTCCGCCACATCGATCGCGGATACGAGCGCATCGACGAGCGGCTGCGTGAACTCGGCGCGCGGATCGAGCGCGAGGACGACGTGCCCGTCTCGGTCTGACGTGAGGGCCCGCCATTTAGTCAGTCGCGCACCCTGACGGCCCCGGCGCGCCGTAACTGACACATTCCCGGGCGATGGTCGATCGCATTCCCAGCGGAACGCGAGACTTCCTGCCGGACGAGATGCGCGAGCTGCGCGCGATGACCGATCGCGTCCGCACCGTGTTCGATCGGGCCGGCTATGGCGAGGTCTACACGCCCGCGCTCGAGTACGAGGGCACATTCGGCCGCGCCAATATGAACGCGAGCCGGCCGGCGTACCGGATGTTCGACGAGCAGGGCAACGTGCTCGTGCTCCGCTCGGACATGACGGTCCCAATTGCGCGGCTGGTCGCCACGCGCTACCGGGACGCCGAGCCGCCGCTGCGCTTCTGCTACTTCGCCCACGCCTACCGGGGCGTCCGCCCGCAGCGCGGTCAGTCGCGGGAGTTCCTCCAGGCCGGCATCGAGCTGATCGGGGCCGGCTCGCCGGAGGGCACCGCCGAGGTGCTCTCACTCCTATGCGCGGCGCTCGACGCGGCCGGCCTCGAGACGTACCGGATCGGCCTCGGCGACGCCTCGCTGTATCCCGCGCTGCTCGACGGTCTCGGAGTCGACCCCGCCCGGCGCGAGCACATACTCATCGAACTCGTCGACGGCGACTTCGTCGGGCTCGAACGCGAGATCGCAGAGCTCGGGGTCGACCCCGCACAAGCAGAGCTGCTCCTGCGCGCGCCGCGGACGCGAGGCGGCCCGGAGGTCCTCGAGGATCTCGCAGGCCCACTCCACACCGCGGTCATCGGGATGCGGGCCGTCCACGAATTGCTCGCGCCGAAGGTCGCCGAGCGGGTCATCTTCGACCTCGGCCTGATCCGCAGCCTCGGCTACTACACCGGGGCGATCTTCCAGGTCTACGACCCCGCCTACGGCGTCCCGATCGGGATCGGCGGACGTTACGACGAGCTGCTCGGGCAGTTCGGGCGGCCGCTCCCGGCGGTTGGGTTCGCGCTCAACGTCGAGCGGCTCCACATCGCACTCACCAGTGAAGAGCGCGACCGATGAGCGAACTGCGGATCGCCGTTCCGCGCGGGGCGCTGTTCGACGAGACGCTCGACCTGCTCGACCTGCTCGGGCTGAGCACACGCGAGGTCCGGGAAAACGACCGCAAGCTCCTGTTTGACAACGCCGGGATCATCACGATGCGGCCCTCGGACGTTCCCACCTACGTGGAGGCCGGCGCCGCCGACCTCGGGATCACCGGCAAGGACGTGCTCTTGGAGCAGTCCGAGCGCGAGCTGTACGAGCTCGCCGACCTCGGCTACGGCCATTGCACGATGGTGCTCGCGACCGTCGCGGGCGACGACCCCGCCGCCGAGGCACTCAGACGCCTGGGCGTTGTCAGGATCGCAACGAAATACCCACGGATCTCCACCCGTTACTTTCTCGAAACGGGCCGACAGGCGGAGATCGTCGAGGTCAAGGGATCGGTCGAGCTGGCGCCGCTGACCGGGCTGGTCGAGGGCATCGTGGATCTCACCGCGAGCGGCACGACGTTGCGCGAGAACGGGCTCGTCGTACGCGAGGAGATCGCGCGCAGCACCGCGCGGCTGATCGCCAACCCGGTGGCGCACAAGCTCAAGGCGCGGGCGATCGACGCGCTTCTGGAGCGGATCGATGCGGTGTGAGCGGCTGACGCTCGCCGACGCCGACGCCGACGCCGACGCCGAGGCCGACGCCGCGGCTGTCGCCGCCGACATCCGCAGGCTCGTGCCGCCGCCGGAGTCGGTCCGCGACGGGGTGGCGCTGATCGTCGCCACGGTGCGTGCCAGCGGTGATCGCGCCGTGCGCGACTACTCCCGGACGCTCGACACCGGCGGCCGCGAGCCGCAGGCGCTGCTCGTCCGAGACGACGAGCTCGACGCGGCGGTGGCACGGCTCGACCCTCGAGTCCGCCACGGGATCGAGCGCGCGATCGAGAACGTCGAGGCGGTGGCGCGGGCGCTCAAACCCGGTCCGCCGTGCACCACCGAGCTCGGGGACAACCGCGTCATCCACCGCCACGCCCCGGTGCAGCGCGCGGCGATCTACGTCCCGGGCGGCAGGGCGCCGTATCCGAGCACGGTCGTGATGGGCGCGATACCCGCGAAGCTCGCCGGCGTCGGACACGTTGCCGTCTGCTCTCCGCCGCGAAGCGACGGCGACCTCGATCCGGTCGTGCTGGCGGCGTGTCGCCTCGCCGGCGTCCACGCCGTCCACCGGATGGGGGGCGCCCACGCGATCGCTGCGCTCGCGTACGGAACCGAGTCCGTCGCGGCCGTGGACGTGATCGTCGGTCCCGGAAACCTGTACGTGCAGGAGGCCAAGCGCCAAGTGTTCGGACAGGTGGGCATCGACGGCTTTGCCGGTCCGAGCGACCTGCTCGTGATCGCCACCGGCGACGTCGACCCCGAGCCGCTCGCGCTCGATCTGCTGGCGCAGGCCGAGCACGGCCCCGGGACGCTCGTGGTGGCGGCATCGGACAACGCGCAGCTGCTCGACGAGTTCGAGGAATACCTGAGGAACGGGACCGACAGCGGGGCGGTCGCGTGCCTCGTGGCGGCGCCGACCGCGGACCACATGATCGCGTTCGTCCAGGCGTTCGCCCCCGAGCACCTCCAGCTTGTCGGGGCCGAGGCCGAAGCGCTCGCCGACCGCGTCACCCGGGCCGGCTGTGTGTTCGTCGGCGCCGGCGCCGGCACCGCGTTCGGCGACTACATCGCGGGCTCCAACCACATCCTGCCGACGAACGGTGCCGCTCGCTTTGCTTCGGCAGTGTCGCCGGAGCACTTCATGCGCCGCTTCAGCGAGGTCCACATCGGGGCAGCGGCGGAGCTCGCCAACTCCGCGGCGCCGCTGGCGAGGGCCGAGGGCTTCGAGTTGCACGCGAGGTCGATGGAGGCACGCATTCGGGAGAATGGGGGCCGATGACCCGTATCGGACTGATCGAACGGAAGACCGCGGAAACCGAGATCAAGGTCAGCCTCGCGCTCGACGGTCACGGCGCCGGAGAGCGCGACACAGGCGTCGGCTTCTTCGACCACATGCTCGACCTGCTCGCGCGGCACGGCCGCCTCGATCTGGGAGTAGAGGCGCGCGGCGACCTCGAGACCGGCGCCCACCACACGGTCGAGGACGTCGGCATCTGCATCGGGCAAGCGCTCGACGAGGCGCTCGGCGACCGGTCGGGCATCACCCGCTATGGCCAAGCCACGATCCCGATGGACGAGGCCCGCGCGTCGTGCGCGATCGACGTCTCCGGCCGGGGCCTGTGTGCGTTCGAAGCGACGCTCCCGCCGGGCGCGATCGGCAACTTCGACCACGAGCTGGTCGAGGAGTTCTTCCGCGCGCTGGCGCTGAACGCGAAGCTGACGCTGCACCTCACGGTCGAGCGCGGCACGAACGCGCATCACGTGATCGAGGCGTCGTTCAAGGCGGCGGCGCGGGCGCTCCGGGCCGCCGTCGCGCTCGACGCGAGCGAGCTCGGCGTTCCGAGCACGAAGGGGACGCTCACGTGAGCGGCATCGGCGTGATCGATTACGGGATGGGGAACCGCCGCTCGGTGGAGAAGGCGCTCGAGCACGTCGGCGCCGGCGTGTCGCTCACCAGCGATCAGCACGAGCTCGAACGGTGCGACGGGCTGGTGCTGCCCGGCGTTGGCGCGTTCCCGAAGGCGATGCGCAACCTGCGCGAGCTCGGCCTGGTCGAGTTCATTCAGTCGCGCGCGGAGCAGGGCACGCCGCTGCTGGGGATCTGCCTCGGGATGCAGCTGCTGTTCGACCACTCCGAGGAGCTGGGGACCACACCCGGACTCGGGCTGATTCCCGGCGCGGTGACACGGCTGCAGGCGGGGAACCTGCGCATCCCGCATATCGGCTGGAACGAGGTGCGCTTCAGGCGCTCCTGCACCCTGACGGCGGCGCTACCTCAGTCGGGTTGTCCCTTCTACCACGTGCATTCGCTCGCGGCCCGGCCGAGTGACCCGGATACGGTCATCGGCACGACGGAGTACGGCGAGCGGTTCGCCACGATCGTCGGCCGCGGCTCGGTGTTCGGCGTCCAGTTCCACCCCGAGAAATCCTCGGGGCACGGGCTGTGCATGCTCCACAGCTTCGTGGAGGTGTGCGTGGGTCTGGCCGGCGCGCGCGCATGATCCTGCTACCGGCCGTCGACATCCTCGAGGGCAACGCCGTGCGGCTGACCCGGGGCGACTTCGACCGGCGCACCGTGTACGACGCGGATCCGCTCGACGCCGCACGGCGCTGGGTGAAAGCGGGCGCGCGAAGATTGCACGTCGTCGATCTCGACGGCGCCCGCAGCGGCGCTCCGGTCAACCTCGAGCAGGTGCGCCGGATCGCGTCGGGCGTGGAGGTGCCGATCCAGGTCGGCGGGGGCCTCCGAACGATCGAGTCCGTTCGAGAGGTGATGCGCGCGGGAGCTACGCGCGTCGTGATCGGGACCGCCGCCTATACCGACATCGATTTCCTCGACCAAGTGGTCGCGGAGTTCGAGGACCGCGTGGTGGTCTCGATCGACGCGCGCGCCGGCAAGCTCGCCGGTGCCGGCTGGACCGAGCAGACCGAGATCCCGATCGACGCGGTGATCGAACAGCTCGGCGCCCGCGGGGTGCAGCGATACGTCTACTCGAGCATCGACCGGGACGGCATGCTCGACGGTCCCGACCTCGACGCCGCCGAGCGCGTCGCCGACGCCGTGCGCGGCACATACGCGTACTCGGGAGGGGTCTCGACCCTGGAGGACCTGCGCGCGCTGGTCGAGCTCCGGCAGGTCAACCTCCGCGCGGTGATCGTCGGCAAGGCCCTGTACGAGGGCCGGTTCACGGTCGCCGAGGCACAGGCCGTGCTCGACGAGTGACGCACTACAAGCGCGTGATCCCCTGCCTCGACGTCGACCGTGGTCGCGTGGTCAAGGGCGTCGGGTTCGTCGATCTGCGGGACGCCGGCGACCCTGTGGAGCTGGCCTGCCGGTACGACGCCGCCGGCGCGGACGAGCTCGTGTTCCTCGACATCACCGCGACCTCGGACAAGCGCGAGACGGTCGTCGATCTGGCGCGCCGCACCGCCGACGACGTGTTCGTCCCGTTCACGATCGGCGGGGGGATCCGTTCGGTCGGCGACGCGCAGGCCGTGCTCGACGCCGGCGCCGACAAGGTCTCGATCAACTCGGCCGCGCTGGCGCGCCCCGAGCTCATCGACGAGCTCGCGGCCACGTTCGGCGCCCAGTGCGTG
Organism: uncultured Solirubrobacterales bacterium; assembly: GCA_963777335.1. GTDB lineage: Bacteria > Actinomycetota > Thermoleophilia > Solirubrobacterales > Solirubrobacteraceae > Palsa-465. The sequence continues at coordinate 48,633 of CAVZQD010000002.1, forward strand.
GTGCTGGCGATCGACGCCAAGGCTCGCGCGGGCTCGGGCTGGGGGGCGTTCGTCGCCGGCGGCCGGACCGAGACCGGCCGCGACGCCGTGCAGTGGGCCCGCGAAGGAGTCGAGCGCGGCGCGGGCGAGATCCTGCTGACGAGCATGGACCGTGACGGCACGAACGCCGGCTATGACCTCGGGCTGACCTCAGCGGTCGCCGGCGCGGTCGGGGTGCCGGTGATCGCGTCCGGCGGCGCGGGAGCGCTCGAGCACCTGACCCACGCGCTCGAAGCGGGCGCCGACGCCGTGCTGTGCGCCTCGATCTTCCACTACGGACAGCACACGGTGGGCGAGGTCAAGGCGGCGCTGGCCCGCGACGGGATCTCGGTCCGTCCGGTTGAGTAGGGGCCGCCTTCGGCGACGGATGCCGAGCGGAGCGAGGCCCCACACCCGCAAGCCGGCGGAGCCGGAGCGTCCGAATCAGCCGCCAGCGAGGCGCGGTGACGCCTCTCGGTAAACCTTCAGTTTCTATGTTGGCCCGGTTGAAGGCGACCGCGGCTACGCGGCCTCTTCCACGTATCCGGCGGCGGCGCATGCATCGCAATACGCAGCAGGCGGAACGCGGGGCTCATAACAGCCAGGGCGGCAACAAGTCGAGGACCGCTTAGGCCGACCACGACCGATGCGGGCTGCCGCGGCGTCCTTCAGCTCCTCGCGCATGCGATCGAGCTCCGCCGCGTGCTCCTCGCAGAACCTACGGCCCGGCAGGGTCGGCTCCTGGCAATGACTTCCACTACGACAACGCATAGACCGACAAGGATAGCAAAAAGCGCTCGAACACACGTTCCATGCGAGCTTCATTGCACGGCTTGTGCGGGGATTTTGTGAGCGCGGAGGACCGCTGTATGCACTTTTTGTGAGTGCGCTACGAGCGCTGTGTGGCGATTACGTTAGCGCGATCGGTTGGGCGAGCATCTGGTAGAGCATCGTGTACCCGCTCAGAAAGATCGTGCCGTCGTCGGCGACGACGGGATTGAACGCCCCATCGGGGAACGAGAACACCTGCCGGCCGGTGCGCACGTCGAGGCCCGCCGTGGTCTTCGTGCCGAGGTCCGAGTAGTAGACGACGTCGCCGACGATCGTGGCCGAACCCGAGATCTTGCCGCCTGCCGGATGCTTCCATCGGATCGCGCCGGACTTGGCGTCGAAGGCGTAGAAGTTGCCGTCATAGGACCCTAGGTAGATCGTCGGGCCGAGCCCCGGCGTGTCGTCGACCGCGGCCGACGCGTACACGTAGGCGCCCGTCCCGGTGGCCCACGCGAGCTGGCCGGTCTTGGCCGCGAACGAGTACACGCGCCCGTCGGTGTTACCCATGTACACGCGCGCGAACGCCACCGCGGGCGTCGAGTAGAAGTTGCCCGAACCGAACCCGAAGTCGGCGCCGGTGGTGTTCACGGCCCACACCCGGCGCCCGCTGGCGGCGTTGACCGCGTAGGCGCGCCCCGAGTAGTCGCCGAAATAGACGACGCCGTCCGAGATCGCGGGGCCGCCCTTGACCGGGCCGCTGGCGTGGTAGGTCCAGTTGGTGTGGCCCGTGGTCGCGTTCAGCGAGTACACGGTCCCCCCCTGGTCGCCGAAGTACACCGAGTTGCCGACCATGATCGGCGAGGACTCGGTGCCGGCCGGGATGACCTTCGACCACGCGATCCGACCGGTCTGCATCGACAGCGCGAGGAACCGCCCGTCGCCGGGGGAGTGGCCGTGTGCGGACAGCACCGATGCGTACATCAGACCCTGCTTGACCCCCAGTGCCGGGGACGCGGCCGCGAGCGTGCCGACCTTGGTCTCCCATACCTTGTGGCCGGTCTTGGCGTCGAGCTCCTTCGCCGAGCCGTCGTCGTCCATCACGAACAGGCTGCTCCCGTAGATCACCGGCGGGAACTCGAGCAGCGCGTAGTCCTGGAAGCGCCAGCCGACGTGCAGCGGCGGTTCCGGGACGTTCCCGGCGGTGAAGGCGCGGGTGCGCCCGGCGTCGTAGCCGTACCACGGCCACACGAAGTTGTCGACCGGGGCCTTCTTCTTGGGCGGGACGGCCGCAGCGGTCGTCGTCGGCGCCGTGAACTCGACATTTGGATGGGAGACGTTGTGCGGCGAATGGGCGAGGACAAACGCCACCGCGCCTCCGACCGCGACTAACAAGACAGCGACGGCGGCGAGCCCATACCGCAGCCACCGTCGCGAACCGGGGCTCGGCATGGGGAGGATGCTAGCCACCCGCCGCCGCGGAACTCACGACCCGCGTGCCCCGAGCCGCTTGGAAGAAACTATGACTATGTCCGAGTTTCTTCCCAGGCTGCTCGAGGAGGCGGTCGCGCTTCCGTCGGCACGGCCGCTGGTCTCGCGGCTTGCGGCGGCGCCGACGGTGTATCTGGTCGGCGGGGCGGTGCGCGATCTGCTGCTCGGTGGCGCTCCGGTCGACCTCGACCTCGCGGTCGAGGGGGATCCGGCTGCGTTCGCGACCTCGCTGGGGGGCGCGGTCCGGATCCACGACCGGTTCGGGACCTCGACCGTCACGCTCGACGGGTTCACCTATGACATCGCCCGGACACGTCGCGAGACCTACGCGTACCCCGGGGCGCTCCCCGATGTGGAGCCGGCGCCGATCGCGGAGGACCTCCAGCGGCGCGATTTCACTGTGAACGCGATCGCGCTCGCGCTTTCCGGCGAGACCGCGGGGGCGCTGACGTCGGCCGCCGGCGCGCTCGAGGATCTCGATGCGCGCCGATTGCGAGTGCTCCACGACGGCAGCTTCATCGACGACCCGACGCGCCTGCTCAGGATGGCCCGCTACGCGACCCGGCTGGGGTTCGAGATCGAGCCGCACACGCTCGCGCTCGCGGGCGTCGCGATCTCGGGCCAAGCGCTCGGGACGGTCAGCGGACCGCGGGCCGGGGCGGAGCTACGGCTGCTCGCGCGCGAGCCGGACCCCGTCCGGGCGCTACGGGGGTTACGTGACCTCGGGCTCGACGCCGCGATCCACCCGGGCTTCGGCCTTGACGACGAGAACCCGGCTCGCCGGGCGCTGGCGCTCCTGCCGAACGACGGTCGGCGCGACCTGGTGGCGCTGGCGGCGGCGGCGCGAGGGGTGCCGGCCCCGGAGCTGACCGCGCTGCTCGACGGGCTCGCGTTCGAGGCCGAGGACCGCGACGCGATCATGGCCGCCGCCACACGCGCCGGCGAGGTCGCTGATGCGCTGCGCGCGGCGCGCGCGCCGTCGGCGATCGCGGCCGCGGTCCGCGGCGCCCCGCTTGAGCTCGTGGCACTGGCGGGCGCGCTCGGCGCCGAATACCAGGCCCGCGAATGGCTCGAGCAGCTGCGCCACGTCCGCCTCGACATCGACGGCCGCGACCTGCTCGCGGCCGGCGTGCCCGAAGGGCCGGCGATCGGGCGCGGGCTGCGTGAGGCGCTCGCCGCCAAGCTCGATCGGCGGGCGTCGGGACGCGAGCAGGAGCTCGCCGAGGCGGTGCGGGCTGCCGGCGAGCATCGGTAGCCTGCGGTCGATGGCGGCCGCGCCCGCAATGACCCTTCCCGAGCCGTTCTACGAGTTCGGCGAACACTTCGAGATCGACCTGTCCGGCGCGCGGGCGATGTTCACGACCCGGCGCGGCGGCTTCTCGCAGGGCCGGTACGCGAGCTTCAACCTCGGGCGCCTCACCGAGGACAGTCCCGACGCGGTGCGGCGCAACCGGGCCAGGCTGCAGGAGCAGATCGCGGCAAGGCCGGCTCACATCCGGCAGGTGCATGGAACGGTCGTGCGGACGGTCGCGGACTCGTCGGACCCGTTCCTAGCGCCGCTGCCTGACCGGGACATCAAGTTCCCCGATGCCGACGGCCAGGCCACCCGGCTGAGCGGCGTGGCGCCAATGGTGCTGACCGCCGACTGCCTGCCGATCGCGGTCGCCGGCGCTGGGGCGGTGGCGATGCTCCACGCGGGCTGGCGCGGCCTCGCGGGCGGCATCATCGGTGAGGGCGTCCGGGCGATCCGCGAGCTCGGCGTCGGCGGCCCGCTCGAGGCGGCGATCGGCCCCGGCGCGGGTGCTTGCTGCTACGAAGTCGGCGGGGAGGTGCACGAGGTGTTCGCGGCCCACGGCGACCGCGTACGGCACGGGCGCAATCTCGACCTCAAGGCGATCGCGCGCGACCTGCTCGAGCGGGCCGGCGTCGAGATCGTGCACGACATCGGGCTGTGCACGATCTGCTCGGACGAGGCGCTGTTCTTCTCCCACCGCCGCGATCGCGGCGTCACCGGGCGACAGGCCGGGTTGGTGTGGTTGAGCTGATCCGGGACCTCCGGGCCGAAGCGGTCAGGGAGAACCTCGAGCGCGTCCGGGAGGAGATCGCCGCCACCGGACGCGACCCGGGCGACGTGCAGATACTCGCCGCGGTCAAGTACGTGCCAGTCGAGGAGCTCGAGGTCCTCGCCGAGGCCGGCATCGAGCTCGTCGGCGAGAACCGGGCGCAGGACCTGGTGGCGAAGGCGCAGGCGTATCCGGGCACGTTCACGTGGGATTTCATCGGGCATCTACAGAGCCGGAAGGTCCGCCAGGTCCTGCCACACGTGCGGTACATCGAAACGGTGGCGAGCGAGTCGGCGCTCGGGCAGCTCGAGCGCCACGGAACCCCCGCCACCGAGATCCTGATCGAAGTCAACGTCGTCGGCGAGGCCGGCAAGAGCGGGATCGCCCCGTCGGAGCTCCCGGCATACCTCGAGCGTTCCCCGGTGACGGTGGTGGGGTTGATGACGATGCCGCCGCTCGCGCCGGCGCCGGAGGCGAGCCGCGAGCACTTCGCGGCGCTGCGCGAGCTCGCCGCCGAGCACGGTCTCCGCGAGCTGTCGATGGGGACCAGCCAGGACTACCGGATCGCGGTGGAGGAGGGCGCGACGATTGTGCGGCTCGGCACGAGCCTGTACCGCTCGGGCGCGTCATAATCACAGCAGGGAATTACGACCTCCCACCGAAACTTCGAATTCAAGATGGCCTTACGAGATACCTGGCACCGCACGCTCATGTACTTCGGGCTGGCGGATGACGAGGACTACGAGGAGGACCTCGAGCCGTACAACGAGCCGGAGGCGGAGGCCCAGGATGCGTATCGCGAGCGCCCGAACGTGCGGCGGCTGAGCTCGCACCGCCGACGGGACGAGTTCGACGACATCTTCGCCGACGATCCCGAGGCCGAGCGGCGCACGACGTCTCTGCGGCCGGTGAGCGGCGGACGCGGCAACGGGCGCGGGGGGGCCGACCGGGTCCACTTCGTGGCGCCCAAGAACTTCAACGAGGTCCAGGACGTCGCCGACAAGTTCAAAGACGCGATCCCGGTGATCCTGAACCTCCAGAACACCGATCACGACCTGTCCAAGCGCCTGATCGACTTCTCAAGCGGGCTCACGTACGCGCTCGACGGAGGCATGCAGCGGATCGCCGACAAGGTGTTCCTGCTCACTCCGCGCAACGTCGAGGTGTCGGCGGAGGAGCGCGCCAGGCTGCTCGAGAAGGGCTTCTTCAACCAGAGCTGACGCGCCGCGACGGCCAGGCGCTCCGCCAGCGATAGATTTCCTCTTATGCACGTCGGATTGATCGGCGCCGGCAACATGGCGCGTGCGCTCGCACGCGGCTGGGGTGATCCGGTGCTCGTGTCCGACAGCGGCTCGGGCCGGGCATCAGAGCTCGCGCAGGAGGTCGAAGGGGAGGCGCTGGCGTCGAACGTGCAAGTCGCCGACCAGGCCGATCTCGTCGTGCTCTGTCACAAGCCGGCGCAGTTCGAGACGGTGGCCGACGAGATTCGCGGTCACGCAAAGGCGATCGCATCGGTGGTCGGAGGTGTCGAGACGGCCGTGCTGCGGAGCGCCTATGGCGTACCGGTGTTCAGGTTCATGCCGAACACGCCGGTGGAGGTTCGCCGCGGGGTCATGTGCTACTCGCCCGAGCGGGAGGTCGATCCGAGGCTCGAGGCCGACGTGCTCGAGCTGTTCGGGCGGCTCGGGACCGTCGTCAAGGTGCCCGAGGCCCTGATGAGCGCGGCCGGAGCCGTGATCGGGGTCGGGCCCGCGTACCAGGCCCTGTTGGTCGAGGCTCAGGTCGACGCAGCCGTCCGGCACGGGATGACCGCCGGCCTCGCCGGCCGGCTCGTCGCCGAGACGATGGCGGGCACCGCCGCGCTGCTCCAGATTCGCGGCTACGACACGCTCGCGGTCCGCCGCGAGGTGACTTCGCCCGGCGGCACGACCGCGCGCGGGCTGGCGGCACTCGAGCGCGGTGGCGTGAGGCCGGCGTTCCAGGACGCGTTCGACGCGGTCGTGGGGTGGGCCAGATGACCGTGATCGCGGCGCTCACCCGAGGCGACATCGCGAACTACGTGCAGGCGCTGTTCCTCGTCTACATCCTTTTGATCTTCGTGTACATCCTGCTCAACATGATGCTCTCGCTGGGACTGCGCCCGCCGTACTCGCGCGTCATGGACTCGATCATGAACTTCCTGCGGGACGTCTGCGAGCCCTACCTGAAGATCTTCCGCCGGTTCATACCGCCCATCGGCATGTTCGACCTCACCCCGATGATCGCGATCATCGTCCTGTACATCGTGCAGTACATCGTGGTCAAGCTGATCAACGGCTGATGCGCCGGATCGTGGCTGCGGGCTGATCGCCCGCGTGTGATGACTCAGACGATGGCATCGGTCCGGCTAGCGGCCTTCGCACGCGCCGCGGTGGTCGCGGCCGTCGTGATCATCCTCGACCAGGTGACCAAGAGCGTGGTCAGGTCGAAGATCGCGCTCGGCGATCACCACAAGTTCCTGCCGGGGGTGACGCTCGTCCACGATCGCAACACCGGCGTCGCGTTCTCGCTGTTCGCCGGGGGTGGCTCGCTCGTGCTGGTGTTCACGCTGGCGGCGCTCGCGCTGCTCATCGGCTACCTCGCGATTCGCCCCGACCGGCACTTGCTGTGGCTCCCCACCGGGATGCTGGTCGGGGGCGCAATCGGCAACCTGATCGACCGGATCGCGCGGGGCGGCGTGACGGACTTCATCAAGCTTCCGCACTGGCCGGCGTTCAACGTCGCCGACATGTCGATCACGTTCGGCGTGCTGACGCTGCTCTGGGTGCTCGAGGGCCGGCGCCAGCGATGAGCGTCGAGAGTCGCATCGAGCTGCGCGTTCCCGATGCGGCAGCCGGCACGCGGCTGGACCGGTTCCTCGCGGTTCCGCTCGGCTCACGCGCGCGAGCGCAGTCGCTGATCGATTCCGGTCACGTGCGGGTCGACGGCTCGCTCAGGCCCAAGCGTCACCTCGTCCAGTCGGGTGAGGCGATCGAGATCGACCATGTGACCTCGGAGGCGGGGTCGGCGGGGGATGGTGTGCAGGACGCGGAGTTCCGGATCGCCTACGAGGACGAATACCTGCTGGTGGTCGACAAGCCGGCCGGCGTGGTCGTGCATCCCGCGCGCGGTCACCGGGCCGGGACGCTGGCTCAGGCGCTCGAGGGCCGGGCCGCGGGCGGCGAGGAGCCGTGGCGCGCCGGGATCGTCCACCGCCTCGATCGCGACACCTCGGGGCTGCTCGTCGTCGCCAAGAATGACGCGGTCCACAGAGCTTTGAAATCGTCGCTGGCGCGTCGGCGGCTTCGGCGCGAGTACATTGCGCTGGTCGACGGCCACCCGCCGGCCAGGACCGGGACGATCGACGCGCCGATCGGGCGCCACCGCCGGGACCGAAAGCTGATGTCGATCGACAGCGACGAGCCGCGCGCGGCGCGCACCCACTTCGAGATCGAGCGGCTGCTCCCGGCCACGGCGCTGCTTCGAGTAGTGCTCGAGACCGGCCGCACGCACCAGATCCGCGTCCATCTCGCCGCGATCGCCCATCCGGTCGTCGGCGACCCGCAGTACGGGACCGCCGGACAGTTGGGCCTGTCGCGGCAGTTCCTGCATGCGGCAAGGCTGGCCTTCGATCACCCAGTGACGAGCGCGCCCATCGATGTTGCCTCCCCGCTCCCGGACGACCTGCAGGCTGCGCTCGACATCGCGGGACGGGCTGTCTAGAGCAGGTCTGGAGCCGTACGCTTGCGACCAGGCTCTCAAGACGTGCACGACCACCCAAGTTTGACGGCGGGGCGGCCCGTCCACAGCCGCCCCGCCTAACGTTGCGAACCGAGCCACCGGAGGTAGGGGAAGGGAGGTTCGGCCCGCGCGCGAGCCACCGCTGAAGGTAGGGGAAGCGAATGGCCCGCTACACCTGAAAACGTAGCGGCGCACCAAAACTTGCGTAAACTCAGAACACAACAGTCCCCGATCCCGTTCGCGTGGATCGCGCCCTGCCTCGACTCAGTGGGTCGAGGTCCGCGAGCGCGCGCGAGCGGGCTGAAGCACAAACCAACACAAGGGAGTAGACCTAGTGGCTCAGATAGGAATCAAGGAGCTGCTGGAGGCCGGCGTTCACTTCGGCCACCAGACCCGTCGATGGAACCCCAAAATGCGCCGCTTCATCTTCGGCGAGCGCGACGGGAACTACATCATCGACCTCCTTCAGACTCAGGTCCTGCTGGAAGACGCGCGCCAGTTCGCCTCGGACGTATCGCGGCGAGGCGGGACTGTGCTGTTCGTCGGAACCAAGAAGCAGGCTCGCGACACGATCCGCGAGAACGCGGAAGCCGCCGACATGCCGTACGTCAACCACCGCTGGCTCGGCGGCCTGCTAACGAACTTCCAGACGATCTCGCTGCGGATCAGGCGGCTGCACGACCTCGAACGCTACGAGTCCGAGGGCCAGCTTCAGCTGCTGCCGACGCGCGAGCGGATGGCCGCGCAGGCTGACCTCGAGAAGCTGCGCGCGAACCTCGGTGGCGTGAAGAACATGCAGCGCCCGCCCGACGCGGTGTTCGTGATCGACCTGAAGACCGAGGCGATTGCGGTCCGCGAGGCGCAGCGTCTGCGGATCCCGATCATCGGGCTCGTCGACACGAACTGCGATCCCGACGGGATCGACTACGTGGTCCCAGGCAACGACGATGCGATCCGCTCGTGCGCGCTGATCACGAGGGCGATCGGCGACATCGTCACGCAGGGGCACAACGTGTTCCGCGAGGAAGAGGAGCGCGCCCGGCTCGAGCGCGAACGCCAGGAGGCGGAGGAACGGGCGCGCCAGGAGGCCGAGGAAAGAGCACGGCAAGAGGCCGAGGAACGGGCGCGTCAGGAGGCCGAGGAGAGGGCGCGCCGGGAGGCGGAAGAGCGCGAGCGTCAGGAGGCCGAGGAGCGGGCTCGGCAGCAGGAGGCCGCGGCGGCCGAGGCCGCACGGGCCCAGCCGGCGCCCGCGGAAGCGCCCGCCGCCGCCGCGGCCGTCGAGGAGGCGCCCGCAGCGCCGGCAAGCGAGGCGCCCGCAGCAGCCGCACCCGAGGTTCCGCCCGCGCCCGTACCCGAGGCGCCGGCAGCCGCCAAGGAGCCTTCACCGCCCGAGGCCCCCGCAGCGGCGCCGGAGCCGGCGCCTGAGCCCGAGCCGGAGCCGGCGCCTGAGTCCGAGCCGGAGCCGGCGCCCGAGCCCCGGGTTGAAGCCCCGCCGGCACCCGACGCGCTCCCGGCCGAGCCCGAGGCCGCCGCGCCGGCTGAGGAGCCCGAGGCCGCCGCAGCTCTTGCACAAAACGAGGGCCCCGCAGAACCCGAGGCCGCGGCGACCGAGCAGAATCCCGAGCCGGATGCCGCAGAGGGGAACTCATGAGTGCGATCAGCGCTAAGGAAGTCAAGGCCCTCCGCGACCGCACCGGCGCGGGTGTCCTCGCCTGCCGCGAGGCTCTGAGCGAAGCCGACGGCGACGTCGAGCGCGCTGTCGAGATCCTCCGCGCCAGGGGCCAGGCCCAGGCGGCCAAACGCGCCGGCGCGGAGGCGAGCGAGGGCGTGGTCCAGAGCTACATCCACGCCGGCAACAAGCTCGGCGTGCTCGTCGAGGTCGACTGCGAGACGGACTTCGTCGCGCGCAACGACAACTTCGTCGAGTTCGCGCGGGATCTCGCGTTGCACATCGCGGCGGCGGCGCCGATCGCGGTCCGGGACGAGGACGTGCCGGCCGAGGAGCGCGAGCGCGAGGAGCGGATCGCGGTCGAACAGGCCGCCGACAGGCCCGAGAACGTCCGCGAACGGATCGTCGCGGGTAAGCTCGACAAGTGGCTCGACGACGTGGTCCTGCTTCGCCAGAGGCACGTCAACGAGGACAAGCACGGCGGCAAGACGATCGAGGAGTTGCGCGCTGAGCTCGCCAGCGAGACAGGGGAGAATGTCGTGATTCGCCGGTTCAGCCGCTTCTCTGTGGGCAGTTGAGCTCCGCAAACGTCATCCCACATCCTTCGAGGCATCCGGCCGTCTACCGGCGGATCCTGCTGAAGCTGTCGGGCGAGGCGCTGATGGGGGATCGGGAGTACGGAACCGATCCCGACCGGGTCCACCAGATCGCCGCTCAGATCGCGGCCGTCCACCGCCGCGGCGTCGAGGTCGCGATTGTCGTCGGCGGCGGCAACATCTACCGGGGGCTGGCGCAAGCCGCCGAGGGGATGGATCGCGCCACGGGCGACTACATGGGAATGCTCGCGACCGTCCTGAACGCGCTGGCGCTCCAGGACGCGCTCGAGAAGGACGACGTCCAGACCCGGGTGCAGTCGGCGATCACGATCTCAGAGGTCGCGGAGCCCTACATCCGACGGCGTGCCATGCGCCACCTCGAGAAGGGCCGGATCGTGATCTTCGCCGCCGGCACCGGCAATCCGTTCTTCACGACCGACACCGCGGCGGCGCTGCGGGCCGCGGAGCTCCACGCCGAGATCATCCTGATGGCCAAGAACCGGGTCGAAGGCGTCTACACCGCCGATCCGCGGACCGACCCGAATGCCGAGTTCATCCCCGAGATCACGCACAAGGACGCGCTCACCCGTGGCCTCCAGGTGATGGACTCGACGGCGTTCGCCCTGTGCATGGACAACAATCTCCCGATCATCGTCTTCAACATGGCGGACGAGCGCAACATCGACAAGATAGTGTCCGGGGAACGCGTGGGAACGCTGGTGAGAACATGACCACGGGCATCATCGACGAGCTCCTGGCCGACGCGCGGGAGCGGATGCACAAGTCGGTCGAGTCGATCAAGATCGAGTTCGGGTCGGTCCGCACCGGGCGCGCGAGCCCGGCGCTGCTGGACCGAATCCAAGTCGACTACTACGGAACGGCCACGCCGCTGAAGCAGCTGGCCACGATCAGCGCGCCCGAGGCGCGGCTGCTGACGATCCAGCCGTACGACAAGAGCTCGATCAAGGCGATCGAGCGGGCGATCCTCGAGTCAGACGTCGGGTTGACCCCGAACAACGACGGCAACCTGATCCGCCTCGGCGTCCCCGAGCTCACCGAGGAGCGGCGCAAGCAGCTGGTCAAGGTGGTCCGGCACATCGCCGAGGAGGGAAGGGTCGCGATCCGCAATATCCGGCGTGACGTGATGCACGACCTGCGCGAGCTCAAAGAGGTGGGAGAGGCGGGGTCCGACGACGAGCACCGCGCCGAGGTCGAGCTCCAGAAGGTCACCGACCTGCGGATCGGCGAGCTGGACGAAGCGCTGAAGCACAAGGAAGCAGAGATCCTGGAGGTGTAGTGGTGACGCCCGGTGAGCCGGGACCCGCCCACACCGCCCACGTCGACGACGCCGGTGAACGACGGGCTCGCTACGTCGCGATCATCACCGACGGCAACGGCCGGTGGGCGGCGCGCCGGGGCCTGCCGGCACTGGCCGGGCACGAGGCGGGCGCGGACGTGGTCAAGGCCCGGCTCCGCGACGCCGTCGATCTTGGTATCGACGAGCTGACCGTGTACTCGTTCTCGACCGAGAATTGGGTTCGCTCACCGGAGGAGGTTCAGGGGTTGATGGCGATGATGGCCCGGAGGATCGAGCTCGAGACGCCGGAGCTGCACGAGGAGGGGGTACGGATGCGGTTCATCGGGCGCCGCAGCGACCCCGTACCGCCGGTGCTGATCGAGCGCATGGCATGGGCCGAGCAGCTGACCGCGGACAACACCCGGATCACGCTGTTCGTCGCGTTCAACTACGGCGGCAGGGCGGAAATCGTCGACGCAGCGCGAACTTTCATCTCAGGCACCGAAGAGGACTTCCGCGCCCATCTGTACGCCCCGGACATGCACGATCCCGACCTGATCATCCGCACCAGCGGCGAGCGCCGGATCTCGAACTACCTGCTGTGGCAGGGGGCATACTCGGAATGGGTGTTCCGCGACGAGCTGTGGCCGGACTTCTCCCGGGAATCGCTCGAGGAGAGCCTCGAGGACTTTGCCGCGCGCAGCCGGCGTTTCGGGGGCCGCTAGCGGTGCCGCAAGCGCGCTCTCGCCCCAGATCGTCGTCCCGACAGCGGCAAGCGCCGCGCGAGGAACCGGCGAAGAAGCCGCGCCGGCGCTCTGATCTGTTAGCGCGGATTCTGGTGGCGGTGCCGCTGGCGATCGCCACGATCATCTTCAACAACATCGGGGGCCTCCCGTTCGCGCTGTTCGTCATCGCCGCCGGCCTCATCTGCATGCACGAGGCCTACGGGTTGCTGTCGATCTGGCGGCCGGTCGCGGCGGTCGGATTCGCCGCGATCGTGGCGATGGTGCTCGTCGCCCGGACGGGCGGCGCGGGCCACGTCCTCGAGGTCGGGATGGCGGCGGTCCCGGTGGTCGTGCTGGCCGTGATGCTGAGCGACCGGCGCCGCCCGACGGTCGCGGTCGCCGGAACGCTGCTCGGCATCTACTGGGTCGGGTTTGCGTTCGCGCACGCCGAGCTCCTGCGCGAGCTCCCGCACGGAAACGGCGTGTTCCTCGACGTGCTGGTCGGGACGTTCGTGGGGGACACTGGGGCCTACTTCGGAGGGCGGCTGTTCGGCCGCCGCCCGCTGGCGCCGAACGTCTCGCCGAACAAGACGGTCGAGGGCCTGTTCTGCGGGATGCTGTTCGCGGTCCTCGCGGTGTTCCTGGCCGGCCTGTACCAGACGTGGCTCAGCCAGGGCCACGCGCTGCTGCTCGGCGTCGGGGTCGCCGTGCTGGGGCCGCTCGGCGACCTGTTCGAGTCGCTGGTCAAGCGCGACGCCGGGGTCAAGGACTCGGGCAGCGTGTTCGGGCCTCACGGCGGCGCCCTCGACCGCCTTGACGGGGCGCTGTTCACGGTCGTCGTCGGCTACTACATCTGGTTAGCCGTCCACTGATTCCAGCGCCGCGGGCTCCGGAGGCGGCAGCCCTAGACTGGGGCCTGTGCCCCGCCGTCTCGCGATCCTCGGCTCTACCGGGTCGATCGGCTGCCAAGCGCTCGACGTGGTCTCGCGCTCGCCGGACCTGACGGTCGTCGCGCTCAGCGCCGCGAGCTCGTGGGAATCGCTGCTCGTGCAGGCGCGCGAGCACGGCGTTCGGAAGGTCGCCGTCGCCGACGCCGACGCGGCCGCGCGCGCCGGCGAAGCCTGGACCGACGGTGAGGTGCTTGCGGGGCCGGACGGCGTCGTGCGGCTGATCACCGAGTGCGAGTGCGACCTGGTGCTGAACGCGATCGTCGGATCCGCGGGTCTGCTGCCGACCGTCGCCGCCCTCGCCGAGGGCATCGACCTGGCGCTCGCCAACAAGGAGTCGCTGGTCGTCGGCGGGGAGCTCGTGACCGCGCTCGCGCAGGCGACCGGCGCCGCGATGATTCCCGTCGATTCCGAGCACTCGGCGCTGCGCCAGCTGCTCGCCGCGGAGCGACCCGGAACCGTCGACCGCTTGATCCTGACCGCGTCGGGCGGGCCGTTCCGCGGCCTCAAGCGCGAGGACCTCGAGCAGGTCACGACCGAGCAAGCGCTCGCCCATCCGACGTGGGCGATGGGCGGCAAGATCACGATCGACTCCGCGACGCTCATGAACAAGGGGCTCGAGCTGATCGAGGCGCACCACCTGTTCGGCACGCCGTACGAGCAGATCGACATCGTCGTGCACCGGCAGTCGATCATCCACAGCCTGATCCAGCTGTGCGACGGGGCTACGCTCGCGCATCTCGGGTACCCGGACATGCGGGTGCCGATCTCATATGCGCTGCATCATCCCGAGCGGGTCGACGTCCCCGTGCGCCCGCTCGACCTGGTCGAGCTCGGCAGCCTCACGTTCGAACCGGTCGACGAGGAGACGTTCAGCTGCGTGCGGATCGCCCGCGACGCCGCTCGCGCCGGCGGCACCGCGACGTGCACGATGAACGCCGCCAACGAGGTCGCGGTGCATGCCTTCCTCGGCGGGCGGCTGCGCTTCCTCGACATCGCCGCGGTGATCGAAGCGACGCTCGAACAGCTGCCGGCGCAGCCGGTCCACTCGTTCGACGCGCTCGGCGAGGCCGACGCCGAGGCCCGGAGGGTCGCAGGCGAGCTGGTGGCCGAACGAGCCCTCGCATAGCGCCCTGATCGCGTTCTTACGAACGTCGCAGAAACGGCTGCCACACTAGAACCCGTGTCCTACGTGCTCGCCTTCCTGGGGTTCGTCGCGCTGATCATCCTGCACGAGGCGGGGCACTTCACGGCCGCCAAGGCGGTGGGCATGCGGGTCGAGCGCTTCTCGCTGTTCATGGGCCCGCTGCTGGTCAAGTTCCGCCGAGGCGAGACCGAGTACGGCATCGGTCCGTTCCCGCTGGGCGGCTACGTCCGGATCACCGGGATGAACCCGCACGAGGACATCCCGCCCGACGTCGTCCATCGCGCCTACTACAACCAGAAGGTGTGGAAGCGGATCGTCGTGATCCTGGCCGGACCGGCGGTGAACCTGGTGATCGCGTTCGTGATCTTCTGGGGGATCGCGCTGTCGCAGGGCCAGACGGTCGCGAACACCACAGTTGCGACTGTCACGGCCGGGTCGGCGTCAGCGTCCGTTCTGCGCCCCGGCGATCACGTCGTCTCCGTTGACGGCGTCAGCGCCTCTGAGAACGCGATCCGCAAGCAGATCGGCACCCATAAATGCGCCGGCGCTCAAGTGAACGGGTGCGTCGCCGCGACCCCGGCGCGCGTCGTCGTCCGCCGTGACGGGAAGCTGATGACGATCGAGATCAAGCCGAAGTACAGCACCGCCGACGGCGAGAACCGGCCGCTGCTCGGCGTCAGCTTCGGCTCGACCCAGCAACCGATCGGCGTCGTCAAGGCGGCGTCGCTGTCCGGCGGCAACATGTGGTACGTCACCAGCCGGACGGTCTCGGTGGTGGCACGCATCTTCGAGCCGCAGGAGCGAAAGCAGCTCCACAGCATCGTCTACGGGTACACAGCGACGCAGGAGTCGTTTGCGACGAGCACAACCCAGGCGTTCCTCGTCCTCGGCCTGATCTCGCTGTCGTTGGCGATCATCAACCTGTTCCCGTTCCTCCCGCTCGACGGGGGCCACGTGTTCTGGGCGGTCGCGGAGAAGGTCAGGGGCAAGCGGATCCCGTTCGAGATCATGGAGCGCGCCGGCGTGGTCGGGTTCGTCCTAATCCTGATGGTGTTCGTGATCGGCCTGTCGAACGACATCTCGACGCTCTCCGGTCCCGGGTTCGGCCTCCACTAGCCCGCCGGTCGGACCCGGCGACGTCCCGCCGCTCGCTGCTACGGTACGCAGCGCATTCGAGCCCTACGGTGGAGGGACACGCAGCATGGGGAGCGGAACCACGATCTCACCGGCGACGGGGCGAGCGGTCGACGCCCCGACGTTGACCGAGGCGCTTCGGCGCACCGCGGCCAACCATCCGGAGATCGTCGCGGTCCGAATGCCCGACGACAGCGTCTCGCTGACCTGGTCAGAGCTGCTGCGCCGCGTCGAGGCGGTGGCCGGAGGCTTGGCGAAGCTCGGGGTCGGCCGGGGCGACACGGTCGCGATCATGCTCGGCAACCGTCCCGAGTTCCACATCGTCGATCTCGCCGCGGCGACGCTCGGCGCCACGCCGTTCTCGATCTACCTGACGTATCCGCCGGCGGAGATCCAGTACCTGCTGAAGGAAGCCGGCTCGAGAGTCGTGATCGCCGAGCGGGCCCACATGGGTGGGCTGCTCGAGGCGCGCAAGGAGGTGCCCGGCGTCGAGTACGTGGTCGTCGTCGACGGCGACGAGGTCCCGAACAGCACGCTGTCGCTCGCGGACGTCGAGGGGTCGAACCCCGACCACGACCCCGCCAAGGGCCTCGCGGAGATCGGGCGGGACGACCTCGTGACGCTGATCTATACGTCGGGCACGACCGGTCCGCCGAAAGGCGTGCAGCTCACCCACCACAACGTCATGTCGGGGGTGAGGGCGGTCGAGGAGGTGGTCCGGTTCGAGCCCGGATCGAAGGTGATCTCGTGGCTGCCGGCCGCGCACATCGCCGAGCGGATGGCGCACCATTACATCCCGGTGGTGTACGGAGGCACGATCACCTGCTGTCCGAACCCGCGCGAGGTGCTCTCCTACCTGCCCCAGGTCAGGCCCACCTGGTTCTTCGCGGTCCCCCGCATCTGGGAGAAGCTCAAATCCGGGCTCGAGACGATGCAGGCGGCCCAGCCCGAGGAGCAGCGGCGACCGGTGCGGGAGGCGGTCGAGGCGTCCATCCAGCGCGTACGGCTGCGCCAGCGCGGCGAGCCCGTGCCGCCGGAGCTCGAGGCCGCGGTCGCCCGGGCCGACGAGCAGATGTTCTCCAAGCTGCGCGAGATGCTCGGCCTCGACCAGGCGATCGCGGTCAACGTCGGCGCCGCGCCGACACCGGTCGACGTGCTCGAGTTCTTCCACGCGCTCGGGATCGAGCTGGCGGAGCTGTGGGGCATGTCCGAGACATGCGGGGTCGGCACGTGCAACCGGCCCGGAGAAGTGAGAATCGGCACGGTCGGGCCGGCGGAGCCCGGGGTCGAGATCAAGATCGCCGAGGACGGGGAGCTGCTCGTGCGCGGCGACCCAGTGATGACGAGCTATCGAAACGCGCCGGACAAGACGGCCGAGGCGATCGACGCCGACGGCTGGCTCCGCACGGGGGACATCGGGTCGATCGACGAGGACGGCTTCCTGCGGATCGTCGACCGCAAGAAGGAGATCATCATCAACGCGGCCGGGAAGAACATGTCGCCCGCCAACATCGAGGCCACAATCAAGTCCGCGAGCCCGCTGATCGGGCAGGCGGTCTGCGTCGGCGATGGCCGACGCTATAACACCGCGCTGATCGTCCTCGACGCAGACTTCGCGCCGCAGTGGGCGACCGACCAGGGAATCGAGGGCGCGACGCTCGAGTCGCTCGCCCGCGACCAGCAGATGCACGCGGCCGTGCAATCCGCGATCGAGCACGCCAACCAGCGCCTGTCTCGCGTCGAGCAGATCAAGAACTTCACGATCGTCCCCGGGGACTGGCTCCCCGGCGGCGACGAGCTGACCCCGACGATGAAGCTGAAGCGCCGGCCGATCGAGGCCAAGTACCAGGCCGAGATCGACGCGTTGTACGCCGGATAGCCCGGGTACGGCGTTCAACGGCGGGCACCTGGAGGGGCCGGGCGGGTGTCAGGCGCCGGAGCGACGTGCAAATCACCCCAATTGCCGCAATCAACGCCTAGCGGAGCTTGATCGCCACCGACCGGCTGTACACCGTGGACCCTTCGACCGCCGGCGGGAACAGCAGCAGCGGGTTGGTCGGGTACGTGTACGCCACCCTGACCGCGCCGCTCCCGGAAAAGTTCATCCGGACGTCGAAATAGCAGTTGTTGGGGTTGCTGATCGTCACGGTCCGCAGCGTCGTGAACGCCCCGGAGCCGCTACGGGCGAACTGGATCTGCGCCGTCTGCGGCTTTCCGGGCGCGGAGGGCACGGATGTCGCCGATTCGCCGGCGCCGAGGATCGCGTACCGCGCCGGCCGCACGCATCCCCAAACCTCGAGCGAGCGCCCGCGCCGCGTCGAGGTGACCGGCAGGAACAGCGGCAGGCGATAGGCGGCGTACACCGGCTTTGGCTTGCCGTTCGAGAACAGCAGGCCGCTCGCGAAGCCCCCGTCGCGCGTGCCCAGCGGGTCGTACAGCAGGTACTGCATGCTGCTGGCGATCCGCGGCTGCCTCCAGCTCAGGTACTCGGCCCAGTTGATGTAGGTGGCCGCGGTGGCGGGCGAGACGAAATGGCTCGAGGTGCGGTTCGGCGGATTCGTGATGTAGCCGTACTCGGTGTTGTAGATCGGAAAGCGCTTGCCCGAGCCGTAGATCCGCTGTACATGGTCCAGCGCGCGCTCGAGGTTCGGGATCCGCGGGAACGGCGCGATGTCGGGATCCGACGAAGGCTCGATCGTCGGGGGAGAGTTCTGCGGATACGGGTGGTCGGCGAAGCCGGACGCGTTGAACAACGCCGGGTTCTGCTTGCGGAAGCTCCGCGAGCCGGCGGCCGTCGTCGGACATCCGACGGCGCGGGCAGCGCGTCCGCGGAGCTCCCGGTAGTTCGAATCGACGCAGTACAGCGTCCGCAGGAACTGGAGCGGCTTGGTCTGGCCGAAGTTCCCGGGCAGTCCCTGCGGGTGGCCGGGGCCCGCGCGGCCGCTGAGGCCGAGCGGCGCGAACTCTCCGATCAGAATCGTGTCGTGCCCGTGCCCCGTCTCCTGGAGCGCGCTCCACGTCTGGCTCGCGAGCGCGCGGTACATCCCCGGGGCCACCGACACCGTCGAGCCGTTGACCGCCTGCGGTCCGAGGTCCTCGCCGAAGTTGGGCTCGTTCCAGATCGCCCAGAACCTCACCCGCGGCAGCGGAGTCGTCTGCCCAGGCGGAATGTAGGTGCCGCTGTAGCGCTCGGCGACGGCGCGGGCGAACTCGCCGAACGCTCGCGCCGACGGTCGCCACGCCCAGAATTGATTGTCGAGCGCCGCGGGCGGGATCCCCGGGCCTTCGGCCCACCTGGGCGCGCCGCCGCTGAGCGTGAGATCGACGCCGAGCCCATCGGCGTGCGCGAGCTCGATCATTTCGTCGTACGGCGCCCAATTCGCCGCCGGATAGGAGGCCGGATCCGCCGCGTCGAAGCCCCGCGGCGCGGCGCGAGCTTGCGCTGCAGGAGCGACCTGCCCCCACACGACGAGTATCCGCACCGTCTGGACCCCGAGCCCCCGGAACGTGCTCATCGTCCCGACTGGATCGGTCAGCGTGCGGGCCGGCTCCTGGATGATCGACACCTGCGTCGCTGAACCCAGCGCCGCGGGCGCCAGCGACAGGCCGATCGCGGTCGCGATGACTGCGCCCAGCAGCAGGCGTGCTCTCATTTGCGGAAGGTCACGTGCACGGAACGACTCACGACCTGGTTGCTGTCCGCCGGCAGCAGCGGATCGAGCGTCGGGTAACCGAAACCGATCCGGACGATTCCGCTCCCGGGGAACTTCACCGGCACGTCGAAGTAGCAACTGCCCGAGTCGCTCAGCGTCACCGTCTGGATCGTCGTGAACGGCGCGGACGCGGTCGTCGCGAACTGGATCTGCGCGGTTTGTACTGCCCCGGTGTCGTGCGCTTCGTACTGCGCGGGCCGCACGCAGCCCCACACCTGCAGCGCGTGCCCCGCGCGTGCGCGCGTGACGGGGACGTAGATCGGCAGCTGCCAGGCGCTGTAGGTGGCCTTGGGAATGCCGTTCCAGCTGAGCAGTCCGCTCGCGAAGCCTCCCCAGTCGTTCGATGCGCGCGGGCGCAACGGGTCGTAGATGAGGTACTGCGCGAACGATCTCAACCGAGGGTTCCGCCAACTGATGTATTCGGCCCAGTTCATGTAGAGGGCCGCGGCCGGAGGGGAGAGGTAGAAGACCTTGACATGCGAACCTGGGTCGGGGCTGCGCTTGGGCGGGCTCGTGATGTAGCCGAACTCGGTGTCGTAGATCGGGAACCGCGTGCGCGACCCGTACACCCGCTGCAGGCGATCAAGCGCACCGGTGAGGTTGCCGATGACGCCGAGCGTCGTGTAGTCGGACGTTGGGGAGCCGTTGGTGGGGTCCGGAGCCAGCTCGTGGTTCGGCGCGTACCACCGCATGTAGGGGTGGTCGGAGACGCCGCTGGCGGCAAACAGCGCGGGGTGCTGGGCGCGGAAGCGCCGCGAACCCGCCACCGTCGTCGGGCAGCCCCTGATCCGGGCTGCGGCGCCGCGCAGCGGCCGGTAGCTCGAATCCACGCAGTAAAGCGCTCGCAGGAACACGAGCGGCTTCATGCCCGAAAAGACTCCCCACCGGTTTGCTCCGCGCGGCGCGAGCTCGCCGAACAGGATCGTGTCGGTGGCGGGCGAATGGCCGGTGGCCTGAAGGGCGGACCAGCCGGCGTCCAGCAGCGTGCGGTACATATGCGGGCTGTTCTCGACGGTCAGATCGCCGGGGACGCCCTGCGGCGCGAGGCTCGGGCCGTAGTCCGGCTCGTTCCAGATCGACCAGAAGCCGACCCGCGGAAGGTCACCCGGGTCGCCGGGGACAAGCGTCGGGCCGTCCGGGTCGTAGTTGCCGCTGTACCGGGTCGCGACCGCTTGCACGAACTTCCCGAACGCCGCGGGCGAAGGCTCCCAGTTCGGGTTGCGGTTGCCCTTGGGCCGGCCGGGTCCCAGCGCCCAGCGCGGTGCGCCGCCCATGACGTCGAGATCGACCGTGATCCCGTCGCGGCGCGCGTCGGTCACGATTGTGTCCCAGAGCGTCCAGTTCGCCGCCGGATACGCCGCCGGGTCGGAGGCGTCGAAGTTGCGCGGAACGTGCGTCGAGGTCGGACCGGGGGCGATCGCCTGCCAGGGCATCGACACTCGGACGACGTCGGCCCCGAGCGCTCGCATCTGCTCGAGCGTCCCCCCCGGATCGGCGTACAGGTGCGCGTCCTCCTCGATCACCGACACCTGGGTCGGCGAAGCGAGCGCCTGCGCCGCAGGCATCAGGGTGACCGCCGCCACCACCGCCACCGGGCCGAGCAGAAGCGCCAGCGTACGTCGGCGCG
This sequence comes from uncultured Solirubrobacterales bacterium, assembly GCA_963777335.1. Classification (GTDB taxonomy): domain Bacteria; phylum Actinomycetota; class Thermoleophilia; order Solirubrobacterales; family Solirubrobacteraceae; genus Palsa-465. Next base: position 69,587 of record CAVZQD010000002.1, read on the forward strand.
ACAGATGCATCTAGCTCACCGTCACCTTCACCGATCGGCTGTAGACGGTGTCGGGGTCGCCTGGGGTCGTCAAACTGGGGGTCAGCAGCGGGTCGTTCGCCGGGTAGGACCACGCCAGCCTCGCGGTGCCGCCGGCCGGGAACGACATATGCAGGTCGAAATAGCCGCGCGGGCTCGTGATCGTCACGGTTCGGAGCGTCGTGAAAGCGCCGTGCGACCCCCGCTGGAACTGGATTTGCACCTGCTGAGGGGCGCCGCCGGTATCGAGACTTGCGAAATGCGCCGGCCGGACGCATCCCCACACCTCGAGCGACCGCCCGCTCCGCGTCGAGGTGACCGGCAGGAAAAACGGCAGCCTGTAGGCGTTGTATTCCGGCTTGCGCGCGCCGCTGTAGAAGTCCAGGCCACTGGCAAAGCCCCCGAACTCCGGCGCGTTGCGCGGGTTGGGGTCGTGCAGCAGGTATTGCATCGTCGACGCGATCCGCGGGTTGCGCCAGGAGAGGTATTCGGCCCAGTTGATGTAGCTCGCGGCGGTCGCGGGCGAGACGAAATGGCTCGAGCTGTTGTTCGGCGGGTTCGTGATGTAGCCGTACTCGTTGTTGTAGACCGGAAAACGCGTGCGAGCGCCGTAGATCCGCACCACGCGGTCGAGCGTGCTCGCGAGCCGCGGCAACTCTGAGAACTCGGCGAAGTCGGGGTCGGAGGAGCTGGCCTCGGTCGGCGGCAGGTTGACCGGGTACGGATGGTCGGCCAACCCGGATGCTCTGAACAGAGCCGGATGAGCGGCCTTGAATTGTCGCGAGCCGGCGGCGGTCGTCGGGCAGCCGACCGCGGCGGCCGCGGAGCCGCGAAGCTCCTGGTAGGACGAGCTCACGCAGTAGAGCGCCCGGACGAACTGCAGCGGCTTGGTCGCGCCGAAGTTGCCGGGCAGTCCCTGCGGCTGCCCGGGATTCGGCTTCCGATTCGATCCGCGAGCGTCGAGGTTCCCGATCACGATCGTGTCCCGGCCGTGCCCCGTCAGTCCCAGACCGCGCCAGCCGGCGTCGAGAAGGCTCCGGTACGCCGGTGCCGATGCCGGGACCGTCGAGCCCTTGATCGCTTGCGGCGCGAGATCCATCCCGAAGTTCGGCTCGTTCCACAGTTCCCAGAAGCTCACTCGTGGCAGGTCGTTCATGTCGCCGTGGACGATCGTGTTCGTGGTCGGGTCATAGCTGCCGCTGTAGCGCGTGGCGACCGCCTCGACGAACTGGCCGAACGCCGCCGACGAGGGCTTCCATTCCCCGAAGTTGCCCGGCGCAGGCTGGCCACCGCCCGCGGCCCAGGGCGGCGCGGGACCGCTCAGAGAGAAGTCAACGGTGATGCCGTCGGCGTGCGCGTCGCGAACGATCTGATCGTAGATGCTCCAGTTCCCGTCCGGGTAGGACGAGGGAAGCACCGGGTTGAAGCCGGGCGGGCGCTTTGCCGGCGCCACCGTGTTCCACGCGAGCGTGACCCGAACGACGCCGACGCCGAGCTCGCGCAGCGTCTCGAGCGTCGGCCCCGGCGTGTTGAGCATCCCGGTGTCGTCCTGGAACATGCCGACTTGATTCGTCGCTGCAAACGCCCGTGCCGGAAGGGACACGAGCGCCAATGCAGCCGCCACCGCGGCGACGGACATCGTGATCCCGACTCGCCTCATCAGATGCATCGCAGAAGACAACAGACCCGCTGGGAAGAAGTTGCGCCCCAAGGCCCGCGCCGAGCGGAGCCTATCCGATCGTGACCGGCGCTACGCGGCTGTGCAGGACGGGGCCGCTCGGCGGGGTCCACGCGAGCCGCACCGAGCCGCTCGAGGGGAACTTCACCGATGCGGTGAAGTAGCCGTAGGCGTCGGTGATCGTGACGCGCTGAATCGTCTTGAACCCGCCGCCGCTCGAGGGCTTGAACTCGATGCTCGCGACCTGCGGTGTCTTCTCGGAGTGCGCCGGCCGCACGCATCCCCACACCTCGAGGGGCTGGCCCTGCGTGGCGTTAGCGTGCGGCAGGTACAGCGGGATCCGGAACGCGTCGTACATCGGGATCCTTCGGCATCCTGTTGGCGAACTCGAGCCCGGTGTCGAAGTTGCTGGGCGGCGGCGGGTCGGCTAGGAGGTACTGGTCCCAGGACGCGACCCGGGGGTCGCTCCAGCTGATGTACTCGGCCCAGTTCATGTAGTACGCGGCCAGCGCCGGGCTGATCGCGCGCGCGATCGTCTCGGGCGGATTGGTCTGGTAGCCGAACTCGGTGTCGTAGAGCGGGAACTTGATGTTCAACCCGTACGCGGCGATCGCCCCGTCGAGCGTCGCCTCGAGGCTGGGGAGCTTCGGGAGGTCGGCGTAGTCGGGTTCGTTCGGCGTGGCGACGTTCGGCGCCACCTGGCCCTGCGGATAGGGATGGAAGGCGAACCCGGTGGCATGGAACAGCCCCGGATGCTCGCTCGGGAACGCCTTGGACGCCGACGCCGTCGCCGGGCAGCCGCGCTGCGTGGCCGCCGTCCCCTGCAACGGATGCAGCGAGCTGTCCACGCAGTAGAGCGCGCGGATGAAGCGCAGCGGCACCATCCCGGAGAAATTCCCCGGCTGATCGCCGGTCGTCTCTCCGCGGGGCGCAACCTCGCCGATCAAGATCTTGTCGCCGCCGTGTCCGGTCTGCCCGAGTCCGGTCCACGCCGCGTCGAGCAGCTCCCGGTACAGCAGCGGCGAGACCTCGACCGTTGAGCTGTCGACCGCCTGCGGGGCCAGCTGAGCCCCGTAGTTCGGCTCGTTCCAGATCGACCAGAAGCGCACCGCCGGGAGCGGCGAGGCCTCGCCAGGCGGGGTGTAATGGCCGTCGTACCGTGTCCCGACGGCCTTCACGAACAGCCCGTACTCCTTCGCAGAGGGCTCCCAAGACCCGACGAAGCCGGCGGAGGTCCCCGGCGGGACGCCCGGCCCGATCGCCCACAGCGGCGCCGGGGCCTCGAGCGCGAGGTCGACGCCGAGGCCGCGCGTCGCCGCGGCCCGGACGATCGCGTCGAATGGCGCCCACGCCGCCGCCGGGTACGCGGCCGGACTGGCGGCGTCGAAGCCCGGCGGGCGAGTGTGCGAGGTCGAATCGGGGGTCAGCGGACCCCACTGCATGAACACCTTCACGTCGTCGACGCCGAGCCGTTTGAGCTCATCGAGCGTCGGTCCAGGGCTCGCGAACAGCTCGGACTGCGCCTCGAAGATCGTCTCGACCGGCGGTCTCTGCGACGCGTGCGCGGTCGGATGCGAGGACCCGCCGCCGCATGCGCTGAGCGCCAACGCCGCCGCGGCGGCAAGCGCGAGCGCGGACACCCTGAGCGCCCACGCTGGACGCGGCAACCGGATGACGGTGGGCGCGAGGATTCTTCTCAAAACATTGCGCTGTCGGTTCTGGAGGGCGGCCGGTGGTGAGGATCAGCGCCCAGTCCCGCTCTACAATGCGCGCGGATGCTTGTCCCGGCCCGCTCGGACGCCGCAGTGGCGGCCCGGACCTCCAGGGCGCTGAGGGTAGCAAGCGGGTCGGTCGAGGCGTGGCTCCTCGCAGGCATAGTCGGCGTCGGCGCCTGGCTTCGGTTCGCCACGCTGGGCGCGCAGAGCTATTGGTTCGACGAGGCGCAGGCCGCCCATGAGCTGCACCTGTCGCTCGGCGCGATGCTCCACGCGGTGGCGGGGATCGAGACCAACCCGCCCCTGTACTTCCTGCTTGGCTGGGCGTGGGTACACATGTTCGGGGCCGGCGAAGTCGGATTGCGCTCGCTGTCGGCGTTGGCCGGCACCGCGGTGATCGTGCTTGCGTACCTGTGCGGGCGCGAACTCGTCTCGCGTACGGCCGGGCTGGTCGCGGCTGCGCTGGCTGCGGTCAGCCCGTTCATGATCTGGTACTCGCAGGAGGCCAGGGAGTACATGCTGCTGGCTGCCCTGTGCGCCGCCTCACTGCTGTTCTGGGCCCGCGCCTGGCACGAGCACTCGCGGTGGAACATCGTCGGCTGGGCCGTGTTCTCCGCCCTGGCCCTGATGACGCATTCGTTCGCCATCTTCCTCGTGGTACCTGAGGCGCTGTGGCTGCTGTGCGTCGTCCGCACCCGGGCGATTGCGATCGCTGTCGGCGTTGTGGCGGCGGTACAGGCGGCGCTCCTGCCGTTTGCGTTCACCCACGCCACGAGCAGCCTGCTCGGCTTCATCAGCGCGACACCGCTCGGAACGCGGATCCAGGATGTCCCGGTCGTGTTCGCAGTTGGGACGCCATACGACGGCGCACCGGTGCGCTACGGGCTGCTGGGCGCGGCCGCGCTCGCCGCAGCAGTGATCCCGCTGCTGGTGATCGGGGCCGATTCCAAGCAGCTCAGGGGCGCCGGCGCGGCGGCCGCGATGGCTGGGGCGATCATCCTCATCCCCGCGGGGTTGGCGCTGCTCGGCGAGGACTATTTCCTGGCGCGTGCGCTGGTTCCCGCGTGGCTCCCGCTAGCGGTCGTGGTCGGCGCCGCGTGTACCGCACCCCGCGCGCGGATCGCCGGCGGTGTCCTCGCTGCGATCCTGCTGGCCGGCTCGCTGTACATCCAGGTACGGATCGACGGCAACGCCGCGTATCAGCGCCCCGACTGGCGCGGGGTGGCGAGAGCGCTCGGGCCGACGCCGTCTGGCGGCCGGGCAATCGTCGCGTACGACGGCCAGTTCGCCCTCGACCCGCTCGCCGTCTACCTCCCAGGCGTGGCATGGACGCAGACCCAGACTGCTCCGGTCAGCGTTGGCGAGATCGACGTGATCGGTCGCGCCTGGCAAGCGGTCGGCAATCCGCTGCCGAGCGGCGTCAGGCTGATCGATACGAAGCTCGTGAACGACTTCCTGGTTGCCCGTTTCGCGATTCAACCGCCGCAGCGCCTCAGCCGGACGCAGATCGAGGGTCAGGCGCCGTCCCTGCTCGGTCCGGTGCCTTCCGCCGGGCTGGTGATACTGCAGCGGCCGAGTTGAGCGGGTCAAGCCCGGCCCCGGCGTGATCCTGCTCCTGCACAACCGCTACCGGATGACCGGTGGTGAGGAACGCGCGGTCGCCGAGCTCGCGGCCCTCCTGAGCCGCCGCGGCCACGCCGTCGAGGTACTCGAGCGCTCGAGTGAAGCGATCGGGCGGGGGCGGGCGGCGCTCGGCCTGCTCGGCGGCGGGCTCGATTCGGACACCGTCGGCGACATCGTCCAGCGTCTGGGCGCGGACGTCGTCCATGCTCACAACATTCATCCGACGTTCGGCTGGCGCGCCCTCGCCGCCGCCCGAGCCGCGGGCGCCCGGACGCTGCTCCATCTACACAACTACCGGCTGTTCTGCGCGATCGGCATCTCCTATCGGGACGGCGCGCCGTGCTTCCGGTGCCGGGGCACGAGCACGTTCCCCGGCGTCCGTCTGCGCTGCCGCGGTTCACTGCCCGAGTCGGTCGTGTACGCGGCGGCTCTCCACCGGCAGCAGCCCCGGCTGTACGAGCACGTCGATCAGTTCGTGGCGGTCAGCGAAACGACCGCCACGCATCTGCGTGACTTGGGACTGCCGGCCTCGTTAACTGCCACGTTGCCCAACTTCATGCCCAACGACGCCTTCGCCTCGGAGTCACGTGCCGACACCGGCGAATTCGCACTGGTGGCCGGACGCCTGACCGAGGAGAAGGGGTTCGACACCGCGATCGCCGCTGCGCGGACCGCGGGTGTGCCACTTGTGATCGCCGGATCGGGCCCGGACGAGGCGCGTCTGCGGGACCTGGCCGCGGGGGCGGATGTGCGCTTCGCGGGCTGGCTGCCGTCTAAGGCGCTGGCCGAGCTCCGCGCCCGAGCTGCAGTCGCGCTCGCGCCTTCCCGTTGGGAGGAGCCGTTCGGGTTCTCGATGCTCGAGGCTCTCGCCGGCGGGGTGCCGGTGCTCGCCGCCGACCGCGGCGGCCTGCCCGAGCTCGTGGGCGAGGACGCCACGCTTCCGGCGACCGACCAGGCCGCGTGGACGGCCGCCCTCAGAGAGCTATGGCAGAACCCCGGTCTCAGGGCCGAGCGCGGGGCCGCGGCGCTCGCGCGGGCCCGCGAGCGGTTTGGCGAGGATCGCTTCTACGAACGGCTCATGCAGCTGTATGGCGCCAAATCTGCATAAGCTTGCGCCGATGATGCGGAGGCTGGTCACCTCGCTGCTGGTCGCGTGCGCCCTATCGGTGGCCGCTCCCGCGATTGCCGGCGCGCAGTCGGGCGGCGGCACCGGCGCGGACGCGATCACCGACTGCAACAACCACGGGACGCTCACCGCCCACTACTCGTCGGACGCGCTGCGCAACGCGCTCGCGAACATGCCGGCCGACGTGCGCGAGTACACGGACTGCTACGACGTGATCGAGAAGCAGCTGTTCGCGCAGCTGGGCACGAGCTCGACCGGTGGCTCCGGCGGCTCCGGATCGAGCTCGGGCGGGTCGGTGCTCCCGACGTGGCTCGTGATCGTGATCGTCGTGCTCGCGCTCGCGGCGCTGACGTTCGGCGCGCTCGCGATCAGGCGCCGGCGGCTCGAGGGGACTGAAGGCCCGGGTTCGCCGGATGCCGGCGGGGGATCCGAACCTCCGAGCCAGGGCGGACCGGACGCGCCGGGCCGGGAAGGCCCCGACGATCCTGGCTCCCCGGAGCAGGGAGCTGACGATCCGAGCGGGTCAGGTCCCGGCTCGGAGACCTGACCCGCGCAGATCGGAATCTGGCTACTTGACCGTGATCTTCTGGGTCCGGCTGGTCACGGTCCCGCCGCTCAGCAGCGGGTCACCCGTCGGATAGGTCCAGGCGAGCCTCACCGAGCCACTGCTCGGGAAGGCGAGGTGGACGTCGAAGTAGCCGCGCGGGTTGTTGAGCGCGACGGTGGCGATGGTCGTCCACGCGCCCTTCGAACCGGCCTGGAACTGGACGAGAACGCTCTGCGCCTTGCCGGTGTCCAGCGTGGCGAAAGCGGCCGGGCGCACGCCGCCCCAGACCTCGAGCTTGCGGCCCTTCCGCGTCGACGTGCTCGGCAGCCACAACGGCATCCGGTAGGCCGCGTATCCCGGCTTCTGGCTTCCGTTCGGGTTCAGCAGGCCGGTGTCGAAGGACGCCGGCGGCGGCTGGTCGATCAGCGCGTACTGCGAGTAGCTGAGCAACCGCGACTGCTTGTAGCTCAGGTACTCCGCCTCATTCATGTAGATCGCGGCGTTCGCCTGGCTGACGCCCTCACGCGGATCCGGCGGTCGCGTCCGGAAGCCGTACTCCGTGCTCCACACCGAGAAGTGCGTGTGAGATCCGTAGATCCCGTTGAGCCGGTTGAGCGTGCGCTCGAGCCGCGGGACCTCGGGCAGGTCGGCGAAGTCCGGATCGCTGGGCGCGCCGGCGCACAGATTGCGCTGCCCGGGCCCGCACAGGTGCGTCGGCAGGTTCGGCGGCGACGCCTCCTCGTAGGGATGCGCCGCGAACGCGCTGGCGCTGAACAGCGCCGGGTTCTGCTTGCGGAAGCTGCGCGAGCCCGCCGCCGTCGTCGGGCACCCCTGCGCCCGCGCCGCCGAACCGCGGAGCTCGCGATAGCTCGAATCGACGCAGTACAGCGAGCGCAGGAAGATCAGCGGCTTCATGTTCGCGAACACGCCGAAGACGTTGTTGCCATGCGGCGTCACCTCGCCGAACAGGATCTTGTCCGTCCGGGTGCTGTGGCCGGTCGCGTTCAGCGAGCTCCAGGCCGCGTCGAGCAGGCTTCGGTAGATACGGGGGCTGTTCGGGGTCGACTGATGCGGCCCGGTTCCCTGCGGCGCGATGTCGTAGCCGTAGTTCGGCTCGTTCCAAATCGACCAGAAGCTCACGCGCGGCAGCGCGGTGGCCGAGCCGCCGGGCCTGTAGGACCCGCTGTAACGCGTGCCGACGGCCTTGACGAAGTACCCGTACTCCTTCGCCGACGGCTCCCAGTCCGACCGGAAGTAGCCGGTGGTTCCCTTCGGCGCCCCGGAACCGGTCGCCCACAGCGGCGCGGGGCCGTTGATCGTGAAGTCGACCGCGATGTGGTCGGCCGTGGCCGCCCGCACGAACGCGTCAAACAGCGCCCACCCGCCGGCAGGGTAGGCCCCCGGATCGGTGGCGTCGAAGCCCGACGGGCGATGGGTCGAGTTCGCCGACGGCGCGATCTGGTTCCAGGTCAGGTTGACACGGACCATGCCGACGCCGAGGTCACGGAGCTTCTGGAGGGTGCCGGTCGGATTGCCCAGCACCTGGGGATCGGCCTGGAACACCGACACCTGCGTGGTCGAGGCGGCGGCGGGAGCTGCGTTGAGCGCCGCGATGCCCAACAGCAACGCGGCTATGGAGAGATGACGTCTGATTCTTGGCACGTAAGGAGACAACTAATCGGGTCCTCCGAAGTTGCGCCGCGATGGTTGTGGCTGCAACGTCTCGCCCGGCGCGCCGGCGGCGCTCGATTTCCGCACCGAGGCTCGCCGAGCCTAGCTCGCCCGCCAGACGACCGGAGCCTTCACATACCGCGAATGCGCCACGTCTACACTGGCCGTGTGGCTTCAGAGCGCCAGATTCACGTGGGCGGTGTTCCGATCGGCGGCGGCGCGCCGGTCGCCGTCCAGACGATGACCAAGACCGAGACCGCCGATCTGCAGGCCACGATGCAGCAGATCCGGGCGGTGGCCGAGGCCGGCGCCGACATCGTCCGCGTCGCGGTCCCGCGCGAAAAGGACGTCGAGGCGCTCCAGGTGATCGTGCGCGACTCGCCGATCCCGGTGATCGCCGACATCCACTTCAACTACACGCTCGCTCTGAAGGCCCTTGATGCCGGGGCGCACTGCGTCCGCCTGAACCCGGGCAACATCGGCGGCCCGGACAAGGTCGCGCTTGTGACAAAACGCGCGAATGAGCTCGGGACGCCGTTGCGGATCGGGGTCAATTCGGGGTCACTTCCGGCGCATCTGCGCGAGCTCGAGTTCGAGGACCCGGTCGAGGCGCTGGTCACCGCCGCGGTCGAGTTCGTCGAGCTGATGGAGCGCCTGGAGTTCACGAACTTCAAGGTCTCGATGAAGTCGACCAGCGTGCCCAACACGATCGCCTCGAACCGGCTCCTGTCAGAGCGGATCCCGTACCCGCTGCACCTCGGCATCACCGAGGCGGGCACGAAGTGGTCGGGCTCGCTGAAATCGGCGGTCGGCCTTGGGACGCTGCTGGCCGACGGGATCGGAGACACGATCCGGATCTCGCTGTCGACCTTTCAAGCCGAGGAGGAGGTTAAGGTCGCCTGGGAGATCCTCAAAGCGCTGAAGCTGCGCGAGCGCGGCCCGGTGCTGATCGCCTGCCCCACCTGCGGCCGGCTCCAGTTCGACATGGACACGATCGTGGCCGAGGTCGAGCGCCGCCTCGAGGCCTACGACGACCCGATCGAGGTGTCCGTGCTCGGCTGCGCGGTCAACGGGATCGGCGAGGCCCGTCACGCCGACTTCGGGATCACCGGCGCCAAGGACGCCGGCGCGATCTACTCGAAGGGCAAGATGATCCGCAAGGTGAAGACCGCGAACCTCGTCGACGAGCTGTTCGCCGAGATCGACAAGTACTACGCCGCCGGCAAGCGCGTCGTGCGCGACGAGCGCGCCGCCGCCGAGGCCGAGCAGTGGCTGGCCGAGAACGAGGACGCCACCGCGATGACCCCCGAGCGCATGGCCGCGATGGAGGCCGCGGCGGCGCAGCTCGACGAAGAGTCCTCACCGGTCGCCGGCCGGCGCTTCACCCGCGCTTAGGGAGATTTTGGGCCGGCTTCGCCGGCGTCCGTGGGGCCCTGTACCCCGTCCTGACAGGGTCCGCGCCCGCCGGGCACGGATGCCCGGCGGAACGGCGGTCGCGGCGACGGCCCCGCTCGGCATCCATGCCTCGCATGCGGGGCCTGCCGCGCCACATCCGACGGACGCCGCGAAGCGGCCCAAACTAACTAACCGCTGCGAACCCCTCGGCCACCTTCGGCCAATTGACGACGTTCCACCACGCGTCGAGGTAGTCCGGACGGCGGTTGTTGTAGGTCAGGTAGTAGGCGTGCTCCCAGACGTCGTTGCCGAGCAGCGGGGTCTTGCCGTCCGAGATCGGGCTGTCCTGGTTGGCGGTGGATAGGAGCGCCAGCCCGGAGCCGTCGTGGACGAGCCACGTCCAGCCCGAGCCGAAGCGCTTGACGCCGTTGTCCTTGAACTGGGCCTTGAAGTCGTCGAACGAGCCGAACGCCGCGTCGATCGCCGCGCGCAGGTCGCCGTCGGGCTCGCCGCCGCCGTTCGGTGACATCCACTCCCAGAACAGCGAGTGGTTGTAGTGGCCGCCGGCCTGATTGCGGACGCCCGTCTGCTTGTCGCTGGGCAGCTGAGCCGAGGTTCTTGAGGACGTCCTCGACCGGCTTGTCGGCCCACTCGGTGCCCTCGAGCAGGCCGTTGGCGGCGTTCACGTAAGCCTGGTGGTGCTTGTCGTGGTGCAGGTGCATCGTCTGCTCGTCGATCGTCGGCGCAAGCGCGTCGTAGTCGTACGGCAGCGGCGGAACTTCGTAGGCCATCGCGTGCTCCTTGCATAAGGTTCTGCGGGACGGCTTTCTTCTATCACGCCCGGGTACGCTGCGCGTGTTGTGACCCTGCTTTCCACGTACTTCCTCCCGACCGAGCGCGAGCCGCCCGCCGACGCCGAGGCGCTCTCGCACAAGCTGATGGTGCGCGCCGGCCTGATCCGGCAGGTCGGTGCGGGGTTCTGGTCGTGGCTCCCGGCCGGCTATCGCGTCCATCAGCGGGTCGTGCAGATCGTCCGCGAGGAGATGAACGCGATCGGCGGCCAGGAGATGCTGATGCCGGTCCTGCAGCCCGCCGAGCTCTGGCGCCGCACCGGACGCTACGGCATCGAGGAGCTGTTCAAGCTGAGTGACCGCCGCGGCGCGGACCTGGTGCTGGCGATGACGCACGAGGAGGTCGTCACCACCCACGTCGCGGCCGCCGTGAAGTCCTATCGCGAGCTGCCGCTGATCCTCTACCACTTCCAGGTCAAGGAGCGCGACGAGCCGCGGCCGCGCGCCGGCGTGCTCCGGACCCGGGAGTTCATCATGAAGGACTCCTACAGCTTCGACCGCGATCCGGCCGGGCTCGAGGAGTCCTACCAGAAGCACGTCGTGGCCTACGACCGGATGATGGACCGCTGCGGCCTGGAGTGGTACCGGGTCGAGGCCGACGTCGGGATGATGGGCGGGAGCGGCGCGCACGAGTACATGGCGCCCTGCCCGGCCGGGGAGAACGAGGTCGCCGTGGCCGCCGGCTACGCCGCCAACGTCGAAGTGGCGAGCGCCGAGCCCCAGCCGGTGACGCTCGACCCCGCCCTCGACGCGCCTCAGCTCGTCTCGACGCCCGGGATGACCACGATCGACGCCGTCGCCACCGAGCTCCGGGTGCCGGCGGGGGCGCTGCTCAAGGCGTTCCCGGTGATCGTCGACGGAGACGCGATGAAGCTCGTGGTCGTGCGCGGCGACCACCGGGTCAACGAGATCAAGCTCGCGAACGCGCTCAGGACCGAGTTCCGCCCCGCCCATCCCGACGAGGTGACGGCGCGGCTCGGGCCACCCGGCTACATCGGCCCGGTGGGCGCGCAGATGCCGATCCTGCTCGACGCCGGCGTCCCAGAAGGCGGCTACGTCGTCGGCGCCAACGAGCCCGATGCCCACCTGCGCGGGGTGCAGCCGGGCCGCGACTTCCCGTTCGAGCGCGTCGATGTGCGCACGGTGATGGCCGGCGACACGGTCAACGGCAGCACGATCCGGATCGAGCCGGCGATCGAGGTGGGCAACATCTTCAAGCTCGGGACCCGGTACTCGCAGCCCATCGGCGCCCGGTATCTCGACGAGTCGGGCAAGGAGCAGCTGATCTTCATGGGGTGCTACGGGTTCGGGCCCGCCCGCGCGGCCGCCGCGGCCGTCGAGCAGTACGCCGACGAGCAGGGGATCTCCTGGCCCCGCGCGATCGCGCCGTTCGATGTGTCGCTGGTCACGCTCGGCAAGGCGGGGAGCGAGGAGCGCGAGTTCTCCGATCGCCTCTACCGGGGGCTGTGCGAAGTGGGCCTCGACACCCTCTACGACGAGCGAGACGCCGGCCCGGGAGAGAAGTTCACCGACGCCGAGCTGCTGGGGTGCCCCCTGCGGGTCACCGTCGGCCGGCGCACGCTCTCCTCCGGTGAGATCGAGGTGCAGATCCGGAGGGGGCGGGAGTCGCGCACGGTTCCGCTGGACGGCGCTGCCGAGGCGGTCGCCGAGCTCTGGCGCGGGTTGCCGTGAGCCGTCGGCCTGCGGGACGGTGGCCTGCGGGAGTGGGGGGGACGGTGGCTGCGGACGGTGAGCCCTCACCTCAGCAAGCGGCGCCTGAGCGGAATCGACCGTTCGGGGCCGGCGCCGGATGCGACGCTCTCGGGCCACCCGCTGAACCCGTGGACGCTCCCGAACGCGATCGACTTCATCCGGCTCGCCGCGATTCCGGTGTTCCTGGTCATCGCGCTGTCGAGCGACGACGGACAGGACGCACTCGCGGTCGTGCTGTTCGGGGTGATCGGCTTCTCAGACTACCTCGACGGCTTCGCCGCGCGCCTGACCGGCCAGTACAGCCGTCTCGGAGCGCTGTTGGACCCGCTGGTGGACCGGCTCCTGATCGTCTCCGGGATGATCGTCTGCTGGTATTTCTCGCTGCTCCCGAGGTGGGCGATCGCGATCGTGATCGCGCGTGAGCTATTCATGCTGGTCGTCAGCCGATACGCGCTCAAGCACGACATCGAGATCCAGATCAACTGGGCGGGGCGGCTCGGGGTAGCGCCGATCGCCGGCGCGCCGTTCTTTGCGATGGCCGGCGTCCACTGGCTGGCATTGATCTTGCTTTACATCGGGATGGCGTTCGGGCTGACCGCGACCGTGCTGTACGTGCGCCGCGGGGTACAGGTGATGCGGGCTCGCCGCGCCGGCGAGGAGGACCGGGGCAAACTCTCAAGTTGAGCTTGAGCCTCCGAGTTTGGAAGGCTATACTGCCAGCTTCGCTCACTCCGACCCGGACGCACCCGGAGGACCTGATCTACATGGATACGTTTCCCGACCTGGGCTCCCTGAGTGATCAGGAGCTCAAGGAGCTCATCAAGCAGCTGACTGACGAGGAGATGGAGATCTCCTACCAACGCCGGATCCTGCACGGGAAGATCGACATCCTCCGAGCCGAGCTGGTCAACCGGCTGCGAAAGAAGGACGAGACCGGCGAGCTGGTGATCACCGGTGCGGATGTGCAGCAGCTGACCGACATCCTGGCCGGCCGCGTACCGGGGTCCGAGTCCGAATAGCCGGCGTCGGTGGCCCAGCACTGTCCAGAGTGCGGTTTTGCCAACGACGACGGCGCCAACTACTGCCAGCGGTGTGGCGCGTTCCTGGCGCACTCCGATCCGCCGCCCGGAACGACCACGGCGACCTACAAGCTCGGCGAGACCGGCGAGCTCGAGGAGGTCCAGTTGGACGATGTCATCGAGCGAGGCCCGGCGCTGGTGATCCGCGCCGGCGGTGGGCGCGCGGGCGAGACCTTTCCGCTTGGCGCGGGCCGGGTGACGATCGGTCGCCGGCCGGTCAGCGACATCTTCCTCGACGACGTGACCGTCTCGCGTGATCACGCGATCCTCGTCCGCCGCGGCAACGAGTTCTTCCTCGACGACTGTGGCTCGCTCAACGGCACGTACGTCAACCGCCGCCGGATCGAGTCCCATCGGCTCGACGACGGCGACGAGCTCCAGGTCGGCAAGTACAAGCTCGCGTTCCTGAGGCGCTGATGGCCACTCCAGAGACCCGCGACCCCGGCGCCGTCGAGATGCACGATCCCCCGCTTGGCGATGCTGAGCGCCCGCGTCAGAAGGCCGTCACGATCGGCAACGTGTGCAAGGCCCTCCAGCAGGAGTTCCCGGACATCTCGATCTCGAAGATCCGCTATCTGGAAGACCAGAAGCTGCTGTCGCCGCGCCGGACCCAGGGCGGCTATCGGCTCTACACCCAGACCGACATCCAGCGGCTGCGGACGATCCTGCGCTTACAGCGGGACGAGTTCCTGCCGCTCCGCGTGATCCGCCAGGAGCTCGCCGGCGGCCGCGCCGAGCGCGAGGTCACCGCCCCGGCCGCGCCCTCCGACGGCCGCTCGATGCGGCGCGCGCTCGTCTCCACCCGCGACCCAGGGGCGCTGTACTCGCTCGAGGACGTCGTCGAGGAGACCGGGGCGGACGCGGGGCTCGTGCGCGAGCTGGTCGAGTTCGGCGTGATCAAGGGCGAGCTCCGCGCCGGTATGCGCTACTACGACGAGACCGAACGCGAGATCGTCCGGGCGGTCTCGGAGCTCGCGCGCTACGGCGTCGGGGGCCGCAACCTCCGGGTGTTCCGCAGCTCGGCCGACCGCGAGGCCCAGCTGCTCCAGAGCATCCTCGCGCCGGCCCTGCGCTCGCGTAATCCGGAGCGCCGGCGGGAGGCGATCGAGGCGCTCGAGAACCTCGCCTCGGTGACGTCGCACCTGAAGCACCTGCTCCTGATCCGCGATCTGCGCAAGATCGCGACCTAGATTCCGGGGCGCGGCGGTGAGCCCGGTCGACCTGCGCGAGCTGGTCCGCGAGATCCCGGACTTCCCGGCGGCCGGGATCCTGTTCAAGGACATCACGCCGCTGCTGCTCGATCCGGTCGCGCTGGACGCCGCGGTGTCGGATCTGGCGGCGTTTGCCAGTCCGCTGGGGGTCGAGCTCGTGATCGCGGCCGAGGCGCGTGGGTTCATCCTCGGCGGGGCGCTCGCGCGCTCGTTGGGAGCCGGGTTCGTCCCGGCGCGCAAGCGCGGCAAGCTTCCTTCCGAGACGATCAGCGTCGAGTACCTGCTCGAGTACGGGGTCGACGTGCTCGAGGTCCACGCCGATGCCTTCGCCCACGGGGCGCGGGTGCTCGTGCACGACGACCTGCTCGCCACCGGCGGGACCGCCCGCGGCGTGTGCGATCTGGTCGCCGGCCTCGGGGCCGAGGTCGTCGGCTGCGCGTTTCTGATCGAGCTGAGCTTCCTCGGGGGCCGGGCGCGGCTCGATCCATATCCCGTCCACGCCGTGCTCGAATACTCGTCGTGAGCCTGTTCGACTCGCGGTTCGTGCCGGGGCGCCGCCGCATGTCGCGGTCCGAGCGATCCCGCCAGGTGCTGGCGACGCCCGCGACCCTGTGGGAGGTGATCTCGGACCCCTTCGCGATGACGCGCTGGTGGCCCGACGTGGCGCGGGTCGAGGGGGTCGAGGAGGACCGGTTCACGCTGGTGTTCCAGTCCAAGCGCAAGCGAGCGGTCCGGATGGACTTCCAGCTGATCGCCTCCGACGCCCCCGGCAGCGGCGGCGAGCCGTCCGGGCACCGCGCCTGGGAGCAGGAGGTGGAGGGAACGCCATTCGAGCGGGTGCTCGACAGTTCGATCACGGAGGTGCTGCTCGACCCGACGCACGGCGGTACCACGCAGGTCACGATCGCGCAGGCTCAGAGGCTCCGCGGTTACTCGAGGACGGGCGCGCTGCTGTTGCGCCGGGCCACCGACAAGCGCCTCGACGAGGCGCTCGACGCCCTCGAGCAGATCGTCATGGGTTAAGAGGCGGTCGCTGAGGCGCTCGGCGGGCAGCTGGAAGGCGCACTTCTAGGGGAGCTTGAAGGCGCCCTGGAGGATGGTCGGCCCAGGGGCCTTCGGGTTGTTCTGCGTCTCGAGCGTGAGCAGCAACTCGTTGAAGCGCGCGGCGTTGGCGGGCAGCGGACCGCCGGTCTCGAGCTTGCCGTTCTTGGTGACGGCCTGGTTCACGAACCCGACCCGCGTGCTGTCGGTCGGCGTGTTCGACAGCCACACCGCGTACGCGTTGTGGGAATTCGGGGCGAGCCCCGACGCCTCGATGATCACGCCGAAGGCGTTGCTCTCCTGCACGATGACCGCGATGCCCTTGGCCGCGCCCGAGCCGCTCGGCGGGTTCAGGTCGATCTGGCCGACGACCTTCGCGGCGTTCGCGGAGGTCGTGCCCGTGCCGCTCGTCCCGGTCGCGGCCGGCGCTGACGTGGGCGTGGAGGTGCCCGCGGCGGCTGCCGACTGGCTCGAGGAGTGGTTGCTCGACGACTTGCCGCTGCTCAGCACCACGAGCAGGACGATCACGACCGCGATCACGACGATCGCCCCGACCGCCAGGAGGATCGCGCCGCCGAGCCGCGAGCTCGGCCGGTCGCTCGCCCGGGGGACGCGGGCCCGCTCGGGCTTGGGCTTCGGCTCCGGGGCGCGCGGCTCCGCTGCAGGCCCGTCCTCCGTGGCCGCCGGCGCCGCGTCGTTCGCCGGCGCTGTGTCGTTCGCCTGCGCCTGGGCCGAGGCCGGGCCGTCCGGGATCTCGGGGAGTGGCTCGCTCGCCACCGGTCGGAGCTCGGAGGCGAGCACGCGCGCCCAGGCGCGCTCGTTCGGCGACTCGGCGAGCCGGTCGCGCGTGTGCTCGGCCACCCGCTCGGGCAATTGGCCGAGCAGGTAGTCGGTGATCAGCGCGCGGCTCTCGGGCGCGAGGCCCGTGTCCGGGCCGATTCCGTCGACTGCGGCGAGCGCCCGCGTCCGTACGCCGGCGCGGTCAATCGACAGAAGACGCGCGATGTCGTCGTAGCTGCGACCCCGCCGCAGCACGAGGTCGAGGACCGCGCGCTGGTCGGCGGGAAGATCGTCGAGGGACGCCATCGGAACCGCTTAGCGTAGTGGGCTCGTCCGTAAGTCGTGCGGCACCGAGAGTGGTCACCAGCGTCGCCAGGGGCCGCTCGAATGCCGTGGGATTTGCGGACGGGTCCACTGGTAGCGCAGACGGCGGTGTGCGGCGGGTGGCCGGGCCGCTAAGGTCCCGCGCTCGCATGAGCTTTGACGAGCTCTACGGCCTCGAACTGACCGACTGCTCGGACTCTCTCGTCCGTGGCAGCGTCCGCGTGCGGGACGAGCTCGCCGGGTCCGCCGGACTCGTCCACGGTGGCGTCTACAGCGCGATCTCGGAGGCGCTCGCCGTTCGCGGTACCTCAGCCGAGGTCGGTCCCGAGGGTCGGGTCGCGGTCGGGCTCTCGAACCTCACGACGACGCTGCATCCGATCACCGACGGCACGATCCGCGCCACCGCGGTCCGCCGGCATCGGGGGCGGACGACGTGGGTGTGGGAGGTCGAGATCTCAGACGACGAGGAGCGCCGGTGCGCGGTGGCGCGAGTGACGATCGCCGTCCGCGAGTCGTGATTCGAGGGTAGGGTCAGGCGAGCGGGTTCTTGGGGTGCCGGGGCGCCCCGGAGCGTGCCGGGGCCACTGACCCGGCGCGCCGCGGAGCGCGCGGGGGGCTTACTGACCCGGCGCGCGGCGGAGCGTGCCGGGGCCTACTGACCCGGCGCGCCGCGCCCGAGCCAGAACGAGACGAACTGGCCGAGCTGCGGATCGGACGCATCGTTGACGCGCAGCAGGTGCGCCCACGCGAGCGCCACCAACCCCGTGGTGCCCGGCCGCCGAGCGAGGATCACGGCGTCGCCGGTGGCGGCGAGCCCCGGCGAGAACGGTGGCGCCGCCGTGCTCGCGAACTTCGTCAGCCCCGCCGGGGGCTTCGCCGTCCCGTACACGATCACGACGTTGCCGAGCTGGAGCGCCTGGAGCAGCTGGTCGTCGTTCAGGGTGGCGCCGTCCCGCGTGACCGCCTCACGGAGGTGCGGGCCGCTCGTCGGCGGGTTCGAGTTGTAGCTCGGCCTCGGCTGGCCCAGCGACAGCCCGGCGTGGCCGAGGTCGCTGAACGCCTGCCCGGGTCCGCTCGTGCCGCCGGACACGGCCGCCTGGTCGCGTCCGGCGAAGTACCCCGACAGCAGCAGGATCAGCCCGATCGAGAGGACCAGCGACGCGACCCCGATCGCGATCCGCTCGACCACCCTGACCAGCCGTGACTCGCCGGGTCCGCGTGCGGACCGGCGAGTGGCCGGGGTCACCGCGCGGCGCGAGCCGGCCGCGTGGACGCGGCCGCCGATCCGCCGGCCGGCTGGGCGGCGGGCGCGCCCGCTGCCGCCGCCAGCTCGTCGATCGAGGACCGCAGCTCGTCCGCCAGCACCTCGAGGTCGGCGAGCGCGTCGTAGTCGCCCACGAGTCCGAAGTTCAGCTCCCCGTTGTAGCTGAGGATCGCGATCCCGAGCGCGGTGTTCTCGGCCAGCGGGACCATCGGGTAGATCGACTCGAGCTCGCGACCGAGCAGATACAGCGGGAACTGAGGTCCCGGGACGTTCGTCACGACGAGGTTGAAGAACCGCTGGCGAGCCTGAAGCCGCGCCGCCTGCGAGATGATCGTCGGTGGGGCGAAGCCGGAAACCGCGGTGAGGATCTCGGCGCCGACCGCCTGGCCCGACTGCTTGACCCCGACCATCTCCTCGCTGACGGTCTGCAGCCGCTCGACGGGATCGGTCAGGCCGACCGGGAGCGTCGCCCACATCGCGGCGACGCGGTTGCCGAGCGCCCCGCGCTCGATGTCGGCGCGAACGGACACCGGAACCATCGCTCTCAAGCCGACGCCGTCGGTGGCCAGTCCATGCAGCCGCATGTACCGGCCGAGCGCGCCGGCCACCACCGCCATCACGACGTCGTTGACGGTCCCGCCAAGAGAGTTCTTGATCGCCTTGAACTGCCCGAGGTCGGCCTCCACCCATGTAAATCGGCGGTGGGGGCCGATTCGCTGGTTGAACGGGCTCGCGGGAGCCGCCTTCATCCCCGTCCAGGCCAGCGCGCCGACGCTGCCGAGCGCCTTGCCGGCGCGCCTGGCCACCGTCCGCGGTCCGCGGAGCGTCGCGCGGACCCCACGCACGACCTCGGCAGGGACCGTCGCCCGCTCGAGCAGCGCGTCGGCCAGCAGCTGGGCGCGGCTCGGGAGCGGGCGCGCGTCCCACTCCTGGTCGGGTGGCGCGACCGGGAGCGGGTCGGGCGAGCTGTCGAACAGGACCGTCGCGATGTCGACCCCTGAGATCCCGTCGACGAGGGCGTGATGCGTCTTGGTCAGCACCGCAAAGCGCTCGCCGGCGAGACCCTCGACCAGCCACAGCTCCCAAAGCGGCCGGCTCCGGTCGAGCGCCTGCGAGAACACGCGGCCCGCGAGCCGCTTCAGCTCAGTTTCGCCCCCTGGACGCGGCAACGCCGTGTGGCGGACGTGGTAGCGCAAATTGAAATACGGATCGTCGACCCATACCGGCCGGCCCTGACCTAGCGGGACGAACGCCAGCCGCTGCCGGTACCGCGGCACGAGGTGCAGCCGCGCCTCGATCGCATCGACCAGATCGTCGTACGGCGGCGCCGACCCGGAAAACACGGAGCAGCCCGCGACGTGCATGTGGGCCGAGTCGCCCTCGAGATGCAGAAATGAGCTGTCGAGCCCGGTCAGCCTGTCCTTGTTCGCCACCGCTCGGATGGTAGTCACCGGAACGGCCCCCGGGCCCCAGCGACGTCACTCGTAGCAAACGTCACATGGCGCCAGTGTGACGGACCTCACAGTCAGACCCTCAAGTGGGCTCCTATCCTGCCCGACTTATTGATTGACCTGCCGAATCGTCCTCGTCCGGTACGAGGGCGAACGGGGGACCCATTGCCAGGCGGATGCATGCCTGGCCGGGGCGAATCGATTGCCCGGTACCAACGCGCCGGCCGCGGTCGTAGCGCCCGCCCGGTGAGCGCGCAGAGCGTGCTCGCAGTGGTGCGCGAGCCCGTCAGCTAACTCCGTAGGCGCCCGGTCGAGATCAAAGGAGGTCCTCGTTTTGAGGCCTGAATTAGCCATGCACAACTCGCGCCGCGGTCGGCTGGGCGTAGGCGCGCTGATGATCGGAATCCCAGCTTCAGCGGCGGCGCTGGTGGCGGCCGGCCAGGCATTCGCGTCGCCGGCGCCGGCGCCCCCGCAGGTCCACGCGCAGTCGCGTCACATCGCCTACGGCCACGATGTCGTCGTCAGAGGCTCTGCGCCGCCGGCGGACGCCGGGCACACGGTCGTCCTCGAGTTCGCCCGCCGGGGCGACACGACCTGGAGCTCGCTCGGCTCGACGATCGTCGGTAGTTCCGGCGCGTTCCGGCTCGCGGGCTGGCTCGAGCAGTCGGGCACCGTGCGGGTGGTCGACACCTCGACCGGGTCTCTGACGCCATTCCTCGCCTCGGGTGGCTCCGGCGGCACCGCCGCGACGAGCAACCCGGTGCCCGTCGACGTCGCGGCCCGCATCCGGGTCGCCGCGGGTGCCGTCGACGTTCTCGCCGGCCAGGCGATCCAAGTCCACGGGCGGCTGCTGCCGGCCGTCGGGGGCCGCAAGGTCGCCCTGCAGGCGCTGCAGAACGGGTCCTGGCACACGCTCGCGGCGACGCGGACCAAGTCGGCGGGGCGGTTCGTGCTCCGCTACGTCGCCGGCAGCGCCGCTCAGCAGCTGCTCCGCGTTCGGTTCGCCGGCGATCGGCTGAACGGCCGTTCCACGGCGCCGGTCGGTCGGATGACGGTGTTCCGTGCGGCCGTCGCGTCGTGGTACAACGACGGCGGCGATACCGCCTGCGGCTTCCACGCCGGTGACGGCGTCGCCAACCGGACCCTTCCGTGCGGCACCAAGGTCGTGTTCCGCTACGGCGGCCGAACGGTCACCGCGACCGTCGACGATCGCGGGCCGTACGTCGGCGGGCGCGACTGGGATCTGAATCAGAACACCGCGGCGGCGCTGGGGTTCGGCGGCGTCGGCCAGGTCTGGTCGAGCCAGTAGCGCGTCGAGTTAAACCGGCGGCCCATGGGCGGGGGCGGGGCCGTCTCCCGTCTGGGACGTGTCCTAGCCTGGGACCGATGGCGGACCGATGCGTCGCGCACCTCGATATGGACGCGTTCTACGTGTCGGTCGAGCTGCGGCGCCGCCCCGAGCTGCGCGGGCAGCCGGTGATCGTCGCCGGGAGCGGGCCGCGCGCGGTCGTGACCACCGCCTCGTACGAGGCCCGGCGGTTCGGCGTCGGCTCGGCGATGCCGGCGGCCCGGGCTAGGCGCCTGTGCCCGCAAGGCGTGTTCCTCCCGCCCGACTTCGCGTACTACCGCGAGGCGTCGCGGGAGGTCATGGCGAGCGTCCGGGCGCTCGTCGACGCAGTCGAGGTCATCGGGCTCGACGAGGCCTACCTCGACCTCAGCGGCCTGCCGGCGCCGCGCGCCGCGATGCGCCGCCTCGGCGCGCACATCGAGCGGACGACCGGGCTCAGCTGCTCGATCGGGATCGGCCCGAACAAGCTCGTGGCCAAGGTTGCCTCGGACGCCGAGAAGCCCCGCGGATTCGTCGTGCTAACTCGTGAACGGGCGTGCGCGCGGTTCGGGCCCTCGCGGTGCGCACTGGTTCCCGGCATCGGCCCCAAGACCGCGGAGCGGCTACGCGCGTTCGGGATCGAGACCCTGGGGGCGCTCGCGGCGGCGCCCTACGAGCAGCTGGCCTCGCACTTCGGCTCTCGGCTCGCCGCCGAGCTGCAGCGTCGTGCTCGGTTCGTGGACGAATCGCCGGTGACCGAGGAGCGCAAGGTCGTCTCCGAATCTCGTGAGTTGACGTTCGACGAGGACATCCGCGACCCCGAGCGGCTCGAGGCGGTCCTCGACGATCTCGTCGAGCGTCTGTGCGCTGGGCTCGTCGCCCAACGCCGTCGCGGGAGGACGATCGGAATCAAGGTCCGGCTCGACGATTTCTCGACCCACACCCGCGCCCGGACGCTCGCCGAGCCGGTCTGCTCGGCCGACCGCGTCGGTCCGGTCGCACTCGATCTGCTCCGCCGGTTCTCGCCGCCGAGGCCCGTCCGTCTGCTCGGCGTTCGCATCGCCGGCCTGGAGCTGCCCGGCACCGAGGCCGACGAGCAGCTCACCCTGGTCGTCTGACCGTTGCGGCTCTCGCCGCGCGGTGTCCTGACGCTCGGGTCGCGCCGGCTCATCTCGATTCATTCGAATACCTCAGTAAAGGGCGGAGGCGAGCCGGCGCCGCGCGTCCCGCGCGAGCGGATGTGCCACGCCGAGCTCGTCGAGCACGCCAACGACCACGCGACGCACGTCGTCGCGAGCCCCGTCGGCGCTCGGGAGCGCCTCGAGCAGAAGGTCGAGCGCGCGCTCCTGATCGCCGGCGTCGAGCGCCGCGAACGCCTCGCTGAGATCGGGCACCGGCGGCTGCGCTGAGTTCCGCGCGGCGGCCTCGAGGCCGATCCGCGCGGCCAGCCCGTCGGCGGCGAAGCTGCCGGGCACGCGCGCGAGCACCGCGAGCGCCTCGTCGGTCTCGCCGCGCTCGCGCAGGATCTTGGCGAGCGGAACCGCGGCATCGGCGCGAGTCGGCTCGAGCTCGTTCGCCCGCCGTAGCGACGCCTCGTCGCCGAGCTCGATCAGCCCGTCGGCCTCCGAGGGGAGCAGCGAGTCGAGAAATTGGTCGACCGATGCCGGGGGCTGCGCGCCGACGAACTCGGCTGCGACCTGTCCGTCGCGAAACGCCTTGACGGCGGGGATGCCTTGGATCCCGAACGCCCGCGCGAGGCCGGGGTTGGCGTCGACATCGACCTTCGCTAGTTCGAGCTTTCCCGCGCGCGCCTCGGCGGCGCGCTCGAGCACGGGGCCCAGCTGCCGGCACGGACCACACCAGCTCGCCCAGAAATCGACGACGACGGGGAGCGCGTGCGAGCGGTCGACGACCGCGGACTGGAAAGTGGTTTCGGAGACGTCCATGACTGTGATGGTAGCGATGCCTCGGGACCGGGTAATCTTACGTTCACGTCAAGTTCTACCGCGCCCACGCCTGCCGACAGCCCGACGATCCTCGTCGACGATCTCGTCGTCCGGTTCGACGAGGTCGTGGCAGTGGGCGGCGTGTCGTTCGCGGTCCGGCCGGGGGAGTCATTCGGCTTGCTGGGACCGAACGGCGCAGGCAAGACCACGACCGTTCGCGTACTCGCGACGCTGCTGCCGGCGAGCGGCGGCCGGGCGCTGGTGGCGGGCTACGACGTGCGCCGCAACGGGCTCGAGGTCCGGGCCTCGATCGGCTACATCCCGCAGGCGCTGTCGGCCGACGGTGCGCTCACCGCGCGCGAGAACCTGGAGTTCTACGCGCGCGTGACTTCGGTGCCGCGAAAGGTGCGCGCCGAGCGGATCGCCGAGGCGGTCGAGGCGATGGAGATCGGAGGCTGGCTCGACCGGCTCGCGCGCACGCTGTCGGGAGGCATGCTCCGGCGGCTCGAGATCGCCACCGCGCTGCTGAACCGCCCCCGCGTGCTGCTGCTCGACGAGCCGACGGTCGGTCTCGATCCGAACGCCCGAAGGGTCGTATGGGATCGTCTCCATGCGCTGCGCGACCAGGCGGGCACGACGATCCTCGTCACCACCCACCTGATGGAGGAGGCCGAGCGCCACTGCGACCGTCTCGCGATCATGGACCACGGCCAGCTCGTCGCCCAGGGGAGCCCCGCGGATCTAATCGCCGCCCACGACGCCTCCGGAATCGAAGACGTGTTCGTGACCGTCACCGGCCGGACGATCGAGGAAGGAGGAAGCTTCCGGGATGTCAGGCGTCAGCGCCGCATCGCCGGCCGCCTCGGCTGAGCTCGCGCGCCCGCCCGCGCTCGCGGTACCGGGCCCGCTGCGCCTGCTCGCCGGGGCGCGGGCGATGGGTCGCGCGGAGATGCAGAAGCTCCGCCACGACCATCTCGACCTGATCACGCGCTCCGTCCAGCCGCTGTTGTGGCTGTTCGTGTTCGGAACCGCGCTCCGGCACAACCGCACGCTCGCCGCCGGCACCGGCGACTATCGGGCGTACATCGCGCCCGGGATCATGTGCCAAGCCGCGCTGTTCATCGCGATCTTCTTCGGCTTGGCCGTGATCTGGGAGCGCGACGTCGGCCAGCTCCAGCGGATGCTCGCGACGCCGCTGCCACGGACCGCGATCGTGCTCGGGAAGTCCACCGGCGCGGGCGTCAGGGCGTTCGTCCAGGCCACGGTGCTGCTGATCGTTCTCGCGATCGCGTCGATCGGGCTGCGCTGGAGCGTGCTCGGCGTCGTCGGCTCGCTCGTCCTGCTCGTGATCGGCACCGGGGCGTTCGCGTCCATGTCGATGCTGATCGCCGCCGGCGTCAAGACCCGCGAGCGGTTCATGGGCATCGGGCAGCTGATCATGATGCCGCTGTTCTTCGCCTCGAGCGCGCTCTACCCGCTCAGCATCATGCCCGGATGGCTCCACGCGATCGCGCGCGTGAACCCGCTGACCTACGAGGTCCAGGGCCTGCGGCAGATGCTGCTCGGGGTGGGGGGCAAGGGTGAGGTGTGGCTCGACTTCCTGGTCGTCGTCGGCTTCTTCGTCGCGATGGTTGCCGGCGCGACAAAGGCATATCCGCGGGCGATCCTGTAGGCGCTACGCTCGCCGGCTCAGATGACCGAGATCCTCGTCGACCGAGCCGGCGTCGAACTGTCCGGCGACGACACCGGGGAGGGAACGCCCGTGGTGCTGTTGCACGGCCTCACGGCGACCCGCCGGTACGTCGTGATGGGCTCGAAGCACCTCGTGCGATCCGGCCATCGGGTGGTCGCCTACGACGCCCGGGGGCACGGCCGGTCGTCGCCGGCGCCATCTCGTTCCGCGTACACCTACGAAGATCTCGGCCACGATCTGGAAGCGGTCCTGGATACGTGCGGGATCGAGCGGGCGGTGCTCGCGGGCGCGTCGATGGGCGCCCACACGCTGCTGTGGCTCGCACTCCGTACTCCCGACCGCGTCGCCGGATTGGTTGTCATAACGCCTGCGTATGACCCGGAGTCGCACGACTCGGACATCCGGTTCGAGCGCTGGGACGCGCTCGCGGATGCGCTCGAGCACGGTGGCATCGACGGGTTCGTCGCCGCCTCCGCGCGTCCGGACCTGCCCGAGGCCTGGCAGGAGACGGTGGAGAAGGTGACGCGGCAGCGCCTGTCGCAGCACGAGCACCTCGGTGCGGTCGCTGACGCGGTGCGGGCGCTACCGCGATCGCGGCCATTTGATCGGATCGACGATCTGGCTCGTCTGTCGGTCCCGGTCGCGGTGGTGGCCAGCGCGGACGAGCCCGACCCGGGCCATCCCCAGGCGGTGGGGGAGGCGTATGCAGCGGCGATCCCCGGCGCCCGGCTCGTGCTCGACGAGCCCGGGCGCTCGCCGATCGCGTGGCAGGGCAGCCAGCTGTCCAAGCTGATCGCCGAGCTCGCGGCCGAGGCGGACGCGCGGTGAGCGCCACGCCGAGCGCCGGCTACTCGGGGACGCCGCTGCCGCGCAAGCTGGGGGTCAAGCCGGGGGCGCGGCTCGGGCTGATCGGAGCGCCGGACGGGTTCGACGCGACGCTCGGCGACCTGCCCGCCGGCGTTGCTGTGCGCCGGCGGCTGGGTCGCGACCCGTTCGATGTGCTCGTCGCGTTCTTCTCGCGCCGTTCGCTGCTCGAGCGCCGGTTGCCCTCGCTGCGCTCCGCGCTCGACCCGGTCGGCGGACTGTGGATCGCGTGGCCGAAGCGCGCCTCGGGCGTGGCGACCGACGTGACCGAGGACGTCGTCCGCACGCTCGGGCTCGCCGCCGGGCTGGTCGACAACAAGGTGTGCGCGATCGACGACGTCTGGTCCGGGCTGCGGCTCGTCTACCGGCTGCGCGACCGACCGCGCGCGTAGAGGCTCGCGGCTACCCGAACGTGATCGTCCGGCCCGAGGTCTTGTGCGGGGTCAGATAGAAGTTCCCGAGGTAGTGGGCCACCACGGTGATCGCCACCGGTCCATGGCCGCCAGGCAGCTTGTTGAACACCGTCTGGCCTGAGAACTTGCAATCCGGTCCGAGCGGCACCAGCGTCGACCCGATCCGGCGCGAGCCGCGGAAGTAACGGATCGAGACGTTTCCCCGGCAGTCGTAGATCGCCGGGATCCAGGATGGTCCGTGCACCGATCCGGTCGTCGTGAACACGAACGGCTTGGTCGCATCGCGGAGAGGCCTGGTCCGGGCACGGATCTGCGGGACGGGCCGGTGGAGGGGGAGCGTCATGAACGTCGCGTCGGCGCCCGGCTGCGGGGCCGTGTCGCCGTGCAGCGCGACGATCCGGTAGTGGAAGATCGTCTGCGCCTCGAGGCCCTGGATGCTCGCGGTCACCGTCACCGGCACCGTTCCCGCGGGAACGATCGCCGCGAGCGTCTGCGAGCCGTACGCGGTCGACGGCCCGTACTGGAAGTAGTAGGTCGTGGCCTGCTTGTTCGGGCTGACCTCCGCGGTCAGCGTGGCGTTGTTCTTGCCGATCTGCGCGGCGGGACCGGTCGACACTCCAGGGGGCGGGTTCCCGGAGGTCTTGAACGTGCGGTCTGCGCCCGTCGTGCTGCCCGAGCCGTTCGCCGCGGCCAGCCGGTAGTGGTAGACCGTTCCGGGGATCAGATCCGGCGCGGTCGTGCCGACCGACACGGCGCTGGTGCCATGGCCGGCAGATTGCTCGTGGCTGGTCACGCCATACGCCGTCGTGAGTCCCCACTCGAAGTAGTAGGCGGTGGCGCTTCCGTTGGGGTTGATCGTGCCGTGGAGCACCGCGCTCGTATCGGTCACGTGGGAGTGCGTGCCGGTCGTCACCGCGGGCGACGACGCCGCCACCGCGACCGCCGTGGCACCGGCGAGGAGAACCGCCGACAACAGCAGTGCCGGCACGAGCATCTCGAGCTTGCGCGTCATCCCTGCCTCACGGGTTGGGCCGAGTCTGGGACCTGTATACCTGGGTGCGTCCGGAAGTTGCGCTCTCTCGCCGGGTAGCGATCCTGCCGGTCAGCCGAGGTGGAACTGCCACAGCCTGCCGAGAGGCCGGAAGCCGATGCGCGCGTACAGCTCCTTCGGCCAGTCATTGTCGTCGGCGGTGATGAAGATCAGGTCGTGGCCCGCCTCGCGAGCGAGCTCGACCGCGCGCGTGACCACCGCTCGCCCGAACCCGCGGCCGCGAGCCTCGGGCACGGTGTAGACGTCCTCCACCTGGGCGACAGCACCGTCGCCGCGCAGCTTGCCGATCGCCACCAGCTGACCATCGGAGCTCCTGACGCCGAGCAGCCGGTCGCCGCAGGCCCGCGACTCGCGGCGGCTGAACTGCACGAGCTGAGCGAGCGCGCGCCGGTTCAGCTCGTCCTCGCCGTACCAGCGCCGCATCACCTCGGCCACCTCGGCCTCGCCGGCGCCGATCACGACGCTCGTGTCGACCTCGCGGTCGGCCGGGGCGGACGCGACCATCAGCAGCTCGCGCTCGTTCCTCCAGCTCGCGGCGCGGAATGCGTCCTCGAGCGCCGGTCCGCTGTCCTGGTTCTCGAGCACGATCTGCAAGTAGCGGCAGTCCGCCATCTGCTGGTCGGCGAGCTCCACGACCGACTCGAACCCGAGCGGCAAGGCGACCCGCACGTGATTGACGCTCCAGACCGCCGGCAGCGACGGCGAGCTCACCACGCAGCCCTCTTCGATTGGCCGGAGCTCGTCGGCGGTCCTGGCCAGGTTTGCCCGGAGGAATGCGAGCACGCGATCGAGCGAGTCCACGCCGTTTCGCTCGTCGCCCCGCGCGGATGCCGGCCATCTCCCGGTCATACACGGTCCGACGTTACCAGTGGACTTCGACGCCGTAATCGTTGAAGCGGCTGTCAGCTGTGACGAGGCGCGCCGTCGTCGGGGCGTGGTATCGATACGGGGTCCATACGGACGGAGATTAGTGGACCTAATCCTGACCCGATTTTCCGCGTCTGCAACGCTCGATAATCGATCTTATGTCGACCACTACATCGAAACGCAGCAGCCAGCCGACCGACGTGTCGATTCCGGGATGGATGTCAGTGGGAATCCGGGTTGATGTCAGCAATTCGTCCGGGCTGGTTGCCAGTGGTCAGCGCATGGATCGGCGGTGCTGTGAGCTGGTAGCCGCTGTATAGCGCCACATAGCTGGCGCGATAGACGCCGTTATCTACGTCGAGGATGTGCGCGCGGGCGAGCTCGTCGAGTTTGGCTCGGGCTGACGGCGTTGTGTCGTCGGCGGTGATGGATTGGCGGCGACCGCGCATGAGGTGTGCGATGGCGGCGGCGACCTCATCGTCGGGTGCACCGCGGTGTCGGGGATTGTCGGATTCTGGTGAGCTGCGCTCTCAGGGCGGTTCGGGTGGTTTGCGCAGGACGGGAGAGTTGACGGTGTACAGGATGCGCAGGACGGGCCTGGCGCGTTCGGGGACGGCACAGCCGATGATGGAGGTGTCGGTCACCTGGTCGCCGAGGATCAAGCCGAGCAGGGCGTCTGGCAGCCCGGTCAGTTTCTCTGCCAGGGCGTAGCCGGCGTGCGAGCCGTTCGTGTGCGCCAGCGCGTCGTCGATCTCCGCGGCGGTCGGCGTGCGTGGGGTGAACGGTCGCCGGGTCGAGGCAAGTGTGGTGATGCCGCGGCTGTGTAGAAGGACGGTGGTCGCGCAGTGCCGGAGGTGTCGTTGGTTGGGGTCGTGCGCGATGCGCATTACGGAGACTGCTCGCGAGAGTTCCTCGGGGGCGTGGCGATGGTGCGTGCCAAGCCAGCGGTCGAGGGTGTTGTAGGTTGCGAACAGGAGTGAGTCGACGCGCCGGAACGCGTCCCGGTTGAGCGTCTGTGCGCAGTCGTAGCGCAGGCGCCACGGGTGTGATCTCGGGATTCTCGGCCAGGGTGAACTCCTCGGCTCCGGCTCGGGCGTCGCGCGGGGTCGTTCGAGGAGCTGGTCGAGTGTGATCGTCGCCTGGCGGTGTGTGCTGCCGGGTCCGCTGTATACGAGCCGAGCTCCGGTAGTAACCGCGCAATCTTGTCCGGTTTACGTTAGACGCGGTTCAGCGCCTGCGGCGTCGGCGTGCTCGGCGTTGCTGGGGTCCTGAGCGGTTGGTGCCCAGCCGGTCGCCCGGCGAGGTCGAACGGGTAATGGCCGTAGAGGTGGATGTGCTGGTGGGCGAGCGGTGAGATGTGCTCGATCTCGCTGGTGGTGATCAGCTCGCCAGCGCCGCGGAGCTCGTCGAGCACACGCTGGGTGTAGACGGTGTTCCAGACGATGATCGCGTTGACCACGATCGAGAGGCAGAGCGCCTGTTCGCCCTGCTGCTCCTGAGTTCGCTGTCGGACGTGGCCTTCGTTGGCGTAGAAGATCGCGCGGCGTAGTGCGTGGAGTTGCTCGCCTTTGTTCAGCTGCCGCCCGATCCGGGCGCGGAGCTCCTGATCGGCGAGCCAGTCGAGCACGAAGTTCGTCTTGATCAGCCGGCCGTACTCCTGCAGCGCCTGCGCGAGCGGGTTGCGCCGCGAGCCGGCTTGCAGGCGCGCGAGCAGCAGCGAGGCGGGCGCCCACCCGTGCCGCAGGGAGGCGGCGAGGCGGAGCAGCTCGTCCCAGTATGGGCTGATGAGCTCGGGACGGATCTTGTGCTTGAGCAGCTCGGCAGTGTCGACGTCGGGCGCGGTGCCGTGGCGGTAGAGCCGCTGGCGGTCGAGGTCGCGGATCCGCGGCGCGAACCGGAGGCCGAGGAGGTCGTAAGCGCCGAAGATCATCTCGGTCTAGCCGTGCGTGTCGGTCGTGTGTTCCTCGATCGGCAGGACCGTCTGGTTGTCCAGGATCCCGTCCAAGGTGTGCGTGGCGTCGCGCACCGTCGCGGTGATCACCTTGCTGGCGTAATGGCTGTACTGATCCGAGGTCCAGGAGTAGATCTGCAGGCCGCGCCGGCGGTGCCCGAAATAGCGCGGCAGCGCCGCGGTCCCAGGCCCGCGGGTGCGGGCAGCGAACCGCTGCCCATCCGAGGAGGACAGCCGGCCGGCGCCCCATTCCTGCGCGAGCGGCAGCCCGTGGTGGAAGTCGACCAAGCGGGCGCTGGCGGCAGTGAGCGTGTCTTCGCGGCACAGCTGCTCCCACGCCCATTCGAGCTGCTGATAGCTGAACTCGCTCGCGCGGGCCATCCCGGTCAGGCCGAGGTTCGTCGCCTGCGCCAGGATCACCGCGTAGAGCAGGGCCGGCATGTCCGCTGAGCGGCGGCGATTGCCCGAGAGCGGGGCGAGCTGGTCGGTGAAAGCGGTCCAACCGTCAACCTCGATCAGCAGCTCGGGCAGGTCGAGCTCCGGGAGTCGAGGCTCGATCAGCTTCCGTAGCCGCCCTTCGTCCTGGTCGGCGATGTCGAGATCGGCGACAAGCATGCCGTCATCGGCGAGGCTGCGCCTCCGTGGTCGCGTCGCGCTCAGCAGCGAGCCGCTGCAAGAGCTCAGACTGCTCGCCGGCGAGAGCGTCGAGGCGCTCGCTGCCGTCGAGCGGGCGCTCGACCGTGGCGGCGAACGATTCGCGTGTGGGCTGCCACTGCTCGTCGGGCAGCAGCAGGCTCGAGGGGTCGGCGTGGCGGCGGCTGCCCGGCACCCACAGGCGCCCGGACCGCAGTGCGGAGCGCAGCTCGTAGGCGGCGCACAGCTCATACGCGCGACGATCGAGCCGCCCGCGACTGCTGTCGACGACGTGGGGTCGCCACGCGCTATCGATGAACCCGGTGGGGGAGAACCCGGGAAGCCAGCGTCGCTTGTCGCCCGCGAGCTGCCCAATCCTCCGAAGCCCGGCGAGCAGCTCGTCCTCATCGATGCCGGTGGCGTGCAGCTCGAGGCGTGCGATCACACTGGCCAGCAGCTTGCGGCCGGCGGCGCCGCTCTCGCTGATCAGGATGTCCAAGTGCCCGGTGTCCTTGGGGCGAACGACCCCGCGGGCGCGATCGAGATCCTCACGCAGCCGAGCGATCCCGATCCGCCGTTCAACCAACCGGAGCACGTCAACACCGGAGTCGTGCGCTTCGAGCACGACCTGGGAGAGATCGATGAACCGCCTGACCGTGGTCTGGATGTCCCGGCGGCCGCGGCGCTCGAGCTCCTCGGGCTTGCGCTGTGCGGCCCGCTCGGCCGCGCCGAGCGCACGGTCGAACACCTCCAGAGGCGTCATCGGTGCACCGCTCCAACGCCTCCACGCAGAACGCCATCAGCACCGGGTAGCGCCGCTCGGGCGCCATCCTCTGAAGCGCCTGGTTGGTCTGCTGGCGCCCTGTCTGCGCCAGCCACGCCCGCCAGTTCGGCGGGAGCGTCGAAAGGTCGAACCGATCGGCGCCGACCGTCTCAACCAAGACGCCGCTTGTCGAGCTCGCGGTGCATCGCCCTGGCGCTGATCGTCGTCGGGCGCGAGCGCAGCCACGCATGCCGCGTACGCCCGGCGATCACCGGATCGGGCACCAGCAGCCGATCGAGAGCCTCACGGAGAGCGGGCGTGAGCTGCGAGGCGAGACGCTGGAACGTCTCCTCGCCGGCGCGCTCGCGGGCTGACGCGACGACCCGCATCAACCGGTCCACAGCAGGCCGCTCGATCCGACGCCGGCGCAGCTCGCCGACAAGCTCGCCAAGCAGAAGTGACGGCCGGTCGTGCTCGAGCGCTTTCTCAGTCAACCATACCCTGCGCCACCAGCTCGACCCGAAGCGATCCGGCTTCGATGCTGCGCGTAGGCGCTATCTCGAGCTCGTCGGTTGAAGCCCTCGTTGACCGCCGTTCAAAGTGCGATTTAGGGGGCAAACTGCAACTATCGATACATGCCATTACCGCTACTTGACAGGCCGGGGAGGACCCCTCAAAGTCCCCCGGGCACGATGTTCGAAACCGATGAGATCGAGACCGTCGCCGGCGAGCCGATGCTCGCGCTCGACCGCCCGCTCGACGGGCCTTCCGGCCGAGTTGCCCGCGCAGCTCGCGGCCGAGCTCGCCGAGCTGATCGACGACGCCAAGCGCTACGCCGCCGCCGCCCAAGCGCTGAACACGACCCGCGCGTACGCCAGCGACTGGAACCAGTTCACCGCCTGGTGTGAGCGCTATCTGCTCGAAAGCCTCCCGGCCTCGGCCGCCGTGATCGCCTTGTACCTCACCTCGCTCGCCCGCCGCGGTCTCGCCGTCTCGACGATCCGCCGCCGTGCGGCCGCGATCGCGCGCGCTCACCGCCAGGCCGGCCACTTGCCGGCCACCTCGGATCCGCGCGTGCTCACCGTCATGGAGGGCATCGCCCGCGTCCACCGCGCCGCCCCGAACAAGAAGACCGCGCTGCTCCGCGACCCGCTGCTCGAGGTCATCGACCGGATCGACACCTCCACCAGCGCCGAGCTGCGCGACCGCGCGCTCCTCCTCCTCGGCTTCGCCGTCGGGCTCCGGCGCTCCGAGCTCATCGCCCTGACGGTCGAGGACCTCTCCCCCTCTCCCGACGGCCTGCGGATCCGGATCGCGCGGTCCAAGACCGACCAACAATCCCGTGGCCACGAGCTGCTGCTCGTCTACGCCCAGCCACCCCGCCCCTGCCCCGTCCGGGCGCTCCGCGCTTGGCTCGACGCCGCCCAGATCACCACCGGCGCGATCTTCCGTCGCGTCACCCGCACCGGCGCCATCTCCTCCCCCCTCACCGCCCAAACCGTCGCGCTGATCATCAAAAAACGCGCCCGCGCCGCCGGCCTTGACCCCCGCGAGTTCGCCGGCCACTCGCTCCGCTCCGGGTACGCCACCCAAGCCGCCCGCGACGGCCACCACTCCACCCAGATCGCCGCCACCACCCGCCACCAAGACCAACGCGTCCTCGCCGGCTACATCCGCGCCGGCCGCGACCGCGACGACATCGCCCACGTCCTCTGAGCCCCGGCCGGCCGTTACACGACGTGTAACGCGAACCGTCACAGCTTGCAGACAACAAGCCGCCATCACCACCGCGTGACTCCTTGGGCCGACTCCCCTCGCTCCGGCGACTCTCAACTGCCGGGGCACACGCCGACAAGCCTTGCCGTCCGATCGTCGCGGTACTTCCGACAACCGCGGATCGGATTAGCCACCCGCGGCGCAATGGCCGCTCATGCTGGTCGTTCCCGAGCGATCACCTCGTCGAGATTGGGGCGGGCTGCGCAATCTCTGCCTGATCAGCACGCTCGCGGTCGCCGGCAAACTCATTGCTCCTCCTGCCCAAGAGCGGCAGCATCGGGCTCGCTGCTGCTCCGGCGACTTTGCAGAACCCGCGGGAGATGTCGGCTCGGTTGGGTGTACCCGCGCCCCACAGGCGATCGGAATGTCACATCCGCGTCGTGATCCGCCAGTAGTACCGCACGTCGGGATCCAGCAGTCGGAAGTCCCGGCAGCCCCGCACGGTCGCGCAGCGATCTCCTCGGTGACCGGCCAGCCCGCGGCGCGCACTCGTTCCCGGTCGCCGACAAGGTCATCGACTTCCAGTACAAGCTCAACCCCGATCGGAGGTCGGCGCGCTCCAGGGTGGGATGCGGAGCGGACGCCGACGCGGCTCCCAGCCTGATACTCGCCACGCTCCAGCGCCAGGTACGGCGTTCTGCTGTCGCGTTGGTCAACCGACGATGTCGAAACCCCAAGACGTTGGTGTAGAAGTCAGCCGCCACGTCGAGGTCGGCAGGGAAGATCTCGCAGCGAAGCGTTGCCGGCATGCACAGGAGATTGCCAGTCCCAGCTGGAACGATCCGACTTCAGTGAGCGCTGATACGACTTTCAACAACCCGTCTGAGGTTTGGGCCGTTGGTTCCAACACCTGCGGTGATCGGATCTCGAAGACTTCTGCTATCACGCACACGCAGAACTTTCGGGCCCTCCGCAGCCCATTCGTCACGCTTCCCCTTCCCGACGAAGGCAGCAGGCAAGTAGGCGACGCTCGACCACGGTCAACCCTCGCTTTAGCCGCGGCGCAAGGAGCCAAGAATTCTTCGCTGCGATGGTCCCGCTGTCATTCGACCGACGTTCTACACGCGTAACCGTCGTGCTTCTCGTTCTCGATCAACTCGACCGCGCGGTACGGTCCCGTGCCGCCATGGCAGAGTTGCCGTTTCCCGACCCGCCGCTCGCGGACGCAGTCGTCCGACTGCGTCCGTGGTCGCGTAATGACGCGGATGCCGCCCACGCGGCGGTGCAAGATCCGCTGATCCCGCGGTTCACGAGGGTCCCTCAGAGTCAAACCAAAGAGGAGATCAGCCGGTTCATCGAAGGCAGGGAGCAAGCGCGGCGGTCTGGCACTGTCCTGCCGCTCGTGATCGCCGCCGCGCAGACCGACGCGCTGCTCGGCACCGTTTCACTGATGGACCTCGACTGGGAGCAACGCCGCGGGGATGTTGGTTTCTGGATCGCTCCTTGGGCGCGCGGTCAAGGCGTCGCGACACGCGCAGTCCACCTGCTTTCTCGTTGGGCGCTCACCGAGCTCGGGCTCGCCCGCATCCAGCTGGGCACATACGTCGACAACCATGCATCTCAGCGCGTCGCCGAGCGATGCGGGTTCCTCCGGGAAGGAGTCCTGCGCGCCTACTTGGAGGTCGGTGGACGCCGGCACGACATCGTGATGTTCTCGCTGCTGGCCGACGACCCCATCGGGACGCAGCGGTCTCGATGACGAAGCAAGAGGAACGCGGCGGTGTCTCTGTGGCTCGCCTTCCGCCGGCTTTCCCTTCGGGCAGCTGCGGCAGTCTCGCCTGCTGTTCCTCGGCGACCGTTGCGGCAGTCGAGACGTCCGTCAGATTGCGAGCCGGCGGCTACTGGTAGCACCGCTGACCGAGGAACTCGAGCGCGGAGACGAAAACTTCAAGCATTCCGGCGATAAGAACGATTGTGAGTACGGCCCAGACGTGGGTTGAGCGACGCCGGCCTCGCATCGCTCCGAACGCAAGGACAATCGCCACGGCTGCCAGCGGGAGTACAAACGGAGCAGCATCGAGGATGCGGCCCGCGGGTGAGTGTCCGGCCTGCGGTCCACAGCCCATCGGGCCCTCCAAGTAGGGACCAAACGATGAAGTAGCCGGCGGCCGGCCGCGGCGGAAGTGCGAGGATTGCGGGCCGTGACTGAGTCGGGAAGCGCGTCGAGTTGGTCTGAGCTCGCCTCGTGGTACGACTCGGTTGTTGCCGGGTCAGGTCCGCACGAAACGGCGCTAAGCGCGCTGCTCGACCTCGTACCGTGCCCGACTGCGGGTACCTTGCTCGATCTGGCTTGCGGCCAAGGGCTGGCGACCCGCGCGCTCGCGGCTCGCGGTGCTGAGCGGGTAGTCGGGGTCGATTCGGCGGAACCGATGCTCGAACTGGCCAGGCAGCGGACGGATCCCGGCGCGCCTATTAGCTGGCTGATGAATGACGCCGAACAACTGCCAGGTTGCGATTCCCACGCGTTCGACGGAGTGACGTGCCAGCTCGGGCTGATGGACATAGCCGACCTCGATGCCGCGCTGAGCTCGATTCGTCGTGTCTTGAGACCTGGCGGCTGGTTCGTGTTCCTAATCAGCCATCCGGCGTTCCTCGCGCCGCACGCCGAAACAGCTGCGGACAGCCAGGGACGCACAGGCCGACTGATCAGTCGGTACTTCGACTCAGAGTTCTGGCGCTCCTCGAACCCGAACGGGATCCGTGGACGAGCAGGCAATTATCACCGGCCGCTCCATGTCTACCTGAACGGACTGATCGCCGCCGGGTTCCGCCTCGAAGCGGTCGTCGAACCACGGGCGAGCCGGCTGCTTGCAGAGCAACAGCCCGTGTTCGCCAACGTTCCGATCTTTCTCGCAGCGCGAGCGACCGCCAGCCCGTAACCGGGTCGGGAACCGACGGGCGAGTCCTGTCAAGCCTGTCACGGCCGAACGTATTTCCGGGTAGCTGCGGATTTCTTCCTTTCGGCCGTCGAATGGCTGCTCGAGCATGGTGCCGATCCAAACGCGTGCCCGTACCAGGGCTGCGGGGCGCTCCACCTCGCCGCAGCCTTCGGGGCGATCGAATCCGTCGAGCTGCTGATCGCGAGCGGCGCCGACATCGATCGTCGGAACGACTTCAACGGCGACAACGCCCCTCGGATGGGCGGAGTACGCCCTCGAGCGGGAGCGGCCCGGCGACGCCGGTGTTGCGGCGGTGCGAGACCTCCTGCGCGGCCTCGGCTCGCGCCCCGCCGTCTGGGGCGTGTCGGCTCGGTCGTAATCATCGGCGAATCGCGTCGGTCCAGACCCCGCGCTCGGAGCTAGACTCCCATCTGATGGCGAAGCAGCAGCGAACGATGCGTATCGAGCAGCGTGGCCAGATGGCCGCGATGGCCCAGCTCGAGAGCAAGAGCGACGAGGAACTCGAGGCCGAGACCAAGTACAAGGCGGCGGCGCAGGCGATCCTCGGGTACCGCGCCGCCGAGCGCTACGACGCCAAGGCGGCGCGGGCGCACTTCCAGCGCGCGCTGGCGGCGGCGCGCGGGCCGCAGGAACGCGTCGGGATCCGCCGGATGGCTGACGCATCGCTTGCGCTCGCGGAGCGCCGGCCCGACGATCTCAAGAAGGCGACCGAGCGGCTTGGCGTCGAGGCGCCGTCCGCTGGGCAACTGCGAAGCCTCAGGTTCCTCGGGCTGATCGCGCCGCCGGCCAGCGCCGGGATCCTGATGAGGATCCGCGGGGTCGTCATCGCGATTGTCCTGGTCATCGCGGTTCTCGCGCTCGGGTTCGGAATTGTCTACGGGATCGGGTCCGCAGCCGGTGGGATCTCGGTCGACACGGCGATCTTCTTCGGGTTCCTGCTCGTGCTGATCGCGATCGGCGTGATGGCGTTCATCGGACGGCGCCGCCAGAAACGCGCGAAAGCCAAGCGCGCCGAACAGATCGCCTCGGCATCCCAGTCACGCTGACTTAGCACCGTGTGCGGGCGCTACACGTTGGCGGCGCCGAACCCGGCTGAGGTTCGGGCGCGCTTTCCGATCGGCGAGTCGATCGAAGTCCGCCGGCGCTACAACGTCGCCCCGGGCGACGAGGTGCTCGCTGTGACGACCGACCGCGAGGGCAACGCGCGCGGCGAGCTACTTCGCTGGGGACTCGTGCCCTCCTGGGCCAAGAAGCCGGACACCGGGTTGAAGATGATCAACGCCAGGGTCGAGACGGTCGCCGAACGCCCGGCCTACCGTCGGGCCTTCGAGCGCTACCGCTGTCTGATCATCGCCGATGGCTTCTACGAGTGGCAGCGCCAGCCGACCGGCCCCAAGCAGGCCTTCCATATCACGCGCGCCGACGGCGCCCCGTTCGCGTTCGCCGGTCTGTGGTCGATCTGGCACGACGACGAGAACGAGGGGCGAACGCTTCGGACGTGCACGATCCTCACGACTGCGGCGAGCTCCGCGATCGCTCCTTTGCACGACCGGATGCCGGTGATCCTGGCCGGCGGCGCCGAGTCCGCGTGGCTCGAGCACTCTCGGCCGCCCAACCGCTTGCGCGAGCTTCTAATCGGCCTCAGCCCATCCGAGACCGTGCTCCGCCCGGTCGGCTCCGCCGTCAACGACGCCCGCTACGACGGGCCGGTGTGCCTGGAACCGCCGATACCGGACGGTCAGGCCGCCCTGTTCTAAGGGCCCTCAGCCTGCCGACCCGCGAACGGCATGCGGGCAGCCCTACCTCGCACAGCGCGCTGCCCGCGCCCCCCTGCCGTTTTCTTCAATCGTGGGGACTGCGCCCCGACTGCCTTGGGAAAGGTACCGGGTGGCGCAGTCTCTGCAATCGGACGTTTGTCCAGGTCGCGAATGACGGAAAGCGGCGGTGTGTCGCCTCAGCCTCCGAGCTCGTACAGGCCCGCCGCCGTACCCCACAGAACCCGGTGGCGCTGCTCGTCGCTCAGCCTCTCGAGCAGCGCCGGCAACCCGTCCCCGTGCTCGCGGGGGTAGTCCGAGGTGTACACCAGCATGTCCGGGCCGCCGAGCATCTCGAGCAACTGGTCCAAGACGGCTGGATCCGATGCCAGGTGCGCCGGCGCGGTCGTGAAGCGGAAGTGCTCGCGCACGTACTCGGAGGGCCGCCCCTTGACCCACGGCACCTCGCGCCACACTCCTTTCCAGTCCTTGCTCGATCTCGCGACCGCGTCCTCGGTCGAGACCGTCGAGACCACTAGGCTCGCGCGCAGCCGTGTACCGCCGCAATCGATCGCTTGCATCGGTCTGGGCTAGGCCGCACGCTCGGTCGGCAACCCGTACAACGCCAGCGCGTTGTCACACATGATCGCCCGGCGCAGCTCAGCTCCCAAGGCTCGCGGCAGCGCCTGCTTGGGCGAGTCGAAGTCCCAGTGCGGATAGTCGGTAGCGAACAGCAGGCGCCCGGAGAGGCGTGCGTGTTCGATCGCATACATCAGGTGCTTCGGGTCGTCGGGCTCCTCGATCGGCTGCGTCGTGAACCACACGTGCTCGTCGATGTACTCCGACGGCTTGCGCTGCAACCGCGGATGGTCCTCGCGCATTAGCTCCCAGGCGGCGTCGAGCGACCATCGCAACGCCGCGGCCCACGCGACGCCGCACTCGGTCAGCACTACCCGGAGCCCCGGGATCGCCTCGAACATGCCGCCCGCAACCATGCTCGCGAGCTGGCTCTGCATGACGATTCCGTTCCCGACGTGGTAGTCGAGGTAGAACGACGGATAGCCCGCGCCCCGGTGGTCGACGTACCCCCCGGTGTGGAACGCGACCGGTCGGCCGTGCGCGGTGGCGGCCTCGTAGATCGGCCAGTATTTGGGTGCGCCGAGCTGGTCGGCCGCGCTCGCGGGCAGCAGCACCGCCAGGAAGCGGTCGTCGCCCGCGCGCCGCTCGATCTCCGCCACCGCCAGTTCCGGATACTCGTGCGGAACCGCGATGGTCCCGCGGAACCGAGAGTCGAACGACAGCCACTCATCGAGTTGCCACTCGTTCACCGCGCTGTTCCACTCGGCCGCGAAGTCCGGGTGGTCGTAGCCGTCCTGGCCGCTGAGCACCTCGAGCACCGCGTAGTCGACGTCGAACTCGTCGAGCAACTGCTCGCGCGTCAACCCGGGATCGCTTCCCCAGATATGCCCGGGCTTGCCCGGCCAGGCGTCGACCCGCATCCCCGAGTGGCGGACGCGCGGGTACCACTCGGTGACCCGCGGCGTCCTCCTGCCGTACCGCTCGAGCATCCGCCGGGCGGGCGGGCTCAGATAACGAGTGAGCATCGCCTCGGTTGCCTGCGCGTGCACGTCGCAGTCGACTAGCTGCACCGCCCGAGGCGTCTGCGCAGCAACCCCAGAATGGGTTTCAACCTGAGAAGACATGACTCACCTCACGCGTGCAACACCACGTACTCGTCCTCGACGTCGACCTCGAACGTTTCCGCCACATATGGACCGGGCACCCGTTTCGCCGGCGCCGCCGCCGCCCGGACCGCCTCGCCAGCGAGTCTCCCGGCTCCAAAAGCAACCCCGTAACTGCGAACGCCCGGCGCCACCGTGCCCCCGAGCAGATGACCGAGGCACAAGGGCCCACCTTGATGCGGGCAGCGGTCGCGGATGCCGTAGAAGTTCTCGCCGACGCGGAACACGCCAATCGAGCGGCCGGCGACCTCGACGATCCGCCGCTCGCCGGAGGGGAAGCTGCGCAGGGGCGCGACGACAACCCTCATCTCTCGCAACTGTACCCAGGCCTCGCTGGACCCGTCCGCTGCACACTATGCCCGGCCGAGCAGGCCGGAGGGAATCTGTGCGGCGGCGGCAACGCGACGCTGACCGACGAGGTCGACATCACCGCCGTGAACTGGGCGAGCGTGACGACGAAACTGTCAGCGCGCGCTCACGCGAGCCGGAGCGGGCGGCCGGACGCGCGCGCGTGGCCAATTACAGGGTCATCGTACGGCCGGCCTCGAACCCGTCGAGCGCCACGATCTGGTCGATCACGTCATGCGGAACCGCCACGTCCGTCGTGATCACCATCACCGCCAGCGGTCCGGCGCCGAGGCTGTCGGAGTCGACGTGGCCGACCGCCGCCGAGACGATGTTGATGCCCCGAAATCCGAACAGCGTGCCGACGCGGCCGATCATCCCGGGCACGTCGCCGTAGCGGAGCATCGTGATGTGCTTCTCGAGCTGGATGTTGAACCGCTGGCCCCAGGCCTCGAGCAGGTGCTCGCGGTTGCGGCGGCCGAACAAAGTGCCGGCCACGAGCACGCTGTCCTCCCCGCTTTCGACGGTCACGCGCACGAGATCGGAGTAGTCGCGGACGGCCGCGCGCCTCATCTCGACGACCTCGATGCCCCGCTCGGCCGCCAGACCCGGCGCGTTGACGACGCCGACATCCTCCTCGCAATGTCCGCGCAGGACCCCGAGCAGCACTTGGATCGTGAGCAGGCTGGTGTCGCGCTCGGCGATCCTGCCGAGAAACTCGGTCCGCACCTGATCGATCGACGAGCCCTCGGTGAGCTCGGCGGCGATGCGCCCAAGCGATCGGCACAGCGACATGAACGGACCGAGGACCTCCATGTCCTCGGGCGAGATCGCGGGGACGTTGACGGCGCTGGTGACGACGCCGCCGGTCAGCGCGGCGATGACCTGCTCGGCGGCCTGGTAGCCGGCGCGGTCGGTGGCCTCGGCGGTGGAGGCGCCGAGGTGCGGTGTGACAACGACGTTGGGATAGCCGAACAGCGGATGGTCGGTGATCGGCTCGGTGCTGAACACGTCGAGCGCCGCGCCACCGACCTTGCCCGAGTCGAGCGCGGCCTGCAAATCACCGTCCACGACGAGAGGTCCGCGGGCCACGTTCAATATCCGCACGCCGTCCTTGCACTTCGCGAGCGCGGCCGCGTCGAGCCACCCGCGGGTGTCGGGCGTGTTCGGCAGGTGCAACGTGATGAAGTCGGCCCTCGCGTAGATGTCGTCGGAGGACTCGGCCTTCTCGACGCGCAGCTCCCGGTAGCGATCGGCGGAGACATACGGGTCAAACGCGATCACCCGCATGCCGAACGCCCGCGCCCGTTCGGCCACGAGCTGGCCGATCTTGCCGAATCCGAGGATCCCGAGCGTCTTCTCGTACAGCTCGACGCCGGAGAACTTCGAGCGCTCCCAGGCGCCGGCGATCAGCGACGCGTGGGCCTGCGGAACATTGCGCGCCAGCGCGAGCAAGAGCGCCATCGTGTGCTCCGCGGCCGTGATCACGTTCGACTGAGGCGCGTTGGCGACGATGATCCCGGCCTTGGTGGCGGCGTCGACATCGACGTTGTCGACCCCCACCCCCGCCCGGCCGACGGCTCGCAGGCGTCCAGCGCGCGCGATCAGAGGCGCGTCGAGCTTCGTCGCCGAGCGGATCAAGACGCCGTCGTACTCGCCGATCCGCTGTTCGAGGTCGTCGCGCGACCAGCCGACGCCGAGCTCGACGTCAAAATGCTCCTTGAGCAGCTCGAGTCCCGAGTCGCCGATCTTCTCCGCCACCAGCACGCGAGGACGGCCCCCCTCCGGCTGCGGCGCAACCGAGGCCGACTCGGTGACGGTCACAGCATGCGCTCCAGCACCCAGTCGATGCAGGCCGTGAGCGCCTTCACGTCGGCGGGATCGGTCGCCGGGAACATCGCGACTCTCAACTGGTTTCGCCCCAGCTTCCGGTACGGCTCGACATCGACGATCCCGTTGGCCCGCAGCGCCGCCGCCACCGCCGCTGCGTCGATCTCGGAATCGAAGTCGATCGTCCCGACCACGAGTGAGCGCTTGGTGGGATCGGCGACGAACGGCTCGGCATGGTCATGCCGGGAGGCCCAGTTGTACAAATGGCTGGAGGATTCCGTGGTTCGAGCCACCATCCCGGGCAACCCACCCCGCTCGAGCATCCAGTCGAGCTGATCCGCGAGCAGCAACAGCGTGGCGATCGCCGGCGTGTTGTAGGTCTGGTCCTTGACCGAGTTCTCGAACGCGATCGCCAGCGACAGAAAGTCCGGGATCCAGCGCCCCGGGTAGGCGGGGGTCGAATCTCCGGTGATCTCAGCAACCCGCTCGAGCGCCGCGGGGCTCAGCAGCGCCAGCCACAGGCCTCCATCCGATGCGAAGCCCTTCTGGGGCGCAAAGTAGTAGGCGTCGGCCTGCTCGACATCGACCGGCAGCCCGCCGGCACCCGAGGTCGCGTCGATCAAGACCAAGGCGCCCTCGGAGCCCGCCGGGCGCTCCACCGGGACCATCACGCCCGTCGAGGTCTCGTTCTGCGCCCACCCAAGCACGTCGGCGGCCGGGTCAGCCTGCGGTGCCGGCGCGTCCCCCGGCTCGGCCTCGATTACGATTGGGTCGGCCAGAAACGGAGCGCCGCGCGTGCACGCCGCGAACTTCGAGGAGAACTCGCCGTACACGAGATTGAGCGCGCGCTCGCGGACCAGGCAGCACGTCGCGGCGTCCCAGAAGGCGGTCGTGCCGCCGTTGCCGAGCACGACCTCGTAGCCATCGGGGAGCGCGAACAGCTCCCGCAGGCCCGCCCGGATTCGGCCCACCGTCCGCTTGACCGGAGCCTGGCGGTGGGACGTTCCCATAATCGCCGCCCCGTCCCCAGCCAGGTACGCGAGCTGCTCCCGGCGTACCCTGGACGGCCCCGAACCGAACCGGCCGTCGGCGGGCTTGAGGGCGTCAGGGATCTGCAGAACGGTGTCGGTCTGCGTCATGCGGGTCTCTTCTACGGTAACCAACTACCCGTCCGGGCAGCGGACCTACTCGGAGAACTCCGTGTCGATCCAGTCCATCTGTGCGCGCAGCTCGTGGCCCACGACCTCGACCTGGTGCCCGGCCTGCTCCTCGCGCATGCGCTTGAAGTTCTCCTGACCCGCCCGGTTCTCGGCGATCCACTCGCGGGCGAAATCGCCCGACTGGATGTCGGCCAGCACCTTCTTCATCGCCTGGCGGGTGGCGTCGCCGATGATCACCTTGCCGCGGGTCATGTCGCCGTACTCGGCGGTGTTCGAGATCGAGTACCGCATCCCCGCGATGCCCTTCTCGTACATGAGATCGACGATCAGCTTGAGCTCGTGCAGGACCTCGAAGTAGGCGAGCCGCGGGTCGTAGCCGGCCTCGGTGAGCGTGTCGTAGCCGGCGCGGACGAGCTCGGTGACCCCGCCGCACAGGACCGCCTGCTCGCCGAACAGGTCGGTCTCGGTCTCGTCCTTGAACGTGGTCTCGATCACGCCGCCGCGCGTGCACCCGATCCCCTTGGCGTAGGCGAGCGCGACCGCGAGCGCGTCGCCGCTCGCGTCCTGCTGAACCGCGACCAGTCCCGGCACGCCCGAGCCCTCGAGGAACTGCCGCCGGACCAGGTGGCCGGGGCCCTTCGGCGCGACCAGCGCGACGTCGACGTCCGGTGGCGGCCCGACCTCGCCGTAATGGATCGAGAAACCGTGGCCGAACATGACCATGTTGCCGGGGGCGACACCGTCGCTGACCCCCGACTCCCACACCGCGCGGTGCAGCTCGTCGGGGACCAGCATCATCACGATGTCGCCCTCGCTGGCGGCGTCGGCGGGCTCGGCCACGCGCAGGCCGTGCTCGCGCGCCTTCGTGACGCTGCTCGAGTCCGGGCGCAGGCCGACCACGACCGTCACCCCCGAGTCCTGCAGGTTCAGCGCGTGCGCATGGCCCTGCGAGCCGTAACCGATGATCGCGACGGTCTTGCCGTCGAGCTTGTGTAGGTCAGCGTCGTCGTCGTAGAACATTG
Organism: uncultured Solirubrobacterales bacterium; assembly: GCA_963777335.1. Taxonomy (GTDB): domain Bacteria; phylum Actinomycetota; class Thermoleophilia; order Solirubrobacterales; family Solirubrobacteraceae; genus Palsa-465. Next base: position 113,111 of record CAVZQD010000002.1, read on the forward strand.
CCGGGGAGCGTAGTTGACGCGGCTCCCCCGCGAGTTCTCAGTGGATCAGCCGCCCCCGAACTGGCGCTCGAGCGACAGCACGTCGTTGACGTAGTTCTGCGTCGACGGATAGACGCCGTTCTGCATGACCGACGGCAGGCCCTGGTAGTAGCCCGCGGCCGCCATCGCCGGATTGCCGCCGGTGGACTGGAGCAGCGAGTGCAGGAGCAGCACGCCGCCGCGGACGTTGTCGGCGGCGGAGGCCGGCGCGAGCGGTGGACCGCCGGTGTCGAGCGAGTGCTGGATCCAATCCCACGTCCCCGGGAGGATCTGCATCACGCCGCGGGCGTCCGCGCTCGAGACGAGGTCGTTGTTGAAGCCGCTCTCCTGCCAGGCGATCGCTGCGGCGAGTGACGCCGGCACGCCGTTTGCGGCGGCGACGGAGCCGACCTCGGAGGCGGTGACGCGCTCGGGCGTCGGATACGGCGGATCGGTCGGAGTCCCCTGGGCGGGCGCGCCGACCGGTTGGCCGCTCGCGGCGCTCGAGTCGCTCGAATCGTTGGACATCGAGACTTCGACCGTCGACCCCGTCGACCCGGACTCGGAACCGGAAGGCACTCGCAGGACGGTCCCCGTCAACAGGTAATGGCTCGGATCGAGGCCGTTCGCCGAGGCCAGCGCGTCGACGGTCGTGCCCGAGCGCGCGGCGACCGCCGACAGCGTGTCGCCGGCCTGGACCACGTACGAGGCGCCGGAGCCCGTGGTTTCGCTCGCGGGCGTGACCGTCCCCGACGAGGCCGAGGAGCCGGACAGGTGGAGCACCGTGCCGGTCAACAGGAACGCGCTTGGATTGAGGCCGTTGGCCGCGGCGAGCGAGCTGACGCTGACCCCGGAGCGCGCGGCGATCGCAGACAGCGTGTCGCCGGGCTGCACCACGTAGGCCCCCGACGTGCTCGTGCTCGCAGGCACGGCCGTGCTCGTCGTCTCACTGGTCTGGCTGGTCTCGGTGGTAGACGGCGCGACCGCGGTCGTCCCCTGCGGCGGGATCTGGATGGTCGAGCCGGCGAGAAGCTGGGTGCCGGACGAGAGTCCGTTGGCGGCGGCCAGCGCGTCGACGCTCAGGCCGTCCTGGGCGGCGATCGACGAGAGGGATTCACCCTTGGAGACGACGTGTACGAAATACGCCGAGGCAGTCGCGGGGACACCGAGCATCGCGCCGGCCACGACGGTACCTATCAGGGAAAGTCGCAAGTGCATGCGCCCCAGTGTCGTCAACAAACGGCCTAACCGGAATCGCTGCAACCGGCCTTTCAGCCTGCAAAATCACGTTCATTGGTTTGCCCGCCGGAAGAAATCCGAGCGCGGCGAGGACCGCCCTCAGGCGTCCGCCGCCGCCACCAGCGACCGTGCCGGAAACCGCAGCGACCCGTCGGCCTCGATGTAGGGCTCGGCTAGCTCCGTGATCTTGGCTATCACCTCCGCGCGCTGCTCGTCCGAGAGGGGATCGAACACGTCGCCGAACATGCTCGAGAGATCGTCGGTCTCGGCGACGTACTCCTCGACGCTCTCAAACGCTCGTGGCGGCTCGACCAGCTCGACCACCACGTCCACGAACCCGGCGGCCTCGAGCACGTCCTGTAGGAGCCCGGGCGACGCCAGCGCGAACATCCCCGGCGCGTCGGGATCGGGCTGCGTGGTGTGCCCGAGCTCGCTCAGCGCGCGTGTGGTGACGGTTGCCCACGGGTTCACCGAGGGCTCGTCCCAGACCGCGAGTGCCACTCGACCTCCCGGCCGCAGCACGCGGCGCACCTCGCGCAACGCGGCCTCCGGATCGACCGCGAACATCAGCCCCCACTTGCACAGCACCACGTCGACGCTCGCGGTGTCCAGGTCGATCCACTCGAGCTCGATCCGCTTGAACTCGACGTTCTCGATCCCCAGCTCCTTCGCCCGGGCACGCGCGACGTCGAGCATCTCGTCGGTCGCGTCGCTGCACACGAGCCAGCCGCCCGGACGGATCAGCTCCGCCGCGAGGAAGCCCGTCTCGCCGGGGCCGGCCGCGAGCTCGAGCAGCCGGAGCCCGGGCTGCAATCCGGCGTGGTCGAGCATCCAGGCCGACACGGGCAGTCCGAAATCGCGTACGCGCTGCGCCCGCTTGCCCCACCCTGCCGCCGCCCGCCCCCACCGCTCGAGCATCTCGGCCCGCACCGCATCGGGGTCGGAAACTCCCATCTACGTACCTCCGCCGTCCGGCGTGCGCTCACCCACACGCCTCGTGATCTCCTTGAATGCCCGCTCGATCTGCTCGCTCAACCGCCGCTGGAAGATTGCCATCGCCGCCTCGGACGCGACCGGTTCAAGCCGCTGCACCGCGTGCTCGATCTCAGGCCGGCGCTCGGCCGGCATGTCCGCGGCGCGAATGGTTCCAAATCTCGTGTAGCGGCGGCGGCGCTACGCGCCTCGCCGAACTGCCTCAGCCGGTCGGCTGTGCTGTGCGTGCCGTCGAGCAGCCGCTTGATCCCGCCGAGGTTGATCCCGCCGAGTAGCGGAGGACACGGCGCCGATTAAAGCTGGCGTCGAAGCAGCTTGCCCGACGCTGTCCGCGGGAGCTGATCGGCGAAGTTCACCGCCTTGGGGACCTTGAACGACGCGAGCCGCGCCGCGCAATGGGCACGAAGCTCGTCGGGGCCGGCGGTTGCGCCCTCGCGGAGCACGACCGTCGCGACCACCGCCTCCCCCCACTCCGGGTCGGCGCGGGGATGGACGGCGGCATCCGCCACCGCGGGATGCTCGAGCAACGTCGCCTCGACCTCGGTGGGCGCGACGTTCTCGCCGCCGCTGACGATCGTGTCCGCCTTTCGGCCGGTGATCTCGAGGCGGCCGCGCTCATCGAATCGCCCGAGGTCGCCGGTGTGGAGCCACCCGTCATCGGCGATTGCGCCCGCGGACACGATCGCTCCGCGCACGAGCACTTCCTCGCTCGAGGTCATGATCTCCACGCCGGCCAGCGGCCATCCGAACGTGGCGATCTGCGAGCACGCCTCGGTCATGCCGTAGGTCGGCGCCACCGGCACGCCGACACCCGCCGCTGCGGCGAGCAGCGCCGGCGCGATCGGCCCGCCGCCGAGCAGCGCCCACCGCAGCGTCGGCGGGTCCTGCAATCCGGCGTCGAGCAGCCGCGCCAGCATCGTCGGCACGAGCGACACGAGCGTGATCCGGCGCGCCGGGTCCATCAGCTCGTTCAGGACCGCCTCGGTGTCGAACCGCCCGTGGAGAACCGCGGTGGTGCCGTAGATCGCGCTCCGGATCGGAATCGACAGCCCGCCGACGTGCGTGAGCGGCATCGGGCACAGCCAGCGCTCGTCGAGGTCGAGGCCGAGCGCCACCGCCGAGCCGAGCGCGCTCGCGACGAAGTTGCCGTCGCTGAGCGCGACGGACTTGGGTGCGGCGGTCGTTCCCGATGTGTGCATCACCGCCACCGGCCGGTCCCCGCTCGCGGCGATTCGCATGTTCGACGGCTTGCGCGACAGCGGCTCTGACACCACGACCTCCGCTCCCGCCAAACGTTGCGCGCGCTCGGCCTCGGTGAGGCGCAGATCGATCGGAACCGCCGCCGCGCCCGCGACGAGACAGCCATGGAACGCGATCAGGAAGTCGACGCCGGCCGGTAGAGCCAGCGCGACCCTTGCGCCCACGCCGACTCCCCGCGCCTGCAGCTCGCCCGCCGCGCCGACCGCCGCGTCGCGCAGCTCGCCGTAGGTGAGGCTGCGCTCGGGGCTCTCGACCGCGATCCGGTCGGGACGCCGGGCTGCGGCGGCGGGGACCCAGTAAGACATGCGTGACACGGTAGTCTCGCCCGCGTGCCAGCCAAATGGAAACCCGCCGGGCGCTACGAGGACATCCGCTACGAAACGGCGACCGGTGAGGACGCCGGCATCGCGAAGATCACGATCAATCGCCCCGAGGTGCGCAACGCGTTCCGCCCCGAGACCGTGGTCGAGATGTCCGATGCGTTCACGCGCGCCCGCGAGGACCTCGACGTCGGCGTCGTGATCCTGACCGGCGAGGGTCCTGACGCGTTCTGCTCGGGGGGCGACCAGCGCGTGCGCGGATCGCGCGGCGGCTATGTGACCGGTGTCGACCCGTCGGCCGCCGGCAAGCACGAGGCGGTCGGGCGCTTCGAGGTCACCGACCTGCACGTCCAGATGCGCCGGATGCCGAAGCCGATCGTGGCGATGGTCGCGGGCTACGCGATCGGAGGCGGCCACGTCCTGCACGTCGTTTGCGACCTCACGATCGCCGCTGAGAACGCCCGCTTCGGCCAGGTTGGTCCGAAGGTCGGATCGTTCGACGGCGGCTTCGGAGCGAGCGTGCTCTCGCGGCTGGTCGGGCCGAAGAAGGCGAAGGAGATCTGGTTTCTGTGCCGCCAGTACGACGCGCACGAGGCGCTGGCGATGGGGCTGATCAACGCCGTCGTGCCGCTCGAGGAGCTCGAGCGGGAGACCGTCAAGTGGTGCCGCGAGATGCTCGCGCTGTCGCCGTTCGCGCTGCGGATGCTCAAGGCGAGCTTCAACGCCGACGAGGACGGCCTGGCCGGTATCCAGCAGTTCGCTCACGACGCGAACCTGCTCTTCTACATGAGCGAAGAAGCGCAGGAGGGGCGCAACGCCTACCTCGAGAAGCGCAAGCCGGACTTCTCGAAGTTCCCGCGTCGGGCGTGATGACAGCCACACGGGAGGCCACCAGGCCAAGCGGCGTTCGCATCTGGCTGATGGCCGCACGCGTCCGGACGCTGCCGGCGGCGATCGCTCCCGTGCTCGTCGGGACCGCGCTGGCGGGCTTCCTGCACGTGTTCCATCCGCTGCGGTTCGTCGCGGCGCTGATCGGCGCGATGTTCATCCAGATCGGCACCAACCTGTCCAACGACTACTCCGACGCGCGGCGCGGAGCCGACACCGAGGACCGCCTCGGCCCCGTGCGCGTCACCGCGGGCGGTCTCGTGCCGCCCAAGCAGGTGTTGATCGCCACATACCTGACGTTCGGCGTCGCCGTTCTGGCCGGCATCTACCTGGTGGTTGTCGCCGGCTGGCAGCTGTTGCTCGTCGGCGCGGCCTCGATCCTGGCGGGCGTGCTCTACACCGGGGGGCCGCGACCATACGGGTACGAGGGCCTCGGCGAGCTGTTCGTGTTCCTGTTCTTCGGGATCGTCGCGGTGGCGGGATCGTTCTTCGTCCAGGTCGAGCGCCTGAACTGGGAGGCGTTCGCGCTCGCGGTGCCCGTCGGCCTGCTCGCGGCGGGCCTGCTGATGGTCAACAACGTCCGGGACATCGACACCGACCGTCGCGCCGGCAAACGCACGCTGGCGGTGCGGCTCGGTCGTGAGCGCGCCCGGACGCTATTCGCGGTGACCGTCTATCTGGCCTACGTGCTCGTGCCCGTGACCTGGGCCTTCGGTCCGCTCAGCCCATGGCTGCTGCTGGCCTGGCTGACGCTTCCGCTCGCGGCCCGGGTCGTGCGCGTCGTGCGCAACCGCACCGACGGCCTGTCGCTGAACGGCGCGCTCGCCCAGAGCGGCATGCTTCAGCTTGTGTTCTGCACGCTGCTGGCCGCCGGTCTGCTGCTCAGCCGGTGAACGTCGACATTGATTTTTTATGGGCGCGCATGCGCGCGCCGTTTGTTTCGGCATCGGGATCCGTCGGTGACCGCGAACTCGTGCTGTTGCGGCTGGAGGACTCGGCCGGGCGGGTCGGGTTCGGCGAGGCGGCGCCGCTGCCCGACTACAACGGGGCGAGCGTCGAGGACGTGCGCGAGGCGCTCGAGGCGTGTCGGCCGACGTTGGAGCGCGCCCGGCGGCTGCCACGTGAGGAGCTGCTGGCGCGGTGCAGCGAGCTGGCCGTGCTGCCGCCGGCGATAGCCGCCATCGATCTGGCGCTTTGGGATCTCGAGGGACGGCGGACCGGACGGCCGGTGTGGCGGTTGTTGGGCGCGCACGCTCCCGGGCCGGTTGAGGTCAACTACACGATCGCGGCGTCCGATCGCGCCGGGGCGGCTTTGCAGGCGAGCGAGGCCCGCGCCGCGGGCTTTCGCTGCGTGAAGGCGAAGGTCGGGATCGGCGACGACGCCGGCCGGGTGGCCGCGGTCAGAGCCGTGCTCGGGCCGGACGTGGCGATCAGGCTCGACGCCAACGGAGCATGGTCTGTGGAGGAGGCCACCCCCGCGCTCAGGGTGCTCGCGCCGGTCGGGATCGAACTGTGCGAGGAGCCGGTCCGCGGCCTGGCCCAGACGCGAGAGCTCGCCGCGGCGACGAGCGTGCCGATCGCGCTCGACGAGACCGCGTCCGCGATTGGAGCGCTCGAGGACCGTGTCTGCCAGGCCGTGTGCCTGAAGATCGCGAGCTGCGGTGGGATCACCGGGGTGGTCGACGCGGCCCGGCGGGCACGCGCCGCCGGCTACGAGGTCTACCTCGCCTCGACCCTCGACGGCCCGCTCGGAATCGCGGCGGCGCTACACGCGGCCGCGGTCGTCCGACCCGAGCGCGCGTGCGGACTGGCGACGCTCGCGCTGTTCGCCGACCGCGAGGACCCGCTGCCGGCGCGCGACGGCCGGATCCGGGTCCCGGACGGTTCGGGCCTCGGTAACGGCCTTACCTCCTGGTATCAGGCCTCGTGATCGGCGCTCATGTGATCGAGGTCACGGTTGAGCGCCAACCACCGGGTATAGGTGTGAACCAAAGAATTCTCAATTTCGTACTAAAGGCAGAGGGCTCAGCTGACGACATGTTGATCAACTGAGCAGCAGTTTTCACCGGGAGATCCAAGATGAGTCCTGAACGTTCCAAGGCGTACCGGCGGGTGATGAAGACGCTCGATGACATGGGTCCGAGCAAGCTGTTCGACGACGAGCAGCAGCGGATCCGCTATGCCGCCGACAACCTCATCTTCAGCACCGATCTGAACACCGACGTCGAGGCCTGTGCCGCGCTCGAAGACGTCGCCGCCCTCTGCCGGGTGCTGGTCGAGAGCGGACGCTGGGAGCAGAGCACCGCGCTGCGTCTCGTGGACGATGTCTGCGAGTGCGGTCCGGCGGCGCCGATCGTCCTCCAGGCCGCTTAGGGCGCTTAGCCGATCAGAGCCGCGACGGGTGCCGGCGCCTCCAGGTGCACGGCGTGACCCGCACCAGGGATCACCGACACCTGCGCCTCCCGTAAGCCGCGCGCCATCTCGGTTGCGATAGCGGTGAACTTGTCGTCGCGCTCGCCGGCAATGAGCGTCGCCGGCGCCCGAATCTCCGGCAACCGGTCCCACAACGAGGGCAGCGCTCCGGTGCCCAGCCCGCGGAGGGCTTTCGCGAGGCCGGCCGGCTGATTTCGCAGGCGGTCCGCGTGGACGGCGGCCGCCACCGCGGGCGGCTGACCGGCGAGCACCGGCGTCCGCGCCCAATGCTCGGCGAACTGCTCGATCGTCATCTGCTCGACCTGGTCCGCGAGCACGTCGTCGTCGGCCCGTCGTGCTCGTCGCTCGACAGAGTCGGCGATCCCCGGGCTGGCGCCGATCAGCACCAGGCGATCGATGCGCGCTCGGAGCGCCGGCGCGAGCGCGGCGTGCAACGCGAGCCGCCCGCCCATCGAGTACCCGGCAAGCGTGAACCGCGCCGGCGGGAGCTCGGCGAGGTCACCGAGGACCGCCTCGAGCGTGATCGGCTCTAGCTCGGCCGCGGACCCGTGGCCCCGGATGTCGGGCGCGAACGCACGGTAGCGTTCCCCGAGCGCCGCGACCACGGGGTCCCAGCTCGCCCCGGTGTGGGTGAAGCCGTGGAGGAGGACGACATCGCGCGCCATCAGATCCGCATCATGACCGCCACCGACACCTACCTGCTGCTGCGCGCCTTCTGCGACGAGCTCGCACGTTGCGGAATGGAGCACGCCTGTACCGCGCCGGGATCGCGCTGCACCCCGATCGTGCTGTCGCTCGTGCGCGAGGAACGGATCCGAAGCTGGTCGCACATCGACGAGCGCTGCGCCGGCTTCTTCGCGCTCGGCGCCGCCAAGGGGTCCGGGCGCCCGGTCGCGGTCACGTGCACGTCGGGGACCGCAGCCGCGAATCTCGCGCCGGCGGTGATCGAGGCGCGGCACGCGCGCGTGCCGCTGATCGTGCTCACCGCCGACCGGCCGCCGGAGCTCCGCGAGGTCGGCGCCGGCCAGACGATCGACCAGCTGAAGCTCTACGGCGACGCCGTCAAATGGTTCTTCGAGGTCGGGGTCGATCGCGCCGGTCCGGCGTCGCTGCGGTGGATCCGAACGCTCGCCTGCCGCGCCTACTGGACTGCGGTTGAGGGTCCGCCCGGCCCCGTTCACCTGAACTTCCCGCTGCGCGAGCCGCTCGTGCTCGACCGCCCGCTGCCGCTGCCCGACGACGACACGGGGCGCGCCGGCGATCGCCCGTACGTCGCGTTCGACGCGGGGGCGCCGGGCGCTCCGTCCGGTGGCACGCCCCCGTCGGGTCGGGTCGTGATCGTCGCCGGCGCGGATCGCGACCGGGAGGCGGCGCGGTCGATCGCTCGCTTTGCCGCACGGCTGCGCATCCCGCTGCTTGCCGACGCGCTGTCGGGCGCGCGGCGCGGAGAGGCGGCGATCGCGCACTACGACCTGCTGCTGCGCGACCCGGAGTTCGCGGCCGCCCACCAGCCCCAATTCGTGATTCGCACCGGCGACCTACCCACCTCGAAGCCGCTCCGCGCGTGGCTGGCGGGACTCGAGACCGCCCAGATCGCGTTCGACCCCGACGGTACCTGGCACGACCCCGACGCCGTCGTCGGGATGCGAATCGAGGCTCCCTATCGAGCCCTGCTCGGCGATCAGGAGCTTGATACCGATGACGAGTGGTTCGCCTCGTGGCGCGCCGCGGACGACGCGGTCGCCGGCGCGATCGAGCGCACGCTCGGCGACGATCTGTCCGAGCCCCTGGTGGCGCGGAGCCTGGGCGAATGGCTCCCCCCGGAGGCGACGCTGTTCGTCGCGTCGTCGATGCCGATCCGCGACGTCGAGGAGTTCGTCGCCGCACGCGAGGACGGGCCGCGCGTGCTGTCGAACCGTGGTGCGAACGGGATCGACGGCACGATCTCCAGCGCGTTCGGCGTGCGTGCGGCGGCGGGCGATGGCCCCGTCGTGCTGCTCATCGGCGACGTGGCGCTCGCCCACGACATCGGTGGGCTGCTGGCGGCGTCGCGGCTGGGCCTGGCGCTGACGATCGTGCTGCTCAACAACGACGGCGGGGGGATCTTCCACTTCCTCCCGGTCGCCGGCGAGACAGACGCGTTCGAGGAGCACGTCGCCACCCCCCATGGCCTTGACTTCGCTCGCGCGGCCGCGCTCTACGGTTGCGGGCACTCGCTCGTCGAGACGGTCGACGCCCTGCGGGCCGCTGTCGACACGTCGATCGCCGGCAACGCCACCACGATCACCGAGGTGCGGACCGACCGCGAGGAGAACCTCGCGCTCCACCGCCGCGTCGCCGAGGCGGCACAGGCGGCAATCGCGTGCGGATGATCAACCGTGCATTACGTGACACAACACACCCCCCCGAGCCGTCGCGCCCACATAAGCATCCCCAGCATGCTCATGTGTACACGTCCGGCGCGGGACCGGCGCCGTGTCACGTTTTGCATCGACGTTTGCGCCCGCGGCGGCGGTCCGTCCCCGCGATCAACCCGCCAGCACGGGCAGCAGCGCCCCAAGCTTGACCTCGGTCTCGGCGAGCTCGGCCACCGGGTCTGAGTCCCGCACGATCCCTCCGCCGGCGTACAGGTGCGCCATTCGACCTCGCACCAAAGCGCAGCGCAACCCGACGCAGAACTCACCGTCGCCGGCGGCGTCGGTCCACCCCACCGTCCCGGCGTACCAGCCGCGATCGAGCCCCTCTAGCGCCGGGATCAGCGGCGCGGCGACCTCCAGCGGCTCGCCCCCGACCGCCGGCGTCGGGTGGAGCACTCCGGCCAGCTCGATCGCACTGAGCGGAGCGGCCAGCTGGGCGCGGATCGGGGTCCCCAGGTGGATGATGTTCGCGACCCGGACGAGCGCCGGCTCCGGCGCGGCCGTCACCCACACCGAATGGGGCCGCAGCGCGCGGGCGATGCGGCGCACGACGATCGCGTTCTCCTCGCGGTCCTTATCGCTGCGCAGCAGCTGCTCGCCGAGGTGCTCGTCGACGGCGGGATCGGCGCTCCGCCGCGAGGACCCCGCCAGGCCGACCGTTGAGGCCCGCTGCCCCTCGCGGCGGACGAGCAGCTCCGGGCTCGCGGCCAGAAAAACAGCGTCACCCCGCCCGACCGCGAACACGTAACAGGACGCGAACGCCTCGCGGAGCAGGCCCAGCACCGCGCCCACGTCGTGGTCGACCGGCGCGTGGACCTCCACCTCGCGCGCCAGAACGATCTTCTCGAGCTCGCCGGCGCGGATCCGCTCCACGGCCCGCGCCACCGCCTCCTCGTAGTGCGACGGCGGCATCGGGCTCAACACCTTGTACTGCCCCGCCGGCGCCGGATCGAGCAGCGGCAGCGGAGCGGCCCGCAGCTCGCCCAACCGCGCCCCGACACGCGCCTGCAGGTCCTCGAGCGTGTCATCCGGAGCCACATCGACGTTCACGGTCAGCGACACCCGCTCGCCGGCGCGGGCCAGCGACACCTCCGGCACGACCAGCGAGGCCGGCGCGAATCCCTCCCACTGGGGTGAGCCACCGCCATCGGGCGCGAACGCGAACCCGCCGAGCGCGAGCGGCCCCGAGCCGGGCGGCCCGTCGGGGTCATCGGCGAACGCGTCCGCAGCGAGCGATGACCAGCGCCGCGCAACGCGGGCAAATCGATCCGGACCGACGGCTTCGAGCGCACGGACCGATCCGATCCCGGCCACCGCAGACCCGTCGCGGTCGGGCTGCTCGAGGCAGAACCACGCTTCGCCTCCTCGACGCGAGGCGACCGCGACGGCCGTCGGGTCGGCGGCGGGATCGACCCGCGCCGTCACGCTGACGAGCGCGGGCGTTCCGGTGGCGCGGGCACGGTGAAGCGCCGTGTCGAATCGCCGCTCGAGGCGCCGGACGGTCTTGTCATCCAGCCAGCCCCATCCCGGCGAGCGCCCGAGCGCGACATCGTGCATCCGCCCAGGCTACCCGCCCGCGGCCACCGGCTAGGCGTTAGGTCTCGGTGCGGCCGCGCGCGATCGCGATCTCGCCGGTGCGCGCCATCTCGATCAACCCGAACGGCCTGACCAGCTGTTCGAACGCGTCGACCTTGTCGCACGTGCCGGTCAGCTCGACGACGATCGAGCGCTTGGTGACGTCGACGACCTTGCCGCGGAATATCTCGCAGATCTGCATCACCTCGGTGCGGCTGGGCCCGTCGGCGGAGATCTTGAACAGCGCGAGCTCGCGCGCAAGCGTCTCACGCGGCTCGAGATCGCGGATCTTGATCACGTTGACGAGCTTGTGGAGCTGCTTGGTGACCTGATCGATCGGGTGCAGCGCGCCGTCGAGCGTGAGTGTGATCCGGGAGATGCGCTCGTCGTCGGTCGGCCCGACCGCGAGCGTGTCGATGTTGAAGCCGCGGCGCGCGAACAGGCCGGCGATCCGCGTCAGGACGCCCGGCTTGTTCTCGACCAGGATCGAGAGCACGTGCTTGCGACCGGTGCGCAGCCCGGCCACCGCCTCGAGCTCGTCAAGTGAGAGGACTTCCTTGGTCCCTGGCTCACCCATCGCTCAGCCCACCATGTTCCGCGCGGGCTGGCCGGCCGGGATCATCGGGTAGGTGTTCTCCTCGCGCGTGACGCGGACGTCGACGAGCACCGGCCCCTCCATGGCGATGGCTTCCTTCATGTCGGAGACGAGCGTGTTCTTGTCCTCGAAGCGAAGACCGCTCGCGCCGTAGGCCTCGGCGAGCTTGACGAAGTCGGGCCACTGCCCCATGTCGACCTGGCTGTAGCGCTTGTCCCAGAACAGCTCCTGCCACTGGCGGACCATTCCGAGGTAGCCGTTGTTCATGATGAACACCTTGATCGCGATGCCCTCCTGCGCGCACGTCGCGAGCTCCTGCATGTTCATCTGCACCGAGCCGTCGCCGGCGATGCAGACGACGGTCTCGTCGGGGCAGCCGACCTTTGCGCCCATCGCGGCGGGAAGCCCGAACCCCATCGTGCCCAGGCCGCCCGAGTTGATCCATCGTCGCGGCTTGGCGAAGTGGTAGTACTGGGCCGTCCACATCTGGTGCTGGCCGACGTCGCTGGTGATGATCGCGTCGCCGTCCGTCGCCTCGTAGAGCGCCTGGACCATGTACTGGGGCTTGATCTCGGAGTCCTTGCTGTCCTCGTAACGGAGCGGATGGCGCTCCTGCCACACCCGGATTCGCGACCACCACTCCTCGAGCCGCCCCGGCTCGCCCGCGACCGCGCGGTACTCGGCGGTCAGCCGCGGCAGGATGTTCTTCGCGTCGCCGACGATCGGGATGTGCGCCGGCACGTTCTTGGAGATCTCGGCGGGGTCGACGTCGATGTGAATGAACTTGGCCCGCGGCGCGAACTCCGACAATTTGCCGGTGACTCGGTCGTCGAAGCGCGCGCCGATCGCGCAGATCAGGTCGGCTTCATCCATCGCGTAGTTGGCGGCGCGGGTGCCGTGCATCCCGAGCATCCCGAGCCACTGGTCGTGCGGCGCGGGGAACGCGCCGAGGCCCATCACCGTGGTCGTCACCGGGAACCGGTCGGCCGTCGCGAGCTCGGTGAGCTCGGCGGCCGCGTTCGACGCGATCACGCCACCGCCGGCGTAGATGATCGGCCGGCGGGCGTTCGCGAGCGCCTTCGCTGCGATCCGGATCTGCTTCTGGTTGCCCTCGGTGGTCGGCTGGTAGCCGGGCAGGCGCACGTCGCTGACGGGCTCGTACGGAATGTCCGCGCGGCTCAGATCCTGGGGAATGTCCACGACCACGGGCCCAGGTCGCCCGGTCCGGGCGATGTGGAACGCCTCGTGTATCGAGCGAGGGATCTCGAGTGGGTGCTGGATCATGAAGCTGTGCTTGACGATCGGCATCGTGATCCCGATCGTGTCGGCTTCCTGGAAGCCGTCCGTCCCGAGCAGCTCGGTGCGGACCTGGCCGGTGATGAACACGACCGGGACGGAGTCCATCATCGCGTCGCAGATCGGCGTGACGAGGTTCGTCGCGCCAGGGCCGCTGGTGGCGAGCGACACGCCGACCTTGCCGGAAGCCTTCGCGTACCCCTCCGCGGCGTGTCCGCCACCCGCCTCGTGGCGGACGAGGATGTGCCGGATGCCGGCATCGTAGAACGCGTCGTACGTCGGCAGGTTTGCGCCGCCGGGGAGGCCGAATACGACGTCGACACCCTCCGCCTTCAGGCACTCCATCAGTGCGTCGACTGCACGCATAGCGCTTCGCCTCCTTTCGGCAACTGCTCTCGTGGGCGCACGCGGCCGATCCGCGCGCGGCGGAAAGCGCGAGTCTACCAAGGGTTTTGGTCCCCGCCGGGCGGCTTTCGCCGGCCGTCGCGCCCGCTCGCGCGGCGCACGGCCGCGCGCGAAGTCACTGGAGGTTCGCTGCGGTCGGGCGCGCGATCGGAGACTCCGGCGCGATCGCGACCTCGGGGAACTCGAGCTCCTCGCCACATTTGATGCAGACCGCATCGTGGAGCTTGAGGATCCGCCCGCACCCGGGGCATTGCCGGCGCAACTCGCGGTTGTCCCACCGATAGCAGACGGCGGCGAGCAGACCGAAGAACGGAATAGTCGCCGAGATCAAGAACCAGAGCAGGAACGAACTGCCCTTGATGCGGCCGACGATTCCGCCGGCAAGGCCGAAGAAGAGCAGGATTACGACCAGGCCCATGTTGGCCATGGGCCTGGCGTCACCACACGAGCGTCTTGACCGCCCAGAGAACGGCCAGAACCGCCGCGATCACGACGACCGTCCAGAAGATCGCCATCACGAAGCCGATGACGATCTTGATGGCCAGCGCCGCTACGACGATGATTACGACGCCCGCGGCGGCCTTTTTTACGACCGGGGTCCGTGAGCGAGATGCCTCGATTTGAGAGTCCATGACACAAGCGTATCGCGGCGAGTCAACGTGCTCGAATGGCTCCCGCGCGCGGGGCGTCAGGAGCGCTCAGTCGTAGACGCGCTTTAGGTGCTCGAAGTCCGTCCCGCGCCCCACTGGGCGGGTTTCGAAGCGCAGCCGCGCGAGCCGGTAACGCCGCACGGGCGTCGTGGTCGCCGCTGCGGAACCCGTCCGGTGGTCCGCGATGAGGATGACCTTCGAAGATGTTGGTGCGGGGGTCATGGCGGGAATGATCGGCGCCGCCGGACCGGCCCGCATTGGCCTTCGGTACAAAGTTCTCGCGCGCGCATGCGCCGCGGGGCCGTGACCGCTCCGGGCCGGTCCCGCGGGGTCGCGGCGGGCGCCGCCCTCAGCCGCGGCGCGACTCGACCGCGGCCTGCTCGAGCGCCTCGCGCGCCTCCGGGGCAAGGCGCCGGCGCACACGCCAGCGGGCACCCGAGAACACCAGGTTCGCGACCGTGGCGAAGCCGATCTCGTCCGTTCGCAGCGCCAGCAGCAAGTGGGCGACGCGGTCGCTCGGGGGGAGCCTCGGGTCGGTCGCCTTCACGCAGTAGCAGTTGACCCTGCGTCCCCCGGAGCGAACCAGCAGCGCTCCGTGGTCGCCAAGCAGCCAGGTACCGAGCCGGCCGCGCTCGAGCACGAGCCCCGTGCGGGCGTGCAGCTCGCGCCGACGATGATCGACGAGGTCGCCGAGGAACCCGAGTGCGACGCGCTCCGCCCCCGCGGTTGCGAGCGCGCGGCGGCGCAGGACCGCGGCGCCGCGCGCCGCGTAGAGCTCGGGAATCGCCCACGCGTGCGCGAGGAGGATCAACGCGACCGGGATGATCACCGGCAGCAGCGCGGCGAGCACCAGCGCGGCGAGGATGAACGGCACCGTGTGGACGACCGTTGTAAGTGTCCATAAGCGGGCTGCGTGGGTCAGGCTCCGGTCGCTCGCGCGAGGACGCCAGGGGACCCGCGCGAGCTCGGGCAGCGCGTCCGCGGGCGGCGGGTGCGGTCAGGCGAGTCACCCCCGCTAACCACCGACGATCGGCCGTCTCAGGATCACGACCGGCGCATCGACCGGTAGTTCGCGCACCTGTTCGGCGCAACCCTCGCCCTGGGACACGACCGCGAAATACCCCCCATCCAGCTCGACACGGAACGCCGCCACCGCGGCTTCGATGCTGGCGGGGTCCTCCGCGGTCCACTCGGCGACCGTCGTGTGGCCGCTCTGATCCATCCGGATGAGTCGCGACATGCTGCCTCCTTACGACGATTTCGAGCTCATGCTACGCCGGTCCGGAGAGGGATCGGAAGCTGTCGCCGAACAAAACTCTAGGGGGGCACCCCCTCGGGGTCCGGGCAGTTCGCGCCGATAGGACCTGTGGAGCACGAGCCTCTCCACGGACGTTGGAGCGGCTGTTCGATAACCCGTCCAGAAAGTCGGAGCCATGAAGGCAAGTCACAACGCGCACACGGAGACTGATCAAATCACCAGGCCACCGCGGTCGCGCGCCCGGATAAGCGTCGTGATCCCAACTCTCAACGAGGCCGCGAATCTGCCGCACGTGTTCGCGCGGTTGCCGTTCGAGGAGCTGTTTGAGATCATCCTCGTCGACGGGCACTCGACCGATGACACGATCGAGATGGCGCGCGAACTGTGCCCGACCGTTCGCGTCTTGCTACAGGACGGCAAGGGCAAGGGCAACGCGCTGGCCTGCGGCTTCGCGGCCGCCCGAGGCGACATCATCGTGATGCTCGACGCAGACGGATCGACCGATCCGCAGGAGATCCCGGCCTACGTCGATGCCCTGTTTCAGGGCGCGGACTTCGCCAAGGGCTCTCGCTTCGCCGATGGCGGAGGCAGCGTCGACATCACTCCCATCCGCAGTCTCGGCAACCGGTTCCTCAACGGCACCGTGAATGTGCTCTTTGGCACCCGCTACACCGACCTCTGCTACGGCTACAACGCCTTCTGGGCGGATGTGCGGCCGACGATCAATGTCGACTGCGCCGGCTTCGAGGTCGAGACGCTGATCAACGTCCGGGTTGCCAAGGCCGGCCTCAACGTCGCCGAGGTGCCTAGCATGGAGCACGAGCGGATTCATGGTGTCAGCAAGTTGCACCCCGTCCGCGACGGGCTTCGGGTGCTGCGAACGATTCTGTCCGAGCGTTTCACCAGCGACGAGGGAATACAGGCCGGCGTGGTCCGGCTGGTTCACGAAATCGACAGCAAAGACCGCCTGGCAGAGCAGGTCATCACCCACGCCGACCTGGCCTCCTCCGCCTGAGCGCCCAAGGACCTCCGCACTAAATGCGCGAACGCCGGTGGCTGTCCACCGCAACCTCTCGGATTCCGCCGGATCCTTCCGCCGCGTGTCAGTGAGATGCGAACCGCGCGGGTGGAGTATCCCGATCCTGACCTATACCTGATGAGCACATCGGTAGTAATCGCCACATATCACTTCGACCGAGTCCCGGATCTCCTGGCGACGCTTCAATCGCTGGCGCAGCAGGCGACCCCGCCTCACGAAATCATCGTTGCTGTCGACCGGAATCCCGAGCTTGCCTCTGCTCTGTCGGGTGATCTTGCGGGCGTGCTCGTCGTGGAGAACCACCATCATCCGGGTGCCGGAGGCGCCCGGAACACCGGCGCCGCCGTGGCTAGCGGCGAGATCGTCGCATTCATCGATGACGATGCAATAGCGGCCGACGATTGGATCGCTCAGATCGAGAACGCGATGACTGACAAACGAGCCATCGGCGTAGGCGGGCTTGTTGAACCCTTGTGGCTCGAGCAACCGCCGAGGTGGTTCCCGGCCGAGTTCGGATGGGTGGTCGGCTGCAGCCACCGAGGGCTTCCACAGACGCGCACCGCGGTCAGGAACGTTTGGGCCGGCAACATGGCGATGCGACTGGACCTGTTCAGGGCGGTCGGCGGGTTTCGTGCCGATTTCGGGAAGCAGGCCGATCGTTCTGAACCGGAGGAGACCGATTTGTGCATTCGCGCCGGGCGGCGGTGGCCCGATCTCATCTGGGCATATGATCCAGGGGTCAGGGTGCTCCACCGGGTGCCAGGACGACGCGCGCGGGTCCGTTACTTCCTCCGCCGCTGTCTTCACGAAGGTAGCGGGAAGGCTGCGCTCGCTGCGCACGTCGGTTCCCACGACGCGCTCCGGGAAGAGCGGGCCTACGTTCGCCGCGTTCTCCCTCGCGGCATGATTGACGGCGCGCGTGAGGTTGTCTCCGCCGGAGATCTCTATGGGTTGATGCGGACGTCCGCGATCGCTGCAGGTTGCATGACTGCGGTGATCGGATACGTCACGACACGAGCGCACGGGCAGGTCCTGCGCCGAACGGCAGCCTACGCGCGGCGAACGCGATCCGGACGATGAGCCGCGAGACGTCCAACATGGGGGAACTGAAGCGGGTTGCCATCAGCCCGCCCTTTCCGCGCTCAGGGCACCGGGCTCGTGAGGCTGGACGAGTCGACCGCGTGATTGAGGTTCCCGTCTTGATGTACCACTCCATCGGAAGTCCGGCGCGGTCACGGGGGTACAAGCGCTTCGTCGTCGCGCAGCGCGTCTTTGCCGACCAACTCGACGGCCTTCTCGAGGCCGGCATGCAGACTATTACGGCAGGCCAGCTGGCGGCGGCCGGGAGGAGTGGAAGAGTCGATGACCTTCCGGACCGTGCCGTGGTGTTGACGTTCGATGATTCATTCGCGGACTTCGCAAGTGAGGCGCTGCCTGCACTGCAGGAGCGGCGGATGGTTGCCACCGTCTTCGTGCCGACGGCCTTCATCGGTCGCCGAGCCGGATGGCTTGACGACATCGGAGAAGGACATCGCACGCATCTGGATGAGTCTTACTTGCGCGCCGTACACGCCGCCGGCATCGAGTTCGGGGCCCACTCACACACTCACCCGCAACTCGATCGCCTTCGGTCACCAGAACACCTCACTTATGAGGTCCTCAGGCCGCGGCAAGACCTCGAGGACGTGCTAGGCGACCGAGTGACGACCTTCGCCTACCCGTTCGGGTATCACTCGAGCGCAGTGCGCCGAGCGGTTGCGGATGCCGGGTACCTCGGCGCGTTCCGGGTGGATAACGCTCGGAGCCGGCCGTTTGACGACGATCTGCTGGCCCTGCCGCGGCTGACAGTCACTCCTGGAATGGACGCCTCGAGGCTAATGCGGTTCATCGGGCGCCCCAGGACCTTGGTATCCGACGTATACGCAACGTCCAAGCAGTACGGGTGGCGCTGGGCACGGACGGCGCTCGAACCCAGACGGCGTTTGCGGCGGACCCGACCGGCCCCCTATCCTGACGCCCCGGTCGTAGTCGAAACGGCGTCGCAGCCCCGATCGCCGGCGCGTTAGATGCGGTCGATCCTCGCACCTCTACGATTGTGGCGGCCGGCCGGATGGTCACGTCATCGAAGCCGCCGCGCGACGGACATATTCGCGGGCCTTAGCCGTGTGCGCGGTACTACCCGGTCATCTGCGAGCTGCGGGAGATCGCAGGCTGCTCGCGCAAGGGGCGCGAGTCGTCAGGTTTCCTCAACCAGAACCGGCGACAGCCGACGCTTCAAAACTCTAGGGGGCCTCCCAGGTGTAGGCGCCGCGTTTCTGGCCGATACATGTAATGCCGCGTTGAAGGTTCCTGACGAATCGTGGGGCGCCCTGAGAGCAAACTCACGAGAAGGACAAGCCATGGATGCTCACCGCATGTCACCAATCCGAGCAACTCATAGGTTGCTGTATCCATTTGCCGGAGCGAGCCTCGTAATGCCAACGCTCAATGAGGCGGCCAACCTGTCGCGCAAGTTTGCGCGGCTTGCGCTCGAGCGACTGGTCGACCGTCACTCGACCGACGACATGATCGAGATCGCGCACGACCCGAGCGCCGCCCGAGTCGACGGCGGGCGCCCTCGGTATGGCCGTCTTGACTTAACCTCCCGGCGGCGCTGCACCGAGAACGGGAAGGTGCGGCGTCTAGCTACGTGGGCGGCGGCGAGCTACCGATTCGGTTGGCGCGACGATGACAGCCATCGCGCGGACCGCGGCGACGTCGAACTGGAAGCGCTGTCCACGGCTCAGTCCCGGAGCGTGTACCACCTCGACTTCGGCCCACTCGTCGTTCCAATCGCAGACCCGGTAGACGGCTTCCGTCCCGAGCGAGACTCGGCGTCTGAATTCACCGATTCTGAGCTCCGTGGCAGGCGGCACGCGACCAAATATATTGCGTCCGGCCTCCAGAAGCCGACGGGAGTCGACCGATGACCGCGGGCCCTGGCCGCTCGCAGTCCGGCGAGAAGTGCATCGGGATGACACGGCAGGCTGACGAACTCGGACAGCAGGTGTCCGTGGTGATCTGCGCGTTCACCGATGAGCGGTTTGAGCGGCTGGTGGCCGCCGTTCGCTCGCTGCAGAACCAAACGGTCCGTCCGGCGGAGATCGTCATCGCCGTCGACCACAATCCTCGACTGCTCGAGCGCGTCCGGCATGAACTGCCCGAGGTCATAGCCGTCGATTCCACCCGCCAGCGCGGCGCCGGCGGTGCCCGCAACGCCGGCGTCGCGGCATCCACCGGACAGATCTTGGCATTCATCGACGATGACGCGCAAGCCGCTCCCGATTGGCTCGAGCGCTTGCTGCCGGCGTTCGCGCAGCCGAATGTGCTCGGGTGCGGAGGATCGATTGAGCCTGTCTGGCCCCCCACCGGTCGCCCACATTGGTTTCCGGCGGAATTCGATTGGGTGATCGGTTGTACCTACCGGGGCTTGCCGAGCCGGCCGAGGGCTGTACGCAACGTGATTTCAGCCAACATGGCCGTTCGCCGAGAAGTGTTCGACGAGCTGGGCGGCTTCCGGGTCGACTTCGGCAAGCAAGGAACGCGCTCGGAGCCCGAGGACACGGAGTTCTGTATCAGGGCTTCCAAGCACTGGCCGGAACGGGTCTGGATGTACGTGCCTGAAGCCGTGGTGCACCACACGGTCAGCCTCGAACGGACACGGTGGCGGTACTTTTTCGAACGGTGCGTGAACGAGGGGCGCGGCAAGGCCCGGATGCGCTCGCTGTCGACCGTCCCGCTGCGGCTTGAAGTCGAGCGGTCCTATGTCACGCGCACGCTCCCGACCGGGATCTTTCAGGGCCTGGCTCGGGGTACGAGGGGCGACCGGCGGGGCTTTCTCTGCGCAGCCACGATTATCGGCGGGCTCTCGGTTACAGCAATCGCCTATGCGCGCGAACTCGTTGTCGTTCAGTCAGGCTCGAGATGCCGGCCGCGGGCGACACTGCCGGAGGAGCGAATTGAAGCGAAGTATCGCGATGCCTTTCCTTGGCAGTCGGGCGCGACGAAGCTCCACCGGCTCGCATCCGCGCTGTGCCGCAGTGGCGTCCCTGTGCTGCCGCGACTAATCGACGCGACGTCGCTCGTGCTGTTCGGAGCCGGGCTTCCGGCTCGCCTGCAACTCCCCGCGGGAGTCTTCTTCGCGCATAACGGCCACGGTACAGTCGTCCACGCGGAAGTCCGCTTTCGTGGCCCCGCGCTGGTCCTTCAAGGCGTGACGATCGGAGAATCGAACGGAGGCCGTCCCGGTGTCCCGGAGATCGGGTCGCACGTCCTGCTCGGCGCTAGATGCGCGGTACTCGGAGGAGTTCGCGTCGGGGACTTCGCGATCGTCGGCCCGGGGGCGGTGGTCACGCGCGATGTCCCTGCTGGTCATGGCGCCTACGGCAACCCGGCTCGGATCAAGCCGTTGCCGGACCCAGCCCGTCTGGCTGAGATCTTCGGGATCACGCTCGCGGCGACCTCGCGGGAGGCAGCATGAGTCTCAAGGTCGCAATGGTTACCCCCCGTTACGAGCCGGAGTGGGGAGGAGTCGAGACGCATGTCTCGCAGCTAGTGAGGCGACTCGCATGTGAGGCGGAGATCGAGGTCCTGACCCAGACCTCTGACGACAGCTTGCCGACCGTCGAGCGACGGGCAGGCGCCGTCGTCCGGCGTTTCAAAGTCATGGTGCCAAGTGCCAACTACGCGTGGGCGCCCGCGCTCTGGACCTATCTCGCGCGCGAACGCAACTCATGGGATGTTGTGCACGCACATCACTACCACGGCCTACCGGCGCTTGGCGCCGCTCTCGGAGGTGTCGCGCCGCTTGTTCTCACACCCCATTTCCACGGCACCGGCCACACGAGGTTCCGCCGGGCACTCCACGTCGTCTACCGTCCCGCCGGCCGGTTGCTGGTTGCGCGCGCGCAACAGATCATCTGTGTCACTGATGCGGAGAGACGCCTGCTGACCGGCCGGTTTCCTGGTAGCGCATCGCGGGCCGTGGTAATCCCCAACGGAGTGGAGTCGGAGCCATTCGCTGCCGCGACACCATTCGCCTCGCCGGGTCCGGTGATCCTCGTCTCCGGACGCCTGGAGGCCTACAAACACCCAGCCGCCGCGGTCGACGCGCTAAGCCTGCTGCCGGCCGGCGTGACGTTGAAGATCACGGGCGATGGACCCGAGCGCGGCGCGCTTGAGGACCGGATCCGACAGCGGCGGCTCAGCGATCGCGCGGCGCTGCTGGGACGGGTCTCCGACGATGACCTGCGGCGATGGATGCGCACCGCGAGCGTGCTCATCAGCATGTCGGAACACGAGGCTTACGGGATTGTGCTGCTGGAGGCGCTCGCCGCGGGCGCCAGGGTCGTCGCATCGGATATCCCTGCACACCGAGAGATAGCCACCCTATACGGGGCCGGGCGGGTCCAGCTCGTGCCCGTTGGTGCGCCAGACACGGTTCTCGCGGACGCGATCCAACGTCAGCTCACGACAACAAACGGGTGCATTGCCGTCCCGGCAATGCCGACCTGGGACGGTGCCGCTGACGCAACCCTTGCGCTGTACCACAAGCTCGCCGAGAACACGAGAACGGCGATTCCAACTCAACCGCTCGCGAGCGCAGTATGACCGACGCAGCGCACACATTGCCGGTCCGCGTAACCTGGCGCTCGAAGAGCATTCGCTGGAGCGCGAGCACGACGGCATGCGCGCTCTGGCTTGCCCTGCTGGTGGGCGGCGCTGCCGTGGTGTATGCCTACGTTTTGGCAGCCCGCGGTGGCGGAGAAGCGTACTTCGCGATCTTCTGGCTGGGGATGGTCGTGTTTCTGGTGCCCGCCGCAATCCGCATCGTGTCATCGTCCACTGCCCGCGGCGAGCGCCTGTTCTTGGTCGCGGCGGTTGGGCTATTCGAGTTCCTGCCAAAACTGCTCCGCGATCCTTCCTCGCCGTTGTACTCCGACGAACTCGCGCACTGGCGCCAGGCAGAGGCGGTGCGCCACACTGGGAAACTGTTCGGCGCCAATCCGCTGATCTGGGTGATTAAGGGCTTTCCCGGGTTACACGCGGTAACCGCGACACTTGGCGAGCTGACTGGTCTTTCGACGTGGTCGACCGCGGAAGTACTGCTTGCGATTCTGCACGTGCTCACCTTGGTCGGGGTGTTCTTGATCGGCGAGCGGGTTGGCCGTTCCACGAGGATGGGTGCGATCGCGGCACTCATCTACGCGGTGGCGCCCAATTACATGTTCTTCAACGCGCAGTTCTCATACGAATCGCTCGCGATCGTGCTCGTGATCTGGTGCCTCGTGTGCGTCGTTGTGGCCCACGACCAGGAACGTTCTTCGTCGAGCCGACGAGTTTGGCTCGGTTTAGCTGGTGTCCTGTCCCTTGCCACCGTGCCTACGCATCATTTGAGCTCGTACCTGCTCGTTTTGCTGCTGCTCGCGCTTTCGACGTTGCACACACTGCGCCGACGCGAGGCGAACTCCGGGCTCTCGGCCGAGCTCTGGCTGCTCACCGCCGTCACCGGGCTCGCGGCGGTGTGTTGGGCGGTGTTCGTTGCGCCAGACGTGGGCAGCTACCTCGGCGAACCGATCCAGGGAGCAGTCAAGAGCGTCGGCTCCTTGCTCGGCGGACACGCACCGCGGGCGCTGTTCAAAAGCTCCGCCGCTCCGCAAGCGTCAAGTGTCCCGATCTACGAGAAGCTTTGCGCATTCCTAACTCCCGTCCTCGCGGTGCTTGCGGCCGCAGCAGTGCTCGTCCGGATCTGGCGGGAGCGAGACTACCGTCCGCTCACGGTGATGTTCGCCGGCTTGGCGCTGGCGTACTTCGCTTCCTTTCCTTTTATCCTCACCGCTGCAGGTGGCGAGTCGGGGCAACGCAGTTGGGCGTTCTCGTACCTCGGCCTGGCAGTCGTCGTTGCGCCGGTGATCGACGGGCTATTGCCCGTTACTCGGCGGCGTTTCAGGTCGACCGTCCTGCTGCTGGCGGCATTCGTTGTCGTCCTGGTCGGCAACGTGTCGGCCGATCTGAACGTCGAGTACCGCTTCCCCGGGCCGTACGTGTACGGGTCCGACACCCGGTCGCTCACCGGTGAGCTGAGGGCCGCGACAGCTTGGCTGGCGGCAACCCGCGGCACGGGGCTGAAGGTTGTGACCGACCGCTACAGCGGCCTAGCCCTCGGATCATTCGGCGATGAGTGGGTCGTGACGCCATCGGCCGGCTTTCCGGTGTGGGAGTTGTATTCGAGCGACGGGCACCCGAGCCCGCAGCTGATGACCCAGCTAGCCGCGTCGGGCTACAGCTATCTGGTTGTCGACAAGCGGATGGCGGAGTTCAAGCCACTGGTCGGCGTGTACTTCTCGAGCGCCGAACCGCCGGGGTTCCACGTCTCGCGCGCCGACCTCGCGGCGCTCGATCGCGCACCCTGGCTGGTCAAGCTCTACGACAGCGGGAACATCGAGATCTTCCGCTTCGACTACTCGGAGGCACCATGAGCTTCGCGTCTCGGTCGATCCTGCGAATCGGCGCGGCGCCGCTGATCATGTCGGGCGCCGCCTTGATGAGCGCGTCTACGCTACTTCCCACGGGCGCGCGGAGCGTGCTCGTGTTGCCGTTGGTGCTGTTGCTGCCCGGATGGGCGCTGCTGCGTGCCGTGACCGGTTCGGCCGATCGGCGCGACGTCGGGCTTGCGATCGGGCTCAGCGCCATGCTCTCGGTTGCCCTCCTGGTGTTGACCGCGCTCGCGATGTCAGCCGGATCGGTGCCGTTGCGGGCCCGTAATGTCGTCATCGGACTCGATGTCTTGCTGGCGGTCCTGGCCCTGGTCGTCTACATTCAGGAGCGGGTCACTGGGTCGCGCGCCGAGCAGCCACCGCCGACAGGTGTGGTCCGATCGGGCATCCGCATCCCGACTCGCTGGATCGCGGCCGCGGCAGCCTGTGCGGTGCTCGGAGGGACCTTCGCAGCGCTGGTGGCGACGTATTCATCGGTGCGGCCCGTGCCGGCGAACGAGAATCCCTGGATCGAGCTCTCGCTTGCCGGACCGCCGGCTCACGTCGCCATGCTGAGACGGGCTCCTGGTGAGGGCGTGCAGCTTCGGGCCGAAGTGACCAACCGTACTCGCAGTTCGCAGAAGGCGAGGTTCCTCCTGCAGGTCGACGGCGGCGCCTGGCGTCCGGCGCAATCACAGCTCCTCGGTCCGGGCGCCAGCACGATCGTGCAGGTGGGTCTGAGCGCTCCCCGCCAGGCCGGACTGCACCACGTGGTGCTGGCACTCCAAGGCAGCCCCGGCTTCCCCGGCGCCAGCGTCGGCACGTGGATCCGCGTCGTCCCTCAACGCCGATGAGCATGCCAAAGCCTGACTCACTGGCGCGCAACTCCGTCTACGTAATGGCCACCACGGGCGTCAACTCGGCGCTCGGATACGTGTATTGGATCGCCGCAGCGCACGCTTTCAGCCCCCATGACGTCGGCCTTGCGAATGCCCTGATCGCGGCGATGATGCTCGCGTCGCTCCTTTCCAACTTCGGGGTCCCGATCGCACTGGTCGAGATCCTGCCACGGCGCCGGGACGACCGGTCCTGGTCCCGAACGCTATTTGCCACGATCGCACTGGCGCTCGCAGGGGGCGTTGTCGCGGCGTTACTGGTCATCCTAGCCCTCCCGGCGGTCTCCAGCCGGTTCTCGGTGCTGTCGGATCCGCTGTATAGCGCAGCGTTCCTCGTCGGCGTCCCAGCATGGACGGCGGTGACGAGCCTCGATTACACGTTCGTTGCCGAGCGGCGGGCCGGGCGGATGCTGACCCGAAACGCACTATTCGGAGCTGTGAAATTAGTGATTTTGGCGATCCCGGTCATGCTCGTGCGGTAGCTCAACGTTGTGGATCCTCCTGTCCTGGGTCGGTGCCGCAATCGCATCCTTGTTTTTGGGACTCTGGCTGCTGCGCGCGTTCGGGCGCCCGGTGCACCTCTCAACCTTAAGCGAAGTTGTCACCGAATTACGAGGGATCTGGGCTCGACTAGCCGGCCACCACCTGACGACCCTCGGCGGTTTGCTGCCGATGAGCCTGTTGCCCCTGCTCGTGACGGTTCGACTGTCCGCGCTTGACAACGCCTATTTCGCGCTGACCTGGATGGTCGGTGGCATCTTCCTGGTTGTTTCGCCCGCCGTCGCTTCGTCACTGCTGGCCGAGGGCGCTCACGCTCCGGACGCAGCACGACGACACGCGCTCCGCTCTCTGTGGATCGTAGGCGGGCTGCTCGTCGTGCCGATGGCAATCTGTCTGCTCGGAGCCGACCAGATCCTGGCCATGTTCGGATCCGGCTATCCCGAGCACGGCGCCGTGCTGCTCCGCGTAATGGTGCTCTCCGCGATTCCGGACGCACTCACCAACATCTGGGTCTCGTACGAACGCTCGATGGGCCGACTTCGAAGGACAGCACTGCTCAACGGTGGTATGGGTGCCGCGACACTGATCCTCGCCTGGGTGCTGATGCCGAGCCGGGGCGTTGCGGGAGTCGGGTGGGCATGGCTGGCGGCCCAGACCATGGGAACGGTGGCAGCGGCGTGCTGGGTGGCACGCGATCAACGGCCTCGGACCAACCTTCCCGCCGCCAATGATGTTCCTGGAGCCCTTCTTCGTCGTCGACCCGATGCGCACGGCTCAGCGCTGAATAGCGCGGCTGTCGACTGACGCATGTCGCTCACGAGAAGCAAAAGCCGGTTGATAAATAGGAGAACAGTACTCATATGGATATGACAATAACCCAGTCCGATCCCGGAACTGACAATGTGACGGTTACCGACCGTTCGTTTGAAGTCGTGGATCCACACCAACTCGTGCGCGATCATGCGCGACTGCGACGTATTTCCGTGCGCAATGTCTGTGGTTTATTTCGATGGCTCAGGCTGTGGTACCGCCACCGTCCGCGACATCTGCCGCTGTTCTTTGTGGGCCCGCGGTCGGAGGTCGTAATCGCATCTAACATCGAATTCAAGGCCGGACCACGCCTCCTCTTTTCGGGCGACTTCTCGGGTCGATTCTATGGCCCCGTGACCTTCGGGCACGATGTCAAGGTCGGTCGGGGGGCGACAATCGCCGTCCACAGCCGACTCGACATCGGCGACAACTGTTTGATCGCGGCCTACTCGTCGATCCACGACGAGGCTCACATCTACGGCTCCGGTTCTGACCCGATCGACGATCGCGGGCTGAGGACGTCCCCCATCGTAATCGGCAACAACGTCTGGGTGGGCGCCAAAGCGACAATCCTCCAAGGCGTGACGATCGGGGACAACGCCGTGATCGGCGCCAATGCCGTCGTCACGCGCGACGTGCCAGCGAACTCCATCGCCGTCGGTGCGCCGGCTCGCGTGGTCAAGACGTTCTGAGGTCGCTTATGCCCGGCCACCGTGCGCCTGAGCGCATCCTGATGCTGACGGACTTGTTCGAGCCGGTGATCGGCGGCCTCGAACTCCACATCGGACAGATGAGCCGCGAGCTCGCACGGCGCGGACACCACGTGGCGGTCGCGACGCTGGCCGGCTCAATCCCGACGGGCGTTGAGGAAAAAGACGGAGTCCGGGTGCATCGGCTCAGGGGCTGGAGCCGAGCGCTGGCGCCGTTTTACGTAGACCCCCAGCGTCCGTTTCACCCAACGACAAGCGACCCAGGCGTCGCGCGGGCATTGCGTCGTGTCCTGTCGATCGAACGTCCGACGATTGTGCAGTGTCACAGCTGGATCATGCACTCGTATCTCGCAATCCGGCCCCGGCCCTCCTCCAAGACCCTCGTGTATTTGCACGATTATGGGACGATTTGCGCGAAGAAGACGATGGTTCGCGGCGACCAGATCTGCGACGGTCCCGGGTTGTCCAAATGCATCGGCTGCGCCGCGCAACACTACGGAACGATGAAGGGGGCCGCGCTGGCGGCCGGGCTTCGGGCTTCGCGTCACCGCTATGGGCGAATCGATCGCTGGATAGCCAACAGCACCGCCGTCGCGGACACCACCGCACGTGCGCTCGGCATTCCGCGTCGCGAGATAACGGTCGTGCCTTCATTCGTTCCGGACGGCGTATCGGAGGCCGCCGAGCTTGGCCCCCGCCCTGGATTCTTGCCCGATGGCGACTTCATCCTGTTCGTCGGGGCGCTCGGACGCCACAAGGGCCTCGACGTGCTGCTCGATGCTTACCAGCAACTCGGTCGTGACGTGCGTGTGGTGCTGATCGGGACACCCCAGGTCGATACCCCGCGCGACTTTCCGGACGGCGTCGATGTGTTCGAAAACGTGCCGCATCGGGAGGTGATTGCTGCCTGGGCTCACTGTCTGATGGGCGTGGTGCCGTCGACCTGGCCTGAACCATTTGGTCAGGTCGCCGTCGAGGCGATGGCCGCCGGCAAGCCGGTGGTTGCCTCAAGCGTCGGCGGACTCCGTGACATCGTCGTCGACGAGGAAACCGGACTGCTGGTCCCGCGCGGGGACGCAGGCTCGCTTCGGCGCGCAATCCTCCGCCTCCTCGACGATGCGCCGTTGCGAGAACGGCTCGGTCAAGCCGGCCGAGAACGCGCCAAGCGCTACACGCTTTCGACCGTTGCCGATGCGATGGAGCAAATTCACGCCGAGCTTCGGCTGGCTGCATGATTCACAATCGAAACGGCCGTAGATCAAGATCTACGTAGTTGCTGGAACGGCGGGGTCGCGCGTTCCGGGTTTTCCGCCGAGCAGGTGCGCAACCGCTCTCCACGCGCGCTTCGGGATGCCGTCACGATCGAGCAGACCGTAGTTGCCTGCCAGGTCGCCGGAGCGGCCGCTCGAGCGGAACCAGCCGAACAAGAAGATCCTCGACACATAGGAACCCCATTGGCCTAGCGATCGCTGTATCGCCTCGAGTAAGTACCTCGCCTGCGACTGCTTGGAGACCGACTGCGGCGTGTTGGGAGCGGTGCTCCATCCGATCTCAGTGATCCAAATGGGGAGGTGAACGCCAGCGGCGACCTCAGCCCGGCGGATAAGAGGCACGCGCCCAAATGCCGCTTTCAAACCGGGGCCCGCGTAATATGGGCCGAGGCTCAGCGGCACAGGATACGGGTGGACGGCGATCGCGTCGACTAGTCTCGCCACCTGAGGATCTGCAGCGAGCATCGAGGCGAGCCAAGAGTGCTGACCCGCCGCGCTCCGATCGTCCCAGCTCTCGAGGTCGCCCGACATGAGGACCATTAGGTGGGGATCCACGGCATGCATTGCCGGCGCCGCCTGACTTACCAAGGCTGCATAGGCGCCGGGGTCGGAGCCCGGTTTCCAATCCCATGATTCATATGGCTCGTTCCAGATTTCGACCGCAGTCAGCGGATCGGGCCAGAGGTGAGGATTTTCGGACCAAAACGACCCATTGCGACCGTAACGAGACACGACCGCGGCGGCGTAGGTGGCAAAATCAGCATTGCTTTTCGGCGGGTAAAACTCATCCTGTTGCCCGCTCGGATCCGAGGACGCCCACGGCGCAGAATAGTCAAGGATGCCAAGTACGTGGACCCTGGCCCGGGCCGCGGCCGTCATCAGCCGGTCAAACGGGCTCCAGTCAAACACGCCCGGCTCAGGCTCGGCGATGGCCCAGGTGAGATCCTCCCGTATCCACGACACTCCTACCGCGTGCAACGGCGCCAACGCCGCCTGGATCTGGGCCTCGGGAGAGGCATATAAGTCGTAGCTGACCGCGACGCCCACACGCCCGGCATACGGTCCCGGTGGCTTCGTGGTCGCAGTTCGCGCGGCGACGACAGCCCCGGCCGCAGCGACCGCAGCGACCGCTGCGATGAGCGCTAGAACGCTCGTGACGCCGACGCGGACTGCTGTCCCGGCCGTGAGGGGGCCTCGCCCAGTCAGCAAAGGCAAGCCGACGCGCCTCGTCTCATGGCGCACGGTTGGATGGCCTGCATGCCGGCGATAGTCGGATCGCGGAGGCGCGGCGGCGGCCTAATCCACCAATCCCGGCAATCCATTGCTGGGGGCAATTTGCGAGCGTCATGATCGTGGGCGGCTCGGATACTACCTCACGACGCGCATCGTGTGCATGCCGCCGAGCACGGGCAGGATCGAGAACCTCTTCTCGCGGCGTGTATTCATCGGGTCCGTCGGCTCCGGTGCTCACCCTCAGACCGTTTGTGGCACCGGTGCGCACAACCAGTGCAACGTTCTCGAATCCCGTTGCGCCCGCCGCGGAGGCAGCAGAGCAGCCATTCAGCGAGGCCGAGCCTAGGAGTAGACCCTCACCCAGTCGACGAGCATTCTCGCCGGGAATCGCGTGGACGCATTGGGGCTCCCGGGCCAAACGCCACCCACGGCGAGATCCAGGATCAGGTAGAACGGCTTGTTGAAGGCCCAGCTATTGCCACGTCCGAGAGACGCGCGGCTTCTCGACGAGTACGGCACACCATCGAGTGTGAAGACGATCGTCGACGGGCTCCATATGACGCCATAGACATGGAAGCCAGCAGTAAGCGCCACATGAGAGCGCTTGTAGGTGGTTATTCCGTAGCCGTTAGAAGAGTAAGCCGACGGGCCGTGAATGGTGCCGTAGACGGTGAATGGGTCCTTCCCGAGCGTCTCCATCATGTCGATCTCGCCGCAAGCGGGCCAACCGACGCGGTCGTAGTCGTAGCCAAGCGACCAGAAGCCCGGCCACAGCCCCTGACCAGCAGGCCACTTGATTCTCGCGTCGAGCTCACCGTACGTCGTCTGAAATAAGCCCTTCGTCTCGATCCGACCCGAGGTGTAGTTGAGGATGGTTCCGTCGCCCGTGTACGTCTCGCGGCGAGCTGTGAGCACGAGGTCGCCGGAGCCGTCGAGCGATACGTTGCTAGGCCGAGTCGTGTAGTACTCGAGCTCACCATCACCTGTCCCGCCGGGCCACGTCACGGGTTCCCATTTGGCTGGATTAGGCGGCGCTCCAGCCGGGCCGTTGAAATTATCAGCCCAAATGAGCTTATGGGCGGAAGGTTTTACGGTCGAGTATGAAAGCCGCGGATGCGTACCAGACGTCGCAGTCTTGGTTGCCAGCGCGGTCGAACCTCCCGCCAGGAGCGCGGTCAGGACTGAAACGACAAACAGGGGTAGGTTTAGGCGCACGATGATCTAAGGCCTGAGCCGTGCGGACATCTCAACTCGGTAAGTCGCTCTCTCGGGATGGTTGCCGGCGAAGCCGATGGACTGAAACGGAGCTGGGCGTTGACCGCCTGCGATATTCATCGGCACTTTCGCGCCGGACCAATAGCGTCCGTCACGACTCTTCGAGACTCTTTAGACGGTGGCGGTGCGGCTGCCAGCCGCTCGCTCGGTAGGCTGATCGCCTGCGCTGGATGCACAGTGCTGTGTCGACCAGCACGACCACGGCCATTACGACGACGTAAGCGCCGTGGGAGTACTGGAACGAGTGATCAGAGAGCGGCCATAGCAGCGACACGCCACCGCCACCCTCACCCATGTCGCGAAAGAAGTGAATCGACAGTCCGATCGCCACCCCGAGCAGCAGATCGCGCCGGCCGCGCCACAGGGCTGCGATCGCGAGTACGACGAGGATCATCAGGAGCGAGTGGGTGTAGGGACGCGGGGTTCCCGCGGTGAGCCAATCGACGCCGAGCCGGTCAGGGATGTGGTCGGCGTCGATCGCCACGGAGGCGATGAGCGCGGGGACCAGGAAGCGCTCACAGGCGCGCGAACCGAGCGCCCAGAACACGAGCAGGGTGGTGAGCAGATGCGCCAGCTCGTCGAGCGGCCCGCCCGGGAAGACCGTGTCCCCCGCGAGGCCGTAGCCCCAATCGGCCGCGGCCAGCACCACGACGGCGACCGCGAGCGCGGCTGGCGAAAGCGCCAGGAGACGCTGGGGCGGCCTCGGCCAGAGGCGATGTGTGGTTCGTCCATGAGCCATCGCCCCTCATGATCATCGACCGCTCCGGCTGAAACTTAAGCTGAACCGAAGATTTGGGGTGCCCGGGCTCAAGTGCGAGCAGACGCAGCCGATGACCATGCTATGGCCACGATCAGCCGGATATCCGGGACGCCAGCCAATGAGCATGCCGCTGCCGCGCTGTTGGAGCGTGAGCGCGAGCTTTCGGCCGTGAGGCAATGCCTGCAAGCTGCCCGCGCGGGCGCCGGAAGCGTGGTGTTCGTCGAGGCGCCCCCGGGTGGCGGGAAGTCCCGCCTGCTCGAGGAGGCCGCCGCAATCGCCCGCGAGGAGCGGTTGCGCGTCCTGACGGCGGGCGCCTCGGCACTCGAGCGCGAGTTTCCCTTCGCCCTGTCGACGCGGCTGTTCGAGCGACGACCGACCACACCTGAAGCAGGCGACTACGTAGTGATTCAAGACCTCTTCGAAGCCGCCCACGAGCTCGCCAGCCGGCGCTCAGCAAACGACCAGATCAGGGGCCTGGCGATCGTGATCGACGACCTGCACCGGGCAGATGAGTCTTCGCTGCGTCTGATCGCCTACCTCGCCGAGCGGGTCTGGGAGTTGCCGATCGCCATCGTGGTGGCCGCCGGCAGCGGTGAACCGCTCACCGATCCACGGGCCTTCGCCACCCTGAGGCGCATCGCCGGCGTGCGGCGCCTCCCGCTGGCGCGGTTGTCCGAGCCCGCCGTCGCCGAGGCCATTAGGGCGCGCTTTCCAAACGCCGATGACGAGCTCTGCGCTTCCTGGGCGCAGGCCAGCGGCGGAAACCCATTTCTCCTCACCGAGCTGTTGAACGCCGTGGCCGACGACGAACTGACACACGCGGCGGGCCCACCCGCGGTGAGTCTCATCGGGCTCGTGCCCGGTGGCGTGCGCGGCTCGGTCGCGGAGCGCCTCGAATCGATGCCCGCGGCCGCGCGTGCCGTCGCTGAAGCGGTCGCCGTGCTGGACGAGGGCGCGTCAGTGGCCTGGGTGGCCCGCCTGGCCGGGCTCGACACCGAGGCGACGCTCGCGGCCGCTGATCGGCTGGCAGCTCTCGGGTTGTTCGCGCCCGGGGTTCCGCTGGCGTTCGCCCAGCCGATGCTCGGCACCGCGATCAGAGTCTCCCTCGCTCCCTTCGAGCGCGCCCAGGCGCACCTGCGGGCTGCCCGCATCCTCGCCGAACACGACGCCGGCGCCGAGCTCGTCGCCGGCCACCTCCTCGAGGCTCCGGCGGATCACGACCCTGCGGCGGTCGCGAGCCTACGCGAAGCGGCCCAGATCTCGCTGCGGCGCGGCGAAGCTGAGCGCGCCAGGATCATGTTGGATCGCGCCCTGGCCGAACATCCTCAGGACGATGGATTGCGGGCTCAGCTGCAGGCCGAGTTAGGCGCTGCCAGGGTCGCCGGCCTGCTCATCACGGACGACCTCGAACGGGCCCTCGAGATCGGTGATGCCGCGCTCCGTACCGCGGAGGACGACGGTTCCGCGCTCGCCCCGAACCTGATCCGGTGCGCCCGGGCCCGCGCGCTGTACGAGCAGGGGCGAATTATCGATGCCGAGGCGGCTGCGACCGCCATAGCCCACGTGATGCAAGGTGGCGAGGACGGATACTGGCTGAGCGCGGGACTTATCCTCACCGGCTGCCACATCGAACGCGGCCAACTGGAGGTCGCCGGATCGGTGCTGGCGGCAACCGGGCGGCATCGGCGTCAAAGTTCCCTCTCCAGGGCCGCGCTGCTCGACGTCCGCGCCCAACTTCGGCTCGCTCAACACCGTCCCGAGGAAGCTCTCCAGGATGCTATGCACGCAGGGGCTTTGCTCGAGGAGCAATCACCGCAAGCGGGTCCGGGATCGGTTCCATGGCGCTCGAGCGCGGCCCTCGCGCATCTCGCGCTCGGCGAGGCCCAGTACGCCCGCCGATTGGCTGAGCGGGAGCTCGCCGATGCCGGGAGCGCCGGCTTTACCAGGATCGTCATTCGCGATCTCCGGATCCTTGGCCTGGCCCTCGGCGGCCGACGGCGTGGCCTCGAGACGCTCGCCCAGGCGGTCGAGATCGGCGCCTCGCACCCAAGCCGGCTCGAGTATCTGCGGGCCTTGATCGACTACGGCGCCGCGCTGCGGCGGGCTGCCCGTCGCGTCGACGCCCGTCAGCCGCTGCGTCTCGCACTCGATCTCAGCCACCGAGCCGGCGCGGGCGTCCTCGAGTCACGCGCCCGAGCCGAGCTGATCGCAGCCGGAGCGCGCCCGCGGAGAGCGGCCTTGCGCGGCGTCGGTTCCCTGACCGCCAGCGAGCGCCGGGTCGCCGAGCTGGCGGCCGCCGGGCTAACTACGCGGCAAATCGGCGCCGCCCTGTACGTGACTCCGAAGACCGTGGAGTTCCACCTCCGGCACATCTACGCGAAGCTGGGAGTGAGCTCCCGGAGGGAGCTGATGCAGATCAGGCAACTCTCCGCGGAGTCGACGGTGGCGGCCTGATCCGGAGCTCTATGCGTTTCCGCTTAGGCGCTCCCTGATCAGGCGAGTGATCTCGCCGCCGTCCGCGCGGCCTTTGGTCTCGCGCATCACGTAGCCGACCAGCGGGCCGATCGCCTTCATGTTGCCCGAGCGCACCTGCTCGGCGGCGGCGGGATCGGCGGCGATCGCCTGGTCGACGAGCTCGCCTAGGCCGTCGTCCTCGACGGTGAGCGCGCCAAGTCCCTCGCGCTCGACGATCGCGCGCGGATCTCCGCCCTCCTCGACGAGGCGGGTCAGCACCTCGCGCGCGGCGTCGCGGCTGACCTCCTTGGCCTTGACCATCGTCGCGAGCGTCGCGAGGCTCTCGGGCGCGACGTTGCTGCCCGCCGGATCGCGTTCGGAGCCGATGCGCTCGATCAGCTGGGGGATCCAGTTCGAGAGCTCGACCGGATCGACCTGGCGCTGCTCCCCATTGCCGCCGGCCGCGGCCAGCGCCCGCTCGAAGTAGTCGCCGAGCTCCGTGCGGAACGCGAACAGCCTCGCGGTGGCGGCGTTCAGGCCGAGCTCGCCCTCGTACCGGGCGGCCCGCTCGGCGGGGAGCTCGGCGGGCAGGTCGGCGCGGGCGGTCGCGATCATCTCCTCGGTGGCGAGGATCGGCACCAGGTCGGGCTCCGGGAAATAGCGGTAGTCGTGCGCCTCCTCTTTGGAGCGCAGCGGCGTCAGCGTGTCGGTCGCGGGGTCGTAGTGCAAGGTTTCTTGCATCACCGGTTCGCCCTGCTCTAGCAGACCGATCTGGCGGCTGATCTCCGCCCGCACCCCACGCTCGAGGAAGCGGAACGAGTTCATGTTCTTCAGCTCGGTCTTGGTCCCGAGCTCGGTCGACCCGACCGGCCGGACGGAGACGTTGGCGTCGACGCGCAAAGACCCCTCCTCCATGTTCACGTCCGAGACGCCGAGCTGGCGAAGCGTGGTGCGCAGCAGCGCCGGCCACTCCCGCGCCTGCTCGGGCGAGCGCAGATCGGGCTCGGTGACGATCTCCACCAGCGGCGTCCCGCCGCGGTTGAAGTCGACCCAGCTCCGGTCCGAGCCGTGGATCCGACCGCTCACCCCGAGGTGGTTCAGCTTGGCGGCGTCCTCCTCGAGGTGCACGCGGTGGATGCGCACGTCTCCGAGCCGTCCCCCGCGGCACAGGGGCACGTCGTACTGGGAGATCTGGTAGCCCTTGGGCAGGTCGGGATAGAAGTAGTTCTTGCGATGGAACAGCGAGCGCTCGGCGATGTCGCACTCGAGCGCGAGGCCGATCATGATCCCGAAGTGGATCGCCCGCGCGTTGACTACGGGCAGCGCGCCCGGCAGCCCGAGACAGGTCGGACAGGTGTGGATATTCGGCGCGGCGTTGAACGACAGCTTGCAGCCGCAGAACATTTTCGTCCGCGTGCTCAGCTGAACGTGGATCTCCAAGCCGATCACCGGCTCATAGACCGTCATACCGCGCTGCCTCCGTCGCCGGTGGTTGGCGCGAATCTGCGCGCCTCACTGCCGTCGAAGCCGATCGCCCGCTCGAGCGCGTGCGCTGCGTCGAGCAGCCGGCTCTCGCTGAAGGCGGGTCCGGCGAGCTGGAATCCCACCGGCAGCCCCTCGCTCAGCCCGGACGGGATCGAGATCGCCGGGATCCCGGCGAGCGACATCGGCACGGCCAGGTAGTCGTTCAAGTACATCGCCAGCGGGTCGTCGATCTTGGATCCCAGCTCGAACGCCGTGCACGGGCTGGTCGGCGTGACGATGAAATCGAACCGCTCGAACGCCTCCCGGAAGTCGTCGGAGA
Source organism: uncultured Solirubrobacterales bacterium (assembly GCA_963777335.1). Taxonomy (GTDB): domain Bacteria; phylum Actinomycetota; class Thermoleophilia; order Solirubrobacterales; family Solirubrobacteraceae; genus Palsa-465. Next base: position 148,725 of record CAVZQD010000002.1, read on the forward strand.
TCTTCGTCCGCACCTTCTGCGCGGTCCCGTAGTAGGCGTCGTAATAGCCGCTCGACAGCGCGTAGGTGCCGAGCATGATGCGGCGTTTGACCTCGGCTCCGAAGCCGACGTCGCGCGTGCGGCTGTACATCGTGATCAGGTCGGCGTCGCCGTCGACGCGCAGGCCGTAGCGGACGCCGTCGAACCGAGCGAGGTTCGCCGACGCCTCCGCCGGGGCGATCAGGTAGTACGCCGACAGCGCGTGCGGCGCGTGCTCCAGGCGGCAGGGCTCGACCGTCGCGCCGAGCCCCTCGGCGAGCGCGATGATCGAGTTGTAGTTCTCGAGCACGCCCGGTTCGATCCCGCCGTCGGCGCCGGTCAGCTCCTCAGGAACTCCGAGGCGGATGCCGTTGAGGTCTTCCGCCTGGGGCAGCGCGATCTCTCCGGGGTACTCCAGCGAGGTGGAGTCGTGCGGGTCCCGTCCGATCGTGTGCCGCAGGATCAGCGCCGCGTCGGTCACGTTCCGGGTCAGCGGGCCGGCCTGGTCGAGCGAGGAGGCGAACGCGATCATCCCGTAGCGCGAGCATGCCCCGTACGTCGGCTTCAACCCGACGATCCCGCACAGCGCCGCGGGCTGGCGAATCGACCCGCCGGTGTCGGTGCCGATCGCCCACGGGGCGAGGCCGGCGGCGACGGCGGCAGCGCTGCCGCCCGAGGAGCCGCCGGGAACGCGGCGGCGGTCCCACGGGTTGAGCACAGGGCCGAAGCCCGAGTTCTCGTTCGAGGATCCCATCGCGAACTCGTCCTGGTTGGTCTTGCCGAGCAGCGGGGCCCCCGCCGCCGCGAGCTTGGCGACAACCGTGGCGGTGTACGGAGGGCGGTAGCCCTCGAGGATCTTCGAGCCTGACTGGCTCGGCACGCCCTCGGTGCAGAACAGGTCCTTGACGGCCACCGGCACGCCGCCGAGCGGCGCGTCCGCGTACCCGTTGCTCGGCGGGAGCTCGTCGGCGATCCACGTGTACGCGTTCAGATCGCTTGCCGTGGCGCGCGTCCGGTACGCGTCGAACAGCTCGGACGGGGCGATCTCGCGGGCGCGGATCCGCTCGGCCGCGTCGGCCGCGGTCAGGTCGATCAGCTCGCTCACGCCGCGCCGGGGCTGGGGACGCCGAACCCGTCGTTCAGCGGCTCGGGAGCCGCCGCCAGGATGACCTTGCGCGGCAGGGACGGCGTCGGCTCGTCGGCGCGCAAGGCGTTGACCACATCGATCACGTGCGAGGTCGGCGGCACCCCCTCGAGGTCGAGCTCGCGGATCTTCTCGATGTGGTCGAGCACCTTGGACAGCTCGACCGACATCCGCTCGACCTCGTCATCGCCCAGATCGAGCCGCGCGAGGCGGGCTACGTGGAGGACCTGTTCACGATCGAGCATCTAGCGAGTCATTTTAGGATTCGGTGCTCGTGCCCGGCCGTACGATCGGGATGTCGCGCGGCGCGTCCCGCCGGGCAATGCCCTCCTGGCGGAGCGAGAAGTACCCGCCGACCGCGATCCCGAGCGCCCACAGCAGCCCGAGATAGGCGGCCGTCTCCTGGTGCGGCGCAGCGTTGATCAGGACGCGGTAGATCAGCGCCACCACGGTCACGATCCCCAGCAGCATCACGACGAGGCTCATCGTCACCGGAATCGCGGGGGCGCGGCGGGTCGCCTGCACGAACACCAGCGCGACCGCGGCCATAATCGTCACGAGCAAAAGCCAGCGCAGATCGGTGAGCGCCTCCCACCCGGTCTGCGAGCCGCCCGTCCCGCTGCCGTACCACTTCCCCCCGGCCATGAAGACGGCCAGCAGCGCCGCGCTCGCGCCCGCGAGCATCTCGCCCCGTCGCAGACGCGAAGGATCGAATTCCACAGCCGCGCAGGCTAAACGGTGCGGGCCTGCTAGAGGATCGAGCCGGGGTCAGGGCTCGGCTCGCCGGCCGGCTTCTGGGGCCTGTGCGCCTTCTGGGCCTGGCTCTTGTGGCCCTGATCCTTCTGGCCCTGATCCTTCTGGCCCGGACCCGCGGGCGCCGGCGAGGCCGAAGCTGACGCCGCCATGCGCGCCCGCCGCGTCAGGGCAACCAGGGCGACGACGAGTAGCAACGCCGTCCAGAACCCGAGCGCGAGCTCGCCGAAGCGGCCCAGGTGAAGCACGAACTTGAACGCGAGCAGTCCCGCGACCGTGCAGGCGATCGCGTACCGGCCCGTGACCCGGTCGCCCGCGACCGTCGGTAGCCGGGTGTGCGGCGACAGCCGCTCGGTGGCGAGATCGGCGAGCAGGAACGCGGACGCCATCAATGCGAGTACGCCGAGCCACGCGTCCGGGGCGTCGACCGCGCTTGCGGAGCCGCCGATCGAGAGCGTGGTCGCCCCCACTGTGATCGTGGCGCCGAACGAGAACCAGGGCAGCACGAGCAGATCGAGGACCAGCAGCCCCGCCACCCCGATGATCCCCCAGTCCTCACGGGACAGACGCTCGAGGCCGAGCCTGCGGACCTGGTTCTCCACGACTGCTCATTCGAGGTCGGAGGCCTTTCTCCTTGCCGTTCACTTCTGGGCGACGACGTAGGCGGCGGCCATCCTGCGGACCGCCGTCCCCGCATCCATCGCGCGCTCGAGCGAGGCGATGAAACGGGCCTGCTCGGCCGGCATAAGCGCCGACTCGATCGCCTCACGCATCGTGGGCGCGTTCGGGTTGGGCGCGCTGTCGAGCAGCGCGGTCAGGCTCGTCGCGTTCATCGGCGGGCCGGGCTCGACGTCAATGTGGCACTCAACATGGACCCGCGCGAAACCGGCCGCGGCGGCATGATCGGCTAGATCTCGATCGTCGAAGCCCATCATCGCGCCGCGGTAGTCGGTTCCGTCTGGGAGCGCGGTCAGGGCCGCCTTGACCCTCGCCGCGAGGTCCGCCACCGCGCTGACGTCGCAGCCATGGAAGCGGCCTTCGGGCTCGGGGTACATCAGCCGGTTGATCGGCTCGAACAGCGAGATGCCGCCGCCGGGTCGGAGGACCCGGTACATCGCCGCGAACGCCGCGCGCTTGTCCGGGACGTAGATCAGGACCGAGCGCGTCGTCACGACGTCCACCGACTCGCTCGGGATCGGCTCCAGATCGGCCGCGTCCGCGGAGACGAACCGCGCCCGGTCGCCGGCGCCCTTCGCCGCGGCGGCGCGCCGGCATTCGTCGAGCAGCGCGGGCGAGACATCGGCGAACACGACCTCGCCCCGCGGGCCGACGCGATCGAGGGCGGCGAGCCCGATCAGGCCGTCGCCGGCGCCGACGTCGAGCAGCGTCGCGCCCTCGAGCGGCTCTGCGCCGGTGAGCACGCGATCCCGGATACCGCCGAGGTGGGCGAGCGTCGCCTCGCGCTGGCACCCGTCACCGCCGTCCCTTCGCTCGAGCAACCATCGCGACCAGCGGTCGGGCGCCGGCGTCACGGACGGTCGATTGCGGGCACGCCTGGGGTCACGAACCCGCGAGCGACGCCGCCGTGACCGTGTTTCGCAACAGCATCGCGATCGTCATGGGCCCGACGCCTCCCGGCACCGGCGTGATCAGGCCGGCGCGCTCGGCGGCGGCCTCGAACTGCACGTCGCCCCTGAGTCCGTGCTCGGTGCGGTTGATCCCGACGTCGATCACCGCCGCGTCGGGCTTCACGTAGTCGCCGCCGATCATCTCCGCGCGGCCGATCGCCGCCACGAGCACGTCAGCGCGCGAGCACACGCCGGCGAGATCGCGCGTCCGCGAGTGGCACATGGTCACGGTGGCGTTGCGCTCGAGCAGCAGGAACGCGACAGGCTTGCCCACCAGGTCCGACCGCCCGACGACGACCGCTTCGGCTCCCTCGAGCGGCACCGAGTATGAGTCGAGCAGCTCGATCACGCCGAGCGGCGTGCACGGCCGCAGCCCCGGCGCGCCCTGCATGAGCCGGCCGGCGCTGACGTGCGTGAGGCCGTCGACGTCCTTGTCGGGCGAGATCAGCGCGGTCAGCTCCTTGCCGTTCAGCCCGGCGGGAACCGGAAGCTGGAGCAGGATCCCGCTGACGTCGGGATTGTTGTTGCACTCCAGGATCGCGCCCGCCACCTCGGCCTGGGTGACATCGGCGCCGAGGTGCTGGTGATGGTCGGTGATCCCCGCCTCCGCGCACGCCTTGCGCTTGTTCGCGACGTACACGGCCGACGCGGGATCGTCCCCGACCAGGATCGTCGCGAGACCCACGGCCCGGCCGGTTCGCTCACTGAGCTCGGCCACATCGCGCGCCACCTCGGCGCGGACGCGTGCGGCAACCGCCTTCCCGTCGATGATCGTCGCCGGCATCTTCGCGGGACCCTAAAGGATAGGCGTCTACCGCTTGGAGATCGGGGCCAGGTCGGCCACCATCTTGCGCTCGGATCCGTCACGGCTGAAGTGGATCACGACGATCCCGCCGGGCTCGAGCCCGGTGACGACTCCCTCGCCGAATTTCGGGTGGGTGACGTCCTCGCCGAGTCTGAACGCGGGCACATCCCGTGCCGGCGCGTCTGCGTTCCAGGCCGGGCCGCCGTCACCGGCGGAGCCGGCCGAGCCGGCCGACGCCCACGAGGTCGCGCGGGCGCGGATCCCGGCGAGGCCCCGCGGCTGTTGCTGCTCGCGGTCGGTCAACCCATCGGGGATCTCGCCGATGAACCGGCTCGGGGCGCCGAAGCTGCGCGCCCCGAACACGTTTCGGGTGCGGGCGTAGGTCAGGTACAGGTCGCGCTGGGCGCGGGTGATGCCGACGTAGCAGAGCCGGCGCTCCTCTTCGAGGTCGCCCTCGTCGAGCGCACGGGAGTGCGGGAACACCCCTTCCTCGCACCCAATCATGAACACGATCGGATACTCGAGGCCTTTGGCGTTGTGGAGCGTCATCAGCGTGACCAGCCCCTCGTCGTCGCTGCGGTCGTCGGCATCCGAGATCAGCGCGATCTGCTCGAGGAAGTCAGCCAGCGAAGCCTCGCGCGCCGGATCGGCTTCCGCCGACGTGTCGTACTCGGCGGCGACGTTGACGAGCTCCTCGAGGTTCTCGAGCCGTCCCTGCGCCTCGATCGTGCGCTCGGCCTCGAGCGCCTCGAGGTAACCGGTCTCCTGCAGGACCTCTTTCAGCAGCTCCGCGACCGCCGGCCGCGACTCGGCCCGTTCCCGCAGCACGTGCATGGTCGCCATGAACCGCCGGAGCGCCTTGACCGCGGCGGCACCCAGCGCCGGCACCTGCTCGGGGTCGGATGCCGCATCCCACACCGAGGTGCCGGTCGTGTTGGTGTAGGCGAGCAGGCGCGACATCGAGGTCGAGCCGATACCCCGCCGCGGAGCGTTGACGATCCGGGTGAACGCGCCGGCGTCCTGCGGGTTCACGAGCGTGATCAGGTACGCGATCGCATCCTTGATCTCGGCGCGCTCGTAGAACTTGGTGCCGCCGATCACCTGGTAGGGGATGTCCGCGCGCACGATCGTGTCCTGAAGCACCCGCGACTGGGCGTTGGTGCGATAGAAGATCGCGATCTCAGCCCGCGAGACGCCCTCGTCGAGCAGCCGCTGCACCTCCCCGGTGACGAACCGCGCCTCGGCGTGCTCGTCCTCGAGCTCGCGCACCTTGATCGGGTCACCCTGGCCGAGCTCGGTCCACAGCGCCTTGCGCTTCTGTCCGCGGTTGTTGCGGATGACCGCGTTGGCCGCGTCGAGGATCGTCTGGGTCGAACGGTAGTTCTGCTCGAGCTTGACCACGTGCGCGTCGGGGAACGTGTCCTCGAACTCGAGAATGTTGCGGATGTCGGCGCCGCGGAACCCGTAAATCGAATTGTGGGTGACGATCCCGTTCGCGATGAAGTTGTGGGTGCGCGCGATGTCCAGGTCGTACACGGGCCGCTCGAGCTCGACGCGTTCGACCGACTCGACCACGTCGTAGCCGCCGTGCTCGTTGAACATGACCATGCCGGGGCGCACGAGCGCCGCCGGCGTGAACGGCAGCTCCCCGCCGTCGGCACCGAAGCGGGCGAGCCGGACGTGGCGGAGCGCCGCTGGCTCGCCGCGCCGACGGGCCGCAACCGCTAGGCGCGCCGGGATCGTGGAAAACGCGACGTCGCTCCCGCCACCGTCGCGCGGTGTACACATAAGCATCTGGGGGGTGCTTATCTGTACACGGCATGCGGCGGGGACGCGCCGTGACACGTTGTGCATATCGGGGGCGCCCGACAGGTCCCGGCAGGCGTACCCCGCGAAATGGGTGTGCTCGGGGGTGCTCACGAGCCGCCGGCCTGAGCGCAGCGTGATCGCGACCCCGTCGGCTCGCAAAGACTGATGTACGCGCACCACCCGCGCCGGCCCGAACGAACCGCCCCCGAACGCCGACACAACGTGATCCCCGGCGGAAACCTCCTCGATCGCGCGCCGCGACCCGCCCACCATCGTCACCATCGTCCCCGCCACCAGGCACTGGGCGTCGTCGCCGACCACCATCAGGTTGCGCCGCTCCTCGGCCAGCAGCTGGAGCCAGCGGTACTGGGCGTGGTTGGTGTCCTGGTACTCGTCGACGAGCACGTGCCGGAACGTGCCGGCGTAGTGATCGCGGACCTCCTGGAACAGCTCGAGCACGTTGACCGCGCGCACGAGCAGGTCGTCGAAGTCCATCGCGTTCATCCGGTGCAGCTCACGCTCGTAGGCCCGATAGACGTCGGCCACGGTCTGCTCGAAGAACGAGCCGACCATCTGCGCGTATGAGTCGGCATCGCGGAGCTTGTTCTTCGCGTCGGAGATCTGGTTGTGGATCGATGCCGGCGTGAACCGCTTGGGGTCAATCCCGAGGTCGTCGAGGCAGCGCTTGATCAGCCGCCGCGTGTCGGCCTGGTCGTAGATCGTGAACCGGCGCGTGTACCCGAGCTTGTCGGCGTGGGCGCGCAGTATCCGGGCGCAGGCGGCGTGGAACGTCATCACCCACATTGCCCGCACCCGGCGGCCGACCAACAGCTCGGCGCGTTCGCGCATCTCCCCCGCCGCCTTGTTGGTGAATGTGATCGCGAGGATCTCGTTCGGCTTGGCCGCGTCGGTCGCGACCAGGAACGCGATCCGGTGGGTCAGGACCCGGGTCTTCCCCGATCCGGCGCCGGCCAGGATCAGCAGCGGCCCTTCGCCGTACGTGACGGCCTCGCGCTGGGGATCGTTCAATCCCGAGAGAAGGGCTTCGAGCTCGGTGGCGGTGTCTGCCATGGGCCGACCTCAACGGTAGCGGGGGCGGTGGTCGTTTTCCGGCCTGCCCGTCATGCTTTGACGCCGTGTCCGACCTCCTGACCGAGCTCCGATCCGCGTGCGCCAAGATCGCAAATACTGCGCAATTCGTGCGCGTCGAGCCCGAGCGAACGGCCGCCTATATCGGGACGTTGCCGATGGATCCGCCCGAACCCGAGCCCGACCCTGACGCCCACCTCACCCAGGGCACGCGTGAGCAGCGGACCGCGTTCTGGCTGACCCTCAACGCGATCAACTTCGGCTCGGGGTGGTTCCCCACGCTCCACAAGCGCGACGGCCGCTCGGGCTACTACACGATCGCGACCGGCGTCCGAGGGCGCTTCGCAACGAAAGGGCCGTGGAGCGCCGCCGAGCTTGCGCACATCGACGCCGGCGAGGTCGCCGAGGCCCTCGGCCAGGATCCGGACCACGAGCTGATGGCGCTGTTCGCGCGATCGCTGAACGACCTCGGGCGCCACGTCGCCACCGACCACGGCGGCCGTTTCGCGGCGGCGGTCGACGCTGCCGGAAGCTCGGCTGTCGCCCTGGTCGACCGACTGGCCGGATGGGACTCGTTCGCGGACATCTCGTGGTACGACGGCCTGGAAGTCCCGTTCCTCAAGCGCGCCCAGATCGCGGCCGCCGACCTGGCCAGGGCCGGGGCCGCGGCGTTCCGCGACCTCGATCGGCTGACGATGTTCGCCGACAACCTGGTCCCGCACGTCCTGCGCATGGACGGCCTGCTCGCGTACGACCCGGCCCTCCTCGACCGAATCGAACGCGCCGAGTTGATCGAGCACGATTCGCCCGAGGAAATCGAGATCCGGGCGTGCGCGCTACACGCCGTCGAGCTGATCGCCACCGAACGCCCCGGCGCGACCGAGGCGGACATCGACTACGTCCTGTGGCACCGCGGCCAGGAGGCCCGTTACAAGGCCTCCCCGCGGCATCGTTCGCGCTGCACGGCGTATTGAGCCGAGCTCCGCTCGCCTAACCGCTGTCTGCCCACCGAGCCGGCCTGGCCGAACAGGCCTGGCCGACCCGGCCACCGGCGGTCCCGACGCTTCAGTACGCCGGCGACCTTCCGATAAGCGGGCTAATGCGTGGTATGGAAAGCACCGAACCCGCCCTGCGTCGCCGGCCCGACCGGAACGGCTCCCGGACGCCCACAGAGGTCGATCCGCGCGAGGCGCTTCGCTGGGGGGCGCGCCAGCACGATCGCTGGCTCGAGCGCTGGATCCGCTCGACCGAGGACCTCGCCCGGCTCCAGTACTCGCACCGGATGCTCGACGCGGTCATCGACGAGATCGATCGGCGCCAGATCCGAGTCGGCGACCAGTGGCTGACCGACTACGCGTCGTGCAACTACCTCGGGCTCGACCTCGATCAGGAGATCATCGGCGCCGTGCCCGACTACCTCCGGCGGTGGGGTACCCACCCGAGCTGGTCGCGCCTGCTGGGCAGCCCGGTCCTCTACGAGGAGATCGAGGACAAGCTGACCGAGCTGCTGGGCTGCGAGGACAGCCTGGTACTGCCCACGATCACCCACATCCACATGTCGGTGATCCCGGTCCTCGCCGGCGGCGGCACGATCTTCCTGGACAGTCGCGCGCATAAGACGATCTACGACGGCTGCGCGCTCGCCGAGGCCCGCGGCGCCGCGGTGGAAAGGTTCGCCCACGAGAACCTCGATCACCTCGAGCGATTGCTGCGCGACTCGGGCCGGCGCCGCCCAGGAATGATCTGCATCGACGGCGTCAACAGCATGACCGGGAACGCTCCCGACCTTCCCGCGTTCGCCGCGTTGGCCCGCGAATACGACGCGATGCTGTACGTCGACGACGCTCACGGCTTCGCTACTCGGGACCGTCGCCGGTCGCCTCGCTGGCCACCGTGCTCGAGGGACTCCGCGTCAACGACGTCCGCGGCGATCAGCTGCGCGCCAAGCTCCATCACCTCACCGCACGCGTCCTCGATCGGCTCGCGGAGCTCGGCGTCCACACCCCGAGCCACTCCGGGTTCCTGATCATCGAGGTGCCGTTGGGTTCCTGATCATCGAGGTTCCGTTGGCCGACCCCGACACCGTCGACGAGGTCGGCGACATGCTGTTCGATCGCGGCATCTACGTGACGATGGCGGTCTATCCCCTCGTCCCGCGCGACGAGGTCGGGTTCCGCCTGCAGCTCACGGCCGCGAACACCGACGAGCAGGTCGATCACCGGTTGTGGGGCCTGATGCTGGCCAGCGTACTGTTCAACACGTTCGAAACCGCCGGCACGATCGCGTGGGCGACCGCCAAGCAGCACCATGTCCGTTCGCAGCTGCTGGGCCGCGTGTCGAGCCTCGACTGGCTGATCTCGATCGGCCTGCTGCCGCTCTCCTATGCGCTGACGGGCCCGGTCAGCGCGGCGCTCGGAGCCCGCCAGACCCTGATCTGGGCTGGCGTGCTCGGCGCGATCGTCACGTTCGCGCCGCTGCTCAGCCGGCGCGTGCGGCGGTTCGCTCGGTCAGGCGAACAGCTCTTGCAGGTGGGCGTTCAGGAACACGCCGCTCGGATCTAGCTGCCGGCGCGCCTCGATGAACGCGTCCGCTCCGGGATACAGGGCGTGAAGTCGCTCGGGAGTGAGGAAGTGGAGCTTCCCCCAGTGCACGCGCGCCGAGAAGTCCTGCAGGAGCGAGTCGACCGAGCGAAGGTAGTCCCAGTAGTCGGTGCCGGGCTTTCCTGACACCGAGATCACCGTGGTCGCGGTGTTGTAGTTCGGGGACAGGTACGCGTCGTCCGGCCCGACGGTGCGCACCTCGAGCGGGAAGATCGAGGCCGGCAGGCTCCGGAGCATCAGATCGCGCATCGCCGACAGGGCGGCGGGACCGAGCTCGAGCGGCACGAAGTACTCGAGCTCGTGGAAGTTGGGGTCGTAGACCATCGGGTAGATGCGGTAGCAACGATCGGTCCGCCGACCCTCGACGTCGCTGTCGGGTTGATCCGGCGTGGCGTCGTCGTAGATCTTCACGTAGCACTTGTCCGCCATCGTCTGCTCGTGCGAGGACAGGTTGTAGAGCGCCGCCGACTCCTCGGTGGGCAGCCAGAAGAAGCCGAAGTGGCGGTGCTCGTGAACGAGCTCGTCCCACCGCTCGAGCACCTCACCCCATGCCCACAGGTCGATCTGCTCGGTGAGCCGGTACGAGTCGGTCACCTCGAGCTCGAGCCGTGTCATCACGCCGAGCATCCCGATTGACACTTGAGCCGCGCGCAGGAGGTCGGGCTCGCTCTCGTCGATGTCGCGAATCTCGCCCGTCGCGGTCACGAAGCGCACACCACGAACGACGCCCGAGAAGCACTTGTTCCGGATCCCCGATCCGTGGGTGGCGGTCGACACCGCGCCCGCGATCTGCTGCGTGTCGATGTCACCCTGGTTCTTGAGCGCCAGCCCCTCGCGCCACAGCGGCTCGTAGAAGTCCCGGATCAGCGTGCCGGACAGCGCCGTGGCGCGTTTGCGCGTCCGGTCGGCCTCGATGACTCCCCTCAGCGCCGACAGGTCCAGCAGCAGCCCATCGGTCTGCACGATCGGCGTGAACGAGTGACGCGCGCCGAAGACGCGGACGTTCGTCCCTCGCTCGGCCGCGTCCCGGACGAGCGCGGCGACCTCGTCCTCGTCGCGCGGGGCGGCGACGTAGGCCGGCGTGAACGATTGATTGCCCACCCAGTTGCTCCACAGGCCCGCGGCGGGGAGGTCGGCCAGAACCATGTCGCGATCCTAAAGTAAGGGGCGGTGCGCGGGACATGAATCTCGACGCGGTCTGGCATGACCTCGAATGCGGCGCCTACAGCGAGGACCTCGCGCTGTGGCGCGGGCTTGCTGAGGAGACCGGCGGACCGGTCCTCGACATCGGCGCCGGCACCGGCCGGGTGGCGCTCGAGCTTGCCGCCGCCGGCGTCGAGGTCGTTGCGCTCGACGCCGACCTGCGGCTCCTCGAAGCGCTAGCGATCCGCGCCGCTGAGTTCCCGGTCGAGACGGTCGTCGCCGACGCCCGCGAGTTCTCGCTCGGCCGGCGTTTCTCGCTGATCATCGCCCCGATGCAGACGCTCCAGCTGTTCGGAGGAAGGTCTGGCCGCGCCGCGTTCCTGCGCTGCGCGCTTGGGCACCTCGAGCCGGGTGGACTGCTCGCCGCCGCGCTCGCGGACGCGATGGACTGCTTCGACGACGACCACGACATCCCCCCGCCCCCTGACGCTCGCGAGATCCTCGGTATCCGTTACGCCAGCCGGTTACTCGGCGTGGCGGACGAGGACGGTCGCGCCGCGCTTCATCGCCGCCGCGAGATCGTGGGACCGAACGGTTCAGCCGAGGCGTGCGACGTATGCGTCCACCTCGACCGCGTGTCACCGGACGAGGTCGCCGCCGAAGCGCGCGCAATCGGATTCATCCCCGAGCCGCATCTGTACGTGCCCGAGACCGAGCAGTACCTCGGCTCGACGGTCGTAATCCTCCGCGCCCCCACCGCAGCATGATCACGGCTGCCCGGGCGTGCCCGCTGACGCTGACTCACGGGAGTCGTTGAGGAGCGCACAGTCGACCGCCGCTTCCCGCCCGATTTTCTAGCCTGGTCGAGAAACGTGAGGTATATCGTCGTTTCTCGACCAGGCCCCCCGGGGTAATTGAACCGCCGGCTCGCCGAGAACCGCCTAGCGGTCGACGGCCTCGATCCGCGCCCGCGCGATCGCCTCGGCGCCGGCGTCCCCCACGAGCAGTTCGGGGCGGATCGTCCCGCTCGCGATCAAGTCCACGGCCGGGAAGCGGCCGGTGCTCGCCAGCACGGGGTCGAGCGCGATCACGGTCGTCTCCCCGCCCAGCGGCTCGTTCGCGGTGGCGATCACCGTGAGCGAGCCTCCGCCGTCGATGTTCCGCGCCGAGGCGAGCAGCTTGCGGGCGGTGTGCGGTTGCATGCCGTCGAGCGTGTCGATGAGCACGACCGCGTGTGAACCGCGCGCCGCCAGCCGCCGGGCCTGGTCGACCACGCGCTCGACGGTCTGGGCCTGAGCGTCGGCCGAGGCGGCGAAGCTGACTGCGGCCGCGGGCGCCGTCGGTCCCTGCTGCCATTCGGTGATCTCCTCGGGGCGGACGCCGGCGAGGACCAGCGACGGCTGAATCTCGTCGAGGCCGGCCAGGGTCGCGGCGAGCCGGCGCAGCGCCTCGGTCTTGCCGGCGCGGGACGGCCCGACGATCGACACCCGCGAGCCCCGGCCGAACGGCGTCAGCCACTCGATCGCCTTGATCGTCGGATCGTCCGATCCGAGCCGGAAGCGCTCGCTCGGGTACGCGGCGGGGAGGTCGTCGAACCGCGTGCTGTCGGCGACTTCGTCCGCCGGGCGCCCGTTGATCGTGTCGACCCGGATCAGCGACGCGAACCGCTCGGACCGGCGGGGCGCGCGGCGCGGACCGGAGATCCGGTCACCCGGGACGAGCTCGCACCGCTTGACCTGCGCGGCCGAGACGTACACGTCGTCTTCGGAGGGTTCGGGCGGATTGACGCGCAGGAACCCCGAGCCGTTCGGGAGCAGCTCGACCTCGCCCTCGACGATCTCCTCCTCGAGGGCGCGCTCAGCCTCGGGACGGGCGGCGGTATCCGCGGGCTCCTCGGCCTCCTCGGCGGCCTCCTCCGGTGGGGCGGCGTCCTCGTCACCGCCGGCGGCAGCGTCCTCGTCGCGGCCGGCCGACCGGCTCCGGCCACCGCGGCGACTCCTCCGACGGCGCGCGGCCGGACGCTCCTCCTCGCCGCGGTCCTCGTCCTCGGCCGACGCTTCCTCGGCGGGCGCCGCCTCGGCGGCCTTCTCGGCGAGTGCCTCCTCCGCCTGTGCCTCCTCGGCGGACGAACCACCCTGCCGGGCGATGATCGCGTCGATCAGCTCGTCCTTGCGCAGACGGCGATAGCCGTCGATCGAGAGCTCGGACGCGAGGGCGTGAAGATCGGCGAGCGGGCTTGCTGCAAGCGCGTCGCGGTCGAGAATCGACATGTACTTCCTCCTAAGGGGATGATCGGTAGGCTCCGGTCGCGTTGCGCCAGCGACCGGCGATTCAGCTTCCCCAGCCTAGCGGGATTGCGGTTCCCGGCGCAGCTCGGTGTCGAGCCTGAGCCCGGAGTCCACCTCGGCCTCGCCTAGCAGCGCCGCGCGCACCGCCAGGTAATCGGCGACGTCGGCGACGTCGTGCACGCGCAGGACATGGACGCCGGCATCGACCCCGTGCCCGATCGCCGCGAGCGTTCCGGCCAGGCGCGCCCGCGGTGGTCGTTCCGTGATCGCCCCCACGAAATCCTTGCGCGACACCGCCAGCAACAGCGGTCGCTCGAGCGCCTGCAGATCGGCCAGCTCCCGCAGCACCTCGACCGTCTGGGCGGGAGTCTTCCCGAAGTCTGGACCTGGATCGAGCATCAACTGCTCGAACGCGACGCCGTGGGCCATCGCCACCGAGATCAGCTCGCGCAGGAAACGCTTGACGTCGGCACCGACCAGCCCGTCGAGCGTCGGGTCGAGCAGCTTCTGCTTGGGCGCCGCTCGCGTGTGCATCAGCACGAGCCCGGCGCCCGTGCCCGCGCACACGTCCGCGAGCTCCGGATCGCGCAGGCCGCTGACGTCGTTGACGATCGCCGCGCCGGCGGCGACCGCGGCCTGCGCCACCGCGGGCTTGTACGTGTCGACCGACACCAGCGCGCCCAGCTCCGAGCTCACGCGCTCGATCAGGGGGACCACGCGCTCGATCTCCTCCTCGGGCGCCACCGGCGGCCGGTTGGTGACGCCGGACTCCCCGCCGATGTCGATGATCTCGGCGCCGGCATCGAGCAGCGACCGCGCCAGCTCGACCCGCTCGTCGAGCGTCCGGAGGGCGCCGCCGTCCGAGAACGAGTCGGGCGTGGCGTTGACGACGCCCATCAGCCACGGCCGGCCCCCGAGCTCGAGCGTGCCGGCGGTCGTGCGCAGCGGCAGCGCCGGCGCCGTCACTCGATCACGATCGCCCATCGCACCGGAGGGTATCCACGGCACCCGGTGCGGACACCTACCGGAGCTATCCGCCGGCCTTCTCGAACAGGCTCAGCACGATGTCGTACATCGCCGGCGAGGTCTCCTGGTACCCCGGGCAGCACGGCGGTCCGCCGACCGCGCTGATCCCGATCTCGATGTGGGGCGCCGACGACAGGCCGACGTCGCCGCAGCCGACCTCGGCGATCGGCTCCCCGGCCGTCACTTCCGTCCCAACCGGCACGAGCGCCGGCAGGGCGTGGCCGTAGTAGATGTAGCGGCCGGCGTACGGGCCGCTTGAGACCTTGAGCACCGGCGCGGCAGGCCCGAATCCGTCGATGCCCTCCTGCACGATCGTGCCCGCGGTCATCGCGACCTCGATCGCGTTCGCTCCGCAGGCGTTGTTCTGCATGCCGATATCGATCCCCTGGTCGAGAGTCCAGTCACTCGAGGGCAGGACCTTCGATATCGGCTGGAGGGGGAATACCCAACCGGTGGGCGCGGCCGCCGGCGCACCGGGGGTGTCGAGCACGCCGGACCCCTGCGGGGTGTTCTTGACCGCCGCCAGCAGCGTCGCCGCCGCCCGGCTTCCGACCAAGCCGTTCGCCGGTCTCAGGTTTTCCGCCGTCTTGAACTGGATCACAGCGGCCCTGGTCATCGAGCCGAAGTAGCCGGTCGCCGGCACCTTGTAGCCGACGTCGGTCAGCCAGGTCTGCAGGGTCGTGACGTCGGCGCCCGATTCGCCCTCCCGGAGCGTCCGCGTGAATACCGATGTCGACGAGCTGGCCGTCACGATGCTGCGCGTGGGCTTCGGGTTGACCAGCCCCATGGCCGCCCCGCCCGACACACTCGCCGCCAGTGCGCTGGAGCCCGGCACAACCAGCGCCAAGGCCAGCAGTCCGGACAGCGTCGAGATACGTCGCATCGATGAATGACGGTCGGCCTTGAATCCGGTCGATTTCGCTCGCGCTTCGCCCTTGCGCTGTCTCCGGCTGCGAAAGCTGCAGGAAACGAACAGAAACAGTCCTTCGTGGGCGAGGCCTTGCAAATGGCGCCTGCTGCTTGCGGAGTTAGCTGACGGGCTCGCGCTCACAAACAAGAGCGCGTCCCGCGGATCACTCAGTGGGCCGGATCGGCCACGCCGTCCTGCCGGCGCTGGGCGACGATCTCCTTGATCCGGTTGAGCGTCTCCTCGGACATCGGCCGGATCTCCCAGTGGGTCAGCTTCATCACCAGCATCGGCGAGGTCGCGATCACGTCGGCGTTGCGCGGCTCACGCTCGATCAGGCCCATTTCGCCGATCAGGTCCCCGTTCTTGAGCGAGGCGATCTTCGTCCCGTCCTGGATGACGTCGGCGGTTCCCCTCCTCGATTGCGATCAGCTCGGTCGAGTAGTCGCCCTGCTTCACGAGGATCTGCCCATCGGCCACGGTCGTCTCGGTGGCGAACGCGGCGAGGCGCTTGGCCTCCTCGTCGGAGAGGTGCGAGAAGATCGGGATGTCCTTCAGGCGGTTGGGATCCATCGCAGATCGGGGGTGCCCGGTGCCGGCGGCACCAGTCTCGGAAAACGCTTAGAGCGCCTGCACCTCGGAAGTGATTTCGCTGACAGATTGCTTGGCGTCGCCGAACAGCAGAGCTGTCTTGGGGTCGTAGAACAGCGGGTTGTCGATCCCGGCGAATCCGGACGCCATTGAGCGCTTGAGCACGATCACGGCGCCGGAGCGGTCGACCTCGAGGATCGGCATCCCGTAGATCGGCGACCCGGGCTCGTTCTTGGCCGCCGGGTTGGTGACGTCGTTGGCCCCGATCACGAGCGTTACGTCGGTGCGCGAGAACTCAGGGTTGATCTCGTCCATCTCCCTGAGCAGGTCGTAGGGCACGTCGGCCTCGGCGAGCAGCACGTTCATGTGCCCGGGCATCCGCCCGGCGACCGGGTGGATCGCGAACTTGACCTCGACGCCCTTGGACTCGAGCGCCCGCTCGAGCTCCCGGACCGCGTGCTGAGCCTGCGCGACCGCCATCCCGTAACCGGGCGCGATCACCACCTGCCGCGCGAAGGAGAGCTGGATCGCAACGTCCTGGGGGCTCGTCGAGCGGACCGGACCGCGGTCCTCGGCGCCGGCGCCGGCCGGCGCCGCGATCGCTCCTCCGAACCCGCCGGCGACGATCGCCGGCACCGAGCGGTTCATCGCCTTGGCCATCAGGTTCGTGAGGATCGTGCCCGACGCGCCGACGATCATCCCGGCGACGATCATCGCGGTGTTGTTCAGGGCGATACCGGTGGCGGCCGCCGACAGTCCCGTGAACGCGTTCAGCAGCGAGATCACGACGGGCATGTCAGCGCCGCCGATCGGGAGCACGACCATGTTCCCGAGCAGGGCCGCGGCGAACAGGATGCCGATGATGAACAGCGCCTGCGAGTGCACCCCCGCGGCTAGCACGATCGCTGAGCCCACGCAGATCACGAACAGCACGCCGTTGATCGCCGACTGACCCGGGAGCTTGATCGGCCGCCCGGGCAGGATCTCCTGGAGCTTCCCGAACGCGATGTTCGATCCCCAGAACGAGACCGAGCCGACGATCGCCGCGAACAGCGTCGGAATCTCGGACTTCTCGACCCAGAACGACAGACCCGACTGGAAGTGGTGCCGGTACTCGATCCAGGCGATGATCGCCACCGCCCCGCCGCCGACCCCGTTGAAGATCGCGACCATCTGCGGCATCGCGGTCATCCGCACGTTGCGGGCCGCGGGTACGCCGACGGCGGTCCCGATCACCAGGCCCAAGGCGATCAGCCACGGCGTGCTCGACCCCGACAGCACGTGCGGGGTCAGCAGCGTGGCCACGATCGCGATCGCCATCCCGACGGCCGCGATCTTGTTCCCGCGCACCGCCGTGCGCGGCCCCGTTAGCCCGCTCAAGCCGTAGATGAACAGCGAGAACGCGACGATGTAGCAGGCGTCGATGAAGTTCGACTGCTGCAGGAAGATCGTCGCCACCGCCATTACTCCTCCCCGCCCTCGAGCTCTCCGGCGCTCTCGCCCGAGGGCAGATCCGGTTTGCGCTTGAACATCCCGAGCATCCGGTCGGTGACCAGGAAGCCGCCGACGATGTTGATCGTGCCGAACGCAATCGCGATCACCAGCAGCGCATGCTCGAGCACCCCGTGAGCCTCGTGCATCAACAACAGCCCGCCGAGCAGCACGATCCCGTGGATCGCGTTGGTGCCCGACATCAACGGCGTGTGCAGCGTGTTCGGGACCTTCGAGATGACCTCGAACCCGACGAACGCGGCCAGCACGAGGATTGCGATCTCGGTGATGGTGCTCATGTCAAGTCCTCCTCGGGGATCAGGAGCTGGCGGTCGCGCCGGCCTCGGCCGCGGCGCGCGCGGCCTCGTGGACGATTTCGCCGCCCCGCGTGATGCAGGCCCCGGCGATCACCGCGTCGTCGAAGTCGAGCGACAGCGCCCCCTCCTCAGAGATCATCAGTCCGAGCAGCGACTGGATGTTGCGGGCGTACAGCTGCGAGGCGTGCTCAGCCATCGTCGAGGGCACGTTGAGCGGACCGAGGATCTTCACGTCGTGGCGCACGACGGTCTGCCCGGGCTCGGTCAGCTCGCAGTTCCCACCCGACTCCGCGGCCAGATCGACGATCACCGAGCCGGGCTTCATCAGCTCCACGGCCTTCTCGGTGACGAGCACCGGCGCGCGCCGGCCCGGCACCGCTGCCGTCGTGATCACCACGTCGACCTTGCCGATCGCCTCGGCCATCAACTCCTGCTGGCGCTGCTGCTGCTCGGCGGTGAGCTCCCTGGCATATCCGCCCGCGCCCTCGAGATCGCCACCCAGGTCGAACTCCAAGAAATGTGCGCCCAACGACTCGACCTGCTCCTTGACCGCCGACCGCACGTCGAATCCCTGCACCACCGCCCCGAGCCGCCGAGCGGTCGCGATCGCCTGGAGGCCCGCGACGCCGGCGCCCAGCACGAGCACCGTGGCCGGGCGGATCGTCCCCGCCGCGGTCATCAGCATCGGGTAGTACCGCCCGAGCTCCTGCGCGCCGATCAGCGCCGCGCGGTAGCCGGCGATGTTCGCCTGCGAGGACAGCGCGTCCATCGACTGGGCACGGCTGATCCGTGGGATTGCCTCCATCGCGAAGCTGGTCGCACCCGTGGCGGCAATCGCGCGGATCGCCTCACCCCCGGTCAGCGGCGCCAAGAACCCGATCAGGACGCTGTCCGACCCCAGCCGCCCGATCTCGTCCGCGGTCGGCGTGGCCACCTTGACCACCATCTCGGACTCGTACACCGCGGCGGGATCCCCGGCCATCCGGGCGCCCGCCTCCTCGTACTGACCGTCGGGGATCAACGCGCCCGCACCGGCTCCGCGCTCGACGACAACCTCGACCCCATCGCCGCCCGACAGCTTGCGCACAACCTCGGGGACGAGCGCCACCCGTCGCTCGCTCTCGGCAGACTCCTTGGGGACTCCGATCTGCATTCGGGCGCCGGAGCGTACCGATTTTCTCCTGAGGTCGAATCAGCTCGCGCCGACGAACGCCAGGCTGAGCGCGGTCAGGATGCCCGCGTCGACCGCGAGCCGGTCGGCATCGCTCATCGACGGCGGCGGCGTCACGGCCCGAGCCCGCCGCGACTGGCGGCGGGGCGCCGGGCGGTGTGCGACCCGGCGTACGCGTGCCGGGCCGGCTGCGCGGCCGCGCCGTCGTGTGCGTGGTCGCCTGGGTTTTCCGAGGGGCGGGGGTCGACGCCCTCCGTCGCGCCGGGGCCGCGATCGGGAGCGCCTTGCCGTCGAGCGCCATCAGCGCCTCGCCGGTGACCCACGTCGGCGTCTCATTGCTTGCACGCGAGTAGCGGACGTGACCGTCGGCGGCGATCAGCGAGCGCAGGTAGTCGAGCGCAGAAGGCCGGCCGGCGCGGCGGATCGAGCTCGGGTTGACGCCGACGGCCAGCAGCCCCTGGACCGCGAATGCCGTCGACTGGGAGTTCGAGCCGGCGCCCGGCATGCTCGGGAAGCCGCCGTCGCGGTCCTGCTGGTGCCGGATGTACTGGATCGCGCGCGCCCGGTCCCGAGCGGCGCCACCGCCGCCGACGCCGGCGAGTGCCTCGAGCGCGGCGCCCGTGTCGTCGACGTCGCTCTGCCCGCCCCGCGTCGCGAAGTTGAAGCCGCCGTCGGCGTCCTGCTGGCGTACGAGCCACGCCGACGTTGCGGGCGGAGGCGCGACGCCCGCCGCGCGCAGCGCCAGCACCGCGAACGAGGTCCAGTTCGTCTGGTTGTTCACCGACCCGTTCCGGCCGATGTCGGCCCGCAGTTCGGCGAGGAGATTGCGTCCGCCGAAGCTGGTGGCGGGCAACCCCGCGGCGCCGGCGACGAGGATGTTCCGCTCGAGGTCGCCGGGATCGGACGCCGAGGCGACGCCGCCCTCGATGTAGGCGATCAGGCTGTGGCCCTCGCGCACGACGTCCTGCGGGTTCTCGCCGGCGGCGGCTAGCCCGAGCGCGGCCCAGCCCGAGTAGAGCACCGACGAGGCCGAGCCCGGCGCCGGCCCGAGGCCTCCGTCGGTGTTCTGAGCCGCGATCAGGTAGCCCGCCGGCGTGCTCGCCGCCGCCGCCCGCCCGTCGCTCGCGGTCGCTGCCGCCGCCCGCCCGTCGCTCGCGGTCGCTGCCGCCGCCCCTCCCACTCCGACTCCACCTGGCTGGCCAGCCAGCCAGCCCAGCGTGGAAGTGACGATCACCGTGATCGCGAGCAGCGGCGTCGCCGTCCCCCACGTCACGTTCAGCCGCGTCCGGAAGCGTTGGAGCGAGTGGATCAGCGCCGGACCGAACGCGAGCGCGAACACCAGGCAGCCGCCGGCATGGATGAAGTCGAATCCGATCCCCTTGCCCACATACACGCCGACCTGGGCGAGGCTGTGGTCGCTGTAGGTGACCCAGTCGCCGACGTCCTGGAGCGCGGTGAACCCGAACCCGACGACCGCGCACACGATCGCCAGCGGCCACCGGCCGATCCGCCGGTAGGTCACGACCGCGAGCCCGGCGCCGACCACGCCGGTCGCCCCCCAGCCCGCCATCTGCCACGGGGTCCACGGCCCCTGGCCGAAGAAGAAGTTCGAGGCCAGCCCCGCGACTGCGCCGACCGCAAATCCGGGGCCGCCGCCGAGCGCGTAGCCGGAGATCAGCACGATGTCGGTCGTCGGCTTGACGTTCGGGAACGCCGCGAACGCGATCCGCCCGAGCGCCGCGAACGCCGCCAGCGTGCCCACCAGCGCGACGATCCGCGCGTCTGGATGGACCCGCTCGTACCAGGCGAACCCGCACGCGAGCGCCACCGCGAGGATCGCGAACGCGCCGAGCTGCCAGGTCACGCGCTCATCCCCGCCCTCGCCTCAGGGGGTCCCGCAGATCCGAGCGGTCCGGCCGATCCGAGCGGTCCGGCCGATCCGAGCGGTCCGGGCGATCCGAGCGGTCCGGGCGATCCGGACACGACCGCGACGCCATGCTCGGCCGCGAGCGCGCCGCCCGCTCCGCCGAGGATCCGCGCGGTCTCGGTCGCGAAGTAGGTGCCGCCGGCGAGGATCTCCGCCGGCGATCCGTCGGCGATCACCGTGCCCTCCCCCAGCAGCACGACCCGCTCGGCAAACGCGGCCACGAACTCGGGATCGTGGGTCGCGACCAGCACAGCGGCATCGAGCTCGCGCAGCAGCGCTGCGAGCTCGTCCTTGCGCCGGCGGTCCATTCCGCGGGTCGGCTCGTCGAGGCACACCACCGCGGTCTTCTGACTGAGATCCCCACCGTCAGGATCGTCGAGGACGATCGCGAGCGCCAGGCGCTGCTTCTCGCCTCCCGATAGGTCCCGGGGATGGCGGCCGGCGAGCGCGGGGTCGCCGAGCCCGACCGTCGCCAGCGCGGCCGCCGAAGCCTCCTGGGCGACCCGCTCGTGGACTAGGTAGTTGGTCGGGTTCTGGAGCAGCAGCGCCACCCGCCCCGAGGTCCGCACCTTCCCGCGCGTCGGGCGCATCAGCCCGGCCGCGTGCCGCAGCAGCGTCGACTTGCCGGCGCCGTTGCGGCCCATCAGCGCGACGCGCTCGCCCGCGCCGACCGACAGCGAGACGCCGCGCAGGATGGCCGGCCCGCGATCGATCTCATGCCAGGCCCGGTCGAGCGCCAGCGTGCTGTCTTCGGCGCGCCGGCGCGGGTTGCGATCCCGCCGGTCCGCGGCGCCGCCCGCGAAAGGATCGACGTCCGGGAGCAGCCCTCGCGCCCGCAGGGCCGAGCGGGCCCCCTTGACGCCGGCCACCGGCGCCAGCCCCAGGCCGGACAACAGGCGCGCGCCCGGGGTCGCCAGCTCCGGCGCCGCCTCGCACGCCCAGGCGAGGAAGTCGGCCGGGGCGGCGTCGCAGACGACGCGCCCGCCGCGCATCGCGATCGCCCGGTCGGCGAACCCCAGGCACCGCTCGAGCCGGTGCTCGGCGATCACGATCGCCGCGTCGAAGTCCTCGTTGAGGCGCCGCAGCAGCGCGATCAGCTCGTCGCCGGCGACGGGGTCGAGCTGGGAGGTCGGCTCGTCGAGCAGGATCAGCTTCGGCCTGCCCGCGAGCGCGGCGCCGAGCGCGACCCGCTGGAGCTCGCCGCCGGACAGCTCCGCGGTCGGGCGGTCGAGCAGGTGCGCGATCCCGAGCGCAAGCGCCGTCTCCTCCACGGCGCGAGCCACCGCCGCCGGCGCCTCCCCCTGGTTCTCGAGCGGCAGCGCCAGCTCGGCGCGGACCGTGCCCATCACCACCTGCGTCTCGGGATCCTGGAACAGCGTGCCCACGGCGCCGGCCAGCGTGCCCGGACCATGGTCGCGCGTGTCCATTCCGGCGACGGTCGCGCGGCCGGCGAACAATCCGCCGTGGAAATGCGGCACGAGGCCGTTGGCGGCGCGCAGCAGCGTCGACTTCCCCGAGCCCGACCCGCCGGCGACCACCACCAGCTCGCCCGGGCCGATCTCGAGCGTGACGTCCTCGAGCGCGGGCGCGGATGTGCCCGGGTACGTGTACGTCACGTCCCGGAGCGACAGCACACTCACCGCTTGATCCCTCTCACTGCTTGATCCCTCTCACTGCTTGATCCCCCTCACTGCTTGATCCCCTACCGCTCGATTCCCCTGCGGTCGGCGAACGGAAGCAACGCGCAGATCAAGAGCGCCGCCGCCACCGCCGCCCCGCCGATGCCGACGGGCGCATGGAGCGAAGGTTCGGACTGGAACGGGAGCAGGTTCGCGACCCGAGCCCCAACCGCCAGCCCCGCGATCGCCACGGCCGAGGCGGCGAACGCGATGTCGTGGCGCGACCACGGCCGGCGAACGCGCCGGCCCCGCGGCGGGCGACGCGCGGCGCCGTAGCCACGCACCTCGAGCGCGGCCGCAACGTCGAGCGCGCGGTCGAGCACGCCGGAGGTGGTGGCGCGCATCAGCCGCGCCCGGGACGGCGGCGGACCGGGCCGGCACCGCTGCGCCTCGGCGAGCCGCCGGGCGTCGCGAGCGAGCACCGGGACCATCCGCGTCGCGAGCGTCGCGGTCAGCGCGGAGTGGAACGAAAAGCGCCGGAACAGCGCGAGCACCTCGTCGGGATCGACCGCGGCCGTGTAGAGCGCGCCGCACAGGATCAGCGCGATCGCTCGCAGCCCGAGCACGGCCCCGTACGCGGTCGCCTCGAGCGTGACGTCGGTCTGACCGAACACCGGCAGATCCCCGAGGCGAGCGATCACGGTCAGGCCGCCCTGCGCGACGAGCATGTTCACCGCCATCACGAGCAGCCCGGCCGGGAGCGCCAGCAGCGCGGCGCGGCGCATCTCACGGGCGACGCCGGCGCCAACCGCGGCGCCGGCGATCGACACCACGACCGCTCCCAGCGCGATCGGCGCGGACAGCAGCAGCGTCGCCAGCGCGAGCCCCGCGCAGTACGCGCAGCCGACGCCGGCGCGGGCGGCATGCAGCGGGCTCGCGCGCCGGCGGTAGCTCAACTCGCCCCCTCGAGCGGGACCGGGAAGTCCGCCTGGCCCTGCACCGCGAGCGCGAAATGGTCGCGCAGCCGGGCCGGTGTGAGCGCCGCCGCGGCGGCCGACACGCCGGCGACGTCGGTGCCCGTGATCAGCCAGAACGGCCCGGTCGAGGTCTGGGCGGTCGCAGCGATCAGCCCGGCGCCGACGCCGAGCGTGCGGACGACCTTTCCGCCGGGTCGAGCAGGTCAAGCGAGGAGCCATCGGCCCGAGCCGAAGCGGGCGTACACACCGCTCGACGCTGGGCCGTGATCGATCAGCTCGGCCAGCAGCTCGCCGTGGACGTCGTTCCACGTGCCGACGACCACCCCGAGCGAGTCCGGACCCGGATCCCCCCCGATCGCCTGGCCGGAGACGTGAACGCCGATCGGAGTTGAGTTCGGACGTGACCCGCTGGCACGCCTTAGCGGTGTCGGTGCCGCACTCGAGCGTGACCGGATAGCGCCGCCCGTTGATGCCGTGGATGAACGGCTCCGGGAACGAGCCGACGACCGCCGGGATCGAATCGGTGACGGTCCAGTCGTGGAGGTCCCACCAGATGCGGTCGCCCTTGTTGACCGAGGTGCCGGCGGCGCCAATGCTCGCCTCAATCCCGTTGACGTAGTAGAACCAGTCGAGCCGGGACGAGCTGCCCGCGTGGCCGTCGATCGACTCGACGAACCCACCGCCGAAGCGCGTCGTGACCTTGAACGACGCTCTCGAGCATCCGCATCACGGTCTGCGAGCCGGGGATGCTCTTCTCGGTCACCGAGCCGACCGGCGCCGTGCCGAAGTCGCGGGTCACCGTGAGCGTGACGACGCCCGAGGTCGACTTGCCGGCGCCCAGGCCGCAGCCGGCGATCGCGACCACCGAGACGATCGCAATCGCCGTCACTGCAGCCCTCGAGCATCACGACCAGGTCGGAGCTACTTGACGACCTTGAACAGCAACTTCTCGCCCGACTTCAGCTTGATGTCGCAGATCCCCTTGCTCGACGCCTTGCCGTTGACGTAGACGCTCCAGAAATCGTTGCCGCTCGGCTTCACTCCGAGGATCGAGGTCACGAACACCCCGCCCACGCTCGAGTAGTACTTGCCCGCCCACTTGCCGTGCGTGGCGGCGCTGAGCGCGCCGGCCGCGCTGGCGCCCGGGCACTTGCCCTTCGGCGCGCCGCCCTTGGTGATCCATCCCGTCTGGCCGTGCTCGGGGGTCGGCTTGAGCAGGGTCTTGTTGAGGCTCTTGATCTGCACGGTCACGGCCGGCCCGGAGCCGGCGGCGAGCGCGATGCCGGACGCCGCGACGGCCATGACGATCGCTCCCAGAAGAGCGATGAGGGTCTTGCGATGCATGAGGGCCACCCCTTTCCACGAGGGCATATCGGCTTGGCGGTCGGAGGCTGGTCTCCTGGCTGACGGGCCTACCGGCCGCGCCTTCCCGGTGACTCGGCGTCACCAGTGGCGGTTGTTGCGGCTGGCGTCCCCGATCACAGTGGCGGGTCCGCGCCGGATTCCAACCGGCTTCCCATCGCCACCGACCTTGAACGGGCGGATCGTACCGTGCGCGGGCGGTTTAGACTCGCCAACGCGATGACGGTCAATCTGACCCGCATCTACACGCGCCTCGGCGACTCCGGCGAGACGCACCTCGGCGACATGAGCCGTGTGCCCAAGACCCACCCCCGGATCGAGGCCTACGGCACCGTCGACGAGCTGAATTCGCACATCGGCGTGGCGCTGACGATCGCGGACATGCCCGCCGCGTACCGCGAGTGGCTTGCCAGGATCCAAAACGACCTGTTCGACGTCGGCGCGGACATCGCCGCCCCCCACGATCCGCCGGATGAGTCGCGCGCCGCGCGTAGTGGCGAGGCCGGACGCCGAGCGCGCGGCCAGCGCGACCGCGAGCGGCTGCGGGTCATCCCCGAGCAGACCACCTGGCTCGAGGAGCGCTGCGACGAGGTCAACGCCACGCTCGCGCCGCTCAAGTCGTTCGTCCTCCCCGGCGGCACCCCGTCGGCCGCCTACCTGCACGTGTGCCGCACCGTCTGCCGGCGCGCCGAGCGGCTCGCGATCGCGTGCGGCGAGGAGCTGAATCCCGAGGTCGTCCGGTACCTGAACCGCCTCTCGGACCTGCTGTTCATCCTCAGCCGGGGCGCCAACGGCGGCGATGAGCCGTTGTGGGAGCCGGGCCGGTACCGCGAGCAGAGGGACGGGGAGCCGACCGGCTAGCGCCGGAGGCTGAGCATCACGCCGGTTGAGAGGCTGACGCCCAGCGTGGCGATCGCCGCTGCGACCGCCACCAGCTGCTTGTGGTCCTGGGCGTAGGCGAGGGCATCGTGCGGACGGGTGAGCGCGATCAGCGCGATCAGCGCCACGCCGGCGACGATCACGGCCGCCTGCGGGACGAGCGCCGCGCGCAACGACACCCGGTCGGCGATCGTCTCGCTCGGCCACCGGCGTTCGGCCGCCGACAGCGCCGCCAGGACCGCCAGCGTCCACGCCGCTGCCACCAGGTAGCCGCCGAACACGTCGGCCGGGAAGTGCGACCCCATGGCGACCAGCGAGTAACCGACCGCCACCGCGAATGAGGCGCCGAGCGCGGCAACGAGCGGCCGCAGGCGGCCGGGTGTGGCGAGCATCAGGGAGAGGACGGCCGCCATCGCCGCCGTCGAGTGCCCGCTCGGCCACAACGTCGCCGGCACCGGAAACCACCCGTCCAAGAGCCCGGCGGGTTGCGGCACGGGGACCACGTGCTTCACCAACTCGGTGGTCACGTTCGCGCCGAGCAGAATCACCCCGGCGCCAAGCGCGACCCGCGGCCGACCTCGCAGCAACGCGATGACGACCACTAACGGAGCCCAGAGGACGTACGCCTTCGGGTCGCACAGCCTTACGAACAGGCTCGTCGCCGCCTCTACCGCGCCGTGGCGATGCAGATCCGTGAACCCAACGTAGGTCGATAGATCGGCGCTACGGAGGATCGGGACGTGAAACGCGGCGAACCACGTCGCCACGAGCAACATCACGCATCCGGCCGCGCCGGCCAGCGCCCATCTGACCCGAATCGCCATGAAACCAGCCTAGCGACCGGGGGTTCCGGCCGAAAGCGCGCGGCTAGCTCGTGTGCTCGAGTTGTGGCTTCGTACCGCGCGTGATGCGCAGCTCGGGCGAGGATCCGGTCCGGCGGACGTGCGCGTAGTGCTCGATGTCCTCCGGAGAGGCCACGTCCACGGTCAACCCCGCGGCCAGCTCAAACCGTCCCGCCTCGTAGAGCAGCTCCTGATAGCCCGGCGTTTCGCTCGAGCGACCCTCCACGTCGAGGAAGTGGATGCCGGTGCGGAACTGCCAGCGCTGCCCGCGCGCGGCCCGCTCGAGGCCGGCCTTCGCGCGCGCGGCGTCGGCTCCGTGCTGGCGGGGCCGGGCGTTCGCGGCGTCGAGCGCGCGCGACAGGCGCTCGAAGTTCCGGCGGTACGGCGCCGGGACGATCGCGACCGGGCCGGCGGCTCCGGCGCCTCCACGGACGGCCTCGGCGACGGGTCCGACAAGCACGAACTCGACCTGGTTGGCCTGAAGCCATGCGAGCACGGCGATCGACTCGCCCGCCAGGTGCTCGTAGCCCTGGGCCGGTTGGGCGGGCCGCATCTCGATCTCGGGGTGACGTCGTTTGCGCAGCATGCGGTGCGTTTCGCCGCTCGGCCACGGAGTCCTTCAGGTAACGTGCGCCCGAGGGTGAGCCGGGAAGTCTGGTCGGCACGTCCTCGCCGACCCCGGAGTCGCATGTCCCCCGCCCTCGCAGTGCCGTTGTTCGGATTCTCGCTGGGCGTCACGCTCCAGGCGGCGCGCCTGTTCGCGCGGCGGCTCGACCGGCTCGGCGTCCGCTTCGGATTCCCCGAGGCGCTGATCGGCCTGCTGACGGCGGTCGCGGCGGACGGTCCCGAGCTCTCAAGCGCGCTGTTCGCGTTGGCCAAGGGCGCCCATGATGTCGGCGTCGGCGTGCTCGTCGGCTCGAACGGGTTCAACCTGGCCGCGATGATCGGGCTGAGCGCTCTGATCGCCGGCGCAATCCACCTCCCGCGCGAGACCGTCCTGCTCGAGGGCTCGGTCGGCCTGATCATCACCGTGCTCGCGACCGCCCTGCTGCTGCGCTGGCTGTCCCCCGCCGGCGCGGTCTTCCTGTCCGCGCTCGTGCTCATGCCGTACTTGGCGCTCGTCCTCGGCGGACAGCGGCTGAGCGAGCGGCCCGAATCGAGACTGCGGCGGCTGGCCCGCGCCCTGCACGAGCATCCCGGACCCGAACAGACGGCGGTCACGTCGACCGACCCCACCCACCACCTGCTGGCGCTGATCGTGCTCGACGTGGTGCTCATCGTCGCCGGCAGCGCGGGCATGGTCCAGGCGGCGCTGGCGCTCGGCGGCGACTGGCATATCCCGAACACCGTCCTCGGCGTGCTGATCCTCGCGCCGCTGACGAGCCTCCCCAACGCGCTCACCGCGATCAGACTCGGCGTCGCTGGGCGCGGCGCAGCCCTGGTCGGCGAGACGTTCAACAGCAATACGATCAACCTCGGGTTCGGCCTGATCGTGCCGTCGCTGTTTGTCTCGTTCACGGCGGTCGCGACGCTTGGGAAGCTGCAGCTCGCGTGGCTCGTCGGGGCGACGCTCGTGAGCCTGGGCGCGCTGGCACGGCCCCGCGGGATGCGCCGTCCCGAGGCGGCCGTCTTGGTCATCCTGTATTTCGCCTTCGTGGGGGGTACGCTCGTGGGCTCATGAACGAGCCTCGGCGGCAACCGCCGGATCAACCAGATTTTCGCGCGCGGCGCCACGCCAGAGAGCGCGAGCGCCGGGCCCGGACGCGCCGGCGCCGCCTGTTCGCGGTCGGGGCGCTTCTCGTGGTCGTGGTCGCCGTGCTGATGATCGGCCTGATCGCCGGCGGCGGCGGCGCCACCTCGAACCAGACGCCGGCCACGAACGCCTCCCAGACCGCCCATCGCGAGGGCCCCACGGCGGCGCGAGCCGGCCACGCGAAGACCGCCGTCGCGAGCCGGCTGCCGAAGACGACGGTCACCGGGGTCGCCACCGGCAAGCCCGGGACGGCGACCGTGCCCGTTCTCATGTACCACGTGATCAACCCGCCGCCGGCGGGAGCCCCGTTCCCGGGGCTGTACGTGTCCTCGAGCGAGTTCGCGGCGCAGATGCAGGCGCTGAAGGCCGCCGGCTGGCACGCGGTGACGATGGACCAGCTCGAGGCGTACTGGACGCGCGGCGTCCCGCTCGGGCCGGGCAAGCCGATCGTGCTCACGTTCGACAACGGCTATGCCTCCCAGTACGAGAACGCGCTCCCGATCCTCAAACGCCTGGGCTGGGTCGGCAACGAGAACATCCAGCTGACCGGGCTGCCGCAGTCGCAGGGAGGGCTGACCGACGCCCAGGTGCGGGGGCTGATCGCCGCCGGCTGGGAGCTCGACACCCAGGGAATCAGCCACGCCGACCTGATCGCGCTCGATGCCGCTCAGCTCCAGTACCAGGTCGCGACGGCGCGCCACATCCTTCAGAAGCGCTACGGCGTGCCGGTCAACTGGTTCTGCTACCCGTCCGGCCACTACGACGCCACCGTGATCGCCGCGGTCAAGTCGGCGGGGTTCGTCGGCTCGACGACCGTGATCCCCGGGTGGGCCAACCACAGCGAGGACCCCTACCGGCTGCCGCGGTTGCGCGTGCTCGGCGGCACCAGCCCGTCGGGTCTGCTCGATCAGATCGCCTCGGCCGAGTCGAGCGGAGCGCCGCCGGCGTCGTACGGAGGCGCGGGAACGGCGTGAGCGCCGCTCCGCGCACGCGGCCTGGCGAGCGGCCGGGGACGTTGCGCGCCTCCAGGCCGAACTTCCTCGTCGGCATCGCGGTCTCGGTCGTGTTGGTGGCTCTCGCCACGGCCGCGATCTACCCGCTCAAGTCGCTCGCGCCGGTGGTGTCGCTGAGCGTCGTCTACCTACCGGCGGTGCTGCTCGTCTCCGCCTATTGGGGGGTTGTGCTCGGGCTCACGACCTCGCTGCTCAGCGCCGCGGCGTTCAACTTCTTCCATCTCCCGCCCACCGGCCGGTTCACGATCGCCGACAGCCGCAACTGGGTCGCGCTCGGAGCGTTCACGGTCGTCGCGGTCACAGTCAGCACCGTGGCCGATGTGGCCCGCAGCCGCGCGCTCGAGGCGGACCGCCGCCGCGCCGAGGCCGACCTGGCGGCGGCGGTGGCGCGGGATCTGCTCGGCGGTTCGGAGACCGAGAGTGCGCTCGCGGCCGCGGCCCGCAGGGTCGCCGAGGCCCTGGGGATCGGCCCCGTCTCGATCGAGCTGGGAGCGGTGGCCGCCGACCGGCGCCGCCGCGCGCTCGAGCTGAGCGGCACCGACGGTGCCCAGGTCGGGACGCTGCTCGTGCCTCGCCGGCTCGCCTCCGACACCGAGCAGCGGCTGCTGACGTCCGTGGTGCCCGCGCTCGGGGCACTCGTCGCGATCGCGCTGCGCAGAGACGCGCTGCAGGCCGAGGCCGTCGAGACCGCGGCGCTGCGGCGCAGCGACGACGTCAAGACCGCGCTGCTGCGCGCGGTCTCGCACGACCTGCGCACGCCGGTGACGGCGATCGTCGCCGCCGGACACGCGCTCGGGAGCGATTCGCTCACTCCCGGCGAGCGGGCCGAACTGAGCGCCGCCGTGATCGAGGAGGGCGAGCAGCTCGCCGCGCTCGTCGACAAGCTGCTCGACCTGTCGAGGCTCCAGGCGGGGCGGGCGGAGCCGCGCCGAGACTGGGTCTCGCTCGAGGACGTTTTGCACGCGGCGCGGGAGGGGCTGTCGGAGCCCGCGGCCGACGTGCGGCTCGCGATCGAACCGGACGTGCCGCCGGTCAGGGCCGACGCCGCGCACCTCGAGCGGGCGTTCGCCAACCTGCTCGAGAACGCCGTGCGCTATTCGGGCGGGCTGCCGGTGTCGGTGCGGGTCCGCCGCAGCGGCCCGCGGGTGGTGGCGCGAGTGGTCGACCAAGGACCAGGGATCGGCGCCGTCGAGCGCGCCCGGATCTTCGAGCCGTTCTACCGCGGGCGGGCGACCGGCCGCGGGGCGGGCACCGGCTCCGGTCTGGGCCTCGCGATCGCGAAGGGCTTCGTCGAGGCCAACGGCGGCACGATCTCGGTCGAGTCGCTTCCGGGGCAGGGCTCGAGCTTCGTGGTGTCGCTCCCGATCGAGCTGCCCGTCGAGCAGCAGCCAGAGGCCGAACCGGCGCTGCCGAAGTGACCGCCGAGCCGCGAGCCAGCGTTCTCGTCGTCGACTCCGCGTCATCGACGATATGAGTACCGAACCACGTCCCCGCGTTCTCGTCGTCGATGACGAGCAGCAGATCCTGCGGGCGCTCCGCGTGATCCTACGCGACGCCGGATTCGAGGCGCTACCGGCCAGCACGGCGGAGGAGGCGCTCGACATCGCCGCGACGCGGCGGCCCGACGCGGCGATCGTCGATCTGGTGCTCCCCGACTTCGACGGCGTCGAGCTGAGCCGGCGCCTGCGCGAATGGAGCGACCTGCCGCTGATCGTGCTCTCGGCGGTGGGCGATGAGGACGCCAAGGTACGGGCGCTGGCGGCCGGCGCGGACGACTACGTGACCAAGCCGTTCGGCCCACGAGAGCTCGTCGCGCGCCTGCAGGCCAACCTCCGCCGGATCGCGCCCGAGCCCGAGGAGGCGGTGATCCGGGTGGAAGGGCTCGAGGTCGACCTGGCCCGGCGCACCGTGCGCGTCGACGGGCAGGAGGTCCACCTGACCCCCACGGAGTTCGACCTGCTGCGCCTGCTGATCCGCAACCGCGGGAGGCTGATGACCCACCGGGACCTGCTGCTGGCGGTGTGGGGGCCCGGGTACGGCGAGGACACCCAGGTGCTCCGCGCGCACATCGCCAACCTCCGGCGCAAGATCGAACCCGCCGGCGGGCGGCGGTACATCCGCACCGATCCCGGCGTCGGCTACCGGTTCGCCCTCTGAGGTTTGCGGGGTACGTTTGCGGCGCAGCTCACCCCGGCCACACCCTTCAGGTGCCCGCCGTTCAGCCGTCGGCGCCCAACGCCGGCGTCGCTGAGCGGGAAAACCCGCGAGCGGCCGCCTACGCCGCCGGATCGCGCAGCCGGTAGCCGACCCCCGGCTCGGTGATCAGGTACCGGGGCCGCGACGGATCCGGTTCGAGCTTCGCCCGGATGTGGGCGACGTGGACCCGCAGGTAGTGCGTCTCGGCGCCGTACTCGGGGCCCCAGACCTCCCGCAAGAGCTGGCGGTGGGTGATCAGCCGGCCCTGGTGCTGGGCGAGCACGCGCAGCAGATCGAACTCGATCGGCGTCAGATGGACCGATTTTCCGTCGCGCGTGACCAGCCGGTCGGACAGATCGATCACGAGCTCGCCGATCTTCAGCTGCGGGCTGCCGCCGACGTCGGCCGACCGCCGCAGCAGCGCGCGCAGCCGGGCCAGCAGCTCATCGGTGCCGAACGGCTTGGTGACGTAGTCGTCGGCGCCGGCATCGAGCGCCCTGACCTTCTCCCGCTCGTCGCCGACGGCCGAGAGCACCAGGATCGGCAGGCGGCTCCACCGCCGCACTTCTTCGCAGATCTCGACCCCGCGGCCGTCGGGGAGGACGAGGTCGAGCACGAGCGCGTCGGGCGGGCGCGACACGAGCTCGACGAGCGCATCGGCCTTGGTCTCGGCCGTTTCGACCGTGTAGCCCGCGCTGCGAAGCAGGATCTTCAGACCTCTCACGATCTGCGGCTCGTCATCGACCACAAGTACGCGTGGGGCGGTGGCACTCATGGGGTGGTCGATGACGCGGAATCGACGACGAGCACGCGGAGGGCTGTGGCGCTCATTTGAGCACGGTGACCGCGTCCTCGGCGTCCGCCGGCTGGCGCGCGACGGGGAAGCTGACCGTGAACGAAGTGCCGTCGTCCCGTCCCGACTGGAGGACGATCCGCCCGCCGTTGGCCTCGACAAAGCCTCGGCAGATCGCCAGCCCGAGGCCCGATCCCGCGCCGGCCGCGCCCCGGCCCCGGAAGAACGGCTCGAACACCTGCGAGCGATATCGGCGCGGGATCCCGCTGCCGCGATCGGCGACGCGAACCGCCACCCGGCCGGAGCTGGCGCTGCCGCTGATCCGCACCGGCGCTCCCGGCGGAGAGAACTTGACCGCGTTCTCGATCAGGTTCGAGAACACGCGCTCGAGCTGGGCCGCGTCGGCGCGCACGAGCGGCAGGTCTCCGGGCAGCTGGAACTCGATCGGGTGCTCGCCCGAGGCGTGCGCTGCGGCCGAGGCGACGACGTCATGGAGGTCGCACCAGTCCGACTGCGGCGCGACCGCCCCTGATTCGATCCGCGACAGGTCGAGCAGGTCGTCGACGAGCTTGGCCAGCCGAGCGCTCTCGGTCTCGATCACCTCGATCAGCTCAGACCGCTCGGCCTCGGTGACGCCGCCGATCGCGAGCGCCGAGCCCGCGGTGGTGATCGCGGTCAGCGGTGAACGCAGGTCGTGGGAGATCGCGTGCAGGATCGCGGTCTTGGCGACCTCCGCACGGCGCGAGGCTTCGGTCTCGGCGGCCCGCCCGGACACCCGCTCCCGCTCCACGGCGACGTCGACCAGCCGCCCGAGCGACTCGGCCACCCGCTCGATCGCGCGCTGGTCCCACGCGACGTCGTTCGTCAGGTACAGCCATGCATTGCCGGCGCGCGAGTGCAACGGCACCGCGACCTCGTCCGGCATCGCCGTCGGCACCGGTTCGAGCACGATCCGGGCACGACCGGCGGCGGTCGCCAGCGCGACGCGATTGCCGATCGTCTCGAGCTGCGCGCCGAAGCTCTCGCCGGCCAAGATCGCCGAGGCGACCTCCGCGACGAGCTTGGCCTCGCGCTCGCGGGCGGCGGCAACCACCGCGCGGTGCTCGGCCTCGGCGGCGCGCTCGCGGGCAACGGCGGCCAGCCGGCCCACCACGACGGCCGCGATCAACAGCACGATCAGCTCGACTAGGTCCTGCGAGTGGGCGATCGCCAGCCGGTGGCGCGGGACGATGAAGAAGAAGTTGAGCGCGAGCACGCCGAGGACCGCGGTCACCAGCGCGGCCAGCTGGCCCCTGCGGATCGCGATCAGGAGGACCGCCAACAGGTACAGGCTCCCGAGCCCGGCGGCGTCGGATGTGGTCGACTGCAGCGCGGCGACGCCGGCGGTGGCAAGCCCGACGACGGCCACGATCTCCAGGGCCGCCGCCGCGCCGGCCCGAACGGCCGCGCGGTCGAGCCGCCGGACCTTGCGCACCGCAGGAACGCGCCCGGGAACACGTCCGGGGTGCAGCCCCACAGCACCGAGCAGGTCCCGCCAATCTCTCATCAGCCTCAAGGCTACGCCGCCACGGTCGGCCGCTTGCGATCGGGGTTCGGAATCGATTCGACGATCACGCGGCACGGCCGCTCGCGGAGCACGGTCGCGAGCGCCCGTCCGAAGCCGCCGCCGTCCTGGGGCATCGGCATCACGATCGCCGCGGCGCGCATCGCCTTGGCCTCGTCGACGATCCGGCGGCCGGTCTGGCCGGCCCTGACCTTCTCCCAGTGACCCGATACGCGCCGGCCCTCCTGCACCTTGGCCTCCTCGATGATCGATTGCGCCGCCGACTCCTTCAGCGGCATCGAGGCGTCGATCGGGCTGTTCGAGGGGACGGGGATCGTCACCAGCACATGCAGTCCGCGGCGCCGGCGAGCGGCCAGCCGCGCCGCGGTCGCCATCACCTCGGGCACGAATCCGCTGTCGTCGAACGCCACCAGCACCGACTCGTATTCGGCCTCGGCCTCGGTCGCGGGCCGCGGGATCGCCACCTTCGTTGTCGTGGTCAGGTCGAGACCATGGCGGTGACGGTACACGGGGTAGACGATCATCCCGACCGCCAGCCACCCTATCCCGGCGATCGCCACACTCGTGTGCAGTGCAGTCAGGACGCACAGCGACGCGAATGTGCATGCGCCGCCGACGATTGCGAACAGCGGTAGGTCCCGTCCTGCGATCCGCAGGTTGCCGGGTGGTCGGTACGGACGCTTGACGTCCCTGAGCGTCACCCGCATGCGGGTAACCGCGGCGTGTGCGATCGTGAACGACAGCATCGCGCCGAACGCGTACAGGTTGCCCAGGAACGTCGCCTGGCCCGGGATCAGGGCGATCGCGGCGATCGTGCTGAAGATCACGATCCCGACCCACGGCGTGCCGTACCGCGGATGCAGGCGGCGCAGGCGTTCGGGCACCTGGCGGTGAATTCCCATCGAGTAAGTGAGACGCGACACTCCGAGGATCCCGGCGTTGGTGGCGATGAACAAGATCGTCGCCGCGAGCAGCCCGACGTAGACCTCGGCCGCATGCTGCAAAGGCCCAAGGTGGAGTGCCCGCACCACCCCGAGCACCGGGTCGCCGGCGTATCCCCCGTGCTGGTCGTCGACCCCGAGCAGCGTCTGGCAGTGATTTCCGACGCAGCGCACCGGCAGCGCCGACAGGGCGATCGCCGGTAGCAGCGCGTAGATCGCGAACACCGCGATCACCACTCGGTTGATCGCCTTGGGCACGGTCCGGCCCGGGTCCTTGGCCTCCTCGGACATGTTCGAGATCGTCTCGATTCCCGTGTACGCGAGCATGCAGAGCGGGATCGCGACGAAGAAGTTTCCCCACGTCGGCGCCACCCCGAGGTGGACGTTGTCTTTCAGGACCTGCGGCGAGAACACCAGCACGACCCCAACGAGCACGATCAGGACCTGCGTGCAGAAGTCGATCACGGCGAGCACCAGGTTCACCCCGATCGACTCCTCGACCCCACGGATGTTGATCGCGGCGAGCACGATGATCGCCGCGATGCCGGCGATCACGTCGCCTGGGGGATGCTGGAGCGCCGGCCAGAACAGCCCCCCGATGTAATGGGGTACGAAGAACGCCGACGTCGCGATCGTCAGCATGTAGTTGAGCATCTGGCCCCACGCCGCGAAGAACGACCAGAACTCGTTGAACGCGTGGCGCGCGAACGACGAGGACCCGCCGGCTTCGGGGAACATCGCGGTCGCCTCGGCGTATGTCGACGCCGTCAGGAAGAAGATGAAGCCCGAGATGATGAAGACGAGCGGGGTCAGCCCAAGCGCCAGCGCCGCCACCAGGCCGAGCGCGTAATAGATCGACGATCCGACGTTCCCGTAGGCGCTCGAGGCGAGCGGATACACCCCGAGGACGCGCTGCAGCCCCTCGAGCCGGCGCTCAGCCATCGACCGGTCCCCCGGCCGGCGCCGACCGCTGTTCCTCGCCGGCCGGGACCGGCTCGGGCTCGGCCGGAGCCGGAGCCGGTGCCCTGGGCCGCCAGTCGGCCGGCGGCGCGGTCAGGATTACGCGACACGGGGCCTTGCCGATCACATACCGGGAGACGTCGCCGAGATAGTTCTCGAGCGGCCCGCCCACGCCGCCGAGCAGCGAGCCGCCGCGCACCCGGGAGGACTCCTCGGCGGCGAGCACGATCGCCTCGACGCCGCGGCGGCGCGCCTCGCGGACGATCGCCTCGCCGGCGCGGCGGGCGCGGACGATCGCGGTCGCCACCTCCACGCCCTCGTACTCCTCCCCCACGAGCTTCGCGCGCGCCAGCGCCTCCCGCGCTCGCTTGACCTGCGCGTCGGGCAGCGGGGCATCCATCGGAAGCGCCAGCGGGATCTCGAACACCCAGATCGCCTCGATCACCGCCCCGTCGGACTCGAGATCGTCGCGGGTCTCCCCCGCCAGGCGGCCGGCGGTCTGGATGATGTCGTCGTCGAGCGGCGTGCCGAGGATCGGGACGAGGATCGAGCCGAACTCGGGCTCGAGCGCCTCGTAGCGGAGCGCCCGCTCGGGGATCGTCACCCGCTTGAGCACCGGCTTCTGCTGGGACTTGCGGTAGCCGACGTACAGCACGACGCCGCAGAGGAGCCAGGCCAGCCCGACGTAGCGGGCGCCGGCGTGGAACACGAGCAGCGCCACCCACCCGAGCGCCGACGCGATCGCGCCGATGACCGCGGGGATCGGCACGCTTGCGCCGGAAACCGTGACCGACAGCGGCACGCTGTACGGGCGCTCGCGGTCGCGCTCACGGAACCGCAGCGCGATCACCGAGACGTGCGCAATCGTGAACGCCAGCAGCGCGCCGAACGCGTAGATGCCGACGAGGAACTCGAGGTTCGTGGGCAGCACGAGCCCCGCCGCGGCCGCCGCGGCGGCGAAGATGATCACGTACGGCGTCCCCCAGCGCCCGTGCAGCCGGCCGATCGCGCTCGGTATCTGGCGGTTGGTCGCGAGCGAATAGCCGACGCGCGAAACCCCGAGCATCGCCGCCCCCGCGGCGGCGAACAGTCCCAGCGCGCCCCCGATCGCGACCACGTACTTGAGCACGTCCGCGAGCCACTTCGGATGGAACGCCTCGACCACCCCCAGCACGGGCGCCTTGATGTGCGTCGTGCCGAGCGCGGTTACCCCGTCGTGGACCGGGAGGGCCCCAACCCCGACGAGAGAGATCCCCACGTAGATCAGCACGATCACGGCCGAGCCCGGGCCCACCAGCAACTTGACCTGCTTGCGGCTGGCAGTCACCTCGCCGGCGATGCTCGCCGCCGCCTCGACCCCGGTGAACGCGATCACCGCGATCGGCAGCGCGAACGCGAGATCTGACCAGCTCGGAGCGGTTCCGAGGTGGATGCTCGCGGTGAGGTTGTGCCCATCGAACACCAGCACGAATCCGAGCACGATGATCAGCGCCTGAAGGATCAGGTCGGCGATCGTGATCAACAGGCGCGTGCGGATGCGGCGGGCGCTGACGCCGGTGAGGTTGTCGACCGCGACGAGCGCGATCACCGCGAGCGCCACCGCGATCTCGAGCGCCCCGTGTCCGATCGGACCCCAAAATGCCGCGAGGTAGCTCGGGACGGTCAACGCCGTGACCGCGATCAGGATCGTGTAGTCGAGGAAGATGGCCCAGCCGGCGACGAAGCTCACGAGCTCGTTGAACGCGTAGCGGGCGAACACAGCCGAGCCGCCGCGCTCGGGATGCATCGACGCTCCCTCCGCGTAGGTCATCATCGCCAGCCCGAAGAACAGCCCGGCGATCAGGAACACGACCGGCGTCAGCCCGTTGGCGTGGCGCGCGACGACCCCGAGCGCGAAGTACACCGAGCTGACCGAGGTCGTATAAATAACCGCGAACAGAGCGCGGTAGCTGAAGGGCCGGTCCTTCACGTGCGACTCAGCGGCGGCCAGAAGACTCCCCTACCCCCGCAGCTGCAGATACAAGCGGGCCAGGCCGGCGAGCACGAACAGGACGCCCAGGACAATTCCTGTCGCGAGGGCCCCTCCGCCGGCGATAAGAGTACGCGCGATCAGGGCGATGCCGATCCCGATCATCACGATCGACAGGGCTCGAGTTGAGGAGCTGTGCAGCTGCCCGCGGGCCATCAGTGGAAGCTTATCGGCGCTGTCTTTACGGAATCTTGATGGCTTCGGGGCGGATCTGTACGCCCCGTTGATGGCGGGCGGCGTAGCGTCACCGAGGACACACTCTGCTGTAGCCGCCGTCCAGTCCGTGAAGCATTCGAGCCTCCAGAACGGAGGGCCGTCTGGGCTCGTACCCGGTCGGTCCTCCCCGCCGCCGACGCTGCGGCGCCGGCTGCGCGTAGCGCTGCACAAAGGACGTCTTGATCGGCAGCTGGCTGACGGCTTCGGCTCCGATCCGATCGAGGATCGGGAGCTGCGAGCCAGGCAGCTCGCCAGGCCGCGCACCCGCCGCCAGCTGGCCCGCTCGCTCCGCGCACGCGTGAAGGACGCGGAGCGACCGGCCCCGTCCCGGATGACCGCCGCGGTGCCGCTGTCCCGGCGAGCGGTCGTGCGTTGGCGCGAGAGCCTGCTCGGCCTGGCCGAGCGGCTCGAGCGGCCTGACCCGGCGAACCCATGTGGGGTGGCGCGCGTACTCGTGCTGCTCACGGACGGGACGGGCCCGCTGTACAACCCGGGGGCCGCGGACCGGATGAGCGACACGGTGTGGTGGATCGCCGACGGCCTCGCGCTCGACGCCGGCCTGGATCCGACCCGCTAGCCGGGTCCCTCCCCCTCTTCACAGGATCTGTATGTCGGGCCCGGGTTTCTGTATGGGCTCTTGACCCCAGCGCAGCCAGCATAGGCGACATGGACGTTCTATCGATATTGCTAGGGGTGGCGATGTTCGCCGTCCTGCTCGCGCTGATCTGGGGGATCGACGCGATATGAGCCTTCCGCTCGCCGCGTTCATCGGTCACCTGAGTGGCGCAGATTTCTTCGGGTTGGTCGTGTCTGTGCTCGTGTGCATCTATCTGCTGTATGCGCTGCTGCGCGGAGAGAAGTTCTAAGGAATACCGGTGACCTTCCTCGGCTGGCTCACGATCTTCCTGTTCGTCACGCTGCTGACTCTGTTGGCGCTGCCGCTTGGTCGCTACATGGCGGCTGTCTACAGCGGAGAGCGCACGTTCCTCGACCCGTTGTTCCTCACCCCGGAGCGACTGTTCTACAAGGTCATGCGGGTCGACCCGAACAAAGGTCAGGACTGGAAGGCATACGCGAAGAGCCTGATCATCTTCTCGCTCGCCGGCTGGCTGCTCCTCTATTTCATCCTGCGCACACAGACGCTCTGGAATTGGACCGGGCTGAACCCGCAGGGCTTCCACTCCGCTCCCTGGAACGTGACGTTCAACACGACGTCATCGTTCCTGACGAACACCAACTGGCAGTACTACGGCGGAGAGACCACGATGAGCTACTTCAGCCAGATGGCTGGGCTCACAGTGCAGAACTTCCTCTCCGCCGGCGTCGGCATCGCGGTGGCGGTGGCGATGATCCGCGGGATCATCGGACGCAGCGGCAAGAGCATCGGCAACTTCTGGCACGACCTGATCCGCACCGTCCTATGGGTGCTGACGCCGATCTCGTTCGTGGTCGCGCTGGTGCTCGTGTTCCAGGGCTCGATCCAGAACTTCTCCCACTACGTGAGCTTCAATGGGATCACCGGCCTGCCGAATCAGATCGCGATGGGGCCGGTCGCCTCTCAGGAGGCGATCAAGGAGCTCGGGACCAACGGTGGCGGCTTCTTCAACACGAACTCGGCCCATCCGTTCGAGAACCCGACGGGGTTCACGAACTTCGTCGAGATGCTGACCGTGCTGATCATCCCCGCCGCGCTGGTGTTCATGTACGGCCGGATGGCGCGTAACCGCCGCCAGGGCTACGCGATCTACGCGACGATGATGGTGATGTTCCTCGGCGCGGCGTGCGTGGCGTACATCGCCGAGGCGCACGGTTCGCCCGCGCAGCACGCCGCCGGGCTCCACACCCAGGTGCTCGCCGGATCCAGCGGCGGCAACCTGGAGGGGAAGGAGCAGCGCTTCGGGATCGCCGGCTCGGCTCTGTTCGACGTGGTGACCACGGTGACATCGTGCGGCGCGGTCAACAGCGCGATCGAGTCCTTCACTGGGATCGGTGGCGCCGTGCCGATGGCCAACCTGTCGGCGAGCGAGGTGATCTTCGGTGGCGTCGGCACCGGGCTGTACTCGATCCTGCTGTACGTGCTGCTGGCGGTGTTCATCGGGGGGCTCATGGTGGGACGCACGCCCGAGTACCTGGGCAAGAAGATCGAGGCCAGGGAGATAAAGCTCGTCGCGATCGGGCTGTTGATCACACCGCTGGCGGCGCTGTTCTCGACCGCGCTCGCGACCGCGAGCAGCGCCGGCCGCGCTTCGATCTCGGCCGCGGCCGCCGGCTCCCCGCAGGGCTTCTCCGAGACGTTCTACGCCTATCTGAGCCAGGCCAACAACAACGGCTCCGCGTTTGCGGGCTACGGCGGCTTCGTCCAACCGAACGCCGGCAGCCTGGGGTCGCACGGCATCACGTTCGCCGACCTCCTCGGTGGCTTCACGATGCTGTTCGCCCGCTACGCGCCGATCCTGTTCGCGCTCGCGGTCGCCGGCACGCTCGCCGGAAAGCGGGTCAGCCCCGCGGGGCTCGGGACGATGCGCACCGACAACCCTACGTTCGTCGTGCTGCTGATCGGCGTGATCGTGCTCGTCGGCGCGCTCACTTTCTTCCCCGCCCTGCTGCTCGGTCCGATCGTGCAGGGCCTGACCGGACACCTTTACTGACATGAAACGTGAGTTCATCACCGCCGCAATCGGAATCGTCGTACTGACACTGTTCTGCGGCATTCTCTATCCACTCGTCATCACCGGAATCAGCCAGGTTGCATTTCCGGGCAATGCCAACGGCCAGCAGGTACACGTCAACGGCAAGCTCGTCGGATCGCAGGAGATCGGCCAGAACTTCGCCACGCAGGTCTTCAAGAACGGAAAGCCGGAGATGAAGAACGGCGTGCCGGTCACCAACTCCGATCCCCGCTACTTCCAGACGCGCCCGTCGGCGACGGTGCCGCCGAACAACGCCGCCGCGACCACGTTCTCGAACCTCGGCCCGAACAACGTCGCCACCGAGCAGGAGATCTCCTCGAACATCCAGGCCTACATCGCGCTGAACGGGCCGTACTACCCCGGGAAGCTGACCCCGGCCAACGTGCCGGTCGACGCCGCCAACACCTCGGCCTCAGGCATCGATCCCGACATCTCGGTGCGTAACGCCGACATCCAGGCGCATCGCGTGGCGGCCGTGCGTCACGTGCCGCCGGCCGCAGTCATGACGCTGGTGTCCACGTACACCGGCGGCCGCGGTCTCGGCTTCTCCGGTGAGCCCGGAGTCGACGTACTTGACCTGAACCTGGCCCTCGACCGGATGACAGGAGCGCACGCATGAGCGTCACTGCCCCGCCCGAAGAGCGCCCGCAGCCGCTGGCTCAGCCGCAGGAGCGCCGCGCGATCTCGCTATTCCGGCGCGACATCCTCAAGCGCGCGTTGATCGACAGCTTCCTGAAGCTCGACCCGCGCGTTCAGATCCGCAACCCGGTGATGTTCGTGGTCGAGATCGGCGCCGTGATCACCACCGTCACCTGGTTCATCCAGGTCTTCGGCGATAAGGCGCTCGGCGGCAACGACCCCGCCTGGTACACGTTCGTGATCTCGATCTGGCTATGGCTGACGGTCGTGTTCGCCAACAACGCCGAGGCGTTCGCCGAGGGGCGTGGGCGCGCCCAGGCGGACACGCTCCGCGCGATGCGGAAGGAAACGGTCGCCAAGCTTCAGGACGGCACCATCAAGCCGGCGTCCGAGCTCACCAAGGGCGATGTCGTGGTCGTCGAGGCCGGCGAGCTGATCCCGGGAGACGGCACGGTGATCGAGGGCATCGCCTCGGTCGACGAGTCGGCGATCACCGGCGAGTCGGCACCGGTCATCCGCGAGTCCGGCGGCGACCGGAGCGCGGTCACGGGCGGGACGCGCGTCCTCTCGGACAAGATCCTCGTCGAGATCACCCAGGAGCCCGGGCACTCGTTCCTGGACCGGATGATCAATCTGGTCGAGGGCGCCGAACGCCGCAAGACGCCGAACGAGATCGCGCTCAACATCCTGCTCGCCGGACTGACACTGATCTTCATGATCGTGGTCGCGACGCTCCGCCCGTTCGGCCTGTTCGCCCACACGCCGATCTCGGACACCAGCTTGATCTCGCTGCTCGTGGCGCTGATCCCGACCACGATCGGTGCGCTCCTGTCGGCGATCGGGATCGCCGGCATCGACCGGCTCGTTCGCCGCAACGTCCTCGCCCTGTCGGGTCGCGCGGTCGAAGCCTCGGGCGACGTGGACGTGCTGCTGCTCGACAAGACCGGCACGATCACGATCGGCAACCGGCTTGCCAGCGAATTCATCCCGATGCCGGGCGTATCGGAGAAGGAGCTTGCGGAGGTGGCGCAGCTGTCGTCGCTGGCCGACGA
Source organism: uncultured Solirubrobacterales bacterium (assembly GCA_963777335.1). GTDB lineage: Bacteria > Actinomycetota > Thermoleophilia > Solirubrobacterales > Solirubrobacteraceae > Palsa-465. The sequence continues at coordinate 190,957 of CAVZQD010000002.1, forward strand.
GACCCCTGAGGGTCGCTCGATCGTGGTGCTGGCCAAGCAGTTCGGCATCCGCGAGCACGACATGGCCGACCTGCACGCAGAGTTCGTTCCGTTCACCGCGCAGACCCGGATGAGCGGCGTCAACCTCGACGGTCGCCACCTCCGCAAGGGGGCCGGCGACGCCGTGATCAAGTTCGTCACCGACGAGGGTGGCCGGCCGCCGGCCGAGCTCCAGCCGGTGCTCGACCGGATCGGCCGTGAGGGTGGAACGCCGCTCGCGGTCGCGCGGGACTCGCAGGTGATGGGCGTCATCTACCTCAAGGACACGATCAAGGAGGGGATGCGCGAGCGGTTCGACCACCTCCGCGCGATGGGCATCCGCACGATCATGATCACCGGCGACAACCGGCTCACGGCGGCGAAGATCGCCGAGGAATCGGGCGTCGACGACTTCCTGGCCGAGGCCACCCCCGAGAAGAAGCTCGAGCTGATCAAGGAGCAGCAGGGCACCGGGCGGATGGTCGCGATGACCGGCGACGGGACCAACGACGCGCCCGCGCTCGCCCAAGCGGACGTCGGCGTGGCCATGAACACGGGGACTCAAGCCGCCCGCGAGGCCGGCAACATGGTCGACCTCGACTCCAACCCGACCAAGCTCATCGAGATCGTCGAGGTCGGCAAGCAGTTGCTGATCACCCGCGGTGCGCTGACCACGTTCTCGATCGCCAACGACGTCGCCAAGTACTTCGCGATCCTGCCGGCGATCTTCGCCACCACCTGGGCGACGACTCCCGGCGGCAGGAGCCCGCTCCACGTGCTCAACATCCTGCATCTGGGGACGCCGCAGTCGGCGATTATCTCGGCGATCATCTTCAACGCGATCGTGATCCCGCTGCTGATCCCGCTCGCACTCCGGGGCGTTCGGTACCGGCCGATCGGCGCGAGCGCGCTGTTGCGCCGGAACCTCTGGATCTACGGCCTCGGTGGCCTGATCGCTCCGTTCATCGGCATCAAGCTGATCGATCTCATCGTGCACAATCTTCTAGGGGCGTGACCAGTCATGGGCACCACAAGATCTTCCTGGGGATGGCCGCCGGGGTCGGAAAGACGTACCAGATGTTGCGCGAGGGCCAGGCGGAGGCCGAGAACGGGCGTGACGTCGTGATCGGCTACCTGGAACCCCATGGACGGATCGACACCGTGGCCCAGGCCGAGGGACTCGAGACCGTCCCGCGCCTGCGTGTCACGTACCGAGATTCCGTGCTCGAGGAGATGGACCTCCCGGGGATCATCAAGCGCCAGCCCGAGCTGGCCCTGATCGACGAGCTGGCACACACCAACGCGCCCGGGCTCGAGCACCCCAAACGCTACGAGGACGTCGAGGACGTGCTCGCCGCCGGAATCGACGTGTTTTCGACGGTCAACGTCCAGCACCTCGAGAGCCTCAACGACCAGGTCGCCGAGCTCACCGGCATCCGCGTCCGCGAGACCGTGCCCGACGCCGTCATCGGCGACGCCGACGAGGTCGTGCTGATCGACATCACCCCCCAGTCGCTGATCGAGCGGCTCGTCGCCGGAAAGGTGTACCCGGCCGAGCGAGTGCCGGCAGCGCTCAACAACTTCTTCAAGGTCGAGAACCTCGCCGCGCTCCGCGAGGTCGCGCTCCGGCAGGTCGCCGAGGAGGTCGAGTCCAAGCGATTCCCGGTTAACGGCGCCGGCCGCCCCGGCGACGACCGGCTGGTCGACACCGCCGCGCCCGCCGCGGTCGGTGAGCGCCTGCTGGCGCTGGTCAAGCCCCATCCACGATCCCAGCGCGTCGTCCGCCGAGCCTGGCGCTCCGCACAGCGCCTCGGAGCCGAGCTCGACGTGCTGTGGGTGTCCGATCACGATCCGAACGCCGAGGAGCAGGACCAGCTCGATGCGCTCCGGCAACTGGCGTCCGTGCTCGGCGCGCACCTGCTGATCGAGCACGGAGACGACGTTGCACTGGTCGCCCAGCGCGTGGCGCAGGACCGCGGAACAACTTACGTATTGATCGGAACGCCTGGGCCTCGCGGAGCGCTGCGCCGCCTCACGAGCCCCGCCCTCCCCGACCGCCTGCTGGCGATGCTGCCCGGGGTCGACCTGCGGATCGTGGCGGACCGAACCAAGCGAGTGAAAGGAGACTCGACATGACCGTCGTGCTGATAGCGGTGATCGCGATCCTGGCCGTCGCCGTGACCGCGCTGGTCGCCGCCAGGGTCCGCGACCACGTTCGGCGACCTGCGCCGGTGCGCGCCACGAGCGCTCGCCGGATCCTGTTCCCGTTCGTCGCGGGCGCGCTGTCGCAGCGAGCGCTCGACGCGGCGCTGCGTCTGGCCGCTGCCGAGCGCGCGACGCTGGTACCGGTGTTTCTCGCGCGCGTGTCGCTCGATCTGCCGCTCGAGAGCCCACTTCCGCGTCAATGCTCGATGGCTATGCCGCTGCTCGAGGCCGTCGAGCAGCGCGCCACCGAGGCGGGAATTCCCGTGGACACGCGGATCGTCCGGGGACGCAACCGCCGTCACGCGCTCCGGCAGGCGATCGCGGAAGAGAACTTCGACCGGATCGTGATCGCGGCCTCCGAGCACGGCAATCACGGGTTCGATCCTGACGATGTCGCCTGGCTGCTCGACAACGCTCCTGGCGAGATCGTGGTCCTGAGGGCAAGCGACGAGGACAAGCCCGAGCGTTCCGCCGGGTCCGGCCGGGGTCTCGACGAGCGCGCCTTTCGCTTCTCGCGGGCCCGCCGGCGGGCGCACCCCGTCAATCGTGAAGGTGAAACGGCAGTGTCGCGATGATGACCTTGGTGCGGGACTTGAGGACCGCCGACAGTAGCCGGGCGCGCTGATTGTGGAGGATCTCGTGCCGCCGCTTGCGGGGAAGTATCTCCGGGATCAGCACGACGATCGTGGCGTCCTCATCCTCCACGGACTTGACGTACTTGAGCACGCTGCGAACCAGCGACCGCTGAGGATCGAGCAGCACCTCGATCGGGACGCCGCATGCCCACTCGGCCCAGTCGTGCTTGATCCGCGCGGACTCGTCCTCGTCCCCGGCCACCGCGACCGCGACCACCTGCTCTCCGAGTGACAGCGCGGCGCTGACCGCCTTCTGCGTCAACAGGTTCACGGTCGACGTCGGGACGATCACGATGCTCTCCCGCTTACGGGGCCGAGGCGGCGTCTTGCCGAGCTTCAGTTCCTTGGCGACCCCGTCGTAGTAGTGCTCGGTCGCGTTGAACAGCATCATCAGCGCGGGGATCGCGATCACCACCACCCACGCGCCGGCGAGGAACTTCGTGCCCAGGAACACGACCACCGCGATCGCCGTCATCACCGCGCCGGTGCCGTTGAGTGCGACGCGTATTCGCCAGTGCGCGGAGCGCTCCTGAAACCAGTGTTTGACCAAACCAACCTGGCTGATCGTGAAGCCGATGAACACACCGATCGCGTAGAGCGGGATCAGATCGTTCGTCTTCGCGTTCACCGCGATCAGCAGCAGCGCCGCCGCGATTGCGAGCGCGATGATCCCGATCCGGTAGATCGGCTTCTCAGCCCGGAGGTAGAACGCGTGCGGCATTCGATGGTCCTTGGCAAGCAGGCTCAGCAGGACGGGCAAGCCGCCGAAGCTCGTGTTCGCCGCGAACGCCAGCACGGCCGTGACTGCGAGGTTCGAGACGTAGAACGGCCACCCGGTCCCAAACGCGCCGGCGGTCAACTGGGCGAGCACGGTGACGCCGCCGCGCGGGACGACGTCGTGGGCGCGGATCAGCAGCGAAAGGCCAATCAGCATCACCCCGAGTAGGACGCCGAGCGAGATCTCGGTCCGCTGCGCGGTCCGGACGGTCGGCGTCCGGAACGCCGGAACGCCGTTGGAGATCGCCTCGACACCGGTCACCGCGGAGCAGCCGGCGGCGAAGGCCTTGAGCAGCAGCAGAATCGAGAGCGCCTCTGTCGCCGGGAACGTCTCCTTCGTACCGATCGTCGCCACCGGGCTCGAATGGAACGCGCCGACGATGATCGTCGCGAAGATGCTGAGCAGGAACACCGCGGCCGGAAGCACGAGCAGCTTGGCCGACTCCTGGATCCCGAACATGTTGACGACCGTGAGGAGCAGGAGCCCGACAAGCGTCACGGGCAACAGATGGTGCGCGAGGCCGGGGAACACGCTGCCGAGGCTGGCCGCCCCCGCGGCGAGGCTGACCGCGACCGTCAGTACGTAGTCCACGACGACCGACGCAGCTGCCAGCAGGCTCGGCCAGCGCCCCAGATTGGTCTTGGCCACCGAGTAGGATCCGCCGCCCTCCGGGTGCGCCGCGATCACCTGGGTGTACGAGATGACCAGCAGCACGAGCATCGCGGTGATCACCGCGGTCAGCGGCACCACGTCGTGCAGAGCGCCCGTTCCGGCCAGAACCAGCACGAGCATCATCGCCTCAGGGCCGTAGGCCACGCTCGAGAGCGCGTCGAGGCTGAGCGCGGCGAGCCCCTTGATCACGCCGAGGTCGTGCCCCCCCTCAGCGTGCTTGCCCGAACGCGGCGTAGCGCCGCGGTAGATCCGGCGGGACCTGCGCCGCGCGTCCGGCCGGCCGTTCACGAACAGCGCAGGCTGGTCGCGGGACTGCTCAGGGGCGGTGACTGCTGGATCCTGGTCGGTCAAGGACGGTCTCGGCGAGCGGGCTTGCCGTAACTCTGACATCCCCTGAGGCGTGGGTAGGATCGAAGTAGATGGATGAACGCGAGCATGCGTACCCGGACGGGGCGCCGAACCGCCGCCAGCGGCTGCTGATCCTCGGCATCTGCTGCATGAGCCTGCTGATCGTCGGCCTCGACTCGACGATCGTGAACGTGGCGCTGCCCTCGATTCGCAAGGACCTGGGCGCCTCGGTCTCGGGCCTGCAGTGGGTGATCGACGCCTACACGCTGGTGCTGGCCAGCCTGCTGATGCTGTCGGGATCGACAGCCGACCGCGTCGGGCGCAAGCGGGTGTTCCAGACGGGGCTTGTCGTGTTCTCGCTCGGCTCGCTGCTGTGTGGGGTCGCGCCGACTCTCGAGCTGCTGGTCGCGTTCCGCGTGCTCCAGGCGGTCGGCGGATCGATGCTCAACCCGGTCGCGATGTCGATCATCCGAAACGTGTTCGACGACCCGCGCGAGCGGGCGATGGCGATCGGGATGTGGGGCGCGGGCTTCGGGCTGAGCATGGCGCTCGGGCCGGTTCTCGGCGGAGCCCTCGTCGACTCGGTTGGGTGGCGGTCGGTGTTTTTCGTGAACGTCCCGATCGGTGCGGTCGCGCTGGTGCTGACCGCAAGGCTCGTGCCGGAATCGCGCGCCGAGCACCCCCGCCGGCTCGACCCGGTTGGGCAGCTCCTCGTGATCGCGGCGCTGGCGTCGTTGACTTACGCGATCATCGAGGCTCCCCGGGCCGGCTGGACCTCGCCTGGAATCCTGGCGCTGTTTGCGTTCTCGCTCGCGAGCTTCGTGGCGCTCGTGCTGTACGAGCTCCGCCGCCGGGAACCGCTCGTCGAGATGCGCTTCTTCCGCAGCGCTCCCTTCTCGGGGGCGAGCACGATCGCGGTCTGCGCGTTCGCTGCGCTGGGCGGGTTCCTGTTCCTGAACACGCTGTACCTCCAAGGCGTGCGACACCTCTCCCCCTTCCATGCCGGGCTGTATCTGCTGCCGATGGCCGGGATGGTGCTCGTATGCTCGCCGCTCTCCGGTCGGATCGTCGGTCGGCGCGGCGCTCGCATTCCGCTCGTCGTCGCCTCGTGCGCGGTGATCGTGTCCTCGCTACTGCTGACGCAGCTGACGCCCACCACTCCTCCCGCATACCTGCTCGTCGCCTATTTCATATTCGGAATCGGCTCGGGGATGATCAACCCGCCGATCACGAACACCGCCGTTTCGGGCATGCCGGCCTCGCAGGCGGGCGTCGCGGCCGCGATCGCCTCCACCAGCCGGTCGGTCGGCCTCACGCTCGGGGTTGCGGTGATCGGCGCGATCGCCGGCGGGACGCTGTCGGGGGAAATCGAGCCGAGCTTCGCCGCCGCGACGCACGCCGGGTGGTGGGTGATCGTGGCCCTCGGCGTGATCAGCCTGGCCGTCGGAGTGCTGACCACCACCGAGTGGGCGCAACTGACCGCCCGGCGAACCGCCGAGCGGTTCCGGGAGAGCACCGGCCGTGGCCGCAGGGCCGGCACGAGCTCGCCGCAAGCCGAGCCAATTCGCGGTTGATCGGCGGCCCGCCTCGCGCGATGATGCACGTAACCGCCCCGGGGGGCCGAGTTCGAGTTCAAGTGTCGAGGAGGACGTGATGTCGCCGATCAGCCACCAGACAATCAAGCTCAGCCGAGGGAGGCATTCCTCTCCCGAGCACGGCGCATGCGTGATGGAACTGGCGTCGATGCTCGCCGGCGAGAGCTTCAGCGACCATCCGCGCTCGGTGTCGCGCCCAATCGCCTCGTTCCTGCGCGGGTACAACGACCTGCTCGACGACCGCCGGCGTGAGGACCTCTACGGATACGCTGCCCAGGCGGTGGGCACCGCGGAAAGCGCGGCAGTCGAGGAGGCCCGCGCGGCTCGGCTGCTCGCCTGGGCTGATGAGCAGTGGGAGCGCCGTGCGTCGCGCTCGTTGCTCGACCGCGTGCGGCTGCGCCGGGCGTACAAGGAGCGATCGGCCGACGCCGAGCCGGCGGGAACCTACGCAGTCCACGCGATTCGCAAGGTCAACGACGAGACGCACGCCGCGGCGCTTGCGCTCGTCGATGAGCTGCTCGCTCTCGGAGCCTCGGGATCGGTCGAGGTCACGCGAGGCGACGATCTCGCGATCCCGGCGGGACCGTAGGTCAAGCAGCGGGTCTGAGCGCGTCGAGCTCGCGGCTGGAGGCGAGCTCGGCCAGCGCCTTGCGCTCGAGCCTGCGGACGGTGTCCTGCGAGATCCCCAGCCGGCGGCCGGTCTCGACCAGCGGCGTCGGTTCGTCGCCGCCGACGCCGTAACGGAGCTTGACCACCTCGCGCTCCTGTTCGGGTAGTTCGTCGAGCGCGCGCCGGAGCGCGTCCTCACGCAGCACGATGTCGACCTCCTCCTCGGGTCCGCGGTCGTCGCTCGCCAGCAGCGCGCCGAAAGGTGTGTCCTCGCTCTCTCCCACCGGCCCGTCGAGGCTCGTCACGACTCTCACCGAGGACCGCACCTCATCGAGTTCGTCGACACTCAGCTCCGCCGCGGCGGCGATCTCCCAGTCGGTCGGCTCGCGACCGAGCTTGGTCGCGAGCTCGTTGACGGCACGTGCCACCCGACGCTCACGCTGCCCGAGATGCACCGGGATCCGGATCGTCCGCGCGCGGTTGTCGAGCGCCCGCTGAATCGACTGCCGGATCCAGAACGTGGCGTAGGTGGAGAACTTGTAGCCCTTGCGCCAGTCGAACTTCTCGGCGGCTCGGATCAGCCCGAGGATGCCTTCCTGGATCAGGTCGAGCAGCGGCATGTCCAGGCCCTGATACTTCCGGGCGTGGGAGATCACGAGCCGCAGGTTTGAGTTGACCAGGCGCCCTTTGGCCTCGAGGTCGCCGCGCTCGATGCGCTTGGCCAGTTCGACCTCCTCTTCACGGGTCAGCAGCGGGTAGCGCCGGACCTCCTGGAGGAACAGCGACATCGCATCGGTCGTGCGCGCCGCCAAGTCGCCGTTCGCGTAGCTCGTCTGCTCGACGTGCCGCCGACCGCAGTCGTCCCGCAGGTCGAGCCCGCGCTCCTGCAGCATGTCGTGCACGATCTGGGCGTCCTCGTCGCCAAGATCTGCCTCCTGGATAAGCTCGCTGAGCTCCGACAGCTCCACGCATGACTCGCCTCGTTCTTCGCTCCGGGCCACGAGTCGGTCGACCAGCTCCGGGACGGTGTCGGAGGCGGCGGGATTCTCACCTTCGCTTGCCATGCTCTTTTCCTACCCAGCCCGCACACTATCGCCACACGAATGAGCTTTGGATCCCTTTACAACCACGGCTTCGTCAGGGCGGCGGCGGCCGTTCCGCACATGCGGATCGGCGAGCCGTCGTTCAACGCTGAGCGCACGCTCGCACTTGCCGAGCAGGCGTCTCGCGACCACGCGGCGCTGGTGATCTTCCCCGAGCTCGGGTTGTCCGGATACTCGATCGACGACCTGTTGCACCAGCAGGCGCTGCTCGGCGCCGTCGAAGAGGCCATCGGCAGGATCGTGCGTGAGAGCGAGTCGCTCGAGCCGGTGGTTGTGGTGGGGGCACCGCTTCGCAGTGAGCACGGCCTGTTCAACACCGGCGTGGTGATTCACCGCGGTCGAGTCTTGGGCGTCATCCCCAAGAGCTACCTGCCCGAGTACCGCGAGTACTACGAGAAGCGCCAGTTTCGAGCCGCCCGCGATGTGATCGGCGACCGAATCCGGCTGGGCGGCGAGGAGGTGCCGTTCGGATCCGACCTTCTGTTCGCCGCTACCGACCTGCCGGGCTTCGTCCTCCACGTCGAGGTCTGCGAGGACGTGTGGGTGCCGATCCCGCCGAGCACCTACGGCGCGCTCGCGGGCGCGACGGTGCTGGCGAACCTGTCGGCGAGCAACATCACGGTGGGCAAGGGCGGCTTCCGCCACGTCCTGTGTGCCGCCCAGTCGGCCCGCTGCATCGCAGCCTATCTGTACACGGCCGCCGGCATGGGCGAGTCCACGACCGACCTGGCCTGGGACGGTCAGGCCATGATCTACGAGAACGGCGACCTTCTCGCCGAGGCCGATCGGTTCGCGATCGGAGAGCAGGTGATCGCCTGCGATCTCGACCTCGACCGGATCGTGTCCGACCGCGCCAGCACCTCGAGCTACGGCGACTCTATCCACGACCACCGCCGGCGCCTGACGCGCATGCGGCGGATCGAGCTCGAGCTCGGCGTCGGAGGCGCGGGGGCGGTGCCGCTTCGGCGTCGGATCGAGCGCTTCCCCTACGTTCCTGCCGATCCGGTCAGCCGCACCGAGCGCTGCGATGAGGTCTACAGCATCCAGGTCCGCGGTCTCGAGACGCGGCTGCAGGCCACCGGGATCGAGAAGATCGTGATCGGAGTCTCCGGCGGCCTGGACTCGACCCACGCGCTGATCGTCGCCGCCCGCGCGGTCGACCGCCTCGGGCTCCCGCGCGAGAACGTGCTCGCGTACACGATGCCCGGCTTCGCCACCGGCGAGCGCACGCTGCGCAACGCACACCGGCTGATGGACGCGCTCGGCGTGAGCGCGCACGAGCTGGACATCCGGCCGTCCGCGACCCAGATGCTCCGCGACCTCGATCATCCCGCGGCCCGCGGGGAGTCGGCCTACGACGTGACCTATGAGAACGTGCAGGCCGGCGAGCGGACCTCGCATCTGTTCCGGCTCGCCAACCACCATCGGGCGCTCGTGCTCGGCACCGGCGACCTGTCAGAGCTGGCGCTCGGATGGGCGACCTACGGCGTGGGTGACCAGATGTCCCACTACCACGTCAACGCGTCCGTGCCGAAGACGCTGATCCAGTTCCTGCTCCGCTGGGCGATCGACACCGACCAGTTCGGAGCCGAGGTAGGCGAAGTACTGGAATTGGTGCTGGACACCGAGATCTCGCCCGAGCTGGTCCCGGCCGGCGGCGATGACGGCAACGAGCTTCAGGGCAGCGAGAAGGTGGTCGGACCGTACGAGCTCCAGGACTTCTTTCTCTATTACATCCTGCGCTTCGGCTACTCGCCGAGCAAGGTCGCGTTCATGGCCGACCACGCATGGGGCGACCGCGAGCGCGGGACCTGGCCCGACCTGATCCCGGAGGAGCGGCGCCACGAGTACACGCTCGCCGAGCTCAAGCACTGGCTCGGCGTGTTCCTCGAGCGGTTCTTCCACATCAGCCAGTTCAAGCGCTCGGCGATGCCGAACGCCCCGAAGGTGGGATCCGGCGGCTCGCTGTCGCCCCGTGGCGACTGGCGCGCCCCCAGCGACGGGTCCGCCGCCACATGGCTTGCCGAGCTGCGCGAGCGGGTGCCCGACGAGAGAAGTTAGCCCGCGCGCCGCCGGCGGACGTGGCGCCGCAGTTGCAGGATCCGAGCCCCGCCCACGATCCCCATCAGCAGCGCACCGCCGATTGCCGCCAGCAGCAGAGCCACCCCCAGCGGAAGGTGGAAGCTTGCGCCGAAAAAGCTGATCTCGACGCTCTGGGTGTTCTCGAGAATGAACACGAGCAGCACGATCAACACGATCGCGCCGGCGATCAGTGTGCTGAACGCGATCCCCGTCCTCGTGCTCGTCGGCGGCGAAACGACGCTCGACCGCGGCGCGGCGGCCGGCTCTGTGGCGGGCTCCGCGGTCGGCGCTGTTCCGACCGGCTCGTTTTCGTACAGCTCCGACGGCTCTCCTGGCGGTCTTTCGGTCATAGGTTTTCCCTACCCACACTTGGGACTGCGAATAGCCTACCCCGCGGCTCGATGGGGATCGCGCTCGCTGGCCGTAACTAAAAACCTAATCAATCGTCACTGTGGCTGCGGAGCCAGTCCACGATCTGCGGCTGCGCCACCTTGGCCGCCTGACGTCCGGCGACGAAGCCGATGTGCCCGGACTCGAGCCTCAGTTCGGTCGCGTCCCTGGAGCCGACGAGCCGGGTCAGTGGCTCCGACGACGCCACCGGGGTGATTGTGTCCTGCTCGGCCAGGGCGTTCAGGAACGGACAGCGGATGTCGTTCAGCCGGATCTCGCCGCGCCCATACGGGATGACCCCGTTCATCAGCGCGTTCTGGCGGATCAGCACATCAACGGTCTGGCGGAACACGCCGCCCGGGAGCGGGACCTGTTCCCGTGCCCAGGTCGCGATCGCGAGGAAGCCCTCGACGAACTCGTCGTTCCAGAGGTTCTCGAAGAAGTTGACCCGCTGGGTGACGTACTCGGTGGGCTTCAGTGTGAAGCCTTCGTCGAGCGCCCGCGCCGGCACCAGCCCGGTCTCATCGATCACATCGTCCGCGTTCAGTCGTTGCTCGCGGAGCATGTTGCTCATGAACCCCATCTCGCGGTAGTCGCATGGAGTCGCCATGACCATCATGTTGCGAATCGGCAGCTCTGGATGAGCGGCCCCGAGCAGGAGCGTGAGCACGCCGCCGAAGCAGTAGCCGATAAGCGTCACGTCGTCGGCGCCGGACTCGTCGAGCGCTGCGCCGATCGCCTCGGGGATGTAGCCGTCGACGTAGGTCTCGAACGTGTTGTCCGCATCGCCGGGATCGGCCGGCTCCCAATCGAGCAGCAACACATCGAATCCCTCCCCGAGCAACGAGCCGATCATGCTTGCTCCGGGGAGCAGGTCAAGGATGTAGCTCTTGCTGACGAGGCTGTGGACTATGAGCACCGGGGTAATGGTGTCGCCGTTCCTCGGAGCGATAGCGCCAGAGCCGCGCCTTGTCGCGCCGCCAGATCTCGTCGCGTGGGGTCTGCGCCATATCTGGGCGAGATCGGAGCCGGCGAGGTAGGCCAAGCCATTGCGCGTCCGCAGCCACTGTCGCTCGAGCAGCCCTGGAGCCATCAGCGCCGATCCCGGGTCGAAGCTTGCCGCGTCCGCGGCCGGCTGCGCGGGCTGACCGCTTTTGCGGCGTCCGTCCTGGAGCGGAGCATCGCGCTGCTCGGCCGCGCGCCGCAACTCGCGCACCTGTCGCTCTAGCTCTGCCACCTGGTTGGTCAGTCTGATCACGTCTCCCCGCTTTATACCCATCCCCACAGGTGCAGCGACCGCTCGGTCGCCTGTTGGACATCGCTCAGCACGCGGCGCTGAACTCGGAACGTGATCGCCGTCAGGTCCATGAACGTGTCGCTTTGCACCCAGGCCTCCAGGCCCGCGGCGAGCGGTCGCTCGACGGCGTCAAATGTCTTGCGCCACAGCGGAGTCAGTCGTCGCCGGCTTTCAGGCCGCGGGCATCGCTACCCGATTGCCTTCTCGCGACCTTCCGATTCCTTCTTGGCGCAGGACGGACTTTCGGGATCTTGCCGGTCGAGGAGCCCGGCAGCTCGCAGAACTCGATCGTGGACGGGCACTTGAACTTCGCCAGGCGCTCGCGGCAGAACGAGATCAGGTCCTCTTCACTGACATCGCGGCCCGACTTCTGGTCGACGAACGCCTTGGGCCGCTTGCCCCATTTCTCGTCTGGCGTGGCCACGACCG
>CAVZQD010000003.1:0-116010 GCA_963777335.1 uncultured Solirubrobacterales bacterium
CGCGGTGCTAGTCAGACCTAGCGGAGCACGCCGTCCGCAACGCCGGGGGTGCCGGGCTTCGTGCGCCGGGTCGGCAACGTTGCCGGGTCCGCTCGGCTGCGTCGATCGGTGCGAGCGTGAGACGTAGCGCAGCTCACGGGTAGTGGCCTTCGATTGGTTGGTTGCGGCAGGTGCCGTAGGGGCCTCCGAGTGAGTGGATCAGGTCGCTCATGTTGTCGCCGGCGGCGGTGCGCCAGGCGGCGCAGCCGCTGCCGTCCTGGAAGCCGCCGTCCTGGAGCGCGATCGGTGACGGGGAGCCGGGGCCGGATGCCCAGCCGATCTCGATGCAGCCGGTTCCGCCCGGTGGCGCGAAGGTCGCGATCTGCTGGCCGGCGCGCACGGTGTCGCCGGCCTTGACGGTTGGGATGACGTCCTCGGCGAGGTAGACCCATTTGCCCTGGTCGGGTCCGTCGTCGAGTTGGTAGACGACGCCGCCGTTGGTGGGGGTGGAGCAGACCCAGCCGCCGCCGATGCCGGTGCCGGCGAAGGTGATGTGCGCGTCGCCGATGGCGTCGATCTCGCCTTGGCCGTCGTAGTCGACGCCCATGTCGATCCGTTGCGGGGTCAGGTTGCGGGTGTGGGCGAAGGGGTTGGCGTACTGCCCTGGTGCGACGTTGGCGCTCGAGCAGGCCGGTCCGCCGCCGGGCCCGTTGGTGGGTCCGTCGAGTCGTGTGACCTGCACGATCGCTGAGCCGGTGAGGCCGAGTTGCTGTTCGGCCCAGGGGGTGAGGTCGATCCGGTAGTGGTAGCCGTCGAGCATGTTTGAGAGTGGCTGGCCGGCGCCGATGTCGCGCTTGTAGAGGATGACGCTGCGCCCGTTGTGCGGGTTGGTGACCTGTAGCGGCGTGAGGTAGGGCAGGCCGCCGAGCATCGTCGCGTTCTGCTTGGTGACCCGGGAGCCGGGGATGCCGGGGGAGAGCTCGGCGTAGCTGTCGGTGCCACGGTCAGGTCGTCGCCCCACGCGCCAGTGTGGTTCGTGAGGACGGTCGCGGCGACGATCGTCGGCTGCCCCTGTGCGAGCGTGATCGGCCCGGCCGGGTCACCGCTCGCCGGCGGCACCGGGAACGGGCTCGCCGCCGTCACGGCGCCCGGGCTCACGGTTGTCGCGGAGCCCGGGGAGCCTTGGCCGGTAAGGCCCTGGGTGTAGTAGCCGGCGGCCAGGGAGAGGACCTGCTGGACGTAGGCGCTGGAGTGGTTGTAGGTGAAGATCGCGCCGGGCCAGTCCCCGGGCGCGCCGGATACCTGCAGGTAGTGGGCGGCGCTGTACACGGCGTCGGCCTCGTCGTAGACGTTCGGCGGCTGCCCGGGCGGATCGCCCGGCGCGTCGACTTTGATCGTGTCCCAGGTGTCGCCGGCTTGTCCATCGATGCCGATCTGCATCGGCCCTGCGGCTCCCGCCCGGTTGGTGCCCGAGTGAACGCCTGGGAGAGTGGAGGTGTCGAACGTCGACTCGATGTAGTTGATCGCGGCGAGGATCGACGGGCCGCGATCGCCGAGGGCGAACTCTGCCGCTGCGCCCTGGAAGATCGGAATGTCGGCCGTCGGGACCCCACCGACCGGCCCGCCCGCCCCAGCCAGGCCTCCGGCGCATTGCGCCTGGGATGCGCTGACCGCGCTCAGCGCGAGCATCACCGCCAGCAGCGGCAGGAGGATGGTGAGCGCGAGCGCGAACAGCCACAGCCTTCGCACCGCCGTTCACGTCTCCAGCGCGGCGACCAACCAGCGGCCGCGGCGGTGGGCGAGCGTCAGCAGGAATGCGCCGGTGTCGGCCCGATCCTGCTCTGAGACGTAGCTCACCGAGACGCGGTTCGAGCCGGCGGCGAGGTTGACGCTGGCGACGCGATAGGTCTCGGCGTCGGTCGGGTGCGCGCTCAGCAGGGGCGACTGCTCCGCGGGCCGCGAGAGCAGGTAGTGCGCGAACGCCGGCGTGCACGTGCGCTTGATCGCCGCGCGCGCCCAACCGGGCAAGCGGCCGACCTGGTAGGGCATGTAGGCGGCGGCGAACCGCGCGGCGACCGCGAGCATCGCCCCCACGGGACTGCGCGGCGAGGGTGGCCGCTCCGGATCGCCGACGCCGCCCCGAGCTCCCGGGCCCAGGAAACGTGGGGTCCGGCTCGTGCGCGTGCTCGCCGTCGCCTCGGTGCTCGCCGTGGTCGGGGCGGGCGGGCGGGAGAGTCGAGCCCGCGATGGAGGTAGAAGCCGGATTCGGCTGGCGTGGCGGGTGGGTGGGGTGGGAGCGAGGGCGAACCCGGCGACCAGCACCCCAAACAGCAGGAGCGGCAGGGCGATCATCAAGCCGCGGCGAGCCCAGACCGGCACGCGGTCAAGCGCGCTGCGTGGCCGCGCGCTCATCCCAGCGTGGTCGCGATCAGGTAGAGCGCGAGCAGACACGCCAATCCGTCGGCGAGCTCGCCGGGTACGAGCATTGCCTCGGCTGCGGTAGCCGCGATCGCGCGCGTGAGCGCGATCGCGCACCGTCGCGCCTGGTCGACCAGCGGCCGCTGCGCACGCTCGAGATCGCCTGACAGCTGCGCGCGAGCGTGCTCCAGCGCCCGCTCGACCCACACGCCCGGCTCGTAGCCGAGCTCGTGGGCGTGGGTCTCCAGCGCGTGGTGCGCGAGCCGCAGCGCGCCGGCCGCGATCTCCCCAAGGCGCGAGGCGACGATCGGCGGCACCGGCTCGACCGAAGGGTCCTCGTCAACCGCCTCCAGCAGGTAGCCGTACAGGTAGAGATCCGGCAGCCGCAGCGTCGCCAGGGTCAGCAGCCGCAGCGTCCCGTGCGCGCTCTCCTCCTCGGGCGTGCACAGGGTATTGGCCGCGCCGTGGGAGACTGCCCGCTCATAGGATGACCGCAGCCCGGTCTCGTCGGTGGCCGCGGCGATCGCAACGGCCCGGTTCACGCTCATGTTCATCTGCGCGCTGCGTTCCTCATCACTCACAGATCAGGTACCGGGCCTCCGCTGTGCTGGCCCCACCGCCCAGCCCGCCCGAGCCCTCAGCGCCGCCCGCGCGGTCCGGCCGAGCCGGCCGCCCCACCGCCTCCCGCGAACCTCAGGCACGCGTTGACCAACCTCGAGGCCGTCTACCGCCAACTCGCCCGCCCGTGGCCGGCCGACGAGCTCGACCAGCGCTACCAGGCCGCCTACGAGCGCGGCGCCAGAGACCTACCCGTCGGCGAGGACGCCCCGGAGCGCCCGATCATGCTCCTTGCGACCGCGATCCCACGTCTGATCAGCCTCGCCGTCGCCGCCAATGTCCTGCACCTCCTCCCAACCGGCACACACGACGCCGCCGTCCTCGCCGAGGAGCTGATCGCGACGATCGACGCCACCGCCACCGGCAGCCTTCACCGCTGCCACCTCGCCCTCCGATCCGACGGCGAATCCCGCGGCTACGACACCGACGAGTGGCTGCCGCTCGCCTACGAGCAGGCCGCCGACTGGCTCGAGCACGCCTCAGCCGGCCGCCGACCCGCCGCCCGCTGATCGACCACGCCCAGCAGGCCGGCCGGTTCGCCGCGCTCGCGATCGGCTCCCTGGACCGCGACGCACCCACGCGTGCCCGAGGCGATCACCGACTGCCTCGCACACCTCCTGTTCACCTGCGTGTTCGCCGACGCCGCCGCCCGCTCTCGACCCGGCGGCTAGCAGACCCCGCGGAGCGCTCCGGGCTCAGCTGGGCGAGGGCTACGTCGCCAGGAACCGGGGCCGGGGTGAGGTTCCAGCGCCGGCTCTGAGCGCCGAAACCAGGCGATCAAGCGACACCACAAGAACCCCGTCCTCGACACCCTCCAACCCGCGGGCACGCACCACGCACAGCACCGGGAGCGCTCCTCGCCGACACCAACGCCGGCGATGCCGGTAAAGCCACGCGGCCGTCTGCCGGGCGTGGGCCAGGTGGCGCGCGTCGAACGTGCGCGTCTTGGACTCGATCGCGAACGCCGAATCCGGTCGGGGCGATCGCGACGCTGTCGATATCCCCGCGCCCGCCAACGGGAGCGAGTGCCGCAGCCGCCACCCCTCCGCCTCCAGCCCGCCGAGCGCGCGTCGAACCTGAGCCTCGGACCGGGCGCCGACGCGGCTGCGAGCGGCCAGGCGCGCCCAGCGACGAGCGTCCAGCACCCGCGCCCGGCCATCACCAGCGCCAGCAATCCAGCCAGCGGGGTGGCGCCGACGCCGGCGGCCGTCGCCGCCAGCGCGCCGGCCGCGATCGCCGCCGAGCCGCTCGCGGCGGCGCGGCGCAGTCGCCGAGCCTGCTGACGGCGAGGAAAGCTCCTTCCGAACACGATCACAAGCTGCCACCGGACACGGACGAACAGCCGCGAGGACACGAACGACCACAAGCACGGCGACCCATCCACGCCGTGCCGTGCAGCCGGCGCGAGGCCGGGTCGGGCGGGCGGGAAGGCCGACGCAAGGCGCATCGGGCGACAGGCGTGGAAAGTCTGGTGGAAAGTCTGGTGGAAAGTCTGGGCCCGCGTTGCCCATCATGACCCACCCAGCTACGACGGCCGCTGGCCCGCGCGTGAGGCGGGAACGCCGGATTTGCAGGAACTACCTGCTATCAGCGGAGAGGGGGGGATTCGAACCCCCGATGGACCGAAAGGCCCATACCGGTTTTCGAGACCGGCGCATTCAACCGCTCTGCCACCTCTCCGGTGGGGCGTAGGACAAGTTAGACGAACTGGCGCCGACGCGGACGCGGCCGTCGCGGCCGGGCTGCAAGAACGCGCCCCCTCACGGGCGTCAGTCGATTCAGGCGTCTTCGAGCATTTGGGGGTGTTGCATGACTCGCTGGGGCTGTGATGTCGTCACGGTGGGCGGGCGAGGGAAGGTGGCGTCGAACCGCGGCCGCGACCGCGGCTAACGTGCAACTCGTCCCGCCCGCGGAAGCGAGATCGCGGTTTGCCGCCATCATCGCGGCTAACGTGCAACTCGTCCCGCCCGCGGAAGCGAGATCGCGGTTTGCCGCCACTATCGCGGCTAACGTGCAACTCGTCCCGCCCGCGAGAGCGAGATCGCAGTTTGCCGCTTCCCGCGCCACAGCCGCCGTCCCGCGCCACCGCGTCACCCGGCGCGGGCCATCCAGGCGCGTCTCACACCGGCGCGCCTCACACCGGCGCGCCTCACACCAGCGCGCGTCACCCGACCTCCCTGCGCGATCCTGCGGACAACCACGCCAACGCCAACCAATGCCGACGCGCCGACTGCGCCCCTGGGCGGCGTCGCCTAACGCCGTGGCGCGAAGAACGTTCGCAGCAGGTCCGCGCACTCCTCGGCCAGCAACCCGCGCTCCACCTGCGGTCGGTGGTTGAGCCGCGGCTCGTCGAGCACGTCGAGTACGCTGCCGGCGGCGCCGGCCTTGGGATCGGTGGCGCCGAACACGAGCCTCGGCAGGCGGGAGAGCACGATCGCGCCGGCGCACATCGCGCAGGGCTCGAGTGTGACGTACATGACCGAGTCGAGCACGCGCCAGCTCCCGAGCGTGCGGGCCGCCTCGCGCAGGGCGATCATCTCGGCGTGCGCGGTCGGATCGGCGCGGAGCTCGCGCTCGTTGTGACCGGAGCCGATCACTTCCCCGCCGTGCACGATCACGGCGCCGATCGGCACGTCGTCGTGCTCAGGAGCACGGGCCGCCTCGCGCAGGGCAAGGCGCATGAAGTACTCCTCACGGGGGAAGAAATGTGTGCTCACGTTCGGCCGACGCTACCGTGTGCCAGGGAAACTTTGGCGCTTCGAGAGTTGTCTTAGCGCTTGGGGTCGATGTCCATGTCAGGCTCATTGTTGTCGGCCAAACGCACCTGTCGCCGCGCGCTCGCGATGCTCGTCCTCGCGGCGCTGCTGTACGCCGGCGCAAGCGGGTGGACGGCGCCCTCACGCGCCGCGACCCGGGCCACGACTGCGTCACCCGTAGAGACAACCCGAGCAACGACCGGGCCGGGACCTGACTACGTTCCGGGTGAGATGCTCGTCGGGTACGCGGACGCGTCCGGTCCGGCGGCATCGGAGGTCGCCCACGCGGCAAGAGAGATGAGCGTTCGCGCGGATCCCGCGTCAGCAGCGGGCGACACACTCGCCCCGGGCGCGACCGAGCAGGTCATCCACGTCCCCGCCGGCCGGAGCATCTGGCCCGTGATCGCGAAGCTGCGTCGCCAGCGTGGCGTCCGGTACGCCGTCCCTGACTACATCGCGCACGCCGCCGGCTGGATCCCCGATGATCCGGGCAACACCGGCCGTCGCCAGGGTTGGCAGCAGCTGCAGTGGAACTTCCTCGCGGCGAACGGCATCGACGCCCCCGACGCGTGGGCGCACATGTTCGCCGTCCACCGGCCGGGCGGCAAAGGCGTGGTGATCGCCGTGCTCGACACCGGCGTGGCGTACCGCAACTGGAAACAGTTCCGCAAGTCGCCCGACTTCACCACCACCCACTTCGTCGATCCGCACGACTTCATCGCCGGAAACGCCTACCCGCTCGATCGCGAGGGCCACGGCACGTTCGTCGTCGGCATGATCGCCGAGTCGACGAACAACGGCATCGGCCTGACCGGGGTCGCCTACGGCGCCAAGATCATGCCGGTCCGGGTGCTCGACGCCGACGGCAACGGGGATTCGGTGACGATCGCGCGCGGCATCCGCTATGCCGTCAACCACGGCGCCCAGGTGATCAACCTCAGCCTCGTGTTCGATAGCTCGGTCACTTCGGCGCAAGTCCCCAACATCATCAGCGCGATCGACTTCGCCCACCGCCACGGCGTAGTCGTGGTCGCGGCCGCCGGCAACGACAGCACGTCGCATCTCGACTACCCCGCGGCGGCACCGGGTGTGATCTCGGTGGGCGCGACCACGAGCGACCGCTGCCTGGCCGGGTACTCCGACGTCGGGGAGAAGCTCGACCTCGTGGCGCCCGGCGGGGGAGACGATGCCGCGCTCCCCGACGACCCCGACTGCCACCCGTTCCGCAACCTCCCCTCCGTGCACCAGATGACGTTCAGCGACTTCGAGTCGCTCGAGCCCGGCACGAGTCCGGACCGCTTCGGCTTCCCCGGAAGCTACGGAACGTCAATGGCCGCCCCCGAGGTGACGGCGACTGCCGGGCTCGTGATCGCGACCCGGATCCTCGGGTCCCACCCCTCGCCAGACCAGATCCTCGCCCGCCTGGAGCAGACGGCGACACCGCTCGGGGGATCGCAGCCCAACGACGAGTACGGATACGGGCTGCTCAATGCCGGCGCGGCGACCGCGCCGCTTCCGACCGCCTCACCCGGGGCACGCTGAAAAAGACGCTACGTCGTCCGCACGATCAGCACCGAGCAGGGCGCGTGGTGCGAGACCTTGTTGGGAACCGAGCCGAGCAGGAAGCGCTTGGCCCCGGTCATCCCCTTGTTTCCGACCACGATCAGATCTGAGCGCTGCTCCTCGGCGACATCGACGATCGCGTCGGCGGCGTCGCCTTGACGCGCGAAAGTCTCGACCTCAGTGACGCCGGCCTGGGCGGCCTCGGCCCGCGCCTGGTCGAGCAGCGCCACCACGTCGTCGTGAGGACTGATGATCCACTCCAGGGCCGGGGGCACGTTCACCGCCTCGCCGCGGAGCCGCTGGTCGGACACCGGCTCATACGCGCTGACGATCTGCAACCGGGCGCCGAGTCCGGCGGCCAGGTCGATCGCGCGCGACAGGGCGGTGTGGGCGGTCTCTGATCCGTCGGTGCCGACGAGGATCGATGTGAACACGCGCTAGCTCCCTAGGCGAGCTTGGTGATCGCGATCACCATGCCGGCGAGCACGAACACGAGGATTGCGACCTGCATCCAGATCCAGTGGCGCGGCATCGTCGTGAAACTAGCAACCGGAAGCGGTGAAGCTTGAAGAACCGCGATGGTAAGGTCGCCCGCCAGCGGCTCCTCCGCGCACGCCGGCTTGCTCTCCTCAGAGGGAACGATCTACCCGCTGTTGAGCAGGCTGCGGCGTTCGGGCGCCGTCGAGACGACGTGGCGTGAGTCCCCAACGGGACCGCCGCGGCGTTACTACCGGCTGACCGATCGCGGCGAGCAGATGCTCGAGCAATTCACCGATCAGTGGGCTCGATTCAGAGACGCGGTCGACGACCTGCTGGGAAAGGATTCGTTGAGATGACCACGACTTCGCTGGACCCCCTGATCAGCGGCTACCTCCAGCGAGTTCGTACCGCTGGTCGGCAACTCCCTCGCGATAGCCGAGACAAGCTCGTCGCGCAGCTGGAGGAGCACCTTCGGGAGGCTGCCCCGAGCGGGTCATCCCGCGCCGATGTCCTCGCGGCGCTCGACCAACTTGGCGAACCGGAGGCGATCGTCGCCGAGGAGTCGCGACGACTCGGCATCCCGCCGGCGCGCGCCGGCGGCAGAGAATGATGGGCGATTGGGCTGCTGCTCATGGGAGGTGTGATCCTGCCGGTCATCGGCTGGCTGGTCGGCGCCTATCTGCTCTGGACCTCGCGCGTCTGGTCGGTCAGCGACAAGCTGCTCGGAACGCTGGTGCTGCCGGGCGGCTGGATCTGGGTTCCCGTCGTGCTCGTCGCGGGTGCTTCGTCGCAGACGTGCGGAGCGACCCCGACCTTCACGCGCTGCACGGGCTCCGCCACGTCGGCCGGCGCCTGGGTGCTCCTGGCCGCGGCCGTCCTCCTGCCCCTCATCTCCGCGACCGTGCTGACGCTCCGGGCTCGCACAGCCCGGTAACGCCGCGCTCCCCGGCTATCGTCTCGGCGATGGCCGACACCGTCAGTCCGGCGCTGAAGGCGGTCAGCGACGCCGTCCTCGGTGTGGCGGCGCACCTGTCGGTCGACGAGGTGCTGCAGAAGCTGGTCGACGCCGCCCCTGAGCTGGTCGGCGCGCGTTACGCCGCGCTTGGCATCCCCGACGGCGCCGGCGGGTTCCGACGCTTCCTGGTGTCCGGCATGAGCGATGAGCTGATCGCGTCGATGGGGCCGCTGCCTCGAACCCACGGGATGCTCGGCGCGATGCTCGCGCAGCGCGACTCCTACCGGACCGACGACATCCACGACGACCCGCGGTTCCGGGGGTGGTGGCCGCGAAGCCATCCCGACATGCGGTCGTTCCTCGGCGTGCCGATCATCGCGCCCGACGGAACCATCATCGGCGCCTTCTACCTGACCGAGAAGGAGGGCGCCGACGTCTTCGACGCCGAGGATCAGGAGCTGATCGAGCTGCTGGCGGCACACGCGTCGATCGCGATCACCAACGCGCGCCTGTACGAGCAGAGCCGCGAGCTGTCGATCCTGTCCGAGCGCAACCGCCTCGCGCTCGAGCTCCACGACGTGGTCAGCCAGAAGCTGTTCAGCCTGATGCTGACCGCCGAGGCCGCCGCCAGCCAGATGGACCGCGACGTGGTCACGGCGCGAGCGCAGATCGAACGGCTCCGCGAGCTGGCTCGGGAGGCGCTCGACGAGCTCAGGTCGCTGATCCTCGGCCTGCGACCGGCCGAGCTCGAGCGCGACGGGCTCGAGGGCGCGCTTCGCAAGGAGGTCGAGATGCTCGGCCGCACCCACGGTACGAATGTGGACCTCCAGTTCGACGCGGACGCGAAGATCGAGCCCGGCGAGCGCGAGCTGGCGCTGCTGCGGATCGCCCACGAGGCACTCCACAACGCCGTCCGCCACGCCCACGCCGAGCACGTGACCGTGCGCGTCGGCGGCGCGAATGGCGCCCTCGTCGTCGAGGTCACCGACGACGGGATCGGGTTCGACCCCGACCGGCCCGAGCTCCGTTCGCGCCACCTCGGCCTGACGTCGATGGAGGAACGCGCGCGCGAGGCGCGCGGACGGCTGCGCATCCGCTCCGCCCCGGGCGCCGGCACCACCGTCCGGATCGAGCTGAAACCCGATGGCTGACGCGATCACGATCCTGGTCGTCGATGATCACGCGGTGGTGCGCGAGGGGCTGCGCGCGTTCCTGTCGGTTCAGGACGGGTTCGAGATCGTCGGCGAGGCCTCCGACGGCGACGAAGCGCTCGAACGCGCCGAGCAACTCGACCCCGATGTGATCTTGATGGACCTGGTGATGCCGAGGCTCGACGGCGTGAGCGCGATGCGCGAGCTGCGCGAGCGGGGAGGGCGGGGATCCAAGTCCCGCGTGATCGTGCTCACGAGCTTTCTCGAGGACGACCGGCTGTTGCCGGCGCTCGAGGCCGGCGCCGCCGGCTATCTGCTCAAGGACTCCCAGCCCGCCGAGCTCGCGCGGGCGGTGCGCGCCGCGCACGCCGGCGAGGCGATCATCGACCCGACGGTGGCGGCGCGTCTCGTCCACGCGCTGTCGGACCGTAAGGCAACCGGCCGTCCGCCCACCAACCTCGACCACCTGACCGGGCGCGAGCGAGACGTGCTCACCATGATCGCGCAGGGCCGCTCCAACAAGCGGATCGCATTCGAGCTCGGCATCTCCGAGAAGACGGTCAAGACGCACGTCGGCCACGTGCTCGCCAAGCTCGACGTGACCGACCGGACGCAGGCGGCGGTGCTCGCAGTAAAGGCGGGCCTGGTCGAGCGCCGGTCTTAGGACCAATTACCCCTGGTAAACGGGACCACCGCCGTCCTACGGTGGCGGGCATGCCACTAGCAATCATCACCGGAAGTTCGAAAGGCCTCGGCCTCGCCCTGGCCCGCGCGCTCGCCGAGCGGCAGTGGGCGCTCGTGATCGACGCCCGCGGCGCTCGCGAGCTCGAGCGGGCCGCGCGCGAACTCGGTCGGGTCACGGAGGTCGTGGCGCTAGCGGGCGACGTAGCCGACGACTGGCACCGCGGCGCGCTCGTCGAGGCCGCCGGCGAACACGTCGACCTGCTCGTCAACAACGCCTCGATGCTCGGTCCGAGCCCGCAGCCGCCGCTCGGCCGCTACCCGCTCGACGTCCTCGAGCGCGTTTACCAGGTCAACGTGCTGGCGCCGGTCGCGCTGGCCCAACTGGTGCTGCCACGGATGCCCGACGGCGGCACGATCATCAACGTCAGCTCCGACGCCGCGGTCGAGTCGTACGCGGGATGGGGCGGGTACGGGTCCTCGAAGGCCGCGCTCGACCAGCTCTCGGCGATCCTGGCCGAGGAGCACCCGACGCTCCGGATCTACTCGGTCGATCCCGGCGACATGCGCACCCAGATGCATCAGGACGCGTTCCCCGGCGAGGACATCTCCGATCGCCCGCCGCCCGAGGACAGCGTTCCCGGCCTGCTCACGCTGATCGAAGGAGATCTGGAGAGCGGCCGCTATCGGGCGCGCGAGCTCCGCGCGGTGCCCGCGTGACCGCGCTCGCGTTCGAGCTTCGGCCGGCGCTCGAGGCCCACGAGCCGCCGGAGGCCCGCGGGCTCGCGCGCGACGGCGTCAGGCTGCTCGTCGCCCGCCGCTCGGACGGCTCGATCGAGCACCGGACGTTCGATGACCTGCCCGAGCTGCTCGAGCCCGGGGACGTGGTCGTGGTCAACATCTCCGCCACCGTCCCCGCCGCCGTCCCGGCCATCCGCGAGCACGGCACGAACGTCCGGGTCCACTTCGCGACCCGAGCTCCCCAACTCGACGACGAGTGGCGGGTCGTCGAATTCCGCAGCGCCGACGGCAGCCGGCCGCTCCGCCTCCCCGCCGGCGAGTCGGTGACGCTGCACGGCGGCGCCTCGCTCGAGTTGGTGGCCCCATACGCGTCGGGCCCGAGGCTGATGCTCGCTCGATTTGACGGCGAGGCATCGGTTGACGAGTACCTCGAGCGTCACGGCGCGCCGATCCGCTACTCCCACGTTCCCCGGCCGTGGCCGCTCGAGGCCTACCAGAACGTCTACGCGATCAGCCCGGGCAGCGCCGAGATGCCGAGTGCCGGCCGGCCGATAACCCGCGAGCTGATCTCCCGCCTCCTCGCGCGCGACATCTCGGTTGCTCCGATCACGCTCCACTGCGGCGTGTCCTCGCCCGAGAGCCACGAGCCGCCGTTCCCCGAGTGGTACGAGGTGCCCGACCGGACCGCACGTCAGATCGCGGCCGCACGAACGGACGGCGGCCGCGTGATCGCGGTCGGCACCACGGTCGTCCGCGCGCTCGAGTCCGCCGGCGGCCCCGACCGGTGCAGCTGCGCCCGCTCCGGCTGGACGGGCCTGGTCGTGACGCCCAAGTGCGGGGTGTCGGTCGTGGACGGCCTGATCACCGGCTGGCACGAGCCCGCCGCGTCGCACCTCCAACTGCTCGAAGCCGTAGCCGGACCAGAACTGCTCGAAGCCTCCTACGCGGCCGCACTCGACGCCGGCTACCTATGGCACGAATTCGGCGACAGCCACCTGATCTTGCCGTGAGCGCTATGCCGCGTGGGAAAGCACGGCTGGGAAGTCGATCGAGACCCCGCGCGGCACGACCAGCACCGGGCAGGTGGCGTTTTCGATCTCGTTCTGGGCCTGCGCACTGAGCATGACGCGACCCGTCGGCGCCTCCGAGCGGGAGCCGACGACCAGCAGGTCGACCTGATGCTCGTCGCGCGTGAGCGTCGCGCCGAAGCTGTCGGCCAGCGACCGCGCCGTGGCGAGCGTCGCGTCGTCGCCCGGGATCGCGAGCAAACCGATCCGGCGAATCCGGGGCGCCCACTCGCCGTGGTAGCCGGCGGGGGCGATCGCGACCGCGGTCGTTCCGCCCTCGAGCAGGGCCTGGGTTGAGTGCTGCGGAACCACGTGGCCGGGCGCGGTCCGGTAGTCCGAGCCGAACACGACGATGTCCGCCTGCTCCTCCGCGGCCAGCCGGCGGAGACCCTCCGGCGTGGACGGGCTCACGATGACGCGAGTATTGACCCGGAGGCCCGAGAACCAATCGGCGCCCCGCTCGAGCAGCATCTCGGCGTCGTGCTCCTCGCGCTCCTCCTGGGTGCGATCGCCGTGCATGCAGTGCCGCACGTAGGCCAGCGTCAGATCGGCGCCGCCGTCGGCCAGGATGCGCCCAAGCATCAGCGCATCGTGATCGCCAGGCGTGTCGTCGTAGGAGATGATCGCTCGCGGAGACATCGGGGCCCTCCAGTCCTGGAAGAAGTCGCAGCTGTCCTGTTCGGCGCGAGCATCGCATCTACCTACTATCAGCGCTAATGAAGTTGATCATGCCATTGATAAGCTGTGCTAATGCTGAACGTCGGCCGCGTGAGGGTGCTCGCCGAGGTCGCCCGCAGAGGGTCCTTCTCGGCGGCCGCTGAATCGCTCTCGTACACCCAGTCCGCGGTTTCGCAGGCGGTCGCGCGGCTCGAGGCCGAGACCGGCGCGACGCTGATCGTGCGCGACCGTGGCGGCGTGCGACCGACCGCCGCCGGGGCCAGCCTGGTCGAGCACGCCGAGGGAATCTTCGCGCGCATCGAAGCTGCCGAAGCGGACCTGGCCGCGGTGCTCGGCGTGCGGACCGGCATCCTGCGGATGGCGTCGTTCCCGTCCGCCGGCGCCAGCCTGATGCCGCTCGCGATCGCGACCTTTCGGGAACGTCACCCCGACGTCGCGCTGACGCTTGCCGAGGGCGAGCCCGAGGAGATCGCGCCCCGGCTACGGGCGGGCGAATTCGATCTCGCGCTGCTGTTCGAGTTCCCCGGAACGCGGGAGCGGCACGGCGCCAGGCTGCGGACGCAGCTGCTGCTCGAGGACCCCATGCTCGTCGCGCTTCCCGCCGAGCACGGCCTCGCCGGCAAGCCGGCGCTCGCACTCGACGACCTGCGCGACCAGGACTGGGTGCAGACGTCGGCCACGAGCCCGTGCGCGCGCCACGTGGTGCGGTCGTGCGTCGCCGCCGGATTCGAGCCGAAGGTCACGTTCGAGTCGGATGACTACGAGACCGTCCAGGGGCTGGTCGCCGCGGGGGTCGGCGTGGCCCTGATTCCGCAGCTCGCCCTGACCCACGTCCACCCGGGGATCGTCGTGCGGGCGCTGGCTCCCCGCAGCCCGGCTCGGCGGGTGGTGGCGGCGACGATCGGCGCCACCGACGTCTCGCCGGCCGCACGCACGATGATCAAGATCCTCGCCGACGTCGCCAAGCGGTACACCGAGGGACCAGCCCAGCGGGCGGCCGCCGCCGCCTGATCAGCTCGGCTTGATCTTCTGCGACAGGCGCGTGATCAGTTTGTCGGCGTCCGTCACATGCATGGTGAGGGTCACCCGGCGCGCCTGGTGGCGGGCGATCGCCGACGTCAAGCTTCCGCTGGCGGCCAGGCGCGGCGCGGAGATCGTGACGCGTGCCTGCGGCGTGGCCGTCCTCAGCGTCAGCACGAGCGAGCCGCGCGCGAGCCGCGCAGTGAGCTGCAGGCGCTTGCCCTTGGGCCCGGTGACTGTGACCGTCGGGCGCGACGACGTGAAGTGCAGCCCGCGCGGGAGGGTGACGTTGACCGACTTGATGGAGGGGGCGCCCCGCCCCGCCGTCACCGTGAACGACAACCGCGGCCGCGCCACGCCGATGCTCGAGAGCGACAGGTTTGACAGCATCGGCGCGCCCTGGATCGTCCACGCGAACGTGGTCTGAGCGGCGGTGCCCTTCGCGTTGGCGACCGCGATCGTCACGGTCGATTTACCGAGCCGCTTCGGGCGGCCGGTGATCTTGCCCGTCGAGGCGTTGATCGTCAGGCCGCTCGGCAAACCGGTGGCCTTGTAGGTCACGACCGCGCCGCGCGTATCGGCGGCGTGAATCTGGACGGTGACGCCGGTCTTGACCGTCGACCGCTGCGACCCGGGGTTGGCGAGCGTGATCGCGTCGGTGCAGAGCGCCTGCGCGAGCGCTGTCGCGTTGGGAGTCCCGAGCCCGGTCGCCATGTCGTATCCCGACCCCGCGGGGTACAGTCCGAACGCACCGGTCATGTCGTTGTTGCCCGACGTGACGTCGTTGAAGTCGCTGCCGTACGCCGTCCCGGCGGCGTGGTAGAGAGCCGGGTTGGCAAACCCAATCGACGTGCCGGCGCACGTGGCCGAGGCATTGGCCAGCGCGATCAGCGCCGCCCACGCCGGCGCGGCCGCGCTCGTCCCGCCGACGACCTGCCATCCCGGGGTCGCCGCCGGTATGGCCGTGTTGTTCCCGTTCCAGTAGATCACGTACCCGCTGGTCGGATTGCCGTCCGCGGACACATCGGGCACCTCGCGACAGTCCCCCGACGACGCCGAGCACGCCGTGCCCGTGGAGTGGCCGTTGATCACGTGCAGCGACCCCGGCGCGTTCTTCTGATAGGAGGGCATCGGCCAGAAGCTCGAGACGCCGCCGCCGCTCGCGCCGACCGACGGCCCGTCGTTCCACACGGTCTCGCCGAGGCGGCCCCCGGTCGTCGCGTTAGCGGTGAGTGTGGTGCCGCCCACGCCGGTCACATACGGCTGGCTCGCGGGGTCGTCGACCTCGAGCGTCGGCGGGGTCGGGAAGCAGTCCTCGGATCCGTCGTCACCGGACGCCGACACGATCGTCATTCCCTGGGCCGCCGCCTCCTGGAACAGGGTGTTCTCCGCCTTGGCCTGTACGGACCCCTCGACTGACTCGCACTGTCCCCACGATGTGGTCACCACCTGCGCGGCACGCTGGCTGATGATCGCGTTCATCGTGTCGTACGGGCCGTTGCCGAAGTTCGGGCCTTCGAAGACGTCGATCTTGGCCTGCGGCGCCAACCCGATGACGTTCTCGATGTCGAGCGCGGCCTCCCCCGCACCGGCGCCTGTCCCGGCTCCGCCGTCGACCGTGACGTTCGAGGGCATCGTGCTGACCCCGTAGCACTGATCGAACTGCTGGATGTCGAACGGGTCGTAAGGCTCGAGCTCGAGGATCGCGACGGTCTGTCCGGCCCCCTCGTCGCCGGATTGATACAGGCCGGATAGTCCGTACGCCGCGGCGATCTGATCGGCGGTGTGCCCGCCCATGCTCGCCCCCACCTGGCTGGCCTGCGCGCACGGCTGCGACCCGCCCGTGACGACATGGGCGAGCGCTGCCGGCGCCGCGTCGTGGGCCCGTACGAGCAGGGGCTTGGCCGTCGACAGCGTGTCCAGTCCGATCACCGCCTGCACGTCCCCCGCGATCCCGGGGTCGACCGCCGGCGCCTCCTGGTTGACGACCGCGGTCTTCCCGCCGGCGAGCGCGACGCGCGCGAACGACGTCGAGAACGCCTGGGACAGCCGGCCGGCCGTGGCGGTCACCGGAATCGACAGCGAGTTGGGGCTGACCGGGCCGGGCACGAGGCCGTGGGCGCGGAGCGAAGACTCAACGGCCCGGACCGCAGCGGGCCTCGCGCCGAACCGCCGCGCGAACTCGGCCGGCGTGATGTAGTCGCGGTACTGCTGGGAGCCCGGGGTCGAGACCGCCTCGGCGAACGAGGCCAGCCCCGAAGGATCCCGCGACCGCAGCGTGACCGTGACGCGCACGGAGGTGGACGTCGCCAGTGCGCCGGCCGTATGCGCGTCAGCGGGAACCGCCGGCGCCGTCCCGAGCCGGACCGGCCCGGCCGCGGCCGCGGCCGGTGCGATGGACAGCGTGGCCGCAAGCGCGCACGCCGACAGGAGCGCCCCGGCTCTCGACAGTGGTCCCATACCTGGCCCGCGAGGCTAGCGGCTCCCGGTGGAGACCACGTTAGGCCGCAGCCCGGGAGGCGACCATCACGAACCAGTCGCTCGCGTGGAGCACGGTTCCGCCGCCGAGCTCGCGCGCCAGCTCTCATGCTGCCATGGCACCGCGGCTGCTTGACTTCCGCGGCATGCACGATCGGCGGAGGCTCAGCTTCGGGGGCGTCGCGGATCTCTACGACCGGAGCCGGCCGTCATACCCCGAGGCGCTCGTCGACGGCGTGCTCGCGTACGCCGGCGCGGGCGCGTCTGACCGCGCGGTCGAGGTCGGCGCCGGCACGGGCAAGGCGACCGTGCTGTTCGCGGCCCGCGGGCTGGACATTCTGGGGATCGAGCCGAGCGCGGAGATGGCTGCGGTGGCGCGCCGCAACTGCGCCGGCTACTCGAACGTGACGATCGAGGAGGTCGAGTTCGAACGGTGGCGGCCGCCCGGACACGAGTTCAGGCTTCTGTTCTCCGGCCAGGCTTGGCATTGGATATCGCCGGAGACGAGGTACGTCGCCGCCCGAGCGGCGCTCTGCGACGGGGGCGCGCTGGCGGCGTTCTGGAACAGGCCGGACTGGGCTGCCTGCGATCTGCGCGAGGAGTTCGGCGAGGCATACCGGCGAAACGGCCACGCGGCGACGTGGACGATCCGATGAACCCGTTGGCGCCGCTCGGGGAGGTGACTGGTCGATGGAGATTGCCGGCGCGCCGGCTTCGACGGGGCCGAGGTGCGCGGCTACAGATGGCACCACGACTACGCGGCCGCCGGGTACTGCGCGCTTGCTCAGTACCCATTCCCCCTGCTGATCCTCGATCCGCCCGAGCGCGAGCGGCTGCTGGCCGACATCGCCGCCGTGATCGACGCCCGCGGCGGGAGCTTCCGGATGCAGTACGTGACGATCCTCTGTGCCTGGCGAGGGCGTCATGACCGACGGGATCGTCCGCGGCGAGGATGGCGTGCGGCGCTGTTACTGGGCGGACTCCGCGCCCGAGTACCGCGCCTACCACGACCGGGAGTGGGGGTTCCCGGTCGCCGACGACATCCGGCTGTTCGAGAAGCTCAGCCTCGAGGGGTTTCAGGCGGGGTTGTCGTGGCTGACGATCCTGCGTAAGCGCGAGAATTTCAGAACAGGGTTCGCGGGGTTCGACTTCAACGCGGTAGCGCGGTTCGACCAAAAAGATGTCGCGCGGTTGTTGGGCGATGCCTCGATCATCCGGCATCGCGGCAAGATCGAGGCGGTGATCAACAACGCCGGGCGCGCCGTTGAGCTGGTCGAGTCCGAGGGCTCGCTGGCGGCGTACGTGTGGCGGTTCGAGCCGTCGCGCCGGCCGCGGCGGGCCTTGAGTCGCGGGGACATCCCGGCGCAGACGCCCGAGTCGTTCGCGATGGCCAAGGACCTCAAGCGACGCGGCTGGCGGTTCGTCGGGCCGACGACCGTGTACGCGTTCATGCAGGCGATGGGGCTCGCCAACGACCACATGTCCGGTTGCTCCGCCCGCGACGCACGCGACCCGGGCGCGCAAGGAGTTCCGCGTCCCGGCGTCCGCCGGCGCCGAGTAGACGGGACTCGCGCCGCGGTCGACGAGATGCTCGGCGCCGGTTAGACGAGCCGGACGATGGCGGTGATGCCGACCACCACGATCACCGCGCGCAGCGCCGGCGGGGGCAGCCGCCGGCCCCAACGGGCGGCGGCGATCCCGCCGATGATCGACCCGACTGCGATCAGCAGCGCCGGCAGCCACGCGATGTGCGCCGAGAAGATGAAGATGATTCCCGCGACCAGGTTGACCAGCCCCGCGAGCACGACCTTGAGCGCGTTGACCCGCTGCAGCTCCTCGTCCGGTAGCGAGAGCCCGAGGATCGCGAGCAGCATGATCCCCTGGGCCGCGCCGAAATAGCCGCCGTAGATGCCGGTGGCGAACACCGAGAGCATCGCCAGCGGCCCGGGATGTCCGCGCGCACGTGTCCGCCGGGCGTCGAGCGCGCGCCCGATCCGCGGCTGGAGCACGATCAGCACGAGCGCAAACACGATGAACGCCGGCACGATGTCCTTGAACGCGGACGCCGGCAAGGTCAGCAGCAGCACCGCGCCGACAATGCCGCCGACGGTCGACGCGGTCGCGAACCGGAGCGCCCGCGCGCGCTGGCCGGCGAGCTCGCGGCGGTATCCGACCGCGCCGGCGACCGAGCCCGGGACGAGCCCGACGGTGTTCGAGACGTTCGCGGTCACCGGCGCGTAGCCGAACGCGAGCAGGACGGGAAACGTGATCAGCGTGCCGCTGCCGACGAGCGTGTTGATCCCACCGGCGGCGATGCCCGCGGCGAAGATGGCCAGGGCGTGGAGCGGGGGCATCGTCGTGCCGGGCGGGATCGGCTCTCAGGTCCGGTACGCGCGCACGAGGTAGCCGCTGTGGCCGGGGCTCGCGATCTCGACGCGCTCAAAGCCGCTTGCTCCGAGCATCAGCTCGAGCTCGCGGCGGCTGTAGTTGAAGATCGGGCAGTTCCCGATCCACTCGTAGCGGACCTTGCGGACCGGGCCCTTGAGCAGCGACCAGGTCGGGAACGAGCCGACCACGCAGCCTCCGGGCGCGCACAGCTCGAACATCTTGCGGCTGAACCGGTGCGGCTCGGGGAGGTAGTCGAACAGGCCGACCGCGAGGATCACCTCGAACGGGCCCTCGAGCGGAGCGGTCAGGAAGTCGTCGACGATCAGCGCGATCTGCGCCGAGAAGCGCTCCAGGCGCGCCCGGGACATGTCGATCATCGGCTCGGAGAAGTCGACGCCCACGTAATGCGACGCGCCGGCCTCGAGCACGAACTCGCCGATCCGCCCCGAGCCGCAGCCGACGTCGAGCACGCGAGGGGCCTCGTAAGAGCGGACGGTGTCGACCGCGAGCTTGCGCCGGCGGAACAGCCCCGGGCGCAGCGTCCGGACGAGCCAGCGCTCGTCCTCGTAGAGGTCGTCGAACTGCTGCGCCTTGTCGCGGAACCGGCTGCGAACGCGCTCAGGCGCTGCCGTCGAGTCGTGCATGGGCCTCACCATAGGGGATCAGCTCGAACTGCCGCGCGATCGCCTTGAGGACACCGGGGGCGCGCCGGCGCGCGCCGTTCCGCTGCGCCTCGCGGAGCTTGGCGTGGGCTCGCTGTGTGCCGGTGGCGTCACCTGGGAGCAGCGCGTGCAACGGCTCGGGATCGAGCTCGTTGGGGTGCAGGTACAGGCCGGCGAGCGGACCGGCTTCGCTCAAGCCTTTGAGCACGAGCGGCGTCGGCAGCACCTGCCAGTACGAGGCGCCCCCGACCGGGAGCCGCGCTCGTCCGACGCGCCAGACCGCCACCGGGAACTCCCATACCGCGCCGGCGCTGTCGGGCTCGAGGCGGTGCGGCGCGGCCGCCGCCGGCACGGCGCGATCGCGGAGCGCCGGCGAGTCGTGCCGGCTCGCGTCATACGCGAACCCCTCCTCTGCCAGCACGCGGTAGGCCCAGCCCTCCGATGACGCCGTGATCGAGAACGCGGGGGCGCGGTAGCCGATCGGCGTGCGGCCGGTGAGCTGCTCGATCGTCGCGCGGGCGGCGCGGAGGTCGGCGGCGAACTCCTGTGGGGTCTGCGTGTGCACCGGCAGATGCGCGTCGCCGTGGCACCCGATCTCGTGGCCGGCGGCGACGATCCGGTCCAGCAACTCGGGGTGGGAGCGAGCCGCCATCCCGAGCACGAAGAATGTCGCTCGCGCGTGAAGTTCGTCGAGCAGCGCCAGCAGGGCGTCGGTCTGGCGGGCGAGCGCGGGTCCCGCCTCCCGCCAGTTCGCTGCGCCGACGCGCCGGCGCACTAGCTGATGCCAGTCCTCGTAATCGACGCTGAGCAGCAGTGTTGGTCGGCTTGCGGACATTCCTTTCACAACCGTAGCTCGGGTAGACTCGCGTCGAGGTGACGATCTGCTCGTCGTGCGGAACGGAGAACCGCCCGGGGAGACGGTTTTGCGGCCAATGTGGGGTCGCGCTCGCGCTGGCATGTCCCAGCTGCGGGGCGGCGAACGAGCCGGGGGACCGCTTCTGTGGGGTCTGTGGCTCGGCGCTGGTCGAGGGCGCCGCACCGCCAACCGCCGCGGTCAGGCCGCCGGCCGTGATTCCCGGCGCCGTGCCCGAGCGCCGGCTGGTGTCGATCCTGTTTGCGGACCTCGTTGGCTTCACCACGCTCTCTGAGCATCGCGACCCGGAGGAGGTGCGAGAGCTCCTGTCCGACTACTTCGAGCGTTGCCGGACGCTGATCGAGCGCTTTGGCGGCACCGTTGGCAAATTCATCGGGGACGCGGTGATGGCGGTGTGGGGAACGCCGGTCGCCCGCGAGGACGACGCCGAGCGCGCGGTCCGCGCCGCGCTATCGCTCACCCAGGCGGTAGGCGAGCTCGCGGACGAGGTCGGGATGCCGGATCTCCGAGTCCGCGTTGGTGTGCTCACCGGCACCGCCGCGGTCGAGGTCGGTGCCGAGGCCGAGGGGATGGTGCTCGGGGACGCGGTCAACACCGCGAGCCGGCTGCAGTCGATCGCCGCCCCGGGAACGGTGCTCGTCGACGACGTCACGCGGCGCGCGTCGGAGGCCTCGATCGCCTACGAGGACGCGGCCCGCATCAGGTCAAGGGCCGCGAGCAGCCCGTGCACGCCTGGACGGCGCTTCGGGTCGTGGCCGGCGCCCGCGGCGCGCGCCGCAGCCCCGGGCTCGAGGCGCCGTTCGTGGGGCGCGACGCCGAGCTGCGAACGATCATCGACGCCGGCGACGACAGCGCCCATCAGCGCCGGGCGCGGCACATCGTGGTCCTCGGCGAGCCGGGCGCGGGTAAGTCGCGGCTCGTCTGGGAGCTGTTCAAGTACGTGGACGGGGTCGAGGAGGAGCGCTACTGGCACCACGGGCGGTCGCTGTCCTACGGCGAGGGTGTCGCGTACTGGGCGCTCGCCGAGATGATCCGGACGCGGGCGAAGATCGCCGAGGAGGATGAGCCGGCCGTGGCGCGCGAGAAGCTCCACGTCACGGTCGAGCGGTTCGTCCCCGACGAGCGGGAGCGCCGGCTGGTCGAGCCGCGGCTCGCGCACCTGCTGCGGCTCGAGGAGCGCTCGGATGCCGACCGCGCGGACCTGTTCTCGGGCTGGCGCCTGTTCTTCGAGCGGCTCTCGCAGGACTCGCCGGTGATGCTCGTGTTCGAGGACCTGCAGTGGGCGGATAGCGGGCTGCTCGACTTCATCGACTACCTGCTGGAGTGGTCGGCCGACTTCCCAATCATGGTGCTCACGCTCGCCCGGCCGGAGCTGCGGGAGCGGAGGCCGGCGTGGGAGCCGCTGGTGCTCCACCCGCTCGAGCCCGAGGCGATTGCGACCATGCTCGAGGGGCTGGCGCCCGGACTGCCGCGGGAACTGATTTCCGAGATCGGACGCCGCGCCGAGGGCATCCCGCTGTACGCGGTCGAGACGATCCGCATGCTCCAGGACCGTGGCCTGCTCGCCCAGGAAGGCTCGAGGTACGTGGTCACCGGAGACATCTCGGACCTCGACGTGCCCGAGACGCTGCAGGCGCTCGTCGCCTCGCGGCTCGACGGGCTTTCGGCCGGCGAGCGCTCGCTGCTCCAGGATGCCTCCGTGCTCGGCCAATCGTTCACCCCGGCCGCCGCAGCGGCGGTGAGCGGCCGGCCCGAGTCCGAGGTCAAGGCGGTCCTCGATCGGCTCGTGGCCAAGCAGGTGCTCGCCCGCGATGATGATCCGCGCTCGCCCGAGCGAGGCCAGTACCACTTCCTCCAGGCGCTGCTGCGCACGGTCGCGTACGGGATGCTGTCGCGCCGCGCGCGCAAGTCCCACCACGTCACCGCCGCGCGCCATCTCGAGCGGACCTGGCCGGGTGAGCTCCGCGACATCGCCGAGGTGCTCGCGTCCCATTACCAGGAGGGGATCCGCGCCGATCCGGACGCCGACGACGTCGCCGCGCTTCGCGCGGCTGCGCTCGAGACGCTGACCGCGGCGGGACGGGCGGCGGCGTCGCTGACGCTGGGGCCGGAGGCGCAGCGGTATTTCGAGCAGGCCGCCGAGATCGCCGAGCAGGCTCTCCGCAGGGCGATCGATCTGTTCCAGCAAAACGGGCGGCCGACCGGCGGGTCGGCGACGGTGGCGCTGGCCGAGGTGGTGCTGCGGGCCGGACGGCCCGACGAGGCCCGGGCGCTGCTCGAGCGCTTCCTTGCCGCCGAGGGGTCGGGCGAAGACGAGATCGTGCGGGCCGAGGCCCTCGCGCGGCTCGCGCTGGTCTTGGTCCTCTCGGGCGAGGTCGATCCCGCCGGCCCGCTGCTCGAGGAGGCCCTCAACACGCTCGAACGCCGCCAGACGTGGTCCGCCCTGGCCGATGCTCTGGTTTCCCGCGCGGTGTATCTCGTCTACAGCTATCGCCGCGAAGAGGGATTCGGCGTCCTGCGGCATGCGCTCGCGCTCGCGGATGCGCATGGGTTGTCGGGGATCGCGCTTCGTGCCCGCCACAACCTGGCGGCGGTGGCGCTCGAGACCGACCGGTTCGGTGCGAGCGCTCGACGAGCTGCGGGAAGCGCTGCGGCTGGCCCGCGAGCGCGGAGACCGGGTGTGGGAGCGACAGCTGCTCGGGCAGATGCTCGCGCCGCTGGTCGTGCTCGGACGCTGGGAGGAGGCAGTACCGCAGGCCGAGGCGCTGTTTGCCGGAGAGCAGGACGTCGACGCGTCGGTCGCCAACACCCACCTCGCGACGATCGCGGCGGCGCGAGGCGACGAACAGCAGCTTGCCGCCTGTCTGTCGGTGGCCGCCGAGACCCGCGAGTCGAGCTACGTCGATCAGCGCATGTGCTCGACGGTCGTGCTCGCCCGCGGCGCGCTCGATCGATCCGAGCACGAGGAGGCGCTGCGGCTCGCCGCCGAGGTGTTCCGGGCGGAGAGCACGGCGTCGGAGCTGATCGAGGAGGCGTTCGCGGTTGGCGCAGAAGCCGCGATGGGCCTCTCCGAGGACGTTGCCATCGCCGAGCTGACGACCCTCGTCGAGGAGCTGCCACCGGCACGCGCCCTGCCGCTGATGCGAGCCGGCGCGGCTCGGCTCGATGCCGAGCGGGCGCACCGCGCCGGCGACTTCACGGCCGCCGCCGGACGCGAGCAGGACGCGATCGACATCCTGCGCGGGATCGGCGCGCGCCCCCTCCTCGCCCGCGCGCTGCTCGAGCGCGCCCGCCGGCGCGACGACGCCGGCGCGCTCCACGAGGCACGAGCGATCTCGACCGAGTTGGGTGCAAAGCGGTGGCTGGCGGAGATCGACGAGCTCCGCCAGTCCGGGGCGCCGGCGCCGGCGTCCTAGTCGATCGCGCGCCGGTAGAAGCCGCGAACGCCGATCGTCATCAGCACGGTCAGCGAGCACACCAGCACGAGGATGCAGACCCAGGGGGTGATATGCGGGACCGACGGGACGAGCGCCGCGCGCATCGATTCGCTCACGTACGTCATCGGGTTGCACGCGGTCACGACCTGGAACCACGGCAGGCGCGACAGCGACGGCCACGGGTACTGGCTGCAGCCGGTGAACAAGAGCGGCGTGAACACCAGCGAGAACACGATGTTGATCCGCTGGGGGACCACCAGTGTCCCAAGCACCAGCCCGAGGCCGGCGCCGAGCATGCTGCCGAGGATCATCGACAGCACGAGCAGCGGCACGCCGCTCCACCGCCACGGGATCGACCCGAGCACGAGGATCCCGACGGGGATCATCACCGTGGTCGCGGTGAGCGCGCGCAGCGTCGCGAACAGGACCTTTTCGGCGGCGACCAGCGCGGTCGACATCGGGGCGAGCAGCCGATCCTCGATCTCCTTGGTCCAGCCGAACTCGATCACGAGCGGAAACGCCAGCGTCTGCATCCCGGTGATCACCGCGGTCAGCGCGAGCAGCCCCGGGAACAGCAGGTCCGAGTAGCCGTTCTGCGTGTAGCCGAGCGACGCGAGCACCTTGCCGAACACGAACAGCAGGAACAGCGGCTGGAGGATCACCTGCGCCAGGAACACCGGCAGCTCCGACCAGGTCACGGCCAGGTCGCGGCGGAGCACCGCGGTGAACGCGCGCCGCTGCTTCACCGCCGGCGCGGTCACCCCCGCGGGTATCGCCGCGGCGGTCATCGCAGCGTCCTCCCGGTCAGGTGGATGAACACGTCCTCGAGCGTCGGCTCCCCGAGCTCGACGCCGCTCAGGCTGAGCCCGCGATCCGCGAGCAGCGTCGCCGTCGGCGCCACCAGCTGCGACGCCTCGCCGGACACGTACAGCCGTACGTGCCAGAGCGGGTCATCGGGCTCCGGAGAATCCCCCGGGAGCGGCTCGACGCGCTCGACGCCCGGCAGCTTCCCGAACGCCTCGATCAGCGTGTCGGGAGTGTGTCCGTTGTCGCCGGCGTGGACGCTCAGCTCGAGCGTCGAGCTCCCGGGCAACCCGCGCATCAGCGCGTCGGGGACGTCGAGCGCGAGCAGCTTCCCGTGATCCATGATCCCGACACGGCCCGCGAGCAGCGCGGCCTCATGCATGTCGTGGGTGGTCAGGATCAGCGTCACGCCGCGCTCGCGGAGCTCGCACAGCCGATCCCATACGAACAGGCGCGCCGCCGGGTCCAGGCCGGTCGTCGGCTCGTCGAGAAACAGGACCTGCGGCTGGTGCATCAGCGCTCTGGCGATCATCACGCGCTGCGCCTGCCCGCCCGAAAACAGGTCGGGCTTGACGTTGCCCCGCTCGCGCAGCCCGAACTGCTCGAGCAGCTCGTCGGCCCGCGCGGCCGCGTCGGCCGCCGGAACGCCGTGGTAGGCGGCGTGGAAGGTCAGGTTTCTGCGGATCGACAGCGACCGGTCGAGATTGCTCCGCTGGGGCACGACCGCGAGCATGCTCCTCGCGCGCACCGGGTCGGCGCCGACGTCGACGCCGCCGACCAGCGCGCGGCCGGCGGTCGGCTTTACCCGCGTCGTCAGCATTCCGACCGTGGTGGTCTTGCCGGCGCCGTTGGGTCCGAGCAACCCGAACACCTCGCCGGGCTCCACCGCGAACGTGATCCCGTCGACCGCGTTGACCGGCGACTTCGGGTAGCGCTTGACGAGCTCGGACACCTCGACCGCAGTCACTCAGCGCAGGTTAACGAGGGCCGCGATAATGGCCCCATGGTCCCTGAGGCCAGGCTCAAATCGACCGATCGCGGATTCGCGCCCGAAGGCGACGGGTGGTTCGTCGTCAACGCACGTGAGGCGAAGTGGCTCGACGGCGAGTTCGGCGCCTACACGCGGTTCGAGGGCGAGGCACGCTTTCCGAAGCTCGGTTTCAACATCGGCGTGCTCGCACCTGGTCAGCCCGCCTGCATGTACCACGGCGAGGACGAGCAGGAGGACTTCCTGGTGCTCGCCGGCGAATGCCTGCTGCTGATCGAGGGCGAGGAGCGGCGGCTGCGCCAGTGGGACTTCGTCCATTGCCCGGCGTGGACCGAGCACGTCTTCGTCGGCGCCGGCGACGGACCGTGCGCGATTCTCGCCGTCGGGACGCGAAGCGGCGGTGACGTGATCTATCCGCGGTCGGACGTCGCGCTCCGCCATCACGCCGGCGTGGAGCGCGAGACGCCCGAGCCGCGCGAGGCGTACGCGAACGTCAAGCCCGACGTCGAGGTCCGCTACCGCGACGGCTGGCTCGAAGGCCGCGACTAGCCGAGCTCGAGCCGGTGCCTGAGCGCCCGGACAACGGATCCTCGGCACCGAGCGGCGTGGTATCCGTCGCCGTGCGCGACGCGCTGCAGTTCGATCGCCGAGCGGTCTCAGTTCAGGGCGGGCTGCTCGCCGCGATTCCGGTCGCGGCGGTCCTCGCCCTCGGCACCGTCGTGTGGAGCTCGGTCGCCGGCGTGACGATGGGCGCCGGCGCGATGCTCGTCGGGATCGCCTGGCGCGTCGGCGGCGGACGGCCGCCGCTCGCGCTGCTCGCCACCGACGCGACCGTGATGGCGACATCGACGTTCGTAGGGTGCCTGACCGGATCGATCCCGTGGCTCCACTTCGGGCTGCTCGCCGTGTGGGCGCTGGCGGGCGGTCTGCTGGTCGCGCTGGGCAACCGGGGCGGAGTCATCGGCACGCAGGCGATGATTTCGTTCGTCGTGTTCGGACGGTTCAGCCAGCCGGCGGCGGCGTCGCTCGCGCTGGCCGGACTCGTCCTCGCCGGAGGGTTCGCGCAGGTCATCTTCCAGGCCGTCGTCCGCTGGCCGACGCCGCTGCGGTGGCAGCGCGCGGCCACCGCCAACGCCTACCGGGCGCTCGCGGGTCTGGCCCGGGGGTCGGTCGACACCTCGACGCTGCCGGTGGCCCAGGCCCTCGACGAGGCGCAGGCGAGCCTGTCCTCGCTGACGCTGTTCGGCGACCCGGCGCTGATGACGCTGCGGAGCCTGGTCAACGAAGGGCTGCGCATGCGAATCCAGCTGAGCACGATCCACGCGCTGATGAGCCGCCTCCCGCGCGCGGACCGCGACGGTGGCGCCGCGCCGGCTCGGGGAGGGGCGCGCATCCTCGAGCTGGCCGCGGCCGGGCTCGATCTCGCCGCCCGTGCGATCGAGGGAGACCGGACCGCCGCGGCCGAGCTGCCCGCGCACATGGACAGGCTGAGCTCGGACACGGCCGAGCACGCGCTGGAGCCGGATGTCTCCGGACTCGCGCTCTCGCGGCGGCTCGCGGGGCTCGCCGGGCAGCTCCGCGCGGTCGGCGCGCTGGCGGTGAGCGCGGGCGAGGGTAGTGGCCTGCGCGAGCGCCGCCCTCGCGGGCGCACGAGCCGGCCGTTCGGGCAGCTCCAGGCCGACCTCGCGGTGCTCCGCGCCAACGCCAGCCTCAAGTCGCCGGCGGGCCGTCACGCGGTGCGGCTGGCCGTGGTCGTGCTGCTCGCGGAGCTGCTGTCGAGACACCTCCCGCTCAGCCGGAGCTACTGGATGGTCGTCGCCGCCGCCACCACGTTGCGGCCGGAGTTCGGCGCCACCTTCACCCGCGGCGCCGAGCGGGCGGGGGGCACCGCTCTCGGCGTCGGGCTGGCGGGCGCGATCGCGGTCGCGCTCCACCCGAGCGGGGCCGCGACCGTCGTACTCGTCGGCGTGCTGGCGTGGGCGGGATACGCCGTGTTTCCCGCGAGCTTCGCGCTCGGGTTCGCGTTCATCACCGCGGTCGTCGTATTCCTGTTGAACGCGATCGCGCCGGACACGCTCGCGACCGCCTGGGCGCGTCTGTTGGACACGCTCGTCGGCGGCACGCTCGGGCTGCTCGCGTACGCGCTGTGGCCGACCTGGTCGTTCGTGTCCGCGCGGCAATCGCTCGCCGATCTGGTGGCGGCCGAGCGCGTGTACATAAAGGCGATCCTGGCCGTGATCGCGGACGGCCGCCGGGCCGAGGACCAGGAGATGCGCTCGCTCAGCCGCCGCGTGAGGCTGACGCGGACGACGACGGAGGCGAGCGTCGCGCGGTCGCTGTCCGAGCCGGCAACGCGCCGGATCGACGCCGAGCAGAGCCAGGGATCGCTGGCGGCGACGCGCCGGCTGGTCCTTGCGGCCCATATCCTGAGGCTGGATGCCCAGGAGGAGCGTGGCCGGCGGCCGTTGCCGGCGCTCGAGCCGCTCGCCGCCGACCTCGACAGCCTGCTCGGGACCGTCGACGCGACGCTCCGCGCCGGACCGGACGGGCCTGCGCCCCCGACGGCGCTGCCGGACCTGCGAGCCGACTACGAGCAGCTGGAGCGCGCGGCCCCGAACGACCCCGACAGCGCCGCGATGCTGATCGAGCTCGACGAGATCGTCGACGCTGCCAACGGGCTGGCGGCGCTCGCGGGGTTGGAGTCCCAAGATGGCGAGTCCGAACTGCACAGTGCGTAGCGCCGCCGCGGCCGGGGCAGGGCCAGGAATCGACGGCGTTCCCGGCACCGGCCGCTGCCGCCGGCTGAACCGCGACTAGTGCGGGCAGTCGGGCGGCCAGGGCCGCAGCGGCTTGCCGATCTCCCAGTGGTGGCCGAACGGATCGGCGATCCGTCCGAGCCGCCACCCGTGCTCGTCCGCCGCCGGGCGCACGAGCGTTGCGCCGGCCGCCACCGCGCGCTCGATCGCCGCGTCCGGGTCCTCGACGATCAGCAGCATCCGAACCGTGCCTCCCCCGACCGTCTCGGGGCTGAAGTTGAAATGCTCGGGCGACTCGTCGGCGACCCAGAAGCTCGCAGAGTCCCGGACGCGGAGCTGGCTCACGACGGCCTCATTGCGCGAATCGCCGCCGACGCGGTACACCTCGACCGCGCCGAACGCCTCCTTGTAGAACTCGACTGCCTCCCGCCCCCGCCTGACCGAGAGCTGGGCCAAGACCTGGACGCTCACGACCGCCCCACCCGCGCCAGCTTGCGCCGCGACGTCGCCTCGAGCACCGCCTTGCGCAGCCTGACCGCGTTCGGAGTCACCTCGACGCACTCGTCGGCGCGCAGGAACTCGAGCGCCTGGTCGAGCGAGAGCTCGCGCTTGGGGACGAGCCGGACGAGCTCGTCCGCGGTCGACGAGCGCATGTTGGTCAGATGCTTCTCCTTGGTGGCGTTCACGTCGAGGTCCTCGGCGCGTGAATTCTCGCCCACGATCATCCCCTCGTACACGTCGTCACCCGGGCCGACGAACAGCGTGCCGCGCTCCTGCAGGTTGTACAGCGCGAACGCCGCGACGGCGCCGCGCCGGTCCGACACCAGCGACCCGGTCGGGCGGGTCCGGAGCTCACCGTGCCACGGCTCCCACCGCTCGAACACGTGGTGCACGAGGCCGGTCCCCCGCGTCTCGGTCAGGAACTCGGTGCGGAACCCGATCAGACCGCGCGCCGGCACGAGGTACTCCATCCGCACCCAGCCGGTGCCGTGGTTGACCATCTGCTCGAGTCGGCCCTTCCGCATCGCCAGCAGCTGCGTGATCACCCCCACGTACTCCTCGGGCGCGTCGACGCTCATCCGCTCGACGGGTTCGCACATCCTCCCGTCGATCGCTCGCGTGACCACCTGGGGCTTGCCGACGGTGAGCTCGTAGCCCTCGCGGCGCATCAGCTCGACCAGCACCGCGAGCGCGAGCTCGCCCCGGCCCTGGACCTCCCACACGTCGGGGCGGTCGGTATCGAGCACGCGCAGCGACACGTTCCCGACCAGCTCGCGGTCGAGCCTCGCCTTGACCTGCGAAGCCGTCAGCTTGTCGCCGTGCTGCCCGGAGAGCGGCGAGGTGTTGATCCCGATCGTGACCGACAGCGACGGCTCATCGACGGTGATCACCGGCAGCGGCCGCGGATCGTCAGCGTCAGCCAGCGTCTCGCCGATCGTGATCTCGGGGATCCCCGCCACCGAGATGATCTCGCCGGCGCTGGCCTCGGCCGTATCGACTCGCTCGAGCGCCTCGGTGACGTACAGCTCAGAGACCCTGACGCGCTCGATTTGCCCGTCGGCCCGGTACCAGGCGACGGTCTCGCCGCGCCGGATCGTGCCGTGGCGCACCCGGCAGATCGCCAGCCGTCCCAGGTAGGGCGATGCGTCGAGGTTCGTGACGTGGGCCTGGAACGGATGCGCCGGGTCGTACTCCGGCGCCGGGATATGCGTGATCAGCAGATCGACCAGCGGGCCCAGATTGGTGCCTTCGACCCCAGGATCGAGCGACGCCCAGCCGGCCTTGGCGTTCGTGTACACGATCGGGAACTCGATCTGAGACTCGTCGGCGTCGAGGTCGAGGAACAGCTCGTAGACCTCGTCGACAACCTCGTCGATGCGGGCGTCCGGACGGTCGACCTTGTTGACCACGAGGATCACCGGCAGACGAGCCTCGAGCGCCTTGCGCAGCACGAACCGCGTCTGCGGCAGCGGTCCTTCGCTGGCGTCGACGAGCAGCAGCACGCCGTCGACCATCGTCAGGCCCCGCTCGACCTCCCCGCCGAAGTCCGCGTGGCCGGGCGTGTCGACGATGTTGAGCTTGACGTCGCCGTACCGGACCGCGGTGTTCTTGGCGAGGATCGTGATCCCCTTCTCGCGCTCGAGGTCCATCGAGTCCATCACCCGGTCGGCCACGTCCTGGCCGGCACGGAACGCGCCCGACTGCCACAGCAGGGCGTCGACGAGCGTCGTCTTGCCGTGGTCGACGTGGGCGACGATCGCGAGATTGCGGATGTCCTGGCGCTGTGCCATCTCGCTACTGACGATAGACACGCGCCCGGGGCCCGACGCCCGGCGAAGCTCAGACGGTGGCGACACGCGCGCCCGAGCCCGACGCCCGGCGAAGGTCAGACGGTGGCGCTGACCCTGGCCGTCACGCCGTTCCAGGTGCTGAGTACGAGCAGCGTGGCGTTCCGGCGGCGCGTCACCAGCCCCTGGAACGTCTTGCTGAGCCGGAGCGCGACCGTGGAGGTGTGGTTGCCACGAATCGTGGCCTGGCTCGAGAGCAGCACGCGCGTCCCCGAGCGGCCCTGGAGCCGAACGCGGCACGTCGCGGCGCCGTGGCAGCGGAGCACCACATCGAGCATGTTGCCCCGCGTGGAGATCCTCGTGATCGTCACCGGCGAGGTTCGGAAGCCGACCACGGAGCCGGCGCTGTTTCCCCCGGCGTTGCTCGCCACGACGCGGAAGTAGTAGACCTTGCCCGGAGACAGGTTCCGAAGCGTCCAGCCCGCGGTCGCGGTCGCCGCCGAGGACTGCGAGCTCGAGGAGGTCTTGCCGAGCGACCGAGTCGTCCCGTACTGGAGCGTGTAGGTGGTGGCCGCTCCGCCGGTGGCGATCGTCGCGGTCACCGTCGCGCTCGTCGCGGCTCCGCCGACCCGAACGCTGCTCACCAGCGGGGCGCTGACCGGTGCCGACCCGGAGCCTCCGGAGCCGGTGGACCCCGTCGGCGGCGGCGTCTGGGTGGTCGTCGGCGGCGCCGTCTGCGTGGTCGTCGTGGTGGTCGTGTTCTGGTTCCCGCCGCCCGGTTGGCTCAGCGTCGAGGCCGGCGTCGT
Organism: uncultured Solirubrobacterales bacterium; assembly: GCA_963777335.1. Classification (GTDB taxonomy): domain Bacteria; phylum Actinomycetota; class Thermoleophilia; order Solirubrobacterales; family Solirubrobacteraceae; genus Palsa-465. Next base: position 31,589 of record CAVZQD010000003.1, read on the forward strand.
GAACGTGGAGTCGTACCCGTACTCGGTGACGACGCTGTTGTGCGTGCCGAGGCTGTTCTGCGCGACCAGCCGGTAGTGGTACGTCGTTCCGGGGGACAGGCCGCCGAGCGAGTCGCTGACCGACACGGGAGCGGTGCCCGAACCGATGTCGTTCGCGGTCGTCTGCTGGCCGTAAGCGGTGGTCGTGCCGTACTCCCACCAGTAGGTGGTGTCGTACCCGTTCGGGTAGACCCCGCCGGTGAGCTGAGCCGAGCCGGATGTCACGCTCTGTGTGTATGAACCGCTGGCGCCGGGGCCGGCGATGCCGGGCGCGCCGGCTACGACCGCGCCGGAGATGCTGCCGACCCCGGTCGGACCGTCGTAGCCGGGACCGGCGTTGCAGATGTAGGAGATCGTCGCCGAGCACGAGCCGTTGGAGCCGCTCGAGGGATCGTTGAGCAGGGCCGCGTTCGAGTAGGCCCACGACGGCCCGTCGGAGGCCGCGCCAACCAGCGCGTAGTAGGCCGCGATCAGCGGCGAGGCCTCGCTCGTCCCGCCGACGACCGCCCAGCCGTTGTAGGGGGAGTTGGAGTCGTAGACCTGCATGCCGGTGGCGGGGTCGGCGTCGGCCGAGATGTCCGAATACGAGCGCCCGGTGCAACCTGTATCGGTCTGGTAGCTCGGCTTGCTCGCTCCCTGGTTGCAGCCCGAACCGGTGCCCGACCAGGCCGTCTCGGTGAACCCGCGGATGCTCTGAGTGCCGCTCGCGCTGGCCGGCTCGAGCGTCGTGCCGCCCGCCGCGGTCACGCCCGCGAGCGCCGCGGGGAAGTCATTGCTGGAACCGCCCGGGTAGCCGCTGTCGCCCGAGGCCGCGACGGTGGTGATCCCGTTGAACGTGTAGTCCCCCGATTTCGGGAAGTTGCGCGCCTGGCTGCCGGTCAGGGCCAGGTCCCAGCTGTCGGAGATCACGCTGACCCCGGGGAGCGTGCCCGCCTCGAGCTGAGCCTGCGCGAGGTCCGCCGTCCCGGTGGTGTTCGCCTCGATGAGATCGATGTGGCAGTTCGGGCACAGAGCCGACACCGCGTCGAGATCGAGCGAGATCTCGAGCGCCCAAGCGCCAGTCGGGTCTGGGGCCGGGTAGTTCGTGCCGCCGTTCTGGTCGTATTTGGCGAAGCAGCCGTTGGCCGTCGTGCACGGTGGCAGCCCAAACTTGGAACGGTAGGTGCCCAGGTCGGCCTCGGCGCTCGGATCGTCGTAGGCGTCGACGATCGCGATCGTCTCGCCGGACCCCGCACTTTGGGCGAGGTATGCGAGGTCGTACGCCTGCTGCAGGTACGCGGGGGTTCCGGGCTGCGGGGCCGCGGCCGCCGGGATCGCCGTGGGCGTGGCGTGGCTGCGCCGCCGCAGCCGCGAGCGGGTGAACCGGTAGATCGAGGACGGCTGGCTCAGGCGGGGATGCACGAGCGTCCTGGTCCCGCGCACAGCGAGGAACTGGGCGAGACACGTGGCGCGAAGCGCGGTAGACGGCTCGCACGCGGCGACGGGCGCGACGCCGGCGGCGTCAGCAAGGCCCGTCGTGGCGTTGATGATGCTCGCCGGCGCCTGCGCGGCGGCAACGCCGACGGTCGAGAAGAGAACGGCGGCAAGCGTCAAGAACGCGCCGGCGAACAGCGACACGGTGAGGCGCCGGCGCGGGCCTCGGGGAGTGCGCTCGCAAGTTCGTTGCGAACGGGAAGGCTCGGGGACTCTGAAGAAGGTGGCGGGAATCCGTCTCATGCGTCGAGGATGAGGGTACGAAGCCCCCTTCTCCTATCGGCAGGTTTGCGCAAAACCTAAAGCGATTACTGCGCCGTGAACGCTTATACTATGCTCCGGAAGTTGGAGCGTAAACGTGGGTGTCCGCGCCCCCGGGGCTCGGTCGGCAGCAGCAGCCCACCGGTCATTAGGGTACCCTAACCCGCCTCATGGCCCGGGGGCGGGGTGGCGCTGGCGGCGGGGGTGGTGACGTGGTTGTGGGTGGTGTGGTTGATCGGCCGGTTCGGTGGGGGCGGGTTCGAGGTGCAGGCGGCGACGGGGGTCCCGTCGTTGATCGTGCTGTTGGTGGTGATGAACTGGTTCTTTCACAAGGTGTATTGGACGGGGTGGATCTCAAGCCATCACCGCCGGCGGCGGGGGCTGCTGTCGGGGGGTCCGGGGGCGAGCCGGCGCCGGATGCTGCTCGGGCTCGCGCTGCTGGGCTTTACCTCGGTGTACCGGGAGTGTTTTGAGGTCGTGATCTTTTTGCAGAACCTCCGCGAGTTGTATGGCGCGAGCGTGGTGCTGGAGGGGGTCGTGATCGGGTTGTTGTTCACCGCGGCGGCGGGGGTGTTGACGTTCGCGCTGCATCAGCGGCTGCCCTACCGGCGGCTGTTGATCATCACCGGGGTGATGCTGTTGTTCGTGCTGCTGGTCTCGGTGGGGGAGGAGGTCAACGAGATGCAGCTGGCCGGGTGGATCGCCACCACCCCGGTTGTGGGGTTGGCGGTGCCGGGGTGGATGGGGACGTGGTTCTCGATCTTCCCCAACTGGGAGACGTTCGCCGGCCAGTTCATCGCGCTGGCGCTCGTGATCGGCTCCTACGTGGGCGCGCAGTACCTGCGGGTGTGGCGCCCGCGCCGGCGCGGGCAGCAGACCGCGCACCTCGCCCGCACCCCACCCGAACGGCCCGCCGACATCGAGGTGGCCCGGACGCCCGCCAACGCGCTTGCCTGACGCGCTTGCCTGACGCGCTGGCGTAACGCAGCTTTCAGTAGTTACGCGCGTCAAGTAATCGCTGTTTTCACACGCAACCGTGGAAGGCCTCAAGCCGAGGATGCGTCCGTGCTACACAGTGAGGAGTAGACCGGGTCACTCCGCGAGAGCAGGGGCGCTGTGTGGCCACTCGCCAGAGACCTGATCAGGAGTTACATAGTGCTGAAACTCACACGCTGGTGCATCGCCCATCGCGGCCGTGTATTCGTGGCCTGGCTCCTTGTCGCGATCCTCACCACGGTCGTTGCCGGCGCCGCCGGGCGCAACTACGCGACGAACTTCAGCCTGCCCGGAACGGAGTCCCAGCGGGCGCTCGACCTGCTCAAGAAGGAGTTCCCGGCGCAGAGCGGCGACGTCGAGACGATCGTGTTCCACAACGCGAACGGCACCGTCGACGACCCGCAGGTCAAGGCCGCGATGACCAAACTGCTCGACCGGGTGACGAACGATCCGCACGTCATCTCGGTGCGGAGTCCCTTCGGCCCCGACGGGGCGGTTCAGGTCTCGCAGGACCGCATGACCGCGTTCGCGACGATCAACTACGACAAGCCGGCCAACCTGGTGCCGAACGACGCCGGCAAACCGGTGCTCGATCAGGTCGACGCCGTCAACGTGCCCGGCCTCAAAGTGGCCGCCGGCGGCCAGGTGATCGAGAACGCCGAGGGATTCTCAGTCGGTCCGGCGACCCTGATCGGGGCGATCGCGGCGCTGATCATCCTCCTGTTCACGTTCGGCTCGCTCGTCGCCGCGGGGATGCCGCTGATCACTGCCGGGTTCGGCCTGATCACCGGGGTCGCGCTGATCGGGCTGGCCACGCACGTCACCAGCATCCCGAACGTGTCGACCGATCTCGCGCTGATGATCGGTCTCGGCGTCGGGGTCGACTATGCGCTGTTCATCGTCACCCGGTTCCGCGAGAACTACCTCGCGAACGGCGACGTGGAGCAGTCCGTGGTCGAAGCCATGGACACATCCGGGCGTGCGATCCTGCTCGCCGGCACCACGGTGACGATTGCGCTGCTCGGGATGTTCGCCACCGGCGTCAGCTTCCTGTACGGGCTCGCGATCGCCTCGGTGTTTGCCGTGCTGGCGACGATGGTGGCGTCGCTGACCGTGCTGCCGGCGATGCTGTCGAAGTTCGGTGCCCGGATCGTGCGTCCACACGCACGCCGCCGGCTCGGCCGGCTCGGCGGCGGCGCGGCCGCCGCCAACGCCGGTGCGGCCGCCGCCAACGCCGGTGCGGCTGCCGCCGGCGACGGCGCGGCGCACCGCTCGCGCTGGCGCGAATGGAGCCGTACGGTCCAGCGGCGACCGTGGCCGCTGGCGCTCGTCTCGTGCGGCCTGATGATCGCCCTGCTGCTTCCCGTGTTCGCGCTGCGCCTCGAGAGCAGCGACGCCGGCAACGATCCGGCGGGCACCAACACGCGGGAGGCGTTCGACCTGCTCGGGGACGGATTCGGCGCCGGATTCAACGGTCCGCTCCTGATCGTGACCGAACTCCCGGGCCAGAACCAGGCCGCTGCGGAGCAGGCGGTCAACGCGGCGGTGCACAAGACGCCGGGCGTCGTGGCGGTCACGCCGGCGCGGACCTCGCCGTCGGGCAACGTCGCCGTGTTCGAGGCGTATCCGACCTCGCCGCCGCAGGCCAAGGCGACCACCGATCTGGTCAACCACCTGCGCAGCGACGTGGCGCCACCGGTCGAGAAGCAGACGGGCGCGACCGTTCTCGTCGGCGGGTTCACGGCGGGCTCGATCGACTTCTCGCACGTGCTGTCGAACAAGCTGCCCCTGTTCATCGGGATCGTCGTGGTCCTGTCGGCGCTGCTCCTGTTCGTGATCTTCCGGTCGATCGTGATTCCGATCCAGGCGGCGTTGATGAACCTGCTCAGCATCGGCGGCGCGCTCGGCGTCACCGTGCTCGTGTTCCAGCACGGGTGGTTCGCGAGCGTGATCGGCATCGAGAAGGGGCCGGTCGAGCCGTGGATCCCGGTGTTGATGTTCGCGGTCGTGTTCGGGTTGTCCATGGACTACGAGGTGTTCCTGATTTCGCGCGTGCGCGAGCAATGGATCCGGCGCCGCGACGCGTCCGAGGCCGTGGCCGACGGGATCGCGTTCACCGGACGGGTGATCACGGCCGCGGCCGCGATCATGATCTGCGTGTTCCTGTCGTTCATGTTGGGCGACGAGCGGGTGCTGAAGGAGTTCGGCTTCGGGCTCGCCGTGGCGGTGCTGCTCGACGCCGTGATCGTGCGCTGCGTGCTGCTGCCGGCGGTCCTCGAGCTGCTCGGCGAGAGGACGTGGTGGCTGCCGCAGTGGCTCGACGACCGCCTCCCGCACATCAACATCGAGGGCTCGGCTGCGCGCGGCGAGCCGATCCTCCCGCCCGAGCCCGAGGAGCCCGTGGAGCGCGAGCCGGCGCCGGTCTGACCCTGAGTCCGGCCCGACCTGCAAAACACGCCAAATGAGCCGCGCCGGCGCGACCGTGGCGCATCGTGCACGCCCCACATGCGCCGTGCGCCACGGTCGGTCCCGATCGGATGCTTTGGCGTGTTGTGCAGGTCCGAGCGGACCTAGGGCGCCGCGCGGAGAGTCTCGCGGCGCCCGTTGACTTCGCCGGCGCCGCTGCCGGCACCCCCGCCGCCGGCGTCCGCGTCCTGAACGCGATCAGCCCCCCGCGGATATGCCCGTAGCGTCCCGATCAGCTCCGGATCCTCGCCGGCGAGCGCCATCCAGGCCGAGCGCATCCCGTGGCTGCCGGCGGTCCGCAACGCCGACACGCGACTCTCGAGCTGGGACACCATCAGCGACCCGGCGCCCGGGCGGATCACGCACACCGCCGGCGCGCACCCCGCGTCGCATGCCCGGGCGGCGAGCTTCGCCGTCAGCGCGTCATACCGCGGCGACCGCGTCACCCGAAGCTCCACCAGCGCCGGGTTCAGAGCGTGCAGGTAGCGATCGGTCAGGCGGGCGACCACCGGCGACAGGCCGGCGTGCGCCAGGCCCTCGGCCCGCGTCAACAGCACGAGCACGTCGGTGACCGTAGCGCCGTCCCCACGCGCCGCCTCCGCGCAGGCAACGTGCACCGGGATGGCCTCCGCCAGCGTGGCGTCGAGCAGCCGCATCCCGCGGAAGCTCACAGGGCCGCCGGCGAGCCACGGCAACCTGGCGGAGGCTCGCATCGCGCACCGAATCTCCTCCGCATCGCGGAGCCCGGTGAGATCGACGATCGCCGCCCGGTCGGCGTCGGTGGCGGTGCAGTGCAGGTCGATCCGGGACGACAGGACCGCGTCGAACCGGAGCGGCCGCTCCCGCGTCCAGACGTGGTTGATCACGTGGTCCATGTCGAACGCGGGACCGCCGCGCAGCGCCCGCCGGAAGCTGACGAACCGGGGATCGCCGAATCCGTACTGGTACAGCGTCATCAGGTAGGCGGCCTGGCCGGCGAGCAGGAAGGCGGCGTTGAACGCGCCCGCGGACGCGCCGTGGACCTCGTCGAACGCGTCGCGCAGGCCCAGCTGCTCGATCGCGGCGGCCATCCCCGCCGACACGACGCCCCGCATCCCGCCGCCCTCGATCACGAGCGCGACCCGGCGCCCATCGGTCCTGGACCCCGGCCGCGAACCCTCAGACGCCCGGCGCAAGATCGTCTGGACGACCCGGTGACCGCGCAGGTCCTCAGCCGTGAGCCGGGCCGGCCGGAACGGGTCCGTTGAGAAGCGTCGCGGGAGCACGAACCCGGGTAATCGTAGTTGCGGACAGCGACCCGTCGTCGTGGCCCGCCGATAGCCCGTGAAAGACCTGTAACGAACGTCACAGAGTGGGTATTAACCCCGGTGTGGTCCTTCCGCCGTAAGCGCTCGCGCAAGCAGCGTTTCCTCGATGCGGCGCGCGCCGCCCCCGCGCGCAGCCTCGACGCCGCGCGCGCCGCGCCGGCTCGCGCCGGCGAGCTGCGAAAGGCTGCCGCGCAGCTTGACTTACCGTGGGCGCGGTCGTGGCTGGCGGGCGTGATCAGGGAGAACTTCCTGCGGTTCGTCCTCAACCCGACGATGGACTACTACGCCGCCCGCCGCGCCACCGGGAAGGAGAAGCTCGAGGGGGTCAAGGGCCCGGTGATCCTCGTCGCCAACCACGCGAGCCACATGGACACCCCGGTGATCCTGTCGGCGCTCCCGCGCAGGCTGCGAAAGCGGACGCTGGTGGCCGCGGCGGCGGATTACTTCTACAAGAACCGGGTCGTCGCCTCGCTCGTGTCGCTGATCTTCAACACGGTGCCGATCGAGCGGCACGGCGGCGGCGGGGTGGCGAAGAACGGCAGCCACCTCGACAAGCTGCTCGATCAGGGCTGGAGCCTGCTCCTGTATCCCGAGGGCACGCGCTCGAGGGGCGGCATGCCGGGCCCGCTGCGCCGCGGCGCGGCGGTGCTGGCGGCCGCCCACCACCTGACGATCGTGCCGATCCGGGTCACCGGCACCGCCCAGGCGATGCCGCCCGGCCGCGTGTGGCCGAGGCGCCTGCGCGACAAGCCGGTGCCGAAGCGGCACCGGATCGAGGTCTCGTTCGGCGAGCCGATCACCGCGACCGGCGACCCGACCGAGCTGATGGAATCGGTGCGGGGATTCTTCGAGAACGGCGGAGCGCCGAGCCCCTACCGCTCGCCCTACCGGCAACGCGTGACGGTCAAGTCCGAGCGCTGACAGGACCCCCGGAACCCCCGAAGACGCCTGTTTTCGCGGCGTTTGCATTAGAAACAGCGTTTGACATTGTCGCACGCAGGCTGGTAATCTCGGCCATCGCGGGTGTCAGTGGGTCGCCGCGAACGCCCGTCCGGGCGGAGGGATCTGAGGGTGTCCAGTTGAATTCAGCCAGGACCGGAGTCGGGCCGTCATGGTCGACGCTGGAGCTAGCCGGAGGCCACCGGCGCGCAACCTTTACTGCCGGCGGAAGGAAATGCGGTCCCGGAAGGGAATGTCGTCCTCAGACGACCGTGGCGGCGATCCCGCATGTGCGAGGCGCCATTTCCTGAACCAAACGTCTCGGAGGAGGTTGCGTGTCGACAGTAGCTGAGTCAAGAGCGGTCGGGCCCTTGCCGGACAGGTGGAAACAGGGCATCGTCGGCGAGTTGTGGGCCGAGTTCTTCGGCTGCTTCATCCTGATCTGCTTCGGCGACGGGGTGGTGGCGATGCTGTTCGCCCTGATCGGGAGCGGGCGCTCGATCAACACTCCCGCCGCCACCAAGGCTGGTAGTGGGATAGCCTCCGCAGCCACGCCGCTCCTCGGCAGTGGCGACTGGCTGCTCATCACCTTCGGATGGTGCTTCGCGGTCGTTTTTGCCATCTACGTCGTGGGTGGTGTCACGGGCGCGCACATCAACCCGGCCGTCACGCTGGGTGCGGCGATCCGGCGTCAGCTGCCCTGGAACAAGGTCGGGCCCTACTGGATCGTGCAGGTGCTCGGGTGCTTCGTCGGCGCCGCGCTGGTGTACCTCGTATACGTCAACGCGATCGACCAATACAACATGTCCAATCACATCGTCAGGGGCGCCTACATGTCCAAGGGCACGTACAGTATGTTCGCCACGTTCCCGGCACCGTACTTCCGTCGGTATTGGGGCCGCTGATCGACCAGATCGTGGGTACGTTCTTCCTCGTCCTGTTCGTGTGGGCGGTGACCGACGAGTGGAACCTGCCGGTTGGAGCGAACATGGCACCGGTGGTCGTCGGGTATCATCGTCCTGGCCATCGGGCTCTCGTTCGGTGCCAATGCCGGATACGCGATCAACCCGGCCCGTGACTTCGGTCCGCGCATCTTCGCCTGGATCGCGGGTTGGGGCAAGGAGGCGATGCCCGGCAACTACCTCGTCAACAGCGGCAGGATCACGGGCTACTTCTGGGTGCCGATCGTCGGGCCCCTGATCGGAGGGGCGCTCGCGTCGGTGTTCTACGACGCGTTCATCCAGGACATCCTCAAGGCCCGCAAGCCGCCCGAGCCCGGCGTGGTCGCCGAGGGCGAGACGGTCCAGGATCGACCGGGTCCCGAGCGCACCTAGCAGACGCGGTGATTAGACGCGGGGCGGCGGCGCCGGCGCGGCGCCGCCGCCCTCAGCGTCTTTAACCCGAGCCTCACTCGTCGTCGTCGACCCAGTCGACCGCGCGCGCCACCGCCTTCTTCCATTTCCGGTAGCCGCGGTCGCGGAGGCCGACGTCCATGCTCGGCAGCCACTCGGCCGCCTTGTGCCAGTTGGTCTTGAGACTGTCCGTGTCGGGCCAGAAGCCGACCGCGAGCCCGGCCGTATATGCCGCGCCCAGCGATACGGTCTCGGCGACGATCGGTCGCGTGACGGGCACGTCGAGGACGTCGGCGAGCGTCTGCATCAACAGGTTGTTCGCAGTCATCCCGCCGTCGACGCGCAGCTCGGCGAGCCTGCCGCCGTAGTCGGCGTTCATCGCCTCGACGACCTCGCGCGTCTGCCACGCGGTCGCCTCGAGCACCGCGCGCGCGAGGTGACCGCGGTTGATGTAGCCGGTCAGCCCGGCAATCACGCCGCGGGCGTCGCTGCGCCAGTGTGGAGCGAACAGTCCCGAGAACGCGGGGACGAAATAGCACCCCCCGTTGTCCTCGACGGTCAGCGCGAGCGTCTCGATCTCGGGGGCGCTGCCGATCAGCGACAGGTTGTCGCGCAACCACTGCACGAGCGCTCCGGTGACGGCGATGGACCCCTCGAGCGCATACGCCGGCTCAGCCGAGCCCAGCTTGTAGGCGAGCGTCGTCAACAGCCCGCTCGACGAGCTCACCGGGCGATCGCCGGTGTTGAGCACGAAGAAGCTCCCGGTCCCGAACGTGCACTTTGCGTCGCCGGGGCCGAAGCAGGTCTGGCCGACGAGCGCCGCGTGCTGGTCGCCGAGCGCCGAGGCGACGGGAACCCCCGCGATCGGCGGGCCGGCCTCCCCGTAGGCCTCCGACGACGCCCGGATCTCCGGGAGCATCGCCGCCGGCACCCCGATCGCGTCGAGGAGCTCCGGATCCCAGTCGAGCGTGTGCAGGTTCATCAACAGCGTCCGGCTCGCGTTCGTCACGTCGGTGACGTGCCGGCCGCACAGGTTCCAGATCAGCCACGAGTCGATCGTGCCGAACAGGACCTCCGCGGCCTCGGCGCGCTCGCGCAGCCCCGGAATGTGGTCGAGCAGCCATCGGATCTTCGGGCCCGAGAAGTACGTCGTCACCGGCAGGCCGGTCTTCTCGCGGAACATCTCCTGCCCGAACTCGCGCGCGAGCTCCCGGCACATCCGATCGGTTCGAGTGTCCTGCCAGTTGATCGCGTTGTGGACGGGCGCGCCGGTGTTGCGGTCCCACAGCACGGTCGTCTCGCGCTGGTTGGCGATCCCGAGCGCGCACAGGTCGGTCGGCGACAGGTCGGCCTTGTCGAGCGCCACCCGCACGACCAGCAGGACGTTCCGCCAGATCTCCTCGGGATCGTGCTCGACCCAGCCGGGTCGCGGAAAGTGCTGCTTGTGCTCGTGCTGGGCGACCGACACGATCCGCGCACGCTCGTCGAACACGAAGCACCTCGACGATGCCGTCCCCTGGTCGATCGAGGCCACGTATCGCCCGGTGATGCTCACGTTGCGGCAAGTCTATGCAGGTACTGCGGTCCGTACCGATGCTGGGCCGCCTTCGGCGGCGTCCATGGGGCCGTTTCGCCGGGCATCCATGCCCGGCGGGCATCGAGGTCCCCACCGCGCCGCGACCGTCCGGCACGGATGCCGGGCGGAACGGCGGTCGCGGCGACGGCCCGCTCGGCATCCATGCCTCGCCGAACGGGCCTGCCGCGCCACATCCGACGGATGCCGAGCGAAGCGAGGCCCATCCCTACCAGGGGATGGCGCCCAGCTCTCTGGACACGGCGCGCGCCGCATCCATCACGTAGTTGACGAACTCGGCGCGGGGTCGACGATCGTCGCACAGCCGCTCTATCGGTCCGGCGATCCCGATCGCGCCGACCGTCACCAGGCGGCGATCCTCGATCGGAGCCGCGATCGAGGCGAAGCCGTGGTACAGCTCGCCGACGTCGCTGGCCCAGCCGCGCTTGGCGGTCTCCTCGAGCTCCTGGCGAAAGCGGTAGACGTCGGTCACGGTCGCCGGGGTGAAGCTCGCCAGCCGGCGGTCGGCGAGCTCGGCCGCGATGTATGCGTGGTTGGCGAGCAGCGCCTTGCCGAGCGCGGTCGCGTGCGCCGGCATCAGGCTGCCGACCTCGAGCGCCTGGCGCGTGTCGTCGGGCCGGAACACGTGGTGCACGATCAGCACCTGGTTCTCGTGCAGCGTCCCGATCCGGACGCTCTCGCCGCTCCGCGAGGCGAGCCCGTCGGCCCAGTTCAGCGCCCGCGTCCTCAGCTCGTTGCCGTCGAGGTAGCTCGACCCCATGTGCAGCAGCGCGGGGCCGAGCTGGTACTTGCCCGATTCGCGGTCCTGCTCGACGAACCCGACCGCCTGGAGCGTCCTCAGGATCCCGTATACGGTGCCCTTCGGGAGGCCCAGCTCACCGGCGAGCTCGGCGACCCCAAGCCGTCGTGAGCGCCCGGACAGCAGCCGCAGGATCGCGGCTGCGCGCTCGATGGATTGGATGCGCCCGGGCACTTGTGTTGTCGCTCAGAAACCCGCCTCTACATGCCCAATTGGTAGTGCGAACGATGTTTGACATTGTCGCACCGTTTCCGTTATTGTCGCAACCCAGGCTCGTGGGTGGAGAGCGTTAGGTCCAGAAGGAGGGTGCTTGCTGGGCATTATCGGTGCTGAAGTAACCGCGGGCGGCGGATCGTCGTGCCCTGCGGTCACGCCCGGCTCCCGGTGCCCTGCCACCGCACCTCAGACCAAGCATCCGGCTCCGCACCGGCGCCCGGACGATCTTCCCGGCGAGCGTCCTGTCCAATCAGTTCCGGCTTGAGGGAAGGGGCATGAAGAAGCTCATCAATTCGCCCGACGCGGTCCTGCGGGACGCGCTCGGTGGCGTTGAAGCAGCACACGGCGACCGCGTACGGGTCGTGTATGAACCGGCCGTCATCGTTCGCATTGACGCGCCGGTGAAGGGCAAGGTCGGGCTCATCTCCGGCGGCGGCTCCGGGCACGAGCCGATGCATGGCGGGTACGTCGGTCCCGGCATGCTCGACGCCGCCTGTCCGGGGGAAGTGTTCACCTCACCCACGCCCGACCAGATGCTCGAGGCGACCAAGGCCGTCGACGGCGGCGCGGGCGTGGTCCACATCGTCAAGAACTACACGGGCGACGTCATGAACTTCGACATGGCCGCCGACATGGGGAAGGGCGAGGACATCGAGGTCGAGACCGTGCTGACCAACGACGACGTCGCGGTGGAGGACTCGCTGTACACCGCGGGTCGCCGGGGCGTCGGGCGTGACCGTGCTGGTCGAGAAGATCTGCGGTGGCGCCGCCGAGGACGGCCGCTCGCTCGGCGAGGTCGCTGAGCTCGGACGGCGCGTGAACGCCAACGGGCGCTCGATGGGGATGGCGCTGACTCCGTGCATCACCCCGGCCTCGGGCAACCCGAGCTTCGAGCTCGGCGACGACGAGGTCGAGATCGGGATCGGCATCCACGGCGAGCCGGGGCGCTTCCGCGAGAAGATCGGGCCCGCGTCCCAGATCGCCGAGCGGCTGATGACCCCGATCCTCGAGGACCTGCCGTTCTCCTCGGGCGACCGGGTGCTCGCGTTCGTCAACGGGATGGGCGGCACGCCGCTGATCGAGCTCTACGTGATGTACAACGAGGTCGCGAAGATCGCCTCCGAGCACGGATTGGCGATCGAGCGCAACCTCGTCGGCAACTTCATCACGTCGCTCGAGATGCAGGGCTGCTCGATCACGCTGGTCAAGCTCGACGACGAGATGGTCCGTTACTGGGATGCGCCAGTGAACACCCCGGCCTTGCGCTGGGGCGTCTAGAGAAGTGGCGATCACACGGGACGGCGCCCTCGACTGGATGAACCGGTTCGCCGGTGAGATGGCCGAGCACCGAGCGGAGCTCGTCGCCCTCGACACCGCGATCGGCGACGGCGACCACGGGACCAACATGAACCGCGGGATGACCAAGGCCATGGAGAAGGTCCAGGCGTCCGAGCAGGCCGACGCGGGCGCGGTGCTCAAGACCGTCGCGATGGCGCTCGTCTCGAGCGTCGGCGGAGCGGCCGGTCCGCTGTACGGCACGCTGTTCCTGCAGATGGGCAACGCCCTGGCCGGCCAGTCCGAGGTCGACCTGGCCGCCTACGCCGCGGCCTGGCGCAAGGGCCTCGAGGGTGTCCAAGCGCGGGGCAAGGCGCAGCCGGGCGACAAGACGATGGTGGACGCGCTGATACCGGCCGTTGAGGCTCTGGAGGCGGCGTCCGATCTCGACGGCGGTCTGCACGCTGCTGTGCAGGCCGCCGAGGAAGGCATGAAGGCAACCACGCCGCTCCTTGCGCGCAAGGGACGCGCCAGCTACCTGGGCGAACGATCGGAGGGCCACCAAGACCCAGGCGCGACCTCGACCTATTACCTCTTCAAGAGCGCCGCCGAAGCGCTTGCGGACTGAAAGGACGGAAATGCCGAAGTACTCAATTGCACTCGATCAGGGGACGACCAGCTCGCGGGCGATGGTCTTCAACCACGAAGGCAAGGTGGAAGCCGTCTCACAGAAGGAGCACGAGCAGATCTATCCGAAGCCCGGCTGGGTCGAGCACGATCCGATGGAGGTATGGGCGCGCTGCCAGGAGGTGATCGACGAGGCCGTAGAGAAGGCGGGCGCCAGCCGCGACGATGTCGCCGCGCTCGGCATCACCAACCAGCGCGAGACCGCGGTCGTGTGGGACCGCAACACCGGCGAGCCGGTGATGAATGCGATCGTGTGGCAGGACACCCGCACCGACAAGCTCGTCGACGAGCTGTCGGGCGACGGCGGACAGGACCGTTTCCGCACCAAGGTCGGGCTGCCGCTGGCCACGTACTTCTCGGGGCCGAAGGTCCGCTGGATCCTCGACAACGTCGACGGCGCCCGCGAGCGGGCGGAGGCGGGAGACCTGGTGTTCGGCAACATGGACACGTGGTGCATCTGGAACCTGACCGGCGGCACTCAGGGCGGCCTGCACATCACCGATGTGACCAACGCCAGCCGGACGATGCTGATGGACCTCGAGACGCTGGCCTGGGACGAGGAGACCGCCTCGACGATCGGCGTGCCGATGTCGATGCTGCCCGAGATCAAGGCCTCGAGCGAGGTGTACGGCGAGGTCAAGGTCGGCAGCCTCACCGGCATCAGCATCGCGGGCGACCTCGGCGACCAGCAGGCGGCCACGTTCGGCCAGGCCTGCTTCGACACCGGCGATGCCAAGAACACGTACGGCACCGGCAACTTCATGCTGCTCAACACGAGCACCGAGGCCGTGCAGTCCAAGGCAGGCCTGCTGACGACGGTCTGTTACAAGATCGGCGACGAGGCGGCGGTGTACGCGCTCGAGGGCTCGATCGCGATCACGGGGGCGCTCGTGCAGTGGCTGCGCGACAACCTCAAGATGATCAAGGCTGCGCCCGAGGTCGAGGAGCTGGCCAAGTCGGTGGACGACAACGGCGGTCTCTACATCGTGCCGGCGTTCAGCGGCCTGTTCGCCCCGTACTGGAAGTCGAGCGCGCGCGGCGTGTTCGCCGGCCTGACCCGGTACGTCAACGCCGGCCACGTCGCCCGGGCGACGCTCGAGGCGACCGCGTTCCAGACCCGCGAGGTGATGGACGCGATGGAGTCCGACTCGGGCGTCACGCTGAACGAGCTCAAGGTCGACGGCGGCATGGTCGCCAACGACCTGCTGATGCAGTTCCAGGCCGACATCCTCGGCGTCCCGGTGATCCGTCCCGAGGTGGCCGAGACGACCGCGCTGGGCGCGTCCTACGCGGCGGGCCTGGCGGTCGGGTTCTGGAGCAGCACGCAGGAGGTCCGCGACAACTGGGCCGAGGACAAGCGCTGGGAGCCGAAGATGGACGCCGACAAGCGGGACGCCTACTACAAGGAGTGGAAGAAGGCCGTCACCCGGACCTTCGACTGGGTCGAGTAGGCCCCGCCGAGCTGTTCACGCGAGTAACGTTGAGGGTGGCCCGCCCGGGCCGCCCTCAACGGATAGGCTGACACCATGGCCATGCTCAGTACCGACGTGCTCGTCATCGGCGGTGGTGCCACGGGCGCGGGCGTGGCCTGGGACGCCGCGCTGCGCGGCTACGACGTCGTGCTCGTCGACCGCGCCGATCTGGCCGAGGGAACCAGCGGGCGCTTTCACGGCCTGCTGCATTCCGGCGGCCGCTACGCGGTCAAGGATCCTCGCGCCGCCAAGGAGTGCATCGCCGAGAACCGCATCCTCAAGCAGATCTCGCCGGACTCGATCGAGGACATCGGCGGGTTCTTCGTCACCACCCCGTTCGACGACCCCGCGTACGCCGACGTGTTCGCCAAGGGATGCCGCGACACCGGCGTCGACTGCGAGGAGATCGAGCCGGGGCAGGCCCTGCGCGAGGAGCCGCTGCTGAACCCGGAAGCCTCGCGCGTGTTCCGCGTCCCCGACGCCAACATCGACGTCTGGAAGACCGTGTGGTCGATGGCCCGCGGGATCCAGGCGCGCGGTGGGCGCGTGTTGCCCTACCACGCGGTCGTCGCGATCCATCGAAGCGGGGATGAGGTCACAGGGGCGCGGCTGCGCGGCGCCGCGACCGGCGAGGAGGTCGACGTCGAGGCTCGCGTCACCGTCAACGCGTCCGGCGCCTGGGCCGGAACGGTCGCGGACATGGCCGGGATCGAGGGCGTCCGCGTGCTGCCGGGCCGGGGGATCATGATCGCGATGAACCACCGGCTGGTGAACACGTGCGTCAACCGGTGCCAGATGCCGACCGACGGCGACATCATCGTGCCGATCCGGACCGTGTGCGTGATCGGGACGACCGACGTGAACACCGACGACCCCGACGACCACACGGTGATCCAGTCCGAGGTCGACGCGATGCTCGACGACGGCGAGAAGCTGGTTCCGGGCTTTCGCGAGGCGCGCGCGATGCGGGTGTGGACCGGCGTCCGCCCGCTGTTCGAGGACTCCAAGGCGGCGGAGACCGACTCGCGCGACGTCACCCGCGCGCACGCGCTGCTCGACCATGCCGAGCGGGACGGCGTCAAGGGGTTCGTGACGATCACCGGCGGCAAGCTCACGACCTTCCGCCTGATGGCCGAGGAGACGATGAACGCGGTCTCCAAGCACCTCGGCGACGAGCGTCCGTGCACGACCAAGACCGAGCCGCTGCCGGGTTCGGAGAGCGGGGAGACGTATCGGTTGGGTGAGCGGCTGGGGCGCAAGGAGAAGCACCTCGCGGAAGAGCAGCTGGTCTGCGAGTGCGAGATGGTGCCGCGGTGGAAGCTCGAGGAGGCGATCGAGCGCCGCGCCACCACCAACCTCGACGACATCCGCCGGCTGCTCCGCCTGGGGATGGGGCCGTGCCAGGGCGGGTTCTGCATCTATCGCGCCGCCGGAATCCTCCACGGGCTCGACGGGCTGACCGCCGAGCAGGCCGACGACTCGCTGATGCACTTCCTGCGCGAGCGGTGGAAGGGCGTGTGGCCGATCCTGTACGGCGACCAGCTCCGCCAGGCGCGCTTCGACGATTGGATCTTTCACGGGGTGCTCGACGTCGAGCACCTGCCGACATGAGAGGCGAGCTTCACTACGACGCGGTTGTGATCGGCGCCGGCACCGCGGGGCTCGTGGCCGGCGCGCGGCTGGCCGAGGGCGGGGCGCGGGTGTGCGTGCTGTCCAAGGGGGTCGGCTCGACGCACCTCGCGCCGGGGACGATCGACGTGCTGGGCTATGCGCCGGGGCGCGTGTCGTCGCCGGCGGCTGTTCTTGATGAGTTCGCCACGAACCGTCCCGATCATCCGTACGCGCTCCTCGGCGTCGACGCGGTCACCGAGGCGGTGCGGTGGTTCGGCGCGTGTGTCGCTGCCGGCCCGCTTCCGGGGTACCGGTACGTCGGCGGCCTCGAGCACAACATCCTGTTGCCGACCGCGGTTGGCGCGCTCCGCCCGTCGGCGCTCGTGCCCGAGACGATGGCCGCGGGGGACGCAAGCGCGGGCGAGCGCGTGTGCGTGGTCGGCAGCCGCTCGCTGCGCGACTTCCACGCCTCGCTGTGCGCGGCCAACCTCCGCCGGTCGGGCGTCGACGCGCGGTCGGTGGCGATCGAGATCGAGATGGAACGGGCCGATGAGAACACGCTCGGTCTGGCGCGGAAGTTCGACGACCCCGCCTGGCGAGCGGCGTTCGCCGGACGGCTCGCGTTGAAGCTCCAGGCGCACGAGCGGGTCGGGCTGCCCGCGATGCTCGGGATCCGCGATCCGCACGGCGCGTGGTCGGATCTGGAGCACCGGCTCGGCCGCCCGGTGTTTGAAATCCCGGGGTTGCCGCCGTCGGTTCCGGGCATGCGCGTGTACGAGATCCTGCGCTCGACGCTGCGGCGGGCGGGCGGGCGGCTCGTGCTCGGCGCCGAGGTCGTGAGCGCTGAGCGCTCCGGGTCGCGCGTGGTCTCGGTGGCGACGAGCGCCGCCGGTCACGAGGCACGCTATGCCGCACCGTGGTTCGTGCACGCCGCGGGCGGGTTCGGCTCGGGCGCGATCGAGCTCGACTCGCGCTGGGCCGCCCACGAGCGCGTCCTGGGTCTGGGGCTGCGCGGCCTCCCGGAGTCGGGCCAGCCGCGGTTCGTGGGCGACTACCTGGCCGAGCAGCCGATGGCTCGGGTCGGGGTGGCGGTCGATGCATCGTTGGTCGCCGAGGGCGCGGAGAACGTGGTGGTCGCGGGCGCCTCGCTTCCGGGTGCGGTGCCGTGGCGCGAGGGGTCGGGCGAGGGCATCGCGCTGGCCAGCGGCTCGCACGCCGCCCAGCTCGTGCTGTCGCGGTCCGCGACGCCGGCGGGAGCGGCGGCATGAGCGAACACGAAGGTGTGCTCGAGCAGCTGATGCGCGGGTCGCTCGACCACTGCGTCAAGTGCACGATCTGCGAGACCCAGTGCCCGGTCTCGAACGTGACTCCGCTGTTCCCGGGGCCGAAGTACGCCGGCCCGCAGGCCGAGCGCTATCGCGTCGCCGACGAGCCGTCCGTCGATGCGTCGGTCGACTACTGCTCGGGGTGCGGGATCTGCTCGATGGTCTGCCCGCAGGGAGTGAAGATCGCCGAGATCAACTCGCAGGCGCGCAACAAGCTCAAGCTGCAGAAGGGGTACCCGCTGCGCGACCGGATCATCACGCGCCCGACGTGGCTCGGCCGCGCCGGCGGCGGCCCGATCGCGCCGCTGGCGAACCTCACGATCGACATGCGCCCCCTGCGCATCCTCGGCGAGAAGTTCCTGGGAATCCACCGCGACGCGCCGGCGCCGGAGTTCGCCCGCCGGCGCTTCTCGCGGTGGGCTCGCGGGCGGACGAGTCCTCCCACCGGTCGCAAGATTCTCTACTTCCACGGCTGCGGGACCGAGTACTACGAGCCGTGGGAGGGGCAGAAGGTCGTGCAGATCCTCGAGCACAACGGCTTCGAGGTGATCGTCCCCAAGCAGGATTGCTGCGGCCTGCCGCTGCAGTCGAGCGGGCTGTTCGACGACGCGCGCAAGGTCGTGCTCAAGCGTGGGCGCGAGTTCGCCCCGTACCTTCGCGACGACCCGAACATGATCGTGGTCGGCAACGCCACCAGCTGCACGCTGATGCTGAAGCGCGAGGCGCGCGAGATCCTGTCGCTCGAGGATGACCCGGATTTGAAGCTGCTGTCCGAGCGGACGTACGACATCTGCGAGCTGCTGCTCGAACTCCACGACAGCGGCGAGCTCAAGACCGACTTCCAGCCGGTCGAGGAGCACATCTTCTACCACGCGCCCTGCCAGCAGCAGGGCCACTGGATCGGCAAGCCGGCGCTCGAGCTGTTCGCGCTGATCCCGGGGCTCGAGGTCACCGAGGGGAACGCGCGCTGCTGCGGGATCGCCGGGACGTACGGATTGAAGGCCGAGAAATACGAGATTGCTCAGGCGGTCGGGGCGGACCTGTTCGCGCAGGTTCGCGAGTCCGGGGCGCGTGAGGTGGCGTGCGACAGCGAGACCTGCCGCTGGCAGATCAGCCACGCGACCGGGTCCAAGTCGGTGCACCCGATCGACTATCTGCACCGCGCCTACGGGCTCTGAGGCCGTGGCGGCTAACTTCCCACTCGACGCCCCATTCCGGGCGAGTTGGACGTTAGCCGCGCTGGTGGCGGCTAACTTCCGTCTCGCCGGCGGCGGAGCGGTGAGTTGGAGGTTTGCCGCCATGGAGGATCGTTAGCCGTGGTCGGGATCGTCGTCGTCTCCCACAGCGAGGCGCTGGCCGACGGCGTGGTGACGCTCGCGCGCGAGATGGGTGGCGCGGACCTGGCGCTCGAGGCCGCCGGCGGTACCGACGAGCCCGGCGTGCTCGGGACCGACGCCGAGCGGGTACGGGCGGCGATCGAGCGCGCGATGTCTCCCGATGGCGTGCTCGTGCTGATGGACCTGGGGAGCGCGCTGATGAGCACCGAGTTCGCGATCGAGCTGCTCGGCGATGCGCGAGGCCGAGTGCTGATGAGCGAGGCGCCGCTGGTCGAGGGCGCGGTGGCGGCCGCGGCCGCCGCGAGCGGTGGCGCGTCGCTCGACGAGGTCGCCGCGGAGGCGCGCGGGGCGCTCGCGATGAAGAGCTCGCAGCTGGGCGTCGACGATGACGGTGCGAGCGCCGCGCCCGAGCAGGGGCCGGCGGCCTCGCCGGACTCCCCGTCGGCCGACGCGCAGACGGTGCTCGAGGTCCGCAACGCGATCGGGCTGCACGCGCGGCCGGCGGCGCGCTTCGTCGAGACCGTCCGGCGGTTCGACGCCGACGTGCGGGTGGCGAAGGCGCCGGACGGCCGGCCGGCTCGCGCCACCAGCCTGACCAACGTGGTGGCGCTCGGGGCGCGGTTCGGCGACGCGCTGCTGGTCACCGCGTCGGGTCCGCAGGCCGACGACGTGCTGCTGGCGCTCGCGCAGCTGGCCGACGACGGGTTCGGCGACGGCGTCGCCGCCGCCGCGCCACCGCCGGGGACCGCACCCACTGTGCGTGTGCCCGCCGCGGGCGGGGACGGAGAAGGGGTGCCGGCGCCCGCCTCGGGCGACGTTCTCCCTGGCGTCCCCGCGTCCGCAGGGCTTGCGGTCGGTCCGGCCCACCATCTCCACGGCGCCACCGCGCCGCCGCCCGACCGCGAGGCCGACGACCCGGAGCGGGAGCGGGCGCGGCTCGACGACGGGATTGCCGCCGCCCGCGCCGCGATCGAGCGCGACCGCGAGACGGTCGCGACCCGCGCCGGCAAGGCCGAGGCCGCGATCTTCGACGCCCACCTCGCGCTGCTCGACGACGAGGCGATGCTCGACCCCGCGCATCAGGCGATCGAGGCCGGCGCCACCGCCGAGCGCGCCTGGCGCGACGCGGCCGAGCACGTGGCCGGGATCTACCGCTCGCTGGAGGAGCCGCTGCTCCAGGAGCGCGCGGCGGACGTGCTCGACGTCGGCCGGCGGGTGGTGAGCGCGCTGACTGGCGGGACCGACGACGGCGCGCCGCCACGGGCCGGGATCGTCATTGCCGGCGAGCTCACCCCGGGCGACGCCGCCACGCTCGATCCCGCGCTCGTGACCGGGATCGCGACCGCCCACGGCACCGCCACCGCACACGCCGCGATCCTCGCCCGCGCGCTCGGGCTCCCCGCGGTCGTCGGCCTCGGCGACGCGATCCTGGAGATCCCCGACGGCACGACGGTGCTGATCGACGGCGAGGCGGGCACGCTCCAGGTCGACCCGCCGGAAGATGTCCGGCGCGACGCCGGCGAGCGGCGCGAGCGGGCCGACCAAAGGCGAGCGACCGCGCGCGAGCGCGCGCACGAGACCGGCGCCACCCGCGACGGCACCCGGATCGAGGTGTTCGCGAACCTCGGCGCCGCCGGCGAGGCGGCCAAGGCGGTCGAGCTCGGCGCCGAGGGCGTCGGGCTGCTCCGCACCGAGTTCCTGTTCCTCGACCGTGCCGAGCTCCCGGGCGAGGAGGAGCAGGCCGAGACGCTGCGCGAGATCGCGGTCGCGCTCGACGGCCGCCCGCTCGTCGTGCGCACGCTCGACGCCGGCGCCGACAAGCCGTTGCCGGCGCTGCCGATGCCGCCCGAGGCGAATCCGTTCCTCGGCGTCCGCGGAATCCGGCTCGGGCTCGAGCGCCGCGACGTGCTCGCGACCCAGCTGCGCGCGATCCTCCGCGTCGCCGCCGACTATCCACTCAAGGTGATGCTGCCGATGGTCGCGACGCTCGACGAGATCGAGGCCGCCCGCGCCACCCTCGAGCAGGCGCGAGCCGACACCGGGATCGACCACGAGCTCGAGTTCGGGATCATGGTCGAGGTCCCGGCGGCTGCGCTGACAGCGGCCAGGCTCGCGCAACACGTCGATTTCTTCTCCCTCGGGACCAACGACCTGACCCAGTACACGATGGCCGCCGAACGCGGCGACGAACGGCTCGCGCCGCTGCTGACCGGCCCCCAGCCCGCCGTCCTTCGCCTCGTCAAGGCGACGGTTGAGGCCGCCATCGCGCACGGCCGATGGGTCGGGGTGTGCGGCGAGCTCGCCGGCGACCCGGCGGCCGCGGTGCTGTTCGCCGGCCTCGGCGTGACCGAGCTGAGCATGGCGCCGGCGCTGGTGCCGGAGGCCAAGGCGGCGCTGCGGGGCGTCGAGCTCGAGCAGGCCAGGGCGGCCGCCGAGGCCGCGCTCGAGACCGACAGCGCGGCCGCCGCCCGCGCGTATGGGGCCGGTCTGCTGTAAGCGAACTCGCGGCCCTGAGGTAACCTCAACCCGTGGAAGCCGGTACGTTGAGCTCGTTGCGCTCATCGAGGATGCTCGCAGCCGGCACCGGGCTGCGGGTCGTGCTTTGCCCTGTCGTGATGGCCCTCGTGCTGGCCGGCTCCTACACCGCCGGCGCGATCGTGTTCATGGTCGCCGCCGCCACCGATTGGCTAGATGGCCGGCTCGCCCGCCGCTGGGGCGTCACCACCCGGTTCGGCGCGTTCCTCGACACGACCGCCGACAAGCTGCTCGTCTCGACCGCGCTGATCGCGCTGGTGTCGGTGCACCGTGCCTCCCCGTGGGTGGCGCTGGTGATCGTCGGACGGGAGTTCACGATCCTCGGCCTGCGCGCCGCGGTCGAGTCCGGCGGGCGCCGGTTTGACACCTCGATGCTCGGCAAGTGGAAGGCCACGATCCAGTTCGTGGCGATCGTGCTCGCGATCCTGCGCCCCGACGTGATCATCCTGCACGCCTACCTCGATCAGTGGGCGATGGCGATCGCGGCGATCGTGACCGCCTGGTCCGGAATCGACTACATCATCCAGTTCTCGGCCGCGCTCCGCTCCTAACCGGCGTATGCGCGTGTTCGTCACCGGGGGGACGGGGGTGATCGGCACTGCACTCGTCGACCGGCTGCTCGCGCGCGGCGACGAGGTGATCGCGCTCGCGCGCTCGGACGCGGCGTCCCGGACGCTCGAGGCGCGCGGCGCCCGGGTGGTTCGCGGCGAGGGTGACGACGAGGACGTCCTTGCGAATGGGATGGAGGGCTGCGCGCAGGCGTTCAACGTCGCGGGCGTCAACGAGCTGTGCGTCGAGGATCCGCGCCCGATGGAGCGGATGAACGTTGGGGGCGCGGTTGCGGCCGTGCGCGCGGCCGCCCGGGCCGGCGTCGCCCGGCTCGTGCACACCTCCTCGGCGGCGACGATCGGCGAGCCTCCGGGGACCGTCGGCAGCGAACGGACGACGCACCGCGGCTGGTACCTGTCGAACTACGAGCGGACCAAGACCGAAGGCGAACGCGCCGCGCTCGCGACCGCGCGCGAGGTTGGCCAGGACCTCGTGCTGGTCAACCCTTCCTCGGTCCAGGGTCCCGGGCGTGCCAGCGGCACCGGGCGGATCCTGCTCGCGTTTCTCGACGGCCGCCTGCGCGTGTTCGTGCCCACGCACGTCAGCCTCGTCGACATCGACGACTGCGTGGCGGGTCACCTGCTCGCGGCCGAGCGCGGCGTCGCCGGCGAGCGCTACCTGGTCAACGGGATGACGCTCGAGATCACCCAGGCGCTCTCGCTCGCGGCCGAGGTCGCCGGCGTCGAGCGCAAGCCCCGGTTGCTGCCCGGCCGCGTCGCCAACGTCGCCGCCGCCGCGGTCGAGCGTGGCTTCAAGCTCGCCGGGCGCCGGCCGCCGGTGTGCCGCGAGATGGTCCGCACGCTGCTCCACGGACACCGCTACGACGGCTCGCGGGCCGAGCGCGAGCTCGGCCTGCGCTACACCGATCCTCGGGAGACGATCCGGAAGACCGTGGACTGGGCGCGCGGCGAGGGCCTGATCCGCTGACTCCGCGTTCGATCGGGACGCGGGCCTATCATCGCCGTTCGCAATGGCCGACGTCCTGGAGCTGTTGACGAGCGAACTCGCCGCCGCCGAAGCCGAGCTGCGGGCGCACATGGCGAGCTGGGAGTACGCGTTCGCGATGGGAAGCGGCGCCGACGGCGGCAACGATCATCCCAAGCACCGGGAGACTCGCGAGCGCACCGAGCGGCTCGTGATCCGGTGTCGCGACCTGCGCGCCCGCGTCGCCGAGCACGCCGTTTAGGCGCGACGGCGCTCACGTAATCTCGACATACGCGGTGTGACCGATTTGTTATCTCGTGGCGCATAAAGCCGGTCACGACACACCGCGCTCGCGTGAACGGTAGGATCGGATCGGATTCCGCTGCAGGAGAGAGGGTTTGGAGCATTTCACCCCGACACCAGCCGGTGTTGAGGGCGCAACCACTGTGTTCTCCCCAGCCCCGGCGTACTCGCCGCCTCGCGGTCGCGTCAGCAAGTTCCTGATCCCCGAGGTGATCTTCGGCGTCGGCACACTCGCCGAGGTCGGAGGCGCCGTCCGGCGCGTCGGCGGCCGGCGCCCGATGCTCGTGAGCGACCCGGGCGTGCTCGCGGCCGGCTGGGTCGAGCGCGCGACGCCGCACCTCGACGACCTGTGCGTGAGGTGGAGCCTGTGGCATGACCTGACGCCGAACCCGAAGGACTTCGAGGTGCAGGCGGCGTTCGAGAGCTACCTCGAGAGCGGCTGCGACGCGCTGCTGGCGATCGGTGGCGGGAGCTGCATCGACCTCGCCAAGGCGGTGGCGATCCTGAGCGGCAACGGCGGGCACATCCTCGACTACGAGGGCATCGACCGCGCGGGCAACCCGATCCCGCCGATGGTGATGGTCCCGACGACCGGCGGCACGGGGTCCGACGTGTCCCAGTTCTGCGTGGTCACCGATACCAAGCGGCGGTTCGAGGCGACGATCGGCGGCCGGGCGCTCGTCCCCGACATCTCCGTGACGGATCCCGAGTTGCTGACCACGATGTCGCCGGAGTTGACCGCGCACACGGGGCTCGACGCGCTCAGCCACGCGATCGAATCGTGCGTATCCGAGGCCAGCGACTTCCTGAGCAAGGGCCTCGCGATCGCCGCGATCCAGGAGATCGTCGAGCATCTCCCGGTCGCGGTCGAGGATCCGTTCGATCTGTCCGCGCGCGAGGGGATGGCGCGAGCGAGCCTCCAGGCCGGCATGGCGTTCACGAACGCGCTGCTCGGGGCGACCCACGCGATCGCCCACCAGATCGGCGGCGCGCTCGATCTGCCGCATGGGCTGCTCAACGCGATCCTGATGCCGCACGTGATGCGCTTCAACGCCGAGACCCACGCCGACCGCTACGTCGATGTGGCCGGCGCCCTCGGCGTGGCGACCGACCGCCTCGACGCGAGCACCGCCGCCGAGCGAGCGATCGACCGCGTCGAGGAGATGGGCCGGAGCCTCGGGATTCCGAGCGGGCTGCACGAGATTGGTGTCGATCCTGCCGACTTCGACCTGTTCGCGGCGAATGCGCTCCGCGACGCCTACATCGCGACCAACCCGAGAACCGTCGGCGAGGATGATGTCCGCGGGATCTGCGTCGCGGCCTACTGACGAGCGGTCTGGAGTCGACCGGCTGGCGCTCGAGCGCCTGATCGGCGTCCGCTCGTCCAAGCCGAGCTTCTACGAGGCCTGGCGCGATAAGTCCGAGCGTCTGGACCACACGATCGAGACGCTTGAGCGGATCTCCTCCGCGCTGTGCACGGCGCCGGCGGGGCCGATCGCCGTGTGCGACGCCGTGGTCGAGGCGGCCGCGTACCACTTCGGCGCGCGCTGGTCGGCGATGGTGTTCCGCGACGACGCCGGATACAGGATGCCTCGCGTCATCGTGCACGCGAGCCAGTCGGTCATCCAGCGTTGGGAGGTGGCGCCGCAGATGCTCGCGACGCTCGCTGAGCGGACGCTCGCCGCCCAGCGGCCGATGCTCGCCGACCGCGATGAGGGCCTGGAGTTCGGTGGCGAGCGGTGTGTGATCGTGACGGCACCGATGCCGGTCCGGGGCGAGCCGGCCGGGATCCTCGCGGTGGGGTTGCCCGACGGCAACGGGGTCGCGCCGAGCGACGTCTCGATTCTGGTCACGCTGGCCAACCACGCCGGGGTGGCGCTCCACAATGCTTCGTTGTTTCAGGAGAACGAGCGGCGGGCGGCGGAGCTCGAGCGCCGCGGCTCAGAGCTCGAGGGGACGCTGCGGCGGTTGGAGCAGGCGGGTCGGCGGCAGTTGTTGAGCGAGGAGCGCAATCGGATCGCGCGTGAGTTGCATGACAGTGTCTCGCAGCAGCTGTTGACGATCGGGATGAATCTGGAGTGGTGTAGGCGGCATGAGTCGACGTCGCCGGTGGTGCTCGAGCGGGTGTTGGCGGCTCAGTCGCTGGCTCGGTCGGCGATGGATGAGATCCGCGAGGTGATCTTCGGGCTGGCGAGCGATGGGCAGATCGAGCTGTCGCGGGCGTTGCGTGAGGTGATCGAGGACGTCGAGGCCGGCACCCGCTTGGAGGTGGGGTTGCGGGTGTATGGGAAGGTTCAGCCAGTGCCGGCCGCGACTCAGCACGCGTTGGTGCAGATCGCGCGTGAGGCGCTGTTCAACGTGGTCCGTCATGCCGAGGCGCGGCACGCGTGGGTCACGCTGCGCTGGCGGCCTCAGGTGGTGTCGTTGGGCGTCGCGGATGACGGTTCGGGCAACCACCGCAAGCTTCAGCACCAGCTGTTCATCTCCGGGTCCAATGCCGATCACATGGGGCTGACGGGGATCGCGGAGCGCGTGCGCGGGCTGGGCGGAGCGACGTGGTTCGAGCGCCGGCGCGGGGGAGGCGTGAAGCTGAGGGTCGAGGTGCCGCTCGGAGGCTCGGTTGGCGTCGCCTGAGCCGGCCGCCCCGGCCCGCGTGCTGTTGGTCGACGACCACGCGATCGTCCGCCGCGGACTGCGCTCGATCCTCGAGCTCGAGCCCGACATCTCCGTGGTGGCCGAGGCCGGCGGCCGGAGCGATGCTCTTGCGGCCATCGATCGAGCCCAACCCGACATCGTGCTCCTCGACCTCAAGCTGAGCTCCGATCACGACGCCGAGGGTCTCGAGCTGTGCAGCGAGATTCTCGAGCGCCGCCCTGACTCGAACGTCGTGATCCTGTCGACGTTCCTCGACGAAGACCTGCTCAACCAGGCCCTACGGCGCGGTGCCAAGGCATACGTGCTCAAAGAGGTCGACGTCGTCGAGCTCGTGCGGATCATCCGCGCGGTGTCGCGGGGCGGGACCGCGTTCGACGGGCGCAGCGCCGCGTTGGTGAGGGCGCTCGTCGCCGGCGAGCACACGCCGGACGAGCCACTGTTCACCGACCGGGAGCGCGAGGTCACCCGGCTGCTCGCCCGCGGGCTCACCAACCGCGAGATCGGCCGCCGGATCTTCGTCAGCGAGAGCACCGCGAAGTTCCACGTACGCAACGTCATGCGAAAGCTCGGCGTCCATAGCCGCGCCGAGGTCGCCTACGCCGCCGGCAAGCGCGGCCTGCTCGACGGGAGCTGATGCCGCCGGGTTCCCGGTTGACCGGGTGGGCAGGTAGAACCGCCCATCCGGCCAGTGACCATCGCGGTTGGCGTGGGTAGCGGCAGTAGTGGTGCAGCGGCCGTCCGCGCTCGCGTGTCGGCCCTGCGGGAAATAGCCCAAAGGAGCGAGAGATGGCAGACAACCGAGGCGTGGCCTACATGGGGACGGGCAAGGTCGAGATCCACGACATCGACTTCCCGACGTTCGAGCTGAAGGACGGGCCGGGGGTGAACCCGGCGAACGTGGGCCGCAAGCTCCCGCACGCCGCGATCCTCAAGTGCGTGTCGACCAACATCTGCGGCTCCGACCAGCACATGGTCCGCGGCCGCACGACCGCGCCCGAGGGACTGATCCTCGGGCACGAGATCACCGGCGAGGTGATCGAGACCGGGCCGGGCGTCGAGTTCATCAAGGAGGGCGACCTGTGCTCGGTGCCGTTCAACATCGCGTGCGGCCGGTGCCGCATGTGCAAGACCGGCAACACCGGCGTCTGCCTGAACGTCAACCCGGACCGACCCGGATCGGCATATGGATACGTCGACATGGGCGGATGGGTCGGCGGCCAAGCCGAGTACGTGCTCGTGCCGTACGCCGATTGGAACCTGTTGCCGTTCCCCGACAAGGAACGGGCGATGGAGAAGATCCTCGACCTGACGATGCTGTCGGACATCTTCCCGACCGGCTACCACGGCGCCTACACCGCCGGCGTGACCTCGGGCTCGACTGTGTACGTCGCCGGCGCGGGCCCGGTCGGCCTCGCGGCCGCGCACTCGGCGCAGCTGCTCGGCGCCGCCGTCGTGATCGTCGGCGACATGATCCCCGAGCGCCTCAAGCAGGCCAAGAGCTTCGGGTGCGAGCCGGTCGACATCACCAAGGGCGATCCCAAGGACCAGATCGAGCAGATTCTCGGCGTGCCGGAGGTGGACGCTGCCATCGACGCCGTTGGGTTCGAGGCCCGCGGGCACGGTGCGGACTCCGAGCACGAGGCGCCGGCGACCGTCCTGAACTCGATCATGGACGTCACCCGGGCAGCCGGAAAGCTCGGCATCCCGGGGCTGTACGTGACCGGCGACCCGGGCGCCGTCGACGAGGCGGCGAAGGTCGGGTCGCTGTCGATCCGGATCGGCCTCGGGTGGGCCAAGTCACACAGCTTCACGACGGGGCAGTGCCCGGTCATGAAGTACCACTACGGCCTGATGCAGATGATCCTCAACGACAAGGCGCAGATCGCCAAGGCAGTCAACGCAACCGTAATCTCGCTCGACGAGGCGCCGGAGGGATACAAGGACTTCGATCAGGGCGCGGCCAAGAAGTTCGTGCTGAACCCGCACGGTCTGATCAAGGCCTGAGACGGCCGATCAGTCACTGCGCGCGCCGGAGCCGGGGGCGAAAAACTCGCCCCTCGGCTCCGCGTGCGGGCCGAATGGCGATTCGCTCGGCCATGGCGCGACCAACGGACCACTCGACGCTCGGGTGAGGTCGAGTGGCGGGTTCTTCGGCCGGGTGAGGTTCGAGTGTCGGGTTATTCGGCCCGGACGAGGTGGTCAGCAGTTGCCGTCGACGTCGCAGCTCTCGCCGCCGGCGATCACGGTCGCCGGCGCGTGGCGCTCCCAGCCTTGATGGAGCAGCTGCAGAAGCGCCTCGGGCGGATGGGCTCCCGACGCGCCGATCGCGCGGTCGACGACGAACGTCGGCACCGCGCTGACCCCGAACTGACCGGCCATCCGCTCGTCGCCGCGGACCTCGTCGGCGAACCGGTCCGAGGCGAGCGTTTCGCGGACCTCGTCCTCGTCGAGGCCGACGTCGACGGCGAGGCGGACGAGCGCGTCGTGATCGGACATCAGCTGCCCCTCGCTGAAGTAGGCCTGGAGCAGCCGCTCCTTCATCGCGTCCTGGAGCCGGTGCTCGGCGGCCAGGTGGATGACGCGGTGCCCGTCGAAGGTCGCGCCGCTGCGCTGGATGTCGAGGCGGAAGTCGAGCCCCTCGCCGGCGGCGGCGTCCGTCACCTGCCGCTGCATCTCCCGCGCGCGCTCGACCGGGATGCCGTACTTCTCGGCCAGCCGCGTCGCGCCGTCGCCCTCGCGCTCGCGCGGCGCCGAGGGATCGAGCTCAAAGCTCCGCCACGTCACCCGCACGTCGTCGCGATGCTCGAACTCGGCGAGCGCGGCCTCGAAGCGGCGCTTGCCGATGTAGCACCAGGGGCAGGCGATGTCAGACCAGATTTCGACGTCCACGGAACGCTCCTCAGAGAAAGTTGATCTCACAAGGAGTGTAGCCGCGCGCGCCTCAGTTCCAGGCGAGCTCGCTGCGCTCTTCCCAATACGTCTCCGGATCCTCGGCGATCGCGTCCAGAGGCCCCAGCACATCGGAGCCGAGGTCGACCACGAGCGCGACGAGGTTGCTCTGAAGCTGGTCGACGGTGGCGGCGCCGCTGAGCACGACATCGACCCAGGGCTGCGCGAGCACCGCCGCGAGCGCGATCGCGTCCTCGGTCCTTCCGGTCGTGCGCGCCGCCGCCGCCAGCGCGGGCACGTCGCCCCGCGAGGTCAGCCGCCCGTTCGCGAGCGCCTCCTTGACGATCACGCCGAGTCCCTCGGCATGAGCGGCGGCCAGCGCCGGCCCGACCGATCGCTCGAGCAGGTTCCAGGTCGCCTGCACGGCGTCGAACGCGCGGACCTCGAGCGCGCGCTCGATCGTCTCCCCCTGGTGCGGACCCGTCGTTGTGAACCCGATCGCCATCCCGCTCGAGCGCAGCTTTCCGAGCTCGAACAGCACCTCGGGATCGTCGAGCACGCCGCTCTCGACGGTCGCCGAGTGGATCTGGTAGAGGCGCAGGCGGTCTCCGAGCAGCTCCTGGCTCTCGTCCAGCTGGCGCCCGAGCGTCGCCACCGACAGGTCCTTCACCTCGTGCACCTTCGCGTTCACGTGCCAGTCCGCCGCGTACGTGTAGCCCCACTTCGAGCCGACCGTGACGTCGTCGGGGCCGAGTCCACGCTGCTCGAGCCAGCTGCCGAGGAACGCCTCGCCGCGACCGTAGGAGCGCGCCGCGTCGAAGTAGCGCACGCCGCACTCGTAGGCGGCGTCGAGGACCGCGTGCGCAGCGCGCTCCATCGATGCCACGTCGGTGTGCCCGTCCAGATCCGCCGCGTGATCGAGGTTGATATAGCCCGGGCGGCCGAGCGCGGCCAGCCCGAGCCCGATCGGCGTGACCTCGAGACCCGTGTCGCCAAGCGTGCGGGCCACGGGCGCCCCTAACGCGGGGTGATGAGTTGGGGGAGGGAGCGCATGTCGTCGAACACTACGGTTCTCGGACCCGCGAGGACGTCCGCCGGGGTCAGTCCGCCCGCGTACGCGAGCACGTCCATGCCGGCGGCACGGGCCGCCTGCACGCCGTACCGGCTGTCCTCGACCACGACGCAACGAGACGGCGAGGCGTCCATCTGCGCGGCGGCATGGAGGAACAGGTCGGGCGCCGGCTTACCGTTCGCCACCTCGGTGGCGCTGAAGATCCGTCCCACAAAGCGCTCGTATAGCCCGGTCAGCTCGAGCTTGTAACGAAGGTTCACGTGGCCGCTGCTCGAGGCCACGCACACCGGCTCGGTGATCTCCTCGAGGGCGTCGCGGATGCCGACGACCGGAGCCAGGTCGGCGGCCCACGCGTCCCGCAGGCGCCGCTCGGCTTGCTCGAACCAGCCCGCGGGAAGCGGTTGGCCGAGCTCGTCCTCGATCGCCGCGACCATCACCTCGGGCGAGCGGCCCACGAACCGCTCGATCACATCGGCCTCGGACAGCGGCAGACCAAGCTCAGCGAGCAGCTCGACGTCGTGGCGGACCGAGATCGGCTCGCTGTCCACGAGCACCCCGTCGCAATCGAAGATCACGAGCCTCATGTGACCAGCACCTCGCCACCGCGGTGGGGCGTGAGCACCAGCATGCTCCGCCGCGCATGCTCGGGTTCCGGACGGGCGGGCAGGAGCGAGAGGTCCGCCGCCGCTCGCAGCACCTCGCGCATCTCCATCTCCGCGAACGGCGCGCCGGCGCAGCGGCGCACTCCGCCCCCGAACGGAATCCACGACAGCGGGTTCGGCGCCGGCCCCTCGAGCCAGCGTTCGGGCCGGAACTCGTCCGCGCGAGGCCACAGGTCGTGGCGCCGGCAGGCGAGCCAAAGGCAGGCCGCGACCTGGACCCCGGCGGGCACCATCCGGCCCGCGATCGGGGCCGGCTCGAGCAGCAGGCGCGGCGCGATCGTCAGCGCCGGCCGGGCCCGCAGCACCTCCTTGACGACCGCGTCGAGGTACGTCGGATCGTCCTCGCGCAGGCGCACCTGGACGGCCGGATTGCGGGCCAGGAGCTCGAACGCCCACGCCAGCGAAGCCGCGGAGCTGTCGTGGCCGCCCACGAGCAACGCGACCAGCTGGTCGCGGAGGTGCTGATCGCTGGGCGGGTTGCCGTCCTCGTCGCGCGCCTCGAGCAGCAGCGCGAGCATCGAGTCCTCGCGCGCCTCGCGCCGCCGGCGCGCCAGCAGCTCATACAGCTCGGCGTCGAACCGCTCGACCGCGGCCCGGAACCGACCCCACGGGCTACGCGGGCCGAGGTCCTTGCGGACGACCGCCATCGCCAGCACCCACGGCAGCGATCGCACGGTCGCGAGCGACTCCTCGATCACGCCGCGAACATGCGCGAGCTCCTCGTCGCGGGCCCCGAACACGACCCGCAGGATGATGTCGAGCGTCAGCTCGCGCATCCGGTCGAGCGCGACCACGCGGCCGCTCCAGGTCGCGAGCTCTTGGCGGGCCAGCTCGCCGATCATCGGCGCGAACGTCCGCATCCGCTCGCCGTGGAACGGGCCCTGCAACAGCCGCCGCTCGCGGATGTGCTCCTCGCCGTCGAGCAGCAGGATCGAGTGGGGCCCGGCGAACGGCGCCAGGAACTCCCAGCTCTGCCCCGCCGGCGCGATCGCGGGATCGAGCCGGAACACCGCGCGCACCGAGTCCGGGCTCGAGAACAGCACCATCGGCTCCTCGGTCCAGTAGGTGCGAATCGTGGCCGGGTCGCCGAAGCGTTCGTGCACGCGGCGCAGGAACGCCCCCGGGCGCGTCATCCAGGCGAGCGTCTGCCACACGGCGGGGGCGCGCGGGCCAGGCGGCAGGTCCATGCTGCGATCGTAGGGGTTGCGACGAGCCCCGGACGGCGTCGCTAGGAGCCCGACAGCTCGACCCCGAGCCGGCCGAACGAGGTGGGTGGTCGACGCGCACCACGGTGGCGAGCTCGAGCGCGCGCTCGACGAGTTCGTGCCCCGGTGGCTCGCCGACACGTGGCGGTTCAGCGAGGTTCACTACTTTCCCTAGGCAGCCAGATGAGCTCGTCTCAGCGCCGCTTCGGGGCGGGTGGGTTCTGGACGTAGACGAGCTGGCCGTTGGCGAGGCGGTACACCACGCCGGCCTCGGTGCCGCGGCCGATCGTCCGCCGGCCGGGCTTCGGCAACGGCGCCACCTTTTGGCCGGGTTGGATACGGATCTCGTTGGGAGTGGTCGGGCGCAGTCCACTGCGCGTGATCGTCGAGCTCAGGTGCAGTGACGACAGCGCGGCGAGCAGGAACGCCACGGACAGCACGATGCCTAGATCGAACAGATTCACCAGACCGTCGAGCGGGTCGCCGGCGCGGTCCTCGCGGCTGCGGGCGCGGGGCGTGACGGAGATCATTCGTCTTCTCCGGCGCGCCGCGGATCGCTGATGATGGCGGCGACGTACTCGAGGTCCGACAGGTCCTGTCCGTACATCCGGTCCCGTGAGAGCGAGACTCCGAACGCAACGGCACCGATCAGCAGCCCGACAACCGTAACGCTGAAGGCCACCCGCAAATTCTCACTCAGGGCGGTCGTGTTGCCATTGGCGAGACCGGTCAATGCCGGTGAAAGCGGGATCAGCGTCCCCATCAGGCCGAGCGCTGGGCCCGCGCGAACGAGCAGCCGCGTGCGCGCCAGCCGTCGCTGGGAGTCGAAGTCGAAGTCGGCCAGCGCCTTGTTGAGCTGATGATCGCCCTCCGCGGTCCGGGCATGGGCGATCATGAAGGCCAGCGTCCGGGCCATCGCGTGGCTTCGTGGGACGCCGCTGACCGCCCGCCCGGCCGCGGGGCGATCTCCGGCCAGCAGTGCCTTGCGGGCATCGTCGGCACCCTCCAGGATGCTCTTAAACCGCCGTTTGCGCCGGCCCGCCACTTCGACGATGTAACTGCCGAGCTCGAAGATGACGAGCGCCAGCGCCAGCAGGGCCAGGATGAGCACCGGGATCTCCAGGGCGCTCGCGACGTGGAAGATCACCTCGTCGATGTCGTGGGTGGTCAGGGCGAAGATCACGGCAACGTCAGCGATGGTGTCACGGGCAACAGGTCAGGCGCCGGGAAGCGCGGCCCGCGAGCGCCGGCGGTCACGCAGCTCCCACGCCGCGCCCAAGCCCAGCAGCGCCGCCACCGCGAGCGCCGCGCCGGGCGCGGCCAGGCTCCGCGTCCGGATCGCCTGGCGAACCTGCGGAGGAGCCGCCGCTGCAGCTGGGGTGAGGTGGACGAGCGGGCTCGAGTCCGCCGGCAGCGTGGTGACGTCGCTGATCAATCTTCCGGCCACGAGCGACCCGGCGGGCGACGATCGCTCGGGGGGTGTGCGCGGGCGCGCGGCTCGATGGGGTGACGGCGCGGCCGTGGTCTCCGTCGTGACCGGGGGCGGGGTCGCGGCCGTGCTCGTCGTCGATGCCGCCGGCGTGGTCGTCGATTGCGTGCTGGTGGTCGACGTCGTGGTCGTGGTCGTCGATCGCGTTGTGGTGGTCGACGGCGACGAAGGCGTCGTCGACGGCACGCTGCCCGAGCCTCCCGACCGGCGCGAACCGGTCTGGCCCCCCTGGTGCTTGCTGTGCGTGCCGTTTTCGGTGCCCGTGGGTGACGTGGACTTCGTCGGTTTCCTGCCTCCGGTCTGGTTCTTGTGTCCGGACGCCGGCTTGGCTGGGGTCTGGTACTGGATGGTGGCGGTGCCCCCGGCGCCGCCGCTCGCCTCGGTGACCTGGACGGTCACGTCGTAACTGCCCGCTGCGAACCGATGCGTCGGGGTCGCTGCGGTCGACGTGCCGCCGTCGCCGAAGTTCCAGCTCCAGGTCAGCGCCGAGGCCGGCACCGGGGCACCGGTGGCGGTCTGCACGGTTGCGCTGAGCTTCGCGGTGGTTACCGTCGCCGTCGAGGACATGGTCCGGGCGCCGGCGTGGACGATCAGAGGGGGTCCGTTGGCGTATACGACCAGCGTGATTGGTGCGCCGGTCTCGGTCACCTCATCGCGAGCGTTGGCGTCGTCTCCACCCCGGAACGGACGTACGTAGGTGGTCTGATCCTCCGTTCCGTCGACGGAGATCACGGGCAGCGCGTCGGGTGCCTGCGGGTCCTGATAGCCGGTGGGGTCCGTCAGATCCGCGTTGGAGAGGGGCGTCTCGAACCCTTGACTGGGACTCAGGATCTGGACGCCGTCGACGTCGCTCATCGGGACCTGCAGCCCGCAGGTGAGCACCGTCGACAGCGGCCACGACGTTTCGGTGAGCTGGAACGGCTGCCCGGGCGGGTACAGGTAGATCGGATTGGACCCGGAGTACTCCGGACAGGCCCCCAGCGCCTGGAGCCCCACCGAGACGTGGCTGACATTGCCCGCCGACGACGGGTAGACCGTCGCGCTGACGACGGCCTGATCGGCGAACGCCGCTGTCGGCCAGGCACAGGCAACCGCCGCTGCGAGCGCCGACGCGGGCAAAAATGCGAACCGCCGCCCCAGGAAAGCCCTGGGGCGGCGGTCGGCAGTTGTGCGTCGCTCACGCGAGCGCAACGGCGCCTACCTGGCGCTGATCGTCTTGAGTCCCGAGTCGCTTGGGGGTTGGCCGGTCTGCTTGTTCACGAGGCGCAAGTAGTACCGGAACCCGGTCCCCAGCTTGAGGTGCACCGTGAACTTCGTCTTACCGCGGCCGAGCTTGACCTTGGTCTTCTCGCCGAACTGCGACGAGCCGCCGGAGGTCTTCATCGTCAGCACCTCGATCGTGGCGCCGCTGGACGGAGCGCCGGGCTTGATCGTGCCCGCAACGGTGATCTTGCCGCCCTTGGCGACCTTGACCGAGGTGAAGCTCACGCTCGTGTTGGGCTTGGCGCCGACGGTCACCTTGATCGTCCGGGCCTGCGCCGCGACGACCTGGCCGGGATCGGAGTACTTGGCCTGGACCAGCCAGGTGCCCGGCCCCAGCTTCGGCAGGACGACCGCGAAGTTGGCGTCGCTGGCCGCCAGCTTGACGCTGCCGACCTTCTTGAAGCCCTTCTTGGATCCGACCGGCTTGGAGAACAGGGTCACCGTCGCCTTGACGTGGCCGGTGCCCGGTGACACCTGCCCGCGGATCAACGCCTGGCCCCCCTGAGACGTCGAGGCCAGCTGGGTGATCGCGCTGTGAACCGTGATCTTCTTCGGCGTCGTCGCGGCCGGGGACAGCAGGTCGCCGAACACGGGATTGAGATTCGCGTCCTCAACCTTCGCGATCTGGTTCGTCGTGACCTCGTATGAGCCGTTGGTCGGCGGAACGAAGCTGATGCTGAACTTGCCACCGCTGTCCGTCCTGCCGGTAGCCACCGACACCGGCAGGCCATTCACGACCTTGCTGATCGAGACAGGCTCGCCGGACAGCACCGGGTATCCCGGCTGCGCGTTGGTCAGCGTTCCCTTGACCGTGAGCTTCTTGCCCGCACGGGCGACGAACGTGGAGGGGAACGGCGAGCCGGTGAGCAACGGCGAAGCCGTCGGGGTGAACGGCGCTCCGTTGCCCTGGAGGTAGGCCGCCACCTGGGCCTGCACCGCCGGTGAGGTGATGTAGTTGAGGAAGGCCTGGGCGGCCCGCAGGTTCACCGTCTGCCCCGGCTTGTTGGGATTGATGATGTAGCCGTGAAAGTAGTTGATCAGCTCGTACTGGCCGCCGGGAGCGTTGGCGCTGTTGTCTTTGGTCACGACCTTCAGGGCCGGGATCGTGACGCCGCCCGCGGTTCCGGAAGCCAGATAGTCGTACGTGCCGCCGTCGGTGTACACGTAGCAGGAATTGGGACCGCTGGGGAAGCCGTTGCAGGCGTTAGCGGCTACAACGTTCGGCCCCTGAGTCAGCCCGGTGGCGGCGTACCACGCCGGCAGGTCGGCGGCCGGGGGCAGCCCGCCCGGGCACGGCGCTCCAGCAGCCACGATGCCAGGCTTGATCGGCGTCTCGCCGCCGCCGTCGGCGGCACTGACCATGCACAGCGCCAGGCCGGCGGGGCTCAGCCCCGAGCTTGAGACGAGCTGCCAGATGCCGTGCTCAGACACGGTCGTGCCGGGCGTACCGCCACGCGAGACAAATGTGGCCTTCGGGGTGCCGCCTCCGTTGATGCCGGCGGCAGCGACGTCCGCGAACGCCTGAGCAATGCTGTTGGGAGCGTTTGCGGCCACGCCGGCCGGGTCTGACGGTCGCACCGGCCAACACGAAGTCGTTGGTCCAGAGCGCGCGGCCGTACTGCTCGTAGGAATACCCGCCCGCCACGAACTGGTTCTCCAGCGACTCGGCGTGGACGATCAGGACGCTCGCTCCGGCGGCGCCTGACTCGGCCTGAGCGATCGCGTTCCCGGTACCCGTGCCGATGTACTTGAACGTGTACTGGGGGTAAGCCTTCGTGAAACCGGGCTGGATCACGTTCGGGATCAAGCCGGAGTCGCTGACGTCGCTGGTCCCGATGACCGTGAGCGTCGACGAGGTGTCCGCGCTCGCCAGCGCCGGTGCGACCAAGAGGATCGCAGCGGCCAGGAGACCGAGGACGGGGAGGGCGAGCAACCGGCGCGCGGCGCCGGATCGCCCGTGAAGGGCACGCGACAGCGGTTGGCGGCCACGTGGGATGAGAGTCTTAAGCATCCGGTGAATATATAGGCAGTGCTTAGGCACAATCGGAAAACACCGTCAGCAATCGAACCGTTGCGGTAGGCGCTGACCGCCTCGCGGCCGCCGGATCAACGCGGAACCGCGGTGCCGGCCGCTCCGGTGCACTGGTTGAGGCCGTAGCGCGCGGCGAGCGATGAAGCGGGGTTGGCCTCGAGTTGCGCAAGTGCCTGGTTGACGGAGTCCTGGTCGCCGCGCCCGGCGGCCGCCGCCAGCGCGCGGTACGTGGCGCCCGACTTCGCGACCGCCGACACGTACTGGTCCAGAAGGGCCCGGTCGGCCGCAGGTCTTGGCAACGCTTGGAGGCTCGAGATCTCACGCTCGAGCGTCGGCATCGTCGCGCGCAGGTACGCGGCCAGCCCCGACAGCGACGCCTCGCCCCCGGCCGGGGGCGGCGTCGCCTCCAGATCGCGCTGCGCGGCCGCGCAGATCGCGTTCCCGCGAGCGATCACGTCCTGCTTGTTGGCGCTGTGCCCACCGCACGCGGTGACCACAAGCGCGGCGAGCGCTACGGCCAGGGCTGTCTGGAGGCGAAGGGGATCGGTCATCGACCTCACGTAATAGTGTCTGAATGGCGCGCTAGCCCGGATGCCACCAGGCTGCCCGACTCGGTGAGCGGGAAGCGGGCGCCACCGTCGATCCGGACGCGGACGGTTTCCCCGGGCGGGGGCGCGGGGAGCGGCGACATGCAATACAGCCGCCCCTGGTCGAGCTCGAGCTCGAGCCGGACTCCCTCCTCGAGCGGGACCGCCCGCGTGACACGGGCATCGAGCGGGCCGGCCGGGTCGAGCGCAACGTGCGGCGGGCGCGTCAGCAGCAGCTGCCCGTCGCGCTCGAGGCTCCCGTCGAAGCCGAGGAAGCGCGCCACCGCGACGCTCGGCGGCTGCTCGAGCACCTCCCTGGGCGGGCCGGACGCGACGAGGCAGCCGTCGATCATGATCAGCAGGCGGTTGGCCAAGGCCCACGCCTCGGCCCGATCGTGCACGACGACCAGCGTCGCCCGCGTCGTGGAGCGCAGCGCCGACATCGCGTCCTCGAGCAGCGTTGCGCGGACCTCCGCGTCGAGACCCGCGAACGGCTCGTCGAGCATCAACACGTCAGGACGGACGGCGATTGCCCGGGCGAGATGGACCCGGCGCCGTTCGCCGCCCGACAGCGTCGCCGCCCGCCGCCGCGCCAGGTGCTCGGCGCCGATCGCCTTGAGCGCCTCGCGGGATCGCTCCGCTCGCTCGGCCCGAGGCACGCCCCACCAGGCGAGCGCGAGCATCACGTTTGCGAGCACGGTCCGGCGGGCCAGGTCAGGAGACTGGAGCGCGACCCCGATCCGGCCGTGGCGCTCGATCCGTCCTCCGGCCGCGGGCAGCGCGCCGGCGAGCGCGTCGAGCAGCGTGCTCTTGCCGGCGCCGTTGGGGCCGAGCAATGCGACGATCTCGCCCGCGCGGAGCTCGGCGTTCACGTCGCTGACGACCGTGCGCGTGCCGCGCCGCACGCTCAGGTGCTCGCAGCGGAGCAGCAGCCGCCCGGCCTCTACCGCGTCGGTCACGCCGCCGACCGGAAGCGCCAGCGGATGCCGTCGCCTTGGTGCTGGAGCACCCCCAGCCCGCACATCAACAGCAGGATCAGCCCGATCAGCACGATCGCGATTGCCACGGCGTCGGCGTAGTGAGCGGCGTTGGCCTCGTACAGGATCGCGCTGGCCAGCGTCTGGTCATAGCCATATGCGTTTCCGCCGACGATCACGATTGCGCCCACCTCCGACAGCGAGGTCCCCAGCGCCGCGATCATCGCCGCCATCACGCCGATCCGGGCCTCGCGCAGGGCGAGCAGCGACAGCTGTCGCCGGCCCGCTCCAAGCAGTCGCGCCTGTCCCAGCAGTCCCGGCGGGAGGCCCTGGATCGCGGCCGCGCTCAGCGCGACGACGTACGGGAGCGCGAGGAGCGTCTGCACGACGAACACGCCCCTCCTCGTCACGTTCAGGTGCAAGGCACCAAGCGGACCCTGCGGCACGAACAGCAGGAACATGAAGAAGCCCGCGACGACGGGCGGGAGTCCGAGGCTAGCGTTGGCGAGGATCTGGAGCGCTCGCCGGCCTCGAAATCTCCCGAGCCCGATCGCCAGAGCGATTGGAAGCCCGATCACCGCTGCGCCCGTGGTCGCGATCACCGCCACCTGGATCGTGAACCAGATCACGCCGAGGAGAGTCGGGTTGCCGTTCACGATCATCGGGACGGCGCGGGTGAGCTCCTCCCACAGGAGTTTCATCTCACACCGGCCTGAAGCGCAGCTGAACGCCGCCCCGTTGCTGGAGCACGGTCAGCAGTCCGATCAGCAGCAGGATCAGCCCCAACAGCACGATCGAGATCGCGAGCGCGTAGGGGTAGTTGGCGAAGTCGTTGACCTGCGCGAGGACGGCGCTCGCAAGCGTCTGGTCGTAGTTCTCGATGTTGCCGCCGACGATCACGACAGCGCCCACCTCCGCGAGCGCCGTGCCGAACGCCGCAATCGCCGCTGCGATCACGCCGATCTTCGCCTCGCGCAGCGCGAGCAGCGACAGCTGCCGCCGGCCGGCCCCGAGCGCCCGCGCCTGCGCCAGGAGTCCGGGCGGGAGCCCCTGGATCGCCGCCGGAGTGAGCGCGACGATGTACGGGAGAGCCAGCAGGGTCTGGGCGAGGTACACCGCGTTCAGGGTGAACGCGTAATGCAGACTGCCGAGCGCGCCTTGCGGGAGCAGCAGCAGGAGCATGAACAGGCCGCCCAGCACCGGCGGCAGCGCAAGGGTCGCATTGGCGAGGATCTGAAGCGTCCGCCTCCCCCGAAACCTTCCGAGCCCCAACGCGAGTCCGATCGGGAGCCCGATCACCAGCGCCCCGGTGGTAGAAACGACGGCGACCTTGATCGTCACCCAGGTCAGCTCGCGGATGTAATCGTTGCCGCTCGCGATCAGTGGGATCGCCTGGCGCAGCTCATCCCACAGATACGCCATTCACGGTTTCTCCTGGTTCGGGGCGTTCTCGACGTACACGACCTCTCCGTCGGCCAAACGGTAAACGACGCCCGTCGCGTCGCCACGTCCGACTGGGGTCACCTTCCAACTGCGGTCCGTGTACCGTCTCCCTGAGATGTCCGAGGATCTCTCGCTCGGTGAGGCGGCCGCCGCGCTCGGCGTGAGCGTCGACACGCTGCGGCGCTGGGATCGCAACGGGCGGATCACGACCACCCGGGACTCGAGGAACCGGCGGCTCGTGCCCGCCTCCGAGGTGCAGCGGCTGAGCACGCGCCCGACGCGCCACCGCACCGGCACCGAGCGCTCCGCCCGCAACCGCTTCGCCGGCGTGGTCCGGTCGGTCGAGTGCGACGGCGTGATGGCGCTGGTCGAGCTCGAAGCCGGGCCGTTCCTAGTCACGGCCGCGATCACGCGCGACTCGGTCGAGGAGCTCGGGCTCGTCGCCGGCGTGCACGCGACCGCGGTGGTCAAGGCGACGTCGGTGATGATCGAGCGCGGCGCGGCGGACTGATCCCGGGCGGCGGCGTGTTCCCCGGAACCGTTCGAACCGGCGGGCGGGTTCGGTCACGTTCGCCCTGGGAGAGCTCGACCCGAGCTTCGGAAACCATCCCGCCTACCTCGCGCTCGAGCAGGACGGGCGGTCGCTGCCGGCGCCCGAACTGGTCGTTCCGGGCGACGTCAACGAAGCGCGAACCGTGTTCGCCGTCGATCGGATCACGGTCGGCGTACAGAACCCGACGCCGACGACGCCGCCGGCGGGCGCGGTGACGATCGAGGACGGGCCGTTCACGCGGACCCTCACCGCGGGCCAGCTGGCGGCGCTGCCGTCGCGCACGCGGAGGCCGGCCGCTCCAGATCTCTCTGAACGAGGACGGCCAGGCGCTGGCGATGCCACGCCTCGTCGTCGACGGCGACGTCAAGGGCGGGCGCTACGTCTCTGACGTGGTCGATCTGATCGTCGGTCAGGAGTTCCCGTCTTTCGATCGGAGAGCACGGCCTCGGTGAAGTGAATCGCCGCCGTCGTGGTGTGAAGGCGCCAGAGCAGCAGCGCGCGGTCGAACCCGTTCGTCCGGCCCAGGGCGTCGTGGAGACGCTCGGCCTGGGCTGAGAACAGCGCTTGTTGAGCTTTGAGCAGTGCGGTCGGATCGGCGTCGCGCCGGCTCAGGAACAGGAGCTTCAGCATCAACAGCGAGCGCGCGTCGCGGACGTGGCTGACCGGCTGGCTCAGCCATTCGGTCACCGCCAGCGCGCCCGCCGGGGTGACCTCGAGGATCGTGCGCTGAGGGCCGGTCTGGCTCGGAACGGTGCCGGCGGGCCGGATCATCTCGCGCTGTTCGAGCGTCTCGAGTGCCCGGTAGACCAGCGGCCGGCGCATCGCCCAGACCTGTCCGACTTCGCCGGCGGGCGCCATCGCGCGCGCCAGCGCGAATCCGTGCGCCGGGCCCTCGCTCAGTAGCGCCAGCACGGCCCACTCGCCGGCCGAGAGTTCGTCACGAGCGCGCGGCATCGCGAAGCGAACGCTAACGCGGTGCCCCGACTGTGTCGCCGCCGTGCACCCGGCTTGCTCGGTAGTCAAAAATGGACTACCTTGAGGAGTTGACCAGCGTTACGCGCCAGCCTCGGGCTCGCGCGCAGAGAGGAGAACGGTTATGGCAGTTGCCGTATCGAGCGAACAGCAAGCGGACACCTTCGTTCAATCCACCCACAAGCTCCTGATCGACGGCGAGTGGGTCGAGGCCGCCTCGGGCAAGACTTTTCCGACGATCAACCCGGCGACCGAGGAGACGCTCGCCGAAATTGCCCGCGGTGAGGCGGAGGACATCGACCGCGCGGTGCGCGCCGCGCGCCGCGCGTTCGAAGACGATTCGCCGTGGCGGCGGATGAACGCGTCCGATCGGGGCCGCCTGATCTGGAAGATCTCGGAGCTGATCGAGGAGCACGGCGACGAGTTGGCGATGCTCGAGACGCTCGACAACGGGAAGCCGTACGCGATCGCGCGCGCCGCCGATGTGGCGCTGTCGGCCGACCTGTTCCGGTACATGGCCGGATGGCCGACGAAGATCGAGGGCACGACCGTCCCGATCTCGGCGCTTCCGGCGCCGGGTGAGTACCTCGCCTACACGCTCCGCGAGCCGGTCGGCGTGGTCGGGCAGATCATCCCGTGGAACTTCCCGTTGCTGATGGCGGCGTGGAAGCTCGGTCCGGTGCTTGCCTGCGGGTGCACGGTCGTGCTGAAGCCCGCCGAGCAGACGCCGCTGTCCGCGCTTCGGCTCGGCGAGCTGCTCCAGGAGGCCGGGCTCCCGGCGGGCGTCGTCAACATCGTCACCGGTTACGGCGAGGCGGGCGCCGCGCTGGCGGCTCACGACGACGTCGACAAGGTCGCGTTCACCGGCTCGACCGAGGTCGGCAAGCTGATCGTCAAGGCGGCCGCCGGCAACCTGAAGAAGGTCTCCCTCGAGCTCGGCGGCAAGTCGCCGAACGTCGTCTACGCCGACGCCGACCTCGAAGCGGCGATTCCCGGCGCGGCGAACGCGATCTTCTTCAACCACGGCCAGTGCTGCAACGCGGGTTCGCGGCTGTACGTGCAGAAGCAGGTCTTTGACGATGTCGTCTCGGGCGTGTCCGACGCCGCCAAATCGATCAAGGTCGCCCCGGGGACCGAGTCGGACTCCCAGATGGGCCCGCTGATCTCCGACGAGCAGTTCGAGAAGGTGCTCGGCTATCTGCAGTCCGGTAAGGACGCCGGCGCCGACGCGACGGTCGGCGGCGATCGCTTCGGGGACCGCGGCTACTTCGTGCAGCCAACCGTGCTGACGAACACCTCGCCGGACATGAAGGTGGAGCGCGAGGAGATCTTCGGACCGGTCGTGTGCGCGATCCCGTTCGACTCCCCCGACGAGATCATCGCGGCCGCCAACGACACCAACTACGGGCTGGCCGCGGGCGTGTTCACCCGCGACATCTCGAAGGCTCACCGCACCGCCAAGCGGCTGCGCGCCGGAACCGTGTGGATCAACACCTACCACGTGTTCGACGCCGCGATGCCGTTCGGCGGCTACAAGGAGTCGGGTTGGGGCCGCGAGATGGGCCACGCGGTCCTCAACAACTACCTCGAGACGAAATCGGTCGTGACGGCGCTCTGAGCGCGGCCGACACAACCCCGGCAGCCGTCCGCCCGGTCCGCACCCGTCTAGCGGGCCGGGCGGCGCTTGCCGCGCCGGCAGCGGGCTACGTCCCGATGCGGCACCCGGGCCGGCCGCACCGCTGGGACCGTGACTCGATCCAGGTCGCGCTGCGGGCGTGGGTCGAGCAGACCGGCCGTCCGCCCCGGCGCCAGGACTGGTCGGGCGAGCGGCCCGACGCCGCCCCGCCCGCTCAGCGCAAGTGGATGAACGAGCATCCGCGGTGGCCGAGCAGCTCGTGCGCGGCCGCCCATTTCGGGTCGTGGGGCAAGGCGCTGCACGCCGCCGGCCTGTCGGCGCGCTCGCTGACGTTCGAGGATGCGGTCGCCGAGCGCGTCGAGGAGGCATGGCGGCTGGCCTCGATCGGACACGCGATCCGCGCGATCGCCGATCAGCTCGGCGTGTCGATCTCGAGCGTTCACAACTATCTGCGCGCGCGCACCTGCCCGGACTGCGGCGGCCCGGTCCCGACCCCGCGCGCGGAGCGCTGCATCGCCTGCACCGCTCATGTCCCGACCGTCCAGAGCCCGTGGACGCGCGACGCCGTGCGCCACGCGATCCGGGCCTGGACGCAGGAGCACGGCCGGCCGCCGAGGTATCACGAATGGACCCCATCGCGCTCCCGACCCGGCCGGTGGGAGGAGGAAAGCCCCCGCTGGCCGAGCGCCGCGGTGGTCTGCGACCTGTACCGCGACCGCCCCGATCCGTGGAACGCCGCGCTCGCGGAGGCGGGCGCCGCCGTCGGGTTCCGGCGCTGGAGCGACGACGCGATCCGCTTCGCGCTCGCCGCCTACTGGACCCGCAGCGGGCGTCCGCCAAGGGCCGAGGACCTCCGGACGTCCGAATGGCGCGGACCGACCGCGAGCACGCTGCGGCGGCGGTACGGAGGGGTCGAGCACGCCTGGCAGGCGCTCGGCCCCGTCCCGGCGTAGGGCCCGCGGGCGGTCAGACCCGCGCCCGGAGCTCGTCTACGTCGATCTCGGCGATCCGAAGCGCGCGCGGCACGCGCCCGTGCTCGGCGGCGATGACCCCGAGCAGCACATGTCCGGCGGTCAGGCGCCGATCGCTCCGCTTGGCCGCGGCCGCGACCGCGCGCTGGAGCGCGAGCTTGGATGAGGTCGCGAACTGGGGTTCGCGCCGGGCGCGACGGCGGGCCCGCGGCTCGAGCGCGCTCGCGGCGACGCCGACTGCGGCCAGGCTTTGCTCCTCCTCGTGGGCGAGCGCTGTGGCGAGGCGATCCCGGTCCAGACCGAGCTCGGGCCGCGCGGCGAGGGCGAGCAGCAGATGCTCGGACTCGACGGTGTGCTGGCCGCTCGCGCGCGCC
Source organism: uncultured Solirubrobacterales bacterium (assembly GCA_963777335.1). Lineage (GTDB taxonomy): Bacteria > Actinomycetota > Thermoleophilia > Solirubrobacterales > Solirubrobacteraceae > Palsa-465. The sequence goes on from CAVZQD010000003.1 coordinate 75,889, forward strand.
TCTTCGCGGGAGGCGACGACCGTCGCGCGCGCGTCCCTCGTGAACCGTTCGAATGCCATCAGCGCGCTCCTCTCGCTATGCCGGCGCGTTGCAGGCGCCGCGCGTGCTTCTTGTGGACCGCCTGACGCGTGACTCCGAGCGCCTCGGCGATGCCAGCCCACGACCAGCCGTCGACGATCGCGCGCTCGACGGCGGCATCCTCGACGCGATCCGCGAGCCGGCGCAGGGCCCCGACCGCCGCGAGGGCGTCGGCGGGGTCGTCGGGGAGCGTCGGGGGCGCGTCGATCATGTCGATGTCAACCATAGTTGACACGAACGGAGAATGTCAACCTAGGTTGCTGATAGGGTCCGACTCGTGCAGGACCGGGACCTCCGTGCACGCTTCCGAGAAGGCGATCCGGACGCCGTCCGGGACGTCTATCGCTCTCACGGACGGCTGGTGTACGCGGTCGCGTACAAGGTTCTCGGCGACCGGGGCCTGGCCGAGGAGGCGACGCAGCAGACGTTCGTGAAGGCGTGGCGGGCGGCGCAGAGCTTCGACGAGCAGCGGGAGCTCGGACCGTGGCTGGCCGCGATCGCGCGCCGCGTCGCGATCGATCTGTATCGCCGCGAGGCGGTCCGAACCGCGGATCCGCTCGAGTCGGCGCCGCCGGGCGATGCGGCGCTGGTCTCGACCCCGGAGTCGGCCGAGGCGATCTATGACGTCTGGGAGGTCCGGGACGCGGTGGCGCAGCTCCCCCCGGAGGAGCAGGAGGTCGTCCGGCTCCAGCACCTCGACGGGTTCACCCACGCCCAGATCGCGGACCGGCTCGGCGTGGCGGTCGGGACCGTCAAATCGAGATCGTTCAGAGCCCACAAGCGCCTGGCGGCGATGCTCGGGCACCTTCGCGAATGAACCGGATCGGGGTCGTCTACCGTATGCACAGAAGAGAGGCACGGAAGTGAGCACCAGCGACGACGACCGGATTGCGTACCTGTCGGGTGAGCCTGTCGACGCGCTGACGCCGCAGGAGCGCGCCGAGCTCGACGAGCTCCGTGGGCTGCTGGCGACGCCCGCGACCTGGGAGGAACCCGACGCCGCGCTCGAGGATCGCGTCGTCAGCGCGATCGCCGAGGAAGCCGGCCGCGAGCGGGCGCTGCACAGCGCGCCGGCGCCGCCGGCCGGGCCGCAGGTCCAGCCCCAGGCTGAGCGTCGGCGAGGGTTCCGCTGGCCGCTCCGCCGTCCGGCGCTCGTGCTCGGCGGGCTCGCGACGGCGGCGGCAGCGATCGTGGTCGCAATCGTCCTCGCGGTCGGAAGCAGCTCGCCGGCGCCGCTCCAGTTCGCAATGGTCGTCTCGGGTACCTCGCTCGCGCCCGGCGCGCACGGCTCGGCGACGCTGACCAAGATGACCTCGGGCTGGGAGATCCAGCTGTCGGCGAGCGGCCTGCCGCACCTCGCCAACGGGCGCTACTACCAGGCATGGCTCAAGAACGCCGCGGGGATCCTGGTTCCCGTCGGCACGTTCAACGACGCCGAGCATGTGATCTTGTGGTCCGGCGCTCCGGTCACGCAGTTCCGGAGCTTCAGCGTCACCGAGCAGCTCGCCAACGGCAACCCGGTGTCGTCCGGCCGGCGCGTGCTCGTCGGGGTCGCTCACCCGGTGCACTGAGGCACCAGCGCATGCTGGGCGGGGCGCGGACGTGTAAGACGTCCGAAGCCGCCGCGGCGCCACCCGCAACCGGGACATAAGCATCCCCGAGACGCTTATGTCCCCGGAGCCGCCAAGACGAGGGTGGTGTTCGGACGTTTTACATGGTGTGCCGGCGCGCCGCGAACCGTTTGGCGCCGGCGCCCGTACTCAGGTCCGATAACCCAACCTCGAACCGAAGGAGTACACATGGGGAGTCAACGGGGGCAATCCCGGCGCGGGCGCGTCGCGCTCGCAGCGATGGCGGTCGCGCTCGCGACCGCCGGCTCCGCGGCGGCGTTTCAGGCGCTGCCGCCGGGCAGTCAGGTAAATGACGATCCCGCCGCCGGGATCAACAAGGCGCTCAGCGTGAGCGGAGAGGATCCGACCAACGCCGATGTCGTCGGGGGCGCGCTGACCGCCGGCAAGCCGGGCGTTCCGTGGGCGATCTTCCGCCAGCAGGAGCCGAGCGGATCGGCCGACCAGGTGTTCGTCCGCTCGTTCGCCAACGGCGCCTGGACGACGCGCGGCAACGGCACCGTCGGCGGCCGCTCGAGCGCGACCCCGAAGTTTTCGGGTTCGCTGAACTTCGACCAGGGCCAGGACGGCGAGGCGCCGTCGATCGACTTCGCCGGAGCCGGCCGGACCGTGCCGTGGGCGACGTGGTACGAGAACACGAGCGGCACCGGCTTCGGAAACAACAACGTGTTCGCCAGCCGTTTCGACAACACCGGCGACGCGAACCAGGGCAAGTGGATCTTCGGCGGACAGAGCCGGGGCAACGGCGGCAGCGGTACGGGCGTGCCGTCGCTGAACATCCATACCGATCAGGACGCCGAGAACCCCTCGGTTGCGGGCGGCTCGACGCTTGACCCGACCAAGCCGGGCCCATGGATCACCTGGCAGGAGACGACGACATCGCCGGTGAGCGGTAAGGATCAGATCTTCGTGTCCAGGCCGATCGGCCCGAACGCTGCGAACTGCGACGGCGTGACGCCGGCGGGTGTGGCGGATGCGACGGGCCATGTCCCGGCGATCGGCGGGTTCTGCTTCCAGCAGGTTGGCCTTGGCCGGGTTGGCCCTGGCGGCGCGGATCCGAGCCTGAGCGTGGATGTCACTCGCAACGGCATCGAGCCCGATATCGCCTTCACCGGCGCGAACGACAGCGTGCCGTGGGTCGTGTGGTACGAGAAGGACCCGAGCGCGGCCGGACTCGCCAACAACGAGTTGGTGTTCGCGGCCAAGGCCGAGGCCGATGGCACGGCCGGAGCCGGCGGCTTCCACTGGCACGTCTTCGGCAACGCCGTGAACGGGAACGGGATCCTCAACGGCGCCACCACTTGCGCCGCGAGCCTGAGCGCCGAGCAGGCGTGCTCGCTCAACAGCAATCCGGCGGCGGACGCCGAGGATCCGCGCGTCGCCGCCGGCACGATGAACCCGGCCAATCCGACCGCACCCTGGGTGACCTGGGACGAGACGGTGGGCGGTGTTCATCAGGTGTTCGTGTCCCGATTCGTCGCGACGCCGACGCCGCATTTCCAGATCGTGAACGGCGGCCAGCCGATCTCGACTCCGGGCATCGACTCCACGCGTGCGGACATCACGTTCTCGGGCAACACGCCGTACGTGACGTGGCGCGAGGAGACGCCGTCCGGAACGACGGGGTTCGTCGGTCACTTCGTGAACGCCGCCAACCCGACGTTCGTGCTCGACGAGAGCGATGTGCCGCTGACGCCGACCGCCCAGGCCGACGTTCGCGAGCCGATCTCATCGTCGTGCATCGCGACGCCGTTCAATGCCGACGGGGCCTCGTGCCAGGGCGGAGCGGTCGGAACACCGTTCTTCCTGTTCACCGATGGAACGAACCCCAGGGGTCTGTTCGCCGATGCCTACCAGCCGGGTACGCCGGTGACGGGCGGCGCCAGTGGAGTCTCCACCTCGGCGGCGACGGTCAGTGGTGCGGTCAACCCGGACGGCGCCTCGGTGAAGGTGTCGTTCCAGTTCGGCGCGACCACGGCGTACGGTCAGAGCACCGCGGCCCAGACGCTGGCGCCGGCCAACGTCGCGACGCCGTTCGCGGCGCAGCTCACCGGCCTGACCGCGGGGACGACGATCCACTACCGCGCGGTGGCGGTGAGTGACTTCGGGACGTTCGTCGGCGCCGATCAGACGCTGACGACGAGCCCGACGCCACCTCCGCCTCCGCCTCCGCCTCCGGGGATCGTGACCGTCGGTCACGCGAAGGTGTCAGGCACGACCGCGAGCGTCCGCGTGACGTGCACCGGAGCACCGGGTGCGCAGTGCCGGCTGTCGCTGAGGTTGAGCGTGAATGAGACGCTCCGCGGCCACAAGCTGATCGCGGTGGCCGCGCGCGTTCGCCACAAGGTGGTCGGGGTCGGCTCGGCGGCCGTGACACTCTCCGCCGGGAGCGCTCAGACCGTGCGGATCTCGTTGAACGGGCAGGGGAGGAAGCTGCTCGCGTCGCGCCACGTGCTGAAGGTCAAGCTGGTGGTGACCGAGGCGCTCGGCAACGGCCAGTCAGCGCCGGTGTCGACGCAGACCGTCACGTTCAAGACCCACCGTCACCGGCACGGGAGCCACTGACACAGGGGTCCGTTCGGGGTCCCGCTCCTCTTCGGGGGGCGGGACCCCACGGCATTAAGCTTCGGCCGAGCGACGGCGCAATCTCACGGCGGCGCGCTCCTCGAGCAGCGCGACCGCCAGCAGCTCTCCGTCGATCGGCCCGTAGCGCGCCAGCGCGTCTCGATAAGCGCGCTCGACCGTCGCCGACAGATCGAACGGCACCGCGAGCTCGTCGGCGAGCGCAACTACCGCGGCGAGCTCCTCGTAGCACCGGTCCAGGCCGAACGACTCGAGGTAGTCGCCGCTGAGCAGAGCGCCCAGGTCGCGGCGCACGAACTCGCTGGCTGCGGCACTCCGTCCGAGCGCCGACCGCAGCACCTCGAGATCGATCCCCACGCGGGTCGCGAGCAGGAGCGCCTCCCCGACGGCAACGGCCTGGCCGAACCAGAGCAAGTTCACGAGCAGCTTCGTCGTGTACCCCGCCCCGTGATCGCCGACGTGCTCGACGCGCCCGAGCAGCTCGAGCATCCGGCGGTGGCGCTCGATCACCTCCGCGGGGCCGCCGACGAACAGCTGCAGCGCTCCGCCGGCCGCCGCCTCGACGCCACCGCCGACCGGCGCGTCGAGGCACTCGATCCCGCGCTCGTGGGCACGGGCGACGAGCTCGGCCCCGGCCGCCGGCGCGGCGCTCGTCAGGTCGATCCAGGTCGCACCGGGCTCGAGCGCTCCGAGCGCGATCCCCATCGCCTCGACCAGCTCACTCGACCCCGGCAGCACGGTGATCAGCACCGTGACCCGGCGAGCCAGCCGCTCGGTGTCGGCGTTCCAGCCCGCGCCTGCGGCGCGCACGTGCTGCTCGCGCCCGGGCTCCACGTCCGTGGCGATCACGCGGATCCCGTCCGCGGCCAGCCTCGCGCATACCGGCAGTCCCATGCGCCCAACGCCGATAACGCCGACGGTCGCGGTCACCGGGCGATTACACAGCATCGAAGGACGACGCGATAGCCTGACAGCCGAGTTCCATGTCCGACTACATGAGCCTCCCGACCGACCTGCCCGCCCCCGAGGACGACGGCGCCGCCGACCACCTTCCCGGGACGCCGATGCCGCACGTCGCGCTGCCCAGCACCGCCGGTGGCGAGGTTGCGCTCGATCGGCTCGGCGCCGGAAGGACGGTCCTCTACATCTACCCGATGACCGGCCGGCCCGGAGTGGATCTGCCCGACGGGTGGAACGAGATCCCGGGAGCGCGCGGCTGCACTCCCGAGACGTGCGGCTTCCGCGACCACTACGCCGAGCTCCGCGCCGCCGGCGCCGCCGGCGTGTACGGGCTGTCGTCGCAGACGACGGCGTACCAGGCCGAGCTCGCCGAGCGCCTGGGGCTTCCGTTCGCGGTCCTGTCCGACACCGGCCACGAGCTCGCGAGCGCCCTGGACCTGCCGACGTTCACCGTCGAGGGCGCGCAGCTGTATAAACGGCTGACGTTGATCGTCTCAGGCGGCCGGATCGAGCACGCCTTCTACCCGATCTTCCCGCCCGACGGGCACGCCGCGCAGGTGCTCGAGTGGCTCTCGGCCCACCCGGCCGCTTAGCGCGCGCGGAACCCGTCGGTCGCGGCGGTCAGCGCCCGGTTCCTCGCCGGGGTCGCGCCGTGTCCGGCGTCGTCGATGACGACGAGGCGACTCGCCGGCCAGGCGCGCGACAACCGCCACGGAATCTCGAGCGGGCTGCTGACGTCAAGGCGGCCGTGGATCAGCACGCCTGGAGTGCGGGCTAGCTCAGGCACGCCTCGCAACAGTGCGCCGTCAGGCAAGAATGCGGCGTGGCTCCAGTAGTGGGTCACGAGTCGCGCGAAGCACATGCGGAATGCCGGATCCTCGTAACGGGGGTCGGGCGGTTGCCCCGCGCGGATCGCGACGTGCGCGTCCTCCCAGCTACACCAATCGCGGGCGGCCCGTTCGCGCACCGCCGGGTCCGGATCGTCGAGCAGCGCTCGATAGGCGTCGACAAGGCTCCCGTCCCGAGCGTCCGGCGGTACGCCGTCGCGAAACCGCTCCCACTGCTCGGGGAACAAACGGCCGACGTCGCGCGTGATCCACTCGACCTCGCGCCGCGTGGTCGTCACGACCGAGAACAGCACGATCTCGGTGACGTGCTCCGGATGGGCTTGCGCGTATGCCAGCGCCAGCGTCGATCCCCACGAACCGCCGAGCACCAGCCACCGATCGATCTCGAGATGGTGGCGCACCCGCTCGACATCCGCGATCAGGTGTCCGGTCGTGTTACTCGACAGATCGACGCCCGGATCGGCGGCGTGAGGCGTACTGCGCCCGCAACCGCGCTGGTCGAGCAGCACGACACGGTAGACGTCCGGGTCGAACATACGACGCCACCACGCGGCCGCGCCCGACCCGGGTCCGCCGTGCAGCACGACCGCCGGCTTTCCATCCGGGTTCCCGGCCTGCTCCCAGTAGACGTCGTTGCCGTCGCCGACGGCGAGCATCCCGCTGTCGTACGGCTCGATCGGTCGGTACAGCCCGTCTGCTTCGGGACCTCTCATCCGTTCGAAGTCAACACCACCAAGGCACTCCATAACGACGGCATAACGCCGTTACGTCCCGGTTATGGCCGGCCTCGTACAACTCAGAGCATGCCGCGCCTTCCTGTTGGCACCGGGATCGCCGCGATCGCTTGTGCGGTCGCGATTGCCGCCTGTGGTGGGACCGCGAGTGACTCGACCGTCACCGGCTCGAGCGCCTCGCCGAGCGCCACCGCTGCGTTCGTCAAGTTCTCGGCGTGCATGCGGGCCGATGGCGTGCCGAACTTCCCCGATCCGACCGGAGGCGGCGGCATCCAGATCTCATCGAGCTCGGGGATAAACGTCGACTCGCCGGCGTTCAAGACCGCCCAGTCCAAGTGCAGGCATCTCCTTCCCGGCGGCGGGCCGCCCACCGGGCCGCCCTCCGCGCAGGCCAAGCTCGCGGCGCTCAAGATCTCGCAGTGCATGCGAAGCCACGGGATCTCGGGCTTTCCCGACCCGACGACGAAGCTCCCATCCAGCCCGGCCGGCTACGGCGAGGTGCTGGATCGCGGCGGGGCGGTGCTCGCGGTGCCGAGCACGATCAACGTCCAGTCCCCGGGCTACCGGCAGGCGGCCGCCGACTGCGGCTTTGGCTAGCGCGCGATCAGCGTGCAGGAGGCGATGAGTGAGTCGCTGCCGCCTGAGCCCCGCGGCGTCAGGCCATGCGCGGGCGGAACCCCGAGCACATGACGCGCATCCACCCGATCCGGCCGTCGCGCTCTGCGTAGTACGCCTGCTGCTCGACCACGAACGGCCCGTCCGCGTTGTGCCCCTCGAGCCGGTAGCCGACGCGTGCGCGGTCGGCAAACGCGTCGGTTTGCGTGCAGACGAGATGCTCGAGCTCGTCCGAGGGCTCGAACCACACCTTGAGCACGTCCTCGACCACCGACCGCGAGTCCGCGGCTTCCCACATCCGGCCGGGCGTGAGACCGCGAAAGTCGACCTCGGGGTGCAGCAGCCGGGTCACCTCATCGAAGTCCTTGCGAGACAACGCCCGCGCAAACGCCTCTCCCAACGAGGTGGTCTGAGTGTCCGTGGTCATCATCCCTTCCTGTCGATCGTGCAACGATCCCGGTCTCGTGAACGACGACGAGCGCAACGTGTCGCTGTCGGTGATGCTGATCGTCTCACGCGCCGACGAGGCGGTGCAATGGTATGGGGACGCCCTCGGTGCCGAGGTGCTGTGGGACCTGGGCGGCGTCGCCGGGCTGCATCTCGCCGGCGCGCCGTTCTTCATCCACGAGGCGGTTCCGGGCAGGAAACGGGAGCCGAGCCCGAGTGAGGTCGGAATGACCACCACGCGGATCGAGGTGTTCGCCGACGACGCCGGCGCGTTGATCGATCGTGCGACCGCCGCCGGCGCGACCGATGTCGAGCCGTTGACCGATCACGCGACCCCGTGGGGAACGCACCGCCAGGGCGGGTTCACGGACCCGTTCGGCCATCGGTGGTCGGTCGGGGACCGGACGCCGCTGCACGCGCTCCCCGGCTAGGCGGGCATCGTGACCCGTCGCCGGCGAGACCTCGCTCGACCACGCCGCCGTGCGCGCGGCGCTCGGCCGCGCGCGCGAGGTGCTGTGGCGGACCCAGCGGCCGGACGGCTCGTGGGAATCGCTGTGCGACATGGGGCGATCCCGACCGCACAGGTCCTGGTTGCGCTCCGTAACGCCCGCCTCGCTCGCCGGGTCTGCGATCGACGCGAGCTTGCGCGCAGTCGCGTACACCCGGTGTCGGTTGGCGGCCATGAGCTCGGCGGTGGCATGGCCAATGCCGGACGAGCATCCCGTGATCAGAACTGCCTTCAACGGTGATGCCACCGGGCCTTCCCTCGAGGTCGCGCCCAAGCATAAGGCGCCGCCGCTCGGGGGCGGCTCGCCCCGCCGACGCATGTGACTACATCGCAAAGCTCCTCGACGTCAGCGCGGTCAGCACAATGAAGGACAACGGTGCCGGACGACGGCCGCCCTGATCGACGCTCAGGAAGGGAGGCAACCATGCCAGTCACGAACACCAGCGAGCTTGCCCGGGGAAACATGGAAGGCGCGGCCTACGGAGCGAGCGTGTCGCTGATCTTCGACCACAGCGAGCCGGGCACGGGGCCGCGGCTCCACCGCCACCCCTACGACGAGACGTGGGTGGTAATCGAGGGGACTTTGACGTTCCAGCTCGGCGGCGACAGCTTCGGCACCGGTCCCGGCGACATCGTGATCGCGCCGGCCGACGCCCCGCACAAGTTCGTCAATGAGGGACCCCGGGCGGCGAACCTGGTCTGCATCCACGCGAGCCCGACGTTCCGCACCGAGTGGCTGGAATAGTCATCGCCGCCCGTCGCACCAAGCCGGGCCGCGCCGCCGCCCGACCAGCACGAGCCCCCCGGCGCTGCGCGAAATAGCCCATCGGACCCAAGTCCAGCCCGCTTTTTGAGTCTCCGACGCCCGGCCGGGCAAATGACTCCGGGAACGTAATCCGGCGTTCGCGGTTCGTCTTCGTATCGATACGGAACCGAATACGGATTCGCCGTATCTCTCAGACGGCGCTGCTCCAGATCGTGGACAGGGGTGCGGCGACGTCCGGGTCGCGACGCAGCTCGATCCGTGTCACCCACTTGACCCATTGGAAGCCACGCGCGCCCGGGACCACGAGCCGGACGGGCGCGCCATGGTCGTGGCTGAGCGGCGCGCCGGTGACGTGCGTGGCGAGCACCAGTCCGCGCGCGTCCTCGATGCCGAAGCTCCAGCGATAGCCGGTGACCGAGGCGACGCTGACGTGACGCGCGCGCGGGTCGGCGCCGGCGAGCGCCAGGAGCGAGCCCAACCGCACGCCACCCCAACGTTGGGTCGAATAGAAGCCGCCGGTGCAGTCGAGCGTCGCGACGATCTCGTCAGCCGCTCCGAGCTCTCCGATCGACAGGATCAGGGGGCGTGCCACGAGCCCCTCGACCCGCAGCCGGTAGGCGGCTGGGTCGATCACCGCGGGGTTGTCGGCGACCCACGAGGTGCTCGGGAAGGCGTTGCCGGCGAACGATCCCGCCTCGTAGGAGCCGGTGAAGCGGCGGTCGGCGCCTTTGAGTCCGAGGAGCGCATCTACAGGTCGCTGTAGGCGCCACAGCACAAACGCGCCGGCGCCAAGTCCGGTCGTCGCGAGGAACTGGCGCCGGCCGGCGAGATCGCGGCGCCGCATCCGCTTGGCGCGTTGCGCCATGTGGATGGCCACGGCCGCCGCGAGGATCGCCCCGAGCGCGTCGTGCCAGCTGAGCAAGGTGTAGCCGGCAGGCGCGACGGCGACGCCCTCTGACCACAGGACCCCGGCGACCAGGCAGCTGATGACCACCGCCGCCGCGGCGATTCCCGCGGCCCGCCGGTGGGCGCCGCGCTCACCGCGGACGAGACGCGGCCAGACCCGGCGGAGCTTGATCAGTACCAGGAGCGCGATCGCGATCCCGCACGCGTCATGGACGGCGATGATCCAGGCGGCGTCCGGCGACCCGGCGAACAGGGTCAGCGCACCGGTCACGAGCAGCGCCGCGACCAGCGCCGCGAGACCCCAGTCGGTGCCGCGGGCGGTCACTCCGCCAGTCTACGACTCGCGAATTGCCCGGAGATTACGTATCGGTTGGGCGCTAAAGCTGGACGACCGGGCTGCGTCGCAAGCGCCGTCCCGAGCGGTCGAGCGCGGTGACCGACGCGTACCGATGCTGGGCATGGAGTGGGATGACGGTCTCGAAGCCGCGGCTGGGGGCGATCCCGAGCGGGCGCAGTTCGTCGCGCCTGACTCCCGCCGCCACGCGCCAGCCGGCGACCTCGGTGGCGCCGTTCCAGCTCGCGTACATGAGCGTGGCGCCACTCCGGTGGTTCCGGGCGGCGGCGACGGCGGGGCGATGGTGGGGGAGTGCCCTGCCACGGAAACCACAGCCCGCGCGCAGGTCCGGTCGCGAACGGAACGCGGCGACGCTACCCCTCGGTGTCACGGCGGACGAGCCGATCCGCGGCAGCGGCTTGGGTTTGCTCAGGATGCGGGTGGCGCCGCAGCCTGGGAGCATGAGGGCAGCCGCGCCTCCCGCTCCCTGTAACACCTGACGCCTCGTGCGGCCATCGTGGCTCGCCGAATCAGGTTCAGGCACAGCCAAGCATTCGCGTGATCACCACGCCCTCCATTCCTACCGGGGGCGACTTAAATCCACCGTCAACCGGGAACCTAACGACCTGCTTGGATCTCAGGCCCGTGACCGCGCCGGGTCATTCGGGGTGGGTGGCGATCGATATACCGGATCTGGTGGCCGGGGACTCGTAAGGCGCCGGGGTTCCCCCGATTGGGGGACGCGAAGATCCTCCGCTCGATCCGCCGGTCGGCCGATGGTCGCGGCAGGCGTTTAGCCCGATGCTGTTCCCACGCACCAATCAACACCGAAAGGGAACTGCAAATGACCACCTTCACCCCACCCTCGATGAATACCGCGACCATCACAGCGAGATCAACGACAACCCGCTCCGGACCCGCTCCCGCCGACGCAAGTCCACACCGGCGTTCGCGCTCGGGGCGACGATGCGAGCCTATGCGTCGGTGGCGCGTGGGGCGCCATCGGAATCCCCCACTCACACAGCGCAGGGTCGAGCTCCGCGGGTACACCGGCGCCGGCGAGCACGGCCACGACGGGAACCGGCTCGCACATCGGCTCGACGGCCGGCTCCGGCGGCGCAACCACCGGTGGCTCACACGGGGTGACGCCGGCCAACGCGTACCCGCACGGCCAGGACGTCACCGCGCTGCAGCACGATCTCGGACTGCTGAACTACTACGAGAACCCGGTTGACGGGGTCTACGGCCCAGCCACGACCGCCGCCATCAAGGACTTCCAGCGCGCCAACGGACTCACGGTCAACGGCATCGCCGGCCCCAGCACGATGGCCAAGATCAAGCACCAGCTGATCACCGGCGACAGCCAGATGAACCCCGGCCCGCTCGTCCAGCCGACCAAGCCATGCGTCCGCCTCCGCCAACGGGACGACGACCAACGGACAGGCCACGAACGCAACCGGCGGCGCGGCGGCCGGCCCCTCCTCGAACGGAGGTGCCGCCGCGAACTGATCGACACGTGTCCGACACCAGGGAAGCTGACACCGATGGCCCGCGCGAGCGGGTCATCGCGTCGTTCCGGACGACCGACTGGGCGAGCGATGCGCCTCCTATCATCCCCGGCGGGGGGCCGGTTCGGAGGTGCGGAATGGTTGCTCTGCCGGAGTCGAGGATGAGCGTCGCGGACATCCGCCGTGACTCGCGGCTGTACGGCATCCTGCTCGATCACGCGTATCGCGGGGTTCGCGTCCAGCAGCTGATTCGAGGCGCGCTGGTCGTGTTCGTGGTGGCCACGGTGCTCGCCGTGCCGCCGGCGCACGACCGCCCGGGCTGCTACGGGGTCGCCGGTGTCTACGCGGCGTGGGCAGTTGCGATCGCCTGGGTCTCGCTTCGCGGCGGCGAGCGGGCGGTGCGGCTCGTCTGGCTCGCGCTGTTCGTCGACTTGCTTGCGCTCGGCGTGCTCAGCGTTCTCGCCGGCCAATCGGAGCAGAGCTGGACCGCGGATGTGCTCGTCAACGGGTTCTTCGTGATCCCGATGCTGGCGAGCACGCAGCTTCGTCCTGGCGTCGCCGCCGCTGTGACCGGACCCTCGGTGGCGGTGTACCTGGCCTCGTTGATCGCCGCGCAGAACGCCAACGGCGAGCCGTGGGCGTCGATCGTCCTGCGCACGTGGGTGATGATCGCGCTCAGCGTCGGCTGCGTGCTGCTTTCGTGGATCCAGCGATCTCGCGTGCTGACGATCGCCGCGCTCGTGCAGGATCGAACGACCCTGCTCGGAGACCTGGTGGACGTCGAGGCTCGGGCTCGGACGGAGCTCGCGGAGGAGCTGCACGATGGGGCGCTCCAGTATGTGCTGGCCGCGCGACACGACGTCGAGGACGTGCGGGACGGCGACATGGCTTCGCTCGACCGGATCAGTTCGCGTTGCGCGATCGACGACGCTGCTCCGCGCGAAAGTCAGCCAGCTCCACCCGGCGGTGCTCGAGCAGGCCGGTCTGCTGCGCGCGCTGGACGAGCTCGTTCGCACGACCGCCGAGCGCAGCGGGCTTCGCATCGAGCTGAACGCGGACGGCTGGGACGAATCGTCGCGGAGCGGGGCGGATGAGCTCCTGTACGCGGCCGCTCGCGAGTTCCTGGTCAACGTCACCAAGCACGCCGAGGCGCACACGGTCGGGTCAGCTTGCGACGAGACAACGGCCACATCCGGCTCACTGTTGCCGACGACGGCAAAGGCATCGACGCCGGCGGCGTCGGCCGGCGGTTGGCCGAGGGGCACGTCGGCGTGACCTCGCAGCGGGTGCGAGTGCAGGCGGCGGGTGGCCACCTCAACCTGAGACCCGGTAACCCCGGAACGCTCGTCGAGGTCGAGCTTCCGGACCCCGGGCTGGCGACGGACGCTACGGATGTCCCCGCGAAAGAAATCCCGTCGCGGAAAAACGGGTGATCATCCACCACCACGACTCTGACCCTCTGCTGCGACAAGCCCCCGATCCCGTTCTCGGAACAAGCGGATCCTATGGGCTCGGCCACACTACCGCTCGGGCCCGTCCTTCCAGTACACCCGACGCGCGCGCACACGGCGCCACAATGGGCCCGTGAGGACTCTCCCCACCGGACCGATCGCGGCGACGGGCCTCATCGTCGGCTTCGCGGTTGCCGTGACGTCCGGGTCTCGGGCGCTCGGCGGGCTGGTGCTCGTGATCTGCGGCCTTCCGTGCATCGTGACCTGGCTGCGGCGCGACGGTCGTCAAATCGCGGTGAGGCTCACGATCGTGGGATTGATCGCGTTCGCGCTCTCGCATGTTCTGGGGCTGATCATCGGGGCGTGGCCGGCGGTTTTGCTCACGGCGGCGGGCACCGGAGCGCTGTACTGGCGGGCGTCGGATCGCCGAGTCGCAGAAAGGGCGCCGCTCTAGGCGGTCGAGGCGTGGAGCCACAACCCGATCTGGGAAGCACGCGAGGCATCGACGGCGTGATCGCCGGCTGGCTCGCGCGCCATCGCTGACGCGCTACGGGTCCCCGGCCGCTCGCACACCCTCGGATTGGGCGGCGCGCGCGCGGATGTACGCTCCCGCCGCCTCCATCGCGTCGGCGGCCTCGGGCAGGAAGGACCAGAACAGCTGGAAGGCGTGGGCCTCGACGGGAAACAGCTCGAGGCGCGCGTCGACCCCTTGATCCTGAGCGCGCGCGGCGAGCTCCTTGGCGTCGACGAGTCGGCCATCGCCCGTGGCGGCCTGGATCAGCATCGGAGGAAGGCCGCCGAGGTCCGCTCGCAGCGGATCCACGATCGGATCGTCGGCCGGATGGCCGGCGAGGTAGGCCTCGACGCAGCGGCGGATGTCCTCGTCGGTGGCCAGCGGTGCGTCGGTGGGCGAGGCGGTACGTAGGGACAGGTCCAGCCACGGGCAGAGGATCACGGCCGCCCGTGGGAGCGGGAGACCGTCGCGCTTGAGCATCAGGAGGAGCGAGAGCAGGATCCCGCCGCCCGCGGAGTCACCGGCGACGATGATCCCGTCCGGGTCAGGCGTCTGCTCGCGGAGCCACAGGTACGCACGCTGTGCATCCTCGACCGCGGCCGGGAACGGATGCTCAGGAGCGAGGCGGTAATCGGGAACGAGAATCCCGGTTTGGGCGGCCGCCGCGAGCGCGCCGGCATGCGGCTGATACCCGAAGGCCGAGCCGATCACGTAGCCGCCGCCGTGGACGTAGAGCACCGTCGGCTCATGGCCGATGCCTGGGGAAACGACCAGCGACGGCACGCCGCCCGCGGTCACCGGCCGCGTGATCGTGCCGGCGGGGGGCGAGAACTGCGCGTTCAACGACTCGAAGGTGGCCCGCGTCTGGACGAGGTCATGGTCGCTCGCGAGCATCCCTCGCAGCGGCTCGAGCGCCCGCGCGACCCGTCCGAGCAACTCGCCACCGACCGCCAGCGCGGCCGCGACCGCCTCATCGACGTCGCGCAGGAGCTGGCGCGCGCGATCGAGCAGGGCCTCGCCGGCGAGCGTCAACTCAACGCTGTGGGTCGAGCGGCGTAGCAACTCGCACCCCACCAGCTGCTCGAGGCCTCGAATCTGCCGGCTCAAGGCCGGCTGCGAGACATACAGCCGCTCGGCGGCACGGCCGAAGTTGAGCTCTTCGGCCACGGCCACGAATGCCCGGAGGTGGCGCAACTCGATGCCATCGGGCGCGTGGGGGAAAGGAAGGACGCTCGCGGTCTGAGCCACACGACAAGTATGGCCGCCGGGCTGGCGATCGGTCATGCAGATCGTGCAACGCGGTCTTGCTCGATCGGCCTTTCCCTTTACGCGCCCGCACTGCGACTCTGGCCGGCGTGATGGTCGCCGACATGACACTCAGGTTTGGCTCGCTTCGCGTGCCGACTACCGTGCACTGGCCGACCGTGGAGACATTGTCGCTCGCACTCGTGTTGAGTGACGAGTTGTCACCCACGGATCCGTGGATCGAGAGCTCCGTGGTCGTCGGCCTGGCCGGCGCCCATCCGATCTCGATCGAGCTCGGGGCGCTCCAGTGGCTCTCCGAGCACGCCGGGGAGTTCGGCGCGCAGCGAGATCACGTGTTAGTGGCCGGCGGCGCGCGCGCGGCGAGGCTGGCGCTGTCGGCGCGCGACAGCGGCTGGCCGGTGCTCCGGCGCCAGCTCCTGGTCCATCCCAGATTCACCGCATGGGTTCCGATGCCGAGGAATGTCGCCGGCGCGCCGGCCGCGACCGTGGTGCATGGCGCGGGGCTCGACGGCGGCCGACGGTACGCGGCGCGGCTGCGCGCAGCCGGGGTCGAGGTTCACGAGGTGTGCGATGACGACCGTCGTTGAGGGCGTCCTGGCCAGCGGGGTGCATCGCGCCGAGCTGACCGCGTACTGCCGGCGAATGCTCGGCTCGTCGTTCGACGCCGAGGACGCCGTGCAGGAGACGTTCCTGCGGGCCTGGCGAGCCTCGGCGCGGTTCGAGGGACGCGCGCCGCTCCGGACGTGGCTCTACCGGATCGCCAGGAACGTGTGCCTCGATGCGCTTCGGCACGCCGCGCGGCAGCCGGTGCCGGTCGAGGACGTGCCCCAGCCCGTGGACGCCTCCGGCGGCCCCGACCCCTCAGACCCCTCCGATCACCTGCTCGCCCGCGAGCGGCTGCGCCTCGCGATCGTGGCCGCGGTCGGCAACCTGCCCCCCAAGCAGCGCGCCGCGCTCCTCCTTCGCGACGTGATGGCGTGGCACGCATCCGAGGTTGCCGAGCTGCTGGACACGACACCGGCGGGCGTCAACAGCGCCCTCCAGCGGGCGCGCGCCGCACTCGAGTCGGTCGACCCCGAGGCGCTGCCGGACGCCACCGATGCCATCGGGCGCGAACTCGTCACGCGCTACCTCGCCGCGTTCGCGGACGACGACGTCGACGAGCTCATCTCACTGTCACGAGCCGGCTGAACGGCCACATCGACCACTTGTCACATACGTGCGGCGGGCGGGGTCAAGCGGGTGACCGATGAACGTAAGCGCGTGACAAGGAGAGAGAACATGTCTACACACGGGAAGATCGCAGTTGCCGGAGCGACCGGGCGGGTGGGCCATCACGTCGTCGACGTCCTGACCGAGCGCGGGCACGATGTCGTGCCGATCTCGCGGACCCACGGGATCGACGTGATCACCGGCGAAGGGCTCGCCGGCGCGCTGGTCGGCGTCGAATGCATCGTCGACACCGCCACCGGTCCCTCCCCCGAGCAGCAGGCGGCGACGGAGTTCTTCACGACTGCCGCCCGGAATCTGCAGGAGGCCGGCCGGCGAGCGGGCGTCCAGCGCATGCTCGTCGTGTCGATCATCAACACCGACCGGCTGAAAGGCGGGTACGCCATCGCCAAGGTCGCGCACGAGCAAGCCGTGCTGTCGGGGCCGATCCCGGGCCGGGTGCTGCGCGCCGCGCAGTTCCACGAGTTGGTCGAGCAGCTCGTCCAGTGGGGAACCCAGCGCGACGTCGCCCACGTGCCCACGATGCGCACCCAACTCGTCGCCGCGCGCACGGTCGCCGAGGCGCTCGCGGACCTCGCCGCCGACCCGGGCTCGGCGCCCGGCGCGACGCTCGAGGTCGCCGGGCCCCGCCCAGAGGAGCTAATCGAGATGGCGAGGCTACTCATCGCCCGGCAGGGCAGCCCGTTGCGAGTCGAGGCCGTCAGCGACCCCGTCGACGGCGAAGCCAACGAATCCGGCGTGCTTCTCCCGGGCCCCGGCGCGATCCTCGGCGGCCCGACGTTCGAACAGTGGCTCGACACAGGCAGTCGCTGAATCGGTCGGCAAAAACGTTCCCGCAGGGCGGCAACGAGGATGTCGAGGCTGGCATTGAGCCTCCGGTTCCGGAACCGAAGGTCAGTGGGGAGCACGGGAGGAACCCCAGCTGGGAGGGATGGTTCTGCGGAACCGTCCCTCCCAGCAGAAAGCACTGCATGGCTTTCTGGGAGCGCGCCCGGAGAGATTCGAACTCCCGACCTTCGGTTCCGTAGACCGAAATTGGGGTGTTGTGGCATTGTGCGCACAGCAGTATTCCCCTGCTAATCACTGCATTTTGCCGATCGTGGCGGGCTCGCGAATGGCGTGCAATGGTGTGGGTCTGTTTGCACTTTGTTTGCACTCTGCGGGATGAGCGGCCCGCCGAGATCGCCCTCGTCGAGTCAAGTGGATGTACGTCTTGAGCGTGAACTCCGGTGAGTGATGCCCCAGCCACTTCTGGATCTGCTTGATGTTCCGGCCCTCGGCGAACAGGCGTGACGCCACGGTGTGCCGGAAGGTGTGATGTCCGGCCCACTCGACACCAGCCTCGGCGCACGCCGGTGCTAGCACGCGCTCGTGGAGGTTGTCGGGGTCGAGGATCGTGCCCGTGGTGGACCGGAACACGAGCTCCCGTTTGTCGTCGGCAGCGACCAGCGGACGCAGCCTCTCTGCCAGCTCGAGCGGGATCGGAAGCTCTCGACGCGCGTGCCGGGACTTGAGCGCGCCGAGCACCAGCCCGCTTCCCTTGCGGCGCCTGACGCGCTGGCGTACCTGCACATGGGGCCCGTCGCCGTCGAGCGCCAGGTGGCGAGCCTCGAAGGCAAGAAGCTCCGACCGGCGCACTCCGGTCGCGGCCAGCAATTCATACATCGCTCTGTGGCGGGGATGGATCAGCGAGACGACCAGCTCCATGGTCCCGTTCGGGAACGGGCGCGGACGCCCCTCGTCCTCGTCGATCTCCTCGCGATGCGGGAGCGCCGCTTCGGCTGCGGGGTTGTAGCGGATCAGGCCATCCCGCCGAGCGGTCGCCACAGCTGAGCGGAGGGGCCGGAGCGCGTTTCTAACGCTCCGGTCGGAGAGCGTTCCGCCGCGGCTGCTCGGCTGCTCGCACAGCCATGCGATGAACCCCGCGATGTGATCTCGGGAGCCGGGCTTGCCACCTGGCTTGAGATCGGTGAGCTTCAACGTCGGCGGGAAGTAGGCGAGCACGTACTTCTCGATCAGGCGCCGGTCCTCGTCGCGGGTTTCCTCGCGATAGCCCCGCTTGCCGGTGCCGCGATACATGTCGATCCAGCCCTTCTCGTCCTTCTCGGGGTTACCGATCAGGTACAGGCGCAGCGGGATCCGGGAGCGCTCCTCGAACTCGCCACGGCCGATGTCTGTCTGACGCGCGGACTTGGCCCGACGCGCCTCCTCAAGAGTTCTGCAGGACTCCCAGCGCTGCTTGCCTTCGACGCGATAGCTGAACACATAACGGCGCCCGCGCTTGAAGATGCCCGGCGTCTTGGTCTTGATCAAAGGGGCGGGCATCAGCGCCACTCTTGGTCGGATCGATCGCTCCCGATCCGGTGTTGGGCGGTAGCGGCTGAGGCGGTAGGGCGGCATGATCGCGCTGATACGGCCGCGGATCGCTTCCCGGCGTGGGACGCAGTCGGCGTTGGCGGCGCGTTCCTGGGGTTGGCGGATGTCGTCGGGTATCGCGGCCGTGAACTCCTCGCCCCAGCGGGCCCAGGGGAGCGGCTCGTGGTCCAAGAGGAGGAGCGTGCGGGCGGTGTTGCACTCGAGGCGGCCGGCGTGGACCTGGGGATGGAGGTGCAACACGACGCGCTCGTAGCCGAAGCGGATGCCGAAGTCCTGAAGGCGGCCGTAGCCGCCTCGGGTCTGCGGCAGCGCGTCGTAGAGCTCGTCGCCGTGCACGGCGGCGGCGTGACCGGTCGAGGCCCACAGCGTGGCTTCGCGGCGGCGGGCTCGATGATCGTTGTCGAGCACCCACCAGCGTGCGAGCGCGTCGCTCAGCTCGACGACACCTTCGGCGAGGGCGTGTCGCTCGAGGTGGTGCTGTTCGCCGTGGACGTGCTGCAGCTGTCCGAGCTCGTCGCGGCCGTGTTGCTCGCAAACGAGCACCTCGACGTCGGTGGGGAGGCGCAGGAAGCGGGCGTTGAGGTAGCGGGTGATCCAGTGCCGGCGCGCCTCGGTGACGCTGGCCGGCGCCTGGGTGGTGTCGTGGCGCTCGTGCCGGCCGAGCAGCACGACCTGGGTGCCGTGAGCCTGGCCGCGCAGCAGCCATGGCTTGTCCTGCTCGTCGAGTGGCCGCCAGTAGTCGGTGTGGCCGTTCTCCCAGCGTTGGGGTTCAAGTCCCCAGCGGCCGTCGGGGTGTCGCTTGAAGCACACCAGCGAGCCGTGGCCCTGCTTTCCAGGAGCGGTACTCGAGTCCGTGCGGGTTGCGGGAGCCCGCGGCGACCTTCGCGCCGACACCGAAGTTGCCGCTGGCTGACTGCTCACGGCCGCTTGAGGCCAGCTGGTTGATGTAGCGGCCCAGCTGCTCGGCGGTCATCCCGGTGCCGGTGTCGATCACCGACAGCTTGCGCAGGCGGCCGCCCGAGGCGTCGAACCGCAGCCAGTCCATTTCCCACACGACCCGGCCGCCGGCGCAGTCGCCGAGCGCGCCGATCGCGTCGAGCCCGTTGACGGTCAGCTCGCGCAGGCCTTGAAGGTCCGTGCACTCGCTGCCGAGGCGCTCGAGCAGGAAGGTGGGGTTGGCGACCGACAGCTCGTGCCAGTCGTCGATCACCGCCGTGTCGCGGTCGGCTGCGTGGTTGCGCTGCGAAAGCTCGCCGTACACCTCGTCTGGTAGGTACCGGGCATCTCGGCCGATGGCTCCCGACGCTATCCGTCAATCGTCGGCGAACGCGTCTGCGTGAGCGGCAGGCCAGGACCCGTAGATGTCGATGACGGTCGAAGGCGCAGGCCAGTCTCCGGCTTGGAATCGCTCGAGCGCTTCGCCGCCGCGCCTGCGGGCGTGCGTCCGAGACCAGTCGGTTGACGACGGTGGCCTGCCGTATCGCTGCCGCCATTCGTGCATCGCGTCGCGCACCCAGCTCGCGCGTCCGGGTCGGCGCGATCGCCCCGGGATGGCAGCGCTTGCAGTACTCGTAGGCGTCGCCCTTGCCGCCGCGCGCGGTGGTTGGGGCGCCGCAGCCTCGACACACTCCCTGGTAGCGGCGCTTCACCGCGCGCGCCTTCTCGCCGGTCGGGTCCTAGGCGCCTAAAGGGCGTTAGTCTCCCGTCGAGAGGGGTCGTATGTCGAAGCCCAGAGATGTCGTGGTCGTCCGCGTGAGCGAGAAGGGCGATCGGGAGGACGAGCACTTTCACTCGCCCGAGGTGCAGATCGAGGCCGCGAGGCGGTGGGCGAAGGATCGTGGTGAGCGGCTTGTTGCCTCGCCGATTCCCGAGATCGACGTCAGCGGCAGGCTGCCGCTGTCCAAGCGCCCGGGGCTGTTGGCGGCGATCGAGATGATCGAGGCGGGCCGGGCCGATCAGCTGGTGGTGGCGTATTTCGATCGGCTGGTGCGCTCGCTGAAGGTCCAGTTGGAGGTGATCGAGCGGGTGGAGAGGGCGGGCGGGGAGATCTTCGCGCTCGACCACGGCAAGCTCACGAACGGCACGGCGGCGCAGCGCCTGTCGACGAACATGCTCGGGTCGGTGTTCCAATACTTTGCTGAGATCACGGGCGAGAAGGTCACGGCGGCTCAGGCGCGGGCGGTGGCGCGGGGTGTCTACCCGCACCCGAAGATCCCGGTCGGGTATGTGCGCGGCGAGAACGGCGTGCTGGTGGTCGAGCCCGCGGCCGCGAAGGTCGTGGTGCAGGCGTTCAAGCGCCGCGACCTGGGCGCGTCGCTGGTGGAGATCCAGGCGTGGCTGGCCGAGAACGGGATCGAGCGCGCGCTCTCCGGTGTGGCCTGGATGCTGCGCTCGCGGATGTACCTGGGCGAGATCCACTTCGGCGAGCTGCACAACACGCAGGCTCACGAGGCGATCGTCAAGGATCGCGGGCTGTTCGAGCGGGTGCAGCGGCGGAGGGTATCGCGCGGGCGCCAGGCCAAGTCCGAGCGGCTGCTGGCCCGCCTGGGGGTGTTGCGGTGCGGGACGTGCGGCTCGCGGATGGTGATCAACTCCGACAGCGGCAGCTACCGCTGCGGCGACACGAGCGCGAACCGGTGCCAGCGACGAGCGGCGGTCAAGGCCGACCGGGTCGAGGAGATGGTGCTGGACGCGGTCCGGGCGTACTCGGCCACGGCCGACGCGCACCCACGCGCGTCGCGCAGGCGGCAGATCCGCGAGGCGGACGAGGCGATCGAACGCGCGAACGCGGATCTCGATGACACGATCCGGCAGCTCGGCGAGCTTGGCTTGTTGGGCCGGCCCGCGAGCCAGGAGACCTTGGAGAAGCTGACCACGGCCCTCGATGACGCGCACGCCGTCCGGGCGCGACTCGGCGATGCGGGCGAGAGCAACATCATCGGTCCTGACGACATCGACAGGCTGCGCGAACCCGCGAAGCGGTTAGCGGCTTGGCGACGGCTGATCACCGACACCGTCGAGTCGGTTACGGTCGCGCCGGCGATGACGGCGGATGGGCGCCCCAGTCGCCTCTGGGACCCTCGCCGGATCGACATCAGGTTCCTCGGCCAGCATCCATAAGGAAGCCGCCCGCGGCGACTTCTCGCGCTTCCGTCGACACCCTCGGGTCGTACGACTCGCACACCTCTGCCGACCGTCGCGGAGTCGGACATCGTCGTCGGGCACGACTCCGCAACCGAACGAGAAGCACCAGAGCGAGATCGGCGTCGCCGGCGGTGCGAGATTCGTCCGTCGGGGAGGCGCGACGCCGCGAACCCGCGGTCGTCTGTCAGCAGCCGCCGGTTGTGGGGAACACACAGCTCGGTGGTCACCGACGGTCACGACCACGCAGTCGACGCGACTATCGGAACCGTGGCGAAGCGCAAGCCGGCCGCGACCGTCTCAGGCCAGCAGAGCGATCGTCAGCCGTCGGCCGGTGCTAGCCAGCCGACAGGCCCGTAGCAAACGTCTTCGACTGACGTGGGTTCCGCGCAATCTGCGTCTGGCGGATCGGCTGTCGAATGCGCCTCGCGAAGGGGAACTTCGACCGGTGTTCGGAGACCGGATCCCCCGCTGAGTCTTGTGCCTCTCGCACGTGTGACTCGGGGGCAGATGGCTCCTGGGCGAACGGCAGCTCGGAAGGCGAATCATGTGCGGCCAAATCCGAGAATTGGGTGAGTTCGGGACGTCGACGGCGGGGCTAGATCGCGGGCAGGATTTGATGGTGTCAGGTTAAACTTCAGCCGGTGGGGAGGTTCCAGGCTCGACCGCTAGCCCATCCTCTGGAGGGCGGGGAATACGTAGGTGGCGCCCATTGACCCGTTCGGTGGAGGGAGGATCGACGCCTGGGTGTTGCTTCCCGGTTCGGGATAGTAGATGCGCATAATTGGCCGGATCGTCGTCGGCACGGAGACCCCGGGGTAGAGGTTCGCGTAGTACGTCGTCGATGGTGTCGGGATCCAGTTGGTCGCGGGCACACCTGCGTCGGAGGGCAGCGTCGGACCGATCCAGATCGTCACCGACCCATCGGGATTCTTTGCGAGCTTGCCCGAGGTCAGCTGCTGGGACCCCAGCTGCGAGACCGGCTGGATCGGGCCCCACTGAAGGTTCACCGCACCGCCCGGGTTCGTCAGGTTGACGACCGAGCCGGGTGTGCCGGTATTGCCCTGGATCGGCACGTTGGCCGCCGACAGCTGCTGCAGCCACTTGCTCGAGACCTTGAACGAGTACGTCGTGCTCTTGGTCTTCGGGTCGACGTTGCGCGTCGGGGCGGTCGCGACGTAGTACGGCACCCCCGGTGCGAGGCCATATTGCGCTGCGGTCGAGCCGAACAGGATCGGCGTGCTCGGGACCAATGGGCCCCAGGCGGAGGGCTTGACCGTCAGGGTGTCGGTCGACGGGTCGATGGCGGTCACGGCAATGTTCGCGGTCGAGTACGCGGTGTTCAGAACGCTCGCCTGGGTGATCCACGGGGCACCGGACTGCGTGGTGTCGGGCTGGTAGACGGTGATCGACCAGAATCCCCGCGGGTTGCCCTGGGGGTCGTTCGTGGTCGGCGGCAGGGTACCCACGACCGGCAAGGTCGGTGGGTTGGTGACCGGCGGCGTGAATGTCAGCTTGTAGGCGTTGTTGCCGTCGAGCTGGGTAGCCGACGTGCCGTCGAGGTTGTTGATCTGGGCGTAGACCGCGTCGAGGGGGAGGTTGGACCCGCCGCCACCGACCGTGAGCAAGGCTCGGTGGAGGTATCCGTTGGGGGTGTTGGGATAATTTCCGATCCCGCTGTTGAGGTAGCCCCACCAATTGGTGGCCTGGGTCGCCAGCGCCGCCTTCGCGAGCCTGTTGTTGATGTTGTTCCGCCCTGCGTCGTAGCCAGCCTGGAGGGCGTTGATCTGTGCCCGGCCCCAGTTGCGCGGGACCGTGAAGCCGTTCGCCGTGAGGCCGAGCGGCTTGAACAGGGCCAGCGTGCGCTTTTGGGGGTACGACGGGTTGCGGTAGCGCCTGATGGCACCGGCCTGGGGAGCGACCCAGCTGGGCAGGGTCCTCAGCGGGATGCCGTTGAGCCCGGTGCTCGCGGTGGGCAGCGGGTTGAGCCTTAGCGCCTCGCCCACCTGCTTGAAGAACGCGACCCCGCTCGTCGGGGCGCTGTGCCACTTCTTTGCGCGATTTATCTGCTCCTGCGTGGGGGTGTACTGGCCGGACTTGAAGTACTTCGGCCGATGCCCACGCGCCTCGAACTCGGCGAGCGTGCTCAGACCGAAGCGCTCAACGACGTTGTTGAGGATCGACGTGACGGAGGTCTGGTCGGCGGCCGGCACGAGTGAGTCGGCACGGATCCGGGTGAGCAGCCAGCCGCGGTTGGTGTCAAAGGCCATCACTCGATATGTGAAGCCGTGGATCCGCGCGATTCGGTCGTGGGCGTATCGCGAGGTCGGGCCCACGAGGAGGTAGGTTTGCGCCCGCGTCGAGGGCGTCGTCCGGGTGCCGATGCTGCCCACCCCGTTGATGAAGGCATCCTCCAGCTGGACCACGAAGTAGTTGGTCTGCGACGGCGGGACCGTCAGCACGAGCTCTTTAGCGCCGGCGCGGCCCCGCTTCCCGCTGAGATCCAGCATCGCGTTGAGGTACAGCACCGAGGCGTCACCAGCATTCGTGCCCTGGTTGTTCCAGGCTGCCGCCGCTCCCGGGCTCCCAAACGTGTTGCGCGGCGCCATCACCAACTCGTTGTAGTTCGAGAACCGATACACGAACTCGGGTGCGACCCCCCAGATGTAGGCCTTCGCGGCCAGATTCTGGATCTTGGCGGGATCGGTGAGCGGCGAGACCGACCCGAGGGCTACAGAGGGAGCGAGGGCGACCAGCCAGATCAGAGTGGTGGCCGCAACCGAGGCGAGCATTGCACCAAAGCGCGTGCGTGACTTCAAAGTCTTCACATACTTCCTATTGTCGACCAGCGCCCTGAGAACAACCACGCCCCTCTTTTTCAAAAACTCTCTGCGATCCATAGACACCTCTCCTCACTCTGTGGGTTGCTGCCAGCGGACGTCGGCTTCGACGATCGTGGGCGGTCAGGCCACTGGTTCTAACTCTGGTTCGGGCGCGGCCGTGGCAGGCCGGTCGCGTTGCTCGAAGAATTCGGCGCCCTCGATGCTGATGTGAGGGACAACCCGGTCAAGCCAGCGGGGCATGTACCAGTTGGCCTTGCCCATCAGGATCATCAGCGCGGGCACCAGCAGGCAGCGGACCACCGTGGCGTCGAGGATCACCGCCACGGCGAGCCCGATCCCGAACTGCTTCACGGTGGGGTCGCCGTTGAGCACGAAGCTGCCGAATACGAACACCATGATCAGCGCCGCGGCGGTGATTACCCGGGCGCTGGTGACCAGGCCGCGGACGACCGACGTTTTGTTGTCATCGCCAGCGTTGACGTGTTCCTCGATCTGGCTGACCAGGAACACCTCGTAGTCCATGGAGAGCCCGAACAGGATCGCGAACATGAACAGCGGCACGTAGGAGACGACCGGGACCTTCCCGGGCAGCCCGATCACACCGCTCAGCCAGCCGAATTGGAAGATCGCGGTCAGCACGCCGTACGAGGCGCCGATCGAGAGAATGTTCATCACGGCCGCCTGGGGTGGAATCACGACGCTGCGGAAGGCGAGCACGAGCAGGATGATGCTGAGCGCGATCACGACCAGGATTTGAAGCGGCAGCTTGCCCGAGATCTGCGACGCTAGGTCCTCGTAGCTGGCGGTGGTGCCGCCGACGTGGGCGGTCATGTTGGTGCCCTTCTCGGCGCCGGGGATCGTGCTGTCGCGGAGCTTGTGGACGAGGTCGCTCGTCTGCGTCTCGGCCGGCCCGGCCTTGGAGATCGCGTTGAAGTACGCCGTCGTCCCGGCCTGGTCGAGCTGAATCGGGGTGACCGCGGCCACCCCCGCCGTCGAGGCCACGTCCTTCTGCAGCTTCGCCAGCCTCGAGTCACTCGTGCTGGTGGCCTTCGAACCGAGCGAGGCGACAACGATCAGCGGCCCGTTGACCCCCGGTCCGAAGTTCTCAGAGATCTGGTCGTACGCCCGGCGGGCGGTGGTCGAGGTCGACAGCGCGGCCGTGTCCTGCTGTCCCAGGTTCAGCGACAGGAGCGGGATCGCCAGCGGAATCAGGATGGCAAGCGCCGCGAACCCGGCGACTATCGGGCGCTTGCCGATATCGCCCGCCCACCTGGCCCACAGCCCCGATTGCGCCTGCTCGTCCGTGGGCGGCCGGCGCACCCGCAAGGAGTTGATGTGCGGCCCCAGAATCGCCAGCATCGCCGGCAACAGCGTGAGCGCGGCTAGCACCGCGACCACCACGGCGACCGCGGCCATCAGCCCCATCGTGGTGACCAGCGGAATCTGCGCCACCGCCAGCGAGACCAGCGCGATCGTCACCGTGCAGCCCGCGAAGAACACCGCCCCGCCCGAGGTCGCGGCTGCGCGCGCGATCGACTCCCGCAGCTCCAGCCCATGGTCCAGGCCACGGAAATGTCGGGTCACGATGAACAATGAATAGTCGATCCCGACGCCCAGGCCGATCATCGTCGCCAGCGTCGGGGCGACCGTCGGGACCGTCGCCACGTGACTGAGGAGACGGATGATCGCCAACGTACACGCCAACCCTAAGATCGCCCCGACGATCGGCAGCAGCATCGCCGTCACCGTCCCGAACGTGAAGGTCAAGATCACCATCGCAGCAATGATCCCGATCAGCTCGCTGGACTCGGTGGCCGGCTTGGAGACCTTCTGGCCAAGCTGCCCCCCCGTCTCCACCTCCAGTCCCGCGGCCTGCGCCGGCTTGGCCGCCGCATCGATGATCGACTGCGCGTCATCAACCGACAACGACCCCGGACTAACCGACAATCCAACCGACAAATACCCCGTCGACTGATCCTTGCTCAGCTGCGCGGACCCCTGCGAGCTCAGCGGATTGACGACCGCCGCCACATAGGGCGCCTCGGCCACATCCGCCGCCGCCTCGTTCACTGCACTCGCATACTTTGAGTCGGTCAGCTTTCCGCCCCTAGCGTGCAGCACAATCGGACTGACCCCATTCGCCTGCGCCGGAAACGAGCTCTGCAGCGCATCCGTCGCCCTCTGGCTGTTGGTCCCCGGCAACGACAAGTTGTCGTTCGTGTTGTCCCCCAACCGATGCGACACCGCGACCAGCGCAACCGCCGCCAACAGCCACACCCCGAACACGACGAACCGACGGCGCACGCAGAACCGCGCCAAGCCATACAACACCCTGGTCACAGCTGACCCCTCCTCTTAGTCCGTTTCATCACCGAAGCCGCCGGGGAGTTCACTGCGCCGCCGGCAGCGTTTGGCCGCGCGCAGTCCATTGGAACGAGATCCTCAAATACCCGCATGAGCTCGAGCATTCCTGAGAACTCGCGCACGTCCGCGCCGCCCGTGGTTTCAACGGTCCCGGTCAGACGATTGTCTTCCCCGCGGCTTACGCGCATGACGAGCTCCACTGGCAAATGCCGCCCCTTGCTGCTCGGTGAGACGGCGAGCATCCCACGAAAGCCGCGGCATCGCACTAGGGGGATCCCTAGAGAAACACCTAGGATTACAACGTTCGTGACGCGCCCTGGCGCACTCGTTCAGGGCGCCGGCACGGTTCTATGACCTGTCACGATCGGTTTAGGTCGCGTCCGCGCCAACCGCGCGAGACAGGCGGCCTGAAAGCTGGTGGCGGGAGCGGACACCGACCTTGCGGAAAATGTTCGCGAGGTGGTATTCGACCGCCTTTGTCGAGAGGTAAAGCTCCGTCGCCACCTCGCGATTGGTTTTCCCTGACGCTACGAGAGTGGCCACTGCCTGCTCCCGTGAGGTGAGGCCGTAATCGTTCTGGCCGTCCCGACGCCGTGCCCGCACCCCGCACGCCGAAAGCTCGGCGTCGCACCGCTCGACGAACGGCTGGGCGCGCAGCCGCTCGAACCGCTCGCGGGCAATCTGCAGGCGCGACGCGGCGGCTGCTCGACGGCCGGTCTTGCGCAGGAAGTGACCGAAGGCTAGCTCGAGGGTTCCTTCGGCAAGCGACGAGCCGGCGCGCTTTGCGGTGTCTTCGCCCCGGCTGAAGGCATCGCGCGCCTTGGCCATGTTACCCCGGGCATGCTCGAGCGACCCGCGCAGGCGCCACGCCTCAACCACCCCAACGTTTTTCGGCCCGTCCGCCCGGTCGTATCCGAACTCGTCGAGGAGTTGAGCCGCCTCCGTCAGACGCCCTGCCCGTAGCAAGGCGTCGGTTTCGAGCTCGTAGGTCCGCCGCCTGGACGTCGTGACCACGCCCCGAGGTAGGGTGTCCCAAAGCGATCGGAGCGCATCGAGCGCCCCGTCCGGATCGTCTCGAGCGAAGGCGAGTTGTGCCCTCGCGACCCCGACGTAGAACAGGTTGGGCGCGAACGGGGCGTGCTCCGCCTGCCGCTGGCCGGCGTCGATGTGTCGTGTGGCGAGCTCCCATTCGCCGCGTCCGGCGTGGATCAGGCTCGCGATCGCGTGCGCGAGTGGAAGCTGCCACTCTTGACCGGAGTCGTCGGCGAGCGAGAGGGCGAGGTCGGCGTGCGCCGCACCTTCGTCCCATCGCCCCAGCCGATACTCCGCCTCGGCCAGCGAACTGTACGCGCTGGGGAGGCTGCGTGGGAGAGCCCCGGCCCTGGACCATCTGATCACCGCGGTCAGATCGTCGACGGCGCCGCGGAAGTCGCCCGCCTGGGCTTTGAGGCTGCCGCGTGTCGCCATCAGCTCGGGGTCGAACGGCTCAGGCGCGACGCGCGAGGCCGACAGCGAATCCAGCGCCGCGACGGCGTCGCGCTCCCGTCCGCAAGCGGCCAGCCCGAGCGCCAGGCCTTGGCGCGCGGTGAGCGCGACCGTCGCCGACGCGCACGGGTCTTCCAGGGCCCGCTCCGCCCATTCGATCGCTTCGGATCCCCTGCCGGCGTACGCGGAGATGATCGCGAGCGAAGAGGTGACGGGCCCGAACAGCTCCGGATCGTCGCCGAAATCTGGGCGCTTAGTCACCGCTACCAGTTCCCTGGTCGCCTGGTCGAGGTTGTACGCAGACGCCGTCAGGGATGCCAGCGCGAAGCTCCTCGCGGCGCTGTCGCTGCAGGACGCCACCGCGTCGCGCAGCCCCTGCGCCCGGGGCACGTCTCCGACCACGCCGAGCGCGTCGACCGCTCGGAAAAGGGCCGTCTCGCCCAGTTGGCGGCTGGCGGCCATGCGAGACGCGAGCAACAGATGGTCGATACCCGCCGTCAAACTGCCTTCCATCACCTCGCGATGGCCGGTCTCGGCGAGCTCGGTCGCCAGCGCGTCGTCGGCGCCAGGGCTGGCCGCCACCCGGTGCGCTAAGGACGTCGCGCCCGAGGTCAATTCGGCAAGTGCCAGATGGAGCACACCCCGTCGACTCAGCGGGAGATCGTCATAGATAGCCGCTTGGGCGAGCGGATGTGAGAAGCTGACCTCCGTCGGGACCCGTCCGGGGCGCAGGACGAGCAGCCCCGCCGCGAGCACCTCGTCGAGAGGGCCGAACACGCTGTCGAGGCCGACCGCGGCAGCGGCCAACTCCAGCGAGCAGCGGGAGCCGGCGACGGCCGCGGCAGCAATCAGATCCTGGGCCGCGGGGGTGAGTCCCGCGACGCGGGCGAGCACCGTTGCTGCGAAAGAATGTGGAGCCGGCAGGGTCCCGTGCTCAGACTCGAGCGACTCTGCAGGCAGCTCGCTCACCAGCGCCCGGAGATACAGGGGATGACCGCTCGTGTGCTGACGCAGCCGCTCGGCCGCAACCATGCTGAGCGGCCTGTCGACCAGCGAATTGGCCAGCAGCCTAACCTCGCGGCTATCCAGGCCGGCCAATTTGATACGACGCACACGCTCGGCGTCGCTGAGGAATCGCACCCAGCTTGCACCGCTTACCTGCGCGGCTTCTGGACGGGTCGCGATCACCACGCACACGCGGTCCGCATACAGGCGGCGCAGGGAGAACAGCAACGCTCCCGCCGAGGCCGCGTCGATCCAGTGCGCGTCATCGAGCATGATCAAAACCGGGCCACGATCCTGCAGCGATCCCAGCACGGCCAGGACCTGCGCGCCGACCGTGAACGGACTGGCGGACGAGCGCTCGCCCGCGGCTATCCACGGCGCCTCACTGCCAGGCGGGGCCGACGCGCGTGAAATGAGCTGCGATACGACACCAAGATCCAAGCCGGTTTCGGACTCCTCGCCGCTGGCTTCCAGCAAAATGAATCCCTCGGCGCGGTCCTGGCACTGTCGCAGGAACGCGGTCTTGCCGATCCCGGGCTCCCCCTCGATCACGATGACCTGCGGCTGTGCCGCGCGCGCCGCCTCCAGGCCATCGGTTACGAGCGCCAGCTCGTCCTGCCGTCCGACAAATACACCTCCGCCCATATTGACCGCGCCCACCGTCCTCACGGGTGCAGCCTATCCGTGCCCCGCAGTTCACGCCAGACCCACCGGGCCGGGCTCGCGCCACCGGCCAGGGTGCTTCTCTCGTTTTAGCGGCTCATCGGTGCGGTGGGGTGACGGTGATGCTGGGGCCACCAGAGGTGGATGGGGGCGATGAGTTGGGTCAGCGGAACCCGTAGCTGCGGTTGGTTCCGCTACGCCGGGCTGCCGTTGGAATGGGCGGTCGAGGATCTCAACCGCCTACTGCGCGGCTGGGGTAACTACTTCCGCTACGGGAATTCCGGGCGGAAGTTCTTCCCACCGTTCTATGCGACGGCCGGAGGCAACCAACGCCAGTCGGGCCCGCACGCGCCGTGCGGCCGCGGACGCCTCCCGCCGACCCTACGAACCGGACGTGAGACGCCCCGCAGGCCGGCCCCGGAAGAATTCTGCTCTCGTCCAATCTCGAGCGTAGGCGAGACCGAGGCTAGCTTTGATGCTTCGCCAGGGCTTACGCACGCATGCGGTCGTCGCCGGCGCAGTCGCAAGGGACGGAGGCTGTTGCACTGCGACAGGGACGAGTGGCCGTGGCGTCTTCGGCGACCGTCGGCGCCCGTTCAACGACGGCCAATCGCAAGCGAGGATCCGTGTAACAACGGCATTGTAGCCCGGGCGTTCAGGCGCCTGCGAAGGCGTCGGCGCGGGCCGCCGCCCAGCTGCCGTACAAATCGGTGACGGTCGACGGTGCGGGCCATTCTGCGGCCTGTAGTCGTGTGAGCGCCTCGCCGCCGCGTCGGCGTGCGTACGTCCGCGACCAGTCATACGAGGACGGCGCAGCGCCGTAGCGCGCCCGCCATGCACGCATCGCTTCGCGAATCCGCTCCCGTGTCCATTGCGGCGCGATCGCGCCGGGATGGCAGCGTTTGCAATACGCGTAGGCGTCGCCCTTGCCGTTCCGGGACGCCGTGGGCGCCCCGCAGCCGCGACACACTCCCCGATAGCGCGCCTTGACCGCGCGTGCCTTATCGCCCGTCGGGTCATACAGGTATGGCTTGACGGTGGCCTCAGCCCGACCGAGCCGCCGAGCGATCTCGGCGATCGAGAGCCCTTCCTCGTCGCGGTAGTGGCGCGCGAGCGCCGCGGCCCTGCGCCGTTCATGCACACGATCACCCGCGGGCATCGGCGGCGACGATAGCGGTTGCAGTCGACGGCTACCGACCGTGCTGGATGGTCACCGGTGGTACTCCGAGACGATGCTCGGCACCGTGGTTATATCCAAGGCAGAGCATTCCGCGTCGGCGAGGTCACGATCGACTTCCTCGTCGACGGCGACCACTCAGGTGGCAGCGTGACGGTGTTCGAGTGCGGCGTTCCGGCCGACGCAAAGGTTCCGGTGCCTCATAGCCACGACGGCTTCGAGGAAACGGTTTACGGGCTCGCGGGCGAGCTGACGTTCACGATCGACGGACATGACCATCTGATCGGAGCCGGCGCGTCGATCTGCATCCGGCGTGGCCAGGCTCACGGCTTTGACAATCGCGGAAGCGCGGACGCGAACTTCCTCGCGATCGCAACCCCGGGCGTGTTCGGCCCGGCCTACTTCCACGAGATCGCCGAAGTGCTGGCCGCCGCCGCTGACAGACCTCCCGATCTCGTCGCGCTGGCAGACGTCATGCGGCGCCACGGGCTGACACCGGCGAAGCCGACCACGGCCGCGAGCTGAAAGCCCCAGGTCCGGGGACCAGGACCGCGCCGTCACGCGACGAGAACTCCACGTCACCCCCATGGCCAGACCGTCAACCGCCTCGAATTTCACGACCGCCGCTCGCCGATGACGAGCCAGCAGCCGCCCACCGAGATCTGATCACCAGGCAGCGACCGCCCCGGACGCTGCCGCATTGTCGCCCACGCGGTCATGTCGCCGTCGCTGCTGCTTCGGTCGATCCTCGGCTCGAACCAGAAGTCTGTCGCCGGACGGGATCTGCCTGGCGAGTGGCTCGCGATTCGAGACGGAAGAGGTGCGGCTGCTAGTGGAGCCGTCCGGAAGTGATGCGGTTCATGCGGCGAGCGGCACCGGTGGGGGTTCGTGGCGAGTGATCTTCTCGATCACGGCGTCGAGCTGGGCGCGGGTGAAGGTCGATTCGAATGGTTGGGCGATGGTGCGGTAGGGCTGGCCGAAGTCCATCAGGTGGCGGGCGAGTTCGGGGAGGGTCGCGAAGTGGTTGGGAGTCACGGCCTGGCGTTGCCCGATCGAGAAGTAGATCTCGATCTGGTTCAGCCACGAGGCGTGGACGGGGAGGTGGATCAGCTTCGCGTTCGGGTACGCCGTGGCGATCCGCTTGACCGAGGTCTGGCCAGCGTGGCTGGAGTCGTTGTCCAGGACCCAGTAGACGGTGCGGGCCGAGCGGTAGGGCTCGACTGGCATGACCTGGTCAACGAGCCGGCCGAACCGGGGTGATTGCGGTCGTCGGCTCGATGCGATCAAACCGGCTGGCGTGGTGCACGTCCCCCGCCGCGCGGTACGCCAGCGTCCCGCCGCGCCCGTACTCAAACTCGAGCCGCCCCCGGGGCGCCCGGGGCCGGACGCGACGGTCCGACGCTCACCTCCGAGCGCTCGCCGCTGGGTCTTCTCGCCAGCGCTGATCACGTACTCGCCCGGGCGCCGCCGTTCGCCCTCGAAGGTGCGGGCGTAGAGGTCCAGCACCCGGCCGGCCTGCTCAGCAAAATCGGGGTCGCGCGGGAAGATCCAGGAGCGGATCTGCCACGAATTGATCGCATCCTCGGGCAACCACCGCCAGATCCTCGAGACCGACGCCCCGGTCACGCCACGCTCGATCACCACACGGTGCCGCTCAACCCCGGGAGAAGCGCGACAGCGCCAACTCGTGAGCGCGCGGCAGCGCGCACGCGATCGCCTCGACCTCGACGACCAGCTCCAGGGGGAAAACGACGCGATCGACCCGACCGCGCCTGACCGTCAACCCCAACCAGCCGCCCGGCGCAAAACCAGGATCTTCGCCTGGCGACCCTGTCGGGCGAGCAATCCAGCCGAGCCGCGATATCGATGTCCCGCACCCCCTCGGCCGCACACAACATCATCCGCGCCCGCCGCACCGTCCAGAACGGCAACGAAACCGCGCTCGCCCACCGCTCAAGCTCCCCCCGCTCCTCACCCGACAGCTACACCGGCATCATGCCGGGCCCGGGCACGACACACAATCCCGCGCGCCCGCGGTTATCCCTTCCGATAGTCCGCAGGACTCGCGGACGCGTCTACTAGGCGGGCCGCGTCGTCATGTCCGGCGCAGTCAGCGGTGCTGGAATCGATCAACTCAAATGCGACGCTGGTCGTGAGTGATGGTTTCGCGGTCTGGCGGATCACGTTGGTGGTTGCGCGGTGGCTAGTCTGGGTTTAGGCTGTCCGCGGGCTGGACTTCCTCTCGTATCTTTGATCGGGGTGATGGCATGTTCTTCGGAGCGGTGGTCGGGGCACGAGCGGTGTTGGCGTGTGTGGGCGGGGGCGGGGGTCGGTTGTTGGTCGCAGTGGGTGCTGCCTTGGGGTTGTCGGCGTTTGTGTTCTCGCCTGCGGCGGCCGCTGCCTGTCAGACGGGGTCGCTGACGTTCCTGTCGACGGGTGCTGAGCAGTGCTACGCGGTGCCGGCGGGGGTGAGCAGCGTGCAGGTGGTGGCGGTTGGGGCTCCCGGAGGGACCGGGGTCGGCCTGGGGGCTGGGACCGGTGGTCTGGGCGGGATGGCGTCGGGTGGGTTGTCTGTCTTCCCGGGCGAGGTGCTGTACATAGAGGTGGGGCGCGCTGGGAATGGCGGCAGCTCTGGCGCCGGTGGCGGGGGCGGATTTAACGGGGGCGCCACCGCGGGGGGGTTTGAAGGCGGTGGCGGTGGCGGTGGCGCCTCGGATGTGCGCACGATCTCCTGCGGCACCCCCTGTGATCCGCTGCAAGCGCCGACGCTTGGCTCGAGGCTGCTGATCGCCGCGGGAGGCGGTGGTGGCGGCGGCGCGGCGCTCAGGGGGAGCGGCAACGGCGGCGCGGCGGGCGCGGGCGGCGGCAGCGGCTCCGGTTCAACGGGCGGAGGCGCCGGTGCTGGGGGCACGACCGGCGGTCCTGGAGGGGGCGGCGCTGCAGGTAGTGGAGCGTGTGCGACCGCTACCGGGGGCTCGTCCGGGCTGCTCGGCGAGGGGGGAGCGGGCGGCGGAGCGGCCGGCGCGTTCGGTTCCGGTGGTGGTGGTGGCGGCGGCGGCTACTTCGGGGGTGGCGGCGGCGGTGGTGCAGAGAACAACGCGGCATGCGGCTCGGGCGGCGCCGGGGGCGGCTCGAGCTTTGGCCCCCCTGGCGCCACTTTCGGAATGGCATCGAGTTCAACATCATCGGTGACGATCACGCCGTTGACGGCGCTGGCACAGGTCAGCCCGTCGGGCCTGACGTTCGCCACCCAGCCGCAGAGCACCGTCAGCGCGCCGCAGACAGTAACGATCACCAACAACGGTCGGGGCTCGCTGGCGGTCAGCGGCCTGTCATTCGCGGGCGCCGACCCGGGCGACTTCTTCATCGCCTCCTCGACCTGCGGCGGCCAGATCCCCTCGGGTTCGAGCTGCCAAGTCACCGTCAGCTTCGCGCCCCAGGCGCAGGGGGCTCGCAGCGCGAACCTTGTGATCGCCAGCGACGACCTCAACAGTCCGGCGAGCGTGCCGCTATCTGGCACCGGCGGCTCGCTCCCGCAGGGTCCCGCAGGGGCGACCGGGCCGACCGGGCCGACCGGTGCGGCCGGCCGGTCCGGCCGGTCCGGCCGGTGCGGCCGGTGCGGCCGGTGCGGCTGGGGCCATCGGTCCTCAGGGACCGGCGGGCCCCCGTGGTCCGCGAGGTCCGGCCGGCAGAGTTCGGCTCGTTGTGTGCCGCACGACCGCGACCGCACCCGCCGTCACTGGCAGCGCCGACACCGCCGCGGCCCGCGGCGGCCACGCAAAGCTGGTGTGCTCGACCCGGATCATCTCCGGCGTGGTGACGTTCACGATCGGTAGCCATGCCATCGCAGCCAGCCTCTCGCGAGCGCAGATTGTGTACGCCAGCGGAGTGGGCGTCGCCATGGACGCGGGACGCTGGCAGCTCTTGCTCCAGGACCGCCGGACGCTTCGACGGGGCAGCTACACGCTTACGCTCCGCAGCCCCGAAGACGGCCGGTGGGTCACACACCGCAGATCGATCACGATCACCTGAGCCCGAATAGACAAGCGGTTCGGGCGGCCTGGCGCCCGAACCGCCCGCCCAGGCAAACGAGCCTGTCGCTTGGGGGCTAATACGAGCAGCGCCGTGGCTGCGCTCAGGGCCGCCGCGAGGAGCGGGCCGCTAAGCCTGAGCGACACTGCCCGCGTTAGGTCGCCGTTCCAGCCACGAGCACCGTACTTCCGCTCCCGGGGTTGCCGAATCGGGCAGTCGTCGCCGGCCCGCCGCCTGCTTGCTCGACCCGCAGGATGCTGCGACCAGCAAGCGGCGAAGCAAGTGCAAGCAGAAGTCGTCGACGACGCCGAGCGGGCTTGTGGATCGGACGACCGATGAAAATCAACGGTGGCCTGTTCGAGTGTTTGTCGGAATTTGCGTTCGATTTCGGGCGAGGTATGTCGCAGCAGAGGTCGTTGAAGGCCTTAGATCGCGCTCGGTCGGGGTGGTCTGACCGGGTTGGGGCGTGGGTGGGTTCGTCGAGGTTCTCGACGTCGTCTGGCGGCGTTGTTAGGTTGTTGGTGGGCGCGAGCCGATGACGTGTCGAAGAGCAGGCGTTGGGGCTCGACCGGCCTGCCGCGCGACTTGCCCTTCGAGGGCCTTGATTATGCGCGCTCCGCTGTCACGCTCGCGCCCGCCTTGTCTTGCTTGTTGGGCGAGGTTGCCCGCCAGTCAGCGATCGAGCGCTTGTAGGAGGCCTCGGCCTGCGCGGCGAGTTGTTTCTCGGTCTGGCGCATCCGCTCGCGGGTGGCCCACACGCCGGTGGGCTTGCCGGGGCGGGTGGGGTCGCCGGCTTTGACTTCGAGTCGGCGCAGTTTCTGGGCGGTCAGCGAGGGCTGCTGGTGGGCGTAGTCCTCCTCGCGGCAGAGCATGCACCAGAACAGGACGGCGAGCTTGCGCGCGACGGCGACGACGGCGGCGTTGTGGCCTTTGCGGGCCCTGATGCGCTCGTAGAAGGCGTGCAGCGGCCCGGGCTGCTGCGCGACCGAGCGGGCGGCCTCGACCAGCGCCCAGCGCGCGCGGGGTGAGCCTTGCTTTGAGATCCGCCCGCCGCGCGCGGGCCCTGAGCCTGATTGGTAGACGCGCGGGTCAAGCCCGAGGTAGGCGACTACCGGGCGGGAGCCCTTGAAGCGGCGGATGTCACCGACCGCGGCGAGGAAGATCGCCGCGCAGATGACATTGACGCCCGGGACGGTCATCAGCCGCTTGACCTGCGGGGACTGGAGCGCTTGCTGTGGCGATCAGCCGGTCGACCTGCTCGATCTCTGTGTCGAGGAACTCGATGTGACGCAGGCCGGCCGTGACGGTCTCGTCCTCCTCCTCGGGCAGCTCCAGCCCCCGCAGCCACGCGCGCCCCTTGACGCCGAACAGGTCAGAGGCCGGCGCGCGGCCCTTCAGTTGGCGCATCAGCACGGCGTGGATCTCGTTCTTGACGCGGGAGCGCGCGCGGACGAGCTGGTCGCGGCGGGCCAGGCGCCGGCGCAGGCGGGAGATCCACTCCGGCGGCATCCACACCGCCTCGAGCTCGCCCGTCCATAAAAGCTTGGCCAACGTCTTGCGCGTCGAGCTTGTCCGTCTTCGCGCGCGCCTGGCTGATGCCGGTGTCGCCCGGAGAGACGACGATCACCTGCTTGACGTGCGGCTCCAGCAGCCTGACGATCTCGCGCGAGCTGCCGGTCACCTCGAGCGCGACCCGGTCGGTCGCCTCAAGGCTGTCGACCAACGTCTCGAGCCCCTCCGGCGTCGCCGGCACCCGGCCGGCCGACCACACCTTGCCCTCCTCGCAGATCGCGATCTGGATGAAGTCAAGATGCACATCCAGCCCGACGCACCTGCCGAGCGGCCTTGACAGTAACTTGCTCACCGCACACCTCCTCATGTGTGACTGTTAGGGGTTAACGACCGGAGAACGAGTGGGCGAACGACACAGACCGATACGCGCTCGCAGCGCACCCGGGCAAGTCGCAGGGGCCGCCACCGAAAAGCACGGGCTCGAAGCCCATCGTCCAAAACGGCGTGCCCGACCGCGTTCTCCACAACAGAAATCCCCTGTGCCCGGTGACCCGCTAGTACGCGACCGGACCGGTGATTCCTGCCGAATGGATTTTCATGCCCCGAAAGCGGGAAGAGATGCCGGTGACTGTCGAATTCTCACGGCATTGCGGGCGTGACTGAACTGTTTCCGTCAATGGCGTCGCTAGCGAGGAGCCCATAACGATTGTTGCGGCCGGGTGCGTCCACCATTCGCCGTGGCTACGGTGTGGCTACCAAGCGTGCTGGACAGTCACATTGCGCAAGAAGACGAGGCCGGCCGCCGAGGCCTCCCGTCGCGAACTGGTGGCCGTGGACGGGATGCTCTGGTTCGAGACGTGGCGCGTTTGCGCCGCCGATGCGTGTTCGTCGCCGAGGTCCAGGTCGACGAGGTCGGAGTCTGCCCGGGCGAGTCGAGTTCGACGCTGGTTTCGTGTGGTTCATCGAACACGATCGTGTCGCGGGCGCAGGCCGTGCCTCGTCACCGACGGCGAGGACGGGTGTGGGGCTCGCTCGGCTCGAGCGGCCAGGTGATGCCGAGGTCGCGCGGGATGCGAGGCTTGGGCACCCGGGCGGTCACGTCGATGAGCGGCGGTGCCAGCAGCGCGGCTTGGTGCTCATCGGCGAGCGCGAGCTTCATCCAGCCGGTCAGCAGGGCGAGCGCGAACGGCTCGTAAGGCTGCTCGATGTCGGGCCCGGGGGCCGGAACGCCGTGCGCGAACGTTGGCACGGCGATCTCGGCCGGCTGCCCGCGCCAATGGCCGTCGTGCGACTGCATCAGCAGCACCGCCGCCAGTTCGCCTTCCGGGATCCGCTCGGGCCAGGTTCGGACGGGGTACCGGTTGCCGTCGCGTTTCCAGGCGCGCTCGCGCGCGTTGCGCCAGGCCGGGTGGTCGATTGCGGTGCAGACCTCGACGACCGGCTGCACCCGCCACGCGGTCACGCCCGGCCGTGATGCGCGGTCGGCGAGTTCACTGACCTGGCGCTGCAGGCTGGTTCGGGCCCGTGAGCGCCGCCAGCGGGTGCCGAGCCGTACCGGGCCGCTCGCCGCCGGAACCGTGGGGTGGACTCGTGCGACAGCCCGCCGAACCGCACGAACGCGAGGCGCCGACCTGAACTCCTGCGGTATCGCCAGCGAGTTGCTCTTCAGTGTTGGCCGGCACGGTCAGTCGGTCGTGAACCACGGCAGCTCCGGTCCGGCGTCGACGACATCAGCGCCGCTGCCTGGAGGAGGACATCACGGCAATCGTGGCAGACGACCGTGCCGCGGGTGCGACGCGGGATGTACCTGCGGGCTGCGCATCGTGTCCCACGCTCGGCGCCACGATTGCCACTGCTCACCGACGAAGACGGATCTTGACCCGGGGCAGGGCGTTGACCGCCCCGGCACGCGAGCCTGTGGCTGCTAAGCCGCGCCACGTTGCCGGCTGGGCCAGCGAACGCTTGTCGCGGGACACGGCAGTCCGTCGGGCCCCGCTCCAGCATCCCCTTGCTTCATGCCGTCACGGGGTTGGCCAGCGCAGCGAACGCGAGGTGCGCGGTCGAGGACGGGAGAGTCGGCGCGCGCTTACGAGCCAAGCCCCAGACCGTACCGCGTCCCTCAGGCGCGTCTTGACGGCCATGCGAACATATGTTCGTACCCGTTGCGAGAGTACGGCTTCACGATCACCGAGCACGATCGGGATCGCCCGTGGATGGTCCTCGTGAGCGAGCACTCGCACGATCAAGTTGCGGGATAGCCTGGACTCTTCACGTGAGCCCATCAGCAGAGGCCCGCGCCGTGCTGGTCGGTTGAGCTCGATCCCTGGCAACTCGCCTCGGCGTGGCCGCGATGATCTGTCCTTCCGGGTGCTCGATCTGATCGCCCGTAGAGGCGACACCACTCCGCAGCTCATTCGGCGGTGATGATCTGTCGTGGTAGAGGCGTCCGGCACGACCGCCCTCATCGCCGCGGATCGAGTCGAGCGAGCCTTTGTCGGGCTCGGCGTTCGGCGCTTACCGAGGCGAGCGGGCGCTATCGCGAGCCGCGTCCATTTGATGCCGCAAGCCGCCGCCGCGCCTTCTGCACCGACGGAAGCGCCGCCTTTGCCTTTGCCAGCGGTCGTGCTCGGACATCGACGCTCGCCGGCTTGGCCGCGATCGTGATCTCCTCGCCTGTCGCCGGATTGCGTCCGGTGCGCTTCTTGGTGGCGGGTTTGACGCGCACCGTCAGCTGAACGAGCCCGCCGAGACGAACCTTCTGGGCCTTTCCGAGCTGCTCAAGAACGATCTCGTCAAGCGTGTCGAGTGCCCGCTTCGCATCGGCTCTGCTCATATCGGCGCGGTCCGCGACCGCGGCGACCATCTGAGACTGGGTCAGCGCCACGGCTACTCCTCCTCAAGTGGTGTTGCGTGAACATCGGTATTCAATCCACCGCCGCAGACGGAGCGCTACCGCCGCATTCACCAACCGGCACGGAAACCGGGGCTGCGCCACGATGTCGACCGAGCCGGCCACGGCTCAGGGTTCCTGACGGCCCCCGTGCCTAATATGGTGCGGCCTGGTGCGGTGCGTCCATTAGCGGACTGCGCCTCCTCCAGCACGGAGCGGCGGCGCCGGGTTTGTTCTCCTGGCAGACGGCTACAGCCG
>CAVZQD010000004.1:0-102683 GCA_963777335.1 uncultured Solirubrobacterales bacterium
AGAGCGGTTGAATGCGCCGGTCTCGAAAACCGGTATGGGCCTTTCGGTCCATCGGGGGTTCGAATCCCCCCCTCTCCGCTGACACGCTCCCCTGAGCCGTTTGACCGGCGTTCGCTGGGGGCAGAGCCAGCTATTGCCGGCACGCAGGTGGGTCAACGCAGGTCGATGCCTGCCTATTGGGCGCGATCAAACAAGGATTCGTTCCCTTTTCGTTCCCTCGCCTCCGCCTGAGACCACGTCCGCGGCGTGCCCGGACGATGGGCTTCCGCCAGACCGGTCCGTGCTTTTGCCAGGATGGGTCACCGAAGGTCAACGCGGGCCAGCACGGGCGGGGTTTCGTTCCTTCGATCCCCGCGAGTCTGCGGTGTCGCCGACCGTCAGGTCGCCGGGGCGCACCGATGCTGTGAGCCTGTCGGCAGTCGAGCGGAGCGTTCATGGAGCGCCGCGCGTCGGCACCCTAACTATGTGAATGCCTCGCCCCGGACGCGGTGCTGCTCGACATCAACCTTCCCGATGGCAACGGCTTCGATCTCACCGCCCGCATTCGCGAGGTCAGTCCGGAGGCTGCGGTGCTGCTGACCTCGAGCGACTTCGATGATCGCTTCTACGCCATGGCGGAGGCGCATGGCGCTCGTGGATACGTGCCAAAAGGTCAACTCGCGCACGTCGAGTTCGGCAGCTTCTGGCCCGACGCCAGCGCGACATGACGCTGGCCATGGCGTGAGATCGCGGCGAGTGCCGTGCGTCTCCGAGGAGTAGCAGCGCACCGCGGCCGTCGAGACGTTCTCTGTGCTGACCCGTCTGCCGCCCTCGGCGCGCCGTACTCCCACCGTGGTCGCTCGCCTGCTCGCAGCCGGCTTTCCGTACAGCAAATTCCTCGGCAGCAAGGCGGCAGCGTCGCTTCTCCGCGATCTTCACGCGCTGGGGATCGAGGGGGCCGCCGTATACGCCCTCGTGGGTGCGGCTGCAAATGAACACGGCCTCGCCCTGGCCACGCGCGACCGCCGTGCCCTCGAGACCTATCGCGCCCTGGAAATGCGCGTCGAGCTGGTCTCGTAACTTGCGCCCCGCGCGTTCCGGTGAGGTTCATCCGCATCCGCTTACCTGGTTGAGGCAACCGCCGCGGGCATTACCGCCGCCACCAGCACGGCCAGCACCGCGAACGCGCCCCACCACCCGAGCCTCGTCGCGCTCAGCGCGCCGATCAGGAGCGCGCCGGTCGCAGTCCCGGCGTCGAAGGCGCCGTTCCACACGGCGCTGGCGACGGGCCGTTCGCTCGAGGTGGTGCGGGCGAAGGAATAGACCAGGGTGAGGCACTGAACCGCCCCATAGCCCGCCCCGAGGATCGCGCAAGCCGCCAGCACGACCCCATCGGTGGACCCGCTCAGGCCCGCACCAAGGGCGAGCAGGCCGGCGATGGCTGTTGCGCAGGCCGCGGCCAAGAGCCACTTTCGCCCTGGCCGGTCGACCTGCGCCCCGGCCAGCCACCGAGCCAGGGCGGAGGCGACCGCGAACAGCAGAAGACCAACGGTTGCCACGAGCTCCGAGCGCACGATAGGCAAGATCGTCACCACCGCGCCGGCGGCGATCGTGATTGCGTAAAGCACCGACGCGGGCAGCAGGGAGCGGGCGATGGCCCGCTGGGTGGCGCCGGTCGGCGCCGCCTGAGTCGGCTCCGGGGCGATCCGCCGCCAGCGGCCCCCGAAGGCGAGCGCCGCGCCGACAGCGGGTAGGCCGGCGATGGCCGCAATGGGCCAGAAGCCCACGGCTTGCAGCAGCAGTACGCCCAGGGGAATCATGACGACGTTGGGAATCCCCGCTGCCAGCCCATACAGCCCTGCCGCCTCGCCCTGGCGGCCGGGCGGCGCGATCTCGCTGGCCATAAACGCCCCCGCGACCGTGAAGACGGCAAACCCTACGCCCCGCAGCACGCATATCGAGTACAGCCCGGCGCCAGAGCTCGCCCAGATCAGTAGGGGGGCCGGCAGCCCCAGTACGACGAGGCCGATCGCCATCGTGGCGGTTGTGGACAGGCGGCGCAGCAGCGCGGGCACCACGGGCTGAAACAGGACCGTGGCCGCCAGCATCACCGTCGTCGTCGCACCCGCCGAGGCGGTGGAGTTGCCAGCCGACGCCACGTATGCCGGCAGCGACGGCAGGGTCACGAAGAAGCCCGTGAACCCCGCCACGGTCATCAGCATCATGCGCGCGCATGGCCACTGCAAGGCCAGCGGGCGACGGTCGTCGATGACGACGGTGACGGCTAAGCCGGCTCCCTCGCGGCTTGAGGTTGAGCGAGCTGGCCGGGCTCCAGCTCTAAACCGAGCGCTCAGCCCGTGCCCTCGTCCCGGTAGGCCCGCCAGCCTCGGTGCTTTGTGATCTCGATGAGACCTTCCCCGTGTTCCAGGACCTCGCGCCGCAGCAGCATGGCGAAGCTCACGCGCCCATTCTCGAGCTCTATCGTGCCCAGCTCAAGCTCGGGCGGCTCAGCTGGCAGCAGCGAATGGTGCAGCATCTCGATCGGAACGTCGTATAGCTCACCGATGATCGCGGCGCCCCCCGCGGCGGTCGCAACCAGTGCGGGGAACTCGTCGCGGACCGAGTAGAACCGGTAGTTGGGCGCGGTGCGCAGCTCCGCGAGCAGCGGGACGCCCTCGATGTGATGATGCACGGGACCGCCCCGCATGCCGCCGCCGTTCAGAAACATCGGGGGCATATCGGCGCGTCTCCCTTGATCGCGAATTGAAGCACCAAGAAAACCGTCGTCCTTTCTGCACAGGGGAGAGCTCGGCGTGTCTGCCGCTGGTAGCTCGCTGGAAAGTTCTTCCGCTGAGCGAGATGGAGTTTCTGTAGCGTGGAAAGGATAAAGCCGCAGGTTCCCCGCGTCAACCGGGGCTCGGAATGCCGGGCCGCTCGCAGAGCCGGTGCGCCCGAACCGTTGACACCGGGGTCCATCCTCCGTAAGATTCCGATATACGGTAGCTTAATTCCGACAAACGGAAAAGCTTCAACTGGAACTAACCGCGACGAAGGAGCCTCCCACATGGGCATCTCGCTCGGAGCAAATCAGTACGGCAAGGCGGAGAACCGCGTCGTGCGTGTCTATCGCGACACCCCTCGGCACGAACTGGTCGACCTCAACGTGTCGACCTCGCTGCGCGGCGACTTCGCCGACGCGCACGTGAGCGGGGACCAGGCCGACGTGCTGCCGACCGACACCCAGAAGAACACCGCGTTCGCGTTCGCCAAGCGGCACGGGGTCAGCTCGCCGGAGGACTATGCGATCGCTCTGGGGCGCCGCTTCCTCGAGGCGGCGCCCAAGGCCGACAGCGCCCAGATCCGCGTCGAGCAGTACCCATGGGATCGCGTCCCGACGGGGCCGAACGGGCACGACCACGCGTTTGTCCGCCGCGGCGACGGAACGCGGACGACGGTGGTCACCGTGAGCGACCGCGGCGACGCCGAACACGTGTCGGTGGTGTCGGGCCTGACCGATCTGACGCTGCTGAAGTCAACCGGGTCGGAATTCAAGGGCTACCTCAAGGACGAGTACACGACGCTTCAAGAGGCCGACGACCGCATCATGGCCACCTCGCTCGTCGCTCGCTGGCGCTACGCGAGCACTGACGTCGACTGGAACGCCAGCTACGACTCGATCCGCGCGACGTTGCTGGAGGAGTTCGCCACGACCTACAGCCGCGCGCTGCAGGAGACGCTGTATCTGATGGGCACGCGCGTGCTCGAGACCCACGACGACGTCGTCGAGATCAGGTTCTCCGCGCCCAACAAGCACCACTTCCTCGTCGACCTCGAGCCGTTCGGGCTGAGCAACGACGGTGAGGTGTTCATCGCCGCCGATCGGCCGTACGGCCTGATCGAGGCGACGGTGGCGCGGGACGACGCCCCCGACCCGGGCGACGCCTGGCTCGCCGTCCCGGCGTTCGCCTGAGTGGGGAGCGTCCCATGGGCGATCACGGACTGGACTACCTGGTCAACTGCTCGATGCTGTTCACCGAGCGGCCGCTGCTGGAGCGCCCCGCGGCTGCTCGCGCCGCCGGCTTCGACGCGATCGAGTTCTGGTGGCCGTGGCCGGAGCAGCCGGTGCCCCCCGAAGCGGAGATCGAC
Organism: uncultured Solirubrobacterales bacterium; assembly: GCA_963777335.1. Taxonomy (GTDB): domain Bacteria; phylum Actinomycetota; class Thermoleophilia; order Solirubrobacterales; family Solirubrobacteraceae; genus Palsa-465. Next base: position 4,126 of record CAVZQD010000004.1, read on the forward strand.
GCGTTCGTGCGCGCGATCCGCGATGCCGGGGTGCGGCTGATCGGGCTGAACTTCTTCGCCGGTGACCTCGCCGGGCCCGACGCCGGGGTGCTGTCGATCCCGGACCGCTCGGCGCAGTTCCGCGACAACCTCGACGTCGCGGTCGAGATCGGCGAGCAGCTCGACGTGATGGCGTTCAACGCGCTGTACGGCAACCGGATCGACGGGGTCGCGGCGGAGGAGCAGGACGAGCTCGCCCGCGACAACCTCGGGCGCGCCGGCGACGCGGCGGCCCGGATCGGCGCCACCGTGCTCGTCGAGCCGGTCAGCGGCCCGAAGCCCTACCCGCTGCGCACGGCCGACGATGCGGTGGCGGTGGTCGAGGCCGTCCGGGCGGCCGGACACGAGAACGTCGGGTTCCTGTGCGACCTGTTCCACCTGGCCAACAACGGCGACGATGTCGACGCTGCGATCGCGCGCCATGCGGACGTCACCAGCCACGTGCAGATCGCCGACCATCCCGGTCGGGGCGAGCCCGGCAGCGGCGAGCTCGATCTCGACCGCCACCTTCGCGACCTCGCCGACCGCGGCTATTCGGGCTGGGTCGGCCTGGAGTACAAGCCGACCACCGACACCGAGACGAGCCTGCAGTGGCTGCCGACGGAGCGGCGCGCGGCTCGCGGATCGACCCGAGAGCGAGGACGAGCATGAGCACGATTGGTTTCATCGGCCTGGGGATCATGGGCAGCCCGATGGCGGTTCATCTGCAGGAGGCCGGCCACGAGGTGAGCGGCTACAACAAGCGCCGCGACACCACCGGCCCGCTCGTCGAGGCGGGTGGCCGCAAGGCGTCCTCGATCGCGGACGCGGTGCAGGGCGCGGACGCCGTCGCGATCATGGTGCCCGACTCCCCCGACGTCGAGGAGGTGCTCACCGGCTCAGGCGGCGTGTTCGAGAGCGCCGCTCCCGGCACGCTGGTGATCGACTTCTCGAGCATCCGGCCGGACGTCACCGCCGAGCTGGCGCAGATCGCGGGCGAGCGGGACTTCAGGTTGCTCGACGCGCCCGTCTCCGGCGGCGAAGCCGGCGCCAAGGACGCGGCGCTGTCGATCATGGTCGGCGGCGCGGACGAGGACTTTGCGGCCGCCAAGCCGATCTTCGACGCGGTCGGCAAGACGATCGTGCATGTCGGCCCCAACGGAGCGGGCCAGACGGTCAAGGCGGCCAACCAGCTGATCGTCGGCACCAACATCCAGGTGCTTGCTGAGGCGCTCGTGTTCCTCGAGGCATATGGAGTCGACACCGAAGCCGCGATGGACGTCCTCGGTGGTGGGCTGGCCGGCTCGACGGTGCTCCAGCAGAAGCGCGGCAACATGTTGAATCGCTCGTTCGCGCCGGGCTTCCGGATCGACCTGCACCACAAGGACATGGGGATCGTCACCTCCGCGGCGCGGGAGGCCGGGGTCGCGCTTCCGGTCGGCGCGATCGTCGCGCAGCTGATGGCCTCGGCGCGCGCCTGCGGCGACGGCGACCTCGACCACTCGGCGCTGCTGCGCGGCGTCGAACGCCTCGCCGGACGGCAGCCGGCTTAGCGGTCGCTTTCACAAATACGACAGAGACCACTTAGACATGACGTACCCGACTGAAACGGAGCGATGACCGACATGGCACGCATGACCGCGGCGCAGGCCGCAGTGAGCATCTTGAAGGCGGAGGGCGCGACCCATCTGTTCGGATTGCCCGGCGCGGCGATCAACCCGTTCTACAAGGCGATGCAGCTCGACGGCGGGCTGCACCACACGCTCGCCCGCCACGTGGAGGGCGCCTCGCACATGGCCGAGGGTTACACCCGCGCCGCGCACGGCAACATCGGGGTATGCATCGGCACGAGCGGACCGGCGGGCACCGACATGATCACCGGGCTTTATTCGGCCTCAGCGGACTCGATCCCGATCCTGTGCATCACCGGTCAGGCGCCGGTGGCCAAGCTGCACAAGGAGGACTTCCAGGCTGTCGACATCGCGGCCGTGGCCAAGCCGCTGACCAAGATGGCGGTGACGGTCCTGGAGCCGGCGCAGGTGCCGGGCGTCTTCCAGCAGGCGTTTCACCTGATGCGGTCCGGACGCCCCGGGCCGGTCCTCATCGACCTGCCGATCGACGTCCAGCAGGCCGAGATCGAGTTCGACGCGGCCACCTACGCGCCGCTCGAGGTCTACAAGCCCCGGGCCACCCGCGCCCAGATCGAGCGGGCGCTCGACATGCTCGACGCGGCGCAGCGGCCGTTGATCGTCGCCGGCGGTGGCGTCATCAACGCCGACGCCGCGGAGCTGCTCGTGGAGTTCGCCGAGCTGACCGAGGTGCCGGTGGTGCCGACGCTGATGGGCTGGGGCGTTATCCCCGAGGACCACCGGCTCCACGCGGGGATGGTCGGTTTGCAGACCGCGCGCCGCTACGGCAACGCGACGATGCTCGCCGCCGACTTCGTGCTCGGAATCGGCAACCGGTGGGCCAACCGACACACCGGCGGCCTGGCCACCTACACCACGGGCCGCACGTTCGTCCACGTCGACATCGAGCCGACCCAGATCGGCCGCGTGTTCGCGCCCGACTACGGGATCGTCTCCGATGCCGGCGCGGCACTCGAGCTGTTCGTGGCGGCCGCCCGCGAACGCGACCTCCCAGACCGCTCGGAGTGGGCAGGCGAGTGCGACGAGCGCAAGCGCACGATGCTGCGCAAGACGAGCTTCGACAACGTGCCGCTCAAGCCTCAGCGCGTGTACCAGGAGATGAACCGCGCGTTCGGCGAGGATGTCCGCTACGTGAGCACGATCGGGCTGTCCCAGATCCAGGCCGCTCAGCTCCTGCACGTCTACCGCCCGCGGCACTGGATCAACGCCGGACAGGCCGGCCCGCTCGGCTGGACCGTGCCCGCCGCGCTCGGCGTCGCCACCGCGGACCCGGACGCGACCGTCGTGGCGCTCTCAGGCGACTACGACTTCCAGTTCATGATCGAGGAGCTCGCCGTCGGCGCACAGTTCAAGATTCCCTACATCCACGTCGTCGTCAACAACGCCTACCTCGGGCTGATCCGCCAATCGCAGCGTGGGTTCGACATGGACTACTGCGTGCAGCTGTCGTTCGAGAACGTGAACTCTCCCGATGTGGGCGGCTACGGCGTCGACCACGTCAAGGTCGCCGAGGGTCTCGGCTGCAAGGCGCTTCGCGTGTTCGAGCCCGACGAGATCCTGCCCGCGCTCGAGCAGGCCAAGGAGCTGATGGATGAGTTCCAGGTGCCGGTCATCGTCGAGGCGATCCTCGAACGGGTCACGAACGTGTCGATGGGGACCGAGCTCGACAACGTCACCGAGTTCGAGGAGCTGGCCCTGACCGGAGCCGACGCGCCCACCGCGGCGTATGCGAACCTCGACTGATGGCGCGGGTGCTGCTGGCCCCGGATAAGTTCAAGGGTACGCTGAGCGGGGCTGAGGTCGCCGCGTCGCTCGCCGAGGGCATCCGGAGCCGGCGGCCGACCGCCGACGTAGTGGCGGTGCCGGTCGCCGACGGCGGCGACGGATCGCTCGCCGCGTTCGAGGCCGCCGGGTTCGAGCGCATCGCGCTGAACGCCACCGACGCCGCCGGGCGGACGGCGCCGACGTGGTATGTCCGCCGCGGCGAGGACGCGGTCGTGGAGCTGGCCGAGGTGGCCGGGCTGGCGGGACTGAAGGGCGCGCACGCTCCGCTCACCGCCACGAGCCGTGGCCTCGGCGAGCTGATCGCGCACGCGCTCGACGCCGGCGCCACCCGGGTGCTGGTGGGGATCGGCGGCAGCGCGTCGACCGACGGCGGGCTCGGCCTCGTCCAGGCGCTCGGGGCCCGGGCGCGCGATGCGTCGGGCGCAGAGGTCGGACCCGGCGGAGCGGGGGCCGCGGCGGTCGCCACGCTCGACCTCGCCGGCCTGCATCCGGGGCTGGCCGCGGCGCGCCTCGAGGTCGCCTGCGACGTCGACAACCCACTCACCGGTCCGGACGGCGCGGCCGCCGTGTACGGCCCGCAGAAGGGTGCCGACCCCGACGAGGTGCGCGAGCTCGACGCGGCGCTCGCGCACTGGGCCGAGATCGTCGCCACGGCGACCGGCCACGACCACCGCGATGACCCGGGCGCGGGCGCGGCCGGCGGGGTCGGGTTCGCCACCGTCGCGATCCTCGGCGCCACGGTGCGTCCCGGCGCCCAGCTGATGCTCGACCAGCTCGGGTTCCACGACGCGCTCGCGCTCGCGGACCTCGTCGTCACCGGCGAGGGCTCGCTGGACGAGCAGACGCTGCGCGGCAAGGCGCCGGCGGCCGTCGCCGCCGCCGGCCGCGCCGTGGGGGTGCCGGTCATTGCGGTGGCGGGTCGCTGTCTGCTCGATGCCCCGCGGCTGCAGGCCGCCGGATTCGATGACGTCTACACGCTGCTCGACGAGGCCGCCACACCGCAGCAAGCGTTCGACGAGGCCGCCGCGCTGCTACGACGGATCGGCGCACGACTAGGGGATCGGCTCGCCGATGGCTGAGCCCGTCTTTGACCGCGTCTTCGTAGCCGCGCGCGCGGTCGTCGACGGCGGCGAGCGTTCGTGCGTCGTCGCCGTGCGCGACGGGCGCATCGCGGCGGTCCTCGAGGACGAGCGCGCCGGGTCGGTCGCCGCCCGCGAGACCGTCCGGCTCGCCGACAGCGAGGTGCTGCTGCCCGGTCTCGTCGACACCCACGTGCACATCAACGAACCGGGCCGCACCGAGTGGGAGGGCTTTGAGACCGGAACCCGCGCCGCCGCGGCCGGCGGCGTGACGACCGTGATCGACATGCCGCTCAACAGCATCCCGCCGACCACGACGGTCGACGCACTGGCGGTCAAGCGAGAGTGCGCGTCCGCGCAGGCGCACGTCGACGTCGGATTCTGGGGCGGCGCGGTGCCGGGCAACGTCGGCGAACTCGAGGGACTGAACGCGGCGGGGGTATTCGGCTTCAAGTGCTTCCTGGTCGACTCCGGCGTGCCGGAGTTCCCGCCCATCGATCCCGATGGGCTGGCGGCCGCGATGGCCGAGACGGCCCGGCTCGGCGCGCTCCTGATCGCGCACGCTGAGGACGCCGAGCTGATCGCCGCGGCGCCGGCGCCCGGCGGACCTTCGTATGCGACGTACCTGCGCTCACGCCCGCCTGCAGCCGAGGAGCGAGCGATCGAGCGCATCCTCGCCGAAGCCCGCGGAATAACGGGGCCCGCCCGCCCACGGGTGCACGTGCTGCACCTCTCGGCGGCCGGGGCGCTCGCGCGGCTACGCGCCGCTCGCGCCGAGGGCGTCGACGTGTCCGTCGAGACCTGTCCGCACTACCTCGCAATCGCCGCCGATGCGATCGACGATGGGGCGACGCAGTTCAAGTGCGCGCCGCCGATCCGCGATCACGGCAACTGCGATCGGCTGTGGGAGGCCCTGGCCGGCGGCGAGATCGACATGATCGTGTCCGATCATTCCCCGTGCACCGCGGATCTCAAGCGCCGTGACACCGGCGACTTCGCGGAAGCGTGGGGCGGGATCGCCTCGCTGGAGCTCGGCCTTTCGGTCGTGTCGACCGCGGCCCGCGCCCGGGGCCACGGCCTCGCCGACGTGGTGCGCTGGATGGCGACCGCTCCCGCCGATCGCGTCGGGCTCACCTACAAGGGCCGGATCGAGGTCGGTGCCGATGCCGACCTCGTCGTGTTCGACCCGGAGGCGGAGTTCGTCGTCGATCCATCCCACCTGCAGCAGCGCAACCCGGTGTCCGCCTATGCCGGGCGCCGGCTGGCCGGCCTGGTCCGTCAAACCTGGCTCCGGGGCGAGCGAGTCGACTCGTCGGGTCCCACCCGCCACGGCAGACTAATCGAGAGAGGACGGCGAGAGTGACGAGCTACTACGTGCCCCGCGGTGGGCTGCCCGGACAGACCGAGCTGGCGACCGATCGCACGCGCTTCACCGAGGCCTACGCGCTGCTGGGCAAGCGCACGATGCGCGACATCGTGACCAGCTACCTGCCGTTCTGGGAGGACACGCGGCTGTGGGTGATCGCCCGACCGCTGTCGGGGTTCGCGGAGACGTTCTCGCAGTACATCGTCGAGGTCGCCCCAGGCGGCGGCTCGGATCGGCCGGAATCGGATCCGAACGCGGAGGCGGCGCTGTTCGTCGTCGATGGGACGGTCGAGCTCACGCTCGAGCACGTCGCGCACGCGCTGGACACGGGCGGCTACGCCTACGTTCCCCCGGACAGCGCGTGGACGCTGCACAACCGCGAGGATCGGTCCGCGTCCTTTCACTGGATCCGCAAGGCCTATCAGCGCGTCGCGGGGCTCGAGGCCCCGCCGCCGGTGATCGCCCACGAGCGCGAGATCGAGCCGGTGGCGATGCCCGACACCGATGGCGCCTGGGCGACGACGAGGTTCGTCGACCCGGCCGATCTCCGGCACGACATGCACATCACGATCGTGACCTTGCAGCCCGGCGCGTCGATCCCGTTCGCCGAGACGCACGTGATGGAGCACGGTCTGTACGTGCTGCAGGGCAAGGCGGTGTACCTGCTCAACCAGGAGTGGGTGGAGGTGGAGGCCGGCGACTTCATGTGGCTGCGCGCCTTCTGCCCCCAGGCGTGCTGCGCGGCGGGGCCGGAGCCCTTCCGGTACCTGCTCTACAAGGACGTCAATCGCCACGCTCCGCTCACGCGGCAGTTCGTCTAAATGCTTCGGTTTCTATTCCGCAGAATAGAAAAAGTTTTCCGATTTTGTTGCCAGGACCGGTGGTGACGTGTACAATCAGTCAGGGCTCGAACAGGGCGTGTGCAGGCAATACGACGCTCCCCGACGAGGTCGGCCGAGCCGTCGATAGTGCGTCGAGGAGGACGGAGTGATGGACGCTGCCGAGGTCATGATCAACGGGCGCAACACGGCACTCGGCGATGTGCCCGTCTGGACCACCGCGCTCGACTTCCTGCGCGAGCAGGGGCTCACCGGCTGCAAGGAGGGCTGCGCAGAGGGTGAATGCGGCGCCTGCTCGGTGCTGATCGCCCGGCCCGGCGTGGCCGCACCGACGGAATGGGTGGCGATCAACGCCTGCCTGGTGCCAATCGCCGCGCTCGACGGCCAAGAGGTGATCACCGCCGAGGGGCTCGCAGACGCCGACGCGCTTCACCCGGTTCAGCACGAGATGGCGGTGCGCGGCGGCTCGCAATGCGGCTATTGCACGCCGGGGTTCATTTGCAGCATGGCGGGCGAGTACTACCGCCCCGATCGCGCGCCGACCAACGGACACGGCGATGCCGAGCATGGGCCCAACGGCTTTGACCTGCACGCGCTCAGCGGCAACCTGTGCCGGTGCACCGGGTACCGGCCAATCAGAGACGCCGCCTACGCCCTCGGCGACCCGCCGGCCTCGGACGCGCTCGGCGCCCGGTCGGCGCAGCCCGCGCCCGCGGCGGTGGCGACTCGGTTGAGCCAGGACGGTCTCACCTTCACTAGGCCCGCGACGCTCGCCGAGGCGGTGGAGATCCTCCACGAGCGGCCGCAGACCACCGTGATCGCCGGGTGCACCGACCATGGTGTCGAGGTCAACCTGCGTGGCCTGCGTCCCGAGGCGGTGCTGGCGATCGACCGCCTCGAGGAGCTGCGGAACCTGTCGATCGACTCCGATTGGGTCGAGATCGGCGCCGCGCTCTCGCTCACCGAGATCGAGCGCCTCCTCGACGGTCGCGTGCCGCTCCTCGCGGAGATGTTTCCGCAGTTCGCCTCTCGGCTGATCCGCAACGGCGCCACGCTCGGCGGCAACCTCGGCACGTCCTCGCCGATCGGCGACACCGCACCCGCGCTGCTGGCGCTCGGAGCGCGGCTCGTGCTGGCCAGCGTCGAGGGCGAGCGGGAGGTCGAGTTGGCCGACTACTTCACCGGCTACCGGACGAGCGTTCGGCAAGACCGCGAGCTGATCCGCGCGATCCGGATCCCGCTGCCGCCGGCCCGCCTGACCGCCTTCCACAAGATCGCCAAGCGGCGATTCGACGATATCTCGAGCGTCGCGGTCGCGTTCGCGATCGACCATGACGACGCCGGGATCGTTGAGCGCGCCCGGATCGGCCTCGGCGGCATCGCCGCGACCCCGTTGCGCGCCACCGCCACCGAGGCGGCGCTGGTCGGCGAGGCCTGGTCGCATGAGACGGTGGCCGCGGCCGCTGAGATCCTCGGCGCCGAGGGCACCCCGCTGAGCGATCACCGCGCGAGCACCCGGTACCGCGCGGCGATGCTCCGATCGAGTCTGCTGAAGCTGCACGCGGACAATCCGGAGATCGGGATCGAGCGAGTCCCGGCATGACCGCATTCATCCCTACCAACGGGAGATATCAATGAGTGACCTTGCCACGCGGCCCGAGAGCCCGGCGGTCGGGATCGCCGTCCCACATGAGAGCGCGGTGTTGCACGTGACCGGCGCGGCGCTCTACACCGACGACCTGATCTATCGCACCAAGGACCTGCTGCACGCCTATCCGGTGCAGACGTCGTACGCGCACGCGCGGATCACCACCCTGAACATCGAGCCCGCGCTCGCCGTGCCCGGCGTGGTGCGGGTACTGACCGCCGCGGACGTACCGGGCGTCAACGATGCCGGGGTCAAGCGCGACGAGCCCCTGTTCCCGTCGGAGATCATGTTCTACGGCCATGCCGTGTGCTGGGTGCTGGGCGAGACGCTCGAGGCCGCCCGGCTCGGCGCCGAGGCCGTCGAGGTGGAGGCCGAGACGCTCACGTCCTATATCTCCGTCACCGAGGCGATCGCCGCCCGCAGCTTCCAGGGCGGCCAGCCGCAGGTGGCGCGCGGCGACGTGGATACCGCGCTGGCCGAGGCCGACCGGGTGTTCAGCGGCGAGTTCGAGTTCTCCGGCCAGGAGCACTTCTACCTGGAGACGCACGCCGCGCTCGCCCACGTCGACGAGGCGGGACAGGTGTTCGTCCAGTCGAGCACCCAGCACCCCTCGGAGACGCAGGAGATCATCGCCCACGTGCTCGGGCGGCGCAACTCGGAGATCACCGTGCAGTGCCTGCGGATGGGCGGCGCGTTCGGCGGCAAGGAGATGCAGCCCCACGGCTTCGCGGCGATCGCGGCGCTCGGCGCGATCCTCACCGGGCGCCCGGTGCGCCTGCGGCTCAACCGCACCCAGGATCTGACGATGTCCGGCAAGCGCCACGGCTTTCACGCCGACTGGCGTGTCGGCTTCGACGCCGACGGACACGTGCTCGCGCTCGAGGCGACGCTCACCGCGGACGGCGGCTGGAGCCTGGACCTGTCAGAGCCGGTGCTGGCGCGGGCGCTGTGTCACATCGACAACGCCTACTGGATCCCCCACGCTCGGATAAACGGACGGATCGCCAAAACGCACAAGGCGTCGAACACCGCGTTCCGCGGCTTCGGCGGTCCCCAGGGGATGATCGTCCTCGAGGACATCCTCGGCCGTTGCGCGCCGCTGCTCGGCATCGACCCGATTGAGCTGCGGCACCGCAACTTCTACAGCGCGGGCCAGAGCACCCCGTACGGACAGCCGGTCCGTCATCCGGAACGGCTGCAGGCCGTGTGGGAGCAGACGATCTCCGCCGGGGATGTGCTCGAACGCATGCGGGAGGTGGAGCAGTTCAACGCGACGCACGCGCACGTCAAGCGCGGGCTTGCGATGACGCCGGTGAAGTTCGGGATCTCGTTCAACCTGACCGCGTTCAACCAGGCCGGCGCGCTCGTGCTCGTCTACAAGGACGGATCGGTGCTGATCAACCACGGCGGCACCGAGATGGGCCAGGGCCTGCACACGAAGATGCTGCAGGTGGCCGCGACCACGCTGGGCGTTCCGCTCGAACGGGTGCGCCTCGCCCCGACCCGCACCGACAAGGTGCCCAACACCTCGGCGACCGCGGCCAGCTCCGGCGCGGACCTGAACGGCGGGGCAGTCAAGAACGCGTGCGAGCAGATTCGTGATCGGCTGCTGTCCGTCGCGGGCGCCATGCTCGGGATCAACGCCCATGACGTCCGGATTGTCGACGGCGTTGCGCGGCCTCTGTCGGCCTCCGACAAGACCTACGTCGAGTGGGACGAGCTCGTGCGTACGGCGTACTTCCAGCGCGTCCAGCTGGCGGCCTCGGGCTTCTACCGCACGGAGGGGCTGCACTGGGACTCGACGGTGATGCAGGGCAGCCCGTTCAAGTACTTCGCCTACGGAGCGGCCGCCACCGAGGTCGAGGTCGACGGCTTCACCGGGGCGTATCGCACGCTGCGCGTCGACATCGTGCACGACGTCGGCGACAGCCTCTCCCCGCTCGTCGACCTCGGCCAGATCGAAGGCGGCTTCGTTCAAGGGGCCGGGTGGCTCACGCTCGAGGACCTGCGCTGGGACACCAGCGATGGTCCCGGGCGCGGGCGCTTCCTGACCCAGGCGGCCAGCACCTACAAGCTGCCGAGCTTCTCCGAGATGCCCGAGACGTTCAACGTCACGCTGCTGCGCGACGCCACCGAAGCCGGTGCCGTGTACGGCTCCAAGGCGGTCGGGGAGCCGCCGCTGATGCTGGCGTTCTCGGTCCGTGAGGCGCTGCGCCAGGCGGCCGCGGCCTTCGGGAAGGCCGGCACGAGCGTGAACCTGGCCAGCCCGGCCACCCCCGAGGCGGTGTTCTGGGCGGTCGAGCAGGCGCGTGACCAGGCCTCCGGCGACCGCCGCGCGGAGGTGATCGAGGGCTTTCCCGGTCGCGTGCCGCCGGCTCTCGGCCCAGACGCGGAGCCGATGCACATAGCCTCGGAGCGTTTGCAGCACGTGGTGGTGCATGCCTGATGGGCTCTGGCTGGACGCGGTCGTTCGCCTGCGAGCGGCCCGCGAGCCCGCCGTCCTCGTGACGCTCGCGACGGTCCGCGGGCACGCGCCGCGCCGCGCGGGCGCCAAGATGGTGGTCAGCGCGAACGGTGCGTGGGGCTCGATCGGCGGCGGGAATGTAGAGGCGGTCGCGATCGAGCGAGCGCGGGCGCAGCTGGCGAGCCCGGCGGCGGTACCTGAGCTGATCACCTGCGAGCTGTCGGAGCGCGCCCCGTCCGAGCACGGCGCGCAATGCTGCGGCGGCAAGGTGACCGTCCTACTCGAGCCGCTGCGGACGGTCCCCGCCGTGGCGGTCTTCGGTACCGGGCACGTCGGGCTGGAGCTCGCCCGCATCCTCGCCCGGCACGACATCGAGCTGCACCTGATCGACACGCGGTCCGAGATGCTCAGCGAGTCTCGGCTCGCCGTGCTCGCCGACGCGGTGGCCAGTGTGCATATCCACCGCGTCCCGGTGCTGCCGGAGTCCGTGTTCGGCGAGCTGCCATCCGGCACCCACGTGCTGATCATGACCCACGACCATGCCGAGGACGTGGCGCTGTGCGACGCGGCCCTGCGGCGCGACGACCTGGGGTCGATCGGGCTGATCGGGTCATCAGGCAAATGGGCGCGCTTCCGGCGCAGGCTCGCCGACGAGGGTGGTCACGACGCTCAGACGATCGCTCGGATCAGGACGCCGATCGGGTTGCCCGACATCAGCGGCAAGGAGCCCGCGACGATCGCGGTCAGCGTCGCCGCGGATCTGCTGCGGACTTTCGAGCGCGAGGCCGAACCCGAGCGCGAGGCCGAACCCGAGCGCGAGCTTGAGTCCGAGCCCAGCGGCGCCCGGTCGTGACGATCTATCGCGCCCAGGTCCTCGACACGCCTGAGGACCCATTCCGCGGCGGAGCCCTGCGGGCCGAGGCCGACGCCGGGCTGCTCGTGACCGCGGACGGCGAGATCGCCGATCGCGGCCCGTTCGCCGAGGTGCGAGCCCGGCATGCCTCCGAGCCCGTATCCGAGCTCACCGACGGTCTGCTGCTGCCGGGTTTCGTCGACGCGCACGTCCACTTTCCGCAAGCACGGATCATCGGCGACCTGGGCATGCCGCTGCTCGATTGGCTGGACCGCTCCGCGCTCCCCGAGGAGGCGCGTATGGCCGACATCGGGTATGCGCAGGAGGTCGCGCCTGAGTTCGTGTCCGGGCTCGCCGATGCCGGCACGACCACCGCGCTCGTGTTCGGCGCCCACTTCGCGCCGGCGGTCGACGCACTGTTCAACGTCGCGTCCGCGCGCGGCCTGCGGATCACGAGCGGGCTGGTGGTGGGCGACCGGCTGCTGCGCCCGGAGCTGCACACCACCGCGCAGCGCGCCTACGACGAGGGGCTGGCGCTCGCGAACCGCTGGCACGGACGGGGGCGGAGCCGTTATGCGGTGATCCCGCGGTTCGCGCTGTCCTGCACCGACGAACTGCTCGCCTCGTGCGCGGCGCTGCATGCGGCGGTCCCCGGCAGCTGGTTCACCTCGCATGTGAACGAGAACACGACCGAGATCGCCACCGTTCGCGACCTGTTCGGGTGCAGCTACGTCGACAGCTACGACCGGCACGGTCTGATCGGGTCACGGACCGTGCTGGCGCACAACGTCCACCCCACCGACCCGGAGCTGGAGCGCCTGGCCGCCGGCGGCGCCGCGGTCGCGCACTGCCCTACGAGCAACGCCGCGCTCGGCAGCGGGCTGTTCCCGCTGCACCGTCACCTCGCTCATCGCGTGCCGGTGGCGCTCGGCAGCGATGTCGGTGCCGGCACCGGCTACTCGCTGTTCAAGGAGGGACTACAGGCGTACTTCATGCAGCGGCTCCGGGGCGCTGACGGCGTGCCGCTGACCTCAACCCATCTGCTCCACCTGGCGACAACGGCCGGCGCGGCGGCGCTCGGCCTCGAGCAACAGATCGGGGACCTCAGCGCCCGCAAGCGGTTCGACGCGCTGTGGCTGCGCCCGCCTCCAGGCAGCCCGCTGGACGTCGGGTTGCGGTGCGCGGACGGTCCGGAGCAGGCGCTTGGGCGGGCGTTCGCGCTGGGTGTCAGCTCCGATGTGGCCGGTGTCTGGGTCGACGGGGTGCGCGTCAAACTGGACGGGATGACTTGAGTATGTCTTACCGTGATACGGAACCTTGATATCGTTAGGTGGACAGGTGACCGGTAGCCGTACACGGGGCCCACGGAGGGCGCAGATGGCCACGGATGGCGCGTCCGAGGCTCAATCGAACGGCGGGGTGCAGTCGCTCGCTCGTGCCTTTGCGATCCTCGAGGCCATGGCCGACGCGGGCGGCGAGATCGGGCTGTCGCAGCTGGCCACCGAGGCGCAGCTGCCGCCGGCCACCATCCACCGCCTGGTCCGCACGCTCGTCGACCTCGGCTACGTTCGTCAGGAGCCGTCGCGGCAGTACTCGCTCGGTCCTCGGCTGATGCGCCTAGTCGACACGAGCACCAAGCGACTCGAGGCATTGGCTCACCCATACATGTCCGAGGTCGTCGATGCGCTCGGCGAGTCGGTCAATCTCGCCGTGCTCGACGGCGAGGAGATCGTCTACGTGGCTCAGGTCCAGCCCTCGCAGAACTTCATGCGGATGTTCACCGAGGTCGGTCGCCGGGCCAAGCCGCACGCGACCGCGGTCGGCAAGGCGATCCTCGCCACCAAGCCCGACGACGAGGTGCGGGACCTGCTCAAGCGCACCGGGATGCCAAGACGCACCGAGCAGACCCTCACCACCTCCAAGCTGCTGTTCGCCGACCTCGAACGGGTGCGCGAGCGCGGGTACGCGCTCGACGACGGCGAGCAGGAACTGGGCGTGCGCTGCGTCGGGGTCGCCGTGCCGGGCGCTCCCCGGCCGCTGGCGCTCTCGATGTCCGGACCGTTGACGCGGATGTCCGACGACGTGATCGACAAGGCCGCGCCGATCCTCCGCAAGGCTGCGGAGAACATCGGGGCCGCGCTCGCCGCGCCGGTACGCCCGAGCGCCGCCGAGACCGCGCACGCCAACTGACCCGCGGTTCCGCCTCCCGGCGCCGCCCGAGAGCGGAGTTCAGCGCGCGATTCGCTCCGCGTGCGCGTCGTCGGGGGGCGCTGCCGCTCGCCATGGTTGCCGATGGACGAAATCGGCTTGACAGCGGCGCCTGTTATCAATAAGTTATCTGCTACGCGGAAATAGAAATCCGCCAGACGGAAGTCCGAATGGACCTCGGATGTTTCCTGGTCACCGATCACCGCTGACGGAGAGGGAGAACTCCATGTCGTCACAAGAGACGCTCACGCGGCCTGACAGCGCCGCGCCTTCCACCGGCATACATCCCGTGGACCGCGTCCCCCCACCTCACAAGCTGCTGGTCTTCGGCCTGCAGCACCTGTGCATCATGTACGCGGGGGCGGTCGCGGTTCCGCTGATCGTCGGACCGGCGATCGGGCTGAAATCGGCTCAGATCGCGGCCCTGGTCAGCGCCGACCTGCTCGTGTCGGGGATCGCGACGATCATCCAGTCGGCGGGCATCAAGAACATACTCGGGGTCAGGCTGCCGGTGGTCGCGGGCGCGACCTTCACGGTCCTGAACCCGATGATCATCATCGCGACCCAGTACGGCGGCGTGAAGGGCCTGCCCTACGTGTACGGCGCGATGCTGATCTCAGGCGTGCTCGGGCTGATTCTCGCGAGGCCCTTCTCGAGGATCATCCGCTTTTTCCCGCCGCTCGTCGCCGGCACGGTCATCTGCATCATCGGCCTGTCGCTGGGCGGCGCGGACATCTCCCTGATCGCCCCCACCGTGGTCAACGGGGCCAACGTCGCCCAGGTCTCGCACGTCGTCCTCGCCGGGATCGTCATCCTGACCATCATCCTGATCACCCGCCTGTTCCGCGGCTTCGTGTCGCAGATCGCGGTGCTGCTCAGCATCGTGATTGGCACGATTGCGGCGGCGCTCATGGGCCAGACCGACTTCAGCAACGTCGCCCACGCCGCCTGGTTCGGCGGGCCTGAAATCTGGCGCTTCGGCGCCCCGAAGTTCGCGGCCGCGCCGATCATCACGATGTGCATCGTGATGATGGTCACGTTCACCGAGTCGACCGCCGACATGCTCGCGGTCGGCGAGTTGGTGGAGAAGGATCTGACCCCCGATGACCTGGCTCGCGGACTGGCGACCGACGCGCTGTCGGCGTTCATCGCGTCGTTCACCAACTCCTTCCCGGACACGGCGTTCGCGGAGAACGTCGGTCTCGTCGGGCTCACCGGGATCCGCAGCCGCTGGGTGGTGACCGCCTGCGGCGTGTTCCTGCTGGTCCTGGGCCTGATCCCGAAGGTGGGGCAGATCGTCGCCGACCTGCCCGGGCCGGTAATCGGCGGGGCCGCCACGATCATGTTCTCGATGGTGACCGCGGTCGGGATCCAGACGCTGCACAAGGTCAACTTCCGCAACAACCACAACCTGCTGATCGTCGCGATCTCGCTCGCCGTTGGCCTGGTGCCCGCGTTCGACCCGAGCTTCTACGACAACTTCCCGAAGAACTTCCAGGTGATCTTCGGATCCAGCATCACCGCCACGGTGATCGTGGTCTTCGTCCTCAACCTCGTGTTCAACCATTGGGGGCAACCCGACCAGACGGAGTCGGCGGTGCAGCTCGCGGTCGACGAGGGAGCCGTGGTGCTCCCCGGTACCGATGAGCCCGGCGCGGGTGTCCACTGACCGTGGACAGGAGGTCACCACTCGACGGGGATCCCGCGCCGGGCGACGGAGTGGCGACGTTCGACGTCGCGCCCGACGACGAGCTGCGCGGCCGGCTGCGGAGCTGCTGCGCCGCGGAGGCATGGGTGGAGGAGATGCTGGACGGGCGCCCGTACCGGTCCGAGGCCGCGCTGTGTGTGGCCTCGGACCGCGCGACCGCCGGGCTCGACGACCGCGGGCTCGAGCAGGCGCTCGCCGGCCACCCGCGCATCGGCGACGCCGCTCCGGCGCATGGTGATGAGGGGCGTTCCGCTGCCTGGTCACGCGGCGAGCAGGCGGGCGTCGCCACCGCCGGCGCGGACGTGCTCGGCGAGCTGGCGGCCGCCAACGCCTCCTACGAGCAGCGGTTCGGCCACGTCTACCTCGTGTGCGCGTCCGGCCGCAGCGCCGCGGAGCTCCTCGCCGTCTGCCAGGCTCGGCTCGACAACGACCCGGAGACCGAGCGCGGCGTGGTACTCGGAGAGCTGGCCAAGATCAACCGCTTGCGACTGGGCAAGCTGCTGGAGGGACGATGAGCCTGTCGACGCACGTGCTTGACGCCACGACCGGGCAGCCGGCCGAGGCCGTCGGGGTTCGCCTGGACGAACAGGTCGACGGCGAGTGGCGCATCGCCGCACACGGGCGCACGAACGCCGACGGGCGAATCACCGAGCTCGGAAATCCAGAAGCGGGGATTCACCGCCTCCACTTCGACACCGGCGGGTACTTCGCCGCCGCCGGTGTCGCCACGTTCTATCCCGAGGTGACAGTGACCTTCACCGTCGTCGACGCAGCCGCTCATCATCACGTGCCGCTGCTGCTCAGCCCGTTCGCGTTCTCAACCTATCGCGGCAGCTAGTGACCGCTCGCGAGAACATGACACCTTCGGCAGGCACCGACACGGTGGCGATTGACGGGTGCGCGATCGCCACCGTTGACGCGGCCGGCACCGAGTACTCGACCGGACATGTCGTCGTGGCCGGCGGGCGGATCACCGCGATCGGCGCCGGCCCCGCCCCACCGAGCGACGGGGCGCGGCGCGTCGACGGCCGCGGCTGCCTGGCGACGCCGGGCTTCGTCAACACGCACCATCACCTGTACCAGTGGCTCACGCGCGGCTACGCCGCCGACGGCACGCTGTTTGAGTGGCTCACCGCCCTCTATCCGGTGTGGGCGCAACTCGACGCAGACCTGGAGTACATCGCCGCAAGCACCGGGCTCGCCGCGCTCGCCCTGTCCGGTTGCACGACCGCAATGGACCACCACTACGTCTTCCCGGCGTCCGGCGGCGACCTGCTCGCCGCCGAGATCGAGGCAGCCCGGCGCATCGGGCTGCGCTTCTGCGCCACCCGCGGCTCGATGAACCTGGGACGCTCGTCCGGCGGCCTTCCACCCGACGAGGTCGTCGAGGACGCCGACCGTATCCTCTCCGAGTGCGAGGCGGCGGTCGGCGCATACCACGACGCGAGCTTCGATTCCCTGCTCCAAGTGGCACTCGCGCCCTGCTCGCCGTTCTCGGTCACGGGTGAGCTGATGCGCGACTGCGCGCAGCTGGCGCGCACGCTCGGCGTCCGCCTCCACACCCACCTCGCCGAGACCCGCGACGAGGACGAGTACTGCCTCGCCCACTTCGGCGCGCGTCCGGTCGACTATGTCGAATCGCTCGGCTGGCTCGGCGACGACGTCTGGCTCGCACACTGCGTGCACCTTTCCGACGGCGACATCGCCAAGTACGCCGCCACCGGCACCGGGGTCGCGCACTGTCCGAGCTCCAATGCCCGGCTGGGCTCGGGCATCGCGCCGATCCCCGAGCTGCTCGCGGCGGGGGCGCCGGTCGGTCTCGGGGTCGACGGCGTCGCCTCCAACGAGCACGGCGGCCTGGCCGAGGAGCTCCATCAGGCGCTGCTGTTCGCCCGTGCCCGCCTGGGTCCGCAGGCGCTCACCGCGCGGCAGGCGCTGTGGATGGCGACGGTCGGCGGCGCTCGCTGTCTGGGCCGGTCGGACGCGATCGGGTCGCTGGAGGTCGGCAAGCTCGGCGACCTGGCGCTGTGGCGGCTCGACGGCCTCGGACATGCCGACATCGCCGACCCCGTGTGCGCGCTCGTGTTCGGCCCGCCCGCGCCGCTCGAGCTTCTGCTCGTCGGCGGCCGCGCCGTGGTCGACGCCGGCGAGCTGTGCACGGCCGACGTGGCGGAGCTCGCTGCGGCCAACCGGGCCGGCGCCCGCGAGCTCGCGCAGCGCGCCGGCCTACGCTGAGAGCATGGAGCGCGTCGGTCGCACCGAGGAGCTTTACCACGAGCGGATCCTGGAGCACGCGTCCTCGCCGCACAACTGGAGCCCCCCAGCCTCCGCGCTCGATCGCGTCGACCTCGAGTTCCGCGAACTCAACCCGGTGTGCGGTGACGACCTGACCGTCAAGCTCGCGGTGCAACCTGACGGTCAGATCCTCGACGTGCGCTTCGAGGGCCACGGCTGCGCGATCTGCCAAGCGGCCGCGTCGATGGCGTCGGACGAGATCCGCCACAGACGGACGTCCGAGATCCTCGCGCTCGACCAGTCGTTCATCCTGCAACTGCTCGGGACCGAGATCCCACCACTGCGCCTGCGCTGCGCGCTGCTACCGCTGAAGGTGCTCAAGAGCGCCGCGCTCGGCCGGCCCGCCGACTGGGAGCCGGGCACGGCCGCGAGCGCAGACCGGCGCGAAGCCTGAGCGCGCCGCCCAGGGCATCGAGAAACCTCGGGTAGAGCGCCGATCCGTCGCCTCCGCTATGCGCGGGCGAACCGCGCAACCGGAACTCGTCGTTGTTTCACCGTAAGTGTTCCGCGGAACAGGCCCCCGCGCCGCGACGGCCGGGAGCTGGCGCCGCCCGGTCCCGGGTCAGACCCGGCGCGGGCGGTGGGTGTGCGCGACGCCCCAGTCGCGCACACCCGGACGCGCCCGTTAGCTGACCGGCCTGACGGTCAACGAGATTACGGTCGTGCTCGAGCACGTCGAGAACGACTTTTTGATCGTCACCGCCTTGCTCTGGCCGGGCGGGAACACCTTCAGTCCGGCGGCCGTGACCGGCGCGCACTGCGACGGATCGAAGTCGCCCGTCTCGACGATCCCGACCAGCGCGCTCGCGCTTTTGCCAGCCAGAAGCGTGACGGTCTTGAAGGAAGAGGAGATCTGCGACGCAGGGCTACCGATCTGCGCGCCGCTGCTCGTCACCGCAGACACGCCCGGATAACCACGCAGCGTGCACCCGAGCTTGCTCGTGTTCACGAAATTGAGGGGGTAGAACACCGTACCCGCGGCGCCGTTCGCCGGACCGAGCGACACCTTCAGCGCCGAAGTCGCGCAACTGCTGGTCGTGCCACGCTTCGCCTTGCTCCACTTGACGGTAAATTGCGTGCTGCTCCCGTTCCTGATGTAGGTTCCCCAACCCTTCGCGATCACCACACCGTGCCAGCCGGGGATCGCCAAGTTGTACTTGTTCAAGAACGTCGTGAAGTAGCTCGACGCCGTCGAGCAACCAAGATTCGGGCTCGACACTGTGTAGCTGCCGCCGGGCAGGATCACGCCGCCCGACTGATCGTTGTGCAGCACCGTGAAGCTGATGCCGGTGCACGAGGCCGGCGCCGCCGCGGCGGGGGTGACGAGCGCGACCGACGCCGCCACCGCGGCGACCGCGGCCGCGCCGCTCGTGAGTACGCGAATGCGACTGCGCGAAAAACGACTGATCATTAACTTAACACTCCTGAGACGGGCGTGTCCAGCACGCAAATTGACTCCGATCGAGAAGAATCCTCCGACAGGCACGCGACGGGCGGCCCCAGCGTCCCGGAATGGTAGTCCGGTCCGCGCATTCGTGCCGATGCGGACAGGTGTCTGAACCCGGTGACTGACTTGTCGACGCCGCAAGCACCGGTCTCAAGTCATCCGGCCTTCTCGCACGCGCTCGATCGGGTGGCCCGCGGCGGACCAGACACGCGTAACACCGGGACGCATGGGTAGGGGATCAGCGGAAACGCGAACACCAACGGCAAGGAGCGACATGCCTCAGCCACCCCAGCAGCAGACGCCGCCCGGGACTACTGCCGAGATGAGGCCGAAACCTGACCATGGCGAGGACAGCTACAAGGGAGCGGGCAAGCTGACCGGCAAGCGCGCGATCATCACCGGTGCAGACAGCGGCATAGGCAAGGCCGTTGCGATCGCTTTCGCGCGGGAAGGCGCTGACGTGCTGATCTCCTACCTGAACGAAGCCGAGGACGCGACAGACACCGCCGACTGGGTGCAGCAGGCCGGCCGCAACGCGGTCATGGTCGGCGGAGACCTGTCCTCACCGCAGCACTGCCGAGAGATCATCGACACGGCCGTGCAGGAGCTCAACGGAATCGACATCCTCGTCTCGAACGCCGCCTTCCAAATGAGCCACGAGACGATCGAGGAGATTCCCGACGAGGAGTGGGACTTCACGATCGCCACCAACCTCAGCGCGTTCTTCCACCTCACCAAGGCGGCACTCCCCCACATGGAGGCGGGCGCGTCGATCATCGCCACGACGTCGATCAACTACCAGCAGCCCTCTCCCCAGCTTCTCCCCTACGCCGCCACCAAGGCGGGGATCGCCAACATGGTGGCGAGCCTCGCCCAGGCGCTCGCCGACCGCGGCATCCGCGTCAACGGAGTCGCGCCGGGACCGATCTGGACACCGCTCATCCCGTCGACGATGCCCGAAGAGGCAGTGGAGAGCTTCGGCGAGCAGGCCCCACTTCAGAGGCCGGGACAGCCAGCGGAGCTCGCGCCGATCTACGTCATGCTCGCCTCGGACGCGGTCAGCTACGTGTCCGGTGCGATCGTTCCGGCGACCGGCGGTCGCCCAATGCTCTAGCGGCGCGGGATACGTTCGTACACTGCGGGTTTGTCTTGGGAGGCTGGGCTCCGGCGGCGCGCCCTCGGCAGTACCGAATGTTGCGGCTTGCTGCAGGGGGTATGTAAGGCGCGTGGCAAGCGCTTCGATCATTCCACTGGGTGAACAGCGGTTGCGGGTATCGACGCTACCCGGGGTTTGGCCGCCCCATAGCGACGCAGTCATGGTCGTCCGGCTGCTCGCTGAGCAGGGTCTGGCGCGAGACCAGGACATCCTGGACATGTTCACCGGCAGCGGGGTCCTGGCCATCAGCGCTGCGCGGCTTGGCGCGCGGTCGGTCACCGCGGTCGATGTGTCCCGTCGCGCCCTGGCGACGGTGACCCTCAATGCCCGGCGAAATCAGGTTCGCGTGCGCACCCGGCGCGGCAGTCTGTTCGAAGCCGTTGCTCGCGAGAGTTTCAACGTCGTGCTCGCGAACCCTCCGTACTATCCCGGCGACGCGGAGCTCCCTGGGCACGGTGCCGCTCGTGCCTGGGAGGGTGGAGGCGACGGGCGTGCCCTCATCGATCCCTTGTGCTCCCAGGTTGCGCATCATCTTCGTCCGGGGGGTCGGTTCGTGATCGTCCACGGCTCGTTCAATGGCGAACAGCGCACGCTCGACGCTTTGGAGGATTCTGGTCTGAAGGCCGAGGTGGTCGATCGACACCGTGGTCCGCTGGGCGCGATCGGTCGCCAACGGGTGGCCCGGCTCAGAGAACAGGGTCTGGGTGTGACCGCCGATGGGCGCGATGAGGAGGAGACGATCCTCATCTCGGCCATACGACCGAATCGGTAGCTCGCCGAAGATGGCGCTCCCGACCCCGGCCACGGTCCAGCGGCGGTTTGAGGAGACAGGCGGCTTCACCGTGGGGGTGGAGGAAGAGGTCATGCTGCTGGATCCGGACACGCTGGACCTCGCTCCGCGCGCCGATGCTCTGCTGCGGCGAACCGCGGGAGATCGGCGCTTCAAGCGCGAACTTCCCGCTGCGCAGATCGAGATCGTCACCGAGCCTGCCGAGACGGCCGCAGAAGCCATCGCCCAGTTGGCTGACGGCCGGCGGGATCTCGCGCGTGCGGCTCACGGACTCGCGCGTCCGGCGGTGGCGGGCGCCCACCCGTTCGCCCCAGCGTCCGGGCCGCTCAGCGAGGGAGAACGGTATGTCGCGCTGCGCAGGGAGTACGGGCCGGTCGCCCATCGGCAACTGGTCGCCGCGCTCCAGGTGCATGTCGCGGTGGGAGGGGCGCAGCGGACGCTGGCCGTGTACAACGCTCTGCGCTGTCATCTTCCCGAGATCGCCGCGCTGGCCGCCAATGCTCCGTTCTACGGTGGCGCCGACAGTGAGTTGGCCAGTGTGCGGCCGGGAATCTGCGTCCAGCTGCCCCGGCAGGGTGTACCGCCCACGATCCCGAGCTGGGCATGGTTCGCCGACCAGCTCGCATGGGGCTCGCGCATGGGCGCGATGCCCGACGCCGCGAGCTGGTGGTGGGAGCTGCGTCCGCATGTCGTCCACGGGACCCTCGAGCTCCGGGTTCCGGATGCACAGACGACGATCGCGGAGGCAGCGGGAGTCACCGCCTTCGTGCAGTCACTGGTGGTTACGCTTGCCGACCGATTCGACGCGGGCGAGCCTCTCCCCGAGGCTCCGACCTGGCGGATCCAGGAGAACCGCTGGTCAGCTCTGCGTCACGGCGTCGATGGAACCCTTGCCGATCTCTCCTCTGGAGAACGTCGTCCGACGCGTGAGCGCCTGCATGAATTGGTGGATCAGATCGCTCCCGCGGCGCGGCGGCTGGGATGCGTGGATCTGCTGCAACATGCGCGTGCTTCGATCGACGCCAACGGCGCACTGCGGCAGCGCCGGGCGGTGGCCGCGGTGGGCATAGGCGGACTCACGGGATGGGCGGCCGACAGGTTTCTCCCCGACTGATGCCAGCCGGGCGATGAGCGACGACGATACTTCGGTGCCGTCAGCTCGGTGGCATACGCAGCGACGACTCCTGGCGCTTCCAGGATGCCAGTAGGTGCTCACCCCAGCGTGCCTCCAGTGCTAGCAGAGCACGAGCTCCGAACAGGATGTCAGGAGCCAGTTCGGGATCTGCCCGCGCCAGCCCATCCGCGAGATCCCAGGCTGCGATGTTCTCATGCACGGCGTCGGCTTCGACGTGCTCGTCATAGAAGAAGGTGACATCCGGGCCGTACCCCAGCCGACGCAACCCGTCCCCGTAGCGGCGGTTCGGACCGGACGACGTCATCTCGAAGACCGCGAGATGACCGACAAGGGCCCCCCTGAGGTACCGATGCAAACCACACCACGACATGAGGTTGACGGTGGCCAGCGTGATCCCCGGCAGACGATCGAGGTAGGCGCCGTACCGATCATCGAGCCCGAGGCCGCGCATCGTATTGGCGAACAGGACCGAGTGCATGCGCTCGACTCGCCCGCCCCCGTATTCATCGGCCTGGACCTCGACGAGGGCAGCCTTCGGCGCACCGCTCAGCCGCGGGATAGCCCAGGAGTGCGGGTCCGCCTCCTTGAGCTGATACGCAGAACGATGAACCACATGCTCAAGCACCTGCTCGCGAGTGCCCTGCGTCTGGATGTAACGCGACAGAGGCGGACCATGGTCCTCTCGGACGAGTCGCTGAAGCTCGTCGCCCACTGGGCTAGCGGATGGTTCCTCATGACCGACTAGCTCCCGCAGCGACGACTCGAACTCGTCCTCCATCAAGGCACGGAACGTCAGCACCGACGGGCTCCACTCCATTCGCGGATCGACGCCGTGGAGTCCGGCATAGTGCAGCTCATAACAGAGATACAGCGCCATCTGCAGATCGTCGTCGTCAACGGCCGGAACGTCGCTGCATGCGCCGCCGGTGCTTTGGAGCCAATCGAGGGGGGAGTCGGCCGCCAGAAGCTCGTACAGCCTCGCCGTCCACGGCCCCCGCACCGGAGGCAGCTCGATCTCTCTTTCACCGCGGTCAACGTTCTTGATGCTCATGACGTTGCCTCCAAGGCTGCCGCTGCTGTCCGGAGCTCAGCCAGCACCCGATCGACGTGGCTGGATCCGCTCCCCGCAACCGGCGTCAGAACGCTGATCGCCCCTTCGATTAGCAGCAGGGGTGCGGCGCGCTCTCCGCGTGCGGAGGTATCTTCGAGCAACCGAATCGCACCGCTGATGAGCGCACGAGCACGCTGGCCGGCAGCGCCCGTCGTCGTTGCGGACGCTTGCTCGTCGACCAGCTCGACTGTTCGCCGAGCGCGCCTCAACGCCGCCTGCGCCGGCAGCGATGGCAGCGGAACATCCAACTCAGGACCGAGTTCCTCCATGCGAAGACCATCGGTGTCGTCAGAGCTTTTCTGAAAGCCGCTGGTGGCGACACCCTCAACGCCGGAAGGCACGCTGAAGCCGATCAACCGGTGCGTGCCGTCGCAAAAGGGTCGTGTTCGAGACCGACCGCAACGGCACAGCGCGACCGGCTCTCGGACGAGCACGATCCTGCGACCGCGTTGATCCTGCATCGAGACGGGACCGCGCACGAGATAGGGGCCATCGCGGTACGGGACAATGGTCACATCCTGGGCTTCGGGCATGCATTGGCGATACCCACAACGCCTGTTCATACACAGCCTGGATCCGCCGCGGGCGACGTTGTTTCGGACGCCTTCGTCGGTTTTCTGCCGGGACGCCTTACTTGCGCCAACCCGGGATTCTGAAGATCTTCAGCGAGATGGCGGCGATGGAGCGTAGTGGGTGAACGGAGCCGACTCGACGCGGAACTATGGGTCGCACGATCAACTCGACGTGCCAGGCCACCTGCAGGTGATCTTTACTCCGGGTCACGCCTACGGGCACTGCTCGCTCTGCTGTTCGCGAATCGCGGCGCCGTGATCGTGGGAGACGCCTTCGTGATGCTCGATCCCCACACCGGGACGGACGAGACCGTGCATCGTGGCCGGCGCTGCGACCGCCGACAGCGATCGCGCACTGACATCACTGGGGACCCTCTCGGCGCTCGATGCCGACACGGCCGTTGCGCTCATCGGCCACCACGACGCCGGGGCGACGGCCAACACGTTGTCTCCGTCGTCCCATTTGCCCACGCTGAGCGGTGCGGAGGTCGCCGTCGCCGTGGATCAATCGGATCCGCGGAAGGTGGAGAGCACGAGCGATGGCTCCAAAGAGATTACGGTCGTGCCGGGGTACAGTCCATTCGCGGTCGGCGTGCGCGTGTAGCAGTCAAGCTGGTCCAGCAGCGACGGGACTACTGTGAACGCGTCGCGGTCGACCACGTCATGATGGTGTCCAGGTGAATGGTTGAGCGTGATAACGGTAGCGTCACCGCGATCACGCGGTCGGCGACGCCAGCACGAAACAGGTGCTGGGCGTATCACTCCACGGCGGCCGGGTGACTACGCTCGCCGACTCCGACCAGCCGCACCCATTGCCGAGTATGAGGATGTCCCCCCTCCAACGCGGGAGCTCCGTCGAGTCCTCGGATCGGAACCGCGGCCCTGCCTCGACGAGCAGCGGGTGATAGTGATAGATCCACTCGAGGTGAAGCGCCTCACGCCACCTGGCCGCGTCGCCATCGTGTCCACGCAAACGCCGTCAAAGGCCCACGATGATGAATCCGATGGGAATACCTGATTCGGAAGGATGGTGGTCAAGTCGCCGACGCTCTCCTATTCTCGTCGACTCGCCGTTACCCCGGCGAGGAGCGTCACGACAACTCCGGACCGCGGCGTAGACCTCATCTTCTCGTTGCGAGCGACGCTGCGCGGGGGGCGGATCTGGCACCAGCCGATGCCGCACCGTCCCGGGTGTCATACGAGCCGACACCTCAGTCGCGGCTTCTAGGGGTGCAGGCGGTCGAGGATCTGGCGCAGCGCGGCTTGCAGGATCGCCGACTGGAGGGTCGAGTCGAGCCGGCCGGGGTCGTTGAGTTCGCGGAGAAGCCGGTCGATGTCGAGCCCTGTGATCGTCTGGCGCAGCAGCGGTGCGGTCGGGAGGAGGTTGTCAATGACGCCGTCGGGGATCGCGCCGATGATTGTTTTGACGATCCCGGGGAGACTGGCCTGGTCGAGCGCGCCGGGCAGCAGTTGGGAGACTTTGGGCAGGCGGCCCTCGCGGTCGAGCCGGTCGACCGCATCGCCCAGGCCGGCTTTGAGCGCGGCGGACTCGCGCGGGTTTAGCGAGCGGTTTTCCGCGAGTGCGAGGACGAGGCGCTCGCGGGAGATGCCGAGCCGGCACGCGGCGCCGTCGAGGCCGAGCAGGACGATCTGTTCCGCGAGCGGTTCCAGCCGCGGCGGTATCGGCGGGACTGGGCGCGGTTCGCACGGATTGGCGGGCCGGAGCGGCACGTAGTGACCACCGCCGGCGGCGACCTGGACGCCCAGGACCGCTGCTACGAGCAGCACCGCGATGAGCGGCAGCGTGAGCCCTTTCATGCTTCGGTCCGGTCGCTCAGGGCGAGGGCCGGTACGAGGGCCAGCAGCGCCAGCCCCGCCGCGACGAGGAACGCGGTGCGGAACGCGCGGGTTGCGGCGCGCTTGAGCTGATCCTCGAGCCCGCGCTGCAGAGCCGAGACGGCGGACGCCTGCGCCGCCGGCACGCGCACGTTCTTGAACGCGGGCCGCAGGTCGGGCACGCGGCCACGTTCGGCGTCGAGCCGACGCCCCAGCTGCTCAGCGAGGTCGAGCTTGGTGGAGGCGGAAAGCGGCGCGTCGAGCACTAGGCTCGCGATCGCCTCTTTGGCCGGAGTCTCGGCGTGGCGCAGGTCGGCGGTGAAGATCGGCGTCAGGATCGCGAGGCCGATCACCACCCCGGCGTGCCGCGCGGAGATCGTCCAGCCGCCGTGAAGCGCCCGCGGGATCCGGTCGCGGAGCGCCGCCGCGGTGAGCGAGTCCACCGACAGGCCGAGACCAAGGCCGATCAGCACCTGCGGCGCGAGCGTCCAGACGAGCGCCGCACCGGGCAGGAGCGCCAGCCCGGTGAGCCCGCCGGCGATCAGCACCGACCCAGCCATCGCTTCTGACCGCGTTCCCGTGCGCACGCCCCGGAATGCGGGACCGGCGCCCAAGGCCGCCACCGGAACCGCGGTGACCGCGACAGCGGCCACCGCGGGCGAATTGCTCCAGCCGTCCACGAGCAGAAGCACCAGCAAAAACAGCGCCGCGGTGAGCGCCGCCGACAGCAGGGCCAGCGCCAGGTTGGCCAATACGTGCGGGCGGTCCGGCGACGTGTCGAGACTCGACTCTGGCCGCACCACCCGACCGCGCAAGGCGATCGCGGCGGGCAGCGCCAGCAGCACCACCGGGATCTGCACGACGAAGATCGCACGCCACGAGAACGCCGAAGTCAAGAGCCCCCCGATCACCGGACCGAGCGCCGCCCCGGCCACACCGGCCGCCGCCCACCTGCGCGCTCCAGCCCGCTCGGCCCCGGTGGCGGCAACGAGCAGCTCCAGGCATCCCACGATCACCACCGCGCCCCCAGCCGCCTGAGCCGCCCGCGCCGCAATCAGCACGCCCAACGACGGCGCCGCCCCGCACACGGTTGTTGCGGCCGCGAAGCCGATCACACCACCCACGGTCGCCACCGCCGGATCCCCGCGCACGCACACCCGCGCCGCCGGGACCGCTACCAGCGCGAGCACGAGGTTGAACGCGATCAGAACCCACGCGACCTCCCCAACCCCGGCTCCGAAGTCCCGCAGGATCTCCGGCAAGGCGAGCGTCACCACGCCCGAGTCGCCGAGAACAACGGCAACCGCGAGCGACAACACGACGACGGCGGCGGTACGTCCCGCCACCGGACTCGCTAACTGGTCGCTGCGATCCGCACCCATCACATCGGAACCCCGCCCCATCTTGACACCAGCGTTCAAGTCAAAGGGCTGGACACGAGAATCCGCTCCATCGCGCCACGGGCGCCCCCGTGCAGCTACTTAATCACCGTGTCAGATGATCCAGAGGCCTCCGATTCCGGAGAACCCGCGATCACCTCCTCTACCCGGTCGCGCCGTGATGTGATCCGCTCCCAACGAGCCTTCGAGCGCGCGAGCTTGTGCCCGTCGGGCTTGTACCACCGGCGGGCCCATGGCGAGCGCGGCGACGCAAGCCGCAGCGCGGCGATGAGAGACACGATTGGGACGAAGATGCCGATCAGCCCCGCCACCGGCTTTCCCTTGAAGATCGCCACCGCCGACAGCACGACCGCGACGGCCACGCTGCTGAAGAGGGTCGAAATCGACGGGCCGTTGTTGCGCAGGTCGAACGGCGCGAGCCCCAGCACGATGAGGCCGCCAATGACGGTGGCGATGATTATCGCGTCGAACGAGACGCGCCCCTCCTCGGCCCAGTAGACGTCGCGCAGATACACCCAGAGCGCGAATTCGTCGAGCGTCAGACCGGCTCCGATCCCGAACACGGCCGCGAGGATCTCGTTCCAGGGGCTTACAGGGTTGAGCGCGAATCCCAAAAAGCCCGACAGCAGCAGCAACACGATGCCCCATACCAGGTGGTGGAGATGCAGTCCGCTGCTCGTGCTCACGCTGCCCGGCCACCACGGCACGCGGGGACTGCGCATGAGCCGGGCGCTCGTCCGGATGAACAGAAACGTCGCCAGAAACGCCGCCAGGACAACGAAGCCGGCGCGCTGCCCCGGCTTGTCGAGAAACCTCGCCGGCAGATCAAACGTCAGCGTGACCGCGCCCACGACGGCCAGCATAGATGCCCGTGGAGGGACCGCCACCCGCAAGCCCAGCCCCAGAGAGGCCGTGGATACGCATCGGTCACGCGGGCCCGAGCCGAACTACCGGTTCAACGGTGGCATCGAAAGTTCAAGCGGCGGAGCGGACCGGCGCCGGCTGCGTTCCCTAGTCAGGTGCTACGCGGCCGCGGGGTTCGCCATGCGGGTGGTCGGTGCGCACTCCCCCCGGATCAACTCGCGGCGCAGGGCGAGACGCGCGCGGTGATGCAGCCCGTGGATCGAGGACTCGGTGCGGCCCATGCGGTCGGCGATCTCTCCCGGGGACAGGCCGACCAAGTGGCGCAGCACGACCACGTCACGATGATTCTCGGGCAGTGTCTCGAGCGCCTGCTTGAGTCCCTGTCGACGGTCGTGGCTCGAGTCATCAGCCGGACGCGAGACCTCGATGACCTCTTCGCAGGGCACCGCACGTCGCTGGCGTAGCGAATCGATCGCCACGTTGTGCGCCACCCGAAGGATCCACGCGGTGAATGGAACCTGGCGAGGCTCGTACTTGTGGATCGACGAGATCAGCTTCAAGAACACGGTCTGGGTGACGTCCTCAGCCTCGTGGGCATCGCGCACGATGCTCAGCACGTAACCGTAGACGTTGTTCTTGTAGCGGAGGTACAGGAAGCGGATGGCGTCCATGTCGCCGGACTTCGCCCGCGCCGCTGCCCGTGCAATCGCGGGATCCCGGTCGTTCTTCACGGCCGGGCTGGCGCGAAAGCCATGCGACGCCGCCATCTCGCTGTCGTGAGAAGGCACACGCCCCCGTGCAGCCGCACCTCTACCCGTTCTCTCAGTCATTCGATCATCCTTGTCAATACGGTCCGCCAGGCCGCACGGCCCGGTGGATCTGGGTTCTGGAACTCCGCCTCGAAAGGCGCCTGCGGAGTGAAACCCCCAACCGAGCCGATACGTACTGCTCGTGCGCGGTGGTCGGTCCACCTGCCGGCGCGCTGCCCGCAGAGGTCCGCCAGACGATCTGGCGTCTCGGGGATCAATGGCACTCGAACGGTCCGCAGACCGTCTCGACCACTGTCCATGTATCGGCAGCATTGCTTCTACCGGCGAGGAAGAGTTGTATAAGGACTTCGCAGTCCATCCCCCAATTGCGGGAGGCGGTGAATCGACCTGCGGCCTGTTGGGATCTGACCGCCTCCCACATGCAACGCGCCGTTCAAGAGACCAAGCTTGCGCCGCATACACGGCAGGGCGTCACGTGCAGACCGAGCCGCCGACCGCGCGGAATCCCTGACGCACTCCAGAGTCGCGCGCAACCTGGACGCGGATGAGGCCGCCGATCAATCGCAGCACCGGGAGAGACGAAAGGCGACGCTCATGGCCGAGCGCCGTCGCGGACAGCACCCGTCCGGATCCAGGCAACATCCGACAGATGCCGGGTGCGCTGCAGTCACCTCAGCGGATCGGAGATGGCGGCGCAGTCCGGTCGGGTGTCAGCATCAGTTGGAGGTTGCGTCCAGGAGGAAGAATCGGATCATCTCCGCGGACGCGTTGGGACCCTCCGGATCGGTGTGCGACCCGACGGGATCACCGCCGTACCAGGCGTGCCCGCCGCCGTGAACGATCAAGGACTCGGCGACGGCGACGCCGTCGAAGTTGTAGTAGGTAGTTCGGGTGTACGGCCGCCCGCCGTCGGCGCGTGCCGTTGTCGGGCCATCCTGGCGTGTGATATCCCCGTCCGCAAGCCGGCAGCTGATGAGCTTCTCGGCGTTGATCGGGGCCACGATCGCGTCTTTATCGCCGTGGATGACGATCAGCGGGACCGTCCCGGTTGAGGTCGGTCTCCCGCCCGTGCTCATAGTCGCGAACGCGGACCCGACGTCGTGCGCCGCTCGGTAGCCGATGCCCGAATGCACGCCCACAGCGGCGTAGAGGTCTGGGTAGGTCGCGGCCATGACGGCCGCCATCGCGCCGCCGGCGGACAGCCCGGCGATAAAGACACGGGCCGAGTCGACGGCCATGTCGTCCATGACTCGGCGGGTGATGCCGGCGATAATCGATGGCTCGCCGGAGCCGGTGCGCTGGTCGGTCGGGGAGAACCAGTTCCAGTAGCCGCCGTTGTTGGCCGCCTTGGACTGCTCCGGGTAGGCGACTAAGAAGGTGTGGCGTTCGGCGAGCTCATTCATGCGCGTGCCGGTGGCGAAGTCGATCGCGTTCTGTGTGCCGCCGTGGAGCATCACCACGAGAGGGACCGGGTCGCCGCGGTACCCGCCGGGAACGTAGAGATCGTAGCTGCGCGTCCCGGCGGTCTCGGTGTGGCGGCAGCGACGGCTCTCACCGACCGAGCCGGTGCGAGCCGATGTCTGGCCGCCAGCGTGAGCCCGCGGCCGGGTTCTGGACACTGCCGTGAGCGGGAGGTGCGGTCGGCGGGAGCGCCCGGCATTGAGGCGTTCAAACAAACCATTCAGTGCCGGCGGCGCCATGAAGGTCGCTGGTGGGACGGTGGCTGCGTTGTCGCCCGGCGAGGACGGACGAGCGTGTCCGGGAGTGGCGAGGTCCTCCCCGCCTGCGTTGTTGCCTGGCGGGGACGGACGAGCGTGTCCGTGACTGGCGAGGTCCTCCGTGCCGGCTACTCCTGGCCGCGATCCGCCGGCTTTACCTGCGAGACCCTGCTGCAGCAGCGACGTGGCCTCCGCCAACTGCCCCGCGCGAGTGAGCCGCAGCGCCTCGCCCATCGTCGTATTCCAATGTTCGCTCATCCATGTCCTTCAAGCTCGTGGTTTGGTCGCAATCAAATAGATCGGTTCGCACCCGGCCCGGCCGGCTGATCGCATGCGCGGTACTGCGGACTAGGGCATCGCCTAGGTGGTGCGCGGCGCGAGCGCCGCCTTCACCGCCTCCGGCGCCCGAAACGCCCCGAGAACCTCGACCGCGTCAATCGTCGCCAGCGCGAGTTCGGGCGAGACGTCCGCCGCAATGGTCGCCAACCCGAGGACGCGCAGCTGCACCGTGCCGCCCGAAGCTCGGACCTCCTCAAGATCGCGACGACTGTAGTACTGGCTGCCGAGGATCAACTCTCGCCTCGCCACAGTCCGGTCCACAGCGCTCGACCGACTCTCGAGCTGTCGCCTGATCGCAGTGCGGATGAAATCCGTTCGGTTCGTAAAGAAGCCCTCGTCCACGAGGAGATCGATCTCACCCAAATCGACCAACCCGATGTTGATCGTGATCTTCTCGCTCTTATCGCGATCCGCCTTGACTCTTAGCACCTTCTCGGCTTGCTCCATCTGATCACCATCCTAACATCATCCACACGGATGGTGCTAGGATGCCAGTCACCGCGGATGGCGAACTACCAGACGTTGGCGATGATGTCTCATATCCCCGCAAAGGCGAACCGGAGGCCTATGCCTGAAGACGAGAAGTCGATCGACCAGCCGGCATTTACGTACCGCGATCTCCCTGAATGGGTGAAGTCTCTGGGCCTGCCCGCAGCAGCGAACGGGGCGATCGATCGCTACTGGAAGCCAGCGTGGGACGCGATCAAGGACACGCTTCCGCTACTGCCGATCCACCCGGGCCGAGGCGCAGTCGACACGGTCGTAGGGGCCGGCGTCCCGGCCGAGCGAATCTGCTTTGAGGCGTATGAGGAGCGCACCCCGGGCGAGGGCTGGCAGGCGAACTTCCAGAAGATGTGGCCGGCATACCGGGGCTGGTACCTACGCGAGGGAGGCGACGCACGCCCGAACCTCGTGACCTGCCGCAAACGCCTACACCAGCATATGCCCGAGCTCGTCGAGACGTACGAGCGGCTAGTCGAGCTAGCCGCAGACGACGAGATCGCCGCGCGGTGTCTCTCGCTCTACCGACCGCCCGGCTTCATCGTCGGCTGCTCCCAAGGCGTGTGGACGCGGGGCGAGCCGATGCTGGTGCGCAACTACGACTATCCGGCCGACCGGCTCGAGGGCATCATCATCAAGACGGACTGGGCAGACCACCAGGTCATCGGGATGAGCGACTGCCTGTGGGGACTGTTAGACGGCATGAACGACGCGGGGCTCGTGGTGTCGCTGACGTTCGGTGGCCGGCGTGCGGTGGGCGACGGGTTCGCGATCCCGCTCGTCGTTCGGTACCTGCTCGAAACCTGCGAGACCGTGTCACAGGCCCGCGAAAAGCTTCAGCGGCTTCCAATCCATGCCGCCCAGAACCTTTCCGTTCTCGACATCAGCGGAGAGCACCTAACGGCCTACCTGGCGCCGGATCGCGCCGCTCACTTTGCGAGCACGCCGGCGACGACTAACCATCAGGACGCCATCGACTGGCCCGAATACGCGCGTGCCGTTCGCACCGTCGAACGCGAACGGCACCTACTCTCGCTGCTCGCCGACGACCAAGTTACGCCCGCGCGCTTCGCCGAGGCCTTCCTCGAGCCGCCGCTCTACAACAACAGCTACATGAGCGGAATGGGCACTCTCTACACCGCGGCATATTTCCCGGCGAAGGGCCACGTCGAGTATCGCTGGCCCGGCCATACGATGCCGCAATCATTCCACCGGTTCAACGAGGTCCGGCATATCCAAGGCTTCTCAGACCAACCCCAAGCTGCATAACCGCGTTGCTCGCGTGGCAGTGCCCCATGACGATCGCGATGACGAGCAGGAGGACGATCGGGATCACGACGACGCCCCGATCGGCTGGATCACCGCGCCTTCATGCGGCAAGGGCCTTTACAGGAAGTCGTTTCCGGTCAGGACATAGACGAACGGGACAAACGGGACGATTGCAGCGATCGCCCAGGTCAGCTTGGCAATCAACCCGATGTCGCTCCGGAACGCGAGATTTATCCAGATCAGAATCACAGCGACCGGATGCAGGATGCAAAGAACGAGCTCCAATATCTTCTTCATGCTGACCTCCGTTGTTCTGCCGGACCAGCCTGGCTGGCATGCGACGAACTCACGATCGAGCTGCCCGTTTTGTCAGAGCGTCGCTTGGCTCACGTCGTTGGACTGCGCGGCACTGTTTGCGCTTTGTCTTGGGTTGCCTACTCGGGCTCGGCGAACCGTCTAGGTCCGAGCGATCGCCCGCGTCGGTGCCAGCCCCGCGCCATCCGATCGATCCGTGAACAGAATCGGCGCGGGTATGGCGCACCCTTCCGCCGAGCAGGCACCGGGCTGCGCCGACGAAGCACTCAACGCGAGCGTCACTTTCGGGCTATAACCGCGGGTCGTGTGCCGGCCAGGTCGCCTGCCGGGCCGGGACGCGTCCGAGGATCCGGTCTAGGACTGCGAAGAATCGCCGGCGCCCTGGCCCGGGTCCTGGCCCTGACCCTGGCCCTGGTCCTGCGTTGCGTTGGGATCTCCGCCCTGTGACTGATCACCAGGATCGGATCCCTGCTGGCCACCGCTCGAGGAGCCACCCAGCTCGCTATCGACCTTTTCCTTCAGCTCCTCCTCGCCCTTCTGCTCAAGCTTCTCTTCAAAACCTGACATATTCCCCTCCTCTGGTTGTTGCGGGTCACGACAGCTCTACCCCCAAAAGCCGCCGGCGACGCCGGTGGATGAGATGAGGCCTGGTTCACCGGACAGTGCATGAGCAATGCGCTGCGGCTGGAGGACTACGTTCAGGACGCCGACCGTGATGGTGACTCGGATCTTGCCGATCTCGTCCGCCGTGTCCAGGCCGAGAGGCGCAGGGGCGCGGAAGAGCGCCATCTAAGCTCAAGGATGCCGCGCTCAAGCTCGGCGCGCTGAATCGGGGCGCGTTCTTCGCCGCCCAGCCCGACACGCCCGCCAAGCTGATCGGCGATCGGAACCGCCGCCTGATCCTTGCGGACGGGGCCCTGTCGCGTGGCCAGCTCAGCTTGGACCTTGCGAGTCACCTGCATCGCGTGGGACATACGGAACCTATACTGATTAGCGCGAAGCCGTAGCCACCGCCGGGAGCGGGGTGCGTCCGGGAGCTAAGCCCGTCGATCGAGCGCGACCCAAGCTTGCTGCATGACATCGGAGGCGGCCAGCACGGCGAACACGGTCGCGGCCATCCGGGTTACGTCCGGCCAAGCGACATAGGAGCCGACGAAGGCCGCCGCGACCCATTGGCCGAGGCAGTATGGGCACACGATCAACTCGCCGATGGCAAGCTGTAGACCGGTGCCCCGAGGCTCCTCTGATACCTCCGCGGGGCCGGCATCCTCCTGGTAGCGGGTGAACGGGCTTCGCAGGAAGCTTGTCACCCGGTCCTTGCTGATCAGGCGGCTCAGCTTGTGGGTGCCGACGGCCAGCAGCACGAAATCACCGATCGGCAGCTTGCTCGGAAGCGTTCGTCCCGAGCGCCGATGCGCCAGGACATACGCACCGACCGCGCCGTGAAAGCCTGCAGTCAAAATCGCGTAGGCACCTAGTGGCTTGGGCTGATTGGGTGAGTAGGCGGACATCTGAACCGACATCTACCTACCCGACCCCGCGGCATTTACCCGCACGCCCACTCCGAGGTGTGTGCTCGGCGGTCCCGCAGCCCGCCGGCACGGCGTCGACGCGATCGACACGCGCGAGCAAGACGACATCGCCGACACGCTGCGCTCGGGCACCGACGGCCGCGGTCCCGACTCGGTCATCGACGCCGTCGGGATGGAGGCGCACGGCGCCCCCCTCGGAAAGCTCGCCCAGCAGCTGTCCGGGCTGCTCCCCGACCCGCTCGCGGCGAAGATGACCGAAAAGGTCGGCGTGGACCGACTCAGCGTCCTGCACGCCTCGATCGACTCCGTCCGCCGCGGCGGAACGATCTCCCTCAGCGGCGTCTACGGCGGAATGGTCGACCCGATGCCGATGATGGACCTGTTCGACAAGCAAATCCAACTACGGATGGGCCAGGCCAGCGTCAAACGCTGGATCGAGGACATCATGCCGCTGCTCGAGGACCCGGCAGACCCACTCGGCGTGGAAGACCTCGCCACGCACAAACTCCCCCTCCACGACGCACCCCACGCCTACGAAATCTTCCAGAAAAAACAAGACGGCGCGATCAAGATCCTGCTCCAACCAAACGGCGCATGACCCCGTGGCCGGCTACGGCCGTGCGCCCATTCCGGTCAGGAGTTCGCGGATGCGGGCGGGTCCGCTTGTCTCCCGTGTTAGCGGCGGTGTCGGGTAGTCGGCGCCGCGGCGGATCGCTTCGATCAACTCGGCCAGCGCGTCGGTGGCGGTGTGTGCCGGTTCCCATCCGAGCTCCTGGCGGGCGCGAGAGCTGTCGAGTAGTGGCACCGCGAGCGCCATGTCGAGCCAACCCGGCTCGCTCGGCTGGAGCCGGAGCGAGAAGGTCGCGGTCGCGACGGCTCGGAGCACGCGTGCGGGCAGCTTGACTGGGCGCGCGTGTAGGACGCGACCGAGTTCCTGGGGTCCGATCGGGGGATCCGCGGCCAGGTTGAACGCGCCGCGCGCGTCGGACAGCAGCGACCGGCGGTAGGCATCGCCGACGTCCATTGAGTGCACCGCCTGGAAGCGAAGCCGAGGGACGTCGGGAACGAACGGGATCAGCCCGGGCCGCACAAGCGTTCCGGGTAGGAGGGGTCCGGCGAAAAGACGCCGGATCTCGGTCGCCGCCTGCGCTTTGAAGATCAGCCCGGGGCGCATCCGCACCACCCGCATCTCGGGGCGTTCTTGCTCGAGGCGATCGAGCGCGCGCTCGACCGCGACCTTATGCCGCGAGTAGAACGAGCTGCGGATTCCCTCGGTCGGCCACGATTCGTCGACGACGCGGTCCTTCGGTCCCGGCGAATACGCGCCGACCGAGGACGCGTAAACGAGCGCGGGCACGTTGGCCTGGACCGCCGCTCGGAACAGCCGCTCGCTCCCGGTTACGTTGACCCGGTGGGTGATCGATTCCGAGCGGCCCGGCTGGATCAGCCACGCGAGGTGGATCACCGCATCCGCTCCGCGCAGCAGCGGAACGAGGTCCGAGCTCACGATATCGGCCGACTCGAACCTGGCTCGTGGGAGCTCGCTGTCCGGCGCCCGTCGCGCCACCGCGACGATCTCGTCCACCCGCGGCTCGGCCGCGAGCGATTCGATCACACTGGTCCCGACGTTTCCGGTGGCGCCGACCACTACGACCCGCATGCGATGCCCCTACCCTCCGCAGGCGAGCCGACACGCGCGCAGACCGCTCAGTCGTCCTCAGCCGAGCCGGGCTCGGCCATCTTGCGGTGCATCTCCGCTTTGAGGCTGTCGGGCATCACGCGACTGGCTCGACCCTGGACCTTGGTCTTCAGCGAGTGCGAGACGACGCGCTCCTTGCCGGCCATCAGCGCCTCGAATCCGCCCCTGGCGACGTCCGCCGGGTCGTCCTTATCACCGGCGCCGACCTTAGTGTCGAGCATGTCGGCGCGGTCGAAGAACTCGGTCTCAGTCGGCCTCGGCATCAGCGAGGTCACAGTCACCCCGGTGTCCTTGAGCTCGTTGCGAAGCGCCAGGGCGAGCGACTGCACGAACGACTTCGAGCGCGTTGTAGACCGCCTGGCGTCCGGGCCTGGGCGCAGGCCTGGAAGGTAGCCCGGCCGGGTATCAAGGCGCGGGGAAGCGGACAATTCCGCAGAGGATCGCTCCGTGGCCCCGCGCCGCCAACCATGAGCACGGGTGATTTGCTTGCCCGCGGCCCGTCACAGGCTATACCGAGGTCACCCGTTGGCGTAGCCGGACACCGGGCGCTACGCAAGGCTCGCTATGCCGCCGCGTGGACTGCAGGAGACGGCCGCGTCAGAGCGTCGGGTGAACGAGCGTCGGTGTCACAGTCGACGCGGCTTGGCCAGTCACTCGCCACTGGTTGTCCGCGAGGATCGGGGGCTGGGGCGGCAAGAATTCCTCGGCCAAATGCTCGGAGTCACAAGACCGACGGTCAACGAAGTCGCCCGGACCAGGACGGCGTGATCGAGGTCTCGCTCCGCGAAGCCGTCCTCACGGTCCGCGACCACGGCCCCGGCTTCACCGAAGACGACCTCGAGCGCGTCTTCGACCGCTTCTACCGCTCCGACAACGCCCGCCGGCTCCCCGGATCGGGACTTGGCCTGGCGATCGTCAAGCAGACCGCGGAGGCCCGCGGCGGCTTTGCGACCGCCGCCAACGCGCCCGGCGGCGGTGCAATCCTCCGGATCTCATTCGGCCCCTCGGTCGACGGCGGAGCGTCTGGCACCGGGGTGCGCGCACCCGCTCTAAGCTACGGCGAAGCCATGCCTTCGCGACGGTAATCGTCGGCCAGCGCCTAGCCACCACGCGTGGCAGCGGTGGAGCCTCCTCGTCGTCCACGCGGCTCCACCGTATCACGCCATTTTTCGGTATGTCCGGCCAGGGACGCGACGCGCGTCATCTGCTCCGCATACACGTCGGCGGCCGATTCCTCGCGGTCGAGCGCCGCGCGGTACGCGGCGTACGCGAGCGCACGATCGTCGGCCGTCGCCGCCGTGAACCGCTCGTAGGCCGAGCGAACCTCCCAGCACTCGGAGCGCCAGTCGCAGTACAGCTCGATCAGCCGGTCGACCACGTGCGCCGGGACCGGGGCGCTCATGGCAGGCGTCGCTGACTGAGGAGCCGAATCGGAAGAGGCCGGCGAGCCGGGTCCTTCGCGTCGGCTAAAGGGCGCGCGAACCTCTTGGCGTCGCGCAGACGATCCGCGTGGCGCGCGCGCGCCATTTCGATATGAGAGAGTGAAAGTGAAAGCATGCGATCACATTCCCACCGGCTTTCGCCGGTCGCATCGGCGAGCCCGCCAGTCGGGTCGCCTGCTGTGGGTTAAGACCATTCGAGGCGTCAGGAATAAGCGGTCAGATCCCGGCGTGATTCGTTACGCTTCCTGCCAGGCGCGGAGGCAGGTGATTGTCGATGATGAGCAGTTCTGAGCTGGACGGACGAGCGGCGGGGCTCGTCGGTCGTGAACGAGAGCGGGCGGTGATCGACCGGTTGCTCGAACATGCTGCGCTCGGCGAGAGCGGCGCGATCGTGATCCGCGCCGAGGCCGGGATGGGCAAGACGGCGCTGCTGCGGTATGCCGCCGATCGGGCTCGCGACATGCTCGTGCTGTCGGTCACCGGCGTCGAGGCCGAATCGGACCTCGACTACTCGGGGCTCCACAGCCTGGTACGCCCGATCATCGAGTTGCTCCCGCGTCTCCCCGAACCACAGCGAGCGGCGCTGGCGGCCGCGCTTGGCCTGGCGCCGGCCGCGGGCGCGGATCGCTTCCTGATCTCCGCGGGCGTGCTGTCGCTGCTCGCAGCCGCGGCGGAGGACCGGCCGGTTCTGTGCCTCGCCGACGACGCGCAGTGGCTGGACGTGCCGTCGGCGGGCTCACTGGTGTTCACCGC
The DNA here is from genome assembly GCA_963777335.1 of uncultured Solirubrobacterales bacterium. GTDB lineage: Bacteria > Actinomycetota > Thermoleophilia > Solirubrobacterales > Solirubrobacteraceae > Palsa-465. The sequence continues at coordinate 42,687 of CAVZQD010000004.1, forward strand.
CCGCCGCCTGGCTGCCGAGGGCGTGGTGATCGTGTTCGCCGCACGCGAGGGCGAGCGCCGGCGCTTCGACGGACCCGGACTCGACGAGCTCGTGCTCGACGGGCTCGACTCGACCTCCGCGGCCGCGCTGCTCGACCGCAGCGACCGCCGGCTCGCTCCCTCGGTACGAGACCGGCTGCTCGCCGATGCGGCCGGCAATCCACTGGCGCTGATCGAGCTTCCTGCTTGCCTGTCGGACCTCCAGTTGCGCGGCCGCGCGAGGATGCCCGATTCGATTCCGCTTAGCTCGCGCCTGCAATTGGCCTTCCGGCAGCAGATCGAGCGCCTGCCTCGAGTTACCCGATCGGCGCTGCTCCTGGCCGCTGCCGACGACGCCGGCGAGCTCGCGGTGATCCTTCCCGCCTTGTGCGCGCTCGATCTCCCCGAGGATGCCCTCGATTCGGCCGAACGCGCGGGGCTGATCGAAACCGACGGTCGGCGGCTGATATTCCGTCATCCGCTCGTGCGATCCGCGGCGTACGCATCCGCCACCTCGGGCGAGCGCCGGCGAGCGCACGGTGCGCTCGCCGAGGCCTGCCGCGCAGATGAGCACGCCGACCGGCGGCTCTGGCACCTCGCGGTGGCGACGCTCGTCGCCGACGAGGAGATCGCCGACGGCCTCGAGGCGGCCGCGGAGCGGTCGCGGGCGCGTGGCGGTCACGCTTCGGCGGCCACCGCGTTCGAGCGGGCGGCAAGTTTGAGCGAGACCGAGTCGGCGCGCGGCCGCCGGCTTGGCGCGGCGGCGCAGGCGGCGTACGTGGCGGGACAGGTCGACCGCGCGAGCGACCTGGTCAACCGTTCGCTTCCGATCGCCGACGCGGACGATCGCGCCCATCTGCTCGGCCTGCGCGGAGTGATCGACGCCAATGCCGGGCTGCTGCCCGACGCCGTGCGGACGGTGCTCGAGGGGATCGCGCTGAGCAAAGACCCGTCCCAGCGCCTCCGGATGCTGCTCGAGGCGTGTCTGATGGCGACGTACATCGGGAACATCGAACGGCTGGCCGCGATCTGCCGACGCGCGACGGAGTTCCCGCCGGCGACCGATATCGACCGGTTCATCGTGATCCTGCTGACCGCCGGCGCCGCCGAGCTCGAGGGCGACTACGCGCAGGCGGAGCGGCTGACCGTCGACGCGGTCGAGCTGGCATCGCGTCTGGATGACGCGCAGTGCCTGATCTGGGCGTCGGTCACCGCCGGCCGCGCCGGCACGCAGGGCGACGGTCTCCCGTACGCCAACCGCGCGGTTCGCGTCGCCCGCGAGCGGGCGCTCGTATCCACGCTGCCCTATGCCCTCCAGGCACAGGCGGCGCAGCTGCTGGGCCTCGGCCGGTTCGACCTCGTCTACTCGTCGGCCGAGGAGGGCCGCAGGCTGGCCCTCGACATCGGGCAGCCGTGGATGGCCAGCCTGAACGTGTCCTATCTCTCGATTGTCGACGCGCTGCGCGGCGCCGAGCCGCTGGTGCATGCGCGCAACGACGAGCAGCAGGCGCTCGTGGCCTCGAGCGGACCGACGAGGATCACCGCGAACGTCGCGTACGGCGAAGGCCTGCTCGAGCTCGGCCTCGGGAGACCGTCGGAGGCGCTCGAGCATCTGCTGATCCCGATCAACAGCGTCCGGCCCCAATCGAACCCGGTGGTCGTGCGCGCGGTGCCCGATGCCGTCGAGGCGGCGGTGCGCGCCCAGCGACCCGACAATGTGAGGGACGAATATGCGGCGTTTGAGAGCTGGGTCGAGCGGTTCCCGCATCCCGCGCGGCGGGCATTGCTCGCGCGTTGCCGGGCGCTGATCGACGAGTCAGGCGCCGAGCGCCATTACCACGACGGCCTCCGGCTCGCCGGGGCGCTGTCGCCGTTCGACCGGGCCCGGACCGAGCTGCTCTACGGCGAGTGGCTGCGCCGGAATCGGCGGCGGATCGACGCCCGCGTCCATCTCCGCTCGGCGCTCGACGCGTTCGAGCAGCTGCGCGTCACGCCGTGGGCGGACCGGGCCCGCGCCGAGCTGCGCGCGAGCGGCGAGACCGCTCGGCGCCGGGACCCGTCCACTCGTGACGAGCTCACGCCGCAGGAGCTGCACATCGCCGGCCTCGCGGCCGGAGGTCTTACGAACCCCGAGATCGGGGCGCAGCTGTTCTTGAGCCCGCGAACGATTGATTACCATCTCCGCAAAGTCTTCGCGAAGCTCGGGATCGCATCCCGCGCGGAGCTTGCGGGCGTCGATCTCGGCGAGCGCGTGGCGGCCTGACCGGCGAGCTGACTGGCGACTGCACCGATGCGACCCTCGGCCAATCCGGGGCATCGTGCAGGGTATGGAAATCGACAATCCGATCGGCGTCGAGCTCCACGGCGCCGCCAAGACCTACCGGAGCGCCGGGACCGTCGTCCCCGCGGTGCGTGGCATTGACGTGTCGATCGCAATCGGCGAGACCGTCGCGCTGCTGGGGCCGAACGGCGCCGGCAAGTCGACGACGATCGACATGGTGCTCGGGCTGAGCTCTCCGGACAGCGGCACCGTCTCGCTGCTCGGCGGTCCGCCGAGGGATGCCGTCGCCCACGGGATGGTCGGGGCGATGCTCCAGGCGGGAGCGCTGATACGCGATGTCAAGGTGCGCGAGCTGATCGCGATGATGGCAGCGCTGCACCCGGACCCCCTCGACGTCGACGAGGCGCTCGAGCTCGCCGGCCTCGCCGATATCGCGGGCCGGCGGACTCATAAGCTGTCGGGCGGCCAGGCGCAGCGGGTGCGGTTCGCGATCGCGCTCGTCCCGGACCCCGCCGTCTTGATCCTCGACGAGCCGACCGTCGGAATGGACGTCGAGGCTCGCCGCGGTTTCTGGCTGTCCGTGCGCGACTTCGCGGCCCGCGGGAAGACGATCATCTTCGCCACCCACTATCTGGAGGAGGCCGACGCATACGCCGATCGCGCGGTCCTGATGGCCCACGGCCGCGTCGTCGCGGACGGCCCGACGAGCGAGATCCGGGCCCGGGTGGGCACGCGGACTATCCGCGCCACGCTGCCGGACGCCGATCTGACCGCGCTGGCTTCGCTGCCGGGCGTCACGTCGGCGGATCGCCGTGGGGAGTCGATCGTCCTGATCTGCACCGACTCGGATGCCGCGATCCGCGCGCTCGTCGACGTCTACCCCGACGCGCGTGACATGGAGATCGCAAGCGCCGGACTCGAGGACGCGTTCGTCGAGCTCACCGGCGATGGAGACGAAGGGACAGCCACCACCGAGCGCCGGGAGGCACTGGTATGAGAGCGCTTGCCTATACGCGCTTCGAGCTGGTCCGGACGTTCCGCAACGCCCGCTTGATGGTGTTCGCCTTCGGGTTCCCGCTGATCCTGTTCTTCATCATCGCGGCGCCCAATCGCAACGAGCACAACTTCAACGGATCGGGGATCTCGCTCCCGCTCTACTACATGGTGGGGCTCGTCGCGTTCGGCGCGATGTCCGGGCTGATCTCGAGCGGGACGCGGATCGCGACCGAGCGCACCGACGGCTGGACCCGGCAGCTCCGAATCACGCCGCTGAAGACCACGCCGTACTTCTGCGCGAAGGTCGGGACCGGGTACGCGATGGCCGGGGCGACGATGATCCTGCTGTACGCGGCCGGAATCTCGCTGGGCGTGAGCCTCGCGATCGGGCGCTGGCTCGAGATGACGGGCTTGATCGTGGTCGCGTGCGTCCCGTTCGCGGTGCTTGGGATCCTGCTCGGCCACCTGCTCACCGTAGATGCGATCGGTCCTGCGGTCGGCGGGCTGGTGTCGCTGCTCGCGCTCGTGAGCGGCACGTGGTTCCCGCTCGGCTCCCACGGCTTCCTGCACGACATCGCGCAGTTCCTCCCCTCGTACTGGCTGGTGCAGGCCAGCCACGTGTCGCTCGGAGCCCACGCCTGGACGGCTGGCGGATGGATCGTCGTCGCCGCGTGGACGGTGGTGCTCGTGATCCTCGCCCGCTACGCCTACCTGCGCGACACCGCTCGCGTCTGAGATGGACGCCGATGTCAAGTGATCGGTCGAGATTTTGTTGTTGGTCGGTCATGGTGGTGGTGGTTGCTGGGGTCGGGCGACCGGCGTGAGGCTGTCGACGACTGTCACTCTGAGATGCGCGGGTCGGGACCGCAGGACAGTGTCCGGTCGTTGGCTGCCTCGAACTAAAGTCGCGAGTCGGAATCGCATAGACGCATCGAGGGTCCCTCCGGCGCTCACGCCGGTCGCCGGACCCCAGCTCTTCTGGTTGGGCTCGTGGGTTTGTGGCTGCGGGGGGGTCAGGCGGCGGGGGGTCAGGCGGCGAGCTGCTCTTCTCGTGGTGGCTGGTCGGTGAGCTCGGCCCAGAGGAAGCCGGCGAGTTCGCGGGCAACAGCGACGGTCACGACGGTCGAGCGCTTGCCCTGTGTGGTGAGGTGGCGGTGGCGGTGAAAGAGGCGGATCTGCGCTTGCCAGGCGCGATCGGATGGCTGCGGGCCGCTGCTGGGGCGGCGGGGCGCGTGGCGGTAGTGCCAGGCGGCCTCGATCAGCAGCCGACGGGCGTGGTGGTTGCCGGCGCGGGTGATGTGCCCGCGGTGCTGCTGCTCGCCGGAGGAGTACTCGCTGGGGGTGATCCCCAGCCAGGAGGCGAGCTCGCGTGGATGGCCGAAGCGGGCGAAGTCGCCGATCTCGGCGATCAGCCCGAGCGCGGTCAGGGTGCCGATCCCGCGGAACGCGCGGAGCTTCTCGACCTGCCAGCCCCACCGCTCATTGTCGGCGATCTGCTCGAGCTTGGCGTCGAGCGCGGCGAGCTGGCGGTCCAGGCCATCGAGGTGGATCAGCATCTGCACCAGCGCCTCGTGCGCGAGCGGGTCGGCGAGCTGTTGGCGGCGGACCCACGCCTGATGCTTGGCCGTCCAGGACTTCTTGCCCTCGCGGAACACGTGCCCGTGGCGCAGCAGCTGCTTGCCGACCCGGTGACGGGCCGCGGTCCTGGCGCAGCGGATGTCATCGCGGCAGCGCAGCAGGTCCCGCAGTCCCTCGGTCTCCGGCGTTGGTGGCTGCACGAACCGCAACAGCCCCGCGCGGTACAGGGTCACCAGCTTCTTGGCGTCGCGGCGGTCGGTCTTGACCCGGTCCCCGGCGCGCACCGGGATCAGCGACGGCGCGACCACGTCACAGGCGACCCCCATCGAGGCAAGCAGCCGCCACAGCGCGAACCCGCCAGGCCCGGCCTCGTAGCAGACCGCCAGCCCCTCCCCGCCGCCCAGCCGGTCGATGAAGCGGCGGATCGCCTTCTCGGTGGTCTCGATCCGTTCCACCTTCGGCTGGCCGCCCTCCGGCGGCAACGTCGCCGCGACGATCGAGAGCTTGTGCACGTCGAGCGAGACGAACATGCGCACATCAGCAGGAGCGAGAGAGATAACGTCAGGCATGGCTGGTCCTCCACAGGTCGTATGCGGCTCTGGCCCTTGCGGACCCTTGACAACCGCGATTGTCCAACCCGCGAGAGATGCGACGCACGAGGACCAGCCTCATGCGTCCATACTGACTAAAGGTCAAGGGCCATTTCGACCGCCTCGAAGGCTGGCTCGAGATGGGCGACGGCGGCCGGCGCCGCCTGGAGCTGACGATCGACGCTACAGCCTGACCACCGGCAACACGCCGACCGGCTCCAGGTCGACGCCAGCACCACGCTTGACCAGCGCGAGCTCGGGATGACGCATAGCCCGCTCGGGATGACCGGGCCCCGGCGACCCTCACGGTTCACGCGCAGCTGACACCCGAAAAGTGACCCAGACGTCCCACGCCGCTGGCGGGTTGCACTAGCCTCCCGTCGGTTGATGGGTAGGACTGAGTCGGGAGCGCGGGCAGGGGAGGTCGTGGGAGGACACGCGAATGCATCGAGATCGACCGCGTGCTCGACGGTGCGCGGCGGGGGGTGAGCGACGCGCTCGTGCTCCGCGGTGAGGCGGGGATGGGAAACAGCGCGCTGCTTGCCGACGCCGCCGCTGCGGGGACGGCCGCGGGATGATGGTCCTCGGCGTGACCGGCGTCGAGTGGGAGTCAGACCCTCGCGTTCGCCCGATTAGGATGATCGACGCGGCACCCCGGGACCGGCTGCTGGTCAACTTCTTCTATGCCCATCCCGTGGGGCACGCGGTCGAGGCGCTCCATTACTGCCTCGGGCATCATCTCGCCGACCCCGGGCGCGAGGTCTCGGTCGTGCTCAACGCCGCCAGCGCGGTCGAGCTCGCCGGCTTCTGCCCGTTCGTCTCGCACGCATACGCCGTCGAGCACCCGCTGCTCGAGCCGTGCCTCGACTCGGCGGCGCGACAGGCAGGCATTCCTCGCCGCTGGGAGTGGGTGGTGGACGATTTCCGGCGCGGGCAGGATATCCAGCTCGCGATGTTTCCCGGGCTGCGCGACTACTACCTGACGAGCGATCGGCTGCTCACCGCGGCCCGCGCCCGGACGTACGTCAGTTCACCGCTGCCGGGCTACATCTCCCATCAGCAGCTGCGGCTCGAGCTGCCGCAGTCGGTGCGCGCCTCCGCGGCGCGACGATTCGCCGAGCGGTCCGAGCCGCCTCGCGGCCGGATCGCGGTGATGCCGGCCGGCTCCGGCGAGCGCTTCCTGTATCCATCGGTCGCGTCTTGGCTCGTGATCCTCGACGCGCTCGCCGACGCGTTCCCGGAGGTCGAGATCGCGCTGATCGGCAAGCTCCGGCGCGACACGCGGACGTTCACGTCGCTCGCGCCCGGCGAGCTCGCCGAGCTGCTCGCGCACCGGTCCCGACCGCTCGACTGCTTCGACGCCGGTCTCGCCGAGCAACTCGCCGTGGTCGAGGCATGCGATCTGTTCCTCGCCCCCCACACCGGCTTCGGCATGGCCGCGCTCGCCGTCGGCACGCCGTGGCTGGCGCTGTCGGGCGGCCGGTGGTTCGAGTACTTCTTCAACCGGGTCCCGTTCCGCTCGATCATCCCGGACGTCGAGCGCTATCCCAGCTTCACCCAGTTCGCGCCCGCGGGCGTCGTCGGCGACGGCGACGGGCCACGCACGCCGAGCATGACCTCGGCCCGCGTCCACGACGACCTCGAGCGGATCGTGGCGGCGGCGCAGGAACTGCTCGATCGCTCGCTCACCTACGAGCAGTCCCTGCGCGATTACTTCAAGGCCCTGCTCGCCGCGCACGGCGGCGACGCCAGCGCGATCTGGTCGATCGACGGCGTGCACCTCGGCTACATCTGAGTCACAGAACCCGGGGCCGAGCGATGTGAAGGACCTCTCCGGCATCTGTTCAGCGCCGATCGGCATGACCGCGCCGGGCCCAGGCGGGTCGGCTCAGATCCAGCCGAGCTCGCCGGACAGACGAGCAAGTGAAGCTCCCGTCACCGGTCACCCCATTAGCACTCCGTCTCGACCAGCGCACGGGCCGCCGACCCCTCGATGTTGATGTCGGGCAGCCGCGACTCGACCCGGCGCGGCAGCCGCCAGGTGCTCGCGCCGAGCAACTCGAGCACCGCCGGCAACAGCACGCACCGAACCACGATCGCGTCGAGGAACACCGCGAATGCCAGGCCGAACCCGAACTCCTTGATCGTGCGCTGGTCCCCGAGCATGAACGACAGGAACACGCAGACCATGATCGCCGCGGCCGCGGTGATGACCCGTCCGGTCAGCGCGATGCCGTCGGCCACCGCCGCCGACGCGTCGCGCCGGCGCACCCACTGCTCGCGCACGCGCGAGACCAGGAACACCTCGTAGTCCATCGACAGTCCGAACACGACCGCGAACATCAGCAGCGGGATCCACGGCTCGACCGGCCCCTTCTGCACGCCGAGCAGCCCGCCGAGCCATCCCCACTGGAACACGGCGACGGTGGCGCCAATCGCGCCGCCGATGCTGAGCAGGTTCATCAGCGCCGCCTGGACCGGGATCACCAGCGACCGGAAGATGACGAACAGCAGCAGCGCCGAGAGCAGGACCACGACCGCGAAGAACAGCGGCAGCTTCCTCGACAGCACCTGCGAGAAATCAATCGAGCCGGCGGTGAGCCCGGCGACCAGGACCGGCACCCCGGTCCGCCGCTGCACCCTCGGCAGCACGTCATGGCGCAGCCGGTCGACCAGGTCGGTGGTCGCCTGCGCCTGGGGCGCCGAGCGCGGGTAGACCTGCATAACCGCAAGCGCGCCGGTCGGCGAGACCTGAGGTTGAGTGACCGCGGTGACCCCGGGGGTGGCCAGCGCCGCAGCGCGGACCGCCGCCAGATTCGCCGTCTGATCCCGACCGGACAGCTCGGCGACGAGCTGCAGCGGCCCGTTGAATCCGGCGCCGAAGCCGTCGGCCAGCAGGCCGAACGCCTGATGGGAGCTGAGACCCGCAGGGTCGTTGCCGGCGTCGCTGATGTCGAGTCGCAGCGCGAACGCGGGCGTCAGCAACGCGACCATGATTGCCACCGAACCGAGCGCGAGCGGCACCGGCCGAGCCCGCACGGTCTCGCTCCAGCGGCGCCATACCGAGCCCGGTCGGGCGCGCCTCGCCCGGCGCGAACGCCTCGGGCGTACCAGCCTCGCGCCGAAGCGCGAGAGCATCGCCGGGAGCAGCGTCAGCGTCGCCGCGAGCGTGAGCAGCACCGCGATCACCGACGCGACGGCCAGGCCGTAGGTGAAGCTGACCCCGGTCGTGAACATTCCGAGCAGCGCGATCACGACGGTCGCGCCGGCGAGCAGGATCGCCCGTCCGGACGTGTCCATCGCGCCGAGCACGGACTCGTCGACGTCGCCGAGCGCCGCGAAGTTCTCACGGAACCGGGTGACGATGAACAGCGCGTAGTCGACCCCCACGCCGAGGCCAATCATCAGCGCGAGCTGGGGACCGACGTTGGACATGCTCATCACGTGGGTCGACAGCCCGATCAGTCCGACACCCGTGAGGAGGCCGAGGCCCGCGGTGACGAGCGGCATCCCGGCCGCGATCACCGACCCGAACGTGATCAGCAGGATGACCAGGGCGGCGATCACCCCGATCTCGGTCGCCGGGCCGATGCTGAACCCCTCGGCCTGCTCGATCAGCTGGCCGCCGGCGGCGACCTGCAGTCCCGGCAAGTGCACCGCTTTGACCTGGTCGAGCAGACGCTTGCCGGCGCCGTTCGGGAGCACGTTGGCGTTCTGGTCGTAGTCGATCGTTGCGAATGCGGTCATCCGGTCGCGCGAGACCTGGACGGCGCCGTTCGCCGCGTAGGGGCTGATCACCTTCGAGACGTGCGGGAACGTGCTCACCCGGGCCAGCATCGGCGTGATCGCGCGTCGTACCTCAGGCGCGTCGACCGTGCCGTGCGAGACGTGGAGCACGATCGTGTCCACGTCACCACTCTGGGCTCCGAACTCCTTCGTCAGCAGGTCGCTGGCGCGCTGGGACTCGGTTCCGGGGAGGGTGAAATTGGTCGCATACCGGTTTCCGACCGAGCCCGCGACCATGGTGGTGAGGATCGCGATCACGACCCAGGCCCCGACAACCCACCGGCGATGGGCGATGCACCAGCGCGCGACGCGCAGCATGGCGTTGTCTCTTTGCATTAGTGCCTCCGATGCGTGCGTACGAGTAACAGCGTGGCCGTGACGGTCTCATCCGCACGCGCCGGTCGCATCGGCGAGGCCGCCGGTGTCCTCGCCAGTCATCCGGGACGCCTGGCCCCGGTCAGTCGCGCCCCCGGGGTTCGCAAGGGCCGCTGATCTCGCGCATCCGTCGTCGATCTGCTTGACACGAGCCAGCAGGCGGGCAAGCCTTCGAACGGTGGTACCGCGCGCGCCGGTTCACGCCTCCGCGAGGCGGTAGACCCGTCGTGCGTTGCCGGAAGCGATCATCGCGGCGATCCGGTCGCGGTCGGCTCCGCCGACCCTGAGTCCTGTCAACACCTCCCCCAGGCTCTCGCGGAAGGCCACCGCGGCGAGCAGGTACAGCTCCGCCAGCCCGTAGGCGTCCGAGGAGTAGAGGAGCTTGTGGAACGGCGCGAGCTCTAGCGTCTCGGCGAGGACCGCCGCCGCGCGGCCCCCGACGTGCGGAATCGCCAGGCCCACGTCCAGATACACGTGGGGCATGATCGCGGCGAGGTACGCGGCGTGGCGGTGGTAGGGGTAGCAGTGGAGCAGCAGCACCGGCGGCCCCGCGCCCGCGCAGGCTCGCAGGAAGCCGGTGAGCAGCGCGGGATCGGAGCGCGCGAGGTCCTCGTCCGGATCGCCGAACCCCGTGTGCAGCTGGAGTGGCAGCCCGGTCGCGAGGCCCTCCCACAGCAGGTGGCGGAGCAGCACCTCGTCCTCGATTCGCGCTAGGCCGCCGGTCAGCCAGCGGCCCGCGGCCTTCACAACCTCGGCGGACGAGGGCGCCCGCGGGTCGAAGTCGAGGCCGTTGCGGTAGGCGACGATCGACTTGACCCCGACGGCGCCGGCCGCTCGTCGGCGCAGCGCCTCGCCGAAAGCACTTTCGAACTCAGCCGCCCCGGCACCGCTCGCCGCGACGTCCTCGGCGACCGTCTCGAGCCGCACGACCTCGCGCACGGTGGCGCCGCTGAACGCGGCGAGCTCGCCGAGGCCGAGCATTTCGTCGGCGGCCAGCCCGGTGTCGACGAGCAGCGCCTCGAGCCCGGCGGCGCCGAGCAGCCGCCGGTTGGCCTCCTCCCCGCCGAGCTCCGCGCGCCGCGCCACGTACTCCGCGGGATCGGCGCCGGCGGCCAGGCCGAGCGCCGGCGCGCACCGCTGACGCACTGCGATCCCCAGCAGCGAGTCGAACGTCGTGCACCCCGCCGGCGGCGGCCGGTCCGATTCGGTGAGGAACGACTCGAGCGCGACGCGGCCGAGCGGGTCGCGCGCCACCGCGTGGCAGTGGTGGTCGATCAGCGGGAGGTCCACGCTCAGTAGCGAAAACGCGTCGCGGCCACGATCTCCTCCTCGGAGGCGCCGGCGAAGCGCTCGACCTCGGTCTGGCGGACGGCGACGATCGTCTCGAATAGGGCTGGGCCCAGCGCCTCGGCGAGCGGGTCGCATCGCCGGAACTGCTCGAGCGCCTCGGCGAGGCTCGACGGCAGGCGCGGGGCTCCGGCGGCCGCGAGCTCCTCGTCAGACAGCGTCGCCGGATCGACGGTCACCTCGGGCGGCAGCTCCAGCCGGCGCTCGATGCCGTCGAGGCCGAGCGCGAGCACCGCGCCCACCAGCAGGTACGGGTTCGCGGCCGCGTCCAGGCACTTCACCTCGGCGTTCGCCTGCTCGCCGGAGGCCGCCAGTCGCACGGCCGCCTCGCGGTTCTCGCGCCCCCAACAGCGATACGGCGCCGCCCACCGCTGCGGGATCAGCCGCAGGTAGCTCGCCGCGCTCGGCGCGCCGATCGTCAGCAGCGCCGGCAACCCGTCGAGCACGCCGGCGACGAACGCCTGCGCCTCCTCGGACAACCCATACGGCCCCGGACCGCCGGACATCAGCGTCCGGCCGTCCCGCCACAGGCTCGTGTGCAGGTGGCAGCCGTTGCCCACGCCCCCGACCATCATCGCCGGCGCGAACGAGCAGCGCATCTCGCTGCGCCCGGTAACCGCCCGGATCGTGTGTCGCACGAGCAGGCTGCGGTCGGCGGCCGCGACCGGATCGGCCGGCGCGACCGACAGTTCGAACTGCGCCGGCGCGTACTCGGGATGCAGCTGGAGGACCTCGATCGACTGGGCGTCGAGCACCTGGAGCAGATCGCGGCAGTAGTCGGAGACCTCGATCAGCCGGTCCATCCCGTACCCGGGACCCGAGGTCGCCGGCACGAACTCGTCCCCGGCGCCGGCATCGAGCACCCACTCCGCCTCGAAGCCCATGCTCGCCTCCAGCCCGCGTGCGGCGGCGCGGTCGGCCATCCTGCGCGCGAACGTGCGCTGACAGCCCGGATGGGGCTCGCCCTGCTGGGTGCGGCGGTCAAGCGGCGCCCACGCCCAACCGGGCTGGGCCGCCAGCACGACGAGCCGCTCGAGGTCCGGGAACAGCCGCAGGTCGCCGACCGGCCCGGTCGAGCTCGGGCTGGCCGTGATCGCGTCGTCGAACATGAACACGTCGAACACCGGCGACATCCCGATCCCCTGCGTCACAGCGTTCTCCAGGCGAGCGACCGGCACCGTCTTGACCCGCGGGATGCCGCTGTTGTCGACGTAGGAGGCAGCGATGCCGACGACGCCGTCCGCCACCAGGCCGGCGGCGACGCGCGCGACCTGGCGAGGCTCGTCTCCGTCGCCCCGGGCGATCATCTCGCCGACGACCTTACCGCGGCCGGGCCGCGGCGGTCAGGCGTCGTGGCGCCAGCTCGCGCCGAGCGTCCGGCCTCCGACCTCGACCGGCGTGGCGTCGAGCAGGATCCACGCGAACCGGCACGGGACCGTTCCGCGGTTGTGCCACAGGTGGTTGGTGCCGCGCTGCACGACGACGTCTCCCGCGCGCACGGTCGCGGTCTCGCCGCCGTCGAGCTCCATGTCGCACTCGCCCTCGAGGCAGATGCCGTAGTCGAGGCTCTCGGTCCGGTGCATCGGCGACCGGGTTCCCGGCGCCAGCACCCCGATCCGGAGCACCGATCCTGACCCCGACCCATGGGTCGTGGTCGCGCTGCCCTGACGCTGGCGCACCATCGCCGCGCCTCCTAGATCCACCGGCATCTCGTGTGTGGCCCACACGTGGAAGAAAGTCGCGCTGGTCTGGCCGGCGTCCTCGGCGAGGCCGGTGCCCGCGATCTGCTCGTCCGCCGCGACAATCGCTTCGCCGGCGTCGTTGTGGCCGGTGACGATGCGCCGGACCCTTAGTTCGTTGAGTTCGTTGCCCATATGCCCTTCATCCGGGGAGGACCGAAGACCAGCCGCCGTCGACGACGAGGTTGGCGCCGGTGATGTAAGTGGCTTCGTCGCTGGCCAGGAACGCGGCGACGTCCTCGGGCGTCCCGAGTCGGCCGAGCGGAATCGAGCCCGCGATCGCGCGCAGGGGGTGATCGGGAGCGAGCAGGTTCTCGCGCGAGCCCTCGGTGGCGATCATTCCCGGGCTGATGCACACGGCGCGGATTCCGCTCGGGGCACCCTCGGCGGCCAGCTGCCGAGTCAGCGCGATCACGCCGCCCTTGGAAGCGGTGTGCGCCACCCGCCGGTTCGTGACCGACCCGCGGATGCCCGCTGTGGAGCCGACCGTGATGATCACGCCGTGGCTCTTCGCCAGATGCGGCCACGCGGACCGCGCGGTCAGGAACACCGAGTCGAGCTCGGCGGCCAGCGTGAACCTCCAGTCGGCGAACGGTTGCTCGTCGACCGGACCGAAACGGACCGCGCCGGCATTGGCATAGACGACGTCGATCCGCCCGAACCGCGCGACGGCCGCCTCCACCCAGTCGTTGATTGCTGTAACCGGTGCCGCCGGCGGCCTCGATCAGAGCCAGCGTCTCGCGCGCATCGTCCTCGAGCAGGTCCCCCCCCGGCCACGACGGCGCCCTCGGCGGCGAACCGCAGCGCCGCGGCGCGGCCCATCCCCCGGCCGGTGCCGGACAGCAGTACTACCTTGTCTTTCAGCCGCGTCATCGGTTTGACACTCGTGGTCGCGCTCGCTAGCTTATCCGAATCGGGATTCGGAATCGGAGAATTTTCTACCAGTGGTTCGGATGAGGTGAGGTTGACACGATGAAGGTTCTTGTGATCGGCGGTGGGATCGGCGGGTTGTCCGCCACGCTGGCGCTGCGTCGGCAGGGCTTCGACGTCGACGTCGTCGAGCGTGATCCCGAGTGGGGCGTCTACGGGGTCGGCATCATCCAGCCGGGCAACGCGCTGAGGGCGCTCGACTCGCTCGGTCTGGCCGAGGCGTGCGTCGAGTCCGGAGCGCCGATCCGCGGCGACCGGACGTGGCTCGCCGACGGCGAGACCGCGATCGCCGCGCACGAGTGGCCGGCGCTGGTCGAGCACCTACCGCCCGGCAATGGGCTGACCCGTCCCAAGCTCCACGAGATCCTCACCTCGCGGACGCTCGCCTCGGGCGCGGACGTACGGACCGGCGTCACGTTCACCGACCTCGACGCTTCGGAGGATCACGTGGACGTCGCCTTCACCGACGGCGAGCGGCGGCGGTACGACCTGGTGATCGGGGCCGACGGCCTCTACTCGAAGGTCCGCGAGCGCCTGTTCGATTCGGAGTTGAAGCCCCGCTTCACCGGCCAGGTGTGCTGGCGCTACAACCTCCCGCGGCACGAGGGGCTCGAGGAGATCTGGATGTGGTTCGGCCCGGCCGGGAGCGCCGGCTTCGTGCCGCTCGGCCAGGACCTCATGTACGTCCTCACGATCGAGACGCCGATCCCGGATTGGCGCGCAGCGATCGAGCGGGACGGGGCGGCCGCCGTGTACCGCCGGCGCCTGGCGCCGTTCGCCGGACCGGTCGCGGACGTGCGTGACCAGATCGTCGAAGACGCCGCGGTCGTCGTGCGCCCGATCGAGAACATCATCACGCCGGCGCCGTGGCATCGCGGGCGGATCGTGCTGATCGGCGACGCGGCCCACGGGGCGACGCCGCACTGCGGACAGGGCGCGGCGCAGGCGATCGAGGACGGGATCGTGCTGGCGGAGGAGCTGGCCAGGGACGTCCCGGTCACCGACGCGCTCGCGGCGTTCACCGCGCGCCGATACGAGCGGTGTCGCGCGATCGTCGAGGGGTCGGAAAAGGTCGGCCAGTGGGAGCAGGACCACTCGCTTCCGATCGATCCCGACGCGACCCGTAATTCGGTGATCATGACCGCGTCGGCCCCCATCTGAAAGGACGGCCATGAGGATCGGAAGAGTTGACCATGAGGGCAGCGCCCGCACGGCGGTGATCGACGGTGACGTGGTCAGGGTTTTGGATAACGGCATCGGGGTGCTCGAGGTGCTGAGCGTGGACCCCATCGAGCGGGAGCGGGTCGCCGGCCGCGTGCGCGCGGAGGTGCCGCGCGACGAGGTGGCGCTGCTGGCCCCGGTGCAGCCGCCGACGATCCGCGACTTTTCGGTGTTTGAGCAGCACATCGAGGGCGTGCTCAAGGACGCCAATCCGGATGCGACGGTCCCGCCGGTCTGGTACGAGTCGCCGTTCTGCTACTTCACCAACCCGAACGCGCTGACGGGACCCGGAGACGAGATCCCGGTGCCGCCGGGGTGCCGCCGGCTCGACCTCGAGCTCGAGGTGGCGGCGGTGATCGGCCGGTCCGGACGGGATCTGGCACCTGGCGAGGCGGGCGATCACATCGCCGGCTACACGATCTTCAACGACTGGTCGGCGCGGGATCTGCAGATGGCCGAGATGCGCCTCGGCCTCGGGATGTGCAAGGGCAAGGACTTCGCGAACACGCTCGGGCCGTGGATCGTCACGCCCGACGAGCTCGCGGCCTACGTCGACGGAGACCGGCTCGACCTCGAGCTCCGGGCGGAGGTGAACGGGAGCGCGCTGGGCACCGACACGCTCGCGAACATGGCCTGGAGCTTTTCCGAGCTCGTGTCGTACGCGTCGCGCGGGACGTGGGTCAGGCCCGGAGACGTGCTCGGGTCGGGGACGTGCGGCAACGGCTGCCTGCTCGAGCTGTGGGGCCGCCGCGGCCGCGAGGGGTTGCCGCCGCTCGGGCCCGGCGACGTCGTATCGCTCCACGTCGAGGGGATCGGCACGCTGACCAACACCGTGGTCGCGGGCGTCGAGCCGCACCCGCTGCCCCGCGCCAGCTCCGGCCGCCGCGCCCCGCGGTCGGTGACCGGATGACCACGGTCCGCCCGCCGAAGCAACGTCGCAGCCGCGAGTCCTACGAGCGCGTGCTCGACGCGGCCCATGTCCTGCTTGAAGAAAACGGTTTCGAGGGACTGACCGTGCAGGAGGTGGCGGATCGTTCAGGCGTCTCGATCGGTGCGATCTACGAGCGCTTCGGCAACAAGGAGACGCTCCTGCGCGCGGTGCACGCCCGGTTGATGGAGTCGATGTCTGACGCGGGCGACGCCGCCGGCGATCCCGCCGCCGGCGCGGACAGCGCCGCCACCGCGGTTGTCGCCGCCGTCGGCGCCCTGGCGCGGACCATGAACGACAACCGCAAGGCTCTGCGCGCGTTCATGCACCTCGGCGCGGTCGACCCGGTCATCTCCGAGCGCGGCTCGCTGGCGAGCAAGGACGTGAGCAAGAGCTTCAAGGCGTCGCTCAGACCGTACTCCGACGAGTTCGCCCATCCAGACCCGGAGGTGGCGCTCGATGTCGCCTTCCGGATCGCGTACTCGGTTCTGGCCCGCCAGGTGATGTATGGCCCGGTGTTCGAGTCCGACCGGCGCCTCGGCTGGAAGCGACTCGTCAGCGAGGTGAGCAGCGCGTGCGCCGCCTACCTCCTCCACTCGCCGGCGGCCTGATCCATCGCCGGCGGCCTGATCCATCGCCGACGGCCCGATCCATCGCCGGGACGGCCCGATCCATCGCCGACGGCCTGATCCATCGCCGGCGGCCTGATCCATCGCTTGACGGGCGCGCGTGCAGCCGGTACATTCTACCTGAATCCGAATCCGGATTCTGAAAGTTGTCCCGCGGGGAACACCGCGCACCGATCGAGGAGAAGCGAGATGGCTCTGCCCCTTCTGTCCCAGCTGGCCCACGTTGAGTTGACGACGCCCAAGCCGCAGGAGTCGCTCGAGTTCTGGACGCAGATCGTCGGCCTCGAGGAGACGGCTCGCGCTGGCCAGTCGGTGTACCTGCGCGCCTGGGGCGACCGGTTCCACCACACGCTCCAGCTCACCGAGGGCCCGGACGTCGGGCTCGGACACGTCGGGTGGCGCGCCGCCGGGCCTGATGAGCTCGAGACCGCCGCCCGGCGACTGTCGGCGGCCGGCGCCGGCGAGGCGTGGGTGGAGAACTCGATCGGGCACGGCCGAGCGTTCCGGTATCGCGCGCCGGGCGGGCACCTGCACGAGGTGTTCTGGGAGGTCGAGCGCTACACGCCGCCGCCGGGGATGGAGTCCCCGTTCCCGAACCGTCCGCAGCGTTACGTCCCTCGCGGGATCGCGGCCCGGTGCATCGACCACGTGACGATCACCGCGGCGAACCCGAAGGGCGACGCCGAGTGGTACCGGGACACGCTCGGGCACCGGTTCATGGAGTACACGGTGATCCCGGACCGGCCGGACTTCCCCGTGTTCTGCATGACCACGGTGTGCGAGCGCTCGCACGACCTCGGGATCGTGTGGGACCCGACGCCGGTCTCGGGCCGCATCAACCACTTCGCCTACTTCGTCGACTCGCGCGAGGAACTCTTGCGCGCCGCCGACATATTCCTCAACCAGGACGTCGCGATCGAATTCGGACCCGGCCGACACGGGATGGGCGAGCAGGACTACCTGTACGTCCGTGATCCGAGCGGCATGCGCGTCGAGATCAACGCCGGCGGCTATCGCAACTACGAGCCCGATTGGGAGCCGGTCCGGTTCGAGCCCCAGCAGGGGTCGAACGTCTTCTACAAGAACCTGGCGATGCCGCCGTCGATGTTCGAGTCGTTCCCGCTCGTTCAGGCGCCGCCCGAGCATGACCGGGAGGCGCAGGACAAGACCGGCCTGTTCGTCTGATGCCTGCGGCAGACCAGGCTCTGGACGCCGGCAAGTCGTGGCTGCTCACGCGGCTCGAGCGCGGCGCACATCCACTCGACGGCCTCGACCCTGACGCAGCGCGCCGCACGATCGACGGCCTGACCGGTCTCGATCCCGAGCCATGGACCGCCGCCTGGGGCGCGCTGGCCGACGAGTTTGCCGGACGCGCGCGGGCGGCGACCGATCGCACCAAGCAGCGCGACCTGTGGTTCCAGGCCTACCGGGCCGCGTTCATGGGGCGCTACCCGGTGCCCAACCATCCGCTCAAGGAGCGCGAGTACGACCGCGCGCGCGAGTTCTTCCTGAACGCGACCACGCTCGATGACCCGCCGCTGGAGGTGGTCGAGCTTCCGTTCGAGGACTCGAAGCTCCGCTTCTACCTGACGCGCCCCGCCGCCGGCGAGAACCGGCCCCCGGTGGCGATGGTCTGGGCCGGGATCGACACCTGGAAGGAGGAGATGCACGTCCGGCTCGGCGCGCTCATGCGCTCGCGCGGGTTCGCGGTGCTTCTCGTCGACATGCCGGGCGTCGGCGAGTCGCCGGTGCTCGCGGGGCCGGACGCCGAGCGGCAGTGGACCCCGATCTTCGACTGGCTGGCCGAACGCGACGACCTCGACGGCGCCCGCTGCGCGGCGATCGGCGGCTCGTTCGGCGGCTACTGGGCGATGAAGCTCGCCTACACGCATCGCGACCGGCTCGCCTGCGCGGTCAACTGGGGCGGGGGCGTGCACATCACGTTCAGCCCCGAATGGCAGCAGCGCTCGCGCAACGCCTCCTCCTACCTGATGGACCTGATGAACGCGCGCGCGCGGATCTTCGGCGGCGAGACGTTCGAGGACTACGTGGCGCGCTGCCCCGAGCTGTCGCTGCTCGACCAGGGACTGCTCGACCAGCCCTCGGCGCCGCTGCTGCTCGTCAACGGCCGCGACGACGTCCAGAACTCAATCGACGACATCTACCTGAGCCTCGACCACGGGGACCCGAAGGCCGCCCGCGTGTTCGACGGCGGCCACATGGGCGAGGGCCCGGTGGCGCCGACGATCGCCGACTGGGTGACGCGGATGCTCGATCATGCTTGACAATCACGCGGTGGAACGGGTGCTGATCGTCGGCGGTGGTCCTGCCGGGATGACCGCGGCGATCGCGCTGGCGGGTCGCGGCGTTGCTTCCGAGATCGTGGAGAAGGAGGTCGACTGGCGACCGGCCGGGATCGGGATTGGCTTGCAGAGCCCGCCGATGCGGGCGCTGCGCTCGCTTGACCTATTGTCAGATTTGCTGGAACGCTCGTGGCACCACACGGTGATCGACATGATGCGACCGGACGGCGTGAAGGTGGCCGAGATGCCGCAGGTGAACGTCCTCGGCCCGGATGACCCGCCGTTCGTGACGATGTCGCGGATGACCTTGCACGAGGTGCTCGAGGAGCGGCTGCGTCTGTTCGACGTACCGGTGCGGTTGGGGGTGACTGTGTCATCGGTTGCCGCCCGCGAGGTGACGTTTACCGATGGGACCTCGGGCGCGTATGACCTGATCGTGGGTGCCGACGGTGTGCACTCGGCGATGCGGCGGATGCTGCTGACCGAGGCGCCGGAGCCCTCGTACGCGGGTCAGGTGATCTGGCGGCTCGACGTTCGCAAGCCTGACGAGCTCGAGCGATACACGATGATGCTCGGCCGTGAGACCCGGCTCGGGCTGGTGCCGATCGCACCCGGCCGCGCCTACGTCTGGATGCTCGACTCGAGCGCCGGACCCGACCGGCCGCCGGCGGATCGTCTGCTCGAGATGCTCCAGGAGCGGCTATCGGCGTTCGGGTTCGTCGTGCCCGAGATTGCGGCGCAGATCACTTCGCCGGCGCAGATCGACTTCCGCGCGCTTTACTGGCTGCTCGTTCCACCACCGTGGGGTTTCGGACGAGCCGTCCTGATCGGCGACGCCGCGCACACGACGACCCCGCAGATGGCCTGGGGCGTCGGACTGGCGATCGAGGACGCGCTCGTGCTGGCGGAGTTGGTCGCGTCCGGGGTCGACGCTCGTGATTTGCCGGCGCGGCTGGCCGAGCGGCGGTTGGAGCGGTGCCGGCTGGTCGTCGAAGGGTCGCTGCAGCTTAATGCCTGGGAACGCTCGCCCGATGCTGCCGGTGCCGATCCCGCCGGCCTGATCCGCGACACGTTCAAGGCCCTGGCCGCGCCGCTCTAGATCTGGACAGCGCCTGGGCGACGGTCACCAGGACCATCGCCGGCCCGTGCACGACCTGATCGCGCGTGAAGCGCAGGACGTCGAAGCCGGCGGCGCGATAGAAGAGATCCTTCTCGCGGTCGTTCTGGAACGTGTCCGGGCCGGCGTGGAATTGGTAGCTGTCGATCTCGACGATCAAGCGGTGATCACGCCACGTGAAATCCGGCACGTAAGGCCCGAGCGGCACATTGGGCTGTGGTCTCGGCAAACCCGATTCGCGGATCAGCTTCCAGAATGCTCGCTCGGCTCGCGACCGGGTGATGGCCGTTGCATCCGGGTCTCCGATGACCGCTGCGAGTCGGGCGGCGCCCCGAGCACGGGGATGCCGTTCGAGTACATCCTCGATGTCACGGGGCTTGAAGTTTCTTTCCGCGATCCCGTCACCCACCGCGTCCCGGAGATCGCTCGTTCCGAGCGTGGCCGCGATCTCGAGTAACGCGCGCGCCGGCGAGCTGACCCAGAGACCCTGTTCACGGCGTAGCTCTCGCCGGTCGAGCGCGCGGATGTGATGCACGCGCATGCCCTTGCGTGACTTAACCCAGCGGCCCACGACAGTGACGTCGATGTCGTACGGGTGAGGTTTTCGCAGACCCCAGATGAAGGCAGCGGTGTAATGGCTGAGAAAGGCCGTCTCGCCGCAGGCCAGCAGCGCGGCCTGCTCGCGGGCGAGCGGAGGGAAGCCACTCGAGACGACAGACACGACGCCCCTGAAGACGACGGTATAACGACCGGTGCGGATCCGGTAGCTGACGGCGTCCTCGCCGAGTCCACAAGCGATCAGCTGCGTCGTGGTCGCCATCGTGCGCTGCCTGCCCGTCAGCCGCGCGATCTCCCGTTCCGGCTGGCGGCTAACGTCCAACTCGCCCCACCGTGCCAGTCGACTTTGCGCTCTCCCGCGCTGGTGGCGGCGAACAGCAAACTCGCCGGCGGCAGGGTAGTGAGTTGGACGTTGTCCGGCAACGAGTCGGTGGCATGGGTGCAGTGTGCACCCGCCGCAGCCTCACACCGCTATTCGTTGCGGAGCCGTTGCGCTTATTCAGCGAGCATGTCGAGAAGTCGGCCGCTCCGCGCGCCTTGCGAGCGCCACGCTGGTCAGCGGGGTTGCACCCGGTGGCGAGCCGGCTCGGGCACCGCGGTCGATCCGGCTCGCGCGATCGATCCGACCGTGCGGTCGGGCTAGCTCGCGCGGTCGGCTGAGCTTGCGACCTCGGCGTCATCGCCGAAGCGCGGCGCCGGGACCGTCGTGCCCAGCCGCGCCGCCCACCACTCGACGGGGACGATGCGCATGGCGATCTCGAGGGTCGCCCGGTCGAGTCCTTCGGCGAGCTGCGTGATCGTCACGAGCCTGTCGGCCAGACGATCGTCGTCGACCTCTCCTTCGATCTGGATGGCCGGGCTGCTGGCGCTCCGGCGTCGCTTGACGAAGTCGTTGGTCGACTCCGAGCTGTCGAGCAGGCTGCCCAGCCAGGCGAGGTCGCTCGCGAGCTCGACGTGCCTGTCGATGATCTCGGCGTAGGCGTTGGCGTTGAGCATCACCCCCGCCCATCGCCCGAGCACCTCGTCGCCATGCATGACGAACGCGGAGACTCCCTCATGCAGCCGCCGGCGCCTGGCGTCGTCGGAGACCGCCTCGCGGATCGCTTCCCTCAACCGCTTGGTGTCGCGGACGGCCCGGGCGGCGGCATCAATCGACGCGGCGTCCGTCGCGTCCGGCGCGATCAGGCCCGCCACCTCCATCACGCCGGTCCACACGAGCCGCGCCTGGCGGACGAGCTCGAGCATGACGTACTGGGCGAGGACGCTCCAACGCCGGCGGTTACGGCGCTCGACCGCCTCGTTGAAGATCGCGGCCGACAGCATGACGACGATCAGGCTCGACAGCAGCCCCGCCAGCAGGGCGTTGCTGGCCCAGAAGTGGCGCGTGACCACGTCGAGCACCACGCCGGCGACGAGCACGAGCAGCGCCACGACCGCCCCGACCCGGGTCTCGAGCAGATACGAGTTGACCGAGCTTGACCGATACGGACCCTGATCGTGCCGCGCCACCCCGCGAGCTTACGCCCGCACGCGCAGAGGTATAGGTTCAGCGGCGCATGAGCGCATCAGCGACGACGGTCAAGGCAGCTACGCTGCTGGCGCCACGCCGGCTCGAGGTCCGCGAGTACCCCTACCCGGAGTCGCTCGAGCCGGGCGCGGTGCTGCTGAGGATGCTCGTGTCCGGGATCTGCGGCACCGACAAGCACACGTATCGCGGCGAGACCGAGCAGTATCTCGGCACCGAGTGCGAACGCAGGACCCCGTTTCCGATCATCCAGGGGCACGAGAACGTGGGCGTCGTCGCTGAGGTCGGTCCCGGCGGCGCGGTCGCGTTCGACGGCACGCCGCTCGCGGCCGGCGAGCGGGTAATCCCGGCTCCGAACCGCGCCTGCGATCGCTGCCACATGTGCGCCCGCGGGTTCCCTTACTACCTGTGCCGCAACATCGAGAACTACGGGAACTCGCTGACTTCCGCGGTCGCGCCCCACCTGTTCGGCGGGTGGTCGGAGTACCTGTACCTCAAGCCCGGGACCGCGATGTTCCGCGTGCCCGAGGAGCTTCCCGACGACGTGGCGGTGCTGACCGAGATCTTCGCGGTCACCCACAGCCTCGAGCGGGCGGCGGCATTGCGCCGGCCGGCCGGGTTCCGGCCCGGCGACGCGGTCGCGATCATCGGCGCCGGGCCGCTCGGGCTGGCGCACGCGATCAAGGCGTCACTGATGGGCGCGGGACAGGTGCTGGTGCTCGACCCCTCGTCAAAGCGCCGCCGGATCGCGGCCCGGGTGGCCGACGCCGTCGCCCTCGCGCCCGGTGACGGCACGAGCGCGGAGGTACGCGGGCGCTGCCACGGCGAGGGTGCGGACGTGGTCGTCAACGCGACGGGCTTCCCCGGCGCGTTCTCGCAGGCCATCGCGATCGTCCGCGACGGCGGCACGATCATCGAGGTCGGCGCGTTCGTCGACATGGGCGACGAAGCGTTCAACCCGGCGGTCATCTGCGGGCGCAGCCTGACGCTGCTCGGCGTCGGCGGCGAGGACCTGCGCGGCTACGAGGGGACGCTGGCGCTGCTGGCGCGCCATCACCGAGGCAGTGCCTTCGATGAGATCGTCTCCCACCGCTTCGCGATCGAGGACGCGCCGGTGGCGATGACGACCGCGCTCGACCCGGACGTCTCCGCCAAGGTGCTGATCGCGCCCGGCGCGGGCGGCCAGTAGTCAACTCGTTGGCGTCCCCGGCTTGAACGCGAGTACGTCGTGGAACCCGTACGTGCTGACCAGCATGAATACCGCCGCGCCGGCGCCCACGAGCGAATACGTGCGAAGGCCGGCCGACTTCTGCCTCACCTCGCGCTCGCGAGCCCGATGACCGACGACAGCACCGGGGCCAGACCCAGCGGCCACATGATGTCCAACTCGTCACGGACCGTTTAGTACCCGGCTCGACGACGTCGTCGAGCACCCCGACCTCGTCGCACAGCGGATCGAGCGCTTCGCCGGGGTCGTCCGGCGCGGAGAACGTGATCGCCGGACCGACTGCGGGTTCGGCGGGCGACCCATCCGCAGATCGCGTGGGCGAAGCTGCGCTCGCTCACCGCGGGGGCCGCGCGGGCCTCCCGGGCGCGTGGGCTGGGGCTGTGAGCGGCTGACTGCGCCTTGACATCCATGCAATATTTATGTGATATCACCGTATCACGCAAATATTGGAGACACAATGAAACCTTCAGATGCCGTGGCGGTGGCCGCCGCGCTGCTGCTCGCGGCCTGCGGCGGTTCGAGCAACAAGCCCACCGGGGCGCTCGCCGCATGCGGCTCCGGCGCAAAGGCGGCGACCGCTCCCGCTGCGTCAACCTCGGAGTCTTGGCCGTATCCGAACGGCGACCTCGCGAACACCCGGGACGCCGCCGGCTCGACCATCTCCGCAGCGAACATATCGGGGCTCGCACAGGCCTGGACGTTCAAGCTCACGGGAAAGGCCGCGGCCGGGGTGCGCCCGTACGGCTCGTTGGCCGCGAATCCGGTCGTGCAGAACGGCAGCGTGTATCTCCAGGATCTCGACTCGAACGTGTACGCGCTCGCGCTCGCTACCGGCAAGCTCGAGTGGGAGTGCCGCCTCGACATGCAAGAGCGGAGCGGACCGGGACCGAACGGCGTCGCGGTCGCCGGCGGCGTCGTGTACGGAGCGTCGCCCACCACGGTGTTCGCGCTGAACGGCGCGACCGGGCGGGCGATCTGGGCCAACAGCAAGCTGCTCGGCGCCGGCGAGGGCACGTTTGGCATCCAGCCACAGGTGACGAACGGCCGCGTGTACCTCGCCAGCCAGTACGGCTCCGGGCCCGGCGGCGGCGTGCTGCTCGCGCTCAAAGCCTCGAACGGAGCGCTGCTGTGGAAGTTCAACACGACGGTCGGCCCCGAGCCGGGCGTGCAGGCGCTTGGCGTTGGCGCCGGCGGCGCTTGGGAGACGCCGCTTGTCGGCGGCGACGGCTCGGTGACGTACGGAATCGGCAATCCGTATCAAACGCCCGCCTCGGCGATCAACACGCCCGCCCGGATGCTGTACACCGACAGCGCCGTGAACCTCGATGCCGCGACCGGGAAGCTCCGCTGGTACTACCAGGGCCTGCCGGATGACTTCAAGGATTACGACATGCAGGCCTCGCCGATCTCGGCGAGCGTCAACGGCGTCCCGGTCGTCATCGGCTCGGGCAAGATGGGCTACGTCTATGAGATGAACGCCAACACCGGCAAGCTGATCTGGAAGACGCCGGTCGGCCAGCACAACGGCCACGACAACGACTCGCTCGATGCGCTCGAGCACACGGGCACGCTGAAGGCGCCGTTCACGATCCTGCCCGGATCGCTTGGCGGCGTATTGACCAACATGGCCGTTGCCGGTAACAGCGTCTACCTCGTCGCCCTCGACGTACCACTCACGTACACAAACCTGACCGAGCCCACCCCTACCGCGGCCCCAGGTACCGCTACCGGAGAGGTGGAGGCTCTCAGCCTCGCCACGGGCAAGGTGCAGTGGGACGCGAAGTTGCCCGGGTTGCCCTTCGGCGCGGCTACGGTGTCGAACGATCTCGTCTTCACGACGCTCTACAACGGCGTGCTGATCGCGCTGGACCGCCGCACCGGCGCGATCGTCTATCGCCATCAGCTTCCCACAACGACGAACGCGCCGATTGCCATCGCCGGCAGCACCGTGATCGTTCCGGCCGGCGGCTCGCTGTCCAGGACGGGAGGCGGAGATCCGCAGGTGGTCGCCTACACACTGCGGTGACCCGGGTACCGCCTAGCCGTACCCCGCACGACTCCGGTTGTCCGGCTGTTCAGAACGGTGAACGGCCATCAGGCTTCCGAGCATGTCGAGCCCAGTTG
Organism: uncultured Solirubrobacterales bacterium; assembly: GCA_963777335.1. GTDB lineage: Bacteria > Actinomycetota > Thermoleophilia > Solirubrobacterales > Solirubrobacteraceae > Palsa-465. The sequence continues at coordinate 67,960 of CAVZQD010000004.1, forward strand.
CGACAGCACCTTTCGACCAAGGAAACGAGATGACTCACGCCGATCATGGGCCGGCGGAGCTGCGACTCGGTGCCGGACGGTCAGCGGAGCGGCGGGCTGCATGAGCGCAAAGTACCGCGCGGTCAGCGGAGCACGCGGTACTTGACGTGCGTGACCGCGGGCGACGCGACCACCTCGGCCGGTTCGAGCCTCGGATCGCCGACGTTCACGAGCAGTCGTTCGCCGGCGCCGAGGATCACCGGGACGATGTGCAGCTGGAGCTCGTCGAGCAGGCCGGCGGCGAGAAACTGCTGGATGGCGTTCGCGCCCCCGGCGATTGACACGTCCAGGTCGCCGGCGGCGCTCCGGGCCTGGTCGAGGGCGGGCTGGACGCCGTCGGTGACGAAATTGAAGGTCGTCCCGCCGTCCATCGGCAGCGGCTCGCGCGGATGATGGGTGAGGACGAACACCGGCACGTGGAAGGGCGGGTTCTCTCCCCACCAGCCCCGCCATGCCGGATCCCACGATCCGTGGCCGCCGCCGAACATGTTGCGACCCATGATGTAGGCCCCGATGCCCGCGACGGCCGCCTCGACGACGTCCGAGTCGGGGCCCGGCTCGCCCCCCTCCCGGTCGTGCCGCCCGCGCCACGCCGCGGTTCCGAACACCCATTCGTGTAGGCGCAGGCCGCCCTCGCCGAGCGGGTTGTCGAGACTCTGACTGGGACCGGCGACGTAACCGTCGAGCGATATTGAAACGTGGCAGGTGACTGAGCGCATGCTCCTATGACCGGGCCCCAGGGCGGAACTCATCGCCGTCGCTGTGCGTGGTGTACTCGGGCGACACCTGGCGCGAGATGTCCGCCGTGTCCTCCCACGGCGCAGGGCGCTCCGAGTACCGGATCACGGTGAAGGCGATCAACGCTCGCAGTCGATCAGCTCGCCGAGAGTTCGCCGCTGGCGGCCGCTCTCGTCGAGGTTGTCCCGGCCGAGCCACGCGCAAAAGCCGGCCCGAACTGCCGGCCACTCGTCGTCGGTGATCGCGAACCAGGCGGTGTCGCGATTGCGCCCCTTGACCACCATGTGCCGGCGAAACACGCCTTCGAAGCGGAATCCGAACCGCTCCGCCGCGCGGCGAGAGGCCTGGTTGAGCGAGTCGCACTTCCACTCGAGCCGGCGATATCCGAGGTCGTCGAACGCGTGCGCCGCGAGCAGGTAGATCGACTCGGTGGCCGCGGTCGTCCGGCGCAGCGACGCGCCGAACCAGATGTGCCCGATCTCGATCGCGCCGTGGTCGGGGGTGATCCGCAGGTACGAGGCGACGCCGGCGGGCTGCTCCGCGGGAACCGTGACCAGGGTGAAGAACAGCGGATCGTCCGAAGCCGCAGCGACCCGCAGCGCGTCGCGCAGCTCGGCGGCGTCGGGGTAGGGGCCATTGGGGAGGTAGGTCCACAGACCAGGGTCCGCGGCCGGCGGATGGGACTGCGCGTACAGCGCCACGGCGTCGCGGTCGGCGTCGAGTGGCCGCAGCAATACGTGCGTCCCGCGCAGCTCGGTCCGTTCGGGGCGGCGGGCCGGCCGCCAGTCCACGTCTTGCCCGACCGGCCGCTCGGGCGTGATCGGCTGTTCAGTCGCCATCCGCTGATCGAACCACACCGGCGCCGAGGATGCCGGGCGGGCGCGGGACGGTCGCACGGCGGCCACCGGGCGATCGGGGGAGGCGTATGGCCATGACGAGCGCCAGCCCGGCGAGGATGATCACGGCGCCGGCGAGCTCTCCGGCGCTCGGCGACTCGCCGAGCGCGATCCATGCTGCGGCGATCCCCACCGGCGGAACGAGCAGGCGGGGGCCACCCGCGAGGCGGATGGCGGCGGGCGCCGCGTGCGCACCGCGACTGGCGCAGGACCAGCCGCCGACCGGGGTCGCGATCCGACCGATCGCCGGCGAGCCACCCTGCCGCCGCCTGTTCATCGCATGCCGGCGCGGTGGCGAGGAGCATCCGGCGCTGCTGGCCGTGATCGAGGCGCTTCGGGCAGTCGCGTCGCGCGTGACCGCCGGCGGCGAGAACCTCGGCGCCGCTTCGCTGTCGCCGGCCGCGAGCGGGTAGCGGCTCTCGCGGCGAGCGGGCAGCGGCTTTCGGGACGAGCGGCCAGAGTTCACGCCGTGGCGTTCCTCCACGCCGGTCGGCGTGGGTTTGGCTGCCTGATGCCGTTCGTCCCGAACAGCGCTTCCTTACCCAGAAAGTCTGGCGACCGCTCCGGTCAGACACAAGTACCCCTCGGGGTGGCTCCGCACACCTCGCGGCGATAGGCTCCGCGGCCACGCCGGACCGCAGTCGACGACCACCATCAAACGAGGGGAGCCTTCAATTGGCAGACAGCGTCTACCGCGTCACCGAAGTGATCGGCGTCAGCAGCGACTCGTGGGAAGCCGCGGCGCGCAACGCCGTCGAGACCGCCGCCAAGACGGTCCGCGACCTCCGCGTCGCCGAGGTCGTACGCCAGGACGTCACGATTGAGAACGGGGCGCTCGTCAACTACCGCGTGCGCCTGGGGATCTCGTTCAAGTTCCAGAGCGGGGACTGACCCCCGCCGCTCGAGGATCGGCTGCGAAATCGCGCCGGCCTGCGCGATCTGCGCCGGCGCGCCGCGCCGCCGTCGCGGGACCCACCCGCCGGCGGCGTCAGCCTGTCTGCATTCGCGCGGCGCCCCGGGGTCAGCCGACGGTCAGTGGCGCCGGCGCCGGGTGACGTCGATCGCGCCCGTCTCGACGCGGTGGCCGGCGGCGCAACGCACCTCGACGCCGACGGCCTCGCCGCAGTCCCGGTGGAGCAGCTCGAGCGGTCCGCCGCGCTCGTCGAGCCAGCGGTCGCCCCACTGCATCAACGCCACCAGCACCGGGAACAGCTCGGCGCCCTTCTCGGTGAGCCGGTACTGCTGGCGGGTCCGCTGGCCGGGCTCGCGGTAATCCTCGCGCTCGAGCAGGCCCTCGTCGACCAACTCGCGTAGCCGCGACGCGGTCACGGGCTCGCTGATCCCGACGCGCTCGGCAAACTCGTCGAAGCGGGTCGTGCCGTAGAACGCCTCACGCAGGATCAGCATCGCCGAGCGCGTGCTCAGGACGTCGACGGCCTTCGCGATCGTGCAGCGCTCGGCCTTCCACCCCTCGCGGGGATCGAGGACGCCGGTCAGTCGGACGGTGGCGGGTGGTGCGGACATGCGCACATCATAGCTGACTTTTGACTCCATAAGCCAGCGATGCTAGGATGACTGACTATGCCCCCGCTAAGCCAGCTCTCCCGGCGCGAGCCGAACCCAGCTCCCGGATCGTCGCGAGCGAACCCGAACCTGAGCCCCAACCCCAACCTCGTCCTCGTGATCGTCTGCGCCGGCGTGGTGCTGGCCAGCCTCGACCTGTTCATCGTCAACGTGGCGCTTCCGCAGATGTCCCGGAGCTTCGGCTCCACCGGCCTGGACGGCCTCTCCTGGGTGCTCAACGGCTACGCGATCGTGTACGCGTCGCTGCTCGTGCTGTTCGGCCGCCTCGCCGACCGGTTCAACCGCAAGCGCGGCTTCCTGCTCGGCGTCGCCGTGTTCGTCGCGGCGTCCGCGGCGTGCGCGGCGGCGAGCAGCCTGCCGATGCTGGTCGGCTTCCGCGTGCTCCAGGCGGCTGGCGCGGCGCTGCTCACGCCTACCTCACTGGGGCTGATCCTGGCCACTTTCCCGGCAGAGCGCCGCCAGAGCGCGGTCCGCTCCTGGACGGCGGTCGGCGGTCTCGCGGCGGCGCTCGGCCCGGCCGTCGGCGGGCTGCTCGTGGCCGCGAGCTGGCGATGGGTGTTCCTCGTGAACCTCCCGATCGGCATGGCCGCGCTGATCGCCGGCTGGCGTCTGCTGCCCGAGGTCCCGGGCCACCCGATCCCGTGGCCCGATGGGCTCAGCGCGGGGCTGATCACCGCCGGCGTCGGCGCGCTCACGCTCGGGTTGGTCGAGGGCGGGAGCTGGGGCTGGGGAGACCCGCGGACGATCGGCGTGCTCGTGCTCTCCGCCGTCATGCTCACGTTGTTCGCGGTCCGCACAGCCCGCCACCACAATCCGCTGATCGACCGGGCACTGTTCCGGGTACGGCCGTTCACGGGGGCCTCCGCGGTGGCGCTCCTGTTCTCGATCGCGTTCGGCGCGATGTTGCTCTCCCGCGTCCTGTGGGCTCAGGATGTGTGGCACTGGTCGGCGCTGACGACCGGCGTCTCGATCGTGCCCGGCCCGATCATGGTGCCGCTGTTCTCGTTCCTCTTCGCCGGTCCCCTCATCGCCCGCTTCGGCGCCGGCGCCGTGATCGCGGCCGGCTCGACGATCTTCGCCGCGGGCATGGCCTGGATGGCGCTCGCCGCCGGCCTCGCGCCCGATTACGTCGGCGATGTGCTCGGCGGACTGCTGCTCACCGGGATCGGCGTCGGCCTGACCTTGCCGACGATCATGGGCACGGCGGCGGGTTCGCTCCCGCCGACCTCGTTCGCCACCGGATCGGCCGTGGTCAACATGCTCCGCCAGGTCGGGCTCGCGATCGGCGTCGCGGTCCTGATCGCCGTGCTCGGCTCGCCTCATTCGCCGGCCGAGGTGCTGGCCGCGTACCAGCGCGGATGGACCGTCACGGCCGCGATCGCGTTCGCCGGCGCCGTGGTCGGATTCGCGCTGCTCGCCCGGCCCCGCCCGGCGCCGGTGGTCGCATCGAAGCCGGCGCCGATCGCGCCGGCCGTCGCATCCGAGCCGGCGCCGGTCGCGGCCGCCGGGGTCGTTGCCGCCGGCGGCGAGAATCTGTGATGGACTCCGCGGCGATGACCGACCGGCTGACGAGCGCGAGCGAGTTCATGCGCGTGCTCGAGATCGAGTTCGACGAGCGCGGTCCGACGCGCGTGACCGGATCGGTGGCCGCCGACGAGCGCCACCACCAGCCGTGGGGACTCGTCCACGGTGGGCTCTACACGACCGTCGTCGAGACATTTGCGACCACCGGCGCATTCGAGGCGGTGAAGGGTCGCGGCATGCAGGCGGTCGGCGTCTCGAACGTCTGCGACTTCGTCCGTCCGCACCGCAGCGGCCGGCTGAACGTCGAGGCCGCCGCGATCCACCAGGGGCGCACGCAGCAGCTCTGGCAGGTCGAGATCCGCCGCCCCGAGGACCGCAAGCTGGTCGCCCGCGGTCAGGTCAGGCTTCAGAACGTCGAGGCCGGCGCGTGAGCGGCGTGGCCGAGAACTCCGCGCAACGGCTGGGGCGAGCTGCGCACCAGGACCGTCAGCTGGTACGACCCGGCGATCTCGGCCGACGCCGCCGCCTCGACCCCGGGGCGCGACCATCTGCAGGCGATCATCGACGGCAAGGTTGCCGGTCCCGCCGTTCGCCGCGCTCGTCGGCGCGCGCCTGCACTCGGTCGGCGAGGGCGAGGCCGTGTTCCGCTGCACCCCCGACGAGTCCACCTACAACCCGGGCGGGATGGTCCACGGCGGGCTGCTGTGCATGCTGCTGGACTCCGCGTGCGGCTGTTCGGTCCAAGCGCTGCTGCCCGCCGGCGAGCGGATCTCGACGATCGAGATCAAGGTGAGCTTCCTGAGCGCGCTCAGGTCCGACAGCGGCGAGATCGAGGTGATCGGCAAGGCGCTGCGCGTCGGCCGCCAGGTCGCGTTCGCCGAGGCCCACGCCCGTAACGGCGACGGCAGGCTCGTGGGCCACGCGACCTCGTCGATCGCCGTGATGCGGCGGTGAGAGGCCGGCGATCCCATCCCGAGTAACGCGACACTCGCCGCCCGTCCGCGCTCGAGTGCGTCGTTGTTCGTGCCAGGGCCGACCGAATCACCATTCGGCCCGGGCGGGGGGTCGAGTGGCGAGTTCTTCGGTCTGGAACGCCACCGGTGATCCGGAGCCGGCGGCGGACTACGCGGCCACGGTCCCACCGGACGCGTCCGACTACTCGTACTGGACGCGACTACTCGTACTGGAGCGCCTGGAGCACGTTGAGCTTGCCGGCGCGTCGGGCGGGCCAGATCGCGGCGATCAGCCCGGCGATCACGGCGGCGATCACGAACACGATCAGCGTGCCCACCGGGACCGTGAACGTCCCGAAGTTGATCGCGGCGCCGATCAGCGCCGCCAGCAGAATACCGAGCGGGATCCCGAACGCCGCGCCGAGCAGGGCCGTGATCACGCTCTCGTGCCGGATCATGCGCCGCACCTGCCGCCGGCTCATCCCCACCGCCCGGAGCATCCCGAGCTCACGGGTCCGCTCGAACACGGTCAGCACCAACGTGTTCACGATCCCGAACAGGCTGACCACGATCGACAGCGACAGCAGCACGTACAGCAGGTTGAGCAACAAGGTGAGGCCCTGCAACTGATTGTCGATGAATTGCGACTTCGTCTGGAGCTTCGCGTCCGGGAACCCGCTGAGAGCCGAGTTCAGAGTGTTCGTGTTGGCCTGGGTGACGCCGCCCTGCATGTTGACGAACGTGAACAGGTTCTGGGGGTTCTGGTACTCGCGATCGAACAGCGCCTGGGAGATCGAGACGTCTCCGTACGGCGACGCCCCCTTCGGTGGGTTGGTGATCCCGATCAGCTTCAGTGCCAAGAACCGGCCCGTCGGGGTCTCGACCGACAGCGGCGAGCCGACCTGCAGGTGCTGGGCCTTCGCGTACGCCTTGTCGACGAAGGCGCCGTCGCTCCCGAGCTGCGCAGGGATGGCCGGACCACCCGCTTGCCAGTCGACCTTGATCGCCTGGCTCGCGTTGGCTGGCACTCCCGTGACGTTGATGTGTGACCCGAACGCCTCCCGTCGCCGGCGCGCACGCCCACCACGCCGGTCACCCCGGTGACGGTCCGCACGGCCCGCTCGGAGGAGAGGCTGATCGGCGAGAAGTTGTTGGTCGCCGTGATCGCGTAGTTGGCGACGAACGCCTTGTTGACGCTGCTCTTGAATCCGGTCCGCAGGCCGGCCGCGAGCACGCCGACGAGCGTGACCAGCGCCAGCCCGATCATCAGCGCCGACGCGGTCGAGGCGGTCCGCGCCGGGTTCCGTGCCGAGTTGCCCTCCGCGAGCTTGCCCGCGGCACCGCCGATCTTCGTCGCGGGCCAGCCCAGGACCTTCACGAGCGGCGGCACCAGCTTCGGCGCGAGCATCGAGAAGCCGATGAACAGGGCAATCGCCCCGATGCCCACCGCCAGCAGCCGCAGCCCGACCGAGAGCCCGCTGGCGAGGAGACCGATCAGCATCAGCGCGAACGCGCCGATCACGGTCGCGGCGGCCGCTTGCGTGCCGTACTTGGCCCACCGCGACGGCGGCAGCAGCGCGCCCTCGCGCGCGGCGGCGATCGGCGGAACCCGCGTCGCCCGCAAGGCCGGCCGCACCGCCGCGATCATCGTGATCACGATCCCGACGAGCAGCGAGATGATGATCGTCCGCGTCTTGAACACGGTCGACGCCTGCGGGAGGTTGATCCCGAACGACACCAGCAGCGAGTTCAGCGCCTTGGCCAGCAGCAGTCCGAGGAACAGGCCGACGATCGATGCGAGCGTTCCGATCACGAACGCCTCGACCAGAACCGAGCGGAGGACCTGGCGCCGGGTCGCGCCGAGCGTGCGGAGCGTGGCCAGCTCGCGCGTTCGCTGCGCGATCGTGATCGACAGAGTGTTGGCGATCACGAAGCTCCCGACGAACAAGGCGATGCCTCCGAACGCAAGCAGGAAGTCCTGGAAGATGTTGAGGAACCCGCTGGTGTCCTTGGTCGCCTGCTGGGCCTGCTGCTGACCGGTCTTCACCTGCGCGCTCGGCCCGAGCAGCGGCTTGATCTGGTTCACGACCTGCTGGGGCGTGTAGCCGTGCTTGGCGGAGACGCTGATCGTGTCGTACTTGCCGACCTTGTTGAACAGTTGCTGAGCTTTGGCCAACGTGAACACCGAGATCGTCGCGCCGCCGAGCGAGGAGACGCCGCCGATCTGGACCGTCCCGACGATCTGGAACCGCTCCACGGGTCCGCGCGCGACGACCCCGATCTCGTCGCCCACCTTGTAATCGTGTTTGCTGGCGGTCGAGGCGTCGATCGCGACTTCGTTCGGGCTGGTCGGGAACCTGCCGCTGGTCAGCGTGAGCGGGTTGAAGTGCTGCCCGGCCGGCCGAATAGCTGAAGGCGAGGCCCGGCGCGCCGCCGCTGGAGATCACCTTCCCGTTCCGGCCGACCAGCTGGGCGCTGTCCGAGATGCCTCCCGACGCGACCCCGACCGACGGCAACGCCTGCACCTGCGTCAACAGCGAAGCCGGGAGCGAGGGCGTCGTCGGGGCGTTGCCGTTGTTGCCCGACGAGATCGCGCTCTTGCCGGTGATGACCGCGTCGGTGTTCTGGTAGACGGTGGTGAACACCGTGTTGAACGCGGCCTTGATCGTGTCGGTCAACACGAACGTCCCGCTCACCATCGCCACGCCGAGCACGATCGCGAACGCGGTCAACGCGGCGCGGAGCTTGCGTCCGAGCAGGCCGCGGAGCGCGACCTGGGTCACGACTGCAGTGTGCTCATCACTTCGAGCACCTGGCCTGCATCCGTGTCGGTGAGCTCCTTCACGATCAATCCATCCGCGAGGAACAGGATCCGATCGGCGATCGCGGCGGCCCGCGCCTCGTGGGTCACCATCACGATCGTCTGGTTGTAGTCGCGCGCGGAGTCGCGCAACAGCTCGAGGATCTCACCGCCTGTCTTCGAGTCGAGGTTTCCGGTCGGCTCGTCGGCGAACAGGATCGTCGGCTTCGTGACCAGCGCGCGGGCGATCGCCACCCGCTGCTGCTGACCGCCCGAGAGCTCCGACGGCCGATGCTTGCCCCGCTCGGACAGCCCGGTCTTCGAAAGCAGCTGCTCGAGCCACGCCTGATCGGGCTTCTCGCCGGCGATCGACAGCGGCAGCAGCACGTTCTCCTCGGCGGTCAGCATCGGCAGCAGGTTGAAGAACTGGAACACGAACCCGATGTGATCGCGGCGCAGGTGGGTCATCTGGGCGTCGTCGAGGCCGGTGATCTCGGTGCCCGCGATCGTGACGGTGCCGCTGGTCGGCTTGTCGAGCCCGGCCAGGATGTGCATCAGCGTCGACTTGCCCGACCCCGACGGCCCCATCACGGCGACGAGCCGGCCGCGCGCTACCTCGAGCGAGACGCCACGCAGCGCGTGGACCGCGGTCGCGCCTTCCCCGTATTGACGTTCCAGATCACGCGCTTCAACGACGACCCCGCCGACGGCGGTGCCCACCGAAGCGGCGACTTCGGTTTCCTCTGCCGACACCTCTCGGTGTATAGCAGCCATAACGTGTTTCAGTTAGTCCTGGGCAGGACCAATATTCCTCTTCTCACCAGGACCAATCGCCAAGTACTCACACCGGCGTCTTCACAAACTGTTCACGCAGCGCGGTCTTCTTGAACTTGCCGGTGGCGGTTCGGGGGATCTCCTCGATGAACTCGACCCGTTCGGGTACCTGCCACTTCGCAAATCCAGTGCCGAGATGGGCCCGCAGATCATCGGCGCTCGCGTCGGCTCCCTCGCGGAGCACGACCACGGCCATCGGACGCTCTCCCCACTGGTCGTCGGGGATCGCGATGACCGCCGCCTCCGCGACCGCCGAGTGGCCCATCAGCAGATTCTCCATGTCGACGGAGGAGATCCACTCGCCGCCTGACTTCACGAGGTCCTTGGTGCGGTCGGTTATCCGAATGCACCCGTGGCGGTTGATCCGCACAACGTCGCCCGTCTGGAACCAGCCGTCCTCGGTGAACTTCTCGGCGCCGCTTCCCTGGAAGTAGGCCGCGGCCACCCACGGTCCGCGCACCTCGAGCTCCCCCACCGCGTCATCGTCCCAGGAGATCAGCTCGCCGCCGTCTCCGCGCGCGCGGATCTCGACGAACGGTGCGGGCACGCCCTGACGCGCGCGGTACTCGAACTGCTCGTCGTCCGGGGCGTCGTCCAATTCCGGGGGCACGATCGCGGTGCTGGCGAGCGGGGAGGTCTCGGTCATGCCCCAGCCCTGCACGATGAACAGGCCGCGCCGCTGGTACCCCTCGATCATGCTCTTGGGAACGGCCGAGCCGCCGACCAGGAGGCGTTGTAGCGAGCTCAGGTCCCAGCGTTCGGGCTCGGCGTCCATCGCCTTGAGCATCGCCATCCACACCGTCGGCACGCCCGCGGTGAGCGTCACGCGCTCGTCCGCGAGGAGGTCCAGCACGCTCTCGGCATCCAGACGCGGTCCCGGCAACACGAGCGCGGCGCCCACCATCGAGGCCGTGTAGGGGATCCCCCACGCGTTGGCGTGGAACATCGGCACGACCGGCAGCACGGTGTCGCGCGTGGAGATGTCCATCGCGTCGGGCAGGGCGGCGGCCATCGAATGCAGGACGAGCGCTCGGTGCGAGTACAGCACGCCCTTGGGCCGCCCGGTGGTGCCCGACGTGTAGCAGATGGCGGCCGCGCGACGCTCGTGCGGCTCGGGCCACGCCATCGGCTCGGATCCGTCGATCAGCGACTCGTAATCGATCGCGCCCTCCGGGACCTCACCGCCCCGCGAGACGACGATCACGTGCTCGAAATCATGCGCGGACCGGAACGCCTCGAAAGCCGGCAGCAACGACTCGTCGACCACGATTGCCCGGTCGCCCGCGTCGCCCGCGATGAACCCGAGCTCGTCGGGGTGCAGCCGCGGATTGAGCGTGTGAATCACCGACCCCATCGCCGGCACGCCGAAATACAGCTCGAGGTGCTCGGGCTGGTTCCACAGCAGCGTCCCGACCCGATCGCCTTCACCGATCCCGAGCTCGGCGAGCGCGGAGGCAAGCCGCCGCGCGCGACCGGCGCACTCGCCCGTCGTCGTGCGATGGATCGACCCGTCGGGCCTTCTGGAGACGATCTTGCGGTCGCCGGTGAGCTGCTCGGCGCGCTCGACGACCGTCGTCAGCGACAGGGGGTAGTCGTCCATCATCAGCCCGTTCAGAATCGGCTCGCTCATGCTCTCCTCCTTGCCGGTGTGCATCGCGTCCAACAAGCATGACCCCCGGCCGCCACCGAGGCAAGCCGGTACTTACGCGCTGTCGGCGACGAGCGAGCTGAAGAACTCGATGTCCTCGCGCTGGAGCTGGCAGATCTCGAGCCAATGCCCGAGCTCGGCGGTGGTGTCGACGTAACCGGCGCGCACCCGGTCCGGGATCAACACGGTGTAGTCGACCTTCAGGCCGGACGCGGCCAGGAGCCCGCCGACGCGCTCCCACTCCTCGTCGCCGTTGTCGATGAACGTGGCGATGTGATGCAGGCGCACGGCGAACGATCCATCGGGCGGCAGCACTCGCGTGTAGAAGTCGACGTGACCGCCCACCGGCTCGATCAGCTCGACGATCTTGCCGCCGCGGGCGCCCATCGCGAACTTCGCGTCCCACTCCGCGGGCTCGTCGCCGACCAGGAAGGTCGCGCCGCCGGCGGGGAGCTTCACGCAGTGCTCGAGCCCGAAGCGCTCGGACATGAACGCGACCGCGCGGTCCAGATCCGTCGTCACGTAGCCGAACTGCCACACGTTCGCGAGCAGGTCGGCGAGCGCATCGACCCTTCGAGGAGGAGCGAACAGGCCCTCGGCGGGACGAGGCTGGGAGCCGCTCATCCCGGAAACGTCACGCGACCAGCTGCTCGCGGCCGGCCGTGAGCTGGCCGCCGGCGCCCGAGTCGACGTAGTCGGCGAGCCGAGACGCGAGCGCCATGATCGTCAGCGACGGGTTAACCGACAGCGTGCACGCGTGCGCTGAGCTGTCCCCGACGTACAGGCGCTTGACCTCGTGCGACTGGCCGTGGGTGTCGACGACGGAGGTCGCCGGGTCGGCGCCCATCCGGCAGCTGCCCTGCATGTGCGTGGTGGAGAGGCCCGACCACAGGATCTGGGTGGCGCCCGCCGCTTCGAGCACGCGCGTCGAGAACTCGCGGGCCTTGTTGATCCGCTCGACCTCGTGCGGCTGGAAGTCCGAGAGGAACACCTCGTTGCCGTTCTCGTCGAGCGTGACGCTGGCGTTGTTGTCGTCGTTGGACATGTTCAGCAGCCCGATCCAGCGGCGGTACTTCTTGGCGGCCTCGACGAGCGGCCGGCCCCACATCGGGCCGTTCTCGTCACACAGGCCGGCCGTGAACCCGATCGGGTCCTGGATGGTCACGGCCTCGACCGCGAACCCGCCGTCCTCGTCGGCGGCGAAGTCGTAGCAGTGCCCGGTGATCGGGGCGACCATGTGCGCGTCTTGCGGCTCGTCGAACAGGCCGAACACGAACTGCGTCGGGTGCAGGCCGAGGTGCTTGCCGACGTTCGGGTTCGGCACCCCCGAGCGCATCAGCACCTGCGGCGTGCGGAGCGAGCCGGCGGCCACGACGACAGCGTCGGCATCGACGCGCTGGGTCTCCCCATGGGCGTCGATGTACTCGACGCCGGTCGCCTCGGGGCCGTCGCCGCGATCCTCGATCACCACGCGCTGTACGAACGAGTTCGGGCGGAGCGCGAGCGCCCCCGTGAGCACGTTGCGCTGGATGTAGGTGTTCATCGTCGACTTGCCGGCGTTCGTCGGGCAGCCCTGCAGGCACGAGCCGCACTGCTCGCAGTTCTCGTCGCTGTAGGCCCGGACCGGCTCGAGCGTCGCGCCGACGGCCTCGAAGCCGCGCTTGGCCGTCTGCACGCAGCGCTTGAGGTCCCAGTCGGTCGAGCGGTCCCGGACGCCCAGGTAGGCCTCGACGCGGTCGTAGTAGGGGTCGAGGTCGGCGCACGAGATCGGCTCGCCCCGCTCGTTGCACAGCCCGCTGGCGGCGTGCCACTTGTCGAGCTCGCGCTGGGTGGCTCGCAGCGCGACCTTCGTGTTGATCGTCGTGCTGCCGCCGACGCAACAGCCGCTGATCAGCACGACCGGGCCGAGACCGGAATCCCCCGCCGGGAAAGCAAATCCGAGCGGCCACCAATAGTCGTGGCCCGCCCGGCTCTCCCAGCGCATGAAATCGGCCGCCACGTAGTGACCGCCCGCTTCGAGCAGGAGCACATTGCGGCCGCGCTCGGCGAGCTCGCCGGCGACGACGCCGCCGCCGGCGCCCGACCCGACCACCACCACTTCGAAGCGCTCGCTCATCCGACCACTCCCAGGTACGACCAGTCTTTCTTGATCCGCATCGCGAGCGGCGAGTGGAAGTCGATCTCCTCGTACGCGCTCGGACCGCTCGCCCCCGGGGCGACGAAGTCGCTGTAGAACGCCTCCACGGCGAGCGCGCGGATCAGCTGGAACGCCGGCGTCGCCGCGCGGGGCGCGAGCGCGTCCGCGCCACCGGGCGCGGCCTCGGCAAGCGCGTCGATCGACCCGACCACGGCCTCGCGCATGGGGGCGGGCATCTCCGACATGATCGCGTCGATGTAGACGACCGGCCCGACGCGACTCGATCCGGGCACGATCGTCTCGCACAGCGACTCGAGCACCGACGCGCGCGGCTCGTCGAGATTGCGCAGGGCACTACTCACCGGCTCGACTCTACGCTTCCCGAGCACACGATCGCTTGCCGGTGCGGGCGCGGATGGTTGTCGATGCGTGCAGGGCGACGGGATGCCATCCTGGTCGGACGCATGGGTGCGGGCACCATCGACAGAATCCACGCCCTGGCCGACCTGGTCGTGCGCTTCGGCGCGAACGTCCAGCCCGGTCAGATCGTGTCGCTCAGCTCCGCGCCGGGGAAGGAGCCGCTGGCGCGCGCCGTCGCGGAGTCCGCGTACAAGGCGGGCGCCAAGTTCGTCGACCTGTCCGTGTTCGACATCCACCTCAAGCGCGCCCGCGCGCTGTACGCGGACCCGGACACGCTCGGGTTCGTCCCGCCCTGGTACGGGCAGCGGATGCGCGCACTCGGCGAGCAGCGCGCCGCGCTGATCGCGCTCACGGGCCCGGTCGCTCCCCACGTCATGGACGGGGTCGATCCGTCGCTGCTCGGCAAGGACCTGCTGCCGCAGCTTCGGGAGTCGATCGAGCTCGTCAACCAGCGGATCGCGAACTGGACGGCCGCGCCCTGCCCGACTCCGGCCTGGGCCGACCTGGTCCACCCGGACCTGTCGGCGGACGACGCGCTCGAGCGACTCTGGCATGACGTGGCGCACGTCTGCCGGCTCGACGAGGACGACCCGGTGGCCGCGTGGGATGAGCGAATGGAGCGATTGACGGCGGTCGCCGGCAAGCTCGACGACCTCCGCCTGGACTCGCTGCGCTTCGAGGGGCCGGGAACCGACCTGACCATCGGCCTGCTGCCGTCAAGCCGGTGGCTGTGCGCGCGGATCACGACCGTGGACGGGATCGTGCACGCGCCCAACCTTCCCACCGAGGAGGTCTTCACCGCGCCCGATCCCGCTCGCGTCGACGGCCACGTCCGCTCGACGAAGCCGCTGTTCGTCTCCGGGGTGCTGCTCACCGGCCTGCGCGTGCGGTTCGAGGGCGGCAACGCGGTCGAGATCGACGCCGATCAGGGGGCGGAGACGCTGCGAGCGCTGTCCCGGAGGGATTCCGGGGCGGCGCGCCTCGGCGAGGTGGCACTGGTCGATCGCGACAGCCGGATCGGCAACCTCGACACGGTGTTCTTCGACACGCTGCTCGACGAGAACGCCGCCAGCCACATCGCGCTCGGCGAGGGGCTCGATTTCACGGTGCTCGACGAGGACGATCAGAAGCGGATCAACCGCAGCGAGATCCACGTCGACTTCATGATCGGATCGAGCGAGGTGGCGGTCACCGGCATCACTCCCGGTGGCGCCGAGGTGCCGCTGCTCAGGGACGGGAGCTGGCAGGTCTGAGGCTCCTACAGTCGCGCTACCCTTGGCCGGCCTTCACGGAGAGGTGCCGGAGCGGTTGAACGGGCGCGACTGGAAATCGCGTAACGGGGGTTGACCTCGTTCGGGGGTTCGAATCCCCCCCTCTCCGCTGGCTGGCTGGCTAAGCCCCCCAACCCGGGGGGCCGAGTCGTATTCGAAGAGAGATATCGGCCTCTATTGGGTATCGCACGGAACGAGGAGCCGCAGCGGATGAGGACAGGCATTTGCCGCAATTTGCATGCGCAGGGTCGCGGAGAGTTGCCCGGCGCCGCGTTGCGCTGGGATGGCCTATTCGTCCAGAGGCGGCCGGAAACCTCACAGTCGGCCGAAAAACAGTCGACCGCCAGTACAAGTTGCGCAAATCTTTGGCGGCCGCTTCCGTTCGGTCAGAATCAGAGCTAGCATCAGTTCCGGGGCGATGGGGATACACACAGATTCACGTCCAGCGTTGAGGCTCGTTCAGCCGGCGGTAGGTCAGCCGGTCGAGTTCACGTGGTTCTGCGGCCACTGTGCCGCGCCCGCGCAGGGCGACCATCCGCCGGCGCCGATGGCGCGCGTCTGCCGCTCGTGCGGTCTCGGCGTCATGCTCGAGACGCGGGCGGACATCGCCCCGAGCCAGCGCGACGCGTTTCTGGTGATCGACAGCTCGCTGCTCGTCCAGGGGATGTCGTGGCGGGCGGAGACGCTGCTCGGCGTGACCGAGGACAACGCCGTGAACCGTCCGGTTATGCAGCTGCTGGTGCCCGCCGATGCGGAGGCCGGTCGCCCCGCGCGGTTCGCCGCCGCGCTGGTCGAGGCCGCCGCCGGCGCCGACCAGCCCGTGAGCGCGTTCGTCCGGCCCTGGAACACCTTCGGCGTGCGGCTCCGGGCGCGGGTGGCGTCCTGCGGACCGCCGCGCGCGGCGCTCGTCGTGCTCGAGAACCAGCAGGCGCGCCCGCTCCGCGTCGTCAGCTAGCCCCGCGGGCTACGCGTCCGCGGCACTCGACCCATGCGCGCCGGCGAACTCACGCCGCCGGCGGCAGCAGCTCCGGCGCGCCCGCAGCAACGAGCGGCGCCGGCAGCCGGACCGAGCCGTCCGGGAGCTGCCCGTTTTCGAGCAGCGCGATGATCGTACGCCCGACCGCGACCGCGGTGCCGTTGAGCGTGGCCACGTGCTCGGGCCGGCCGCCGGCGCCCGGGCGGTAGCGGATGCCGAGCCGCCGGGCCTGGTAGTCGGTGGTGTTTGACGTCGACGTGAGCTCGCGGTAGCGGCCCTGGCCGGGGAGCCACGCCTCACAGTCGTACTTCTTGGCCGCCGAAGCACCGAGGTCGTTGACCGCGATCGCCACCACGCGGTAGGGGATCTCGAGCTCGGACAGGATCGATTCCTCGATCGCCAGCAGGCGATCGTGCTCGGCGGCCGCGTCGGAGGGCGCCAGGAAGCTGAACATCTCGACCTTGTCGAACTGGTGGACTCGGAAGATCCCGCGCGTGTCCTTGCCGGCGGCGCCGGCCTCGCGCCGGAAGCAGGTTGAGAAGCCGGCGTAGCGGAGCGGCAGATCCGCCTCGGCGATGATCTCGTCGTCGTGCAGCGACGCGAGCGCGACCTCCGAGGTGCCGACGAGGTACAGGTCGTCGTCGGGCAGCCGGTAGATCTGCTGTTCGGTATCCGGCAGGAACCCGGTCCCGTACAGGGCGCGCTCGCGCACCAGCACCGGCGGGACGACCGGCTCGAATCCCTCGCGGCGCAGCTTCTCGAGCGCGTAGCGGACGAGCGCGAACTCGACCATCACGAGGTCGCCGCGCAGATAGGCAAACCGTGAGCCCGACAGCCGCGCCCCGCGTTCCATGTCGATCCGGTGGCCGGCGAGCTCGAGGTGATCCTTGCCGCTGGCGCCGGCCTCACCGACCTCGTACAGGACCGTGTCCTCGTCGGGGGCGTCGTCCGCGGGCAGGTTCGGCAAGGAGGCCAGCTCGCGCTCGCGCTCCGCGGCCACGGCCGTCTCCTCGTCGCTGAGAGCACGGCCGCGGGCGGCCAGCGCGGCGAGCTGCTCGCGCTCGGACTCGGTGGGTGGCCCCTTCCGACCGCGACTGGCGCGGTTCTGCTCGGCTTGCAGCTCCTCGAGCTCCGTCCGGATCGTCCGCCACCGCTGGTCGAGCTCGAGCACTCGATCGACGGCGGCGGCCGCGTCCTCGCCGCGCCGGCGGAGCGCCGCGCGGACGGCATCGCGGTCGCGGCGGATCAGTTGGATGTCAAGCACGCCTGGCTCACGGTGCGCGGGCGCCGCCCGGAGGCTACTTCGTCGTCGTGGTGGTGGTCGCCGTTGACCCAGGCGTCCCCTTCAGCGTCTGGGGCGCCGGCGGCACGGTGGTGGTGTGCGCGGGCGCGAGCGCTTGCGCGATTGTCCCGATCGGAACCTGCTCGCACGGCACCACGCCGGGTATCTTGGGCGCGGACCGTCCGGAGTACGTCGAGACGAACTGGGCGACCGCCAGCGCCTGCTCGCCGACGACGATGTTCTGCGGCATGATCGCCCCCGAGAAGCCGCCGTTCTGGATCGCGTACAGGACGCGTGCCACGGGCCGCTCGCACCGGACGTCGAAGTTCGGGCCGTTGTTGAACTGCGCCGTGCGCACGTTCAGGGCGGAGCCGTGCGTCGCCGCGTAGGACAGCGTGTGGCAACCGGAGCAGCGCTGATTGAACAGCACCGCGCCCTGGTAGACCACCGGCTGCGATTTCGGGACGGAGATCTTCTGGGTCCCGCACGCGCTCGAGAGGACCGCTGCCGCGAGCAACGCGCCCACTAACAGGACCTTGGCGGGTCGGCTCATTCGGGGCCGGATCATACGGAAGGAGCAGGAGCCACGGCCCGCGCGACGAAAGCTCTGCCAATCCCGGCGCCGGCCGGCAGACGTTCGCTCAGGCCCAAACCCCCAAGACGCGATCGTCCCCACGGCGGCAACCAAGGGGCCGGCGCCGGGTCACGCGACGATCGCTATAACGAGTCTGCGATGACGATCGAGCCTGGACCGGAGCTGTTCCGCGAGGTGTTCGGACGGTTCGCGACCGGCGTGGCGGTCGTCACGAGCGCCACGCCGGCGGCCTCGGGCGGCATGACCGCCAACGCGCTCTGCTCGCTGTCGCTCGACCCGCTGCTGGCGCTCGTGTGCTTCGAGAACAACGCGCGCACGCTCCCGATCGTCCGCGAGGCCGGCCGCTTCGGGGTCAACGTGCTGAGCTCTCACCAGGAGGAGGTGGCCGAGGTGTTCGCCTCGAAGCTGCCCGAGTCCGAGAAGCTCGAGGGGGTGGCGCACCGCTTCGAGCACGGCGTCCCGATCATCGACGGCGCCCTGTCATGGGTGGTGTGCACGCTGCGCGAGCTGATCGCCGGCGGCGACCACACGATCGCGATCGGCGAGATCGTGGCGATGGGGCTCGGCGAGGGCGACCCGCTGCTGTGGTACGCGGGCCGCTACCACGACGTGGGTCTCGTCGCCGAACGCTGATCAGGGGTCTCGCTGCGCTCGACATCCATGGGGCCGGTTCCGCCGGGCGTCCGTGCCCGGCGGCGGTGATCGCGTTCAGACCGCCGGTCACGAACTCCCGGGCGGACAACGGCGGGCACCTGAGGTGGGTGCGGTCGTCCCGGGGACGGGTCGCGGCGCGCCGGGCATGCGTAGCTCGACAACGGAGTCGATCCGGCGGGGCCGTGCCGTACTACGCACGTATGTCACGCGTAACACGGCAAGGCCAGCGCGATCGAGCTCGATTGTCGCGTCATGCATGCTCCGGGACCCGCAGCGGCTACCGACGGGAACGCCGCACCCACTCCAGGTGCCCGCCGTTAGACCCAATCCGCCCCGCAACCGCCGCGGAATCGGGGACCGCCGGGCACGGACGCCGGGCGGAACGGCGGTCGCGGCGACGGCCCCGCTCGGCATCCATGCCTCGCAGACGGGGCCTGCCGCGCCACATCCGACGGACGCCGAGCGCAGCGAGGCCCCAAATCCCGCACCTAGTGCGTCATGGCCGCGCGCGCCAGCAATGCCGTGTTCACCAGCGCGGCGAGCGCCATCACCCCGAGTTCGCGCCGCATGATCGTGACCACCATCGCCCGCTGCTCGGCCTCGGGCAGCTTCCCGACCTCCTGCGCGGACTCGAAGCCGCCCTTGTCGAGCACCATCTGGGCGGTCGAGACCCGCAGTTGCTCGGCGACGAACGACACGAACAGCGGCAGCACCCCATACAGGGTGTGCAGGCCCGGGGACCTGTGGCCGAGCAGCAGGAGCACGCCCCCGAGCGCCGCCTCGACGACAATCGCCGCCTGCGAGGCGCGCAGGAGCCACCAGAACCACCGGCTGTTCCGGACCCGCCACCAGCACCACGCGCCCCACAGCGCCGCGGCCCCCGACAACACGATCGTCACAACCCCGACAACGAGATGAAGCTGCTTCATTGTTGGGTATCAGTTAGCCGCAATCAGCACTAAGTAACACTGTGTTACAAGGTCGGCACCAGCGGTGATATAACGGACAGCCGTGCTTCGTGATTATCTGCCCGCGATCGTCTTTCTGATTCTCGGATCGCTCGTCGGTGGGCTGTTCGGCACGCTCAACCTGCTGGTGGCCCGGCGCGTCCCGAACCGCTCGAAGGTGGAGCCCTACGAATGCGGGCTCCCATCCGAGGTCCAGCGCGGCTTCCGCTTCGGGATCAGCTTCTACCTGATGGCGATGCTGTTCATCCTGTTCGACATCGAGGTGATCTTCCTGTTCCCGATCGCGGTGCAGCTGCGGGCGTTCGGGAAGTTCGCGATGTTCGAGACCGTGACGTTCGTGGTGCTGCTGATGATCGCGTTCGCCTACGTGTGGCGCCGGGGCGCGCTCGCATGGAAATAAAGCGCGAGCCGCTCAGCGATTTCCGCGTCAGGCAGCTCAAGGCGCGGGACATGCTGCGCGGCATGGACGACGAGGAGCTCGAGCGCTACGTCGAGGACCGAGTGCTGACCACGACGGTCGACAAGGCGGTCGCCTGGGCGCAGGGAAACTCGATCTACCCGCTCACGTTCGGGCTCGCGTGCTGCGCGATCGAGATGATGGCGATCGTCGCCGCGCGGGTGGACATCGCCCGATTCGGATTCGAGGCGTTGCGCGCCTCGCCGCGGCAGGCCGACCTGATCATCCTGTCGGGACGCGTGTCGATCAAGATGGCACCGGTGATCCGGCGCCTGTGGGACCAGATGCTCGAGCCCAAGTGGGCGATCTCGATGGGCGCCTGCTGCTCGTCGATGGGCGTGTTCAACAACTACGCGCTCGTGCCGTCGGACAAGTTCATGCCGATCGAGGTGCACGTGCCGGGCTGTCCGCCGCGTCCCGAGGCGCTGATGCACGGGATCCTGAAGCTCCGCGACAAGATCCAGGGCCACGAGTCCGAGGGCTGGCGCGAGCGCTACGCCGCGAAGGGCACCGAGGAGCTGCTTCCGAACGCGGCGCCGCTGGGCACCGCCGACATCGGCGTGTTCAAGCCCGGAGACACCGCCGGTGCCTGACGCCACGGAGCTCGAGCTGACGGCCCAGGAGCTCCGGGACGCGCACGACGACTGCATCCTCGACACCGAGTTCCACCGCGGCCGGGCGGTGCTCGTCGTCAACCCGCCTCGGATCAGGGCCGTGCTCGAGCATCTCCGGGGTAAGGGGTACACGATGCTCGCGAGCCTCCACGGCGTCGACTACTACCCGGACGAGCCCCGCCTCGGCGTGCTCTACGAGATGCTCGACCGCCGGCGCGTGGACCGGATCTCGGTCAAGGCCAGGGTTTCGACCGACGATCCCCGGATCGCTTCGGTGATCGAGCTGTTCCCCGGCGCCGACTTCCCCGAGCGCGAGGTGTACGACATGTTCGGCGTGGTGTTCGAGGGCCATCCCGACCTGCGCCGGATCCTGATGCCCGAGGACTACGAGGGCTACCCGCAGCGCCGCGATTTCCCGATCGGCGGAGAGCCGATCCTGTTCACCTACAACGAAGAGCAGAACTACGGGAAGTACGTATGAGCGTCACGGGCTCCGGCACGGGGGAAGGCCAGACCACGCTCAGCCCCGAGACTTACCGCGAGCGCGAGGAGTCGATCACGCTGACGAGCTCGCCGGCGGGAGTCGGCGAGACCCACGAGCTGCTGACGCTCAACATCGGGCCGCACCATCCGGCGACGCACGGCGTGCTCCGGCTGCTCGCGACGCTCGAGGGCGAGGTCGTCCGCGACATCAAGCCGATCATCGGCTACGTCCACACCGGGATCGAGAAGACCGCCGAGGACAAGGCCTACTGGAAGGTGATCCCGGTGGTCGAGCGGATGGACTACCTGGGCTACTACTTCAACGCGATGGCGTTCTGCGGCGCCGTCGAGACGCTGCTCGACATCGAGGTGCCGCCGCGCGCGCAGTATCTGCGGGTGATCCACATGGAGCTCAACCGGATCGCGTCGCATCTGTTGTGGCTGGGCACGAGCGCGCTCGACCTCGGCGCGATCTCGATGTTCTGGTACACGTGGCGCGAGCGCGAGGCCTGCCTCGACCTGTTCGAGATGTCCTCGGGCCAGCGGATGCACACGCGCTACTTCCAGGTCGGCGGCGTGTTCGAGGACATCCCGCCCGGGTTCGAGGCCAAGGTCCGGGCGTACATCAAGGAGATGCCCAAGCGGGCCGACCAGTACGCCGACCTGCTCGAGAAGAACCAGATCGTGCTCGAGCGGCTGCGCGGCACCTGCCCGCTCGACAAGGAGACGCTCCTGAGCCTCGGGGTCACCGGTCCGCTGCTGCGCGCGGCCGGCGAGCCCTGGGATCTGCGCAAGGCGCACCCGTACTCGAGCTATGACCACTTCGACTTCAAGATCCCGATCGGGACCGTGGGAGACAACTACGACCGCTACCGGGTCCGCCACGCCGAGTTCTACGAGTCGTGCAAGATCATCGGGCAGGCGCTCGACGGCCTGCCCGAGGGCCCGCACATCACCACCGATCGCAAGGTCGCGCTCCCGCCGCGTCACGAGCTCGCGACCTCGATGGAGGCGCTGATCCACCACTTCAAGCTCGTCACCGAGGGCTTCCGGGTGCCGCCCGGCGAGTCCTACTACCCGATCGAGGGCCCGCGCGGGGAGCTCGGCTGCTTCGTCCGGTCGGACGGGTCGGCCAAGCCGGCGCGCGTGCACATGCGCGATCCGAGCTTCGTGAACCTCCAGGCGCTCGCGCCGATGGTCAAGGACGGCTACATCGCGGACCTGATCGCGACGCTGGCGATGCTCGACCCGATCCTCGGAGGGATCGACCGATGAGCGCGACGAGGCGCCCCGTCCCGCGGTTCGGCCACGGGTCGCGGGTCCCCGGCTGGGACGAGGCCGTCGACCTCACCAAGGATCCGGCGACCGTCCCCGACCCGGCGCTGACGCCGGTCCCGCCCGGGCTCCGCGCGGAGATCGAGGCGGCGATGGCCAAGTACCCCGACCGGCGCTCCGCCGCGATCCCGGCGCTCCACGCGGCGCAGGGCGTGTACGGCTGGTGCTCGCCGCAGGCGATTGAGGAAGTGGCGTCGGTGATGGAGCTCACCCCCGCGTATCTGACCGCGGTGGCCACCTTCTACGACATGTTCTCGACGGTCCCGAAGCCGCGCAACGACGTGTACGTGTGCACGAACATCTCCTGCTCGCTGGTCGGCGCCGACGAATTCTTCGAAGCGATGCTGGCCGCGGCCGAGGGCGACCCGGACGTCGACGTCCGCTCGTTCGAGTGCCTGGGAGCATGCGACATCGCGCCGATGGCGTCGGTCAACGGCGAGTACGTGGGGCCGCTCGCGCTCGACGACGCCGAGCGGATCGTCGAGGACCTGCGCGCCGGCCGGGCCGTGCTCGAGCACAAGCAGCTCCGCTACCGGCGCAGCGCGGACCCCGAGGTGGCCGAGGAGGAGACGGACTTCGGCCCGCCGGATCGCGACACGACCGAGATGGCCGATACTGCCGGCCTCGGCCCCGAAGGCGACGCCGAGGATCGTGCGGGCCCGACGGCCGCAATCGAAATGACCACCGACCAGCTCGAAGAACATCCCGAGCCCGAGAAGGCCACCGACGAGGAGACCCACGCGGCCGACCAAGACCCCGGCGAAGGGGAGGAAGGCAGTCCGCGGGCGATGGAGGAAGGCCAGTGAAGATCCTGTTCGACCGGATCGACGAGCCCGGGCTGAACACGCTCCCGGTGTACGAGCGGCGAGGCGGCTACGAGGCGCTCCGCCAGGCGCTCGCGATGACGCCCGAGGAGGTCCTCAGCAACCTGATGGACTCGGGGATCCGCGGACGCGGCGGCGCCGGCTTTCAGATGGGGCGCAAGATCTCGTTCCTGCCGCACGGGGACATGGACAAGTACCTCGTGTGCAACGCCGACGAGTCCGAGCCCGGGACGTTCAAGGACCGCGAGATCATGCAGAAGAACCCGCACATGCTGATCGAGGGCATCCTGATCGCGTCGTATGCGGGCGAGATCAGCCGCACGTTCATCTACATCCGCGGCGAGTACGCGCACCAGGCCGACATCCTCGAGGCGGCGATCGCCGAGGCGCGCGACGCCGGGTACATCGGCGAGCGGATCCTCGGGTCCGAGCACACGGCGTCGCTCGTGCTCCACCGCGGCGCCGGCGCTTACATCTGCGGCGAGGAGACAGGCCTGCTCGACTCGCTCGAGGGCAAGCGCGGCAACCCCCGGCTGAAGCCGCCGTTCCCGGCCATCGAGGGCCTGTACCACGGCCCCACGCTGATCAACAACGTCGAGACGCTGGCGACGGTGCCGGCGATCATCCGGATGGGCGGCAAGGAGTACGCGTCGCTGGGGACCGAGACATCGACCGGCACGAAGCTGGTGTCGGTGTCGGGCGACGTCCAGCGGCCCGGCAACTACGAGATCGAGCTCGGAATCCCGTCGCGCGATCTCATCTACGGACTCGCCGGCGGCCCTCCCGAGGGACGCGAGGTCAAGTTCTGGTTCCCTGGCGGCTCGAGCTCGCCCGTGCTGACCAAGGACGACCTCGACCTCGCCTACGACTTCGACACGATGGCCAAGGCAGGGTCGATGCTCGGCTCGGGCGCGATCATCGTGGTCGACGACTCGCACACCGTGCTCGAGGTCGCGCTCAAGGTGGCCAAGTTCTACGCGCACGAGTCATGCGGGAAGTGCGTGCCCTGCCGCGAGGGGACCAACTGGACGGTCAAGATGCTCGAGCGGATCCAGTCGGGAGAGGCGACCCCGATGGATCTCGACATCATGGCGTCCGTGCAAGAGCAGATCATCGGCAACTGCCTGTGCGTTTTGGGCGACGCGATGGCGATGCCGATCGGTTCGATGGTCGAGAAGTTCAGGAGCGAACTCGAGGACGAGATCGAGGCAGCGCGGGAGCGTGCCGAGGGGGCGGAGTTGGACGACGTGATCCCGATCGGGGTCGCCGACGAGCACGCCGGTCCCTTCCCTGTGCACTGACTTGCCCCGACCCCCAGAGAACATCATCCAGCTGACGATCGATGGCCGCGAGGTTCGCGCGCCGGAGGGGATGATGCTGGTCGACGCCGCCAAGCAGGGCGACATCGAGATCCCCTACTTCTGCTACGAGCCGCAGCTCGGCGCGCCGGTCGGCGCGTGCCGGATGTGCCTGGTCGAGATCGAAGGCATCCCGAAGCTCCAGACCTCGTGCTCCACGCCGGTCAAGGACGGGATGGTCGTCCACACCCAGACCGACCGCGTCCATCACGCCCAGAACGCGATCGTCGAGTTCCTGCTCGTCAACCATCCGCTCGACTGCCCGGTGTGCGACAAAGGCGGCGAGTGCCCGCTCCAGGACATCACGTTCGGGTGGGGCCTCGGGCGGTCGCGGTTCATCGAGCCCAAGCGCCACTTCGAGAAGCCGCTGGCGTTGTCGCCGCTGGTCGCGATCGACCGCGAGCGGTGCATCCTCTGCTATCGCTGCGTCCGCTTCTCCCAGGAGATCTCCGAGGACTACCAGCTGATCTTCACCGAGCGGGGCGCCCACACGTTCGTGGGCACGTTCGACGGCCATCCGTACGTGGCGCCGTTCAGCGGCAACATCGTCGAACTGTGCCCGGTCGGGGCATTGACCTCGCAGGCCTACCGCTTCCGCGCGCGACCGTGGGATATCGAGGGCGCCGGCGGGATCTGCACGCTGTGTCCGTCTCAGTGCAACGTCGAGTTCACGGTCCGTGACGAGAAGGTCATGCGGGTGCGGAGCCGCGACGCCACCGGCGCGGCCACCGGCGGCGGTCCCGGCGGCAATCCAGACGTCGACGACGGGTGGCTGTGCGATAAGGGGCGGTTCGCCTACCAGGCGATCCACGTCGACGAGCGGATCACGCAGCCTCTGGTCCGGGACGGGGGTTCGTTGCGTCCTGTCTCCTGGGAGCGTGCTTTGGATGCTGCCGCCGGTCTGGCCCGTCACAAAGGCGCGGTCGGGACGCTCGTCGGCGGCCAGGCCACCAACGAGGAGGGGTTCCTGATCGCGCGGTTGATGCGCGAGGGGCTCCGGTCCTCCGACGTCGACTCACGCGACGGCGCGCCTGTGTCGCCGGATCTGCTGCGAGCGCTCGCCGCCCCGTCGTTGCAGGCCACCGTGGTCGATCTCGAGTTCGCGCACACGGTCCTGATCGTCGGGTGCGAGCCGATCGACGATGCCCCGATCTTCGACCTGCGGATCCGCAAGGGAGTCCGGCGCCACGGCGTCAACCTGGCGATCGCGACGTCGCGGCCGAGCGCGCTCGACCCGAACGCAAAGCTGTCGGTGCGGTTCCCGCCGGAGGGCGTGGCCGAGTTCCTGGCCGCCCTCGATGTCGAGCTCGCCAGCGGGCCGGGATCCGGGGGGTCCGAGGGGTCCGATGCGGGGCGTGTCGCGGAGCTACTGCGCGAGGGGGGCGAGGACGTCGTGATCCTGTGGGGCGAGCGGTGGCTGGACGAGGAGGCGCTCGGCACGCTGCTGAGCGTCGCTCAGAGGCTGGGCCTTTCCGATCGTCCCGGCGCCGGTCTACTCGAGATCCCCGCCGGCGCGAACGGGCGCGGACTGCGCGAGGCCGGCGTGATCCCCGGGTGCGGTCCGGGCTACTGCGATGTCGACACGAGCGCGGTTGCCGCCCCGGGCCGCGGCGGGGCCGAGATCGCGCGGGCCGTCGTCGACGGCGCCGTCACCGCGCTGTGGCTGTTCCAGACCGATCCGATCCGCGACCGTCCCGATCGGGCGCTGTGGGAGCAGGCGCTCCACCGCGCGGGTCTCGTGGTGGCGCACGCCAGCGTTTTGACCGACGGACTGGCTGAGCACGCCAACGTGATCTTCCCCGCCGAGTCCTACGCCGAGAAGGAGGGGACGGTCGTCCATCCCGACGGCCGCCTCCAGCGGCTGCGGACCGCGATCGCGCACCCGGGCTCCGTCCGCGCGGGCTGGTCGGTGATCGCCGAGCTCGCCCGGCGCGCCGGGCTCGACACGGGCGTGCTGACCTCGCCGATGGCGTTCGCGCAACTCGTGCAGGCGGTCCCGTTCTACCGCGGGATCACGCTCGAGGCGATCGGGGGCCGCGGGGTCCGCTGGCCCGAGCTCGAGGCGGCCTCGGAGCTGCGGGCGCCGAGCGCCGACCCGGCGACGCCCGCGGTCGCGGCGTCGGCGGGCACGGCCTATGCCGCGACGACGCCGGCGTCGGTGGCCTTGGCCTCGGGAGAGGGAATGACGGTCCCGGGCGAGGGGGCGACGGTCTCGGGCGCGGGAACGACAGTCTCGGGCGGCGGGGCGGCGGTCGCCTCCGATGGGACGCTCCGCCTTGGCAGGTACCGGTCGATCTGGGCCGCGCCCGAGGTCGAGATCTCCCCCGCGCTCAAGTTCACCGTCGCCCGCCAGCAGGTCGAGCTCTCGCCCGAGGACGCGCGACGGCTCGGAATCGGCGACGGAGATGCGGTCCTCGTCTCGCAGAACGGGACGACGCTGCGGGGCAGCGCCCACGTCCGGTCCGGCGTCCCCGCCGGCACCGCGTTCCTCGCCGACGGGATCGCCGACGGATCCGCCAACGCGTTTACCGAACCGGTCGTGGAGGTGAGCAAGCGGTGACGATCACGCTCACGCTCGCCGAGGTCAACTACTTCGAGCCCTGGTGGGTTCAGATCGTCAAGTCGCTCGTGATCTTCGCGGTGATCTTCGCGATCCTCCCGATCCTGATCGTGTACGAGCGCAAGCTGCTCGGCCGGTTCCAGGCCCGGTACGGCCCCAACCGCGTCGGGCCGTTCGGGCTGCTCCAGCCGATGGCGGAGATCGTCAAGTTCGCGATGAAGGAGCCGTTCCGGCCCACCACATCGGTCGGCTATCTGTTCCGCGCCGCCCCGGTGATCTCGATCATCACCGCGGTCGCGGCGCTGGCGATCATCCCGTGGGGCGACGTCCAGCACATCCTCGGCCAGCAGGTCGGGCTGTACGGGATCGATGTCTCGATCGGCCCGCTGTACGTGTTCGCGCTCGCCGGAATCTCGTTCTACGGGATCATGCTCGGCGGCTGGTCGTCGGGCTCGAAGTACTCGTTCCTCGGAGCGATGCGCGGAGCCGCGCAGCTCATCTCCTATGAGGTCTCGCAGGGCCTCTCGATCGTGGGCGTGATCATCACCGCTCAGACGCTGTCGCTGACCGGGATCGTCCACGCTCAGGAGGGCATGTGGTTCTTCATCCCACAGTTCGCCGGCTTCCTGGTGTTCCTGGTGGCATCGTTCGCCGAGACGAACCGCGCTCCGTTCGACCTGATCGAGGCCGACGCCGAGCTCGTCGGCGGCTACTTCACCGAGTACGGCGGCACCGCGTTCGTGGCCTATCTGTTCGCCGAGTACGCGAACATGATCGTGGTGTCGGCCATGGCCGTGACGCTCTTCTTCGGCGGTTGGCTGCTGCCGTTCGGGATCGACCCGCCCGGCTGGGTCGACCCGTTCGTCGTACTGGCGAAGATCGTCCTGGTCTTCTCGTTCTTCGTCTGGATCCGGGCCACGCTCCCGCGGCTGCGCTACGACCAGCTGATGGCGTTCGGATGGAAGATCCTGCTCCCGCTGGCAACCCTCAACCTGCTGGTCACCGCGGTCGTCGTGGTCTCATGAGCCCGTACGACATCTCAGACGACGTGATCGAGGTGATCCGCTCGCCCGGGCTCGGCCCGGTGGCCGGCGCCTACCGGGTGTTCGGCGAGACCCTGCGGGGCCTCAAGACGACGTTCGCACGGATCGTCGAAGGCCCGGTCACGATCCAGTACCCGGAGGAGAAGACGCCCGTCTATCCCCGCTTCCGCGGCCGCCACCGGCTGCACCGGTTCGAGGACACGGGCCTCGAGAAATGCGTCGGCTGCTCGCTGTGCGCCGCGGCCTGCCCGGCCGACTGCATCCGCGTGGTCGCGGCCGAGAACACCCCCGAGAACCGCGTCTCGGCCGGCGAGCGGTACGCCGCCGTGTACGAGATCAACCTCAGCCGGTGCATCTTCTGCGGCTACTGCGAGGTCGCGTGCCCGTTCGACGCGATCACGATGGGTCACGACTACGAGATGTCCGACTACTCGCGCTCAGATCTGATCTTCACCAAGGAGATGCTGCTGGCCGAGCCGATCGAGCGCACGCCGCTGCGGCGGGAGGGCGAATAGATGGCGCGCGCCCACAGGTACCCGAGCTCTGACGAGGAGCGGCGCGCGCCATGAGCGCGGTCCTGTTCTTCATCGCGGCGATCGGCGCCATCACCGGTGCGTTCGGCGTCGTGATGCTGCGCAATCCGTTCTACTGCGTGCTCGCGCTCGCGTTCCACCTGCTCTCGCTGGCGGCCCTGTTCCTGCTGCTGCGAGCCGAGTTCGTCGCCGCCGCGCAGGTGATCGTGTACGCGGGAGCGGTGATGGTCCTGTACGTGTTCGTGGTGGCCTACGTCGGCGGCGGCGAGCAGGTCGAGAGCGGCGGGGCGCTGCGGGTGCTCGGGCCGCTGTTCGCGCTGGCGCTCGCGATCGAGCTCTGCATCGCGATGCTCGGCGCCGGCCTGAAGGGCGTCAACTCGCGGGGGGCGGCGTACGTGCCGGGCTTCGGCTCCCCCGGCTCGATCGGCGCGCTTTTCCTGACCAAGTTCCTGTTCCCGTTCGAGATCGCGTCGATCCTGCTGCTGGTGGCGGCGGTCGGCGCGATCGTGCTGGCCCGGCGCCGGCGCGGGCTCGAGCCCGACGAAGAGTTCGAAAGGCAGGTCAGCGTGCCCCGGCCGGCGTGGACGGGAACGATGGCCGAGGCGGGCGGCCTCCGCGTCCCGGTCGTCGACGAGCAGCCCGCACCCGGGGACGTGCCGGTCGCGACGACCACGGGCGACTCCGGAGCCGGGTCGGAGCGCAAGGACGGCTGGTAATGAACATCGGCTGGTACCTGGCCGTCTCCGCGATCATCTTCTGCGTCGGCGCCGGCGGCGTGCTCGTCCGGCGCAACCCGCTCGTGATCCTGTTGTGTCTCGAGCTGATGCTGAACGCCGCCAACCTCGCGCTGGTGGCGTTCGCGCGGATGTGGGGAAACGAGCAGGGCCAGGTGTTCGCTCTGATCGTGATGGTCGTGGCCGCATGCGAGGTCACGGTCGGCCTCGGACTGGTGGTCGCGATCTACCGCCGGCGCCTGCCGATCGACGTCGATGAGCTGAACGAGCTGCAGGGATGAGCACGACCACCTTCGGCTGGCTGGTGTTGGCGTGCCCGATCGCGGGCACGATGCTGATCGGGTTCGGCTACGCCCGCTGGCCCGGTCGCAGCGCCGGGTGGATAGCGACGTTTGCGATCGCCCTGTCGTTCGTGTTCTCGGTGCTCGCGTTCATCAAGCTCCAGGGCCTCAGCCCCGACCACCGGCAGGTCACCTCGTCGTTGTGGAACTACGACGTCTCGGCGGGCGTCGACGCCAAGCTCCAGATCCTGATCGACCCACTGGCGATCTTCATGATGCTCGTGGTCTCGGGCGTGTCGACGCTGATCCACCTGTACTCGGTGTCGTACATGACGCTCGACAGGGGGTTCTCGCGCTTCTTCAGCTATTTGAACTACTTCGTGTTCTCGATGCTGCTGCTGGTCGAGGCGGGGAACTTCATCATCTTGATCATCGGCTGGGCGTTCGTCGGCGCCGCGTCGTATCTGCTGATCTCGTTCTGGTACCGGCGAACGACAGCGACACGGGCTGGAATCAAGGCGTTCGTGATCAACGTGGTCGGCGACGTGGGGCTCGTGATCGCCACGTTCATCATCTTCCAGCACACCGGCACGGTGCAGTTCGTGGCGGTGTTCCACGCGGTGCCGACCACGTTCGTGCACAACGGCGCCCCGATCGTCGTCGCCTGCCTGTTGCTGCTCGTAGGCGCGTTCGCGAAGTCGGCCCAGGTGCCGCTCCACACCTGGCTCCCCGACGCGATGGAGGGGCCGACGCCGGTGTCGGCCTTGATCCACGCCGCCACGATGGTGACCGCCGGCGTGTACCTGATCGCGCGCATGCATGTGCTGTTCGAGTGGGGCCCGACGGCCGCCGACGTCGGCGCGATCGGCGGCTGCCTGACGCTCGTGATCGCGGCCACGATCGCGGTCGTGATGACCGACATCAAGCGCGTGATCGCGTACTCGACGATGTCCCAGATCGGCTACATGATCATGGGCGTCTGCGTCGGGGCCTACTCGGCGGGCCTGTTCCACCTGATGACGCACGCGTTCTTCAAGGCGCTCCTGTTCATGGCCGCGGGCTCGATCATCGGCGCGATGGCCGGCGACCAATCGCTCGACCATATGAGCGGCTTCCGCCGCGCGCTGCCGTTCACGCTCGTGTGCTTCCTGGTGGGCGGCCTGGCCCTGTCCGGCATGCCGCCGTTCTCGGGCTGGCTGTCGAAGGACGACATCATCGCGTTCCTCGACAATCGCGGCGGCGGCTTCTGGATCCTCGGGATCGTCGGTTATATCGGCGCGTTCATGACCGGCATCTACACGTTCCGGATGATCTTCCGCGCGTTCTGGGGCGAGCCATGCGAGGAGGCCGCCGAGCTCGAGCACGGCCACCTCCACCACGCCGAGGTCCCGCGCAACCCGATGACCGGCGAGGAGGAGGACACCGACGTCGGCTTCCCCGGCCCCGGCCACTTCATCGCCGAGCGCGAGCTGCCCATGAAGATCGCGATGAGCGCGCTGGCGGTGCTGGCGCTGCTCGGCGGCCTGGTCCAGGTCCCGGGGATCGACGACGCGGTCACTCGTTTTCTGGAGCCGACGTTCGCGAACTCCAAGTACGCGCACGTCGAGCCGACCACCGGGACCGCCTGGCTCGGCCTGGTGATCGGCGCGCTGATCGCGCTCGCCGCGATCGCGATCGCCTACCGCATCTGGGTCCGGCAACCCGGGACTTCGACGCGGCTGCGCGAGCGGTTCTCCGGCGCGTACGTGTTCCTCTCGAGCAAGTGGTACTTCGACGAGATCATCGACTTCGCGATCGTCCGACCCACGCTGTGGCTCGGACGCGTGGTCACGACCGCGTTCGAGCGGGGGGTGATCTCGGGGATCACCGATGGGACGGCCGGCGCGGTCCGCGCCGGCGGCGCCGCGGTCCGCCGCGCGCAAACCGGCTTCCTGCGCTACTACGCGGCGCTGATGATCGTGTGCCTGACCGGGGTCGCCCTCTACTTCCTGATATCGAGCACGTGAGATGACGCTGTCGATCCTGATCTGGCTACCGCTGGCGATTTCCCTGGTCGCCGCGTGGCTGCCGCGAAACGTCGGGGGTCGGGCGGCGGCGGTCGGCAGCCTGATCACGCTCGGGATCGCAATCTCGTTCGTCGCGCGGTTCAAGCTGGGACATGCCGGCCTTCAGTTCGTCACCGACGACGTGTGGATCTCCGCGCTCGGGATCCACTACAAGCTCGGACTCGACGGGCTGAACGTCGTGCTGGTCCTGCTCACGACCGTCCTGTTCAGCGCGTCGCTGTGGTGGTCGTCGTTCCGTGACTGGGAGCGCCCGCGGAGCTTCTACTTCCACTTCGGGCTCGCCGAGAGCGCGGTGCTCGGAGCCTTCTGCGCGCAGGACCTGGCGCTGTTCGTCGCGTTCTTCGACCTGATGCTGATCCCGTTCTACTTCCTGGTCGGGATGTGGGGCTCGGGCGAGCGGGTACGAGCCACGACCAAGCTCGTGATCTACACGCTGGTCGGCTCGTTCTTCATGCTCGCCGGCGCGGTCGCCACCGGGGTCCTGGTGTCCAATCAAACCGGGGGATCGTTGAACTTCGCCCTGTCCGCGCTCGCGCAGGTGCACCTGTCGCACACCTCGCAGGACTGGATCTTCATGTGCTTCGCCCTCGCCTTCCTGGTCAAGATGCCGCTCGTCCCGTTCCACGGGTGGCTCGCCGACGGGTACAAGTCGATGCCGATCCCGGCGGTCGCGGTGTTCTCCGGCGTGGTCTCGAAGGTCGCCGCCTACGGGTTCCTGCGGGTCGTGCTGCCGCTGTTCCCGTACGCCTCGGTGCACTTCCAGATGCCGATCCTCGTGATCTGCCTGATCTCGATCGTGTGGGGAACGCTGGTCGCGTTCACGACGACCGACTCGAGGATGGTCGTCGCGTACTCGAGCGTCGCGCAGCTCAGCTTCATCACGCTCGGGATCTTCTCGCTGAAGCCGACCGGCGATCAGGGCGCGCTGCTCCAGATGGTCAACCACGGCCTGGTGACCGCACCGATGTTCTTCATCGTCGCCGCGCTCGCCGTCCGGGCCGGCGGATCGGAGGACCTGCGCGACATGGGCGGGATCGCGTTCCGCGCGCCGGTGCTGGCCACGCTCGCGCTGATCGTCGCCCTGGCCACGCTCGCCATGCCCGGCTCATCGAACTTCATCGGGGAGTTCATGATCCTGCTCGGCGTGTTCCAGGCCAAGACCGCGGTGTCCGTGATCGCGTTCCTCGGCGTGATCGGCGCCGCCGTCTACGCGCTGCGGCTGTTCATCACCGCGCTCCACAACCGGGTGGGGCGGTCGGTGGCATCGCGTGAGGTCGTCGTGGCTGAGGCGGTCGCGATCGTCCCGATCGTGCTCGTGATCCTGGTGCTGGCGGTGTACCCACAGTTCGGGCTGAAGCGCTCGGAGCCGACGCTCCGCGCGACGATCGCGCCGGCGCAGACCCAGGCGGCGACGGGTAGCGCGTCGAGCGCCGCGGCGGATGGGGCTGTGAGGGTGGCGAGACGATGATGTTGACGTGGTCGCACGTTGTCATGCGGTGAGGGTGGCGAGGCGATGACGACGCTGCTGCTCGCCGCGGCCCATACCAAGGCCCCGCACATCGACTGGAAGGCGTTCTCGCCGCTGCTGTGCCTCGCGGTCGGCGGTCTGGTGGTGTTGCTGGTCGGCCTGCTGCGGCCGGCCGTGATCCGCGAGAAGGTCGTGCCGGCGCTGACGCTGGTCGCGTTCGCGTGCACGATCGCGGCCTGCATCTGGCGCTTCCACCATCCGGCGTCGATCATCTCCGGAGCGCTCAGGATCGACGACCTCGCGCTCGAACTCGACATGCTGTTCGCGGTGGCGGGGATCGCCACCGTGCTGATGTCCTGGCGCGCCATCGCCCCGCGGGAGTCCGGGCACGGCGAGTACTTCGGACTGCTGCTGTTCAGCGTGCTCGGGATGGCCGTGTTCGTCTCGGCCCAGAACCTGGTCACGCTGTTCCTCGGGATCGAGCTGCTGTCGATCCCGCTGTACATCCTGTGCGCATCCGAGACTCGCCGCGAGGGCTCGCTCGAGTCGGGGCTGAAGTACCTGATCGTCGGGTCCGTCGGTTCGGCGACGCTCGTCTACGGGCTGGCGCTGGTCTACGGCGCCACCGGCTCGACCGACTTCGCCGCGATCGGTCAGGCGATGTCTCTGAACAAGCTCTCGGGCGGCGTGCTCGGCAACGCGATGGTCCTCACCGGCCTCGGGCTGACGATCGTCGGCTTCGCATTCAAGGCATCGGTGGCGCCGTTCCATCAGTGGACCCCGGACGTGTACGAGGGCGCCCCGACGCCGATCACGGCGTTCATGGCCACGGCCACCAAGGCGGCGGCGATGGGCGCGTTCATCCGCTTCTTCGACTTCGCCGCGATCGGGGCCCAGGGGACGTGGGCGCCGCTGCTTGCGACGATCGCCGCGATCACCATCATCGTCGGGAACACGGGCGCGCTCGGACAGTCGTCTTTGAAGCGGATGATGGGCTACTCCGGCGTCGCCCAGTCGGGGTACATGCTCGCCGGCGTCGTCGTCGGCACCCGGCTCGGGATCCAGGCGACGGTCTTCTACCTGATGGCCTACCTGTTCATGAACCTCGCGCCGTTCGCGGTGATCGTCGCGGAGGAGCATGAGCGACCGGACGGGGACTACCTGAGCGGCCTGTCCGGTCTCGGGGCGCGAAACCCGTGGCTGGCCTGGCCGATGACGATCGGGATGCTCGCGCTCGCCGGCATCCCGGGCACGGTCGGCTTCCTCGGGAAGTTCGAGCTGATCAACGCGCTCGTGTCGGGGGATTACACGTGGCTCGCGATCGTGCTCGTGATCGGGTCGATGATCTCGTTGGGGTACTACCTGCGCGTCGTCGCCGCCGTGTGGATGCGGCCGGCGGTGCCGGCGCCGACCGTGGGCGCCGGTCCGGTCGCACCCGCCGGGGAGCTCGCCCCGATCGCCGGCGGGTCGCTCGAGGCCGACGAATGGGACGTCGGAGGGCCGGCGTCGGCCGGCGCCGCCTTGCGATACGTCGAGGTGGTGTTCGTGGCCGCCGTGTTCGCCGCGGCGACGATCGTGTTCGGGATCTTCCCGTCGCCGCTGTTCACGCTGGCGGCGCACGCTGCGAACGCGCTGCCGGGACTCTTCTA
>CAVZQD010000005.1:0-98809 GCA_963777335.1 uncultured Solirubrobacterales bacterium
GTTCGACGTCGACGGCGTGCTCGTCGACTCGCCGCACGAGCACGCCTGGAGCGTCGCACTCGACCAGCTCTTCGAGACGAGCTGGACATCGATTCGCGACGCTACGCAATACACCTCCGAGCGCTTCACGCCCGAGGTCTACCGCGAGCACATCTCCGCAAGCCGACCATGAGCGGTGCGCGCGCCGCGCTGAGCTACTTCGGGGTGCCCGCCACCGACGCCCGCACCGAGGAGTACGCCCGCCGAAAACAGCGGGTCATGGACGAGCTCCTGCCGGCCGGCGAGCTGGCGGTCTACCCGGACGCCCTGCGGTTCGTGCTTGCCGTGCGTGGCGCCGAAACCCCGATCGCGGCGGCCTCGTCCTCGAAAAACGCAGCCCGGGTACTCGGCCAGATCAGACTCGATGCTTTCGCCGGTCGCGAGGGCCTTCGCTATGACTTCGTCCGGCCGGGCATCACCCTGCTCGACATTTTCGACGCGGACGTCTCCGGAAGGGATTTCGCCCATGGCGGCAAGCCCCATCCCGAGATCTTCCTTACCGCCGCGCGAGAGCTGGGCGTCCCCGCGGACCGGTGCTTCGCGGTCGAGGACGCCGTCTCCGGCGTACAGGCGGCGAAGGCGGCCGACATGGCCGTCATCGGCCTGGCACGGGCCGGCGAGGCCGGCGCCCTCGCGGCCGCCGACGCCGACATCGTTGTTTCGACGTTGGACGAAGTCGATCTCCCAGCGCTCTCGGAGGGCTGCGTGGCGCGGAAGAAGGAGCCGCCGGACTCCTTCAGTTGACGACCGGGGCGGCGCGCCCAATTCCCTCGAAAGTCCTCGACCGCAGAACGAACGGGCGAAGTCGGCGGGATCGCGATAATCGCTGACTCGCAAGACGCGGGCGCGTTCACCGCCTACCCCGACGCGCTGCGCTTCATCATCGCGATAAAGAGACGCCGGGATCCATGTCGCCGCGGTCTCCTCCTCCGAC
Source organism: uncultured Solirubrobacterales bacterium (assembly GCA_963777335.1). Classification (GTDB taxonomy): domain Bacteria; phylum Actinomycetota; class Thermoleophilia; order Solirubrobacterales; family Solirubrobacteraceae; genus Palsa-465. Next base: position 974 of record CAVZQD010000005.1, read on the forward strand.
AATGCGGGCCTCTTCCTGCGCCAGATCCGACTGGACACCTTCGCAGAAGAGAACGGTCTGGAGTCCGACCGGGTGACGCCGGGGCTCACCCTCCTGGAGTTCTTCGACGCCGACATCTCGGGCCGCGACTTCGCGCAGGGAAGCCGCATCCTGAGATGTTCCTCACGGGGTGCAAAGAGCTGAGCTTGCCGCCGGAGGAGTGCTTCGGCGTTACGGACGCGGTGTCCGGCATCCAGGCGGCCGAGGCGGGAGGGATGGCCGCCCTCGGCCTATCGCGCGCGCATGACGAGGAGCTCCTCGCCGCCGCCGATCCGGATGTGCTGGTCACCTCCCTGGACCATGTCGACCTCGACGCGCTGGCCGAAGGCCGCTGGCTCAGAGGGGCGCCTGATCGCCGCAGATCACGCTCGACGAGGGGAAATAGCCACGGACGACCTGCGCATCGTCGCCGCCCGGGCGGGCTTTGAACTGGAGCTCCACTCGGACGGTGTCTGCTCCTCGTAGGCGTCCGCCATCACCTCACCCAGGGTCACAATCTTGCCCACCGTTGTGAAACTCCTGTTTTCCGGGTTAACACGCGTCATCTCTCCGGGCGGAGCTATGGCGCCGATCGGAGGCTACGCCTGGATTCGAGTTGCCCAACGACGTCCCTGGCCGCGATGGCGCGTGGGATCGATCGGCCGATCAGATGGAGCCGGCCAAAGGTGGCCGACCTCGAGGCATCATCCGATATCGCCGAACGCAGGTTGACATGTCGCACCTTGGTGGTAGAAGTGCGTTGAGAACGTGAGCGCGGCGCGAGAGGAGCGTGACGCCGTTGAGCAGCATCGCAAAGCCCGCAGTGGTCGCACAGCCGGAAGCGACGCGAAGCCAGCCGCTGATCGGCAAAGGCATGGTGGTGGTGTTTATCGCGCTCATCTGCTGCTTTACGGCTTGGGGTATCGCGCAGGATTTGACGACGCCGATGGTCGCCGGGTTCAAGCGCATCTTCAACATGAGCACGTTTCAAGCGTCGCTGGTGCAGCTCGCGTATTTCGGCGCGTACTTCCTGCTGGCACTCCCAGCGGCCTTCATCAATCAGCGCTTCGGCTATAAGACGGGCATCCTGAGCGGTCTTTCGCTTGCCGCGCTCGGCGCGTTTCTGTTCTTTCCGGCGAGCAAGATCATGACCTACGACGCGTTCCTCGTCGCCCTGTTCGCGATGGCGGCCGGCTGCTCAATGCTCGAGACGTCAGCGAACCCGTATGTCATCGCGCTTGGTCCGGAGAGCACGGCAACGCGTCGCTTGAACCTCGCCCAGGCGTTCAATCCCGTCGGCACGAACCTCGGCGTATTCCTCGCTGCGACGCTGATCCTGCCCAAACTCGCCGATCCGGTCGATATCTCGTCGCTCACGCCGAATCAGCTACACACCATCCGCGCCGGCGAGCTGGGGGCGGTGATGGCGCCGTACGTTGGCCTCGCGATCCTGCTGATCCTGATCGGTATCGCCATCGCAACCCGGAAGGCGCCGCCGATCGTGGAGGAGTTCCCAGACGCGAGCTCGTACGAGGGCGGCACTCGCGCGCTGTTTGGCGTCCTGTGGCGCAACAAGCGCTACCGCCTCGGCGTGGTTGCCCAGTTTATGAACGTGGGAGCGCAGGTGTGCACGTGGACGTATCTGATCCAGTATGTGGGCCAGGCGCTCGGCGGCAGCCTCACCAAGGGAGCCGCATACCTGCAGGTGAGTCTCTTGATCTTCCTCGCCTCGCGCTTTCTCATGACCTGGGTGATCGGATTCGTCCGGGCGACCACGGTGCTGGCGGTGCTCGCGTTCCTCGCGGTTGCGCTGTGCCTGTTTGCGATGGGGAATCCGACCATGGCAGGCGTGATCGCCGTCGTCTCGCTGTCGTTCTGCCTGTCGCTGATGTTCCCGACGATCTACGGCGTCGCGCTGAAGGGCCTCGGACCAGCGACGAAGTTCGGCGCGGCCGGCCTCGTCATGGCGATCGTGGGCGGCGCGATCATGCCGGTGCTCCAGGGCAAGGTCGTGGACGCGACCAGCCCCGCGTTCTCGTTCATCGTCCCGGCGTTCTGCTTCGCGATGGTCGGTCTCTACGCGCTCTACGACCTCCGGGCCGAGCCGAGCGTGACGGCCGGCCGGCCAGCCCACGATGTCGCTCCTCCGACGGCTGCGAGCCCGCCGCAACCCGCCGAGGGAACGGGGTGAGCGGACGCTGGCGCGTCACGATCGTCGCGGCCGCACTGGCCGCCGTGGTCAGCGCGTGCGGCAGCGAGTCGCCGACAAGCCCCGCGACGAGCACCAAGCAACTCGAGGTCGTCTCGTGGTGGACCTCACCATCGGAGTCAGCGGCCCTCAACGACTTGTTCGCCACCTTCCGCCAGTCAAACCCGGGTGTCACGGCAATCAACGCCGCCGTCGCGGGCGGCGCCGGCTCCAACGCGATCGTCGAGCTCGCGAAACGACTCCAGCGCAACGACCCACCCGATGTCTGGCAGACGTTCGCCGGGAAGTCAGTCCAGGGCTACGCCAGCCGCGGCGTCATCCGCAACGTCGCGTCAATCTTCGCGAGCGAGCATCTCAACGCGACGATGAACCCCACGATCCTCACCGCACTCATGCACGACCACCAGCCCTATGGCATCCCCACCGGCGCTCACCGCAGCAACGTCCTGTGGTTCAACACCAAGCTCCTCAAGCGGGCTGGCGTCGCACGCCCCTCGAGCGGCTACACGATCAACTCGTTCATCAGCGACCTCAAAAAGATCAAAGCCTCCGGCGCGACGCCGCTGTGCCTCGGCGCCAAAGACGCGTTCACCACGGTCGAGCTGTTCGAGAACACGCTGCTCAGCTCGATCGGACCCCGGGGCTGGCAGCACATGATCCACAACGGCCTCGACTGGCGCAGCAAGCAGGTCGAGACCGCCCTAAATAACTTCGGCGCCATCCTGCGCTACGCCGACCCCGAGGCGAACCAGCTGACCTGGGACCAGGCGACCAAGAAGCTCGCGGCCGGCGGGTGCGCTTTCGAGTCGATGAACGACTCGGCCTTCGGCGAGCTCATCGCCGACGGCGCCCACGAGGGCACCGGCTTCGACGGCGTGCCCTTCCCCGGCACCCAGCGCAGCTTCCTCGCCGTCGTCGACGTCTTCGTCGCCGCAACCAAGGCAAAGAACGCCAAGAACGCCCTGGCGTTCCTGAGTGGGATCAGCAATCCCGCCACGCAACTCGCGTTCAGCAGGCATAAGGGGTCAATCCCAGTCGTGCAGGACGTCGACGTCTCGTCCTTGCCCGCATATCAGCGGGAATCCTCGAAGGCGTTCTGGACGTTGCCCGTGCTGCTGTCCGTCGCCCACGGCGAAGGGCTCAGCCCCTCCTTCCAGGAGGCCTTCTACGACGCCGTCGCGACCTACATACGGACACGCGACCCGAACGCGTTCGCGGCCGATCTGTACAAATGGATCGCGCAGAGCACGGTCCCGCAACCCTGATCCCCGGCAGACCCTCGGGCCGCAACGCGCAAGAGAGCGCGACGTCGAGCTTAAGGGGAATCTATCGGCGGCGTGAGTGTCGTCGCAATACATCCGGAGGCGATGATGAAGCTCTACTTTGACGATGCCGCTTTCGACGGCCAGCTCCAGCGCAGCGTCGCCAAAGCCGACGCCGGCATGGCCAACGTCGGCGAGTGCCTGGCCATCGCCGAGCAGGTCACTCCGGGCGACCGTGATAGCTGGTATCGCGCGTGGTCGGAGTTCGGGGGGTCGTTCGTCGCTCGAGGCGACCAGGCACGCTCAAGCCGGCCATAGCGTCAGCGCCCGTAACGCGTATCTGAGGACTGCCGAATACTTCCGCCAGGCGTTCTTCCTCCACCGCGAAGATCTCGACGGCGACAAGCTCCGCAGCGCCTATTCGTCGAGTGTCGCGGCGTTCCGTGCAACGCCCAGACGGTCGCCCGGATCACGTGCCCGACGTTCGTCACCGACAACGAGACCGACGTCGTATCCACCAGCCAGGCAAGCTGCTCTACGACCACCTCACCTGCCCGAAGGAATTTCGCCTGTTCACCAAGGCCGAAGGGGCCGAGGGGCACTGCGAAGGGATGGCCCCAACCGTCTTCTGGGATGCCGCCTACAACTGGCTGGACACCCTGCTGACCAACGGCCCGAGAACCTTCTCGATACGGCCGGCGTCGTGGTCAGCTGATCGGGCGCGTTGCGCGAGGGCGGCCAGCATGCCGCCTTCGCTCAAGCCGGCCACAAACGGAGATGCCTGGCCCCGTCGATCGCGAAATCAGCACCAGCAGGCGCCGCGGTCCTGACCGCCGCCAACAAGCCTGCCTGCTCCGGCGAGTCCGGTGCGGGGACCCGGTCCAAGTCGCCAAACACTGCCGGCTTACCGCTGCGACGTAGGGCGAGTCGGGGTTTGTCGCGGGTTTGGAGCGCTTGCGCGGCTTCTTGCCGTTTGAGACAATTCGCCGAGAGCTAGGATCGAGGGGGGACCGCTTGACTTTGCGAGTGATAGACGTGACCAACTCGTCGTGTGCGTCGTATCACGTCTCTGTTCGCGCTCTCAGTTGTAAGCCGACGCCGATCCCGCCCTCTGCGGATCCTCCGCGCGCGAGGCGGCCGGGGCCTCGATCCGCAGTCCGCCGCCCGCTCGGGCACCGGACTACGGGCTCTGAGAACCGCCAATTCAGCGACGAGCAGGACCGCAAGGACGCCGAGCTGTCGTGACGCCCGGACTGCCTCTCGTTGGGCAGGATTTGGCGGGGTACCGGCTGCAGGCCGTCGTCGCGCGCGGGGGGATGGGCGTCATCTACGAGGCCGTGAGCCCGCGTCTCGGTACCGTCGTCGCCCTCAAAGTCCTAGCTCCAGAGCTGTCGGCCGACGACATGTTTCGCACGCGTTTCCTCAAGGAGTCGCGGGTCGCCGCCTCGTTGAATCACCCCAACGTTCTACCGATCTTCGATACGGGCGCCGCCGGCGACCTGCTGTACATCGCGATGCGCTACGTCGAGGGCTCGGATTTGCGTGCCGTACTGAAGATGCAGGGCCGCCTCACCCCGACGCAGGCGCTGGCGTTGATCCAGCAGGTTGGCCGCGCGCTCGACGCCGCGCACCGCCACGGGCTCGTTCATCGCGACGTCAAGCCCGCCAACATCCTGATCGAGCGTGGCGCCGACGATGAGCCAGACCACGTCTACCTCGCCGATTTCGGCGTCACAAAGCACGCGAGCTCGACGAGCGGGCTCACGGCGACGGGCCAGTTCGTGGGGACGATCGATTACATGGCCCCGGAGCAGATTCAATCCAAGCACGTCGATGGCCGCGCGGACGTGTACTCGCTTGGTTGCGTGCTCTACGAATGTCTCACCGGCGAGACCCCGTTTGACAGAGAGGTTGAAGCAGCAGTCCTCTTTGCCCATATGACGGACCCGCCGCCGAGCGCCAGCGCGCGTCGGGCCGACCTGCCACCAGCGATCGATGGCGTGATCGCGCGCGCGCTGGCCAAGAATCCCGATGACCGCTACGCGACCTGCCGCGAGTTTACCGCCGCCGCGCGCGCCGGTCTCGAACGGGTCCCGCAGAGACCTGACTCGACCCACGCCGCGATCCCCAGCCAGCCCACGGTCTTGGCGCAACCGGTCCCCCGGGACCAGCCGACCCGGCCACAAAGCGTCGTCCGCCCCTCCCCGCCGCAGGATCAGTCGGGCGGCATCGCCGTTGAGCCGCCCGACGCCGAAGGGCCGGTGCCCGGGCCCACGGCACCGCGCCCGTCGCGCCGACGACGTGCACTGGCAGTTGTCGGAGCCATCGTGGCCGCGATGATCGCGGCCGGAGTCGTTGTAATCGTGTCCTCGCACAGCGGCGGCTCCAAGTCGACGTCGGCCAACGCCTCCGCGAACAAGAACGTATTCAGCTCCGCACCGAGCGCGGTGCCGACGAACCGCGTCACAGGCAGCGGTGCGGTAACCGTGCAGCTTCGGGGCGATGTCGCAACCGTTACCGTGGACGCGCACGGCTTGGTAAACCAGATGCACTGGATGCATATCCACGCCGGAGGGGAGCTGACATGCCCTACCGCCTCGGCTGCGACCTTCACGAACGGCCACCGTTTCGTCAGCGGGCCTGACGGGGATAAGACTTATGGTCCACCGGTTACATCGCTGACGACGTCTGGCGACACCTCGGCGCAGAACCACCTCGATCCGACTGGATATCCGGTGGGTAGCACCATCCGGTACAAGCGAACGATTACAGTGCCCGGCTATGTCGCCAAAGATATAAGCCAGGGCGACGCGTTCGTCGTGGTGCACGGGATCGACTACAACCATAACGGCGTCTACGACAACTCCCTCGGGAGCGGCGGCGCGCAAGGTCGCGGCGAGCAAGGGGCCCCCGCGCTCTGCGGCAACCTGTCCCCGGGGCACACGGCCGCAGCACGCGCCAAGCCGTCCCAAGGCACCGTCTACGCGGCTTCCCTGACGCCGCTCTCGACCCTGCAGGCGATCGCCCTCCTATGGTTCTGTCACGCTAGCGGCACAACCACGGCACTTCTACCGACGAGTGCCGAATCACGTGTCCGCAGCCCGACGTGATCCCAGCGTGTAGCGCCCGCGCGCTATGGGGCGCGCCGCCATTCTTGCTTGTCAGCCCGGGAGTGCTCCCTCCGCCTCACGTTCAGGCTTGTATTCATCCGCCGGCTCGAGGAAATCGCGCAGCTGGGCGCGCATCTCCTCGTTGTTCTCGTGGCCGTGCACCGAGGCAGCGTGCTCGGCCGCGGCCCGCACCACCTCATCCTCCTCGCCGATGATCACCAGCGAACAATTTGTCTCACTGGGCCAGCGGCGGCAATCGGCCATCATCCGGGCCATAAGGGTTCCTCCTTCCGGTCGCCTATGCCGATCCTCTTGCGTCGAAGGACCGGCGTCAAGTGCATCCGATCGCCGCCTGCGCGCGAGGCTCCCGACCCCCGGCGCAATGACCCCAGTGGTTTCCTCTTCGATCGACTAGAGGAGACGTTCGGTGCGGGCCGGCTACTTCCGGGTGCGTACCGCCCTGGCGAGGTAGGTGTTGCCGGCGTGCAGGAGGATGGTTCTGTGTCGGACGAAGTCTTGGATGAGGACGGTGTCGCGGATGGCGTGGGTGAGGGTGCCGTCGCAGCGGTCGGCGATGGTCCAGATGGTGCCGCGGACGGTGGCGGAGCTGTAGCGGCCGGTCGTTTTGAACTTGCCGTGGGCGTTGGCTTTGAGGAGTTGCAGGGTTCTGCTGGAGAGGCTGGCGGTGGTGGCCTGGTCGGCGGCCTTCTTGCCCTTGCCGTTGGGTTTGCAGGTGGCGTAGGTGGGTGCGCCTCGGAATGCGCTCTCTTGGAGGGCGAGGTTGGTCAGGCCCTTGGTGATGCCGGTGCGGTCCTGGCTGATCGTGAAGATCGCGCCGCCGAAGGTTCCGTTCTGGGTTTTGCCGACGTTCCCGGTCGCGGTGACGAGCTTGAGCGAGCCCTGGAGCGCGTCGATCTGTGAGCCGGTCGGGATCTGCCGGGCCTCGGTCAGCGGCACGAATCCTTGACCCTTGCCGAGCTGCGCGGCGGCGGCGGTGGGGTCGCCGGCGAGCGTCTTGCCGGGAGGCGGTTTGATGAACACGAGGCCCGAGACCGGCGTGACGTCGACCGCCTTGCCGAGCACCGGCGGCGGGAGCGGCGGCGGGAGCGGCGTCGCGGGCGGCTGCACCGCCGCGGGGATCCACCGCGTGAGGTATCCCGTCTGTAGGTCGCTCACCAGCACGACTGTGCTGCCCCCGACTTGCTCCGTCGCGATGCCGTACGGAACGACCAATTGCTGCGGCTCAGTGGGACACACCGGCGGACAGCCGGCGACCGCTCCGAACTTCGTGACGTACGTGCCGTCGCTGGTGAACTCCTGTATCTGGTAGTGGTTGGTGTCGGTCACGAACACGTTCCCGTTGGCATCGGTGGCGAGCTGCTGCGGGCCGACGTTTCCGCCGCCCAGGCATCCGTCTGCGCTGGAGGAGGCGCTGCAAGTCGGGGTCTGAGACCCCCACTGCGTCAGAAAGTTGCCGGCGCTGTCGAACTTCTGGACGAGCTGTGAGCCGGAGTCCGACACGTAGATGTTTCCTGCCGGGTCCACAGCTATTCCGTTGGGAGTCACGAACGTTCCGTCGCCGGGCGTGCCACTCGCCGCGCCCCCGATGATCCGCACGGGCGTGCCGCCGGTACTGAACTCGATGACGCGGGGGGCGACGGAGTTGGTGCCGCTATCGACGACGAACAGATTCGAGCCCTGTACGGCAAGCCCATTGGGCCTGCCGAGAGTGTCAGCTGTGCCGGTGGGATCTGTGAACGAAGGGCCAATCGTCGCGATCCACTGTCCGCTCGGACTGAGCTTGATCACACGCTGATTGCCGTTGTCGGCCACGTAGATGTTTCCGGCAGCGTCCGTCGCGACTCCGGCGTTAAAGAGCAGGAAACACCAGGCTCCCCCGGATGCGCAGTCGTTGCTCCCGCCCGGATACCCAGGGATGGCAGGGCCGATCGCCCCGATGAAGTTCCCCTGTGAGTCGAACTCGTCGATGGCATTGTGTCCAGCGGTGCTGTCACCGACGTAGATCGTTCCCGACGGTCCGATCGCGATCTGTCTCGCGCTACCGATCGCAGTAGGCCCCCCAAACTCGCTCGAGTACGTGAAGTCCGCGCGGGCAGCGGGGGCAAAGCCTGCAAGCAAAGCTACGAGGAGCCCGACCACGGCGAGCGAGTCGCACGCGATCCGCTTCGCCGAGCGCCCTTCCATTCGAACACCCTATAGAGAGCGGGTTCGGTCGGGCGAATTGTTGGCCAGCGGGCAAGCGAGCCGGTCCCGGCCCCTTCCGCTAATGGGTCCCCGTCGGCCGCGGCTCCTTGACCGTGGTTCGAGCCCGCACCGAGGCGCTGCTCAGTTGCGTGCCAGGAGCGGGACGTCGTGGACGATATTGGCTGGGGTGAAGCTGCTCGGGTACGCCACGGCGATCTTGCCGGAAGGGGTGATGCCGAACACGACTGCGGTGTGGCCTTCGGTCTGCTCGTACTTGCTCGTCGACACCGCGATACCCCATGCCTTCCAAACCGGCAGTAGCTGTTTGCGGCTTCCGACCAAGTAGTCCATGGCTCCGGTCGCTCTTCTTGCGGCTAGAAACTTCCGGACCGCACGGGGCGTGTCGTTCGCGGGGTCGACGGTAACGGCAATGATCTGCAGATGGCGCGCCTCGGAAGACAGCTCGCGCCGGGCCGCGGCTAGGTTCGTGACGATTAGCGGACATACGTCGGGACAGTGCGTATAGACGAAGGTGACCAGGACTACCTTGCCGCGAAAGGCGGCAAGGTTGACGGCCTGACCGGTGTAGTCGCGCAGAGCCAAAGCCGGCGCCGGCGTCGGTGGCTGGAGCGTCAACCCGTCGAATGCCGACCCCGTGGTGGCGCCGCTCGCGCGGGAGTCCGATCCGCAGCCGCCGACGACCGCTCCGAACAGTAGAACCACTAGCAGCGCGACGCCCCGGCGCATGTTCCGCACCGACGCAAGTCTACTGCCCTCCGAAACCGGTCTACCGGCCGAGGAGCCGTGGCCAAATCGAGGCCCTTGACAGCCATATTTCCGGCGTTATGCTCGGTGTCGCGGTACCGCGAGGTTCAGTCGCGTGGGCGGCTCGGGGCATCGCGCAAACCGGGATCAAGGGATGGAGATCACAGGCGGCCAGTTCGAGCGCGGATCCGTTGTCGCGGGCTACCGCGTCGACAGCCTGATCAGCAGTGGCGGCATGGGGGTGGTCTATCGCGTGACCAACGTCGCGCTGCACAAGGTCTATGCGCTGAAGACCCTGACCCCCGAGCTGAGCGATGACGCGGAGTTTCGACAGCGGTTCCGGCGAGAGATGCGTATCGCGGCCTCGATCGAGCATCCGAACGTAGTCGAGATCCATTACGCCGGAGAGCACGAGGGTCTGCTCTTCTTCGTGATGGACTTCGTGTACGGGACGGACCTTCGACACCTTCTTCTGGAACTGGGCGCCCTTGAGCCGGATCGGGCTGTCGATCTCCTCGTGCAGTTTGCCTCCGCACTCGACGCCGCGCATGTGAAGGGGCTCGTACACAGAGACGTCAAGCCCGCAAACATGCTTGTCACCGTGAGGGATGGCCAAGAGCATGGATACCTGACTGATTTTGGCATCGCCAAACGTTCGGACAATATCGGCGCGCTCACCTCGACCGGAGCGGTCGTCGGGACGGTTCACTACATGGCGCCGGAACAAGTCACTGGCGACCGGACGGATGCTCGCACCGACGTCTACGCCCTCGGATGCGTGTTCTTCGAGATGCTCACTGGGACGGTGCCGTACGACCGCGCAAACTCGATCGCGACGCTGTTCGCGCATGTCCACGATCCGCCGCCAATGCTCTCGGACGAGCTGACCGACTTGTATCCCGCGTTCGGTGCAGTGATAGAGAAGGCCATGGCGAAGAAGCCAGGAGACCGCTACCTGTCAGCCGGCGACTTCGCTCGCGACGCGGAATGCGCACTCAGCGGGATCCGCTACGCGGGTCCGGCGACTGTGGTGGCAACCGGAGACGCCAGGCCACTCCTGCCCGACGCGGACCGGCAACGCACGCCGGCGGTTGAAGCGAAGCCGCCCGCGCCCCCGACCGCACGAAATGCCATGAACGAGACGGCGTCAGCACGGGAGAGTGAAGCCCCCGCGGACGCGACGGTGGTGTCCAGCGGCCCGGCAGAGGCTGCGGCCTCGGCCGTCGGCGCGGCGACACACGCCCCAACGGCTCCGAGCAGCGGCGACGGTGGGCCTGCTGGTCGGCGGGCACGCAGCTACAAGTGGGCGGCGCTCGTGGCCGGCGTCGTGCTCGCCGCCGCGGTCGTCGCGGTTATCGCGGTGACTTCGGGGGGCTCTTCGTCCCCGCCGGCAAAGGGAGTATTCGCCGCTGCAGTGCGCCCGGTGCCGACCAATCGGGTCAACGCTACGGGGCACGCGACGGTTCAGCTGCACGGCAACGTTGCGACCGTCACGGTCGACACCAACGGGCTGCTTCAAGCGGCACACCTGATGCACATTCATGGCGGCACTGGAAACTGTCCGCCCGCAGCGGCAGCCGTAGTTTACCAGGGTCACCACTTCATCAGCGCTAACGTTGGCGACAAGTATTACGGCCCGGTAGTGACATCCTTGACGCAGACCGGTAACACGAGCCCTGAGAATCATCTGACCTCGAGCTTGTTCCCGCAGATCGGAAATATCAGGTACGAACGAACGCTCAGCCTCGGCCCCGGGGTCGCCCAGCAGATCCGAAGCGGCCTTGCCGTGATCGTTGTGCACGGGATCGACTACGATGGCGGCAAGGCCTACGACAATTACCTTGGTCCGGGAGGGGAAGCCACTGCACCGGCGCTGTGCGGGTCCCTGTTCCCCGCTCAGACCGCGGAGGCATCACGAACCGGAGGCGCGAGTGTAACCACCTACGCGGCGTCGCTGAGGCTGTACGGGCCAACCCCTGGTCAACAGTCACTTGCGTCGCGGTTCTGGTGCCACGGCGGCGGCACGCCCGTGGCTTCGTCGCCGCCCGCTGGGGACTCGGGGGCTCGGGCGCCGACATGATCGGCCGCGAATAACCGATCTGCCGCGAGTCCGCTGAGGAAATGAGGAAGGAGCCAGGCTGCCTCGCCGGAATGCGCCGCTCGCTCCCTCGGTAGGTGATGTCCGCCGACGGGGTTGCGGCTCACAAATCGCTTGTCAACTTGTCAACCGGATCGTAGAGTCGCGGTTATGGAGCGGGACTGGCTCGAGGTGATACGAGGTCCCGCTGCGGGCGCTCGGCTCGAGGTTGACCTCGAGCTCACGGTCGGCCGCGCGCAACCTGGCGAGGCTGGGTTAGCCGGAGACTTAGATCTTTCGCGCAGGCACGCGCGTTTCTGGCGCGCCGCTGGGGGTCAGCTCCTGGTCGAGGATTTGGGATCCACCAACGGTACGTTCGTGAGCGGCGAGAGGATTGATCGCCCGGCTGTGCTCATGCCTGGGGACGAAGTGCGGGTCGGTACCACCGCCCTCGTGGTTCGGGGCGAGGAGCGGCTCCCGTCTGGTCCGCCAACGGCGCAGCGGACTCGCGTGCGCGGTGGACCGGTGCCCGCCCCAGAGCCGAGTTCTTCCGCGCCCAGCGGCTCGCAGCCCCCCGGTTCTCCACCGCCTCCGTTCGCGGCAGGCCAGCCCTCACCGGCAGGTTCCGATGGCCGGAGCCAGCGCCGGCTGCGAGCGCTGTTGCTGCTTGTGCTGCTGCTCATCCTCGCGGTCGCTGGCCTTAGCGTGGCTCTCGCCACGCGCGGCGGAACCGCGAGCAACGATCACGTGTTGCGCAACTCGACAGTTGTGAACCCGATCTTTCCCGTGACCAACCTGAAGTTCAGCGGCCCGGTGGCGACTTTGAAGCTGAGTTCGGCGGGGTCAGCCCCCGCCGCCACGATCGACTGGGGAGATGGCACCGCGCCCACGTTCGGCGTTCTCACCCGCGAGATCGCGGACGGCAGAGGTTCCTTCACGCGATCAGTATCCGGCACCCACACATACACGCGCGTCGCGACATTTTCCGTGACCGTGACGATCACCTCCTCCGGTGCCACACTCGACAGGGCGAGTAACCTGGCCGTCGTCACAAACTGTTTCTGCGTCACGAAGCTACCCAAGCTCGGCCAATCCGTAGACCTCGGTCCCGTCAGCGGTCAAGTGCTGCTCAGGCTGCCGTCGTCTGCCACCTTCGAACCGCTCCTAACGGCTCGCGAGGTGCCGGTCGGATCGCAACTCGACGTCGCGCACGGCTCGGTTGTCATGCAGGCACCGACGTTGGTCACGGGCATGCTCCAGGCCGGCGTGTTCGACGGTGGGCTGTTCCAGATCGTCCAATCGCAGGCGCTCGGAGGGCTTGTTGACCTGAAACTGCAGAGCGCGACTACGGCACGCTGCGTTTCGGGGAACGCCTCGCAGGTTCTTGACTTACTGCATTCCAATGTGAACGGCAGATTCGGGACCCAGGGGCGGTACGCCGCCGCCACCGTCCGCGGCACCGAATGGACCACGAGCGACCAATGTAATGGAACGCTCACGCGTGTGCAGCGAGGCGTGGTGGGCGTCAGAGACCTGCAAACAGGACGAACTGTCTCGGTCTCCGCGGGGCAGAGCTACCTCGTCCCCAGGTAGCCTCCCAGCCGGCGGCTCGGCGAGCGTGTCCCAGGGCGCTGCTTCGCGTAGGCCACCAGACCTCACCAACCTCGGCGCCCTGCCGCCGACCGGATTCACGGTCGCCTGCTTTCCCCTGGAGATCAAGCGGGCGAGCGCCGGCCTCGCCCACGTTGTCGCGATCCTAAATGAGGATTAGCGCGAGCATGAGAAGGCCAAGTACATCGAGCTGCCGAAGTCGCGCTACGCGCTATACCACGTGGACACGGTCCTGCGCGACGGCCGGCCGGTCGGTTCTCGCTCGACGGCAGGTGGAGATCCGGGCCACTGTCGCACCGGGTCCATACGTCGACTTCGCCCGCACCGGTATCGTGCGAGCTGACGCTGCACCGTGACCCCTGGATGAGCTTGAACGGATGAGCCTGACCGGACCGCCGGAGAAGCCGCTGTTGCGCGAGCGGCTGGAGCGGCGCGGAACCTTCGCGGTCGCCGTCGAGCTCGTTACGAGCCGCGGCGTGGTCACGGCCCAGTCGAGCCGGGCCACGGTCGAGACGGCCCAGCAGCTGGCCGCGGATCCGCGGATCGACGTGATCTCGATCACCGACAATCCCGGCGGCCACGCGATGCTCGCCCCGGACACGCTGGGAACGGACCTGGTCTCGCGCGGGCAGGAGGTGATCATCCACCTGGCCTGCAAGGATTGGAACCGTAACGCCTTGGAGAGCCGGGGCTGGAAGCTGGCCTCCGAGGGCTTCCACAACGTGCTCGCGCTGTCCGGCGATTACGCTCGCGAGGGCCATCGAGGCGCCCCGGCGCCCGTGTTCGACATCGACTCGGTCGGGCTCTTGAAGCTGTTCTCGGAGATGAACCAGGGCTTGCCGGATCAGCGGCGCCCGGATGAGCGGTTGGACCCGACCAACTTCTTCCTGGGCTGTGTCGTCACCAACCACAAGCTGCTCGAGCGCGAGGTGGTGCCGCAGTACCTCAAGCTGGCCAAGAAGACGCGCGCCGGCGCGCGGTTCGTGATCAACCAGATCGGCTACAACGCGCGCAAGGACGACGAGCTGCTCTCCTACATCCGCCACGCGAACCTCCCGCTACGGGCTCTGGCCAACGTCTACCTGCTCTCGCGGCCGGCCGCCCGCGCCTTCAACGCCGGGCGAATTCCCGGCGTCGTGGTGAGCGACGAGCTGCTCGCGATCGCCGAGCGCTACGGCGCGGGCAAGGACAAGGGTCGCTCGTACTTCGTCGATCTCGCCGCCAAGCAGGCCGCGGTGGCGCGCGGCCTGGGGTTCCAGGGCGTCTACCTCGGCGGCCACACGACGGCTGAGACCTTCTTCGAGATCCTCCAGCGCGCCGAGGGATACGCGCGGGAATGGCAAACGGTGGCCGGGGACATCCGCTTCGACCGTCCCGGCGAGTTCTACATGTTCGAGCCCGACGACGACACCGGGTTGTCCTCAGACGAGCTCAGCCGTCCGTTTCTGGAGTCCAAGCGCCATCGGGAGACCGACCTGCCCGTGCCCGCGCGCTACCGGCTCAGCCGCCAGATGCACCGCTTCCTGTTCGACCCCGAAGCCCCGCTGTTCGGCGCCGGCCGCAAGCTGTATGAGCGAATCGAGGAAGCCGGGCCGGGAGCGGCGCGCGCGGCTCACCTGGTCGAGCAGGCGGCCAAGATCCCGATGTTCCACTGCCGGGACTGCGGGGACTGCTCACTGCCGGACATCGCGTACGTCTGCCCCGAGTCGATGTGCGCCAAGAACCAGCGCAACGGCCCGTGCGGCGGCACGCGCGACGGTCTGTGCGAGGTATACGACACCGAGTGCATCTGGTCCCAAGCCTACGAGCGGCTGAAGGCCTACGGCGAGGCAGACGGAATGCTCGACGGCCCGGTGGTCGTCAAGGACAACGCGCTTGACCGGACGAGCGCCTGGGCCAACACGTTTCTCGAGCGCGACCACAACACCAGAGGCGACCTGCCCTCCTGAGGGCAAGCCGACGTCTCGACCCGAGGAGGTTCGCATGCAGGCAGATTCGGCAGGGGCTCCGGCTACCGGCTCGGGACTGTCAATGGTCGGAACCACGCGCGAGGACGCGGGGCGCCTGGTCCTCGCCTGTCCCGCCAGGCCGGCGATCCTCGCCGCCGTCACGAGTCGACTCACCGCGGCCGGCGCCAACATCATCACCTTCGATCAGTTCTCCACCGCTCCCGAGGGCGGCCGGCTGTACCTGCGGGCCGAGTTCCTGCTCAAGGACCTTCCAGATCGGCTCGACGACGTGCGCTTCCGGATCGAGGAGATCGCCGAGGACTTCGACATGCGCTGGCGGCTCGAGCCCGCGGCTGAGCGAAAGCGAGCCGCGATCTTCGTCTCCCGCTACGAGCACTGCCTGCTCGACCTGCTGTGGCGCTGGCGCCGCGACGAGCTGCACATGGACGTCGTCGCCGTCGTGTCCAATCACCCCGATCTCGAAGCGGAGGTGGCCGCGTTCGGCGTGCCGTACCACCACATCCCAGTGACGCCCGACACGAAGGCCGAGGCCGAGCAGCGTCAGCTCGATCTGCTCGCCGGCAAGGTCGAGCTTGTCGTCCTCGCGCGCTACATGCAAATCCTCTCCGGCGACTTCCTGGCTCGAGTCGGAGCCCCGGTAATCAACATCCACCACTCGTTCCTGCCCGCCTTCGCCGGATCGGCGCCCTACGCGCGGGCGCACGACCGGGGCGTGAAGCTCATCGGCGCCACCGCGCACTACGCCACCGATGACCTCGACGAGGGGCCGATCATCGAGCAGGACGTCCGCCGCGTCTCGCATCGGGCCGACCCGGAGATGCTGACCATGATCGGGCGCGACATCGAGCGGACCGTGTTCGCGCGCGCCGTGCACTGGCACCTCGAGGACCGCGTGCTGGTTCACGAGAACCGGACGATCGTCTTCTGGCCCGGCTAGTGGCAGGCGAAAAGTTGCTTGGCCTTGCCGGTCGTGAAGCTCGCGAAGTAATTCACGCCGAGTTCGGACAGCAACCGGATCATCCCCGGTCCCTCGACATACAGATCTGTCCCTGGGCTCGTCGCCCATCCCGCATTCGGTGCCGACGCCGAACCCGGTGACGTATGGGGAGGCGGCGGCAACGCCTCGTCCCTCGACGACGAGCAGCACGCTCCTGGCTCTTCGGTCCACCGGCGCTCGAATCACCGCTCTGCGTTGACACCGACCGCCGGACCGCGTGTGGCGCGGTCAGCGTGCGCGTCGTGGGAATGGATCCAGGCCAGCCCGGAGTAGAGGTCCGCGAACGCGGCGTCGCGGCGTGCGATCTGCGGGCCGTCCGGGAGGTGCATCAGGTCGGCGGTGCGGCGTGAGAGCCACTGCACGGCGAGGGTGCGCCTGCGCCGGCGTTCGGTGTAGCGGTGTAGCGCGGGTGCGATACCGGTTGTGGTGGCGTTGGTCAGGCAGTCGGCGAGGACGATCGCGTCCTCGATCGTCTGGTTGGCGCCCTGTCCCTGGTGGGGCACCATCGCGTGCGCGGCGTCGCCCATCAGGACCACGTGGTCGGTGTGCCAGCGCGGCAGCGGCGCGAGGTCATGCAGGGCCCAGCGGGTGCCGACGTCGGTAGCGCCGATCATCTCGGTCACCGCGGGGTGCCACCCCGCGAACGCATCGACGGCGTCGCTGACGGCGCAGTCCTCCATCCACGCCTCGTTCTCCCACTCGGGGACCCGGACGACCGCGAGGAAGTTGACCGTCCGGCCACCGTCGATTGCGTAATGCAGCAGGTGACGCCCAGGTCCCGCCCAGAACTGAAGCGGCGTCGGATCGGGCAGCGACGGCATCTCGTCGATGGCGACGAGTCCGCGGTAGCCGAGGGTGCCGGAGAACCTGCCGCGGACCTCGCCGGCCACGTGCGGGCGGATCACCGAGTGGACGCCGTCGGCGCCGACGACCACGTCGGCGGACGCACTCGTGCCGCCGGCGAAATGCACCTCGGCCCGGCCCTGGCCCTCCTCCACGGCCACGCACCGCCGGCCGAGGTTCACTCCCTCGCCCGCCAGCCCATCGGCGAGCGCCTGAAGCAGCGCGACGCGGTGGACGCCGTAGAAGGGCGCGGCGAACGCCGCCTCGTACGCTCCGCCGCGCCCGATCGGATGGTCGGCGATGATCTCGCCGGTATCCCAGCGCCGGATCACGAGCGCCGACGGGACGACCGACACGGCCTCGACCTGCTCCCCGAGACCGAGCCGCCGCAGCTCGCGCGTGCCGTTTCCCGACAACGCCACGGCGGCGCCGATTTCGCGCAACTCGCCCGCCTGCTCGTACACCTCGACGCTGACCCCGCGCTCGCGCAGAGCGAGCGCGAGGACCAGCCCGCCGATCCCGCCGCCGACAACGGCGACCCTCAGCCCGGCCATTTCGCTTACGCGAGCGCCGGTGTCCGCGCCGGCGCCAGCGCGAAGTCGTAGCTGATCGTGTAGCCGCCGTCTCCGGCCGGCTCGGGGTGCACGATCAGCTGGGGCTTGACCGCGCTGGCGACGTCGCTGTCCAGATAGTCGCTGGTGTCGATGAACAGCTGCGTGACCAGCGGCTCGTATCCCTCGGCTGAGACGATCAGGTGGATATGCGCGGGGCGCCACGGGCTCCATCCCGCGGCGGCCGTCATCTTGCCCGTCGGCCCGTCGAGCGGAATTGTGTACGGGCCGGGGATCACGGTCGTGAACTCGTAGCCGCCGTCGGCGCCGGCGCGGACCTGCCCCCGGAGGTTGCCGTCCGGCGGACCCGGCATGAAGCTCGCGTAGCGTCCTTCGGCGTCGGCCTGCCAGATGTCGAGATTGGCGCCCGCGAGCGGATTTCCCTCTGCGTCGGTCACGCGGCCTGAGACGCGGGTCCGGTCGCCGGACTCGTCGGGGCGGTGCGGGAGCTCGAACGGGGCCTCGAGCAGCGGCGCGTCGGGGAGGTGGAACGGCCCGAGGATCGTGCCCTGGGAGCCGTCGCGGTTCCCGAAGGCGTGCTCCTCGACGACGTGCTCGATGTACACGTCGCCGAACAGCGGCCACTCGCCCGCCTCGCCGACGTCGATGAACCACTGCTTGGCGGCCTGGTACTCCTCGTAGGTGATGTCGTTCTCGACGATCGCCTCGTGAATCCGCCGCAGGATGTCGCTGATGAGTTGGCTGGCGCGATCAGGCATCGTTCTCTCCTCGGTTGATTGCATTGGGATGGCGCGCCAGCGGTGTGACGCGAATGTCCATATATGGGAACAGGGGCAGTCCGGACAGGAGCTCGTGCAGCTCGTCGACCGAGCTCACGTCGAGCACGCTGACGTTCGCCCAGCGCCCGGCGATGCGCCACAGGTGCGGCCAGCGCCCGTCGCGCTGAAGCGTCTGTGAATACTGGCGCTCGCGTGCCGTGAGCTCGTCGACGCGCTCGGCCGGCATGTCGGGCGGCAAGCGGACTTCCATCTCGGCCATGAACAGCATTAGTTATCCAGCCGGTAGCGGGTGAGTCGATCCTCGTCGATCTCGACGCCGAGGCCCGGCGTAGGGGGGACGGTCGCCCGGCCGGCGCGGATCTCGGGTGCGGCGACGACAAGATCGTCGGCCAGGTCGAGAAAGTTCGTGATCTCGGCCGGCCGGTCGCCGGTGGCGGCGAACGCAGCGGCGAACGCGATCGTCGCGCTCGCGCCGAGCGCCCCCTCGTACTGACTGCCGACGACGACCGGGACGTTCCGTCCCAGGCAGAGGTCGAGGATCCGGCGCGATTCGGTGAACCCGGTCCGTGCCGTCTTCACGCTCACCATCCGGACCGCGCCTTCCTCGAGCGCCCGGCCGACGTGCCAGAGACTGATACAGCTCTCATCGCCGACCAGCGGGACCCGCCACCCCTCGGCCAGGCGCAGGCGGCCAGCCCGGTCCTCGATCGAGATCGGCTCCTCGATCGCCCGAACCCCGAGGTCGGTCAGCTGGTCGCCGGCTCGTGCCGCGTCCTCGTAGCTCCAGCCCCGGTTCGCGTCGACGTAAAGATCGGCGTCCGGCAGGGCGTCACGAATCGCGCGAACCGCGGCGACGTCGAGCGCCGGGTCGCGCCCGACCTTGACCTTGAACGTCCGGACCCCGAGCCGATCGCTGATGGCGATGGCTTCGTCTGCCATCGCCGCCGGCTCGGCGAGCGACACCATGTGCGCGGCCGGGACGGCGTCGGCGAACCCGCCGAGCAACGCGTGGCAGGGACATCCGAGGATCTGCCCGACGAGGTCCCACACTGCGAGATCGACGGCCCCCCGCGCGACCTGGTTCCCGGCCACGCGGCCGCAGCGCTCGGCGACGAGCTCCGTCCGCAAAGGGTCGACACCCGTCAGCCCGTCGTTCAGCGGGCCGCAGACGGTGTCGACGATCGAGGTCTGCGTCTCGCCGTAGGTGTACGGCCGTGGCTGGGCCTCCGCCTGACCGACCAGGCCCGCGTCGGTGTGAACTCGGACCAGCACGTTGTCCGCGCTGTCCACGCTTCCCGAGGCGAACGTCGGTGCACGCCGGTACGGCAAAACGAACGGAATCGCCTCCACCGCAGTGATCCGGACTGCGCCCGCGAACGTCTCGACGGCGTCAACTGTCTCCGAGCCGGCACGGGATTGCATCTGCTCGAGGTCTCCTCTCGTCTCCCGGTCACACCTGAGGGGATCGGTCAACAACCTAATGTAGCCCCTGCTCACGTGCTCGGGTTACGGCCACTGCCGCTGGTCTGCTGCGAGCTCGTCGCCCGCGACGCACCGCGACTTCGTAGCGGTTCTACCCAGGCGCGCGGCGGGCTTGCAGCGAGCGCCGGCAGCGGCCGCGCCAAGCCGTCTCCTACTTTTGGCTGATCGCGAATCCATCCCCGCAGCCGATGCGCGGGGGGCGGGCGGCGCTTACGGTGACCGGCATGCAAATCACACATGCCAACCAAGATCATCTGCGACCAGCGGTGGAGACCGAGGGACTGACCAAGCGGTTCGGAGACCGGGCCGCGGTTGAGGACGTCAGCCTCGTGGTGCCGCGCGGGGTCGCGTACGGGTTCCTCGGTCACAACGGCGCCGGCAAGACGACCCTGATCAGGGTGCTGCTCGGGCTCACGCGAGCGAGCGGCGGCCGAGCCAGCGTGCTTGGGCTCCCGGTGCCCGGGCAGCGGGCGCGGGCACTCGCGCGCGTCGGCGCGATCGTCGAGGAGCCCTCGTTCTACCCGCACCTCACGGGGTACGAGAACCTCAAGATCGCCGCGGCGGTCCGGGGGCCCGAGACGCGCAAGCGGATCGAAGGCGGGCTCGAGCGGGTCGGGCTCGACAAGCGCTCCAGAGACCGAGTCGCGACGTACTCGCTTGGGATGCGCCAGCGGCTCGGGGTCGCCCGCTGCCTGCTGTCGGACCCTGAGCTCCTGATCCTCGACGAGCCGATGAACGGGCTCGACCCCGGCGGGATGCTCGACGTGCGGCGGATGATCCGCGCGCTGGTCGAGGACGAGGGCCGAACGGTGTTCGTGTCCTCTCACCTGCTCGACGAGGTCGAGAAGACGTGTGACGTAGCGGCGATCATCGACGGCGGGCGCGTCATCGCGCAGGGTTCGATCGAGGAGCTCGTCGCCGATGAGGCGGGTGAGCTCGTGGTCGAATGCGACGACCCGGATCGCGCGCTCGCGGTGCTCGCCGGCGACCCGACCGTCCGCGAGCTGCGCGTCGACCACGGCGTACTGCGGATGAGGCTCCGCGCCCGCGACCAGGCGGGCGACATCAACTCGAGGCTCGTGGCTGCGGGCGTGTCGGTGATCCGGCTCGAGCCGGTCCGGCGCAGCCTCGAGGACCGGTTCCTGGAGATGACGACACGGCTGGAGGTGGCGGCATGACCCTCGAGCTGACGGTGGCGAGGCAGATGGTGGGGGCGGAGCTGCTCCGCCTGCGCAGGAAGCGGGGGTTCATCGGTCTGGTGCTGGTGGTGGTGCTCGCGCCGATCGTGATCGCGTCCGGGTACGACGTTATCCGCCACGCCTCCGACCCTGCCCACTACGCGCCGGCCGGCGGGCCCAACAACTTCGGGCGGCTGCTCGACATCCTCGGCGTGTTCATGGGACCGGTCGCGGCCGTGCTGATCGGCGCCGAGGCCGGCGCCGGCGATCTGGCCGCCGGCGTGTTCCGCGACAACGTGATCACCGGCCGGTCGCGGACCGCGCTGTTCCTGGCACGGATCCCGGCGGCGCTCGCGATCACCCTCGCCGTGACCGCGCTCGGGTTCGCGCTGGGCCTGGCCGTCAACTTCGCCTTCGCCGGCGGACTGCCGACGCCAGACGCGGCGCTGATCCTGCAGTCGGCGGCGTGGCTAGCGCTCGCGAACTCGGTGGTGTGCGTGATCGCGATCGGCATCGCGTCGCTCACCGGGTCACGGTCGGGCACGATCACTGCCCTGATCGCGTGGGAGCTCGTGCTCAGCCCACTGATCGTCCAGGCGACATCGCTCGGCTCGCTGCGCCGCAGCCTGCTCGACGCCGTGCTGATCTTCCTAAAGCCGGGCGCGGCGACCGGGGTCCCGGAGATTCCGATGCCGGTCGCGGTGGCGGTCGTGGTCACGACCCTGTGGCTGGTGGTGGCCCCGACGCTCGGCGCATGGCGGATGCGGACGCGGGACGCCTGACATCGCGGGTTACTCTCAGCGCATGACGGAGGTCGCCGCAGCCTTCAGAAGGGCACGCGAGTCGGTCCGCCGCCACCCGTGGTGGACCGACTCGCTGCTGGCGCTCGGCCTGACGGTGATCTCGGTGGGGTCGACGGTCCTGTCGCGCACCCGTTACGGCTACGCGTTTCCCGTGCTCGCGGCCATCACCGTCCTATTCACGACGGTCCCGATCGCGCTCCGGCGCTACCGGCCGCGCGCGGTGCTGGTGATCACGGTCACCGCCGAAACGCTGCTCCTGCTCTTCTCGCGCGACTCCCAGGTGCCGCTTGGAGTGATCGTGGCGCTCTACACGGTCGCCGCGTACTGCGAGCGGCGGGTCTCGATTCGCGCAGCCGCGTGGGTGGCGGCCCCGATCACGGTCGGAGAGATCGTCAACAACGGGCCCCACGCGGGCCGCGTGATCCCCGAGCTCGCAGTGTTCGCGATCGCGTGGGTGATCGGCGACAGCCTGCGCACGCGCCGGGCGTACCTGGCCGAGCTCGAGGCGCGGGCGGCGCGGCTCGAGCGTGAGCGCGAACAGCGGGACGAGCGGGCGGTGATCGACGAGCGCGCCCGGATTGCCCGCGAGCTGCACGATGTGATCGCCCACAACGTCAGCGTGATGGTCGTGCAGGCCGCAGCCGGCGAGGAGGTGTTCGATGAGGATCCGGGTAAGGCGCGCGAGTCGCTGGCTGCGGTGGCGACGACCGGGCGCGCGGCGCTGACCGAGCTCCGCCGGCTGCTCGGCGTGATCCGGGCCGAGGACGATCGAGCCGGAGAGCACTCGTACGAGCCCCAGCCGGGGATCGAGTACCTCAGCGAGCTTGTCGCGCAGGTGCGCGAGGCCGGGCTCCCGGTTGAGCTGTCGGTGATCGGCCAGCCGCGCCCGCTGCCGGAGGGGATCGGGTTGTGCGCCTACCGGATCGTTCAGGAGGCGCTGACCAACACGCTCAAGCACGCCCACGCCGCGAGCGCCAAGGTGAACGTGCGCTACGTCGCCGACGCGGTCGAGCTGCAGGTGATCGACGACGGCCGCGGCAGCTCGCCGGTCAACGGCGAGCAAGGCCACGGGCTGATCGGAATGCGCGAGCGCGTGGCCCTGTTCGGCGGCGAGCTGGCGGCGTCGCCCCGGGCCGGCGACGGCTACGAGGTCCGGGCCCGTTTGCCGCTCGAGGAGCCGATGGCTTGAGTATTCGGGTCCTGATCTGCGACGACCAGGCGCTCGTGCGCGCCGGGTTCCGGTCGATCCTCGGCGGTAAGCCGGACATCGAGGTTGTGGGTGAGGCCGAGAACGGCGCCGAAGCGGTGGCGCTCGCCGAGCGCCGGAGCCCGGATGTGATCCTGATGGATATTCGCATGCCCGTGCTCGACGGCGTGGAGGCGACGCGCCGGCTCGTGGCCGAGGGCTCGTCGGCGCGGATCCTGGTGCTGACGACATTCGACCTCGACGAGTACGTGCACGCGGCGATCCGAGCCGGGGCGAGCGGATTCCTGCTCAAGGATGTGACGCCGGCGAAGCTGCTCGAGGCGATCCGAATCGTCGCCGGCGGCGACGCACTGCTGGCACCGTCGGTGACTCGCCGTCTGCTCGAGCGGTTCGCCGCGACGCTTCCAGGAGCCGACAAATCGAACGACGTGCTCGCGCAGCTCACCGCCCGGGAGACCGAGGTGCTGCGCCTGCTCGCCGGCGGCCTGTCGAACGCCGAGATCGCATCCGAGCTCGTCGTCAGCGAGGCGACGGTCAAGACCCACATCTCGAGCCTGCTCCGCAAGCTCGGGCTACGCGACCGCGTGCAGGCCGTGATCCTCGCCTATGAGACCGGTCTGGTCAGGCTCGGCAACGCGTAAGGTGCCGTAAGGTTCGATCAGGCTCGAACAGGTCTCGCTCGAGGGTGAGAACGCGGTTCACTCGCCCGCGTATTTGGGAATACCTGGTACGTGCCGCTGTATGCGTGCGAGCGCTGCGGATTCACGAGTGCCGCTTTCCGGCCTGAGGCTGCGTCTGCCCACCGTCTCGAGAGTCCGGACTGCGACGGCGTCGTCAGGATCGTTTTTCGGTCTGATGACCGATACCGCGGCCCCCCGCCGGTCGCTCCGCCGGCTCGCGACGCGCGACCCGGCCACGAGGTGGCCGCCGCCCGGGGTCGAGCATTCGTGATACGCGAGCACCTGGATGCTGACGAAACGCTGCGTCTGACCATCCTGGGCGACTTGGACCTAGCCGTCGCCGGGAAACTCAGCGCGCGGCTCGCTGAGCTAAAGGCGACAGGCCATCCGGTCCGCCTCGACCTCTCCCAGCTGGCCTTCATCGACAGCTCCGGGATCCAGGCGATTCTCATCGCGCTCACCGACGCGCGCTGGACCGGATGGCGGCTCGAGGTCACTCGGGAACTCAGCCCGTCCGTGGCCCGCGCAGCAGAGATCGTCGGGATCGCTCAGGTTCTGTGGCCGCAGGACTCAAACGCGGCGCGGCCGACCTAAAACAGCGCGAGATCAGAACGTCGACGCGGCGCCGGTCCGGCGCGCGACCTCGGGTGTCAGGTCAGCAACGGACTGATCCACGTCATCAACCGGGTCCTGATCCCGACCTGATTCGAACTGCCCCGGCCGGATCCGGTCCCGCCCCGCCTCGACCAGGGCGGGGCCGGACCCCGGCTTCGATCCCGCCGGGCGTGTGAACGCGGCGCTGCCGGGCGGAGCGGCCGCTTGATCCGGTGCCGGAGCTGGAGGATCCGCACCGCTCCGGTCAACCCCCCAGCAGCGCTCCGCCAACGGCCGTGAGCAGCAGCGCAGCCCCGAGCGGGACCGGACGGCTTGCGCCGAAGTAGCTGATCTTCACGCTGGCGGTGTTCTCGATGCGATGGAGCGGGTATAACAGCTTGAGGAGGAAAATCTACATGTATTGTTTAGGAACGAGAACGTCGGGGGTCGCGCATGGCACTGCGGTTCCGGAAGGGTGAGAAGGTCAAGTGGTCAAGCCACGGTGGCGAGGCGGTGCACAAGCCGACGGCGCTGAGAAAGGCGTGAGATGACTGGCGAGACCAGCGATATCCGCCGGGAGTTCCATCACTGAATGCCTGGCTACTTCACCAACGAGTCGATGCTCCGCCGTGTGATTGGGGAGCGCGTGGTGGCGCTCAGCGGCCCGCGGGCGCTCTTGATGATGGCCGCCCATCCGGTCGCGTTCGCGGGGTTCTTCGCTCACACGGGTTCGCTTGAGGATCCGTATGCGCGCCTACGTCGAACCGGCGAGCTGCTTGACCTGATCGCGTGGGGCGAGGAGCGCGAGCCCGCTGACCGCGCGACGGCGCGGGTGCGGGCGGTCCACCGGAGGGTCCGCGGCCGCACGGCCGAGGCGGGCGGTCGCTTCCCCTCGGGCACGCCGTATCGCGCGGACGACCCGGACCTGCTGCTGTGGATTCTCGCGTGCATGGCGGACTCGGCGCTGCTCGTGTACGAACGCTACGTGCGGAGGTTGAGTCGCGCCGCCAAAGACGCGGCCTGGGCCGACTACCGGGTCGTGGGGACACTGTTCGGCCTCCCCGAACGCCACATGCCCTCCAGCTGGGATGGTTTCCGCGCGTACGTTGAGGCGATGCTCTCGAGCGGAGATCTAGTCGTCACCGGGCAGGCACGCGAGCTGGCTCTCCAGGTCGTGATGCACCCGCCGGCGCCGTGGGGCGCCCGTCCGATCGTCGAGCTTTTGAACCAGATCACCGTCGGGCTGCTCCCCAGCGAGCTACGCCGTCAGTACGGGCTACGGTGGGATCCGGTGCGTGGTCTGCTGCTCCTCGGCGGCGCCCAGTACAGCAGGCGGCTGGTGGGGCTCGTTCCCGAGAGGCTGCGCTACCTGCCACCGGCGCGCAGGGGCCGCGCGAGCCGCACCGACGGCGTCGTCCGGCCGGGCGGCGCTCGGGCCGCGACGTGCGAGGCGAGCGGTGTCTAGACGTCCCGGTCTCGTCCGACGATGGGGCACCGCGCTCCGTTGGCCGGTGGGAGTGGCCCTGACGTGCTGGGACTACATGTGGCGCACGACGCCGCTTCACCGGCGCGAGATCATCGGTGAGCGAGTCGAGGAGCACCTGCCGCCCGCGCTTCCTCGTGAGGTCGACCACGCCGACCTCGTCGAACCAGCGGACGGTCACGGGCCGCTGTTCCATCGCCTCTACACCGTGCGGATACGGGCGGCGCAGGTGGATGCGGACGAGCTGATGGATGCGATCGCCGAGAACCCGAACCGGGTGGCACCGACGATGGCGCACTTTCAGAAGGTGCTCGGAAGCACACAGCGTCTGCGCGTCGGGGATGAGTACGTGGTGCGGATGCCCGGGCCGTGGGACGGGCCGGTGAGGGTCGTCCATCGGAGTCCGAACAGATTCCGGCTCGCGACGCTTCAGGGACATCTCGAGGCCGGACAGATCGAGTTCCGCGTGCTCGGCGAGCAGCCTGGTCTGGTCGTCGAGATCGAGTCGTGGGCCCGGAGCGCCAGTCGCATCTCACACCTGCTCTACCACTGCCTGCACATGTCCAAGGAGGTCCAGTTCCACATGTGGGTCTCGTTCCTGGAGCGGTCGGCGCGGCTCGCGCGCGGGCGCAGGAGCGGCGGCGTCACGGTCGAGACCGTCCGGGTCGAGGCGGTTGCCGGATGACCCTGCAGCACACCGAAGCGAACGATCCGCAGCCGACCGCGGAGGAGATCGAGGCCACGCTCGGGCCCGTCAGAGTGCGCCACCGCCTGGCGGAGCTGGCGCACACGCCCCTCAACTTCGACACCTCGCTGGTCGCTGACCCGCGGCCGGGGCCCGAGTGGCAACTCGAAGACGTTCGGCACCCGCTCCCCTACGAGGAGCCGGGGCCGCCGCAGGAGGACGGGGTCTTCCAGCTGGCCAAGCGGTTGATACGCGGCTACGAGTTCGCCGATCCGTCGATCGTTCGCGCCTACTACGACCTGCGCCACCCGCTGCTGGGGCGCAACATGGTCCTCCGTCTGCGCGCGCTCGGCGTGGTGCAGCTGCTGGTCGGAGTGCGCGTGCTGGACGTGATCGATGAGCGACGCTCGATCGACGGGCGGCAGGCGTGGGTGTGGGGATGGCGGTATGGAACGCTCGAGGGACACGTCGAGATGGGGGAGATGAGCTGGGAGGTGTGGAAGTGGGCGGACACCGGTGAGATCACCTTTCGCATCCACGCCGTCTCTCGCGAGGCGCACATCGCCAACCCGATCATCCGCGTCGGCTTTCGGCTCGTCGGCCCACACGAGCGGAGGGTGTTCCTCAGCAGCACCGGCCGGCGCATGCGCCGGTTCACCGAGCTCGCCGCGAAGTCCGGTCCGGGCAGTGCTCGGCCGCTGGTGGCCGAAGCGTCGGCGGAGCTGACCGCCCGGCCGATGCGCGACGAGTCACCGCACCGGCAGGTCGGGCGCAACCTGCAGATGACGGACGAGCCCGGCTAGGGCCCCGCCACCGGTCGTCGCCGGTTTGGCGGACGCGTCAGCCGATCCGGCGGGCGATGAGGGCCGCGAGAGCGGCGGGATCGGCAACGGTGACCGTGAGCTCCGGGTGGCGGAGGAGCCCCCACGGCTCGATGCCCCGGACGGGATCGACGAAGGCGATCTCCACGCCCTCCTGCGCATTACTGGCGAACGTCAGCCCCCGATCGGTGACGCCGAGACGCGGCGGTCCCGCGGTCTTCAGGAATCGGTACGGCCCTGTGACCCGGACACAGGCTAGGTTGGCCAGGGGCGTGAGCACGCACCAGCGGCCGTACCGGGCTTCGAGCTCGCGCTCGCCGACGCGCACCCAAGCTGTGTCGCGCGTGATGCCGAATAGACGCGCGACGCGACGGTAGCTCGGCGCAAACCGGAACGCGAACCGGCCGACCTCGAGCGGGATCGACGCAGTGATCGAGCCCTCCGGCGTCGGGTGAACGCTGTCGTGGGGGTCGGCGTCGATCAGTTCGGTCCCATCAGCCGTGACAGTGCCGGCTTCAAGCGGCGGCGCTCGGAGGACTCGAGTGAGTTGCCGATCAGGTACAACGTCGGGGGCCACAACCCGACGAACAGCGCGCGCCGCTCGGCGTTCCCGCGCTCGTCCTGATCGACCGTCTTCGCCCGAATCCACAGCGCGATGCACAACATGACGGCGCCGGCCGATGAGGCGTGCGCGTGCCAGCTGCGTAGACCGATCCGATGAAGGCCTCTGGTCAGCATCAGACGGCTATTCGATCGACTTCTCAGTGGCGGCCATCCAAACCTCTCGAGCGTCTCGCGAGTCGTGTCTCCGCCCTACTATCCAATCTCTGTTGAAGGAAACCTCAACGGCATGTAAGACTTGGTGACGCTTCCGCACGGCGCGTGCCCGGCCACTTCTCCGCTTTGACTGATTGGCGGCGGTCCGGCGCGGGTAGCTCATATCGATAATCGATATGAGCCGAATGTGGGAGGCGACACATGTCGCGTTCGGAACGATGGACACGCAGGTTGCATGTCGCGGTCGATGTCGCCTGGTGGCTATCGATCGCGGTGGCGATCGTGGTGGCTGCGTTGCTCGTGGTCGTCGCGCTTCATGCGGCCCGCGGGGGGGCGCTGACACTCGACTTCTACTTCCAGCTGCCGGCGACGGCCTATCACATATCGTCGGGGCGGCTTGGGGAGTCGGCCGCCCGGGTCGGGGTCAGCGGCGGACCGCTCGGCTTTGCTCGTCCGCGCCCGTCGTTCGTGCTCGTGGCCGCTGCAGTCCTGGCGGTGACGGCGGTCTGGTGGCTGTTCGTGCTGCAGCAGCTGCGACGGTTGCTGGCCGCGCTCGGTCAGGGAGATACGTTCGGCCACCAGAACGCGATCCGGCTGCGGCGGATCGGGATCGCGGTAGTCATCTTCGAGCTGGCGCGCGGACTCGTGATCTGGGTTGGCGGTCTGTATCTGGAGGGCACGCTGGTTGCTCGGGGAGTGAGGGTGCGCTCCCACTTCGGTCTCGACCTCCCCGTCATCCTGCTCGGCCTGCTGTTACTGGCCCTTTCCGCCGCGTTCACGGTCGGGTCTGAGCTGACCGAGGAACAGGCCCTGACCGTGTGACCCACATCCGCAATGCCGATCATCGTGCACCTGGATCGCCTGCTGTACGAGCGCGAGCTGACGCTCACCGAGCTCTCCAACCGGATCGACCTCACGGTCGCGAACCTTTCCATCCTCAAGACCGGCAAGGCCAGAGCGATCCGGTTCTCCACGCTCGAGGCGATCTGCCGCGAGCTCGAGTGTCAGCCCGCCGAACTGCTCGAGTTCGTCGATCGGCCGACGCGAGCGGATCCGCCCGCGATCCACGACCACAGCCCCGGCCGGTCCACCGATCGAGGGGAGAAGATTTAGATGGCTTCAGCGATCTTTGAACTCGTCGTTTTCAGTATGCCGTCGTGGGTTTGGACGCGCCGGCTGCGGCGCTCGGGGTGGTCGCGAACCAGGGCGTTCAGGGCCGCGGGATTGCAGTGGGGCACGCGATCGGCCTACGGGCTCGCGGTCGCGCTCGTGGTTCCCGTAGCGGCGCTGGCGGCGCTCGTGCTGGCCACGATCCCGGCCCACATTCTGCACGGGAGCTCCAAGAACATCACCGGCGCGCCCACGACCGCCGGTGACTACGTCGCGATCGTCCTGCTCGCCGGCGCCGAAGAGATGCTGTTCCGGGGCTTCATCGCCGGCGTGCTGTTCAAGCGCCTGGGCTTTCGACGCGGCAACGTCGCCCAGGCGCTGATCTTTCTCGCCCCCCACACCTTGCTGCTCCTGGTCAGCCTGTCGTTCTGGCCACTGCTCCCACTGCAACTGATCTCCGGCTGGGTACTCGGCTGGCTGCGCGAACGGTCGAGCAGCGTCGGACCGCCCTCGGTCGCGCACGCCCTCGTCAACCTGCTCCCGGCCGTCCTGCTCGGTCTCTAGGGTCCGCGACTGAAGTCGCGGGCCCTTAGCCGAGGCCCCGGGGACGCTCAACCATCGCGTGTTCTGCGAGCCGCATGCTCGGAGCTAGGGGCAGCTTCAACGTCGGTCCCGTACCCGTTGGCGGTCCGCTGCAGCAGCTCCCGCAGCACCGCATCGATCCCGGCGATCTCGTGGCTGGCGCGCTGGGCGGCGGCTCCGCCACCCCGGTTCAGAAGCTCGGGTACCGCAGAGAGCTCCTCAACACACCCGAGCTCGTGAGCGCGGTCCTGAATCCGGGCCAGAACCTTCGCCAGGAGCTCTGACACAGGGTAGAGTCGTCCGTGCGCGTCGGGGATTTCGCCATGAACGCCGAAGCGGGCGGCGCGGAACATGCCCTCCTCGAGCACCTCGGGAGGGGGAGCGGCGATGGCATCTGCCTCGGCGGCGTCGCGCGCCAGACAATGGACCAGGGCGACCAGGGCCGCCGTGTCGGTGAGGGATGCTTGCGCGTCGAGCGCCCGGATCTCCACGGTGCCCAGTCGCGGATGAGGACGCAGCTTCCACCAGAACCAGGTGTAGTCCGGTACATCGGCGGCGCCGGTGAGCACCCGGCTCAGTTCGCAGAAGTCGGCGTAGTCGCGGAACGCCCGCGGTGCTCCCGATCGCGGCCACCCGCGGAGGCTCAGCTCGCGCACCGACGCGAGGCCGGTATCGCGGCCGTGCCGAAACGGCGAGTTCGCCGCGAGCGCCTGCAGCAGCGGAAGGTCGCGCCGCAGCCCGTTGAACGCCCTGATGGCGCTCTCGCTGTCCGGCATTCCGACATGGATGTGCAGGCCCGCGACCGGGGTCACTACGGCGTCGCCGAGGAGGAAGCGAATTCGTTCATAGCGCTCCTTGTCGGTAATGTCGGCATCGCCCTCAGCGGCGGACGGATGCGTGCCGGATCCGAGCAGTCCCGCTCCGGTCTGGATGACCGCGCGGCGCAGCTCGGCCAGCTCTCGGACCGCGCCGCCCACACGACGGTGGACTCCCGTGATCAGCTCGACCTGACAGGCGTGCAGCTCCCGCTCGACCGTTCCCGACACGTCGCCGAGACGGTCGAGCACCGCCTGGGAGCTGTTGACCTGCCGGCCGCTAATCGGGTCGACGAGAAAGAGCTCCTCCTCGACCCCGACCGAAAACGGCTCTTCTGACCCAAAGCTGTGATCAGTTATCCCTGCGGCCACCAATGTGGAGTATGGCGACGTCCACCGACCGACCCACGCAGACCGAGCCCGCGCCTGCGTTGGTGTAGGTCAGCTGGTGCCGGCCAGGGCGGGCTGCGGCTCGCGGATCGTGGTCTTCGCCACCGCGTCTGACAGCTCGTCACGGCGGACGAGCGCGAAGATCGCCGGGACCGCGATCAGGGCGATCGCCCCGAGCACCCAGAGCGCCCGTTGGAAGCCACCGGTTAGCGCCGCGGGCGCGGCGTGGCCGGTGTGAAGCAGCCTCTGGGTGTGGCTGGCAGCGACGCTCGAGGCGATCGCGATCCCGATCGCGCCGCCGAGCTGCTGGGAGGTGTTGAGGAGCCCGGACGCGAGTCCAGCCTGGTGCTCCTCGACGCCGGCGAGCGCGGCGATCGAGATCGGGATGAACGCGAACGCGGTGCCCGCGCCGGCGATCACGAACGGGCCGGCGAGGTTCTGGAGGAAACGTCCGTCGGGGGGCACCTGGGTGGCCCAGATCACGCCCGCGCCGATCAACGTCATCCCGATCGCCATCACGATCTTGGCCCCGCCTCGGGTGACCAGCCACTGCGAGAGGCCGGCGAGCGCGACCGAGGTCAGCGACGCGGCCAGCCACGCGACCCCGCTCTGTAGCGCGCTGTAGTGCAGCACCTGCTGCATGTACAGCGTGCCGATGAACACGAACGCGAAGAAGCTGCCGCCCAAGAGCAGTCCCGCCGCGTTCGCACCGGCGAGCGTGCGCAGCCGGAAGATGCCGAGCGGCAGGATCGGCTCCTCCACGCGGTTCTCGATCGCGACGAACGCCGCGAGCAGCGCCGCGGATGCAGCGAGCGACGCGATCGTTCGCGTGGCGCCCCATCCGTACTGCGGGGTCTGGGAGATCGCATCGACCAGCAACACCAGGCCGCCCGTCCCGGTGATCGCGCCGAGCGCGTCAAACCGCCGGCGCGTGGTGGCGAGCCGGCTGTCGGGAACGAACCGCGGCGCGAGCGCCAGCGCGGCCAATCCGATCGGGACGTTCAGATAGAAGATGTACTGCCAGCCGGCGTACCGGGTCAGGAGCCCACCGGCGATGAGCCCGACGGTTGCCCCGGCGGCACCCAGTCCGCCCCAGACCCCGAGCGCCTGGTTGCGCTCGGCGCCCTCGGCGAACATGTTCATCACGATCGACAGGGCGGCGGGCAGCATGATCGCCGCTCCGACGCCCTGCACCGCGCGGCTGCCGATCAGGGACGCTTCGTTGGTCGCGAGCGCGCACGCCAGCGACGCGGCCGTGAACAGAGCAAGGCCGAGCATCAGGATCCGGCGGCGGCCGAGCAGATCGGCGGCTCGGCCGCCGAGGAGCAGGAAGCCGCCGAAGGTAAGTGCGTAGGCGGTCACCACCCATTGCAGGTTGGTCGCGCTGAAGTGCAGATCGCGGCCGATCGTGGGTAGCGAAACGTTGACGATCGTCAGGTCGATGATCGTCATGAAGTAAGACACCGCCAGCAGCGCAAACGCGCGCCAGCGGTTGATATTCGCGGATGCGGACGTCATGGGACCTCCAGTGGTCTGGCACGTGGGACGAGGACGACGAGAGGCAACGGTCGAGCGAGCGCGATGCCCGCTATGGCGACGACTCGTTCCGATCTCTCACCCGGTCCAACGGTCGCGGGCCCCCAGACTCATCGGTCCCGTCGAGATCCTCGAGGCAGACGTGGGTCGCGAGACGGTAGAGCCAGATCCGCGCGGACGCTGACGGCTCGACACGATCGACGCTCCGCCAGCCACGGGCCAATGTCTCGCACACCGCCTCATGGGCGCGCCGAGGGCATCCGAGCATCAACAGGCAAAACCGCTCGAGCCCCGGACCATGGCGCGAGGCGAGTCGGCCGAACGCCTCCTCATCGCCGGCTCGCGCGGCCGCGAGGCAGCGCTCGTCCGCGGTACCCATCGTCGCTCAGGTGCCCGCAGCGCCCGGGCGCTCCCGATGTCCGACCGGGAGTCCGAACCGCGGCAGCAGCGTCGGGTCGAGGAACGCGTCGATACCGACGATCCGGTCCTGCTCGATCTCGAGCACGCTGATCCCGTGTGGGATCCAACTGCCATCCTGGGCGCGCAGTTCGATCGTCACGGCGGGGCGCCCATTCGCCCAGGTCGGTCTGTGCCGGATCCGGGTCAGATCGCCCTCGGCGACGGTCTCGAGGAAGAAGCGCGCGATCCGCCGACCACCGCTGAGCGACGGCTGGGGCGGCATCCGTAGCATCGCGTCCTCGCGCAGCAGCGCCACGAGCCCATCCATGTCGGCATGCTCGAACGCGGCCACGTAACGGTTGAGCAGATCGCGCTCGGCCGCGCCCGCCTGCCGGCTGGTCGTGGTCGCCTCCGGCAGATGCTGCTCGATCGTGCCACGCGCGCGCTGGAGCGCGCTGTTGACCGACGCGACTGTGGAACCCAACACCTCGGCGACCTCGGGCGCGGTCCAGCCGAGCACGTCACGGAAGATCAACACCGCGCGTTGGCGACCGGGCAACGCCTGGATCGCCCGCACCAGCGCCAGCTCCATCCCCTCCCGAATCGCGTACCGCGCAGCCGGGTCGTATGTCGGCGATGTCGCCTCATCCCAGGGGCGGTCCGGGAACGGATCGACCGGCTCCGGTCGGCGCGGCCGGCGCTCGAGTTCATCGAGACACGCATTGGTCGCGATCCGATACAGCCAGGTCTGAAACTGCGCCCTCGGCTCAAACCGCTCCAGCGCCCGCCACGCCCGCAACAGCGCCTCCTGCGCCAAGTCCTCGGCGTCCTGTGCGGACCCCAGCATCCGATAGCAATGAACCTCGAGCGGGCGGCGGTACAGCTCGACGAGCCGACGGAACGCGCGCTCGTCTCCGGCCTGCGCTCGAGCCAGCAGCAGCCGTTGATCGATCTCGTGGCCCTGAGTTCCCATCATCGTTCTCCAGGCAAACGGCCGCGCGTCCCCAAACTCATCGGGCGCACCCAAGGACCACTCGCGCCGGCGATGTCGTGTGGAGCTGTGCGTGCCTCAGTCGGTCTCGTACTCGTCGTGGCGACGGATCCATAGCTGCCATCCCTCATTCTCGTCGCGGCCCTTCGGCGCCCGGTCGAGGAACCCGTAGTACGGCATCAGGAACTCGACCCCGCGACCGGTTGTCGAGTACGTCTGGTAGATGGCCCCATCCGCGAGCGTGAACGCCGTGAAGCCGAACAGCTCGGTCAGGTAACCGTAGATGTCCGTGCCGGCGAGCTTGGCGTTCCGGAATGCGACCGGGGGTAGCTGGTCGAGAATCGGCTCGACCGCGTCGCGAGTCTGCTCGAGGCTGCTCGAGAACCCGAGGTCGGCGTTGAAATCGCTCGAGTAGCTCGACGCCCAGTTGAAGTTCCATCCCATCCGCTCGCGATACGCCCGCAGCCTTTCAATCGGCGCCCCCGACGCGGCGATCAACGTTACGTTCCGGGCCTTCAGGTGCGGGATCAGACCGTCGAACGAGTCGGCGATCGAGCTGTTCACCGGGCAGCCGCTCTCGTAGCTCGGCCCGAACATGAAGTGGTAGACCAGCAGCTGGGAGCGGCCGTCAAACAGCTCCGCGAGCGTCTTCGGGCCGTCCGCAGTCGCGAGCGTGTACTGCCTCTCGACCCTTACCCAGGGAAGCTCGCGCCGCGCCCGCGCTAGTTCGTCCCCCATCCGAGTGTGTTCCTTCTCGCGCTCCAGCAGCGCGGCACGCGCCACGAGCCACTCGTCACGCGGGACGATCTGGTGAGTAGTCATCGTGACGGTCAGGTCTTCAGACTCACGCCCGGTCAACGACATCGTTCGGTCTCCTTTGCTTCGGCATTACGGTCTGGCACCGCGTCAAACGTCCGAAGACACAAGAACTCATCGGACGCGACCTGTGGCGGCACCCGACGTGCCCGCGCGAGACGAGCGCTCGCCGGCGTCGAGCAGCTCGAGTGGGGCCGGCCAGGCCGTTGTCAGGATGTTTCCCGCGCCGACCGCCGAGACGTTCGAGCCCAGACGGTCTAGACACCGCGGCGTCTCATTCGACCGCCATCACGAGGACGGTTGCGTCGTCCTCGACGCCGCGCGAGCCCGCGTTCGCTTCTGTCGAGTGTCCGGTCCAACCCTCCGGGTGGGGAAGTGGCGGTACAGCGCCGAGCGACCGACGCGCCGCCGCGGCCAGCTCGGCCATGGTCACGTGCCGGTCGCCGACGAGCGCACCGGCGGTCGTGAGGATCCGCCGGCGGCTCGCGAGCGCGTCGGACCGAGTTGGAACCGAAGCGGGGGCCTTGTCCGTCGGGACGCTGTGCCACCGCCCACTTGTATCACCTGTGAGGTCCCGCCGAGGCACCTGAGCCCAAGGCTGCCCCGGTAGGCGTCCCGACTTGTCCCAAATTTCTTTCCAACGTCGGGTTCAAAACCCGATCTGGGGGTATGTATCCACAACTGTCCCACGTGGACGCATGATGTGGGATGGGCATGCGTGGGTACAAAGGAGAAGCAAGTTGGGCGAATCGTCAGCACGCGACCGCCTCGCCGCGGTGACGCCGTATCTGGAACCACTGCTGTATGACCGAGAGGTCCAAGGCGCGGTCCGACGGGCCGCTGAGGCCGGACGCAGGACGTATCTGCGGGCCCGCGGCAAGCCGCCCGCGGAGGCGCTCAAGGATAAGCGCCTGCGTCGGCGGGCGCGGTCGACCGCAATCGCGGCCTGGCAGGTCTGGGCGGCTGTCGATGCCGCGCATTCGCGTCGTCGGCCGCGGTGGCGGCGCCGCCTGCTGCTCGTGCCGGTGGCGGTGGCCGGCGCGTACGGCGTCTATCTGGCGTCGAACGCCGACGGGCGCGAAGCACTCCGCCGCATGATCCCCGATCGCGACAGACCGTCGAGAGCGTGAAGGAGGACGTGGAATGGACCAAGCAGCGAGCAAAGGACGGCCGGCGGTGAGCGCCGCGGCCGACGAGGGCGGACGGAAGACGCCCGAGGTGATCGAGGCGGAAATCGAGCAGACCAGGGAGGAGCTCGGCGACACGGTCGAGGCGCTGGCCGCCAAGGCCGACGTCAAGGCGCAGGCCAAGGAACGGATCGCGACGATCAAGAACGCCGCGCAACAGAAGAAGGACGACGTCGCCGGGCGCGCGCGGGAGGCGACGCCGGATTCAGCGGCCGCCGGCGCGCACCAGGTCGCGACGACGGTCAAGAGCAAGCCATTGCCGTTCGCTGCGGTGGGCGCGTTCGCTGCCGGGGTGCTGGTCGGCCGACTGCTCGCGAGGCGCTGACGATGGCGACCCGCGAGCGACCGAATCACCGCACTGTCGACTCTCGGAACGAGGAGCCGGCGGCTGACTCTCGCGAGGCGCAGACCCCGCGCGAGCCGACCGACCTGCCACGGAGGTCGTGGCCGAGAGTGCTGAAGCGGACGCTTCGCGAGTACAAGGCCGACAACCTCGGCGACCTCGCGGCCGCGCTGACGTACTACGGCGTCCTCGCGATCTTCCCGATGCTGATCGTGATCGTGTCGATCCTCGGCCTGATCGGCAAGTCGGTGACCCAGTCGCTGATCCACAACCTCGGGAAGGGGGCGCCCAGCGACGCGCGACAGATCTTCACCAGCGCGATCGAGAACATCCAATCCCACCGGAGCACCGCCGGGATCCTGTTCATCGTCGGTCTGGCGGTCGCGCTGTGGTCGGCTTCGAGCTACATCGCCGCGTTCATGCGCGCCTCGAACGTCGTGTGGGACGTCGAGGAGGGCCGGCCGATCTGGAAGACGGTCCCCCTGCGCCTGGCGGTGACGGCCGTCACCGTGCTGCTGCTCACGCTCGCCGCGGTCGCGGTCGTGTTCACGGGCGGGCTGGCCGCGCAACTCGGCAACTTGATCGGGGTCGGCCACTCGGCGGTCATGATCTGGGACATCGCCAAATGGCCGGTGCTGCTGCTCGTGGTCGCGTTCATATTGGCGATTCTCTACTGGGCCGGCCCCAACGTACGCCAACCGGGATTCCGGTGGGTGACGCCCGGCGGCCTCATCGCCGTCGGGTTGTGGGTGCTCGCGTCCGGGGCGTTCTCGTTCTACGTCGCCAACTTCTCCTCCTACAACAAGACCTACGGCGCGCTGGCTTCGGCCGTCATCTTCCTGGTCTGGCTGTGGATAACCAACACCGTGATCCTGCTCGGGGCGGAGCTCAACGCCGAGATCGAGCGCGAACGCCAGGTCGAGAGCGGTCAGCCCGCCGACCGCGAGCCGTACCTTCCGCTGCGCGACGAACCAAAACGCAGCAGTCACAGGAAAACGAACGAAGAGTGAGGTAGCAAATGTCAAAGGTGTTCTTTCTGCCCGTCAGCGTCGGCGGGGGACTGCTCGCCGGACTGATCGGCAGGAAGCTGTTCAACCTGACATGGGGGGTGATCGACGATCAGGAAGCGCCGAAGGCCGAACACCGGGACGTCAGCGTGCTCAAGCTGGTCATCGCCCTGCTGATCCAGGGAGCGCTCTTCGCCCTGATCCGGGGTCTGATCGACCACGGCTCTCGACACGCGTTCGCGCGGATGACCGGTGCCTGGCCCGGAGAGGAACACCCCGAGCTGAATGAGCCGGTGGCGGGGGGGCGTCCGATGCCGAGCCCACCTCGTGGCTGAAAGTCCGGGACCACTGCGGGGCAAGTCATAGCCGCGCGGACCATGAAGCGCAACCGGCGTCCGCCATTGCTGACCACAACCGTCGAGGCGTTGCGCGTACTGCGTGTCCAGCTGGGTAAGGGTAAGTGGAACGAACCTACGGTAAGGGTAAAGTAGAACGAACCTACTCTCGGGGAGGCGGTT
Organism: uncultured Solirubrobacterales bacterium; assembly: GCA_963777335.1. Taxonomy (GTDB): domain Bacteria; phylum Actinomycetota; class Thermoleophilia; order Solirubrobacterales; family Solirubrobacteraceae; genus Palsa-465. The sequence goes on from CAVZQD010000005.1 coordinate 38,796, forward strand.
TTGCTCGATTGGAGGTAATAAATGGCGAAGGATCATGGTCGGAGGCGCCCGTGCTCACTGCGCAACGGCTTCACCGCTCGCGAGCCACATCGGCGCCGGCCAGTTGATGCCGGCGGGCACCGCAGAGCTCAAGGCGCCGCCGGGGACAAACGCACGGCACGGTCGCCGGCGCCGGCGGTTCAGCTATGAGCTACTCTCGTGCGGGTTCAACGGGCACGAGCTCGCCGGAACTGACGCGGCCGAGCTGCGCCCGCAGGACGCGATCCTCGCGCGTCCGGGTGAAGACGGGTACCGGTGGTTCCGCTGTCTGCGGTGTGACGCGTGGGTGATGCTCCCCGCCCCGCCGCACGCCACCCGCCGCTTCCCACCCGACCGTCACGAGATCCAGCTACCGCTTCGCGGCCGGCCGCTGCGCGACAAATACGTGCTGCGCTTGATCGCCATCGACCGCGCGCTGCACTTCCTGATCCTGGGGATCCTGTCCGGCGCGATCTTCGGGTTCCTCTCGCACCGCACGCAGCTCCGAGGCGAGTTCTACAACGTGATGGTGGCCCTCCACGGTTCCCTCGGGGGGCCGACCAGCAGCTCGCACAGCACCATCCTCGAAGACCTGAGCAACCTGTTTGCGCTCAAGCCAGCCTCGCTGTTCATCCTGGGGGTGATCGCCGGCGCCTACGCGCTGCTCGAGGGCGTCGAAGCCGTCGGACTGTGGATGCGCCGGCGTTGGGCGGAATATCTGACGTTCATCGCCACCACGATCCTGCTCATACCCGAGATCTACGAGCTGACCGGCACGGTGACCGTGCTCAAACTGCTCGCACTGATCGTCAACATCCTCGTCGTCGCCTACCTCCTGTTCGCCAAGCGGCTCTTCGGGCTACGCGGCGGAGGGCGCGCCGAGGCGGCCGAGATCGAAAAGGACTCGAGCTGGAGAACACTCGAATCGGTGCTTCCGCCGCACGACAACGCGGGCAGCGTGCCCGCGCCCGCGAGCTCAGATAAAAAGCCCGCACTGAACACTCGCTGACTCGTCTTCGGTGTGACCCGCACGCAGAGCGAGACCTAATGCGCCTCAATTCCTGAGGGCACGAACGGCTTCGACGCAGCTGGCGATGAAGCGTTCGGCGTGCTCACGGCCGCGTTCGACACTAGCGGCGTCGACCTCGGAGCGCAGCTCCGCGGACGCGGCGCAGAGATTAACCAGCTCCGGACGCACCGCCAGCATGACCGAGGTGAGCCACTCGCCTGAGTACGAGCCGGGCGCTGGCCCTAGATCACCCTGTGGTGCGCACACGACAACGCCTTCCGCGGACAGATCGAGGACTGCTGCGTCGAGCGCCGCGCGATTTTCACCGTGGGTCGACACGAGGGCGATGAACGTGAATCCTGTCCGAGCGAGACTCAGCGATAGCTCGAACGCGACTGCCGTGAGCGTTTCGGCGGCTACGCCAATCGTGCCCGGCAGGTTCTTGTGGGCACTCGAGTCCCCCACCCGAACGGTAGGGGCCAGCACGGCATCCAATCGCCAAGCCACTTCCCGGCCGAGCGCGTCGGCCAGGAGCGCATCCGCGCCCAGCGGCAAGTGGCCGCCATGATGCTCGACTGAACCGAAGGGGACGATCGCGGTCGTGATGCCCCCGTCGATGAGGCCGGTTAGCGCCGTGGCGGAAAGGGCCTCAAGTTCAACACGCTGAACCATCGTCAAGACACATTCTCTACCGCTGCTACATGCTCGGCTCTGGGCCTAAGCAGCGGTGTCCTTTGCTGGGGCGAGGTCAGGGTTTGCGTCCGGGCCCTGGCAGTCGTTCCGCCACCCGGCCCACGCGTTCGGCCGCGGTCTGCAGGGGTTCCACGACTTCGCGTACCTCGTGCGCGTCTCGCACCAGCGGTTCAAGTGTTTTCTGTACGGTCTGCAGGCCGGCGGCAAGCAGGCGCCCCATTTCCGCGATGTCGGCGTCGATCCGATCGATCGACTCTCGCTGGCGCTGAACCTCCTCATGGATCCCGTCAACGCCGCTGCGGAGCGCCTGAAGCTCGGGAACGAAGCCTTTGCGAAGATGCTCGAGCTCCTCGTTGGTGCCGGCGAAGGCCCCGCGCAGAGCGTCGAGATCGTCGCTCATCGGCTGGACGGCCGCTCGCACACCGGACACCTCGTCGCGCAACGACTGAACCGTCACCAGAGCGCCGTCCAGCCAGTCACGCAGGGCCGGCATCCCGTCCTGGAGCTCCCTGGCGAGTCCACCGACGGCCACCCCGGCGTCAGCCATCCGCCCTAGGTACTCGATGGCTTGAGTCGCGAGCCGTTGCGGAAGAAGCAGCTGATCAAGTAATGGTGCCAAGAGCCGCCCGTGTGTCGCCTCTTGATGGGTCTTCCCGTCTTAGCCGAGGATACGCGCATCGCACTCTCGCCGGCTGCGCTTGGAAGAGCGGCGCCGCGATCGCGGGGCCGCGGTGGCGTCGAGTGCCGAGCACGCGGTGGGCGATCGTCATGAAGTACAGCCCGGCGACGATGCCGCCCCCGTGGGTCGCCTGCGGGATGGCCGCGACGTATGCGACCACGAGGCCGATGGCGACCGCGGCCGGCAGCCGCTTGGCTGAGGAGAAACCGGGCCGGCTGGCCGGCTGGATTCCTGAACGTGTGTGGAACGTTGCCGCTGACATAGGCCGTGCGCGGGGGTCAGCTCGGCCCGTTCGTAGCGCACGTCACCTCGAGCCGTCCGTCGAGCATCAGGAAGGTCTCGTCGAAGCCGGGATGGACGTGGAGCGGAGGTCCCTCGAAATGAGCCGGCGCGGTGTACTCGGCGACGCGCTGGCTGGGGCTGCGACCTTGATGACCAGGCGTTACCGCCAGCTTCGAGCACTTCGCCCTCGCCGGCGGCCAGGAAAGCATGTTCGTTTCCGTTCGTGTTCATGGTGTTGCCTTTCTTCGTGCCGGGTGACGCGCAGGATCCTGGCGGGCAGGGCGCCGAAAGGGAAACGGTGATCGGTTGTCGCAGCCAAAACGCCTCGTTGTTGCGCCCCGCTTACTTGGCGTAGATGGACATCGAGATGCGGCACCTGAGAGCGCTGTTGGCGCTCGCCGAGGAGCTCAACTTCACCCGCGCGGCGGAGCGACTTCATCTAACCCAGCAGGCCCTCAGCGGTCAGATCCGTCAACTAGAGGAGCGGGTGGGGGCGCGCCTCGTGGAGCGGGATTCCCGGCGGGTGGAGCTGACCCCCGCCGGCCGAACCCTAGTGAACGGGCGCGCCCACTGCTGGCAAGCGCCGAGCACGCGATCACCGCGACCCGCGCCGCGGGCGGGGAGACGAGGCGGCTGACCGTCGGCTACATCGCGCCGCTCACGCGACGGCTCATAGCTCGCGCGCTCGAGCGGTATTCCGCCGCGTATCCGGACGTCGAGTTGCGAATTCACTTCGCGAGCTTCCTCGATCCGTTGGCGGGTCTGCGCGAAGGAACCGCCGCCGAGCTGGTGTCCAATCCCATTCAGCTGTTCGGCAGCGACGCACCCGTGGCCGAACTGGAGCTAGACGCGTGGCGTCGGACGCTCGACGTCAACATGAGCGGCGAAACCGCCGTTTGACGGAGCGCCACTCAGTCCCGGAGTGTGCCGTTCCGGAGACACCTGGTCCACGGAACGGAGGACGAGCTCAAGGCTCTGCTCTGGTTGCTCGCGGCAGACGTAGGGCCTCGCCGTGCCAGAAAACGCAGGTCCGGTCAGACGCCTGGGCCCGTTCTACCCTGGGCGGATGCGCCGCACCCTCATCGCCCTCGCGCTCGGCGCCGGCCTCGCTGGCTGCGGCTCGTCCATGTCCGCCAGCACCGCCGCCTCGTCGTCGAGCTCGACCACCACCCCACCCGCGCCGGTGCACAACACGATCAGTCGTCCGAGCCCGCACGCTCCCCGGAGGCACGTTCCGCGGCCGGCGGCCGCGGCGGGGCGGCTGACGCTCATCACCGAACCGAGGGACGGCATCGCCCCGGTCCTGTCTGCCGTCGAGACAGCCCGCCACGAGGTCGACATGGTCATGTACGAGGACAGCGACCAGCAACTCGACGCCGCGCTGGCCGATGACGAGCACCGCGGAGTCGCCGTCCGCGTGCTTTTGGGCGGCGGTTACTACGGCGAGGGCTCTTCGCAGAACCAGGCCGCCTACAACTACCTGAGCCAGGACGTGCCGGTCCGCTGGACGCCGTCGTACTTCGCGCTCACCCACCAGAAGACGGTGATCGTCGACGGGCGCGCTTACATCCTGACCTTCAACCTCACCCCTCAGTACTACGCCTCGAGCCGCGACTTCGGCGTCGTAGACACGATCAGCGCCGACGACGCGGCGATCGAGCGGACGTTCGGTGCCGATTGGAACGCTCAGCAGATCACCGCGCCCGACGGCGCCGACCTCGTCTGGAGCCCCGGCTCGGAGGAGACGCAGGTCAAGCTCATCGAGTCCGCGACCGGCTGGCTGGACGTCTACAACGAGGAGATGGACTCGCCCGCGATCGAGTCGGCGCTCGAAGCCGACGCCCACCGCGGCGTCAACGTGCGCGTCACCATGACCGCCGATCCCTCGTGGGGCAGCGCGTTCGCCGAGCTGACCGCCGCAGGCGTACACGTCCACACCTACGCCGCGAACGCGGCGCTGTATATCCACGCCAAGATGATCCTCACCCCGGCCCGGGCGTTCCTCGGCTCCCAGAACTTCTCTGACGCCTCGATGAACAAGAACCGCGAGCTGGGGCTGATCGTCTCCGACGCGACCATCCGCGCGTCGCTGTCGCGCACGTTCAACAGCGACTACACACACGCCACGCCACACGCTTCCGGCGGCTTCCCCACGGGCGGGGGGAGGACCGGCGCGTCCGGGTGCTCGGCCCGCGCCTCCTACTCGGACCGCTACGGCGACTGGGACGTGTACGTCCACTCCGGGCAGCCCGGCCAAAACGCCACCGTCACCGACGGCTCCGGCCGGCGGGCGACCTGGCACACCGACAGCTCGGGCTACGCCGATGTGTACTTCAGAGCCCCCGCCGACGCATCCGGGGAGACGGTCACGGTGCAGGTCGGCGGCGTCACCTGCCACACCACCCTGTAGCCAGATGGCGTGGCGAGCCGCGTAGTACCTTCTGTGGATGGACGTTCGCGTCCGGAGCGAGGTTGTCGCAAACGCCGGCCGCTGCGCGCAGGAGCTCGCGCTGGCGGCGCTGATCGGCGGCAACCTATTCGGCCGCGTGGCTTTGCACCCGGCGCTCACCGAGGTCACCGACAAGACAGAGCGCGGGAAGGTACTCACCCGGGCATGGCGACGGTACGGGACGGTGAACTCGTTGGCGCTGGCGACGCTGGTAGCCGGGTGGCTGCCGGCGCGGCTGAACGACCCTCACGCGCGCCGGTGGAGCCCGGCCCAGCGGCGCTTGGTGCTGGCAAAGGACGCGGCGCTCGGAGCGGTGTTGGTCACCGGCTTGGCGTCAGCCGCCGGCGGGGTCGGTTTCTCACTCCAGGCCCCGGAAGGCGCGGTGCCGATGACATCGGGTCATGATCCCGCGCCGGAGACGCCGCAGCGGGCCGCGAGATTGAAGCGGGGGGTCAACGCGGTGGGTGCGGCCAACCTGGCCGCGGAGGTGGCCCTGTTGACGGTGAACTCAGCGCTGGCCGAGCAGAACGGCCGCCGGGCGCCGTCGCGCTGGGCGCTTGGCCGGCTCGGCTGACGGGGCGCGGCGGACGCGACGACCAATCCCCATTCAATTTCACCCGAGGCACAATCTCCGTCGCTGCTCGCTTGGCATAAGAGCGAATCTGACGAACCTCGCACAGTTCCGGTCACTGACGACGAACGGGAGACCGCGATGACCGACGTCATCTACGAGGCCAGGCCGAGCGGAGGTGCCCGCCTACTGGCCAGCCGAGGGGCCAGGGCCGATGGCCGGGCGTGGTCGTAGTGATGGACGCGTTCGGGCTCGGCGACGACATCAAGCTGGCAGCGACCGGCTGGCCACGGCCGGATTTCTGGGCTTCGCGCCAGACCTGTACTCCGGGCGCGGCATCCGCTGCGTGGTGGCGACGCTCAGCGGCTCGCGGTCGGGGCGCGGTGAGGCCTATGAGGACATCGAGGGGGCACGCCGGTGGCTCAGCGCCGTGAGGACTGCACCGGCAGATCGGGATCATCGGGTTCTGCATGGGCGGCGGTTTCGCGCTGTTGTCGGCGCGCGCTATCCGTTCGCCGCGGCGTCGGTCAACTACGGCGAGGTGCCCGTCGATGCGGTTCAGCGGCTGGCCGGCGCCTGTCCGATCGTCGCCAGCTACGGAGCCCGTGACCGGGGGCTGCGCGGCCGCGCGCAGCGCTTGGAGAGCGCGCTGAAGGCCCTCGGGATCGAGCACGACGTCAATGAGTACCCCGATGCCGGCCAGCTTTATGAACCGCATCAACTTCGGTCCCGGTCTCGGACAGCTCGTCAAGTTCATGGGCATGAACTACAGCCAGGAATCGGCCGAGGACTCATGGCGGCGCATCCTTGACTTCTTCGACGCCCACCTGCGGGCGTGACCTCATCAACAGCCGGCACGCGGACCGCATCCGGTCCGGCCGGCGGCTACGTGGTCTTCTGTCGTTTTGGGCTGCTTCGGGCGTCGAGCTGGATCTCGCGGTCGGCGCGGGGGATGCCGGCTTTGAGCTCGCGGGTGCGTTCTCGTTCGGCGTTGAGTTCCATGCCGAGTAGGAGGGCCGTGTTGGTCAGCCACATCCATACGAGGAAGATGATCACGCCCGCGAGCGTGCCGTAGGTCTTGTCATAGGAGCTGAAGTTCGCGACGTAGAACGCGAACAGCGCGGACGCGATCAGCCAGACTACGATCGCGAACACAGCGCCGGGCGTGACCCATTTGAACCCGGCGAGTTTCACATTGGGAGCGGCGTAGAACAGCACCGAGAACATGGTGATGACGACGATGAGCAGCACGGGCCATTTGGCGATATCCCAGATGGTCACGGCGGTAGATCCAACACCCAAGGGCTGAGCGACGGCGGTGACGATCGGCCCGGTCAGCACGATCGCGAGAGCCACCAGGGCGAGGAGAACGGTCATGATGAGCGTGACCAGCACCTGGAGGGGCCGGAGTTTCCAGATCGGGCGGCCCTCGGGCGTCTCATAGATCACGTTGGCGGCGCGCATGAAGGCTCCGACGTAGCTTGACGCCGACCAGAGAGCGGCGGCGATACCGACGATGCCCATGATCCCGGCGGTGTTCTTGTGCGCGGTGATCGACTTGATCGGGCCGGCGAACGTCTGCGCTGCCGAGCTGGGCCCGATCTTGGTGACGATCTGGGTGATCGTCTTGGTCGTGGAGTGCGGGTCGCCAACCAGGCCGAGCAGTCCCACGAGCGCGAGGAGCGCCGGGAACAGCGCCAGGAGTCCGTAGTAGGTCAGGGAGGCGGCCCAGTCACTGAGGTTGTCCTCGCTGAACTCGGTGATCGTGCGTTTGAGCGTGGCGAACAGCGACGTGCCTTGAGAGGTCCCGGTGGGGCGATAGTCGCGGCGGCGCTCCGCGGGGTGGTCGTTCTCAGACGCGGCGCTGCTCATAGTCCGTGGGCGTTGTCGTGGTCGCCGCGGTCACGCAGCAGTTGCAGAATCTGGTCCTTGGGAATCTCCATGGTCTCCTCTGGTCGCCGAGCGCTCGGCGATGGTCTCCCGGGCTCTAACCGCTGTCTCCGCCCGAGGGTCGAGCCGGCGCGCGCTGTTGCCGCTGGTTGGCTTTGCTGTTCGTGGTCTTGGCGATCGGCGCGATTCAGCTCCTGTCAATGGGCAGGTTCAGCGGCGTCGGCGCTATCGCCGGCGGTCTGCTTGACGGTCTGCGCGCTGTCCTGTGCGCTTGACTTCAACTGCTCGGCATGCAGCTGGGCCGACTCCTGCGCAGTGTCCTTGACCTCCGCGGCGACCTCCTGCGCTTTCTGGGCCGCGGTCTGCGCGGTGTCCTGAGCGATCTGCTTGCCGTGCTCGATCGCCTCCTGGCCGGTCTGGCGAGCCTGCTCTTTGACCTGATCGGCGACCGGGCCGACGCGCTCGTCCTCGACCTTTGTCGATGGGATCAACATGCCCGCGATGAAACCGACGGCGGCCGCGCCGATGGCGAGCCCCAGCGGGTTCTCCTGCGCGACACCGACCGCGCGCTGACCGGCCTGCTTGACGTCGTCACTGCTGGGTGTCGCGTCAGACACCTGCGAGCCCGCGCCGATGATCTTCGTCTTGACGCTCTGGACCTTGTCCGTGATGGAGTCCTTCGCGCGGGAGGGAACGTCGGCCTTGTAGCCGAGGGCGTCGACGGTGTCGCCCATCCGTTCGCGGGTCTGTTCTATCTCTTGCCGGATGGCAGCTGGGTCTTGGCCCATTGCACGTCCTCCTTAAGGGTGTCCACGGTTTGCTCGGGTACGGGGGGTGTCGCTTCCGATACCTGCTTTTTGCCGGTGAGGGCGAGAACGCCGGCCCCGGCGGCGTATACGACGGTGATGATCAGCGCGGCGATCCACACGTCCATCGCGGTGGCGAGCAGCGCGATCAGGCAGGCGGTCAGGGCCTGGAGCGCGAGGAACGTGATGACCCCCGCGCCACCGAACATCCCAAGCCCGAGACCGGCCTTCTTGCCCTTCTCGGTCATCTCGACTTGCGCGAGCCGCAGCTCCTGACGCACCAGCGTCGACAGGTCATCTGAGAGCTGCTTGAACAGCGCGCCCATCGACTCCTCGCGCTGGTTGCGCTCGGCGTCGCGGGCCGCTGTGGGCGGTTGGGTCTCACTGGCGGCCATGACTAGATCCCGGGCCGAGACGCGGGCGGCTGATTCGACGTGACCGGGACGGGCTCCGTCGTGGCCGGCATCGGGGGGCCTGTCGTTGCCGCGCGCGGGTGCTCGATCCGGCGGGCGGAGTAGCGCCGGCTACTCGATGCCTTGAGAAAGCGCGCGCCGAGGAAACCAAGCGCGAGCGCTGCAGCGGCCACCGCGCCCGGCTTTCGCCGCCCGAAGTCCTCGGCGTCGCTCAGCATCGAGTCAGGGTCGGTATCGCGTAGGTAACTACCGGCCTGCTCGGCGTATCCCGCCAGGCGATCGACCGCTTGAGCGGGACGATCCTTGCCCTGGTCGCGCAGCGCGTCGCTGACCGCTCGCAGGTCAGACGTCTGCTGATGGACCTGCTCGGCCAGCTGCGAGGAGCGTAGATCGAGCTGCTCGCGCACCTTGGCCTGCGCCTGTCCCGCAGCGGCCTGCGCCTTCTCCTGTGCCTGGCCGGCGGCCTGCTGCGCCTTGGTCTGCGCATCGGCGAGCGGAGCGCCGGTCGCGTTGCCTTCAGGACGTTGTCCCATACCTGTCTGTCCTGTACCTGCCTGTGTTGCCATCACAGCTCCTTTGCCTGTTTGATGAGTCGACTCGGCTCGTTGAATATCCACGCTGTGGCAGCTACGCCTCGGATGGCCGGAGTCATCAGCCGAGTTCGAGGTTGCGAGCTCGCTGAGGGTGACGCCGCTGGGGGCGCTTTTGAGATTCGATGCTCGACACCGTGCTGTCCGAGGCGGAAGCGCTGAGGGGGCTCTCGAACCGGAGAGCCCCCTCCGCTGCGTCGGTCAGCGGCTGCGCCCCTGCGCGAGTCCCTCGGTATCGATCTGCTCTTTGCGGACATCCTCGGAGACCTCGTGCTCCTCAGTGACGGTGTCCCTGTCGTCGGACCCGGTCATCTCCGTCCGTGCCACTGGTACGCGTCAGTCATCTCAGTCATGAGTCCCCTTCTTGAAATGTGCTCTCATCGGTCCTTGCACCCGCACTGCAAGCGCCGCTTGCGGACTTTGCCCGGTCGCGAGGCAGCGGAGATGCGAGACACCAATGGCTCCAGACGGCGACGATCCGGCGATATCCAGACTGGCACCTCCTCCGAGCCGGCCGAACGCCCAAATCGCTACCATGAACTGAGACAAGTTGTTCTAGATAAGACGGCGCAATCGGACATCTAATTCGACTATACCCTTGATTTGAAGCATCACACGTTGAAAGCAACTAACTGACGCCGGAAGAGAAGGCTAAATGAGTCAAAGTGTTCCATTTCGTCATGAGGATGAGAACGCCGCTCGGGTCGGGGAGCAGGCTCCCGAACGTCGCCAGCGCAGCGACGCCGCGCTGAATCGCGCAAAGATCATCGACGCGGCCCGCAGAGCGCTCGCCGATCACGAGGACACCAGCATCCGCGCGATCGCCGAAAAGGCGGGTGTGGGACGCGGCACCGTGCACCGCCACTTCCCCACACGAGAAGCGCTCATGGAAGCCGTTCGCCGCCAAGCGCGCGACGACGCCGACTCCGACGAGGAGGACTACCTACGTCCGCCCGGCGAGCTCGCCCACGTCAGCAGCACACCGCTATCGGTCGCCGATGTGCTCAACAAGGTCCCGCCGTACCAACTCGGTGAGCAGATCGTCGCCGAAGCTCAGCGACTGCCGGGAATCTCCTCCGCCGCCCTGTACGTCGTCGACCTCGACGGTGCCAGCATGCAGCGTCTCGCCGGTGCCGCGACGTTTCCCGCTCAGGTCACCGCCCCCCTGGCAGTCGGCCCGGAGGTTCCCCGCGAGGGCGTCGCCGCCATCCGGGCCGTGTTCGAAGAGCTCTTGCCCGGCGCGACCGTCGCTCCCCTGCAGTTGCGCGGCCGCGCGATCGGGCTGCTGCTGGCCGTCGGCACGGTCAGCGATGAGCTACGCGACCTTGCCTCCGAAGCCGCCATTGCGCTCGCCCTCGCGCCCCCTTACAGCGACTACATCGACACTGTCCGCCGCACCCGGCCGACCAGCCCTGCCGCCGAGATCCAACAAAACCTGCTGCCGCCTCGCATCGCACGCGTCGGCGGAGCGACCCTCGCCGGGAACATCCTGCCCGGGTACGAGATCGGCGGAGACTGGTTTGACTACACCGAGAACCCCCGCGGTACCTGGATCGGCATCGCGGATTCCGAAGGGACCGGAGCCGCCGCCGCAGCCGTCGGCGCCGTCACCCTCGGAGCGTTCCGCTCGGTCCGCCGCGAATCCACCGACCCTGCCGAGAGCCTGCTGGCCATGCACAAAGTGCTGCTTGAGATCAGCGACGGCGCCGCCACCTCCACAGCCACAATCGGGCACTGGAACGCTCCGGCCTCGACGTTCCGCTGGGTCACCGCCGGCGACGAGCCACCGCTCCGCATCACCCGCAGCGGTCAACTCACCCCGCTCGAAGGCGGGCTGTACCCGCCTCTCGGAAGCCAAGACTTCCCAGACCAACTCCACACCCACCAAACGCGCCTGGACAAGGCCGAACGACTTCTCCTCCTCTCCGACAGCTTCACCCACCCCACCCACGGCCTCGGGCTCCCCGCGATCGCACGCGCGGTCGCCAAAGCCGACAGCAACGCCGCACCCGCCACCCTGCGAGCCATCGAGGACCAACTGCGCGTAGAGAACCCCGATCAGCTTGAAGACGACGCGACCATCATCGTGCTCGCCCCCAGCGGCATGATCGGACCCTCTGACTAACCTCCGGTCACTTCAAGGGGCCGGCGTCTCGATCGCGGGCGCCGGGCTCGGTCGTGGAAGGTTCGCCTGGCCGGAGCACCGTTGTCGCCGCTTTGACGCCGAAACGGCCTGGAGCCGGGTCGCGTTCCAGGGCCACGTGGCAGCGCTCCGGGAGATCGTCGGCGGGGGCGCACTGGCCGAACCGCTCGGAACGAGAGCCGGGTAGACCGCTCTCCGGTGCCGGGGGACGCGCCGCTGGCTAGCGGGCCATCGCGCGCGCGACCACGACCCGCTGGATCTCGTTCGTGCCCTCGTAGATCTGGGTGATCTTCGCGTCGCGCATCATCCGCTCGAGGGGATAGTCGTTCACGTAGCCGTAGCCGCCCAGCACCTGGACGGCCTCGACCGTGACCCGCATCGCGTTGTCCGACGCGAACAGCTTCGCCATCGAGGTGTACTTGCCGACCCCAGGAACTCCGCGATCGACCATCGCGCATGCCTTGTACAGCAGCTCGCGCGCGGCCGCCGTGCCCGTCTCCATGTCTGCGAGCTTGAACTGGATCGCCTGGAGCTGGTTGATCGGCTTGCCGAACGCGATCCGCTCCTTCGCGTAGTCGTTCGCGTAATCGGTGGCGCCCTGGGCGATCCCGACCGCCTGCGCCGCCGCGCCGAGTCTCGTTCGCGCGAGCGTCGCCAGTGCGATGCTGAGGCCCTTGCCCTCGGTTCCGATGAGATTGCCGGCGGGGACGCGAACGTCCTCCAGCACGGGCGAGCCGGTCGGGGACCCCTTGATGCCCAGCTTGTGCTCGACATTGGCGATCGAGAAGCCCGGGCGGTCCGCCTCGACCAGGAACGCCGAGCTCCGCCCGGCGTCGCGGTCGGTCTTGGCGAACACGACGTACGTGTCGGCGATGCCGGCGTTGCTGATCCAGTTCTTGGCGCCATTCAAGACCCACTCGTCGCCATCGCGAACAGCGGACGTCCGCATCGCAGCCGGGTCAGAGCCGGCTTCGGGCTCGGACAGCGCGAACGCCGGCGCGAGCTCGCCGCTGGCGAAGCGCGGCAGCCACTGCGCTTTGAGCTCGGGCGAGCCGAACAGCGAGATCGGAAGGGATCCCAGTTCCTGAAGCATGAGGATCAGGGCACTGCTCGCGCATACCTTGGCGATTTCCTCGACCGCCATCTGGAGCATCAGCGTCCCCGTGCCGGTGCCGCCGTGCTCGGGCTCGAAGGGCAGCGCGAGCACATCGTGCTCGGCGAGCAGGCGGCGCACGTCCCACGGGTACTCGGCTGTCCGGTCGATCTCGGCGGCGCGGGGCGCGATCTGCTCCTGAGCCAGCCGGCGCACGAGGTCACGAAACTCGAGGAGCTCCGGCGGGATGTCGTACAGATCGGTATGGCTGACGGTGTGGCTCATGGGCGCAGCGTAGCGGCTGACAGGCGTGGGACCGGCGCGGTCCGAAGCGTCGGTTAGGGAGCCTGGTAGACCTCGTGGCATGACGCTGCTCGCCGATGTAGTCACCGCATCGCGGCTCGTCGGCGAGACGAGCTCGCGGTCGCGCAAGGTGGCGATCCTCGCCGAGATATTGCGGAAGCTCGATCCGGGCGAGGTGCCGATCTGCGTGGCCTTCCTGTCGGGCGTGCCACGCCAGGGCCGGGTCGGGATCGGCTACTCCACGATCTATGCGCTCGATCCGGAGCCGGCGGAAGACGCGTCGCTGACGGTGATCGACGTGGATCGGGAGATCGGAGAGATCGAACGCACGACGGGGCCCGGTTCGGCGGTGGTGCGCGCGGCACTGCTGGCGCAGCTGTTCGCCCGCGCCACCGCGGATGAGGCTTCCTTCCTGCGGCGATTGTTCACCGGCGAGCTCAGGCAGGGCGCCCTGGCCGGCGTGATGGCCGATGCTGTGGCGAAGGCCGCCGGCGTGCCGGGTGAGCTCGCGCGACGCGCGCTCATGCTGTCGGGCGATCTCACGCGGATGGCCGAGATCGCGATGACCGATGGGGAGGAGGGGCTCCGCCGGATCGGCTTCGAGATCTTCCGCCCGATCCTCCCGATGCTCGCCTCGACCGGCGCCACAGTGGCCGAGGCGATGTCCGGGTTTGCGCGCTCATCGGTGGAATGGAAGCTCGACGGGATCCGGATCCAGATCCACCGCCGCGAAGAGGAGGTGCGCATCTACACGCGCAATCTCAACGACGTCACCGCGACGCTGCCGGGAATTGTCGAGGTGGCGCTGTCACTACCGGTCCGCCAGGCGGTCCTCGACGGCGAGGCGCTGTGGATGCGCGACGGGGCGCCGGCCGCCTTCCAGGACACGGTGTCTCAGATCGACAGCGACGGTTCGCCGGAGGGGATCGTGACGTTCCTGTTCGACCTGCTGCACGTGGACGGGGAGGACCTGCTCGACGCGCCTTTGACCGAGCGCGCCGCCCGGCTCGCGTCGATCGCCCCAGGTTCAGTGATTCCCGCTGCCTTGACGTCGGATCCAGACGAGGGAGAGCGTGTGCTCGCGGCGTCGCTGGCCGCCGGCCATGAGGGCGTGGTCGTCAAGGACGCCGCGTCGCCGTACGCCGCGGGCCGGCGCGGCGGTGCCTGGCGCAAGGTGAAGCCGGTGCGGACGTACGACCTCGTCGTGCTCGGTGCCGAATGGGGTCACGGGCGCCGGCAAGGGTGGCTCTCGAACCTCCACCTTGGCGCCCGCGATCCCGCCTCGGGTGAATTCGTGATGGTCGGGAAGACCTTCAAGGGGTTGACCGACGAGCTCCTGCGCTGGCAGACGGAGGCATTGCTGGCGCTCGAGACGAGCCGCGGCGGGATCGCGGTGATGGTCCGCGCCGAGCTCGTCGTGGAGATCGCGCTCGACGGCGTCCAGTCCTCGACGCGGTACCCGGGCGGGATCGCGCTGCGCTTCGCACGGGTCAAGCGGTACCGGCCGGACAAGGACGCCGGCGAGGCCGACACGATCGAGGAGCTGCGCGCGCTGTTGCCGGCGCGGGCGTGATGCGGATTTCGGGACGCCGCTGTCGGCGACCATGCAAAACGTGGGACACCGGTGACACCCACCGCTTTGTTGCGCATATAAGCGTGTGGGAGGTGCTTATGTGCCGTCGGCGGGTGCGGTCGGGCCGCTTTGGTGCGAAATGCATGGGGTTCGGGGTCGGTCGCGAAATGTGGGTCCGCGTCGCCGGCGGCTGTTGACGACCGACCGGCGGCTACGCGGTGGCGGCGGCCGGCTCGGGTTGCCGGCGGGGGAGTGTGCGGGGCAACATCACGGCTGGGATCGCGGCGAGGGCGATGAACGCCAGCGCCCACAAGGAGGACGTCGTGCTATGGGACGAGTACGACGCGGTGATCTGGGAGCTGCGCGAACAGCGACCCGACAACGAGCCGCCGGGGGAGACGATGCGCGCGATCACCCGCCATGCGATCGAGGGGCTCTACCGGCGCGATCCCGAGCGGCTCCTCGCCCGGAACCGGCTGCTGTTCAGCGCGCCCGCCGTCCGCGCTCGGTTTCTCGACTTCGCCCGCGTCGGCGTCGACCAGTTGATCGCAGGCTTTGCGGCACGCCGCGGGCTGCCGCCCGAGGACGACCTGAAGCTGCAGACGACCGCGATGGCGCTCGTCGACGCGGCCGGGGCGGCGCTCGAT
Organism: uncultured Solirubrobacterales bacterium; assembly: GCA_963777335.1. Classification (GTDB taxonomy): domain Bacteria; phylum Actinomycetota; class Thermoleophilia; order Solirubrobacterales; family Solirubrobacteraceae; genus Palsa-465. The sequence goes on from CAVZQD010000005.1 coordinate 53,955, forward strand.
CGCTGGCAGCGAGCAGACGGCGAGACCGACCTGCTCGCGGTGCTCGACGAGGCCACCGACGCGCTGATCGCCGGAGTCGGCGAGCTGCGGCCGTCATCGGGCCGGCGCTGACCCGCTCGGCCGAACCGGCGTCCGTTACTGCAGCTTCGAGATGTCGATCGCGTTCGCCGGCGCCGTCAGCGAGACGGGCTGATTGAAGTGATCGAACACGAGCTGTCCGCCGCTCGAGCCGGTCTTCGATATCTCGATCGGGTACGGCTTGCCGGTGGTGGCGACGTACAGCGTGCCGCCGTTGGTGGTGTCGTTGACCGCGACGACCTCATGGCCCTCGACCGTCGTGGTCTTTCCCTCGGCGAGCTTGCCGTGGCTCGACAGGAGCTGGCTGAAAAGCTTCTGCACGTTGGTGAGCGTCGCGAGCGAGGACAGCTGTCCCGAGGCGGGGGCCTTCAGCCACTTCCCGCTGAGTAGCTGCGCGGAGGCGGAGCCCCCGAACTTGGTCCAGAACGCCGAGCTGCCGTTGATGTAGACCTCGGGGCCGATCGCGACGATCTTGAAGCCGAGCCCGTTCTGGGACATCGAGCCCGTTCCGCCCTTGCCGTTGAGGAGGTTCAGATCGAGCGCGACGTTCTGTCCGCTGCTCAGCACCTTGCCCGACACGTGAACGGAAGTCACGCCTCCGACCGCGCTCGTCGCGGCTGCGACGATCTGGTCGGGCGATTTCGAGGTGATCCCGTTGGACGACCGCTGCTGCTGCTGCTGCTACTGCTGCTACTGCTGTTGCTGCCCCCGCACGCTGCGAGGCCGAGCGCCACGAGCGCGGCGAGGGCGGCTAGGCCGAGGCGGCGACGCATGTACGGTGACTACCGTACACGGTCGAGGCTCGCGGCGATCATCAGTGCGGCGCGCTCGTGCGCAGCGTAGGTGGCGCGGAGCGCCGGGACCACGTCGCGCCCGTCCGCCCGCACCGGGGGAGGGTCGGCGACGAGCACGGTCCGGATCTCCCGGCCGAGCGGCTCGCCGCCGACCGCGTCGGCCAACGCCGCCAGGGCGTCGGCGCGAACCCGGGCGCCCTCGACGAACGAGGCGATCACCGTCTCGCGCGCCAGCGGCGCACGCCCGAACACGCGGGCGTGAAGCACCGCCGGGTTGACAGCGTGGGGGCGGATCAGCGCGCGACGCTCGCCGGCGGACATTCCGGCGGCGGCAGCGAGATAGTCGATCGCCTGGGTGACGCCCTGCGCATCCACCGGGAGCGAAGCCTGCAGGTCCGGAGGAAGTCTGGCCATCAGGCTCTCGTGCTCCGCGGCGGCTTCGGATAGCAGCGCCTGCACCCGGCTACGGTGGCTGGCCTCCACGCTCGGCCTTCAGCCGTCGCCCCGCCAGCCGAGCCCGCGGCGCCGGGAGTGCGGCAGCTTGCTCACGACCAGGTCGTAGGAATCCTCGATCATGTCCCCGATCGCCTCGGGCGTCAGCGACCCGTCGATGATCACCGTGTTCCAGTGGCGCTTGTTCAGGTGATAGCCGGGGATCACGGCGGCGTGCGCCTCGCGCAGTTGCTCGGCGAGCGCCGGCTCGCATTTGAGGCTGACCCGCAGCGGAGTGGCATCGAGCCGCGACAGCGCGAACACCTTGCCGGCGACCTTGAACACGGAGTTCTCCGGACCGAACGGAAACGTCTCCTCGGCTCCGGGGAACGAGAGGCAGCGATCGCGCAGCTCGGCCGGCTTCATCGCCGCACATGGTGCCTGGTCGGCATCCGCACGTCACCCTTGCCCACCGCATCCGGGTCAGCACGGCGCGGCGCGGCGATGGGCCGACCGGATGAGAGTGACCTACGTCAGGCTCACGCGGCGGCGAGCTCGCGCTCCGCGCGCAGCCAGTTGCCGAGCTCGTCCGTGCCGTCCTGCTCGAGCGCAATGAAGTATGCGCGCTCCGAGATCTCGGCGTGCGTGGGCTCGTGCCGCTCGAGCTCGTGCCGCTCGGACGCGGCCAAGAGCTTCGGCTTGGTCACGCGGGTGCGCCGGCGGGCGGGCTTGGCGGGCTTCTCTGTCATCTACATCCTCCTGGTCCGTTTTCAATGGGGCCGGCCTGCGCGGAGGAGTTCGACGCCCGCAGGCCCGGGACCTTTGCCGACGCGCGGGAGGCCCTAATACCCCATGTCGTTGGTCGTCGACGTCAGCGCGCCGGAGGCGAACACCAGGGCCCAGATGACCGAGGCGACGAGGCTGATGCCGATGATCCAGCGCCCGTGGCGGGAGGTCGCTTTGTTCGGACGGGTCACGCAAACGACCCCGAGCAACAACCCGAGCAGCGGCATCGCGAATGCCGTGATGTAGCCGAGCACCACGAGCCGGCCCGGCATCTCTCTCCGGGCATGGGCGCTGGCCCCGTTGCTCGAGACGTACTCGCTGCTCCAGGGCTTACCGTTCGGCGCGGGCGGTTTGGTGGCGCTCATCGCAAGTCCTCCGCGTCGGAGCGTAGAGGCAACGCCGCCTTTGATAGAACCGCCGCGATCCCTTCCAGCTGAGGAGAAACATGAAAGTGATCGGGGCGGGCCTCCCGCGCACGGCGACGACAACTCAGGCGATCGCGTTCGAGCAGCTCGGCTTCGGGCACTGCTACCACATGCGCGACCTGATGATGGACTTCGAGACGGGCCTCACGCTCTGGGAGGCGGCGGCCGGCGGTGAGCCGGAATGGGAGACGATCTTCGGCGACGCCCAGTCGACTGTCGACTGGCCCGGAGGGCGCTACTACAAGGAGTTGCTCGAGTACTACCCGGACTCGAAGGTCGTGCTCAGCGTCCGCGCGCCGGAGGGATGGGTGCGGAGCATGCGCGAGACGATCTGGCCGATGTACTTCGGCGACTCCGTGATGCACCACATGTGCGCGGCGCGGGCGGCGCTCGACCCGCTGTGGCGTCGGTTCATGGACCTGATGATCCGCATGACCTGGGACGAGCACGCGCTGGGCCCGCCCGAGGCGACGTTCGACGACGACGGCCTGGCGGCGGCCATGGAGCGCTGGAACCAGCGGGTGAAGCGAGACGTTCCCGACGATCGCCTGCTCGTCTGGGAACCGCGCGACGGATGGGAGCCGTTGTGCGAGTTCCTCGGCGCGCAGGTGCCCGACGAGCCGCTGCCCAACGTGAACGACACGGCGGCGTTCAAGGAAGGGATCCTGGGCGGCGCCATCTCGGTCGTCAACGACTGGTGGGACCAGCGCGAGCGGCCGTCGGGCGGCCTGCACGGGGCCCCCCTCGAGTAACGGGCGATCAGGCGGCGTCGACCGGGCGATGGCCCGCGGCGCTCAGCCGCTCCTCGGCGACTCGTCGCGCGGCGGCGAGCGGCGTGATCGCGTGCTCGCGCGCGGCGGAGAAAACTGCGTCGAGCGAGTCGGCGACCGCGTCGACGCGCGCGATCGCGGTCTCCCGGGAGCAGCCTTCGAATTCCATCGCGCTGCCGTAGATCACCCCGCCCGCGTTGACCACGAAATCAGGGGCCCAGAGGATTCCGCGGTCGCGGAGGACGTCCGCGACGCTGTCGTCGGCGAGCTGGTTGTTCGCGGGGCCGGCGATCGCCGCGCACCGGAGCATGGCCACCGAGTCGGCGGTCAGGATCCCTCCGAGTGCCGCGGGCACCAGCACGTCGACCTCGGCCCGCAGCGCGGTTTCGGGGTCCGTCCACGTCGCGCCGAGCTCGTCCGCCAGCTTGCGTTTGGAGGGGTCGACGTCGCTCACCAGCAGGTCGGCGCCGTCGGCGGCGAGCCGGCGGGCGACGCGCGAGCCGACCTGTCCCAGGCCGATGATGCTGATCCGCCGGCCCGAGGCGTCCGTGGTTCCGAGCGCCTGCTCGAGCGTCACCCCGATCGCGGCGCGAACCCCGACCGCCGTCGGCTCGGAGGGCTCGCCGGCGCCTCCTTGGGACTCCGGGAGACAGTACGCGTACCGGGTCCGCTCGCGCGCGATCAACATGTCCTCCGCGGTGGTGCCCACGTCCTCGCCCACGCCGTAGCTTCCGCCGAACGCGTCGACCGCGTCGCCGAGGTCGAGCATCGCCGCCCGCCGCCGCTCGGAGGAGAGCTCGGAGTCGGGCGCGAGCGCGATCACGCTCTTTCCGCCGCCCAGAGGGAGCCCGGCGAGCGCGCACTTCAGCGTCATCGCCTCCGACAGGCGGAGCGCGTCCTCGAGCGCCTCGCGCCAGTCTCGGTAGCGCCACAGGCGACAGCCCCCGACCGCCTGACCCAGCGCGGTCGAATGGACCGCGACGATCACGGGCAGCGCCGAGCGTTTCCCGACCACGATCGCTACCCGTTCGTGCTCGAGCATCTCCACATCGTATGGGTCGACCTCACGCTACGTTTGCCGTACGAGATGAGCGATCCCTACGCACTGGAGCGGTTCGTGTCCGCGCAGGACAGCGCGGGCACGTTCGCGACGGCGGTCGACGAGCTTCGCGCCGGCCGCAAGCGCAGTCACTGGATGTGGTTCGTGTTCCCGCAGATCGCCGGCCTCGGGCAAAGCTCGATGTCCCGGACGTATGCGATCTCGTCGCTGGACGAGGCGCGGGCGTACCTCGCGCACCCGATCCTCGGCCCGCGGCTGACCGAGTGCGCCCGCATCCTCTCCGCGCTTGAAGGGCTCACCGCGCAGGACATCTTCGGCGGCATCGACGCGATCAAGCTGCGGTCGTCGATGACGTTGTTCGCCTATGCCGACTCGGCGAATCCGATCTTCGGACAGGTGCTCGAGGCGTACTTCGCGGGCGTGCCCGACGAAGCCACCGAGCGTCTGCTCGCAGCCGGGCGCTGAGGAGCCGCGTCCGAGCCGGCGAGGCGCCGGCGCAGGAGCGCGTAGCCGGCGAGGCCGCCAAGGCTCGGGATCCAGAACGCGATCGCGTGATAGACGATGACCGCCGCCGCGGCCTGCGTGGCCGGAGCGCCGTACGCGATCAGCGTGCCGGCCAGGCCCCCTTCGAGCACGCCGAAGCCGCCGGGCACCGGGATCAGGTTCGCCAGGTATCCGATCAGGTAGCCGAGGACGAGCGGGGCCAGCGGGACCGGATGGCCGGTGGCGGCAAAGGTCGCGCCGAGCGCGGCGATGTCGAAGCCGAGGTAGCCGGCGGCGCCCAGCAGCCGCCAGCTCGGCGCCAGCAACGACCGGCGCGCGCGCACGATCCCGTTCGCGAGGTCGACCAGCCAGCTCGGCCGCCGGCGGTGGGGTGAACCGCACAGGAGCGTCGGGATCGCGAGGACCGCGGCCGCCGCGGCGAGCCCACCGAAGATCGGGATGCCGGCGCGCAACAGGTCGTACCCACCGATCGGCTCGCGCACGACCAGCAGCGCGCCCCCGGCGACGAGCGCGGCGACGTTGACCGCGCTGGTCAGGAAGAACAGCGCGCTCGAGCGGTCGATGATGCTGCTTGTCGACATGCCGGCGCGTCGCAGCAGCCAGCCGCCGATCGCCAGCGCGCCGACCCCGCCGCCCGGCAGCAGGGCTCCGGAGCCCTGCTCGGTGAGGGCCAGCTCGCGCGCCGCGCCGGCCGGCACCTCGTCGAAGAACAGACGGAAGATCACGACGAATCCCAGGCACGAGCCCACCTCGAGCGCGATCGCGGCAAGCACCCACGCGGGATCCAGGTGCGCGATCTCGCCGGCGACGCCCCGCAACGGCGGCACGGCCAGCACCAAGGACCCGATCGCGGCACTGAGGATCACCGGCGCCACCAGGCGGCGGGCGAGCCGGGTGCCGGTGGCGGGCGATCGGTCGGTGTGGGTGTCGGAGGTCATGGCGGTTCCGAGTGCTAAGACGCTCGCGCGGCCTGGAACTCATCTATCGATAAGACGCGCGGAGTCGACCGGATGTGACAGGCGCGGAGTCGACCGGATGTGACAGGTCACTCGCGCGCGTCGCGCCCGGTGGCCCCAGCGCGCCACTCGCGGGCGAGCATCGCGTAGATCCGGACCGTCGACCACTCGCCCTTGAACCAGTCCGCCTCGACCAGGCGGGCCTCGCAACGAAAGCCGATCCGCTCGAACAGACGGTGGACGGGGCCGGTTGGTCGACCAGCACGCGGACGGCGCAGTCACCGTGCATCGTTCCCGAGGCTCGGTCGAGGATCGCGAGCTGCACGAAGTCACCGGGGAGGCCGAGAGTCAAGCGCTGCTGGGCCTCGAACATGCGCTCGGCGTCGTCGAGCGAGTACGTGTCCTCCCAGCCCTGATATCGCGCGACCTGTGGGTCTCTCCGATAGGCGACGAACGCCCGGAGGTCTTCGCGCCGGAACCGCCGGAGCCGAAGGCGCGCGGTGAGTATCGGGAGGGAGGGTGCGCCGCTACGCCGCGTGGCTGCGCCAGCGAGTCGATCGGCGGTTCCCGGACCGGCTGACTCGGCCCGCCTCCTCGAGCTGCTGGAGACGGCTGCGCACGACCGCGGGCGACACGCCGAACTGCTCGGCGATCACGGACGCCTGATCCTGCCCGTCCGTGATCGCGTCGAACACCGCTTCGGCCGACGCCGTGCGGCTACGACGGGGACGTCCCGCCGTCCGCCCCTCGCTGGCGCGTGGCGCAGTGGCGCGGCGGCCGCGCGAGGCGGTGGCGCCGCCGGTGGAGGCGGTCCCGTTGCTCGCGCCCGCTCTCTCGCGACCGAGAAGCGCCGCGCGCGCGCGTTCGTGGGCGTCGATCTCGCTCTTCAACTCGATGATCCGAGCCTCAATCTTCGCTGCCAGGGCTTCGCTGTATTCCATGGGTCTCCTTGACGATGAACTTGGCAGCGGAGAGTACCTATTTGTCCATGCCGGCCGAGGCGGCCTCACGGACACCCAGGCTGAACGGCACCGACGGATCGCGTCCGTCGCGGGCCAGCCATGGGTAACGGTCGGTGTCGAGCCCGGCGTAATCGGGATCGAGGTAGATGAAGCATCGCTGGATGAGGAAGTCGCGGACCTCGAACACGTCGCACCACCGCCCCGCGTGGGTGACGCCGGCGCGCCACTCGCCGTCCTGATGCTCTCCGAAGCTCGTCCCCTCGCAGGCGAACGTGTCGGTCCCGGTCATGATCCAGTTGAAGTTCGCGTAGTCGTGGACGATCCGCTCGAGCGTAGCGCCGACGTCGCCGAACATCCGGCCGATCGCGTCCTTACCGGTGGCGAGCCCCCACTTGGGGAAGTGCACCTGCGCGTCGTCGGCGAACAGATCGAGGATGCTGCCGCCGGTCGACGTCGTCCCCCCGTTGTCGAATGCCTTCAGATACTCGAGCGCGACCGACTTGCGCTGCTCGTCCGTCATCGGCTCCTGGGAAATGGCCATCTCGTCCTCCTCCACATCCGGGGTTCGCGGTCGTGCCGGCGGGCCAAGTCTCCCAAACCGCCCGCGGCGGGGCGTAGAATCGTCATTCGGTTGATCCGGGTGACCGTGCAGTTGGGGGGTGAGACAGAGATTGCGACTGTCGAGTCATCTGACGCTGGACACGCGACGAGTTCGCGACGAAGCGGTCGTCCCGGTGGAGGGCGACGCCGACCTGACCACGTTCGCGGCAAGGGAATGAGCACGGGAACCGATCGGAACCGATTTGCGCTGCTCGCCGCCGCCGGCGAGGTCGCCGACGGCACGCTGTTGGTCGAGAGCACCGTCGCGCGGCTGCTGGAGTTGGTCGTCCCGGCGTTCGCCGACATCGCCACCCTCGACAGCATCTCGCCCGACGGCGAGCTCCGGCGCCTCGGATCCCGGGTCGACGCGCCGCGCCGGCGCGAGGAGCTCGAGGCCGCGCTGCTTCGCCGGCGACCGCTGCCCGATGCGCCGGTCGGGCTTCCCCGGGCGATTGTGAGCTCCGAGAGCCAGCTCCTGCCGAGCGTGACCGACGAGCAGCTGCGGATGATCGCCTCGAGCGACGAGGACTTCGAGCTCCTACGCGCGCTCGAGCTGCACTCGGCGCTGTTCGTGCCGCTGCGTGCGCGCGGACGCACGGTCGGGGCGCTCGCCCTCGGCGTGGGCACGTCCGGCCGTAGCTACGACGAGAACGATCTGCGCTACGCCGAGATCCTGTCCGGGCATCTGGCGCTCGCGCTCGACAACGCGACGCTGTCGCAGACCGTGACCGGGCTCGAGCGGCGGCTCGAGGCGACGCTCACCAATCTTGCCGAGGCGGTGATCGTTCAGGCCGGCGGGGAGATCGTGTTCGCCAACGCGGCGGCGGCGCAGCTGCTGAACCTGGGCTCGGTCCGCGACGTGACCGCAGCCACGCCGCAGGAGCTGATGCAGCTCTACGACGTGTTCGACGAGGCGGGAACGCGCATCGAGCTCGGGGACCTTCCGTCCTCGCGCGCGGCTCGCGGCGAGGAGCCGGAACCGCTTCTGGTCCGAAACGTGAGCCGCGCCACCGGCGAGGAGCGATGGCTGCTGCAAAAGGCGACGCCCCTGTTCGACGCCGATGGGTCGCTGTCGCTGATCGTCAGCGTGGTCGAGGACCTCACCGAGGTCAAGCGCGCCGAGCTTGCCCAGCGGCTGCTGGCGGAGGCCGGCCAGGAGCTGTCCTCCTCGCTCGACTATGAGCAGACGCTCCAGCGGGTGGCGCGCCTGATGGTTCCGGGACTTGCCGACTGGTGTGGCGTCGTGATGCGCGGCGAGGGCGACGTGCTTCGGCAGGTCGCGATGGCCCACGTCGACCCCTACAAGGTCGCGCTCGCTCGGGAGTTCGCGACCGGTGCCGCCCGGCTGATCCGCCCGAGCCAGGCCCAGCTCGTTGCCCAGGTCACCGACGAGCTGCTCGCGGACGCCGGCCTGTCGGCGCAGGAGCTCGCGTTCGTGCGCGCGTTGGCGATCCGCTCGGTGATCGTCGTTCCCCTGGCGATCGCGGGCCAGCCGCCGATGGGGGCGTTGACACTCGCGATGGCCGATTCCGGCCGGAGGTTCTCCGACGGCGACCTGGCGCTCGCCGCCGAGCTCGGGCTCCGCGCGGCGATCGCGGTTGAGAACGCGCGGCTGTACGCCGAGCGCTCCGAGATCGCGGCGACGCTCCAGCAGAGCCTGCTGCCACCCGACCTGCCCGAGATCCCCGGCTTCCGGCTCGCGAGCCTGTACCGGCCCGCCGGGGAGCACAACGAGGTCGGCGGTGACTTCTACGACGCGTTCGAGGTGCCGGGAGGCTGGATGGTGGTCGTCGGCGACGTCGCCGGCCGCGGCGCCGAGGCGGCGGCGCTCACGTCGCTGTCGCGGTACACGTTTCGCACCGCCGGCAAGCTGCTCGGTGATCCGATGGCGGCGCTCGAGCAGCTCAACGCCGCGCTGCGCGAACGGCCGGGGCTGTCGCTGGTCAGCGTCTGCTGCGTGATGCTGCGCACCGCCGACGGCGACGCGATCGCGGACCTGGTGCTCGCCGGACATCCACCCGCGTACCACCTGCGCCGCGGATGGACGCATCCGGTCGGCGTGTTCGCGCCGTTCCTGGGCGCTTATGAGCGCGGCGGGTGGGAGGCGACGACGATCAGGCTTGAGCCCGGCGACCAGCTCGTGCTCTACACCGACGGGGTCATCGACACCGTCGGCCAGGCCGACCGGTTTGGCGAGGAGCGTCTGGCGCGGACGTTGCGCGATGTGGCCGGGGCCGGCGATGCGGTGCGGCGGATCGAACAGGCACTGGTCGAGTTCGCCCGCGGGTCCCAGGTGGACGACACCGCGGTGATCGCCGTCGAGCGGTTGTCCGGCGAGCGGCCGGCCGGCCATGGCGGAGCGCACGGCGATGCGGCTAGAGTCGCTCGCAACTAGAGACCGCTCGCAACTGGAGAGAGGAGCCTCCCGATGATCGAGCCCTACCAGGCCGTCGGTTTGATCTCGACGATGCGCGGCATCCGCCGGCGCGAGGAGATCAGCTGGAATCTCGAGCACATCTCGCACATGATCAAGGCCGCTTCCTGGCTGTCGAGCATGGACCTCCCGGTGAGGCTGATCTGCATCCCCGAGGGAGGGCTCCAGGGATTCACCGACGAGGTCCTCGACCTCGATCACGAGACGTACGCGCGGGAATGTGCGATCGACATCCCCGGGCCTGAGACCGACTACCTCGGGCGGCTGGCCCAGCAGTGGGACGCGTACGTGATCGCCCAGGCCAAGGCCCGCCACTCCGAGTTCCCCGGACGGTTCTTCAACGTCGGGTTCGTGATCGAGCCCGAGGACGGCACGGTGATCCTCAGGCATCACAAGGTCGTGCCGCTCCTCCCGGTCGAGCACTCGATGACGCCGCACAACGTGTGGGACCGGTGGATCGAGCTGTACGGCCGAGAGCTGGACGCGTTCTATCCGGTCGCCGACACCGAGATCGGGCGGATCGGGATCATGATGGCCAACGAGGCGTCCTATCCCGAGAACGCGCGCGGGCTGGCGATGAACGGCTGCGAGATCGCGTATCGCGGGCCGTACCCCGCGCCCGGCGTGATGAGCGGGATGTTCTCGGTGCAGAACCGCGCCCGAGCGCTCGACAACAACATGTACGTGATCGGGATGAACCTCGGCACTTATTACCTGGACAAGGACTCGCCGACGCCGATCGACACCTTCTCGGGCGGGTCGCAGATCGTCGATTACCGTGGCCAGGTGGTCACCGAGGTTCCGTACGGCGCCGGCTCGACCTGGATCGCCGGCACGATCGACATCGAGGCGCTGCGGAACTTCCGCCAGACCGCCCAGTGGGACAACTGGATGAAGGACCTCACGACCGAGCAGTACCAGCTCGTCTACGAGCGGCCGGTCTACCCGAAGAACCTGTATCTCCAGCGCGCGCCGTACACGCATGCCGAGTACCGCGAGCAGGTGACCCGCAAGCAGGTGGAGCTGCTCCAGGAACGCGGTGTGTGGGCCCGCCCGGGGCGGTCCGCCTCGACCGTCGGCTGAGCATGGCCGGCTGGGACGACGTCCGGCGCATTGCGCTCGCGCTCCCGGAGACGAGCGAGCGGACCTCGCGCGGCAACGCGTCGTGGCGAGTCCGCGACAAGCTGTTCGTGTGGGAGCGGCCCCTGCGCCAACCGGACCTCCGGGCGCTCGGCGAGGCGGCGCCGACCGGCCCGATCCTCGGCGCCCGGGTCGAGCACTCAGGCGCGAAGGAGGCGCTGCTCGCCGACGATCCAGGCGTCTATTTCACGACGCCGCACTTCGACGGGTACCCGGCGATTCTCGTCCGCCTCGAGGAGATCGGGACCGACGCGCTCGAGGAGCTGATCGTCGAGGCGTGGCTGGTCCAGGCGCCGAAGCGCCTGGCCAAGGAGTATGCCGACGCTCACCTGGCCTAGCGGACCGTGCGGGCCGCGGCGGACAGCCGGACGGCGGCTCCCGTTATCATGTTTGAGATCATTCCTAATCCTGAGAGGATTGCCATGTCCGCTTCATCCACGTTCGGGGCCGAGAGCAGCGATTCGGGAGGGCCAGGCGCGCGACGCTGGCGCAAGCGGGTCGGGATCCTCGCCGGGGCGTTGATCGTCGAGACGATCCCGCTGTTGCGAAACGGCTACGGGATCGGCGGCAACGTCGTCGTGCAGTGCAGCAAGGGCCACCGGTTCACGACGATCTGGCTTCCGGGAGCATCGGTGAAGTCGCTGCGGCTCGGCCCGCGACGATTCCAGTACTGCCCGGTCGGTCACCACTGGTCGCTCGTCCGCCTCGTCAGGGAATCCGATCTGTCCAAAAAGCAGCTGCGGGGCGCCCGCGAGCGCAAGGACGTCCGGATCCCCTGAGCGGGGGTCTGCGGTTACACCTGGGCGGTCGGGCGGGCGGGCGCTGACTCGGCGAGCGGCGCGGTGCTCGATGGCATCTCGGGCGCGCCCGCGATACGCGCCGGCTCGGCGTGCGCGACGGGGGTCTCGCCGCTGATCGACTCCTTGAAGCCGCGCAGCCCGGCGCCGAGCGAGCGGCCCATCTCCGGTAGGCGCTTGGCTCCGAACACCAGCAGCAGAAGCATGAGCAGGAACGCGATGTGAACTGGATTGTCGAGGCCCATCATGGCTTGCTCCGATCGGTCGGTTGGGAACTGGGTCTACGTACGCGCGCGAGCGCGATTCGGATCAATCACGCTCGCACCACGATCACTGCCCGGGTCGTGGGGATCCGGCTGCCCCCCGCAGGCTCCAAGGTCACGAGCACGCGGCTGACCCCGGTGAGGCCACCCGGCACCCCGAGGACCGCAGTGCCACGCGAGGTGACCGCGAACAGCGTGCTCGGCGCCGGCGTCCCGTTCCCGCGCTGGAGCCACAGTTCGTATACGCGATCCGGCGGCGCGGGTGGCAGGCGATCGACGATCAGCTCGCCCTGGCCGCCGGCGACGTGCAGCTGGGCGCGGCCGAAGCTGGCCTCGATCACGCGGGCCGGCGACCCGCCGGATCGGGCCGCAACCACGACCCCGAGCGCGACCGCCGCCGCAAGTGCGGCGACAACCACGGGACGAGGGAGCGCGAGCCGCCGGAGCGCGAGCGCCGGCCGAGGCGTCGACCGCCGGCGCGAACGACGAGCCGGCGCGCTTTCGGCCTTCGCCTCCGAGCGGACCGCATGCATCACCCGCCGGCGCAGGGCAGCGCTCACCTCGTACCGCGGCGCGCATGCCGGCAGCACATCGAGCACAGGCGCGAGCGCCGCGACCTCGTCGCGGCACACCGCGCAGCTCTGCATGTGGTGGGCAAACGTCAGCGCTTCGGCGGGCTCGAGCGCGCCGAGCACGTACGGCGCCGCGTCGTTGCCACAGTCGCGGCGGGGCGCGCGCGGATCGGTGCCGGTCATGGCAGCACCCCCGCGGGCTCGCCGAGCGCGATCCGCAGCTTGCTGAGCGCGAGCCGCATGCGGCCCTTGACGGTGCCTGCCGGCAGCCCGAGCGCCTCAGCGATCTGCGCGTGCGAGAAGCCGCCGAAGTACGCGAGCTCGATCACCTGACGCTGCTCCGGGGGCAAGCCGTCGAGCGCGCTCCGCACGAGACGGGCGTCGCTGCGGCGCTCGACCTCGTCCTCGGTCCGCTCGCGCGCGGGAACAACCTCGCTGATCCAGTCGTCGGCCACGTCGTGCTTGGCACTCGACAACTCGCGGCGGAACGAGTCGATCGCGCGGTTGTGCACCACCCGCAGCACCCACGACCGGACGCTGCCGCGGCTGCGGTCGTAGTGGCCGGCGCTGCGCCACAGCGACACGAATGACTCCTGCACGATCTCCTCGGCGAGCGCCCGCCGGCCGCACATCCGGTACGCGAGCGAGAACGCCGGGCCGGCGTGGCGGTCGAAGATCACCTCGAACGCGCGGGCGTCGCCGTCGCGGACGAGCGCCATCAGCTCCTCGTCGGCGAACGCCCGCAGGGCGGGCGAGAAGAAGCGCGGTTGACGAGGCACGCCAACGCTTACGGCGCCGGCCGCGATCCGGATCACCGTCTCCGAGCAACAGAAATGATCCGACTCGCCGCCGGGCGCGTAACAACGAGCCGACATGCTGCGCGCGATCCGCACCGCCGCCCGGTCGGTTGGCCACGAAGACGAGCTCAGCCTCGTCGGTCATCTCGACGAGCTGCGCACGCGGCTGATCGTGTCGCTTGTGGTGATCGGGGTCGCGTTCGGCTTCTGCTTCTGGCAGAACAACCGGCTCCTGCACATCATCGACCGGCCGCTCGCCCACCAGACCCAGGCGCAGGTCCGCGCCGGCCACGGCCCACTCGGCGCCACGTACACGGTGGCACGTAGCGCCCGCGATGTCGCCGTCCAGCTGCGGAGCGTGGTGGGGGTGCTCGACGGGCCGGACCAGCACCGGACGCCCGCCGCCGAGGCCACGCTTGACCGCGTCGCCCGGAGCCTCGATCGCGATGTCGGAAAGCTGTCGATGCCGCCGGAGGGCGACAAGCCGGTGACGCTCGGGATCGGCGAGCCGTTCACGACGACGGTGACGATCTCGCTGGTGTTCGCGCTGATCCTGGCGTTGCCGTTCGTGCTCTACCAGGCGTACGCGTTCCTGATGCCGGCCCTGCATCCCCACGAGCGCCGGCACATCCGGCCGCTGCTGGCGTCGATTCCGTTCCTGTTCGTCGCCGGCGTGCTGTTCGGGTACTTCGTCGTACTCCCCGCCGCGTTGCACTTCTTCCAGAACTTCAACAGCGATCAGTTCAATGTGCTTGTCCAGGCGAACCAGTACTACAAGTTCGCGGCCACCACGCTGCTGGCGATGGGGATCCTGTTCCAGGTGCCGGTCGGGATCGTGGCGATCACGCGCGCCGGCTTCGTCACCCCGCAGCGGCTGCGCAAGAACCGACGCTACGCGATCGTCGCCTGCGGCGCGGTCGCCGCCTTCCTTCCGGGCGACGTGACCACCCTTCTGCTCGAGACCGTGCCGCTGTACCTCCTGTTCGAGCTCGGAGTGCTGTTCGCCGACGTGGCGGACCGCCGCTCGCGCGCACGTGCCCAGCGCGCCGCGACCGAGCCGAGTTACGGAATCAGCACATCCGGCGAGTGATCCAGTACACCGCCGTTTGCGAACTGTCAGTCAAAGCCAAACACCTCTGACCGGAGGGCAGATAGATGAGTGACAGTACAAGGCGTGGGTTCGTCAAGAACTCGGCAGCGGCGGCGGCAGGCATGACCGTCGTCGGCGCGCTCGTCGCCGAACAGGCCGACGCGAAGGCCGCGACCAAATCGGGTCCGGTCGTCGCCTACATCCGCAACCCGCGCACCGGCGAGATCTCGGTGATGGCCGGCGAGCGCGAGGTGAAGCTCCACGATCGCAAGATCGCGGCAAAGCTCGCCCGCGCGGCGCGCTGAGGAGGTAACTGTGTCATCCCACCGTGAAGCACCGGCGATCAGCAAGGACCCGGTAGCCGACAACACCGACCTGTACGCGTTCGTCTCCCCCGACGACCCCGGCACGGTCACGATCATCTCCAACTACCTGCCGCTCGAGGCGCCGTACGGCGGACCGAACTTCTTCGAGTTCGGCCCCGACGTCCGCTACCGCATCAACATCGACAACGACGGCGACGGCGATGCGGACATCATCTACGAGTTCGCGTTCGAGACCCAGGTCGCCAACCCGGACTCGTTCCTCTACAACAGCGGCCCGATCCTGTCGATCGACAGCGCCAATTGGAATCGCAAGCAGTTCTACTCGATCACCCGGATCAGCCGCGGGCGGCGTCAGGTCCTCGGCGCCGGCCTCGCGTGCCCGCCGTGCAACATCGGTCCGCTCTCGACCCCGGACTACGACATGCTGGCCTCACAGGCGATCCACAGCCTCCCCGGGGGCCGGACCGTGTTCGCGGGACAGCGGGCCGAGGGCTTCTACGTCGACCTCGGATCGATCTTCGACCTGGGGACCCTGCGGCCGTTCCAGGGCGCGCACGCCACGTTCGGGCTGCCGATGCTGGCGAACGCCCCCGGAGTCAACGGGACCGACAACTTCAGCGTCCACTCGATCGCGCTGAAGGTCCCGATGTCGGACCTGACGCGGCACGGCGCGACGCCGACCAGCGCCTCGTCGCAGTCGTCGGTGGTCGGCGTCTGGGCTTCTGCCAGCCGACAGGCGGCGACCGTGCGCGAGCCGTGGTCGGACTACGTGCAGGAGGCCGGCGAATGGATGCAGGTCTCCCGCCTCGGCAATCCGCTGTTCAACGAGGTGCTGGTCGGGATGGGGTTCAAGGATCTGTGGAACTCGCTCCCGCCGTCGGCCGACAAGCGGTTTGCCGCCGGCGTCCAGCACCCCGAGCTCGCGACGCTCCTGCCGGTGTTGTACCCGGGCGTGTTCCCGAACCTGGCAAAGCTCACCGCCCCGCGCGCCGATCTCGTCGCGATCCTCCTGACCGGGCTGCCGTCGGGGGTCGTCCCAGGCTTCCAGAACTTCACCGGAAGCACCCAGGCCGACATGCTGCGGCTGAACATGGCGATCCCGCCGTCGTCGAAGCCCAACATCCTGGGGCTGATCGGCGGCGACGCGGCCGGGTTCCCGAACGGACGGCGAGTGTTCGACGACGTCGTCACGGTCGAGTTGCGGGCGATCGCGGGCGTCACCTATCCGCTCGTCAACAGCAGCTACACGCCGGACGCCGCCGCGGGCGCCATCACGGACGGACTGACGCCGTCGAGCCTGAACCTGCCGTTCCTGAATTCGTTCCCGTATCTCGGGACGCCGCAGGGTGGCTATCAGACCGCGCCGCTCGGGACGGTGTGAGTCATGGCGACCGCACATCACGCTCCGCTCGAGCACGGGATGCTCGAGCCCGCGGCGGGGTGCGCGAGCGTGGCGCTCGACATCGGCCCGGGGTCCGGGGCGCTGATCCTGTACCCAGGTGAGCGCTTTCGCGGCCGTGAGATCGAGATCAGCCGGCTCAACGGTCGCGGTCATCGGGTGCATACCGGGGTGCACGAACGCAACACGCAGGAGCGGTCAATTTTGACCGCGATCTTCGGCAGCCTCCCAGTCGGCGATTACGTCGTCTGGGAGGACGCCGGCACCGCGGGCCCGGTGGTGACCGTGGCCGACGCGGCGGTCGCGGAGGTCGCGCTCCCATGAGGGCGAAGCTGACCCCGACCGAGTGGCGCACGGTCGCGGCGATGGCGAGCGTGTGATCGGGCTGCACGTGATCGGGTTCTTCATCCTGATCGTGCCGTGGTGATCCTGCATCGAGGAGCGTTGGGCCCCGCGCGCGCCCGACCGGGCCGTCTGACATTTGTCATCTTGAACTGGTGAGCTTCGGCTCTACCGGGGGCGGTCGAGCGGTGTCACTGTGGGGGCATGACAACACATGACACTTCTGGTGGAGCCGCTGTTCTCTCTCGCCTCTCAAAATCGTACGGCAACGTCCAGGCCGTCCGGTCGCTCGATCTGACGATCGCCCCGGGCGAGACCATGGCCCTGCTGGGGCCGAACGGCGCCGGCAGGACGACGACGATCGACATGGTGCTCGGGCTGACCCGGCCCGACTCGGGAACCGTGTCGCTGTTCGGCATGTCGCCCGGCGAGGCGGCGGCCGCGGGCGTGGTGGGCGGGATGCTCCAGACCGGGTCCCTGGTCGATTACCTGAGCGTGCGTGAGCTCGTGACGATGGTCGCGTCGCTGTACCCAAGTCCGCTCGACGTCGACGACGCGCTCGCCCTCAGCGGGTGCTCGGATCGCCGACCGCCGGACCGGGAAGCTGTCCGGGGGCCAGGCCCAGCGGGTGCGATTCGCGCTCGCGCTGGTCGGCGACCCCGACCTGTTGTTGCTCGACGAGCCGACGGCCGCGCTCGACGTCGAGGCGCGGCGCGCCTTCTGGGCGTCGATGCGGGCGGTGGCGGCCCGCGGCAAGACCGTCATCTTCGCGACGCGCTACCTCGAGGAGGCCGACACGTTCGCGGACAGGGTCGTGTTGCTGGCGCACGGCCGCGTCGTCGCCGACGGGCCCCCCGGCGAGATCAAGGCCCGGGTGGGCGGGCGGACGATCCGGGCCACGCTGCCCGGCGCCGATCTCGACTCGCTGCGCGCGCTGCCGGGCGTGATCGGGGCCGAGCGACGCGGCGACGCCGTGATCCTCACCTGCGCCGAGGCGGAGATCGCGCTGCGCGCCCTGCTCGAGCGGTTCCCGTCGGCCGCCGACCTCGAGGTGCGCGGCGCCGGGCTCGAGGACGCGTTTCTGGCCCTGACTGCCGACGGCACCGGCGACATCAACTGACCACTGCTGGAGGCAAGACCGATGCACCCCACCTATCTGCGCTACGAGCTGCTCCGGAACCTCCGCAACTGGCGGTTGATCCTGTTCTCGCTCGCATATCCGGTCGTTCTGTACTTCATCGTCACTACTGCCCAGCGTCACGCCAGGTTCGACGGCGTCGCCTTCCCGCTGTATTTCATGGCCGGGATGGCGGCCGTGGGACGACGGTTCCTGGTCGCCGTCGGGCCTGCTCGAGGGTCCAGGCCGTCGACTGGCTCTCCGTCGGGATGGCGCCGCCGGCGGCGCTGGCCGCGCCGAGGGATGGCGTGATCGGACGCCGCTCACCGCTCGCCGCGTTCGTGTACAAGCGCGACACGAGCCGGGTCTGAGGACACGCGCAAGCTCGCTAGATTGGACCAGAGTGGAGGCCGAGGTCGAGCCGGCAGGGCCTGCGGGAGCGCAGTGGGTCGCCAGCCGGCGCCGATGGACTCAGGGGTGGCGCCGGTTCGTGCTGCCGGCGGTCTTTCTCGTCTACCTGCTGTACGTCGCCGGGGCGGACGGAAACTACAACGCGACGGCGGGCGAGATCGTCGGCGAGGCCATCCTCGTCGCGTTCGCCGTCTGCTATTTCGCGCTCATCGACGCGGGCCCGCAGGCCGGCCCGAGGCGATTCTGGATCCTGTACGGCCTGTGCTTCGCTCTGTTCTTGGTGGAGCTGCCGTTCGCGCGCGCGGCGGGGTTCGTCCTGTGCCTGTACATCACGGCGATCACGGTGGCTCGCTTCGGTACGCGCGCGATGCCGCTCGTGCTTGTCCTGGCTCTGGCATCGCTGCTCGTGCCGCTCGCGATCCCCTCCTGGCACGAAAGCCTCAGCAGCACGTGGGGGAGCGTGACCCCGGTCGCGATACCGGTCGTGGCGATCATGTCGCTCGGCGTCCGCCAGGTGTTCCAGAACAACCAGGAGCTCGCGCAGGCGCGGGCCGAACTGGCCCGCCTGGCGGCCGAGAACGAGCGCATCCGCATCGCTCGCGATCTGCACGACCTGCTCGGCCATTCGCTGACGACGATCACGGTCAAGGCGGGGCTGGCGCGCCAACTCGGCGAAGCCGATCCGGCCCGGTCCCAGCAGGAGATCGCGGAGGTCGAGGACCTGGCTAGGCGCTCGCTCGCGGACGTGCGAGCGGCGGTCGCCAACTTCCGCGACGTGACGCTCGCCGGCGAGCTGGCGACCGGACGCGAGCTGCTGCGGGCCGCCGGAATCGATGCCGACCTCCCGCGTGCCGTCGATGCCGTCGACCCCGCCAATCAGGAGCTGTTCGGGTGGGTCGTGCGCGAAGGGCTGACGAACGTCGTGCGACATGCCCATGCCAGCTCGTGCCGGGTCCGCGTGTCTCCGCGCTCGGTCGAGATCGTCGATGACGGCGTCGGCGCGAACGGCGCATCGGGTCCGGGCAATGGCCTGGCGGGACTGCGCGAACGGGTGGCTGCGGCCGGCGGTGTCGTCGACGCCGGGCCGGTCCAGCCGAAGGGGTGGCGGTTGCGCGTCTCATTGGCGCCGGTGGCCGGCGCGTGACGATCCGCCTGCTGCTCGCCGACGACCAGGAGCTGATCCGCAGCGCGTTCGCGGCGCTGCTCGAGCTGAACGACGACTTCGAGGTGGTGGCCTCGGTCGGTCGCGGTGACGAGGTGGTCGCCGCCGCCAAGGCCAGCCGGCCGGACGTCGCATTGCTCGACATCCCGCCGCCGGAGCAGCTCGCCGATGCCATTCGCCGGGTGGCTGCCGGCGAACGCGTCGTCGATCCGGTACTCGCGGCCGAAACGCTTCGCGACGGGACCTCACCGCTGACCGCGCGCGAACGCGACGTGCTGATCGCGGCCCGGCCCGGAAGCACGGTGTCGGAGATCGCCGCGAAGCTGTTCCTGTCCGAGGGGACCGTTCGTAACTACCTGTCGGCGGCGATCGCGAAGACGGGCACCCGAAATCGAGTGGAGGCGGTCAGGACGGCCGACGAACGCGGCTGGTTATGAGACCGCGATGATTTCTGACCCAGCTTGCGGTCTTCGACAGCGAGCGAAACACGCTCACGAGCGAGACACCTTCAATCCACGGGAGTCACCATGGGCCAGATCCTGGTACACGAGTTCATAACCCTCGACGGCGTGTTCGAGGCGCCGAAATGGACGATGGAATACGGGTTCGATCCGAAGATGGGGGAGGCCATCGGTGGGATCATGGGCCCATGCAAGGCGATTCTGCTCGGGCGCCAGACGTATGAGGAATTCGCCCCTGCCTGGTCGGGCCGCACCGCAGATGAGGATCCGGGCGCACCGTTCATGAACGAGACGCCGAAGTACGTCGTGTCGGAGACGCTCGAGAGCGCCGACTGGAACAACTCGACGATCGTCCATGGCTACAGCGCCGACGCGATCCGCGGGCTCAAGGATCAGGTCGATGGCGGCATCTACGTGAGCGGCAGCGGGACCCTCGTCCGGGCGATGCTCGCCGACGGCCTCATCGACGAACTGAACCTGTTCGTCTACCCGGTCGCGCTCGGCACCGGTGCCCGGCTGTTCGGAGGCTCGCAGGTGAAATTCACCCTGGCGCAGACGCACAGTTACGACAACGGGGTCCTTCACCTCGCGTACCGGCCGGCGCTATAGCTCGGATCGCACCAGCGCGGCGCCGTCGCTCAGGGCCTTGAGCTTGGCGAAGGCCCGGGCGCGCGGCAGGTACTTCATGCCGCAGTCCGGGGCAGGGACGATCCGCTCGGCGGGGACGTGAGCGAGCGCCGCGCGGATCCGGTCGGCGACCTGCTCGGGAGTCTCGACCCGGTCCTCGCCGAGGTCGAGCACTCCGAGCACGACGACCTTGGGGCTCAACTCGGACAGCTGGCCGAGGTCGAGCCGTGGCTGCGCCGCCTCGATCGAGACCTGCCGGGCGACGCTGTCGCTCAGCTCTCCGAGGAAGTCGTAGCGGTTGCGGTCCTTGGCGCCGACGAGCGCCGCGTATCCGAAGCACAGGTGAACGATGGTCGTGACCGACAGCCCGTCGAGCGCGCGGTCGATCGCCGCCACCGCGATCCGCCGGGCGGCGTCGGGATCGTTGCGGAGCCAGGGCTCGTCGAGCTGGATCACGTCGGCCCCGGCGGCCTGTAGCGCGAGCGCCTCCTGGTTGACCGCCGCGGCGAAGTCCATCACGAGCTCGTCGGGATCGTCGTAGGCCTCGTTGCTCGCCTGCTGGGCCATCGTGAACGGGCCAGGCAGCGTGATCTTGGTCCTGCGCTCGGTGTGGGCGCGCAGGAAAGCGATGTCGCCGACCTCGACCGGCCCGCGCCACCGGACCGGCGCGACGATCCGGGGCACGGTTCGGGCCTCCCCGCCGGCGGTGTGGATCGTGGCCGGGTTGTCCGCGTCGACGCCGTCGAGCGCGGTGGCGAACCGGTTCGAATAGCTCTCCCGCCGGATCTCGCCGTCGGTGATCGTGTCGATCCCGGCGCGCTCCATGTCCCGGATCGCGACCACGGTCGCGTCGTCCTGGGCCTCCTGCAGGTAGGGCTCGGGGATCCGCCAGGCCTGGCTCACCCGGACGCGCGGCACCGAGTGCGAACCGAGCGCCTCGCGGTCGATCAGCCACTCCGGCTGGGGATAGCTTCCGACGACCGTGGTCGACAGTGGCCGCTCTGACATTCGCCGCGACGATAACCGAGAATCTGTGCATGAGCACTTCGGGGCACGCGCCGGTGGCGATCGTGACGGGCGCCGGGTCGGGGATCGGGCGGGCGATCTCGCGGCGACTGGCCGGTGCGGGATACCGCGTCGCGCTCGCGGGCCGGCGGATGGAGACGCTCCAGGAGAGCCTGGCCGAGCTGCCCGCCGACCCGGAAGCGTTTGCCGTGCGGACCGACGTGACCGAGCCCGACAGCGTCGCCGCGCTGTTTGACGCCGTCGGCGAGCGTGCAGGCAGGGTCGATGTGCTGATCAACAACGCGGGAGTGTTCGGTCCGGCGGCGCCGATCGAGGACTACCCGTACGACGGCTGGGCGGCGACGGTGCAGACCAACCTGACCGGCGCGTTCCTGTGCGCCCAGGCAGCGTTTCGCCAGATGGTCCGCCAGCGTCCGAGCGGCGGCCGGATCGTCAACAACGGCTCGCTGTCGGCGCACGTCCCCCGCCCGAACGCGGTCGCCTACACCGCCACCAAGCACGGCATCGCGGGGCTGACCAAGGCGCTCGCGCTCGAAGGCCGCCGTCACGGGATAGCCTGCGGCCAGATCGACGTCGGCAACGCCGCCACCGACATGACCCGGCAGCTCGAGGTCGGGGCGCTCCAGGCCGACGGGTCGATCGTGGCCGAGCCCACGATGTCCACCGAGGCGGTCGCCGACGCGGTCCTGTACATGGTCGAGCTTCCGCTGACCGCCAACGTCCTGTCGATGACCGTGATGGCGTCGGGCATGCCCTACGTCGGCAGGGGATGAGTGGACTTTGGCGCTGGAGGTGGCAAATACGCACCCGCAGCGCCAAAGTCCGTGCGTCGGCCGGCCTAAGGGCGCGCCTCCAGAACCAGGTTGAAGGGTGTTTCGGTCGCTCTCCGGAAGCGCGTGAACCCGCCGGCGGTCACGACCTCGCGCAACCGCGCCTCGCCGGCCTGAGCGCCGAGCGCCAGCCCGACCTCCTGGTCACGGGAGGCCGGCGTGCAGATGAGCGTGGAGCCGCCGTAGAACACCCGGCCGACCGGGTTGAGGTTGTCTTCGAGCCGGTCTCCGGCGTACGGCTCGACGATCAGCCAGGTTCCGTCCGCCGCGAGCGTCTCCAGGACGTGCGAGGCGGCGCCGACAGGATCGCCCATGTCGTGCAGGCAGTCGAACATGCACACGAGGTCATAGCCGTCGCCTGGGTATCGCTTGGCCGGCGCGACCTCGAAGCTCACCCTGCCCTCGACGCCGGCTTCCTCGGCGGCGTCGCGCGCGTGCGCGATCGAAGCCTCGTGGTAGTCGAAGCCGACGAACTCCGACTGCGGGAACGCGGCGGCCATGAGGAGCGTCGAAGCGCCGTGCCCGCAGCCGACATCGGCCACGAGCGCGCCCGCCTCGAGCTTCTTGTGGACGCCGTCGAGCGCGGGGATCCACGACGAGACGAGGTTCGCGGCGTAGCCGGGCCGGAAGAATCGCTCGGTGCCGGCGAACAGATCGTGGTTGTGCTCGTGCCAGCCCACGCCCTCACCCGTGCGGAACGCCTCGGTGATCTTCGGCTCGTCCTTGATCGCCGCCGTGGCGAGCTGGAACGCTCCCGGCACGAACGCCGGACTGCCTTCCTGAGCCAGGGCAAACGACTGCTCGGGCGAGAGCGAGAAGGTCGCGCTCGGCGCGTCGTAGGTGACATAACCTCCGGCGGCCTGGTTCGAGAGCCACTCGCGGACGTAGCGGGCGTCGGTGCTCGTCCGCCGCGCGAGCTCATCGGGCGTGACCGACTGGCCGTCGGCCATCGCCCGGTACAGCCCGAGCCGGTCGCCGATGACGACGAGCGCGGCGGACACCGCCGCGCCGAGGTCGCCGACGAAGCGGCCGATGAACTCGTCGAGCTTGGCCTGGTCGATGCTCCGGGTCGTGGTGGCCATCGCTCACGCCTCGTCCCAGACCTGAACCACGGTCTGCCCGGCGATCAAGGAGCCGTCGAGCTCGATCACGGTCGCGCACAGCACGTTCGTGCCGTCCGGATAGAGGCAAGCCTGGCTGTAGGCCGCGCCGGTGTCATCCAGGACCCGGTGCCTGACCTTGTGGGTCATGTCGCGGGCGTACATGTCGTCGAGCCACGCCTTGATCTCATCGCGGCTGCGCAGCACCCGCGGGGAACCGGGCTGCGAGATCTTGTCGACGATCGTCACGACGGCGTCGGGCCCGTACATCGACAGCTGCGTCGCCGCGTCGCGCTCCTCGGCGGCGCGCGTGAACCGGTCGAGTTCGAATGCGGTGGTGGTGCTCATGGCTTCCTCCTTTGTCGGTGATGTGTGCGCCATGTGGAGGCAAGGGTCCCGCGGCGCCGTCTCGCGGCCGTCAAACGGGCGTCAAACCGGGCAATTGGGCGTCAAACCCGCGCGGTAGGCTTGGCTGGTGCTGCGCGCACGCTTGATTGGCGCGCTCGAAGTCGAGCTGAACGGGACCGTGATCGACTCGGCGGTGTCGCAGCGCCCGTGGGCCGTGTTCGCCTACCTGGCGCTCGCGGCGCGCCCAGTGGCACGGGCCGAGCTCGCGAGTCGGTTCTGGCCCGACGTGCTCGATCAGAGCGCCCGCGCCAGTCTGCGCAGCGCGCTGTGGACGCTGCGGCGGCAAGTCGGCGAAGCTCTCGACGTCGACGGCGAGCGCGTCGGACTTGCCGGCGGATCGGGCGTCTGGATCGACCTGCGGGAGTTTGAGCGGGTCGCCGAGCAGGATCCGACGAGCGCGCTCGAGCTTTGCCGTGGCGATCTGCTCGAGGGCCTCGATGACGACTGGGCGGTCGCAGCCCGCGACCGGCACCGCGACCGCGTGATCGAGCTGCTCGAGCAGCTCGCGAGCGCCGCCGACGAGCGAGGGGACGTCCGCGAGGCGGTCGAGCTCACGCGCCGGCAGGTCGAGTACGACCGCTTCGACGAGGAGGCCCATCGCCGGCTGATCGAGCGGTGTGACCAGGCCGGCGACCGCGCCGGCGCGATGCGTGCCTACCGAGGGCTGGCGGAGCGCCTGCGGCGCGAGCTGGGCGTCGCGCCATCGCGCCAGACGCGGGAGCTGGTCGAGCGGCTGCGCGCGGCCACCCCGGCGGTCCCGCTCGCCGGCGCGCCGGCGGCGATGCCCGGATCGCTCGCGCTCGTCGGGCGTGCTCGCGAGCTAGCCGAGCTCAAGGCGACATGGGAAGCGGTCGGAGCCGGCTCCGGCGCAGCGGCGGTCATACGCGGCGAGGCGGGAATCGGCAAGACGCGCCTGGCCGGCGAGTTGCGCTCCCAAGCGAGTGCCTCCGGCGGTCTGGCGGCCGTCTCGGCGGCGCTCGATCTCGGTGGTGCCGCGCCGCTCAGCCTATGGGCGGAGCTGATTCGCGAGCTGCTGCCGGCGATCGCGCCGCCCGCCGCCGATGCGGCCTGGCCCGACGATCTGGCCGTCCTGACTTCCGAGCTGCCGGCGCACTTCGCCCGCAGCGCCAGCCCGAGCGCCGCAATGCCGCCGGAGCTGCTGAGGACCCGGCTGTTCGAGGCTGTGGTGGCGCTGCTGGACCACGCCGCCCGCCAGGCGCCGGTGCTGCTCGTGCTCGAGGATGTCCACACCGCCGACGCGCCGAGCCTCGAGCTCGCCGGTTACGCCGCCCGGCGCGTCGCGGGGCTCCGCGTGATGATGCTGATCACCCGGCGGGATATGCCGTCGAGCGCCGACGCCGACCGTCTCGAGCACGCGTTGCGCGCGCGTGGCTTGCTGACCTGCGAGCTCGAGCTCGGGCCGCTGGCGGCTGGACCGGTGGCGACGCTGGCTCGGACGGCCGCCCCCATCAGCGAGGCGGACGTCGCGCGCGTGGTGCAGCGCTCGGAAGGCAACGCGCTGCTCGCGGTCGAGACCGCGCGAGCGCTCGGCCGGGGGCGAGAGGACGTCGCGCCGAGCCTGCGCGGATCGGTGCGAGCCACTCTCGGTCCTCTGTCCGCCGACGGCCGCGGCCTGGTCGAGCTGGCGGCGGTCGCCGCGCGGCCGATCGAGGCGGTCGAGCTCGGACGGCTGCCGCTTGACGATCCCGAGGAGGCGGCGACGGCCGCGCTTCACTCCGGGTTGATGGTGGCCTCGGGCGACGGCGTCGGGTTCCGTCACGCGCTGCTCCGCGACGCGGTATACGAGGAGATCGCCGAGCCGCGCCGGCGCGGACTCCATCAGCGCTGGGCGCATGTGCTGGTGGCCTGCGAGCAGGCGGGCGCGATCCCGCGTCCCGCCGAGGTCGCGCGCCACTTGCGCATCGCCGGCGCCGGCGCCGAGGCGGTGCCACAGCTTGTGCGAGCGGCCGCGAACGCGAGAAGCGTCGGTGCCCTCGAGGAGGCGGTGGCCTTTGTCGAGGAGGCGCTCGGGATCGCGCCCGACCGCGCAGAGCTGTGGCTCGAGCTCGCCGAACTCGAGGCCTGGCGCGGCCGCCGCGATCAATCCGAGGACGCATTCCGGCGCGCGTTCGCGCTGCTCGAGGGGGGCGAACCGCTGACTCTGGCCCGTGCCCGGCTTCAGCATGCCCGAGCCAATCACGGCCCGATCTGCTTCCCGCGCGTCGCACGCGAGAGCGCCCGCACCGCGCTCGAGCTGATCGAGCGGTCCGGTCTGGAGGCGAGCGAGGAGCGGAGCGAGGCGCTCGCAGCCTGCGCGTGGTGTGAAGCGGTGGCCGGGAGCGTCGAGGAGGCCGAGCGATTGCTGCAGCGGCTGAGCGCCGAACCCGACGCGAGCGGTGACTGGCGCGTTTACGACATCGCCCACGCGCGCGCGCTGGTGCTGATGCGGCGTGGGCGGTTCACCCAGTCCTATGGCCCGTCGATCGCCGCGGGCGCTGCCAGCGATCGGATCGGCCGCCCGGACCTTGCCTATGGTGCGTGGGTCAACGCGGCTGGGGCGGCGACGGCGGCGGGGGAGTATGAGCGCGCGCTCGAGTTCCTCGATCGCGGGACGGCGGCCATCCCACCGCACGGGCTGAAGGGGATCGAGGCCGACGTGCTGGCCGCGAAGGCATTCGTTCTGCGGGGCTTGGGACGGCTCGAGGATGCGCGCCGAGCCGCCGAGGCCGAGCAAGCCGTGGCAGCAGAGCTCGGCCAGCCGGACCTGCTGGCCAAGGCCAGCCACGATCTTGGCCTTGTCGCACTCGATCGGGGCGAATGGGAGCTCGCGGCCCAGCTGCTGAGCGCGTCGCTGGTCGGCGAAGCGCCGATCAGCCGGCCGGTGACGCGGATCGCGCTGGCCGAGGCGCTGGCCCGCGGCGGACACCCGGACCAGGCGGCCGAGGAGCTTCGCGGGGCGGTGCTCGAACCGGTTCGTCCGAGCGACTTTCCCGCCACGCTCGTGCCGAGGCTCGCGCGCGTGCAGGGTCTCATCGCCCGCGCGCGCGGGAACCATGACGAGGCCGCGTGCCGCCTCGAGGAGTCGGTCGCCGGCTGGGAGCGGCTGCTCGCCGCGAACATCCGGGCCGACAGCCTCGCCGGCGTGCTCGCTGATCTCGGGCGTCCGGTGGTCGGCCTGGTCGAGCCCGAGCGCGAGCTCGCGCGGGCCCGCGCCGACCTGCAAGCAATCACAGAGGGGAGAGGCAGTGCCGTCGTTCCATGACACCGCGAGCTCGTCCGCGCCGCCGGAGGAGGTGTGGAAGCTCCTGTACGACCCGTCCCGGTTTCCCGACTGGTGGGCGGGGATCGGCACCGTCGACGTGCAGGATGAGGGGCAGTACACGATGTACCCCGAGGGGTACCCCGACTTCCCGATGGCCCAGCTGCTCGAGACCCGCCAGGAGCAGCAGCGCGTGACCGTCTCGTGCCTGGTATCCGACCTGCTCTTCGAGTGGCGTCTGCAGCCGGACGGGGAGGGCACGCTGATCACGGTCGATGTCGAGATTCCGGACGCCGAGGCCCACCGCCTGGAGGCTCAGCGTGAGATCATCAGCGCCTCGATGCGCCGCCTCGCCGAGCAGGCGGCGGACACGTAAAGCGACGAGAGGAGACGAGCGATGGAGGCGACGAGCGTGCGTACCCCGCAAGAGGTGTTCCAGCACCACGCCGAGGCGCTGATCGCCGGTGATCTCGAAGGTATCGTGGCCGATTACTCCGACGACGCGGTGTTCATCACGCCGGCTGGAGTGCTCTACGGCAAGGACGGCGTCCGCCACGGCTTCACCAAACTGCTCTCGGATCTCCCGAGCGCCGAGTGGGACGTGCCGACGCAAATCTTCGAGGGCGATGTGTTGTTCATCGAGTGGAACGCGAAGTCCGAGAGCACGATGGCCGAGGACGGCATCGACACGTTCGTGTTCCGCGACGGGATGATCCGCGTTCAGACGGTCCGCTACACGTTGCAGAACAAGTGAGCGGCCAAGGGCCGGCCGGCCTCGAGCCTGGCCAGACCGCGCCGGCACCGAAGCTGTCGCCCGATCTTCCGATGACCGGGCGAGT
This sequence comes from uncultured Solirubrobacterales bacterium, assembly GCA_963777335.1. Lineage (GTDB taxonomy): Bacteria > Actinomycetota > Thermoleophilia > Solirubrobacterales > Solirubrobacteraceae > Palsa-465. The sequence continues at coordinate 81,722 of CAVZQD010000005.1, forward strand.
CTATGCCGCCGGATCGCTCAGGTCCATGCGAGCGGCTCAGCCCGGAATCAGGATTCCTCGCCCCTGAAGGCGTCCGCCGTCGAGGTCGGCCATCGCGTCGTTGATCGCGTCGAGCGGGTAGGTGCTCGTGTGCAGCGTGACCTGGCCTTGGGCGGTCAGCGTCATCAGCTCCTCGAGGTCGGTGTAGGTGCCGACGAGGTTGCCGATGAACGAGATCTCGCGGGAGATCACGTCGATCGTCGGGATGTTGATGTTCTCGCCGTACCCGATCACGTAGTAGAAGCCGCCGTCGCGGACCATCGCGATCCCGTCCTCGATCGCGCCCCTCTCGCCGACGAAGTCGATGATCGCCTCGGCGCCGAGGCCGTCGGTCATCTCCTTGACCGTGTCGACGTGGCTGCCGTCGACCTTGACCGTGTGGTCGGCCCCCAGCTCGCCGGCGAGCGCGAGGGCTTTCTCGGACGGGTCGATCACGATGATCTCGGCCGAGGTCATCGCCTTCAGGCACTGGATCCCGATGTGCCCGAGCCCGCCGGCGCCGATCACCACCGCGGTGGTGCCGGGCTCGAGCACCGGGATTGCCTTCTTGACGGCGTGGATCGCGGTCAACCCGGCGTCGGCCAGTGCCGCGATGTCTTTGGGCTCGAGGCCGGGCGCGAGCTTGACCACCGACCGGGCGGAGGTGAGCAGGAAGTCGGCAAAGCCGCCGTCCCGGTTGATCCCGGGGAACGAGCCGCTCAGGCAGTGCATGTCGTCGCCGCGGCGGCACGGCGGGCACAGCCCGCAGGAGATGAACGGGTGGACGATCACGGTGTCACCGCGCTCCACGTTGGTCACGGCCGATCCGATCTCGTGGATCCAGCCGGCGTTCTCGTGCCCCGGGGTGTAGGGGAGCTCCACGCCTGATTTCTCGGCCCACTGGCCCTCCTGGATGTGCAGGTCGGTCCGGCACAGCCCGGCGGCGCCGATCCGCACGATCACGTCGAGCGGTCCGAGCGTTTTGGGCTCGTCGATCTGGTCGAGCTTCAGTGGCTCGTGATAGGCGTGCAGCCTCGCGGCCTTCATCGCAAAACCTCCTCAGGATCGTCGATCGCCACGCCGTGGCGTACTTGCAGGAGCGAGCGGCAGATGCCGCCGTTGACCTCGAGGCTCATGCGCACGAGCCGGGCGGTGCGCAGCCAGCGCTTCAGCTCGGTCCCAGCCACCGGCTCGCCGCTCGGGAGCACGAACGCCGGCGAGTCCGAATCGTGCGGCAGACCGAGGTGGCGACGCAGCTCGACGCACCTTCGCGCGTCGGGCATGTCCGCGGGCAGGTCCCCGACGCGGTGTGCCGCGACCTCCTCGGGGGTGGCCCCGCGTCTCAGCAGCATCTCGCACAATCGCGACTGCCGCCCGACCAGCGCCTTGCGGAGGAACAGCTCGCGCAGCGCGGCGAGGTCGTCGTCGACCGTCTCGCCCGGGAACGCCCCGGTGAAGCCCTCGCCGCGCCCGACCGCGGCGTTGATCTCCGCGCCCGTGTAATGGTCCTCGAGCCTGATGCTCACCTCGCGGACGTCGGGCAGCCGGCGCACGACGTCGCGCGCGTCGGCTGCCATCAGGAACGCGAAGTTTGGCGCGCACTGCGGCGTCGGCAGCCGCAGCACGACCTCGACGTCACCGTCACCGCTGACCTCGCACGATGTCACGAACCCCAGGCGGGTGATCGGCTCATCGAGCTCGGGGTCGTAAACCTCGGCCAGCGCGTCGATGACGCGCTCACGCGTCATGCCGACTCGACCAGCTGCGCGTCCTCCTTCGCCGCCGGGGTGCCGCCGTTCTTCAACTGCAGCTCGGCCGGGACCTCGATGTCGTACAGCTTGGCCGCGTTCAGGCCCATGATCTTCTTCTTGGACTCGGTCGTCGGGTGCGGGTAGTCCGAGTACTCCTCGGTATCGGGCATGGTCCAGTCGACGAACCCCTCTACCTGCCACTGCGGCTCCCAGATGCCGTAGTCCGAGCCGAACAGCATCTTGTCCTCGCCGACCCAGAACAGCAGCTCGCCCATCACCTTGTTGAAGAACCGCGGACGGGCGTGCATCAGGCCGCCGATCACCACCGCCAGGCCGGCGTACACGTTCGGCTCCTGCGTGGCCATGAAGCAGAAGTCCTCGATCCGCGGCAGCCCCACATGCTCGACGATGAAGTTGAGCTCGGGATTGCTCGTCGCGGCAACGTCGATGTCCTTGACGTCGAACGCGTCCTTGTCGAGCGGCCAGATCGTCGGACCCTTGTGCGCATGGACGTTCTTGATCCCGAGCTCCTTGCACTTATCCAGGAACATCTGCGCCTCGGGATCGGAGAGCTTCCAGCCGCGCGAGCCCTCGTACCACTCGGCGGTGTAGACCTTCACGCCCTTGAGGTTGTAGCGCTTCGCGTCCTCCTCGAGCTGCCTGAGCCCGGCCTCGCCCTCGCGCGGGTCAAACCGGCCGTTGACCCGCAGCTTGTCCGGGTACTTCTCGACCATCCTCGCGTTGCGCTCGGCCGTGTTGAAGCCGTCGGTATACCACTCCTTCAGGTACGTCGACTGGAGGATCGCGTGGTCGACGTGCCCCGCTTCGAACACGTCGTGGACATAGTCGTCCTCGGAGTACTTCATGAACTTCTCGAGCGGCCAGTGCGTCTCCGGAGGGCCGAGGCCCATGTAAGCGTGGAAGCACTCGATCCAGCCCTTCGCGTACTGCTCCTGACCCTTCACCCAGTTCGCGGGACTCGCGTCCCAGAAGTGCTGGTGGGCGTCGACGACGAAGTAGCTCTCCCCGTCCTTCTCGTACATGGATCTCCTCTCGACGGTCGGTCGAGCCACTCTACTGCGCGGGCGCCACCGCCCGCCACAGATTCGCGTAATTCGAAACGCGGGGCTCGCGTCAGCGCTCGTCGGGGTCCTGCGGAGTGGGGAAGTCCTTGTCGATCAGCTCAATCCGGTAGCCGTCCGGGTCCGCGACGAAGCAGATCCGGCCGACCTCTGGGCGGCCGCCGGGCGAGTACGGCGGCTTCTCAGGCTCGATCCCGTGGCCCTTGAGTTCGTCCAGCAGAGCGTCGAGGTCGTCGACCACGAGCGCCATGTGGTTGTAGCCCTCGCCGAGGTCGTAGGGCTCGGTGCGGCCGTCGTTGACCGTCAGCTCGAGCGTGTCGCCGTCGTCTGGCAGCCCCATGTAGATGTTGTACGCGGTCTGGAAGTTCAGCCGGCCGCGGCGCTCGAAGCCCAGCAGGCCGTAGAAGCGCTCGGATTCCTCGGGGTCGCGGACGCGGACACAGGTGTGGACGAATCGCATGCGCGCCAGCCTATCGCGCGGTGGGCAAGCCCTCGATCACCAGATGCTTGTTCTTGTAGCGGCGATCGTGAGTGACCTCGCGCCCGAACCACTGCGGCGGCGCGAACGCCTCGGCGGCTGCTGTGGACACGAACTCAACCTCGGCGACGAGCAGCTCCGACAGCCGGCCGTGGTAGACGTCAAGCTCGATTCGCAGATCTCCCACGGCTGCGATCACGTAACGCCGCTTCTGGATGCGCCGGCCGTCGGTCAGCGGCCAAAGCGCGTCGAACCGACGCGTGTCGATCTCGAGCTCCTCCTCGACGCGCACCCGGTCGCCTCCGGACTTGATCGTCAGGAACTTCTGCTCTCCGTACCGGCGGAGCCTGACCTCGACCTCGTCGGTGATCGCCAGGTATCCCTGCTCGATCTCCCGCGACGGGTACGAGTCGAGTCCGTCCGGGAGCCGGTCGACCAGGAACTTGCGCTCGATCTCGATCCCGTCGGCCATCGCTCGGTGCGATTGTGACTCTTCGCGCGTGCGAGTGGAGGCTGGTTGCACGAGGCCGCCGAAGCGCTGGTGCGGCGCTTCGGCTTCCTCGCGCCTTGCGGACTCGGCCGAGCCAAGCTCCTGCGCTACTCCCCGAGCCGTGCGACGCCGTTACCCGGTGCAGCGGCTAGGTAACACCTACGCGCGTGACGCTTCAGCCCGTGGGGTCAGGATCATGACCGGGATCACGCGATCGGTCTTCGCCTCGTACTCGGCGAAGCCCGGCGAGCGCTCGGCCTGGCGTCGGAACAGCCGGTCGCGCTCCTCGCCGACTGCCTCCGTGGCGACGACGTCGATCGTGTCGGTCCCGACCTCGATCTCGACGTTCGGGTGGGCGGTCAGATTGTGGTACCAGTCGGGGTTGGTCGGGGCTCCGGCCTTCGAGGCGAAGATCACGTAGCGATCGCCGTCGCGGTCGTAGGCGAGCGGGTTGACCCGATTCGTGCCCGTCCTCGCGCCGACGTGGTGCAGCAGCAGCAGTGTCGTGCCTTCGAACATGCCGCCGACGCGTCCCTGGTTGGCGCGGAACTCCTCGATGATCTGGGCGTTGAAGTCGTTGGGCGATGTCGACATGGGGGCTCCTCGGGTGGTGGCGGGGCCGCGATCATCTCGGAAATCGAGCCGCCCATGGCTCCGGCGCGATCCTCGCGGCTCCGATCACGAACGAGATCGTGTGGTACCAGCCGGCGGTCACGACCAGCTCGAGGATCTGCTCGGCGGTGAAGTACCGCTCGAGCTCGCCGTAGGTGCGGTCGGAGACGTCCGCGGCGTCATGCAACTCGTCGGCGAGCCGAATCACCGCGCGCTCTCGCTGGGACCAGACGGGATCGTCGGCCGGCCCCGCGACCGTCGCCGCGAGCTGCGAGTCGCTCAGTCCCACCGCCTTGGCGAAGAATGCGGCGTGCACCCCCCACTCGTACTCGGCGCCGCAGCACGCGCACGTGCGGTGGATCATCAGCTCGCGGTCCCGCGGTTCGAGCAGACCGTGACCGAGGATGCCGGCGCCCAGTGGCCGCATCCGCGCGGCCAGCGACCCGTGCACGACGAGCGTGCGGAACAGCCGCAGCGGTTCGACGCCGGCGTTCGGCGGCATCCACTTGCGGAGCATCTCCTCGACGTCGGGCGAATACGGCGGCTCGACCGGCGCGATGCGCGGATTCGGGATGGGCGGGGCCTGGATCTGATTGGCCATTGGCATGGGAGGGGCCTGGATCCGGTCGGTCAGTGGCATGCGTACACTCCCGTTCGGTAGTGCTTCGGAAATAGAAGCATGGCCTTGCGGAGCCTAGCGCTTCGGAAATCAAAGCGCAAGTTTTCAACGTGACCCGCATTCCTCGACCTGGAGAACCAGTTCGCGGCTCGGACACCGGCCGGCCGATCATGGCGCTGCTCGATCTGCTCGGCCGGCGCTGGGCCCTGCGGGTGATCTGGGAGCTGCGCGAGGAGGCGCTCTCGTTCCGCGAGACCCAGTCTCGGTGCGGGGCGATCAGCTCCTCGGTACTCAACGACCGGCTGACGGAGCTGCGCGTCGCCGGGATCGTCGAGGTCGGCGAGCAGGGGTACCGATTGACGTCCGAGGGACGGGAGCTGCTGGCGCTCTACCCGCCGCTCGATGCGTGGGCGGAGCGCTGGGCCGAGCGGGAGCGACGGCCCAGCTGACGATCCAGCGGCGGACGGCTATGCCGCTAGCGCCGCGCCGGCGAGCCATCCACGGACGCCGGCGAGCTTCATGAAGCTCCGCACGGTTGGGGAAGGTTTCGCGCCTCGGAAGGAGTCAGTGCGGTTCGGAGGGCACGCAACCACAAAGGAGGAGAGAGCCATGATCTCCGATCAGCCCCCACGCTCGTATACCCGGGCATTCTCCGCAGTCGCTGGACCCCTGGCCAGAAGTAGACGAGCGGCTCTGCCGGCGCTCGTGTGCCTCTGCGGATGGTTCTCGCTGAGCGCCGCGAGCGCACAGGCGAGACCGTCGTTCATCGGGCGATTCGTGCCCAACCCCCCGCCGATCGCGACCACCGTGCCGGCGAACGGCGACGTGAACCCGTACGGCATCGTGACGGTGCCACGTAGCGTCGGGTTGTTGCAGCGCGGCGACTTGCTCGTCAGCAACTTCAACAATTCGGCCAACCTGCAGGGCACCGGCACCACGATCGTCCAAATCCCACCCGGGGGTAGCACGGCGACGGCCGCGTCCGTGTTCGCGCAGATCGATCCGAACGCGCTTCCGGGGCCGTGCCCCGGTGGGGTCGGCCTGACCACGGCGCTTGCCGTGACGCGTACGGGGTTCGTGATCGTGGGCAGCCTGCCGACCGCGGACGGCTCAGCGGCGACCGCCCAAGCGGGATGCCTGCTCGTCCTGAACAGTCGCGGCCAGGTGGTCGAGACGATCGCCGGCGGCCCCATCAACGGGCCGTGGGACATGACCGCGGTCGATCACGGCTTCGTCACGACGCTGTACGTGACCAACGTGCTCAACGGCACCGTGGCGGCGACGATGGACTTCACGAACACGGGCCCCGTGGTCAACCGGGGCACCGTCGTGCGCATCCAACTGCTGACGATTCCGGGCGTCCGGCCGATCGTGCTCAGCGAGCGCGTGATCGCGACCGGCTTCGCGGAGGAGACCGACCCGGCTGCGCTCGTGATCGGGCCTACCGGCGTCGCTCTCGGGCGTGAGGGAACGCTGTATGTCGCCGATACGGTGAACAGCCGGATCGCCGCGATCCCCGACGCGTCGTTCCGCTTCTTCCCGGCTCGGAACGGCGGGTTCACCGTCTCGTCCGGCGGCGACCTCAACGCGCCGCTCGGAATGACGCTGGCGCCCAACGGCGACATTCTCACCGCCAACGGGGGTGACGGCAACATCGTCGAGACGACTCCGTTCGGCGCTCAGACCGACATCAGCGCCGACGCCGCGGGTGACGGCGGGGCGTTGTTCGGGCTGACGGTGCCGCGCGGATTCGACGGTATCTATTTCGTCGACGACGCGGACAACACTCTCCGCGTGCTGACGCCCTGAACCGGTTCGCCGGGGGGGCCGGGCCGATGGCTCGGCCCCCGCGGCGGCGCTCTTTGACGGGCCCTTAGTCCGGCCCGGCCTCTACGAGCGCTGGCTCGGAACGGCCTCGGACGTACCCACCCGCCGCAGCTCCATGCGCGCGATCGAGCGCTTGTGGACCTCGTCGGGCCCGTCGGCGAGCCGCAGGGTGCGGATGTGCGCGTACATCCAGGCCAAGGGGAAATCATCGGACACTCCACCGCCGCCGTGAACCTGTATGGCCCGATCGATGACGCGCAGCGCGACGTTCGGCGCCGCGACCTTGATCGCCGCGATCTCGGCACGAGCCTGCTTGTTGCCGACCGTGTCCATCAGCCAGGCCGCCTTGAGCGTGAGCAGGCGCGCCATGTCGATCTCGATTCGCGATTCGGCGATCCAGTCCTGGATGTTCGAGCGCTCGGACACGGTTTGACCGAACGTGGCGCGCGACGCCGCCCGCGTGCACATCAGCTCGAGTGCCCGTTCGGCCGCCCCGATCGTGCGCATGCAGTGGTGGATGCGGCCTGGGCCGAGCCGCGCCTGCGCGATCAGGAAGCCGTGGCCTTCTTCGCTGATCAGGTTTGCGGCGGGCACGCGGACGTCCTCGAATGTCATCTCGGCGTGCCCCTCCTGGTCGACGTAGCCGAACACCGGCAGGTTGCGCATGATCGTCACGCCAGGCGTGTCGCGCGGCACGAGGATCATCGACTGCTGCTTGAACGTCGGGCCGTCCGGGTCGGTCTTGCCCATCACGATGAAGATCTTGCAGCGGTCGCGGAGCGCGCCCGAGATCCACCATTTGCGGCCGTTGAGCACGTACTCGTCCCCCTCGCGCTCGATCCGCAGCTCGATGTTGGTGGCGTCCGAGCTGGCCACCGCGGGCTCGGTCATCGCGAACGCCGAGCGAATCTCGCCTTCGAGCAGCGGCCGCAACCACCGCTCCTTCTGCTCGGGGGTCCCGAACAGAGTGAGGACCTCCATGTTCCCGGTGTCGGGCGCGGCGCAGTTGCAGGCCTCCGACGCGATGTGACTGCGCCCCATGATCTCGGCCAGCGGCGCATAGTCGGTGTTGCTCAGGCCCTGGGCGCCGTAGTCGGGGTTCGCGTGCGGGAGGAACAGGTTCCACAGGCCGAGCTCCCGAGCGCGCTCCTTTAGCTCCTCGATCACCGGCGGATGGGAGTGGGGATCGCCGGAGGCGACGAGCTGCTCGTGGTAGACCGGCTCCGCCGGATAGATGTGCTCGTCCATGAACCCGAGCAGGCGCTCGCGCAGCTCCTCGCATCGGTCTGAGAACTCGAAGTCCATGGGCCTCGCAGCCCGAACACTACAGCCGCCGCTGCGGATCAGCTCAGCATCGTGGCGATGACCGCCGCGAACCGGCGGAGGTCGATCGGCTTCGACACGTAGGCGTCGCACCCGGCCTCGAGCGCGTGGTGCTCGTCATCGGGCGTCACGCCCGCGGTGCAGGCGACGATCGGGATCGAGGCGGACATGGGGTGGGCCTTGAGTCTGCGCGTCAGCTCGAGGCCGTTGCCGTCGGGGAGGTTCACGTCGAGCACGATCATCGCCGGCTGCTCCTCGGTCAGGGCTCGCTCGGCGGCCGCCAGTGACTCCGCCGCGCGGGCCTCGTGACCTTCGAGCTCGAGCAGGCGCTCGAGCAGCTTGAGATTGAGCTCATGATCGTCGACGACCAGGATCCGGCCCGACGTGAAGCTCTCCGTGCTCGGGCCGATCCGCCCTCCCGAGGGTTCCATGACGCTCTAATCGTCGCCCGGGCGGCATAGCTTGAGCCCCGGGTCGCAGGTTTTGTGGAGGCTCACGAGCTGTTCGCGGGTGGCGGGCCAGACGGCTCGGAGTCCCTCGAGCCCCTTGCGCGCGCGTGACTCGTTGTGGTCCCTGGTCGCCGCCTCAAGCTCGGTCAGCGCATCGAGCAGCGGCTTGGCGCCCAGCATCAGCGCATCGTTCCGGCACAAGTGCGCGGCCTGGCTGGCGCGGTCGAGGTCGCCGGCGGCGACCCCCGCCTCCACCTCGTCGATCGCCGCGGTCATGTTGCGCAGCATCGACGCGACGATCGCCCCCGTCTCAGCGCCCATCACGTCCTGCAGCTCGGCGATGCGCGCGAGGTCGAAGTGGGTGCTCATCGCGCTGTCGATCTTAGGGCCCTTAGGTGGCCGCGGCGGGACGGCGCCGCATGCCTGGGGCTAACCGCGGCGGAGCGTCGCGTGAATCCGACGGGCCAGCCGGTTGTGGCTTGCGAGGCCGGTCAGGCCCAGCGTCACGACGAACAGCCCCGCGACGAGGGCGAGGCCGGCGAGCACCGCCGGCCAGTGGCGCTGGAGGAAATCGCGGCCCTCGGCGAGCAGCTGATCGGCCTGCTCTCCCATGAACGTGAGCACCGCCAGGATCCCGAGCAGCGGTGCGACGAAGCAGAGGTTGAACAGCGCGAGCAATACGAGATCCCGCACCGGACCGAGTCCCGACCCGACGATCGCCGCGATCGCGGCGAAGTACGGGAACGCCGTCGGCAGCTCGACCGCGGTGATCGACGCCCCGAGCACCCAGCTGGACTTGCCCTGGGGATCGAAGTCAGGCGGATCACGCAGCGACAGGCGCGCCCGGTGGCGCCACAGCATCGCCGCGGCGGCGATCATCGCCGCGCCGACGGCGATCTCGACGATGTTCGCGATGTGGTGACGTGGGTGCGGGAGCAGCGGCCTGATCAGCTGGCCGGCGCCGACCGCGATCGCGGCGCCGCCGAGGAAGTACACGGCAAACACGGCGGCCGTGAACTCCGCCACCCGGCCCCGTGCGCGCTCGCCCGTGGCCAGATACAGCGCGGGCGCGATCGTCGTGGGGTTGAGCGAATCCGCCAACCCAATCGACATCACTATGCCCACCAGGCGGAGCATGCGCGCATTCTGTCCCTACCCGCACGGCCTCTGCCCGACCGGTTAGAGGTCTCTCAGCGTGCGCGGCTGAGTCCAGTGGCGGGATCCGGTGGGTGGCTGGGCGAAGGTTGGAATGCCGATTGAGGCGACCGCGGGTGGGAAGCGGTGATCTGGCGTCGCCCGCTCGCCGCGGTCGTACGTTACGAAGTCGCGGCGTTCGCTACGAGCAGGCGCACCGGCGCCCTCAGGCGAAGTGAAGCTCTTCGTCTTCCCCGTCGGCGACGGTTCGCTCGCAGGTTGGGCACCACCAGCGCGCCTCCATCGGCGTGCCGCACACCGCGTGCCGCGGCCCCGTCGCGTCCTCGGCGTTGCGCGCGCCCCAGCCGGCGAGCAGCCGCAGGGCGCCGGCAAGCTCCTGGCCCGCCGCACTCAGCTCGTACACGAATCGGGGCGGGCGCTCAGAGTACGGGCGCGCGAGGACCAGCGCATTGCGCTCGAGCTGGCGGAGCCGCCCGGTGAGCACGTTCGGGGCGATGCCTGGGACTTCGGTCTGAAGGTCTCCGAAGCGTTTGGGTCCGTCGAGGAGGGCGGCGATCACCAGCAGCGTCCAGCGATCGCCAACGGTGGCGAGCGCGTCGGCCAGGGCCGAGCGGGAGGTCTCGTCGAGCCCGGGTGGCGTGGGTCCGGTCTCGGCGGTGTCGGTCTCGTCGATCGCGGCGCCGTCGTTAATCACGCTTTGGATGGTAGGGCGGTGGCGGTGGCCGGGGGCGCGCCGGGGTGCCGGCGGGCGGGCCGGTGCTGGCGCTCTCCGAACGGTGGGCACCTGCGGTGGGCCGGGGGCGGGTTGCCGGCGGCCCGGGCCGACCTGCAATGGGCCGGGGGGGTTGCCGACGGCCCGGGCACCCCACCCACCCTCAGGCGCCCGCCGCTACCGGCGGCAACAGAGAGGAGGGAAGCGCCGGCATCCAACGGTCGAGCCCTCACTCGTCCCGGGTTTCAACGCCGGGCCGCGCGCCCGGTGCCGGACGAATGGATTGCTAAGCTTGTCACTTGCACATTGCAAGTCAGTAGTTTGTAGAAGGAGAAGTGGTCTGAAATGACTGTTCTTGAAGAGCTCGAGAGCGAGATCCAGACGGCGGCGGAGGGGACCGGTCCCAAGGTGATCGGGCTCGGCCACGGATGGGGATTCGGCTCGGGCTTCGTGATCGGATCCGGACGGATCCTGACCAATGCCCACAACCTGCGCGGCGACGAGGTGACCGTCACGTTCTTCGACGGCCGGCGCGAAACCGGCCGGGTCCTGGCCTCCGACGAGGATCTGGATCTGGCGGTGATCGAGACCGACACAGCCGACATCGAGCCGATCGAATGGGCCGACGACGCCGAGGACTCCGTCCCGATCGGACGTTCGGTGCTCGCGCTCGCCAACCCGGGTGGTCGCGGCCTGCGGGTCACCCCCGGATTTGTGTCGTCCACGGCGCGCAGCTTCAGGGGCCCGCGCGGGCGGCGCATCAGCGGCGCGATCGAGCACACCGCCCCGCTGCCGCGCGGATCCTCCGGCGGCCCGCTGATCGACGGCTCGGGCCGTCTGCTCGGAGTCAACGCGGTCAGGGCCGACGGCGGTCTGATCCTGGCCGTTCCGGCCGACCGCTCGACCCGCGAGCGCGTCGAGCAGCTCGGTCGCGGCGAGTCGCCCAAGCGGCCGCGCCTCGGCGTGGCGATCGCCCCGCCTCGCGTCGCGCGGCGCCTGCGGCGGGCGGTCGGCCTGCCCGAGCGTGACGGCATCCTGGTGCGCGTGGTCGAGCGCGGCACCGCCGCTGACCGGGCCGGCCTCGAGCGCGGCGACCTGATCGTCGCGGTCGCCGGCAAGGAGCTCGATCGCATCGAGGCCCTGTACGAGGCGCTCGACGGTGCGACTGCCGGCGAGCAGCTCGAGCTGACGATCGTCCGTGGCGCCGACGAGCGCACGGTGTCCGTGAGCCTGTAGTCGGGACGCGGACATGAGCACGACGGCTGAGCAGCAGCACGAGAACGAAGCCGAGCGGCGAGAGGCCGAGGCCCTCGATGCCTATTCGAGGATCGTCGTCGATGTCGCGGAGCGCGTGGCGCCGAGCGTCGCCAACCTGCGGGTGATGCGGCGCGGCCGTGGCGGACAGGTGCCCGCGGGCGCCGGCAGCGCAGTCGCGCTCACGCCCGACGGGTTCCTCCTGACCTCCGCGCACGTCGTCGCAGCACCGGGACGGGCCGGCAGGGCGACGTTCGTCGACGGCCGCGAGCTGAGCTGGCGGGTCGTCGGCACGGACCGGCTGACGGATCTGGCGGTGCTCCGTGCCGACGGCGACGGGCTGACCCCGGCCACGCTCGGCGAGGCCGAGCACCTGCGGGTCGGCCAGCTCGTGGTGGCGATCGGCAACCCGAACGGGTTCGCGGGCTCGGTCACCGCCGGCGTCGTGTCGGCACTCGGGCGCTCATTGCCGGCGCGAGCGGGGCGGACCGTGCGCCACATCGACAACGTGATCCAGACCGACGCGGCGTTGAATCCCGGCAACTCCGGGGGCGCGCTTGTCGACTCCTCAGCGCGGGTGATCGGGATCAACACCGCGGTCGCCGGCGTCGGGCTCGGGCTCGCGGTGCCGATCAACGCCGCCACGCGGCAGATCGTCGGGACGTTGATGCGCGACGGGCGCGTGCGGCGCGCGTGGATTGGGATCGCCGCCGGCCCCCGCCCGCTCCCACCTCACGCGCGCGTGCGCGTGGGGCGCGCCGCGGGCGTCGAGGTCGTCGACGTATCCCAGGGCAGTCCCGCCCAGCGAGCCGGGCTCAGAGCCGAGGACCTGATCGTCGAGATGGGCGGTCAGGCGATCGAGCGCGTCGATGACGTACAGCGGTTGATGACGCACGAGGCGATCGGTCGGCCGCTGCCGATCCGCATCCTTCGCGGCGACCGTTGGCTCGAGCTGGAGGTATCTCCGATCGAGCTGGTCGAATAGCTGCGGAGCCTCTCTCGGTCATTGGGCTGACGCTACACTGAGGCATTGGCGCCGGGCGGCGTTCGTTTCCGCGCCCGCAGTCCGGCAGCCGGACCCTTGACCATTCCAGACGGAAGCGCCCCAGATGGCTCGTGGAGATGTTCGGATCGCTGCAACTCTCGCGTGTGAAGAGTGCAAGCGACGCAATTATCAGACCAACAAGAGCAAGCGGAACAATCCGGAGCGACTCCAGCTGCGCAAGTACTGCCGCTGGTGCAGGCGCCATACGCCTCACCGCGAAACGCGCTGAGCTGACCGGAGCGCCCCGTGGCCCGCAACCGCAAACGCGCCAGAGAACGGCGACCTCGCCAACCGGGTACGCCTGTGGATCCGCGCCAGGGCCTCCCGACCGTCACGCACGACGCCGACAACGGGGCCGCTGAGCACGAGCACGACAACGGTGCCGCCGAGCTCGAGCGGGGCGGGGACGCCAGCGGGCTGGAGCCCGTCGACCTCAAACCAAGCTCCGGCGAGGACGACCTCGACGCCGGCTCATATCAACAGGACGAGGACCGCGCGTCCGGGATCGACGACGGCGAGCACGGCGCCCCGCCGCCCCTCGAGCATGCGATGCCCGACGCCGAGTTGGCCGAGGCGCAGCTCGAGGTCGGCCGGCCCGAGGAGCCAGAGCCCGAAGAGGGCGAGGCCGAGTTCGAGCGCGAGGTCGAAGAGTCGATCGCGGCGGGCCGCGGCGGGCGAGGCGGGGGTGGTCGTCGCCGTCGCTACGATGGTGGAGGCGGCGCCGGCCCATCCGGTGGCGGCGAGCTGGCCGCTCCGGGCACGACGGCCGTCGCCGAGCGGCACCCGAGCATGCTCGCGCGGCTCATCGGCTTCCTTCAAGGAAGCTGGCGCGAGCTGCACCGAGTACAGTGGCCCGACCGCCGTCAGGTGTTCCAGGCCACGGGAGTCGTGATCGGATTTGTCATCGTGGCCGCGGTGTTCCTGGGCCTGGCGGATTGGGTGTCCGGGAAGCTAGTGACTTTCGTCTTGAAGTGAGCGCCGGCGCGCGCGCTGACGGCTAGAGAGGCCAATCGAAGAACAGAATGTTCCGCTGGTACGTCGTAAACACATACTCGGGTCACGAGAACAAGGTCAAGCACAACCTCGAGCACCGGATCGTGTCGCTCGGTCAGCAGCAGGCGGTCAGGCAGATCGTCGTGCCGACCGAGTCGGTCTCTGAGATGAAGGACAACCAGAAGATCACGGTCGAGAAGCGCACGATGCCCGGCTACGTGCTCGTCAACATGGACCTCAACGAGGACTCGTGGTCGCTGGTCAAGGGCACGCCCGGGGTGACTGGCTTCGTCGGGGCATCGAACGAACCCGTCCCGCTCACGCAGGACGAGGTCAACCGCCTGCTCCACCGCGAGCAGGAGGCGCGCCCGCGCAGCCGGGCCACGTTCACGATCGGCGAGTCGGTCAAGGTGATCTCGGGGCCGCTGTCAGACTTCTCCGGCGAGATCTCCGAGGTCAACGAGGATGCCCAGCGTCTGAAGGTGCTGGTGTCGATCTTCGGTCGAGAGACGCCGGTGGAAGTGGGGTTCGATCAAGTGAAGAAGATCTAGACATGGCGAAGAAGGTCCTGACACAGATCAAGCTGCAAGCCGTCGGCGGCCAAGCTTCGCCGGCGCCGCCGGTCGGGCCGGCGCTCGGCCAGCACGGCGTCAACATCATGGAGTTCGTCAAGGCGTTCAACGCGCAGACGCAGGGCGACATCGGCACGGTGATCCCGGTCGTGATCACGGTCTACGAGGACCGCTCGTTCACGTTCATCACCAAGAGCCCGCCGGCCGCGGTGCTGATCAAGCAGGCGCTGAACCTCGAGAAGGGGTCGGCCGAGCCGAACCGCACCAAGGTCGCCCAGATCACGCAGGATCAGCTCCGCCAGATCGCAGAGAAGAAGATGAAGGACCTGAACGCCGGCGATGTCGACGCCGCCGCGAAGATCATCGCGGGCACCGCCCGCTCGATGGGTGTGGAGGTCGTATAGGGCTTATGGCACATCACGGAAAGACATACGAGGACGCCAAGCAGCGGTTCGATCGCGAGCGCGAGTACTCGCCCGGCGAGGCGGTCGCGCTGATCAAGCAGCTCGCGCGCGTGAAGTTCAACGAGTCCGTGGAGGTGCACGTGCGCACCGGCCTGAACGTCCGCCACGCGGACGAGCAGCTGCGCGGGACGATCGCGCTCCCGAACGGCCTCGGCAAGGACGTCAAGGTCGCGGTGTTCGCTCAGGGCGACAAGGCCCGCGAGGCCGAAGAGGCGGGCGCCGACGTGGTCGGCGCCGAGGACCTCGCCCAGCGGATCCAGGACGGCTTCGACGACTTCGACGTCGCGATCGCGACGCCCGACCTGATGCCGGTGGTCGGCCGGCTCGGCCGGATCCTCGGCCCCGCCGGCAAGATGCCGAATCCGAAGGTCGGTACCGTGACCATGGACGTCGCCAAGGCGGTCGAGGAGTCCAAGGCCGGCAAGGTGGAGTACCGGACCGACCGGAACGCAATCGTTCACCTCGTGATCGGCAAGCGCGACTTCGAGGACCGCAAGCTGCTCGAGAACTACGCGGCCGTGATCGAGGAACTGATCCGGGCCAAGCCGTCGGCGGCCAAGGGCCGCTACATCCGCACGGTCACCGTCGCCACGACGATGGGACCCGGGGTCAAGGTCGATCCCACGCGCACGCGTGACATCGTCGAGGAGCCCGTGGCGGCGTAAACTCTTAGCCACAGAGACGAAGCCCGAGACCCCCGGCCGTCTTCTTCGTAAGTCCGGGGCAGGCGGAGTTCGATGTTTGGAACCGCGTTGTGGTTCCGGATGCGACGCCCGCCGACCAGCGGGCGTTTCGCGTTTCGAGAGGAATCATGAACCGAGACCAAAAAGCAGCAGTCGTAGAGGAGATCGCCGGCCAGATCAAGTCGGCCGACGCCGTGTTCGCGGTCGACTACCGCGGGATCTCCGTCGCGCAGGCCGCCGAGCTGCGGGCGAGGCTGCGCGAGTCCGGGACGAAGTTCCGGATCGTCAAGAACTCTCTTTCCGAGCGCGCGGCCGACGAAGCCGGCGCCCAGGAGCTGAAGGCGTTGCTCGAGGGCCCGACCGCGCTCGCGTTCGTGTCGGGGGACGCGGCGCTCGCGGCCAAGGCGCTGAACGAGGCCGCGCGGACGATGCACACGCTCGAATTCAAGGGCGGCCTCATGGATCGCGCGGCGCTGAGCGCCGACCAGGTGCGGGCGATCGCGCGTCTGCCCGCGCGCGACGTGCTCCACGCCCAGCTCGTCGGCACGATCGCGGCGCCGCTGTCCGGGCTCGTGCGCGGTCTGAACGCGCTGATCGCGGGTCTCGCGATCCAGCTGCAGCAGATCGCGGAGAAGGGGCTCGTCAGCGGTGAGGCGCCGGCGCCGGCGGCTGACGAAGCGGCGCCGGAGCCTGAGGCGGTTGCGGAGCCTGGGCCTGAGGCGGTCGCGGAGCCTGAGGCGGTTGCGGAGCCTGAGGCGGTTGCGGAGCCGGAGCCTGAGGCGGCCGCAGAACCCGAGCCCGAGCCCGAAGCGGCCGCCGAACCCGAGGCCGCCCCACAAGAAACTGAACAGGAATCAGCTTCGGACGACGACGCGTCCGACGCCTAAGGAGGAACCATGCCCAGCACCCAAGAGTGGATCGACGAACTCAAGTCAATCTCCGTGCTCGAACTGTCCGAGCGCATCAAGGCGCTCGAGGAGACGTTCGGCGTCTCTGCCACGGCCGTAGCCGCCGCAGCCCCGGCAGCCGGCGCCGCGGCCGACGGCGGTGGCGAGGAGGTCGAGGAGCAGACGGCGTTTGACGTGGTGCTCCAGGCGGCCGGCGACAAGAAGATCCAGGTGATCAAGGTCGTGCGCGCCGCCACCGGCCTCGGCCTCAAGGAGGCCAAGGCCCTGGTCGACGAGGCCCCGAAGCCGGTCAAGGAGGGAATCGACCGCGCCGAGGCCGACAAGCTCAAGGCCGATCTCGAGGAAGCCGGCGCCACCGTCGACCTGAAGTAACGCCGCATTCGTCATGCGCCGGCGCCCCCATCCAGCGCCGGCGCTTCTGGCGGCATCGAGCGACGCTGTGCGACGCGCGATCCCGGCGCCGCTGTCCGGCCCGGCGCGCGGTCTGAATCCGCTGATCGTAGAGACGGCGATCCAACCGCAGCAGAACGCCGAGAAGGGGTTCGTCAGCGGTCAGGCGCCACCAGGCCGAGCTCGCCATGTTGCTCAGCAACCGTGGTCGCGGAGCCATAGTTATGTTTGTGGACGACCCGCTCGAAGGCGGCTTGCAGTTC